>JALEFZ010000087.1 GCA_022760475.1 Bacteroidia bacterium | reverse complement strand
CGAGAAAACTGCCCTCTCAGCGAAGGCTTTTGTTCAAATTGCTTTCGTAAATATCATTTTGAACAGATGGGCCTAGATTTTTATTCAAACATGGTCTTAGTTAGAACACTCTACTGAATTCAATTGGTCAAAACTCCATAAAGAATTTCCCCTCCTCTAACTTATACAAAGTTAACTTATCCCTTCCATACTCCTCCAATAGCCCAATGGTTACAGGCTGGTACTTCTGTAGTACTCCTGCTCTTTCTAATTTCCCCTTAAGCCAAATACCAAAAATCTGGAGGCTATCTTTTGATCTAATATTTTTGAAATAATCTCCTTGGGTTCGCATCGGAATGATTAATCCGTCATCAGTATAAGCCAGAAAGTCCCCTTTAGGATATTCATTTTGAGAGTTAATGTACTTTGGAGCAATAATTTCTATTTCATACCAGGGTCTAGGTTTCACTATTCCAGTCTTTCTATTCAATCGACCTTTTCCAAAATAAACGTTAAGGTTTGACTTTTCATTGACAACACTTCTTTTTAAGGGTATTTCAATTTTTGGCAAATTTTTGATTGAATGAGCTTGTGGGTTATACTTTTTAAGCTTTTTCCATATGCGACTAACTTTATTTACAATAAGTTTTTTCTTACCATGAATAGGGACAGCAGCTTTATCTATAGTGATAGAATAGGTAGGGGAATATAGATCTTCCAAGAATTCTATCAATGTATCTTTTTGATTTGAATCGAAAACAGGAATAGTGCATTCAATATTTCCTGAGGTACCACTAGATGAGAAATTAGAAGATCCTACATAAAGGGTACTATTTTCATTTTTGTCAAAAAGATAAACTTTTCCATGATATCTCCTCCCGTTGGTTACAAAAACTCCAGATCGGTCGTTTTCCTGCTTTAGTGAACGATTTAGGTTCGATATGGCATCAAGTTTTTTTTGACTCAATCCTTCATAAAATGCCATTCCTAATAGAAGCCTAGAAGTTCCTCCACTCTTAGCAATCCTAATGAATAAAGGGAAATAGAAGTTAATTATGTCTAAAGAAGCGTAACCAGAGGCTATAGTTACACCTTTTGAGCTATTGAATTCTTTGGTTAAAATCTGCCGAAAGTCGCCTCCAAACTTTTTGATATTAGTGTACATCAATTTTGTGTTTAATCACTTCAAGAAATGATTTGATTTCCTCGGCAAATGGCTTGATCCCGGATGGTGGAACAGAGTTCCCAATTTGCCTTCTTACCTCGCTGATACTTCCCTCAAAAACAAAATCGTCAGGATATCCAAACAGTCTTGCCCTTTCTCTATTCGTCAGGGGCCTTGGCTCATTATAATGATACCCCCAAGTTCCTCCCCCTCCAGCAGCAATAATGGTGGTCGAAGGTTTATCAGGGTGAAGTCTCCTGTAAACATGGGAGATCATACCCTTAACATAATGTGGGGAATCTTTAGGAATATCAGTGAAGTTACCTCCAGGAGGAATAAGCTTTAGCTTTTCTACGGTCCTTGGCTTTATGTTCTGATGGTTATTGTTGAACGGGACCTTCTCAACTCCTTCAAGAGCCTCCTTTGATGATAAGTATGAATTAGGAGTCCTAGTGGGTAGAGGTATTTGAAAGTGCGATTTAAGGTCCTTCCGCACTCCAATAATCAATACTCTTTCTCGTAATTGAGCAACACCATAGTCAGCAAAATTTACAAGATGAGCTTTAGTAACATAACCAAACTTCCCCGTATTTGAAAAGTCGTCTATTATTTTATTTATGGCTTTCTTTTTGTTTGCCGTTAAAATACCTTTTACATTTTCAGCAATAAACATCAAAGGGTTTTTCTTAGATACTACCTCAACGAAGTTTTGGTATAGATTTCCCCTATCGGTATTTAACCCTTCTCTTTTCCATATCATTGAAAAGTCCTGACAGGGAAAGCCACCCAAAATTAAATCACCATCGGGAATTCGATCATAGTCGATCTTAGTTATGTCCTCACACACAATATGATCGCCAATATTTTTTGAATAGGTTTCACAAGCTCTGGGATCAATATCATTTGCCCAACGAATATTGAACCCAGAATTATAAAATCCTAAATCCATGCCCCCACATCCGGAAAATAGAGAAATTACATCTATCTTCTTTTTAGCACCAAAGTTTGGAGAAGCAATAATAGAAGTATCTTCAAATGATAATTGAGTTTGTCTAAAATCCATATATGTTTATTTTACCGTGCAGTCTGCGAAAAAATTTATCAAACCTAAATAAAGGTTACCTTATTTAGTATAATTTTTTTGCCTAAATGTATATTTTTTTCCACAAATTGTAGAAAAGTGCTCGAATAGCTACTTTTTTTAGTACAAGGATATGAAGATTGGGAATTTAACAGGACGATAGGGCAAATGTCTGAAGTGGTCTGGACACAGCAAGATTAATGCTCCCTATACTGTACCCCGAAAAGAAAAAAGTTCTCATAAATCACTGATTTACAAGAACTTACGCAAATATGTTGTGGTGTGGGTCGGAATCGAACCGACGACACATGGATTTTCAGTCCATTGCTCTACCAACTGAGCTACCGCACCATCCGTTTGTTTTTGTGTGGGCACAAATGTAGCAGATAGCAGGTATTCTGGCAAATTTTTTGAGGATTTTTTTCCCTATTTGGAAGAAAAATTTTTCTACCAAATAGGGAGTCAAGCAGGTCAGTCTGTATATATCTGCTCCTCAGCATCTTCGTAATAGCCATTTGCATCAACCCCCGTATTGCTTACACGGCGTGATTGCAGGCGCATGCTGGTATTCAAATCATAATTGATGTCAGAGATGTAGCGCAGCGACTCTACTTTCTTCGCATGCTCGATGCGGGTCAGGAGGTAATCGTAAGGACCTCTCTTTGAGATCAGCTTCACAAAGACCGGCGAAGTCTCCAGCATGATGAACAACAACATGATCAGGTTGCTCATCCACCATATAGACGAATCGTCTTCCTTCATCTTCTCCAATACCTGGATGTCAGCTGCAAATCCCCTGCCGTAGCCTTTGGCTTTCTTCTCTACCGTAGGTAGTTCCTCCCTGCGAACAACTTCTCGCTCTTTCTTCATCGCCAAAAGCTCGTCATACTTGGAGTTCAACAAGGAAATCTCCTCTGCCATTCCACTGGCGTATTCCTCCCTTGCATTTCGACGCTTCTGCTCCAACTCATTGACCAAGGCCAATTGCTCTTCCAGTTCCTTTTTCAAGCGCTGGTTGATCTGGTAAAGTTTGATCGTCTGATCCTGGTATTTTCTTGGAAAATCCCAGCCAGCAGGAGTCCTGGAACCGTCAGGGTTTTCTTTGTATTTGCGGACTGCATACTTGGACCATAGATAATTTCTACGGTTTTCATTTGCCTTTATCCTTGGATTGTAGTTTTTAGACAAGCTGTCATAGGTAGACTTGGCGCGGGTGTATTCCCCTGAAATCTCTCCAAAGTCAAATGAGTTAGGTTTCCCTTCCTTCAACTTCTTAAACTCAAATCGGATGCTGTCCAGACGCTTAAGTTCCAGACGAATGGAGTCCAAACCCAGGCGATTGTCCAACTGGGCTACCTTCTCCTTTTGGATCTGGTTGGTGTAAGAAAGCAATTCAGAGTTGATCTGGTTGCGGAAAAGTTCTACCTCAATTGGCTTGGTGATCACTACTGAGATCAATACCGCCAGAATCAAGCGAGGCATTGCCAGGCCGATTTCTGCCCAAGCCCTTCCATCTTTACGAATGGAAGAAACGATGTAGCGGTCAAGGTTAAAAATCAAAGCTCCCCACAGCAAACCAAACATAATTGATATGGGAACATTCTGAACAAGGGTAAAAATAGCAAAGGAACCCGAAAGGATAGCCAGACATGCCGTCAGAAAAATGGTAGCTCCAATTCCTACATACTTGGTATGCTCAGAAGGACAGGCTTCCAGTATCCTGGTATAAGCACCAGCACAAGCGAAGAAAAATCTCTTCACCGGAGACAATGGCTCATAGTGGTTTTGGTATGGGTCTGTATATCCGTCGGTATAAGTGTGTCCGTATTCGTCCATGATATCCGTCTTAGCCTTTGTTTTGACTGGTTTTCTTTTTCTTCAATCGAGCAATTATTTTCTTGAATTCGGTTCTGATACTGGCCTTTTCCATCCGCATCAAATCATCTGTCAACATCATCTGCTGGGCTCGCCAAACCTGGTAGTCCTGTTCCTTGGCGATTTCCTCTTCAGTAGTAGGATTTTCGTTTTTTCGCTGAGGCATGGGCATCAATTGTTTATTGGGTGGTGGTAATTGTAAAGTCAATTCGTAAGGATCGGGGGTATCCAGCAAAAACATCTGCTCCTCAAGTGGAATGGGGAAGCGTGTCACCCTAAAACTGGATTTTTCTACACCCGAATGTCCTATCGCAATGATCTCATAATCTGTATATGCTTTCTCAGGTCGTACTTCTATGGTTCCATTGACCGGCACTTCTCCGATCCCTTGGTTCATGGTTACTTTAAATGCATTCTCTACTTGCCACCTTAGTTCTACAGGACTACCCTCCGTCGAAATTCCATCTTCAGAGCCAAAATAACTGATCCTTGGAGGAGGAAGTCTGAGTGTTACCTTCCGCATGACATCTCCCGAAAGGTTCTTCGCTAAGAGATAAAAATCTGTGGTTCTGTCAGGATATACATCATGGCTCGTTTTTTCTGTTACATCCAGGCCATAAGGCATCAGGCGAAGAGACTCATAGTTGTGTGCCTCCCAAAAGAGAGTAATAGGCATGCCCAACTCTACAGTTTCTGAAGCAGCATAAAAACTACTGACCTCAGGTTGAGGAAGGAATAGCTCCAGGTTTTTGGAAACTTCCCCGGATTCATTCTTCGCAGTCAGTGTATAAATACCGGGTTTCCTGATTTCTACCTCTGCATATCCACGCCCGGTAACCTCTCCGACTTCGGAAATAAATAAACTCTCACAATGCTCGACATCCCATTGAAAAATCACCGGATATCCCAGCTGGATTTTATCATCAATGCAGGTAAAACTGTGAATCTGAGGAGGCAAAGCCCTGGCCCTCGTCATCAGCCTGCGGGTACCGTACTGATTTTTTGCCATGAGGACGTATAAGTCCCCTACCTCCGCACTCACTTCAAAGGTTCCCTTCGCGGGAAGGTACTCATTGCCTGGAACCAGCATTACCTCATCAGCCTCGTGAACTTCCCAGCTCAGTTCAATTCGCTGGATGTCTACCAGATAGACACGTTGTGCCTTAAACAAGGACACTACAGGCAACTTTCCTCCACAAGAATGACATTCCAGATCCTCTGCCTTATTGGTATGTCCGCAAGAACCACATGTCCAGGGGGTAGATTTCATCGGATGCGATTTGGCCTTATTCCCCTGATATCCTTTACTTTCTGCGAGGGTGGGGCCAAAACTCAAAGCCTCCTCCCCCTGAACTTCAGGAGAAAATGATTGGTCATTTGTATTGAGGTTTTGAGACATAAAAAATGTACGATTTACTTCCCTACTTTACATGGGCAACAAGCATACCATTTAGCCCCGCGTTTCCGCAAGAATGATAATTAAGTCGATAAGAAAGGATGATTTACCTGAGCATTTGTATGCACAAGATACAAAGCGAGGCAGGTGGGCTATGCCAGTGAGGGATCAACGGGCATTATTAATGTATGAGTGTGGAGAATCCTTACATGCCAAGAAATAGCTTCGCATATGATCAATTGGGAGCTGTCGCAGTATATTTTGAAGAAAAATAAATAACGGGCATCAGGAAAATATAATTCTCTGATACATCAGATCAACAACTCCAAAATTTCCGCAGGTTCCAGGTCGGTATACCTGCTCTGTAAAATCTCCGAAACCCTCCTTATGTATATGGTATCCAGGCCTTCAGGGCTTTGAATGGTATCATCCAGCTTAAATGGGCGAGATAATAAGGGTCCGTTTGCATGTTTTTGGGTAGCAGTAAATGCTCCACCTGTAAACAGGGTATTGATGTATTTTTTGATGTCTGTCTTGGCTACTTTGGGCTTCACTTGTTCATATACCTCCTCGAACATTTGGTTCATCGACATGGGACTTTTTTGGCCGAGGCTTTCAAATAGAGCTTGCGACATCAGCAAACGCTTGATGGTTTTCTTTTGATAGCGCAGTTTTTTGGCGAGAAACTGGGCAGCATTTTCCTTCGAGTTGATTTGAACCGGTTGGCCAGGTTCCTCAGGTTGTTGAAGAAATACCACAGGTAATGTATTCTCTTCCATGACCACCTTCTCAACCACATCACCTGTCAATGAAACGACAAATTGCTTGAATGAAGAAAAGCCAAGTTCTTTTTCAGAAAAAGACGGGTCAAGCCTCAATAGTTGTTGTTTCAATTGAGACATCAACACACCTTCATCGCTGTTTCTGCTATTGATGTATCTAAGTAAAAGTCTTCTCCCACGGGTAAGGTCAGGTTCATCCGAAAGGTCTGAAGTCAAGGATTCTTCTCCCGGAGCACCGATGAGTTCTTCCAGTGCCTTGAATTCGGTGCTGTTTCTCTTGACCAATGTGCCCACACTGTGCTCAAATCCCAAAATAACCACAGATTTCCCCCTTGAGCGCAAACGCTGGATAAGAGGAATGAAATCGGTATCTCCCGAACCCACAATCAAGGTATCTATTTCTCTGAATACCTCCATGTACTCCATCACATCTACAGCCAACCTTACGTCTGAGCCATTCTTCCCTTGAAAATTGGTTTCAGGTAGGTGAATTAACTCAAAACCTTGCTCCATCAAGCGGCTTTGGTATTGGGCAAATATATCTTTGGACCAATTGGCATAAGCCCTTCGGGAGCAGATTACTCCCTTGGTTGTGGCATAGTCAACAATTGGTTCAATTTTTAATGGTTTGTCCAGCTCTGGATACACTGTCTCGGCTGAAATCGCCAAATTCTCAAAATCAAGGTATATAGCTACGTTCTGTTGTCCTTCCATATAGAAATACTAGGCAGGCTAAAGGAGTTCGCGAACCCCCTATCCTACAATTGTATAAGTCTGAAATTGTTCTTGTCGTTTTATCTCAACAAATACCAGACCCTTATGCTAATACGTTTGGAAGAAAGAATTAGTGAAAATTGAAGCCCGATTTAGGAAACTTGTAATAAATTCAGAGATTTTAACGAGTTTTTGACGACTTCCAGGTCTTCTTCACTGCTGAATTTCCCAAAGGAAAAGCGAACGGAACGAGGCATTTCGTCGGATTGCACCCCTATATGATGCAGGACATGGCTTCCCATTACTGCTCCCGAACTGCAGGCCGATCCACCTGAGGCAGCTACTCCTGCCAAATCCAGGTTAAACAAAATCATAGGATCTCCTTCACCAGGCAAGGTTATATTGATCAAGCCAGGAATGCATTTGGATGGGTCAGTTTCTCCATTGATCTTCACACCCGGAAACTCCGTTTGAAGCATCTCCCAAAACCTGATTTTGAGGTTGTTCATATGTTCATTTCGAGCCTCCATTTCTTCATGGGCCAATTCAAAGGCCTTGGCCATACCTATAATGGCAGGAATATTCTCTGTCCCCGGACGAAGGTCCCTCTCCTGCCCCCCACCTGTAAATTGTGGTGCAAGGGCTATTCCCTTCCTGACGTAAAGAAAGCCAACGCCCTTCGGTCCATAGAATTTATGAGCAGATGCCGTAATGAAGTCTACCGGTAAGGTATCCAGATCCAGAGCGACCTTCCCCAAACTTTGAACTGTATCAGAATGGTAATAGGCATTGTACTCCCTACAAATATTTCCAATGGCCTCTATATCGTAAATGGTTCCAATCTCATTATTGGCATGCATGAGAGATACCAGGGAATTGGGGTGGGCTTCCAACTCCTGTCTTAAATCATCCAGGTCGATCTGGCCATTGGCACCAACCTTTAGCCATGAGACTGTTACCCTACCTTCCTTTTCCAGTTTTTCGATGGGGTGGGTAACTGCATGATGTTCAATAGGACTGCTAATGATGTGCTTCACTCCCAAGCCGTTGACAGCGCCAAGGATTGCCAGGTTGTCAGATTCCGTTCCTCCACTGGTAAAGAAAAGGGTAAGGGGCCTTACATTCAGACACTTGGCGATACGCCTGCGTGCATTTTCAAGTGCATTTCTCAATTCTCGGCCATAGGCATGGGTGGATGAAGGATTTCCAAATTGATTGAGGAAAAATGGTTTCATTTCTTCGAAAACCCTGGGATCCATAGGAGTTGAGGCGGCATTATCCAAGTAAACACTCATAGGTATCTGATTAGAAGTTAGCATAGCAATTTTACAAAATTAGAAAATTAATATGTCTTAATGGAATAATTATGTGGAAATGGAGTAATTTCCATTTTAGGGAGCTTTTATTGTCTGGCTAAAACCATTGCTAGCATTCGTATTAATATTCCATTAGAATGCAAGAAATAAAGGATCAAGAATTAGACATTGATTTTGGGGTATGAATTCTCCCGTTAAGGCTTCATATTTGCACCCACAATTCAATTCTCCATGCGATTCATCATACTCCCGCTTTTTTTCTTCCTTTCAATCACCTGCTCATCTCAAATCCTTGAACCTGCAACTTCGCGATTGGTATTCCCTACTGCCAGCGAATTAGATACCCTGGACAGAAGTTTGCCCATCATGAATCCAACTGACTTCAAGGTGAAAGTCACAGAAATTCGTTTCTACGATACTTACCTCAGAAGGGGTTTTTCTGCAGAGACAGATACTTTTAGCCTGGAACCTGGGCAAAGTAAAAACATAAAACTCTTTTTTCACCCTGGCCAGAATGTTTCTCATAATTCCGAAATGGTTCTCATTACCGAAGATGGCATAGGAGCATTTACGGTTGACCTGGGTGGCACAGGTATATTTTCGAACAGCTACTATAGCAGCACCGCCAATCTCAGTGAGCAAGCACTAAAAGACGCCCTCCAGAGCCGCCTTGCCAGTGGACAAGTTACCCTTTCCTACAATAACGCCCGAAACGCCATGTTTGAGGAGATTGATAACCAGCGTCTCAACGGCCAAGGTGCCAACACCAATACCATTGAGTGTGTGTATACAGGCACGGTGATTACAGGCTACGCCAACCGGACCGCAGCACAGAATCAAAACTTCAATACTGAGCATACCTTCCCTCAAAGTTTTTTTAATCAGGACATACCCATGAGAAGTGATTTGTTTCACCTCTTCCCAACCACATCCAGTTCCAACTCGGTAAGAGGAAATTTCCCATTCGGAATTGTATCAAATCCCGGCTGGCAGCAGGGAGGATCAAAACAGGGAAACAGCACTTTTGAACCCAGGGATGAGCAAAAGGGGCGTGTGGCAAGGGCAATGTTTTACTTTGTATTGAGATACCAGAATTACAGCAATTTCCTAAATTCTCAGGAGGCTATTCTGCGTCAGTGGCACCTGAATTTCTTACCTTCAACGATAGATAAGACCCGAAATGAGGATATTTTCTCTGTTCAGAAAAACAGGAATCCTTTTATAGATTATCCACAGTTCATCCACCGCATTAGCAGTATATCCTCCAACAGTACTGCCACTCGTAAGTCTTTGGACATCATTTATAACAAGGTATCATTCAGGGATACACCGGTAGATACCAGTGGTCAGTTTTCCTTTGTCATGGTTAATGATGGAGAGCTTCCTGTAAATATTACCAATATCTCTATTCAAGGAGCAGCTTTTCAGTTGGGCTTTTCAAATGATACCCTGATAGAGGCTGGTGAAGCTCTTAGCATCCCATTGATTATTTCAAACAAGCAGGAAGGCTTTTATGAAGGAACGCTGCAGTTTAATACCGATGTAAATGGCCTCGGAGCTGTTTCCATAGCTGTAGAAGGAACGCTTACCGGAGCGACTTCAGTGAAAGCCGAAAACTTAGCATTTTCCATTTACCCAATTCCAGCTCATGACCATCTATCTGTTCGTAGCAGGAAAGCACTAAGCAAGGATACTGAACTTCGTTTGCTGGACATAAACGGAAAAAGTATCCCATTCAAATCTTTATTTGACAATCCATATTTGCTGACACTTGATCTTTCTGATGTAGAACCGGGGATCTACATATTGATCATAGAGGGATTGGGAAGTCAAAAGTTTATCCTGGAATAAAAAAAGCCCAATGCAGCTTATGCATTGGGCATACTTATCTTTTCTGATTGCCTTAGCGAATGTAGAAACCTACACTCAGGCGAGAAATCAATATCAGGCTGGGCGTAGTAATTGTTCCTAGAGATTCATTTACCGTGTTGGTAGTAACTGTGTTCAGGAATTCTTCCCCTAGGCCATTTTCAATGTCATTGAAGAACTCGTTGATGCCTTCTGCTGTAGGGGCACTGATTTCTCCATTTATACCTAAGGCATAAGCAGCACCACCCAATCCAGTGTTCCAGTCGATGGTAACTACATCAGCGATGATTGCCTGAACTCCAAGTCCAACACCTAGACCCGCTACTGTAACAGGCGTAGTAAGGCTGTAATTAACAACTTCTCCATTTGTGGTAGTATAGGTATTCTCCCAGCCCCAAGCTGTACGGGTATAACGGGCAAAGCCCATCGCATAAAAGCCTTTAGGAGCATTACCAGAAAAATAATACCTGGCTTCTGGGGTTACTTTAACTCCTGTTTTTCTACTGAATCCGCTGAACTGAAGGCGGTCAGAGAAATTTAAATCCTGGGAGTTTGTAAATGCGTCCTGCAAACCTTCATTGAATGTGTCAAGGTTGTTGGGCATAACTACCTGAAGACCCACTCCTGCTGTCCAATTGTCATTAAGGACATGCTCATAGCCTACGGCGATTTTGCCGTTGAATAGTTTTAGAGGGGCTAACTTCACTACACCCTGTGCCATTCCTTGAAGGGTAAAAAGAGAAAATAAGGCGACAATGATAGTTTGTTTAATTCTCATGGGATAAAGTATAGATTGGTTTTAATTGATAACTCTTCTACGGAGAAGTCACACAAACGTAGGAGAAAAATCTCCTAATTTTACTCTCCGTGTTTACCTGATGAATATGCGTGTCAGGCCCTGCATTTATCCTCAAAAATCCCCTTCCTGGAAATCCTGAAACAGCAGGAAATTTTGCATCGTAAATTTTAATTGACCATTAATTTCAAGTAATTTTTACAAATTGTTATTTTGGGGCTACACACCACCAAACCCTAATTCCATCTTCATGAAATACAGCCTCCGTATTGAAAAACCACATGAACAACTCATCCATATTTCGATAAGCTGTCCGGTATCTCCCGGTAGGCAGCATTTCAAACTTCCAGCATGGCGCCCTGGCCGATATGAAACCCAAAATTTCGCCCGCTTTATCCTGGATGAATCAGCAGAAATGGATGATGGAACCAGCCTTCAGGTAGAAAAGACAAGTATCCACAATTGGATGGTCGAAACCTCCACCAAAGGGACACTTATTTTCTCCTATAAGATGTATGCCAATATGACCGATGCAGGAGGAACCTACCTTGATGAAGACCGGCTCTTAGTCAATGGCATCAACCTGTTTATGTATAAGGAAGATTTGATGGACAGTCCATGTGAACTGAGCCTGGAACTGCCAAGTAACTGGATGCTTGGAGGAGGGTTTATGGAAGAAGGAAGGCAACAATCATTTTCTGATTACCATCAACTGGTAGATACCCCCTTTTTGGCGGGCAAGGAACTGTTTCACCATGAGTTTCCAGTCATGGAAATACCTACACATATTTGGTTTCAGGGAGATTGCCATCCGGATTTCAACAAATTGGAACAGGACATTCGGGCATATTCTGAGGCTCAGATTCAAATGTTTGGGGATTTTCCTGTTGACCAATACCATTACCTATTTGTTAGCTGGCCATTTGCTTATAGACATGGCGTAGAGCATTTCAATTCTACCGTAATTGCCATGGGTCCAGGACACCGACTCATGCAAGGAAGGTATTATGAGTCTCTGCTTGAAATCTCCTCTCATGAGCTCTTCCATACCTGGAACGTCAAATACATTCGCCCTACGGACATGGCTCCCTATGATTACAGCCAGCCCAATTATTCCAAATTACACTACATCACTGAGGGAGTTACGACCTATTATGGAGATCTGATGCTCTGGAAAGGCGGCGTTTGGAACGAAAATCGCTGGCTGAAAAGCATCAATGGCGAGATCCAATCTCATTATCTGACCGGTGCCATGGATCACATTTCCCTGGAAGAGGCCAGTATACAGTCCTGGACCAATGGCTACAAAGGCGAAGCCGTCCCCAACCGAAAGATTTCCTTCTACACCAAAGGTTACCTGGTAGCCATGCTGCTGGATTATACCATCAGGAAGAGTTCCATGGATGCACATTCGCTGGATGATGTCATGAAACAGATGTACATTTCCATTGGGAAGGAAGGAAAGTCATATAGCAAAGAAGACTTCAAAGGCATTACAGAACACTATGCAGGAGTTTCGTTGGATAAATTCTGGTCAAAATATATTTCCGGTACAGAGAGCCTTGCCCCTGCACTGCAAGAAATGGGACGCTACATGGGCATTACCTTATTAGAGGTCAGTCCCGTAGACCCTGTTTGGAACTGGTGGGGAATGCAGGTAAAAAAGGAAGACAATCAATGGATTGTGGATCGTCTCTATGAAGATAGCCCTGCCAGACATGCAGGTCTTCACATTGGAGATGAGATCATCGCCATTGGTGGGAGAAAACTTGGAAATGACCTTTCTGAATGGCTCACGTACCTGGAAGGCAGTTTCAGGACAGAAGTTCATTATTTTCACAAAGGAAAAATCAAAACAGCCCAATTGCCACTTTCATCTGAAGGAAGGTACAAGGTTCCCCAATTTGTACTCATTGGCAATCCATCCGAAGAACAAAGGCAACATATGCAATCCTGGAAATCGGTAAAAGCAGGATCTAAACTAAATCTAGGTTAACATGGGGGGAAAGAAGGGAAATCGCACATCAGCAAATGCTAAAAAAGGCAGGGTCATACGCTCTGTTGGCTCAAGCATAAGGGTGGAAGATGAAGAAGGTCAGCGCTTTGACTGTGTGATCAGGGGGAAGTTCAGAATCAAAGGAATAAAGAGTACCAATCCCGTAGCAGTAGGTGATGAAGTCATGTTTGTGCCTCCTCAAGAAGAGAGTGAATTGGGAGTCATTACAGAATTGCAGGAACGTAAGAATTACATCCTTAGAAAGGCCATCGGCCATAACCACAAAGTCCACATCCTTGCGGCCAATGTAGATCAGGCCATCCTGGTATTTACCATTGATTTTCCTCCGACCTCTACAGGTTTTGCCAACAGGTTTTTGCTCGTAACTGAGGCCTACCACATTCCTGCGGTAATTGTTATAAACAAGGTAGACCTCATTACAAACGAGGAACAAAGGGACAGGCTTAGGTTGGTCAAGGAGATTTATTCCTCCTTAGGTTATAAAGTCATTGAGATAAATTCCACTGACCCTTCTTATCAACAAACAGCCTTGGATCTATTTAAAGGAAAGGTATCATTCATAGGAGGGCATTCGGGAGCTGGCAAATCAACCTTGCTGAATCTGGTAGATCCAGACTTGAATATCAAGACTGGTTTGGTTTCTGATTACAATAAGAAAGGAAAACATACCACTACCTACGCAGAGATGCACCCATTAGCCCCAGGTGGATATGTAATTGATTCGCCTGGAATCAAAGAGTTGGGTTTGACAGGTTTTGATAGCGAGGAGCTCAGACATTACTTCCCAGAAATGCGCCGCTTGATGGCAGACTGCCGCTTCAATGATTGCAAACACCTCAACGAACCCGGTTGTGCCGTCCGGGCAGGCCTGGAAACTGGTGAAGTCCACCCCAGCCGATATGATACCTATCTCAGGATGATGGAAGA
Source organism: Bacteroidia bacterium (assembly GCA_022760475.1). Classification (GTDB taxonomy): domain Bacteria; phylum Bacteroidota; class Bacteroidia; order J057; family J057; genus JALEFZ01. The sequence continues at coordinate 53,320 of JALEFZ010000087.1, read as the reverse complement.
AGTAAAGGAACTCCGATACTAAGCCAATTGTCCGATAAGCTCCTCTAAAAAAGCCACGACATCCATTCTGGCGTAGATGACCTCTTCCACTCCACATTCTTCCCAGTTTTCGGTTTTACCCGCCTGAATCACTATGGGTTGAGAAGGCATGGCCTTCAACTGATCACAGATTGATTTATTCTCATTCTGATAGTCTATATTCGAAGCACAAAGGACCAACACCTCTGCCTCAGAATTTGCAGCTTCTTCGAGGGAATGTATGATGTCATCAAAGCGAGTATTCTCCTTGATTTCGAAGCCTCCCGAACCTAAAAGGTTTCTAGCAAACTGAGCCCTGGCATTTCGCATTTTGGCATCACCGAAGAGTAACAAGAAAGCTGAAAGACGCTTTCCTCTTTGATTACCTAAGCTATCAGCATGCAGGCGGATTTTTTCAAAACTGTTGGCCAATCTTCCATCCTGCTCAAAGTCCATCTCAAGGCTCTCGCTGGTATTTGGAGACACATTCAGGCCTATGATTGCCTCTTTTTGAGAATTAAGTGCAGCCTCCTTAGCTTTCCTGGCTTCGCCGATGAGTTGTTGAATAGCTCCTTCGCTTACCATAGAGCTAAATCCTCCTCTATTTTCAATCTCCTGGAACAGTTTCCATGCAGCTTCTCCCAGGGCATCTGTAGCCTTTTCTACATAGTAGGAACCTCCTGCAGGATCAATGACCTGGTCAAGGTGAGACTCATGCCGTAGCAAATGCTGAATGTTTCTTGCCAGACGTGCTGAGGTCGGGTTGCTTTCTTCGGTGAGGGAATCGAATGGCCTCACCACCATGGCCTGGACCCCACCAAAAATTCCGGAGATGGCCGAGGTGGTATTCCTTAATAGATTGTTGTAACTGTCATAGACATTTTGATAAAAACCGGAGGTTTTACCAATGATGAATGGTGAAGCCAACTTCGCATCATGAACTCCATAGACAGATGCCAGTTTGGCAAATAGCATCCTGAATGCCCTGAATTTGGCTATCTCCAGGAAGAAGTTGTTCCCAACAGAAAAAGTGAAAGAAAGATTTCTAAAAATCTCATCCATGTGGATGTTAGAAAGGGTTTTTCCGTGGAGGTCGAGGTACTCGACTACCGTACTCAAAGCAAAAGCTATTTGCTGGGTGATGGTTCCACCTTGCTCATGGATATAAGAAAAATCCAGTCCTACTCCTCTGAACCATGGACTTGCCTTGAAATTGTTAACCCCTGCTTCGACCATGGCAAAATCAGCATGATCGATGGGTCTCCCTTGGGCAGCTGCCAGTGAAATGGGATCATTTAATAAAGTTCCGGTGAGAAGATCCGCCTTGATACCTTTGGCATTCAAAGTTGTGTACAAGTCAAGACTTAATAAGGCTGGAACATTGGGAAAGGAGAAATGGAAGGCCGTTTGATCAAAATCCAGCTGTTCAAAAAGTTTTTCTACATCTTCAACCTCAGCTTTCCCGCTAAGTTGGAAGGCGTAAACCTCATTATTCAGGGCATCTTGAACCAGGGAAGAAATGATGTCTCCACTCTCAACTGGAATCTCCTGAACTACCTGCCAGGATTCATTTGAGGCATTGAAGTGGTTGCCCCTCCGATGGGGAAACTCTCCAGGAAGGCTATCCCTCCCAAATTCACTTCTCTTGATGTCTTCCTGGCGATAAAAGGGTTCTAATTCAATTCCTTCTCCACTTTTCCAGATCAAACTTTCAAATTCCTTTCCTTTAAGGTCTTTGATGATTTTTTCTTTCCAGGATTCCTTACTTACAGGATCAAAAGATTCAAAGAGTTTTTCTTGTGGTGTGTCTGCCATGAATTCCAACTTATTCGCTAAATTTACGTTGAATCTAGGATAAATATCAATGATATAAGTTATGGCAGAGGTTCAAACGCCACTAGTTACATTTACTCCTTCAGCCATTAAGGAATTGAAGGACATTCAGGTAAAGGAATCAGTAGACGGAAATAAGATCCTACGTGTTGGAGTGAAGGGTGGAGGATGCTCCGGGCTGACTTACATATTAGAGTTTGATGAGCGTGGAGATATGGACGATATCCTTGAGGTAGAAGGTCTTAAGGTAGCGATGGACAAGCGTCATGCCCTTTATGTCATGGGCATGGAGGTTGACTATCAATATGGACTGAATGACAGAGGGTTTATCTTCAAAAATCCAAACGCGAAGGATAGCTGTGGATGTGGGGTTTCGTTTAGTACTTGATTGTAAAAGATTTATAAAAAAGGCGGCTTCAATTGAAGCCGCCTTTTTTTGTATTTATGTCTTAGTATCGAGGTATTTTAATGATAAAGCTCCCATTGTTCCTTAATTCTCTCGCTACTTGCACACGCTGTTGCTCGGCTTTGGCTTTGCTAGCGTATGGCCCAATGATGACCTTGTAGTACTTCACTCCCTTGACATATATTTCTCTGATCTCTGCCGGGAAATTGCTGTCTGCCATGACTTCATCCAGCTTGTTTTGGGCATTGGCCATTTTGGTGTAGGCTCCTAGCTGAATAGCAAACATTTCACTTGGTCCTTCCAGGTAATCATCCGATTGGCTTTTCTTGGGTTGAACCTTCGGTTTAGGCTTGGCTTTTTCATCTTCAATCAAACCTGCCCAATCAGGCTCATTTTTCTTCGGTTTCGAAGGCTTACTTTTTGACGGGGGCGTATCGTCATCTTCGAAAAAGTCCTCTGGAATCCACTCCCCTTCTCCCATCTCCCCATTCAGGTTGGACTCTTGCCTATCCATGGACAGTTCTCGCACACTATTGAGTTCATCTCCGAATGACTGTACATTGACTTGACCCGCCATCTTTTTCAGGATGAATCCATCCGGAGCAAAAAATATAAAGGTTGGATAAAGGGATACCTTGTAAAACTGAGCGAGTTGATTTACCGGTGCATTGGTGGACCTGCTGTCCATCTCAACTTTGTATAACAAAAATTCTCTCTGCAACAGATCTTTGATCTGTACATTTTTAATGCAATTCAGTTCGACATCTTTACTAGGGTCTGACCATTCGGCGTGGAAGAACAAAATGTAAGGTTTCTGGAGACTTTTGGCCTGCTGACGCATTTGATCAATGGTCCCCTTGAAGTAGGTATTTGCAGTCCTATTGGCCTGAGCATAACCATTTAGTACAAACAACACAGACAATACAAGCAAGGTGGCAATTTTGAAATAATGCCTCATAGGTAGTTGGTTTTGGGTCTGGATGCAATGTAGGCGATCCACCTCTATCCCGATTCATCCTTCAGCGGGGGAAAGCTTTCATTGGATAAAAATAACTGACTGAGTCAGGTTTATTCAAAATATAAAATGTGCCATCAAATGAAAAACCTCCCCTCCTGACATACACTAATCCCCATGTAAGGATTAACTTACATTCTGTCCCAATTGAACGTGAAGGGTCAATTTCTCATATTCAGTCTATTGTTATACCTTTGAGCAAAAGCTGAAACATGCGACATTTATTTGCGCTGAATCCATATATCTGGAAATATAGAACCCAACTCATCCTTGGGATCATCTTCGTAACCCTCTCCAACCTTTTTGCGGTCTACCCGGCACAGATCATCCGAACTGCCATCAACATGGTCGGAGACTTGCTAAAGTTCTACCAACAGTTGGAAGGTTCTTCTTTGACCGAACAACTTCAAGGCATCCTGACCAAAAGTTTATTGCTTTTTGGTGGACTCGTCCTCCTTATGGCATTGATTAGAGGATTCTTCCTGTTTTTGACCAGGCAAACCCTGATTGTACTCTCCAGGCTAGCAGAATTTGACATCAGAAAAGATCTCTACGATCAATTTCAGCAACTATCCCTTACCTACTATCGTCGCAACCGCACAGGAGATCTGATGGCAAGAATCTCTGAGGATGTGACCAGGGTCAGGATGTATTTGGGGCCTGGTATCATGTATTCCTTAAATACAATCACGCTCTTCTTCGTGGTTATTTTCACGATGATTTCTGTAAATCCTGAACTTACCTTATATGCATGTCTACCCCTTCCCCTCTTGAGTTTCCTCATATATTATGTCACTTCCATCATTCAAAAAAGGAGTGAAAAAATTCAGGAACAACTTTCCTGGCTAACGACCATGGCCCAGGAAGTCTTTTCGGGTATCCGTGTCATCAAGGCATATGTAAAAGAGAAATTTTCCTACAAATCATTTGCCAAGGAGTCGGACGAATACATGGACAGGTCTCTTCACCTGGCCAAGGTAGATGCGACTTTCTTTCCCTTAGTTGTATTTCTTGTGGGTCTGAGTATTCTATTGGTGGTATGGATTGGAGGAGACAAGGTGATCCGTGGGGAACTGACAGTTGGCAATATTGCGGAGTTTATCATTTACATCAATCTGATCACCTGGCCCATCATTGCTTTGGGATGGGTTACAACGCTGATCCAGCGAGCAGCTGCCAGCCAAAAGAGGTTGAATGAACTTTTCATGGAGCGTTCGGAATTGGTTTTTCCCCGAAAGAGCGAAAGCATCAAACAGGCAGATATTTCATTCCGAAGAATCTCATATACCTATCCTGATACAGGCATCAAAGCCATGGATGATGTTTCATTTGACATCAAACCAGGTCAAATGCTTGGTGTGGTAGGCCCTACAGGTTCTGGAAAAAGTACCCTTTGTAACCTAATCCCAAGACTTATAGATCCTGAACAAGGAGAAATATTTATTGATGACATTCCTTTGAGAATGCTCAGCAAGGATGAACTTCGTTCTAACATCGGCTATGCGCCACAGGATGTGTTTCTGTTTTCAGATTCTATCAAGGAGAATATTGCATTTGGAATCACTGATCCTACCGACGAAAAAGTAGAATTGGCAGCCAAGCAAGCCTCGGTACATGAAAGCATCATAGAATTCCCGGAAGGATATGACACAGTAGTTGGGGAAAGAGGGGTAACACTTTCGGGTGGTCAAAAACAACGAATTTCCATTGCAAGGGCACTTATCCGTGAGCCGCTTATACTTGTGCTGGATGATGTCCTTTCTGCTGTTGATACCAAAACCGAGGAAGCCATTCTGGAATACTTACAAGAGTACCGACGCAAGCACCCCAAAGTTGCTATTATCATGGTTGCCCACCGCATGTCTTGCATTCAGGATGCAGATCAAATAATCGTTCTTGAAAACGGCAGCATTACTGAGAAGGGCTCTCACGAAGAGTTGCTAAAAAAGGACAATTATTACGCAAGGATATTTCAAAAACAGCAAATGGAAGACAAAATTTCTTCCTAACAAGAAACTTATTGCAAACTACTAAGATTCATAACAAGTAAGTTTTTCCTTCATCTTTTTGATATTTATGAGACAGGAATGTTCGAATGAATTAATTTAATATTCCTTCATATACAAATGTCAACATTTTTATAAATGGCACTATTTTTTTAAGATATCTCTTGTTTTTAGGCGAAATTATTATTGTATTTCGACTGAGGAATCTTTTTTTTAAGTTTATCCCAAATATTAACCTAGGGTTAAGCAAGTGATTTAGAGTCAGGTAAATTCATCCTGACATAATAAGTTTTTTCATTTTAATGTTTAACTATTTGATCGTATATAATTTTCATTGTTGTAAGATTGCATTAGAAAACTATATGTGTTGTTAGGTCATTTCCACCAACTTTGTTTTGGAATAGCATTTGGAGCAACACAACTCAAATTATAGAATTTGACTTCATACGCTGCAGCTACTTCAGAAGACATGGGGATAAGCAAACACCATCCCAAAGAGCCAGTGCCTTTGCACACCTACTCAAAAATCTCCTATCACCATGATTAACCTCATATCCTGAAAAGGGTATAATGTTGAAATTCCTAGCATGCAAATCAAACTAGGTCCATCAGTACTTCACCGCTTTGACCACGCCATCCAACATGAATGGTTGGAAACCAATGGCCTGGGCGGCTATTCCAGCTCTACCGTTCTTGGCACCAATACCCGTAGATATCATGGCCTTTTGGTTGCAGCCCTCAAACCTCCGGTAGGAAGGGTTGTCCTTCTATCCAAAATGGATGATTCTATTTGGTTGAATGGACAAAAATACGACCTGCATACCAACAAATATCAAGGGGCGGTAAATCCACACGGATACATTTTTCTACAAAAATTCGAGCAAAATCTTTTCCCAACCTTCTATTATCAGATTAATGGAGTGAGTTTGAGGAAAAGTATTGTCGCTATCCATGGAGAGAATACTGTTATTGTAAGGTATGAAGTCTTAGAGGCATCAAGCCCATTTACCCTTGAGTTGACACCACTGACCATGCCTAGAGATTACCATTGTCTAGGTAAAGAAAATTATGAACTCAATCAGGTTGTTTCTCAACATGAATCAACCCTTTATTTGCAGCCTTACCATCACCTGACGCCAATATATATTTCTGCTGAGGGGATGCACTTTGATTATGAACCATTCTGGCACTACAATTTTGAATACACCGAGGAGTTAAACCGGGGCATGGAAGCCCATGAGGATCTATTCTCACCTGGAAAAATATTTGTAGACCTTCAAGAAGGGCAACATGTGGATGTAGTTATATCTACCCAAAACATCCCTTCAAGCAAGGGGGCAGACCTCATACAAAGAGAAAGGCTGAGAAGATTGACTATTATGAATCAGGCTCCCACGGCCCATCCGATGATCCAGAAATTGACCCTGGCTGCGGATCAATTCATTGTCAAGCGTGGGGAAGACCTGAAAACCATCATTGCTGGATACCATTGGTTCACAGATTGGGGTCGGGATACCATGATTTCTCTACCAGGCCTATGCCTTACAACGGGAAGGTATGACGACGCCAAAAAGATATTGAAGGCTTTTACCTATAGTACAAGTCAGGGGATGTTGCCTAACAGGTTTCCTGATGATGGGGAGGAGCCGATGTACAATACCATTGATGCTACCTTGTGGTTCTTTGTGGCAGTGTATAAATATGCCCTTGAAAGCAGGGACTATCAGTTTGTCCTTCAGGAAATCCTGCCTGTGATGGAAGATATCCTCAACTGGCACAAGCGCGGAACTCGCTACAACATCCGTATGGATAAAGATGGCTTGTTGACTGGGGGAACAGATGGCGAAATGCTAACCTGGATGGATGCCAGAGCAGGGGATTGGGTAGTAACCCCTAGAATTGGCAAGTCTGTTGAAATCAATGCCCTTTGGTACAATGCCTGGAGGATTTTTGATTACTTCCTCAAAGTAAAGGGAGACGAATCCATGGCAGATCAAGCCAGCCGAATCGCACAAAAGGTAAAACATTCCTTCCAGCAGCAATTTTGGTATGAGGAAGGTAAATACCTCTATGATTTCATTCATGGTGAGGAAAAAAATGCGGATTTCAGGCCAAACCAATTGTTTGCCATCAGCCTTCCTTTCACCCTAATCCGCCATGAGCAAGCCCAATCGGTTCTAGCCAAGGCAGAAAAAGAATTGTTTACACCAGTTGGCTTACGCAGCCTTTCCAACCTGGACCCTCAATACAAGGGAATCTACCTGGGCGACCAATACGCCCGTGATGGAGCTTACCACCAGGGAACGACCTGGAGTTGGCTGATGGGTCCATACCTGGATGCACTGATCAAGGTGAGATCCACCTGGGGTCGCGACGAAGCTGTAAGCATCATAGAAAACATGTACAATCACATGGCCAATGCTGGCATGGGCCATATCTCGGAGATATTTGACGGCAATGCACCATTTACGCCAAGAGGCTGCGTAGCCCAGGCTTGGGGGGTAGCAGAGATCTTGAGGGTGGTACATGAGTACCAGTTGTACGGACCAGAACTAGAGCTGGTAGAGGAGGAAGCCGCCCGGCGGCAGGAGGGATTGAAAGAACAGGTTTTGGTTAGGTAGGGAATTTATCCCCAAAGCCCATCAGCCCCACACCTCCTCCGGAGTGCACCACAAGATGCCTGCCAGGCATGGCATCTTTCGACAGCAACTGCTGCACTGTATAAAACAACTTGCCCGAGTAGATAGGATCTGTCAGGATTCCTTCTGTTCGGGCAAAATCTTTGATGAAGCCCAGGATCGTACCTCCTACGCTGCCGAAGGATTTGCCTACCGCAGGAACGTACAAGTCAAAATTGGTGGGGAATTCCAGCTGTCCCCCTACCAATTCTTCCGTCCATACATGGAATTTCCTGAGTTGCTTCCTGAAATAATCTTCATCTCCAGCCATTTGAACTACATGTAACTGGACTTCAGGAGCAAAGCTAGCCAATACTTCAATGACTGCTCCTGCCATTAGGGCAGTACCAGAATCTATCCAAACATCCGTGTAAGCGTGGCCTTCCTTCAAAATATCCAGTCCCAATGTGCAAGCACCAGCGAAGGCAGCACGGCAGCTTCCCCCCTCAGGAAGCATGAAAGCAGATTCTTCTTCGGCTCTTTCAAGTGCAATTTGCTCGACTTCGTGCCATGAATCCTTGGGAATCCAATTTATGCAGGCCTCATCTGCCAATAAATCCAACAACAACCTGTTACCCAGCTTCCTGACATTGTGTTCTTGCTTGAGAAAAAGTTCGTATTTGATCCTGTTTTCGTTGAGCAGTTGCAGAAAGCCTGCAATGTGGTTTGACCTGCTGCCACCAATCAGTATGACCTTGTCGAAATTCGATTTTTTCAAAAAGGGGATCAGAGAGGCATATTTTCGCTTTTTAGCTCCAGAAATCCCAAAACCTGATTCATCTTCTCTTTTTACCCACACCTCCCTCATTTCCTGACTAAATGAAGGAACCTTATGAACCCTCGATCGGTACAAAAGCGCCTCATCGCAAAGCTCAAGCAGTTTTTTTTCAAACTTCGATTTATCAATAGAAGAAATCATCTCCACCAAGATAGAAAAAGGGGCTAATTGAAGTACAATCCTTCCGCCCATTAATGAATTATTCCTATCTTTGGCGCAAACCATTCATCAGACATGACCCTTATTTCCTCTATTTCCGGTACCCGCGGCACCATCGGTGGAGGCGCAGGACACAACCTCACCCCCATAGATGCAGTTAAGTTTGCAGCGGCATTCGGAACCTGGCTCTCTTTCAAATCCCCAAACAGAACTGTAATCGTCGGAAGGGATGCAAGACCCTCCGGTGAGATGTTCCAGCAATTGGTAAGTGCTACCATGGTTGGGTTGGGATTCAGGGTCATAGACCTGGGACTTTCAACCACTCCAACTGTAGAGATGGCTGTGCCAGAGTTTGAAGCTGCAGGAGGCATCATCCTGACCGCTTCTCACAATCCCGTCAATTGGAACGCCCTGAAGTTATTGAACCATAGAGGGGAATTCGTTACCAAAAAGGACGGGAAAGAAATCCTCGAATGTCTTGAGAAGAACCTCTTTGACTTTGTTCCTGTAGAGGAATTGGGAAAAATCGAAGAGGTGGATGACTTTGTAGCTACCCACATTGATAAAATCTTGGGAGTCAACCTCGTTGACAAATATGCCATCAAAAAAGCAGGCTTAAAAATAGTCGTAGATGGAGTAGATAGCAGCGGGGGTGTTTATGTACCTCAACTGTTGGAAGCACTGGGTGTCGAAGACATTGTCAAGATAAATTGTGTGCCTACTGGTTGGTTTTCCCATAATCCTGAGCCACTCGCCAAAAACCTTGTTGAACTTTGCGATAAGGTAAAAAGTGAAAAGGCTGATCTTGGAATTGCCGTAGACCCTGATGTAGACCGCCTTGTGTTTGTAGACAATGAAGGAAATATGTTTGGCGAGGAATATACCATTGTTGCCATCGCAGACTATGTGCTTCAGCACAACAAAAGTGCAGTGGTTACCAACCTATCCTCTTCCAGAGCCATGAGGGACGTTGCCGAATCTCATGGTTGCAGGTATTACGCAGCAGCAGTAGGTGAAGTCAATGTCGTAGAAAAGATGAAACGACATGATGCACTTATTGGAGGCGAAGGAAATGGCGGAGTAATTTTCCCAGAACTTCACTATGGAAGAGACGCTCTGGTAGGCATTGCATTATTCCTCTCACATCTGGTGAAAAGCGGGAAGAACGCTGCCGAATTAAGGGCGACCTATCCTGATTACTTCATGGCGAAGAAAAAAATCCAGCTCCAACATGGAATGGATGTAGACGGTCTTCTCGCCAAGTTTCAAGAGCATAACAAAGATCAAAAGGTGAATGACATCGATGGTGTGAAGGTAGATTTTGAGAAATCATGGGTCCACCTTCGTAAGTCGAATACAGAACCTATCATAAGGGTGTATACCGAGGCTCCAAGTCAGGAAGAAGCAGAAAAACTTGCTGATGACATCATTGAGCTGGTAAATTCATGGACCTAATTAGAAAGGCATAAGTCCCCAAAGGCGCATACCTTATACGTCCAATCGGTGTCATCTCTAAGAATGAGGCGATAGAAATCTTTTCTCTATCGCCTCAGAATCACCTAAAAATTCTTCTTTCTCAGACTTTCTGACTTCTCTAACGCCTTCAACTTATCCTATATGTTTCACATTTTAAATTTTCCCTTATACATTAGGGTCTATGAGCATTAAATTAAAAGTACCTCTCATTCTGGGGTCTCAATCCCCTCGTCGTCAACAGCTCCTCAAGGATTTGGGACTGGATTTTGAAGTCATGGTAAGGGAAACAAATGAATATTTCCCCGACGACCTTCATCCCCGTGCAGTAGCTGTCCTCATTTCAGAAAATAAGGCAAAGGTATTTGATGATCTTTCTACCAAAAATCTGATAATTACAGCAGATACCATCGTAGCCCTGGATGATGTAGTCCTGGGAAAACCTGCAGACAAAGATGAAGCCTTTAAAATGCTCAAAAGGCTTTCTGGAAGAACCCACACAGTCATCACAGGTGTAACTATTTTCCACAAAGGGAAATTCAAGTCATTCTCAGAAGAAACATACGTAACCTTCCGCCGGTTGAATGAGTCCGAAATTCGATATTATATCGAAAACTATAACCCAATGGATAAGGCAGGAGCCTACGGGATTCAGGAATGGTTGGGCATGGTGGCAACAACAAGACTGGAGGGAGATTTCTACAATGTCATGGGTCTACCTACCTCCAAACTTTATGCTGAATTGATCCAGTTTGAGCAGTAAAAGCTATTTCTTTCTTGGGTAAAGACCCTTAATGTAGGCCCAATTACCACTGAGTTCATGAATTCAACTTTCAATGATGACTATTTCATGCGCAAAGCCCTCATCATGGCCGAACAGGCTTATAGGGAAAAGGAAGTACCCATTGGCGCCGTCATTGTATATGAGCATCAGATTGTAGGTAAAGGATATAATCAAACAGAGAAATTACAAGATCCCACTGCACATGCCGAAATGATCGCCATTACCGCAGCCTGTGATTATATTGGTAGCAGGGTGCTTCAGGATTGCACTTTGTATGTTACTGTTGAGCCATGTGTGATGTGTGCAGGAGCTATCAAGTGGTCACAAATCGGTAGATTGGTTTATGGGGCAAGCGAGCCCAAAAGTGGATTCTCCCTTTATTCTCCCACCCTCCTCCACCCCAAAACCAAGGTCAGTAGAGGGATTATGATGGCTGAATGTGCAGACCTGATGAGGGATTTTTTCTTTAGTAAAAGAGGATAAGGCAAATACCTCCTGCCAAAATCTCCTGATCCAATTGTTAAGAGTTTTTCAAGCGACATGATTTTGTAGGAATAAAAGCCTACATTCGCAGCCATGAAACAACCGCTTGCCTGGATCATCTTCATTTTTTTGGCACTCACATGGGGGTCATCATTCATCTTGATAAAAAAAGGCCTGGAAGTATTCAGTCCCCTCCAGGTAGCGACGCTGAGGGTAGTAATCGCAGCGGCTGTCCTCCAACCTCTTCTTTTGGGGAAGGCCAAGAAGGTCGAAAAAGGCACCTGGAAATACATCATCATGATTGGTGTGTTGGGAAATGGCCTGCCCGCATTTCTTTTCCCTATAGCCCAGGAACATATCAATAGCGCTACTGCCGGGGTCTTGAACTCCTTGAGCCCTGTATTTGTATTGATATTCGGCTTGCTGTTTTTTGGACTTTCCTTTTCTGTAAAGCAGGGAATAGGGGTAATTCTCGGATTTATGGGTGCATTGCTGTTAACCCTGGCTCGAGGAGCAAGCTCGGCTCCAGGAGGTGAAGTAAATCCTTTCGAAAGTCTGGGGTACTCCGGAATTGTGGTGATCGCCACCATGTGCTATGGCCTTAGCACCATTATCATGAAAAAATACCTCAGCCAAATGAACTCAGTCCTGGCGACTGGCTTTGCTTTGAGTGTCGCAGCAGTTCCCTATGTCATTTACCTGATTACAGCATCAGGAATTCCTGAGGTTCTTCAAGAAAATCCTGAAGCATGGCAAGCACTGGGATACTTATTTATCCTTGGAGCCATTGGAACAGCTTTGGCAGTTGTTTTATTCTACCAATTGATCAAAATGACAGAAGCCATTATTGCTGCTTCTGTAACCTATGCCATTCCATTGGTTGCCCTTGGATGGGGTCTAGCCGTCGGAGAATCATTTAGTTATGGACAAATGCTGGGCATAGCTATCACCCTCGTCGGAGTCTACCTGGTCAATCGTAAGTAAAGAGGCAAGTTTGTCTGTCCGGTCATGAAAACTCTCCGTTAAAATCCATTCTGTAGTAGAGGTAATTTATTTTAATTTCATTCGTATTCGTTATTGCTGACTTATCTTTAGCTATCGAATTATGAATAAAATTATTTGGATTCTTGTATTATCCCTAATTCCGTCATTTAGCCTCCTTGCACAAGAAGGTGGAAGACTTTCTTATGAACAATATCCTTCCTTCAAAGGCGATACCCTCTTGATCCTTACGGGCAAGGATGAAGCATATGACAAGGTTATGGCAAGTACGATCCAATCTTCATGGAAGGCGACCCCATACCGCTTTGTGAATGAAAAGGAACTATACAAATTAGCCAATAGCGAAGCATATTCCATGCTGGTTTTGGATAAGACTACAAAGACAAGGGGAAGGTCAACAATCAGGAGAAAGCACCTTTCTATCTTCCCATGTGGCAGAAGCGCAGATCTGACCAACTACGGAGGAAAGTATGCTGTAAGCCAATTCAGCCTTTACGATGTAGAAAATAGCAGTTCATTTATCGGAAAACTCCCTTTCCTGGTCAATAGTATGCAATCTTACCTGACTTTTTTGGATACTGCCAAGAGTTTGATGGAGGATACCTACGAAACAACACTTCTAAATTGGAAAAGCAGCCAGGTTTCAAGCCTGAAGAATCATATTCTCGTCATTCCATCTGACAACCTTCCCAAAGGCACCTCAGCAGCCGATTTAAAATCTGTATATCCCTTCCCTTACAAGGTGGTAAAATCAAGCGAAATTGGTAAATTTCAACAAATGGAGAAAGGTTCCAAGGCACTTTTCCATATGGATGCGAGAAAAAGATACATCACTATCATTCTGGAAGATGGACAGGTATTATATACGATGGAGGCAAGCAGCCCTGGAGATTTTTCAAGCAAGGACCTAAAGGCAATTGCCAAGGCCATCGAAAAACCTGCGGCAGAAAACACTTCCCTGAAATCACGCTTTGATCGTTTCAACAGGAAGCTCAACAAAAGCATTGATGACAAAAATAAAAAATCGGGAAAAAATTAATTGAGCCAGTATATTATCCACTTTCGAAGGGACCTTTGCGGTCCCTTTTTTTGTATTTCGAATTTTGACCACCATTCAAGAATTATTGGGTCTTTGTACTATATTTAACTGGCATCCTAAAAGACCTAATTTACTATGAAAACCTACACTTATTTAACCTGGACTTGTCTCCTGTTCTCTATTTTGGGCTTTCAAAGCAGCCTATTTGCTCAGGATACACTCACCATTCATTTTGATCCTGATTATGAAATAGTAAGAAAAAATAGCCACGGATTTACCCGAACTTATTCTACCTCCCAAAAGGAAATCACTTATCGAGAGCAAAAGATTGAATTTACGTATCCCAAAAATTTCCAGGTATCGGACACCGCCTTTATGTTCGAGTACTTTACAGGATGGAAAAATCCTGCCATTCCTAAGAATACAGCCATATTATTAGGAGACTACAAAGGGCAGAAGCCTGCTGTCTATGTGGATTATAACCATAACCTGGATTTCTCCGATGACGGAGAAGCTACCGTTGCCAATTCTGATTCTACCTTGGTTATATATTTCAGGAACAGTGAGTTAGATGGGGCATATTTTCCTGTTAGATATTATTATGGCAATGAAAACGAAGAAAAAAGAAAAGATATTGAAGGGTGGCTGGGACCTGTTGGGCCTAAGGCGGGTGGATACAGCCTGCTTTCCAGCGAGTATTGGTTCTTCACCCAAAGAATGAACAACAGATTGGGTAGGCTCTACCTAAATGGTGAACGAATTTTATTGGGCCTGCATGACTACAACTGCAACGGCCTTTATAACGATGAAGAATCTGATCGAATCATGTTGGGTGATTATGAATCAAATTCGATTTCTGAAGACAGGAAAAATGGCGCCAGGATATTGGAGGATAGCCTTCAAATTAAGCTGGGCGGGCTGGTTTATGATGTGATTGAAGTTGATCCCAGGGGGGATTTCATGAAGTTGGTAAAAAGTAGCAGGCCATATGTTGAAGGCTATGTGGTAGGATCTTCCTTAAAGAATCTTGCCATCAATCTTTCTACGGGCATTGGGACAGAATTGGAGACCTTCATAGATGGAGAAAAATATATCCTGCTAGAGTTTTGGGGAATGTGGTGCAAGCCTTGTGTAGCTTCTATGCCTTCCGTGGTGGAACTGCATAAAGATTATGGAGACAGGCTCAAGATTATTGGGATGAACTATGGAGACAACATGGATCGGGATCGGATCAAGAAATTTAAGAAAAAGCATAAGATGAGTTGGCCCATAGCCTTTGCCAGTGAAAAGCAAATTGAAGATTTGAAGGTAGATGGCTTTCCGACCTATATGCTGTTGGATAAGGATGGTAAAATTCTGGAAATGAATACGACCATTACTTCTATCAAAAAAATGCTCGACAAGTAGTTTTGGATTCAAATAAATACCTCAACTTACTTTTTCATTTTATTCAATCATTTTAAGTCAAACTTAATTCATGGAGAATTATCCCATTGATAAAAGAAATAAAGTAGTCAGGATTCCGAAGAGAGGAGCTTATGATAAAGAGACCATTAATGCCATCCTAGATGCAAGTTTCCTTTGCCATTTGGGATTTTCTGTGAATGGACAACCCTATGTCATTCCGACTTCATATGGAAGGAAGGGTGACAGCATCTACCTTCATGGAGCCAGCACAAGTCGAATGATGGTCAATCTGGATGAGGGGATTCCTGTCTGCCTGACAGTTACCCATTTTGATGGGCTTGTCTTGGCCAGATCGGCCTTCCACCACTCTATGAATTATAGATCCGCAGTAGTATTCGGAACAGCCAAAAAGGTAGAAGGAGAAGAAAAAATGGAGGGTTTGAAGATCATTTCCGAACAAATCCTGGAAGGGAGATGGGATGAAAGTCGAGCTCCCAAGCCGATTGAAATGAAGGCAACCACTGTCTTACGACTGGACATAGACCAAGCCTCAGCCAAGATAAGAACTGGGCCTCCGGGAGATGATAAGGAAGATTATGAGTTGGATATTTGGGCTGGGGTAGTTCCTGCGAAAATGGTTTGGGGTGAACCTGAAGCTGATCCATTGTTGAAGGAAGGGGTAGACCTTGCCAATAGTGTGAAGAGGCTTGATGAATAGGGTATCAGGTTTCCTTCTGGAACTCTTTTTGAATCCCTTGCACAAGCAACTCTTTGGATAGGACCATATTTCCTTTTTCAAGCGCTTGTAAACAAGCAAATTGGGCTACATTCATGATGGCGGAGCCTGACAACTCAAAGCTATGGGCAAGTTCCTGGAGAAGTTCGTCATTCTCAAAGTCAAGTTCTTCAGGAAATGCCTTTTGCCAGATCTGAAGTCTTTCTTTGGGTCCAGGTAGGGGAAAGTGAATGACAGAATTGAACCTCCTCAAAAATGCCTCATCCACATTGGACTTAAAATTGGTGGCCATGATCACCAAGCCATTATAGCTTTCGATTCTTTGAAGAAGGTATGCAACCTCCTGATTGGAATATCGATCTTTGGCCTCTTTGGTATTGGTTCTTTTTCCAAAAACAGCATCTGCCTCATCGAAGAAGAGGCACCAGCCCTTATTTTCGGCTTTATCGAAGAGGTTGGCGAGATTTTTTTCTGTTTCTCCAATGTATTTTGAGATAACCTGAGAGAGGTCTATCCGAAGTACTTCCTGCCCTGTATATTTACCGATAAGGCTTGAAGCCAAGGTTTTACCCGTACCAGGAGGCCCGTAAAAGAGGGCGCGATACCCGGGCTTGAACTTATGGCTCATGTTAAGTTCATTCATAAGGGTATGGTTATTCCTGACCCAAACTTCGATTTCCTCCAACTGGTTTTTGGTTTCATGGGTGAGGACAAGGTCATGCCACTCAAGTTGTGTTCGCAAGACCTGAGCAGGAAAGGAGGAGCTTAATTGGGGAATCACTATCCTTCCCCTTGTAAACAGCTCCACATAATCTTCATCCATGAGCAGTTTGGCGCTCATCTTGGGCTCTCCTCTTTTCACCTCCTCGGTGTATATGATTTTGCTGCCAAGCAGGTAACTTTGCCCATCAAATAGATCCATCAGGGCAAGCCTTCGCTCATAATCTTCTCCTGCAAGGATAAAGAGGGCCGTCCCAACGGTAGGTAGGATGTGGCGATAATTTTGTCCCTTAGCCCCTCCGAAGGCTGGAAAATCCCCACCATCGGGCAGGTATTCTGCCACTATTCTCTCAAAAAAACTGGGCTTGATGTGTGCTGCCAGGGCAAGCATGGTCATGATCAACTCTTCTACACTCAACTGAGACTGTACGACAAAGCGGGTAAAGGGATCCTGGCTAGCATCCAATTGAAAGTTAGGCAATTGGAAGGCAGGTTGGGAGGAAGAATGTTCCCTTTTGGTAAAATGATCCTGTAGACGCAGGTGTATGACTTCTTCGAGAAAGGTAAGGGCTCGAAACAGGTTATGGGTAAGGCTCAGGATTTCCTTGGCCTCAGTATGGTTGACGCTCATGTTTTACTCAGTTGATGTGGGGGAATTACGTGCCCCATTCTGTGGATTTCTTGGGTTAGCATCAGACTTTTTGACGCTATGGTGCTGGTAGGTTCCGGTTGTAAGTTGCTGTCCAGGCAGGCCTGCGGCCAGCAGTTGTACCAACATGCTCCAGCGGGTGTTGAGGTCTTGTCCCTGGCTTTCTTTTATGGGAGCAGCCTCTGGCTCAGGCAGAGAGGTCGCCTTAATGGCGACGGAGAGCAGTTTGGCAGCTGTTGATCTGGGGCCCAATTTGGCAAAGTTTGATCCCAGGCTGAGGCCAAGGCCATCTCTTTCGGCCATTTCATCTGCACAGACAAAATTGTGTTGGAGGAGGGTTTGTTTGATGCGTTCGAGGGCAGATGTCAGCCACTGGGCATTTCGGATGCCCGAACCCAACTGTTGTTGGGCGAGCTCGAGGGCATGATGTTGGGTGGGGCCCTGGGTGGCAGCGCTGGCGAGGTCGACCAGATACAGGGCGGAGAGGCGAGCCTTTTCGGCCTTGGCGGCTTTCAGCTCTGCAGCTTGGGCAAGGGAAGGCGCAGCCTTTTTCTTCTTGACTGGACTGAAGATTGGTTCAGATTCCTTATCTGGAGCTTTGCGACGCTTGCGGCGGTATGGCATATTTATTTATCCTATAATTCTACGAATGATGGAGAATTTGCCCAGCCTCCTGGATTGACGTAACCTACGCTTCCCCTAGTAGCAAATCCTCTTTCTCCGTAAGCAGTAATTACTTGATTCTTATTCCCACGAACTGTAATAACTACGCGTCCTTCATTAACTCCTGCATCAGGAATTGGGCTTCTTTGCCAATACACATCAACAGGGCGACCAGTTCCTTCAGAAAATCCAGTGAATACTCGATCAGGGGCATTTAGAACTTCTTCGCAACTCCTCCAAGTAACTCCATGTTTTTCCATTGCATGGCCTGGCCGACCTCCTCTAAATGAAGGAGCATTGGTTAAATCACCTGCATCTACCCTTACCCTTGTATGCATAGCTTCGTCTGGGAAAATTAGTGTGTTCATTTCACCTCCTTTCGAAGTTAACCTACCAACTTCATCCGTTTTACCCATATACATCACTCTTTCACCATTCAAATTCACAATTGTCCCAGGAAGAGTCCCTTCTTCTATACTAGAACTAGGGATTTCAACAACTCTTCCATCAGAAGTTCTAACCCAACGATAATTAGGATTATCTATTTTTTCAAAATACGATGCAAAGTTGTCCCAAGCTCCATCAGCATTCACCCTTCTAAGCTGTGATATTGTTTCATCAAATCGATTGTCTGCAAGTGATAACATACCAAGAATTGCTTGTCTCTGGTCTTTAGGAACTTTTTGCAATAAATCAAGCATTTCGCCCATTTCAACCCCATTCCTCATAGACTTTTCAAAAATATCCTGAATCTGTCTTGGAGGAACCCCATCATCTAATAATTTACCTATTGTCGAATTATTGACTAAGTCAGGAAATGCAGCTTCCAAATCCAATCTTCTGGACGGTTCAAAGTTATTGGGAACCTTTCGAATTAAGGGAATATCAGGATTTACAAATCTGCTTGTAGCTTTGTCAAGATTGTTCCTGTTATGATATAAAAAATCATTTATTAGGAAATCATCGACAGGTATACCCTCCTTTTCCATCCCATCAAGATATTGTCTAAGTCTTTGCATATGTAGAGGCCTCATTTCAGGAGGATAACAGGGGGACTTGCACTTACGGAAGAAATGGGCAATATCTTGATTTGCCCCGATCAATTTCCTCATTTCAGGATTATCCACTAACATTTCCCTCGTTTCCTGGTTCATGGGACCCAATTGATTTACTTCTTTAACTGCTTTAGCATTTTCAATTGGGGTTTTTCCATTTCCTTTTTCTATCAATTCCCTATTAGATCGCTCACTTAAATTCTCAGAAGTCTCCTTTGAAGCCTTTTCGGCCAATTCTCCTCCCAATTCCTCTCCTGCTTCCCGACTACCTCGTTCTGACAAGTTTTCCACTGCTTCTTTGCCCAATCTTGCTCCTCCACCTACAACAGCCTCACCTCCTTGTCGTATAGTCCCTTGGGCTAGCTTAGCCGCAAAATCGTCCGTCAGTTTGAAGAAAGGCATTTTGGCAAAAAACTGGGCCAGCGAAGTCATGATGTTTTCCATTGCCTTGCCAACTCGCTGCAAAGCCCCCTTGGCCATTGACCCAAAACCCTTTGAAATGGATGGAACCAACCTACGCAACATAGCCAAAAGGGGCTTGAAGACTTTGAAGGCAGCCATAAACACTTCCATGATTTTATCCCCAGCTTTGGCCAACCACTCGATGGGCTTCAAGGCTCCTTTGGCAACAGTAATCATTCCCGCACTGATCAACAGTAAAATAATTTCTGTAACGATCGTTCCTGCCAGCCATCCCAATGTGGAGCCAAAGGCATAGGCTTTTTCACCACCCAATTTTTGGGCTGAGGAAGAACTTAGCGTTGCCATGAAACAATCTGCTAATTTCCCCCCCTTTGATTTCATGGAAGACTGTGCACCAGCCCATAAGGAACCTAATTTTTCCTGGAGGGTGTTGAATGACATGCCTCCGCCGCCAGCCATGAACTCACCAATCGCTTTGGACATATTGGCTCGGATGGTTCTCACAGAACCCATAATCTGGGAGGCAGTCTGGACAAAGGCTTCTGCAAGAGGTGGATTGGGTGGATGTTGGTTGTTGATGCCTTTGACATCCTTTACCGTCTCAAGATCTGAGCTTGGGTTCTCAGCATTTTCATTCTTCTTAGTTTCATCCTGGCATTCCTTGGGACCTTTTTTCTTGCTTTTCTTTTTCTCAGGTGTGGAACCACCACCTCCAAATAGAGAAGGTGCAGGCCTTCCGTCTCCAAACAATTGATTTCCAACTTTCGACATCCAGGAAACCAAATAATACAGCCCTTTACCTAGGTAGTACAGCAGGATAAATGGCCCAAATAAGGCTTCTAAAATTCCTTGAAGCATCCCCACTACAAATCCCGCTACAAACTCTACCCCTGAGAAGAGAAACATCTCTACGATTTTATTGATGACCGAGACCTTTACTCCATCAGGTTTTTCTCTGATTTTGACCAAAAATTCTACTACTCCTGGCTTCAGGATAGACCAAAGGGGGCCTAACATGGGTACATCGGGCACTATTCGAAGTGCCTTGATCATGATGTCAAGAATCAAATTGATGATGGGAGCCTTGTAGCAATCTGGAACCAACAGCCAAACTGCGCCCCCCAAAATCATCGGAACAATGATTGGAAATAGAGGTGGATTGGCAATTGCAATCCCTATCCATACGATGATGCTCAGAAGTGGGCGGAGGTAATTGTAAAGTTTTGTTACACCTTTTGTTATGCCGTCAATGAACTTGGGAACATTGGTCTTCAGCCAATCCCCCAATTCCTTAATGGATTCTGAAAAACGACTAAAAACGGGTTTTAGGGTGCTTAGAATCGGTAAGCCTGTAATAGATTCTACAAGGCTTAAGATTTGCAGATGTAAGCCTACAAACCAATTCAAGTACTTATTCAATACACTTGACGCCTTGGACTTTAGCTTGGAAAGCTCTTTCAATAGATTAGGCAATCCAGTCTTTCCTATTTTCTTATCCTTAGCTGCCAGTTCTACCAGATTGGGTTTATTTCGATTTTTCCAAAGCCAGGAAATCATATCGTATACCCGCTCTGCAGCACTAATCAGTTGAAAACTAGCCTTTAACCCAGTCAGGGTATACATGTAACTTCCAAATTTCTGAAGCCCATTTATACCAACCATCATTCCTGCCTTAATCCCTTCCCAGGCAGTATTGGCAATTCCTTTTATCCATTCTAAGACTGAACTTTGATCTCCTTGGCTAAACCCAAGTAAACCGGATATTGTCGACCAAGCACTGGATAAGTTTTCTCGTACAAGTCTAATTCCAGATGAAATCAGACCAGCAGTTCCCTTAATACCCTGCCAAATACCTCCAATCAAGGCCACATTCCCAGCCAAAAATCCTTTTCCAATGGCAGTCATGATACCATTCAGCCGAGAGAGCCTTCCCATGATATTGCCCACGAACTTGCTTTCCATGAGCTTGAATACCATGTTCCGGATGGCGTTAACCACTATCCCGAATATGGTACAGGGATCTCCTCCCTCTAAGACCGCTTTGATGTCGTCAAAAGGTCCTGACAACCAGTTGATGAATTGACCAAAAGCTGCTTTCAGTGTAAGGCCACCAGTGAGGCTCTTTATCCAGTTAGAAATAAAGCCTGATAGTAATTTTTTGATGTAATTAAAAGGGCCCATTCGAATGATCCCTGCCAAGCTTGGCGAGAAAGCTGCAACCATGCTGATTATCGCTTCTTTGCCATATTGGGCTACCCCCTTTACAGTCTCCGATACGGTCTCAGCGGCACCTGAAACTGCATTCCCAACACTTCTTACTCCTGAACTTATGAAGTTTCCTGTAGCGTTTACTAGGCCTTCTCCTAAATAAGCCTGAACAGCAGGTGCTCCTCCCTGCTGCACCGTATGCGTCAGCTCATGCGCCAACAACTTCTGCCCCCCCTGACTCCCTGTGTCATACTTACCCTCATTGAAATAGATATCAGATCCATGGGTAAAGGCCTGGGCTCCCAAGTCCCTATTCATCTGAACAGCGGAACTATCGGTATGAACCCGAACATCAGAGAAATCAGCCCCAATAGATGATTCCATCTGGGTCCTTGTATCCTCTGGCAGAGGGCTTCCTCCACCCTTGCTGCTACTCAGGGTAGACTCTAAGCCCGATGAAACCTCGGAAGATGAAGCCTCCGAAGACTTTTGAATGGGATCTTCATGCTCCTTGCCACAAGCATCGCATTTTTCTTGTATGAGTTCTTCCTTCTCTGTGGAGTTGTCTTCTGCCTCTAGTTGTAGGGGGGGTATGGCTGTGGAAACGGTGGTATCCGTAGATTCAGAAGATGCCTGAATTGAAAGGGCTTCTGCAGAAGAAGCGGTATCAATAGAAGTAAGTTCTTGTCTGGTTTGAATTTCTTGTTCTGAGGATTCCTGGATGGACTCCTCAGATTTCTTTTCCTGGATCTCTTCTTCCTTTTTCTGCAAAGTCTCCTCCTTGGCCTCGCAGGCTGAACATTTTGGCTGTATTTGCTTTCTGGAAGGAAAAAAGGAAGCGTTTAGGTCACTTGAATTCAGGGGGGATATCTTCTGCGAAATGGGAGGGAAGAAATTGCCTTCGGCCTTGCGCTGAACGACTTGTTCGGCGACATTATCAGCTTCCTGTTCGTACTTGTCATTGGGTTGGCCAACCATCAGCTTGGGTTGGACTAAGTAGGAAGAAGGAAAGAAGGAGCCTTTTCCGCTTGAATAAGTGGAAGAATTGGAAGTGCTTTTTCTCTGAATTAATGAACTGTGGGTCTTCATCTAGTATCACCCGTGCATGCTTTACCTGCAGGCTGTTGTCAATTGTTTAGATACCGTTTGAAACTTATCCTTCTGGATTACAATTGCCCTTTAAGAATCTGATTCCAAAATTATAAACTCAAACAGTCTCTTAGCACCCAAAATACATGGTTAGGGTTTGGACTTAATGACTCGAAAACCTATTCTGGAACTCCTGATAGAGGGACTAACTGAAGTTCCTTTGGAAATTTCGCTGTAAGTGGGAGGGTTAAACCAACTTCCCCCCTTGCATATGACCAAATTATCCTTGAGGGAATTGAGTTCACTTCTCGCGCACCATTCCCATAGATTTCCACTCATGTCAAATAATCCCAAAGCATTCGGAGATAAACTCCCCACTTCTTTAGGTCCAGGATAATTCAGTTCTGCCCCTGTAGCTACATTTGCCACCTTTTTGAAATCATTGCTTCCACTGAAAATGAAGGGCGCAGAAAAGCTCGCTTCAGCCGCCGCATATTCCCACTCTTTTTCGTTCGGAAGTTTCCCACCAAGCCATTCGCAGTAAGCTTTTGCCCCATAGAAAGAAACAAATGCAACCGGATGATTTTCGTATCCTTCCTCAACAAAAAAATACCCTTGGCTTTCAAATATCCTGCAATATTCCCATTCATCGATCAAAAATGACTTGCTTTCGAACCTGGGAATCCTTCCAAGATCAATCTTATTTTCTATGCCATCAAGATCTATCCAACGAATTCCCTCTTGTTTGTCATTTTGATTCCCATTAACATTTAGGAAAGCACAATACTGCGCGTAAGTAACCTCTGTCTTACCCATTAAAAATTGGGAGATCTCTTCAGATTGTGCCTTAAATTGCCCTGAGGGAACTTCTTTCATCTGCGGTTCTGGGGTATTGCCAGGGGTCCACTTTTTACCTTTTCGCTTTCCCCATGACTGACTCTGAATTCCTATGGAAATTCCTTCTTCAATCCTTCCAAAATTCAAGAAGATGGTTTCTAAAGGTTGGCTTGATATCAATGTATCAATTTTATTTGAAGGGTTTTCAACACTAATTGCCTCGATAACAATGGGATAAGATTCAATTGATATCTTGTGGGCTTCGTTCCCAGCAAGTTCAAGTTTTTGATCTTTATTGAGGATCAATTGGACATCAACATCCGATTTGATGTTGATAAGACTTGAGCTCTCTTTACAAGAGGAAATGAAAAAAAATATGCCCAAAAGAAAACATGCAATATCCCAAATGTGTCGCTGCATTTTGTGCCTGATTAAAGTTCTAAGCTGATTTTAACCCTTCTGTCAAATATTGAGTCCCTTGCTGGTCCCCGTGCTGCGGTTTCCCCACTTGATCTTGGCGAAACCTTTATCCTTTCGAAATCTATCCTCACAGTGTTGGCATAATACATGAGCAACAGAGCTTCCCTTACATTTTGGGCTCTTTTTTCACCCAATTCAGAGTTATACCTATCTGTTCCTGTCATGCTCGTATGGCCATCTAAGAATACCGTTAATTCACCCGAGAGTACTTTTTGCTGTACTTCTTGAGGAATGTTATTCCACCACATACCTAGTCTTTGCTTTCCTTCAGGAGAAAGATTCTCCTGGTTCTCTTTTTCAAACAATATATCATTTCGATATGCTGCCGGGTTAAATGACTTTTCCTGTTCCTCTAATCCAATCTCATAAGACTTACTCAATACGGCTCCTCCCTTGGTCAAGTCATAAGATTCTTCTCTGGTATTGGTATTTTTGGTTGAATATCCACCTCCAATGTTTCCACCGGCGTTAGCAGATACGTTCAGACTGGCGTCCAAAGCTGCTTGCAGTCTGGCCCTTAACTTTATATCCAAACCCAGTTTCACTGCTGCCTTTAGACCTGCTTTTAGGCTAGCATCAATTCCAATCAAGTCCAGCATTTCCAAGGCCTTGGCGAGGGGCTTTACTTTTTCTACAATTCTCCTTGCTTTTTTAAGCCAGGAAACTGCTTTCTTCGCAATACTTGCCGTCTTTAAGAGGGGAATAATAGACAACAAATCGCTAATCGAAGCACTTACATCTACATCAGCACCGATGTTGCCTCCAATCTCAGCCGTAGGATCAAAATCAAAGCTGAGCTTGAAGTTTGCCCCCAAAGACCCACCAACACTTCCGTCCAGCTTACCTCCAATGCTAAAATCTGAGTTTGTAGTTGTCTTGTCCGTAATAGAGATATTTCTACGAGGGGTATCGACCTTTACAATAACCTTTACGCCCTTGATTGATGGATTTTCTAATAGATTAACTCGAACTGAAGCAGCGTTATTGTTCTCATTATTTGACTCTCTTTTTTCCATATCTACATCTCCTGTACTCAAATAGTCAATCTCTCCATCCTTTGCCAGGTAGTCTAACTTAAAGGTATATTTCCCATGAGACAGGTAATTATCTCCCCATAGACCCGCATAATCTTCAAGAAGGATATAAAATAAATCTACATTCAACCTGCCTTTACCTCCATGAGGAATTTTCATCAAACTTGGCTTATTACTATTTAAAACGGCGGTATCCTTTTTCTGATATTCTGCGTTCTCCCGTTCATATCTTTTGGCTGAAGAAATTAGTTTGATGTTTGAGTCATTATTCCTAGCCCAGGAATAATCATTATCTCCCAAACCTTTCATTTTATAGGTCTCAATACTCCTTTGAATCGATTTGTTGTTCCCCTTAGAAATGGATGGTTTTGATTGAATTTCAGGATTTTTTTTCCTTGAAAGTTCGCTTCCCCCCTGCTGCACCACATGCGTCAACTCATGCGCCAGCAGATGCTTCCCCTTACTTGTCTCAGGGCTATACTTTCCCTCATTGAAATATACATCTGAGCCATGCGTAAAGGCTTGCGCCCCAAGCTCCTGGTTCATTTGAATAGACCTTGAATCCGTATGGACCCTAACACCACTGAAATCAGCCCCGAAGGCAGATTCCATCTGACTTTGTGTATGAGCCGAAAGGCTATGGCCCTGTCCCTTGCTCGAATTGATCGAAGATTCCACCGTAGATGGGGCGTGACCAGTGCCACTGCCTTGGGTGGAGCGCTGAACGGAAGGCTTCTCCTGAATTTCCTCCTCCTTCATGTCCAAGCCTTTTTCTTTTTCTTTCATGTCGACTTGTTCCTCCTCCTTCATGTCTAGACCTTCCTCTCTTTCTTTCATGTCTACTTGCTCCTCTTCCTGCTTTTCCATGACCTCGGGATCGTCCATCTTGTCGATTTTCTCCTCCGCTGCCATTTGCTGCACCATAGGCTTCCGCTTGGCCTCGTCCTCCCCATCCATCATGGGACTTATCTGCGGAGCAGTATGTGCAGGTTGATTGACTACTTGATCCGCCATGGCGTCAGCTTCCTGCTCGTACTTGTCGCCCGGTTCACCCACCTTCAATTTGGGTTGAATGGATTTGTTAGCAGGAAAAAAATCCCCTCCTCCTTGTTTTTGGAATTGCTTCTCCCTCCTCTGTAAGGAAGGGCTATTATTTTTTTTGAGCTGTCTTTTCATTTTATCAAAATGTTAAAGCCACTCTACCCGTAAGAGGTGTGGCATCCAGCGAAATTTTATCATAGAATACGTCCAGGGCAAGGTGTCCATCAAAAGGGCATCATATACCTTCTTCTCCACCTTTAATACCCACGCGTTTTGATGCTCCTTGAAGGTCAAAATGCCATCACGGAGGAAAAAATTATTTCTCAAACCCTCTGGCGAGGTATTCTTTAGCCTTCCCCAAGCATTGATCAATGCCTTCAAAAAGGTATCCACTTCCTCCTTTTCTTCCTGGGTCAAAAGAATATTTTTAGGTACTACCGCCTCCGAAGGCATCCCACAAATCAACTTGGACAAAACCAATAAATTTTCAGTAGGATGGGTGATTCCCCTTCCCATATACGCCAATAGGTGTACTGCCCTTGACCGCTTTTCAGGACTGGCAAATTTCCCGTCTTTACCCAAATAATTCAATTCCTTGAAAAGGGGAGCAATGGTAGAAAGCACCAAACTCAGCCCAGCATCATCTATGAAATACTCTTCTGCATCCCAGGGCTTTCTGGCTACAAATTCATAAGATGATTTAGGCAAAAGAATGTCTTCTTGCTCACTAGGGGGCTTTTCATCTCCAATAGAATTACGCCTTTCAACCAGGTCTCTCTTGGCAGAATTTTCTTTGCCCATAAAAGGATCAATGTCAATGCCCTCAAATTGTTCTTTTCCTGCTTGAGTTTTTTTCTGACTTGGAGTCAAGTTATCTCTAGAATGGCTCTCCTCTAGTGTATTTAAAGCTGGGGGGGGTTGGGGCAATGCTTCTTCATTCCTGGGGGTTTTACTTTCAGAATTTATCTTGATAACCTCCTCTGAGACAGGACTTTTCCTTAAATTTGTCTGATTTAAACTTAGCTGGTCCGATCTATTGGTGTTCTCTCTGTCTTGATTTTTTCCCGCAGCTATTTTATCCAAATCTAGGGGTAATTCTTCTTGCCCCTCTTGTTCAGGTTTGGAGATCTTCTCCCTGGAATATGGTTTGGTTGATTCTTCTCTCTGACCTGTCTGATTGGCATTTTGGGAATGCGCTAGGTTCTCTTTTCTGGTGTCAGGTTCTTTTTTCCCCTTGAGGGACACCTCATCCAACTTTGCATGAACACCTCTTTCTTCGAATTCTTCTACCCCTAAATTTTCTTTTTCACTTTCTAAAAATGCCTTTTCAGCTGATTTTCCATTTTTAAAATTGGGCTGGGTAGGATGCTTGTTTTCATTCTGTGAATGATGATTTTCGACTCTACCGTTTAGTCCGACACCATTATTCTTTTCGAAAATGTCCTGTGAAACAGTAAGGAAGCCCCTGACTATCGACTGATCTATGAGCTTTTCGTAAAATACTGCCTGAGTGTGAGAAAGATCCCATTTCACCAGGACTTCATAGATAAAATCCCTTGATTGTTCACCGGAAATTCCCCTTTTAACCAAGTCATTTACATATAATTCAAGTCCTTGAGCAGTTTTTCCTAGGCCGATTTTCCTGAATTTTTCCTTGGTAGAACCCTTCCTCACAGGCTCCAGGGATTTCTTTAATTCAATTACAGCTTTTTTCAAGAGTAAATGGAACCACTGATTAAAGAAGCTGCTAGAGAATTGATCGAAAAAACGAAGGATATAACTGGCTTTGATGAGAATTTTTCTCCTTAAGGCTTGAATAGACTCAAACGCATCCTGGCGCCCTAACTCCCTTATCATTTCATTTTCCAATTCCTCCCAAGGCTTTCCCTTTGCCCACCAAGGAAAGTGTCCATTTTCAATAAAAAAACTCAACAGGTCCCAAGTTTCATGCTGTTTTGATAGATAAACCCTGTTTCCTTCGTCAAAATCTATATGACCATTACCGCGAGATGGATTTTTATCGGCTTTGACTCGCTTTTCATCAAGGGCAGTTCCCAGTTGCTGAGTAAAAAGCTCTATGAATTCTTTTTTCCAGTTTTCAAGGTCAATGTCTCCCAGGTTAATTTCCAGAAAGGGAATCCTGAACACTTCGTCCTTTGAGACCAGTTGATCAAGTTCCCAAGACAAAGCAGGCAAAACCTCATCCCTCAACTCCTCCATGATTTTGGTTTGGGCATGTCGTCCCTCCTCCCAAGCATAAGGAAGCCCTACGTCAAACTTGATTTTTTTAATTACGTGGCGTTGCTGAGACACAGATTTAATTGGAGGTTATGGTCATTTTCTTCTTCCAAGTCGCCACCATGGCCGTTTTTTGCCTGCCTTTGGAGTTTCAGACTCATCTTTGATTTGAGGTTTTAGAGTTTCCTCAGGCCTTGGAAGCAGAGCTTCTTTTATTTTTTCCTCAACTTCTGATGTTTTCTGTAAGGCTTCTAAAACTGGCTTATCCTGGGTTTCTGGTTTTGCATCAGACTGTTTTCCAGTGGGTTGAAGTACGTTATCTTCTCCTAAATTACTGCTTAGACTTGTTTTTTTTTATCCTGATCTGTTTCAGAAGCAGTTGACTCCTCCTTAGTTACCTCTTCTTCTTGAACAGGATTTACACTGGCAGCCATTGAACGTCCTGTCGGCAAACTTGGCTGACCTAGCCTATTGATAGGAAAGATATTTGCCATGCTGAAGTCTCCGATGATGTATTCTTCCTCCCCTTCACCAAAATCCAGTCTGGCTGTCAATATGATAAAGACACCTCCTTTTTCTACCCCCCCGATATGTGTTGCCCCTTCATAGCCTTCTGAAATCCCATACATCGTTTCACCTTCCTCATCTATATACCGCTTTAAAAATTCCTTATCTGTATTATTGGTATCTTGATCGTCGAGTTCCACCACCAACACGTGGAAATTCAAGTTGTAGATATCTCGAATCCTTTTAATTTCTTTTACGACTTTTACTACATCTGTCCTTCCCATATGCCCTTCAATGCGATAATATTGAGAACTTCTAATATCATAGCTAAATGGCCTTTTGATGGAGCACAAGGTAGTGTAATTTTCTCCATCGCGGTTTTGGGCATAATATGAATGGTAGTATTGCTGTCGGGCGCGCTTGACTCGGTCATAATTCCAAAAATTATGAATGGAATTGCTGTCCATAGCAGTGTAGTAATAAAATGGAATCACACTGCCATCTACGGGGTAAGAAAAATGCTGCCCAGGGACTATCCTGATTGGGAAGTCTCGATCCTCTTCTATTTTTGATAGTGAGGTATACTTTAACAATATTTTGGGATCTCCAAATCCATCCTCCATATCGGATTGCAAGATTTGGGTCACATCATCATTGGCGTAATCCGGATTTTCCCTCCCGGGTAGGTAAAAGCACTTGATCATCATGACCATCCTCCAATGAAGAAAGCGAATATTCTGAAGTCGATCTGCATTTTGATTATAAATGCCAGGCTGTCTGAATTCATGCCTAAAAATGGAAGGACCAAAATTTACTTCCTCCTGAACCTCCCCAAGCAGGAGATGAAAGGGGTAATGATTTACCCGCTCTACTGGATCACAATCGTTAATTAAGTTTCCAACTTCATCAACAATTTCATTGTAGGTGTAGGCCAGTTCCCTTACAAGGTCAGAAAAGTACTGAACATGGAGTTTTTTGAGATTGCTCTTTTTGAATTCTTGCCACCTGATATCCAATAAATAGGTTAGGTACTTATCAAGGTAATCCCTTTGCTTCTTAGGAAAAAGGTCAAAGAACAGGTAGGGATCGAGCTTATTGTCCCGATATTGCTCGGGTAATTTTTTATGCAAAATCTTTACCCCTTCGATCAATTTCAGCAGAAGATCATCTATAATAATGCTATACTCCTTGAGATAGGCTTCGAAATCATTTCCAGCCAAGGTAAATGTTTTGTTTTCAGGTCTACACTCAGGATCGTCTGATCCATGGCCAAATCGCATGATCTCAATGCTCCTTAGGGAAGTGTTTCGGTTATTTTGTTGGAAAAGGTACTGACCTGTAACGTCAATTTTATTTCTAAGCGAATAAAGCTCAACGTCTTCAGACTCAAAGGGTGTTTGTGTCAGGATCTCTCCGCGCTCATTCAGTTGCTCTTGCAAATACTCCCAATAGACCTCCCGCTCAACCATAAGTGCCTGGATTTGAAATTCTTCCTGTGGCAACTCTTCTAGTCCTGATTCTCCCTCCAAGTCGTCTTTTTGAGGATTGTTCTCAGCCGCTCTCCCATTGGATTCTAGTTTTTCCATGTAAAGTAGCATGACTTTATTTTGGAAAAATGGATCATCATTCAAGTTTTGTGGGGTCAGGGGGTAAACTCCCTCCTCACCATAAGGCCGTTCAACCATGAGTTGATACACATCCAGTTCTCCTTCATCTTGTGAAGGACTCAATAAGCCCTTGACAGCCTTAGAGTAGGCGGTATAATATCTGTAGTGCTTACCTGGAAAATATAATATCCTGCCTGATGAAGTAAGCCCATAACCTTCAGAAATCAGGAGCGAACAATCAGACTTTATAGTAATTTCTAATCCACAGACAATTCCAGTACCTCCAATCAAGCGGCTGATGTTTTTGGAATTGGTCTCGATTGTATTTTTCATATTAATCTAGTGTTGGAAATCGTTAGCCAATACTTTGGATAAATGAGAGTGAATTATTTTATGCTTCGGGATCAAATCGTTGGTTAAACTTGTTTAGAAGTTCAATCAGGTGGTTCATGCTTTCCTGAATCTGGCATTCGTCAGAATACCTCCTCCCCTCATCATACAGCCAATTCAAGTAAGCATCCTCAAACTCATACATGTTTTTCCCTGACAACCAGTGAAATCGAATTCCCATATGTGCAGGAGCTTCCCTCCTGACTGTCTGCTCAAAAAATGCCCTACCTTCTTCATCTGAGAACCTCGGCCATGCCTTCATGGCAAAAATGCTGATCCAGAAGGAGTAGGGGTCTTCAGATAAGATCAAAGGACCTGTACCGCCTGAATTACTCGGCATTCGATGGTCCACAGGAAATGGCTCCAATAACTTAATTCCATCTTCAAATGGCCTCAGAAGAATATGTTCTATGACATAAAAGCCTTCATTTTGGATTTTTTCGGGATAGACAAGTTCCACGAGCCGCCTAAGCTCCTGAACCGCCCTTTTTCTCTCTTCAAAAAAGGTATTGCCCAATGCGATCTCATCGCCTTTGGCAGTTACGAGGGCTATTCTGTAAGGTAGACTCGAATCACTGACCTCACTTTTTTTAATCTGAAGATGGGCGACCTCCTCGTCAGGTTTCTTGCCAAGTTGTTCTTCAATCAGGCTTGAATCATTGATCTCATACGCTTCGATTTCCTCAATTAGCCTTGAAGATGCATCAAGAAGGGTCTGCATGAATTCTTCTTTGTCCCTTAAGCCTTTGGCTCTGATGTTATACTGCTTTACACTTTCCAACGGAATCCAGGTATCAGGCTCGAAGGAAGGAGCAGAACCATCATCATTAGCTGAAACGGCAACAAAATTGAAACTATCTCTCGATGAGTCCTCCCTTTTTATGATTAGCACCTTGGGTCCTGAACTTAGCTGAGATCTTTGAAAACGAAGATTATCACTTCCTGGATCCAAGCCAAGAATATTACTCACACGCTTTCTTAGCCCAGAAATATTATAGGATTCGTAGAATTTTTTTATCTCTCGGAGTTCTTCCGAACGATGATTCATAGCCTTGCCCCTATCCCTTCCCATTTCAGGGATATTTTTCAGGAAATTGGTTTTGGCCTTGATAAGTCTGTTTTTTCCTTCAAATTGTGGCTCTTGACAAGAATTGCTCTCGTAGTTCTGATAAAGTAACAAGGCATATTCAGTGAATTGCTCTCCGAACCTTGCCGCAAGGTGGTTCAACACCAGATTTTTTACCCTTTTTCGTTCGCTCTCATCATGTATGATTTCTTTAAGGGTAACTTCATATTTATCTTGAATAGTAAGATCTTTTATCACAGCCATAAACCTTTCAAACCTTTCCTCGCTGTCTTTTTCGTCCTTTTTTGCCACACCTCTTTTGCCATTTTCTCCATTTGCAGGTGTTTTGAAACACTCGCGAGTGGATAACTTGACCTTGGAAATGAACTCTTCCTCCGGCATAGGATTGGCAGGAACAAGGTTTGAAAGCCTGCCTATAATGACCTCTTTACTATCATCATGGTCTTTGGTATAAAAGACTCCTGGCTCTCCCAATTTCACCAATGACTCCGCATCAAGGCTGTAATGATTAACCAACACATCATCAATGCCAGGAACAATTCCTCTTAAGTTTTTATAGAAATGTACCTGGCTTTCAGGCTCCTGACTCAAGGAAAAAATGGTTCTGATATTTTGAAGGTCTGCCAGGTAATTTGCCAGGATTTGGTCGAAGATGGTAAGGAATGCTTTGAGTTGTTTTACTCTGGCCTTGTAAGCCTCAGACAAAGATGCAGTTATTTCACCCTCATCCACGCGATATACATTTGGAAAGTCAGTTTGGATGCTGACATACTTTTCCAAATCTCTGTATGAGCCTTCCTGGATAGCCCTATCCTGAGCTCGATCAAGCAAGGGTTTTCGGTTGAGGTGACGGAGCAGGGTTAATTTTTCCCGGACGAATTGCTCCGATCGGAAGGGGGAACTTTCTCTGGAACCACTTACGAAATCTCCTTTTTTATAAGTGAGATTCAGAGAGTTTATCAAATCAATGACCGGTTTATAAACCACCCCTTTTTCTCCCCTGATATCCACATACCATTCGTCTTTCGATAGGGAATCATTGGGCTCTAGTAAGTCCAGTTCCAGCTTATTTATCGCCTTCACCCCCTCTATATCCAGGATTACCTGATACAAATCAGACTTATAAACCTGTTTGCGCAGTTTCGCTCCTTTCAGTTCATTGTCATCCAAAAAACCCTGAAAGGGCAATTCTTCGGGAAAGATTGTGCCTCGAAAAATTTCATCCATTCCCCAACCGTTTTCCAGCATTTGCCCTAGTGAGTAGAAGTGGATTGTAGGAGTCAAAAACTCCTGAATGCTGAAAGCAATTTGGGCTTCAATGTCATTGAGGTCCACTTCTTCATCTACTTCTATGCGGCCTTTTAGCAGTAGGGGTTTTTCTTTGACTACCTCCACAGAAATAAGGTCTTCCCCTAGACTCCTGTAGTTGTAGAATATTTTTTCAATATGTTCTCTTATTTCACTTACCCTTACCTCATTATCAGGATCACTCCCATCTTCAAGCTCTACCAAAATTTTGTAAAGACCACCAAGTTTATATGAAAGCCCATCGCCTGTCTCAGCTTTTGGAAGCCTCTCATTGATCTTCTCATCCTCCGCCTCTATCATCCAGGCATTCTTAACTCCAGGAATATGAATAAACAGCTTCCTGAAATCGACAGGGGATACCGGATTGGATACAAGGATCTCACTTGCCGAAAAGAAATCTTTTTGAAGCTCTCCAAATGGATTATTAGCATTTACAGGAGACTTTAAGGGATTGGGAGTCAAGAGATCCCTCATCTCGAAGCTACTCCTATATCCAAGGTCCATAATGGCATAACTAAGGACCTCAAGTATCGTTATCCCAGGATCATGGGAATTAAAATCCGTCCAGAGTTGATGACTTAGTCTGGCTATATAATTGATCCCCAGCCTTCGTAGACTTGAATAATCTTCCGTTATCCCAGCCGAAGAGACAAATGACAGGGTAGTATTATCTGACATGATGTTATATTTTCAGGCTATGTTTTTCACTAAAATGCAGTAAACTCTGAGCTTACAATGGTATCGTCGGGACTCGCATTTTTCGCTCCATCCCAACTTATATCATGATCGCGGGTGGTATTATCGTTGGCTTGTAGGAGGTAAGTCGTAAACACTGATCGAGGGGTTGTCGCTTCCAAAGAATGCTCCACACTATCTACGTATGTTTCATAAATGTCCAGATCTCGATTCAATAGGTAATGGCTCAATTTGAAATCGAGAATTTTATCTACATAAGGTAATTCTTCAATATGGTTCAGAACCAGAGATTGGCTTACCGAACCACTGAATAGAATTTCTTCTTCCTCGTCATATGCCCAGGGAGCAAGAAACTTTTTCAAGGCCTCATTGAGCTGTCCAGCATAAAACAAGGGAGACTTATCGCGGAAAAAGCGCACCCTGCAATGAACTTTTACCATCTCATAAGAAGGGTTTACAACCGTTATGCCCCTACCATCTCTGAGAAAGAGGTTGGCTTTGCTTTGTAAATAACTCTCCATCTCTTCTAATTTCCCAATTCCAAAGCCCGGTGTCAGTGGATTGAAAGCACTTCGGTTTTGCGGTTTTGGGAAGACTGCCAGCATTACTCGTCCAGGTTTGGGAACGATCTTTTCAATTCCTTTAGGCTTGCCAGGCATTTTTCCAGGGGAATCCTCTCCTGGTGAAAGCTCAGGCTTGACAAATGAACTTTTTGAGGTATGCGGGATGCACTTTGCATGGCGGATATCAGAAAATTTTTCCATGATCAGGCGTTCAAAATCCCAACAGCTCACTGCCCTATCCTTGTGGCGAAGTCTCTCGCTCACCCTGCGATAAAATGCAGGCTCATCCTCAGGCTTTTTCCCTCCAAATGAAGGATAGGGTTGGTTCACCTCTTTGATGCTAGGCTTAAAATTGACCAGTTTCTGGATCGAATCTGCTGGAAGCCCTCGGTCTAAATGTTCAAGGCTGTTGTTCTTATTATGAAATACTGCCAATGCTGCTTGTGCATGAATAGCGACTACAGGCGGAAGGGCATCTACCCTTGTAGGCTGATTAATGGCAAGTTGCCCAAGTGGGTTTTGCAGGCTTATTCCCTCCTTTCCGACCTCATAGCCAGAAGGCATCACGGCACGAACCCAATAGTAGCCCGATCCTGGCATGACACTGGTTCCAGAATTGGTCATACTCAAGGGGGTTTTAAATCGGATAATGCCAGTTTGTAACAAACTCGTTTCAGACCTTGAAGCTGGCTTGGTCATGTCTTCAATAATGTCTTGAGACCTAAATTCTCTCCAAATATCCTCGATGCCATCCTCATCTTTTTCGAGGTAAAACCACCTTACCTCTGGCGGGTCAAATTCAGCATCACCGCCACCATCTTCCAGTTGGAAAAGCAGCGAAAGGCTTTGGCCTGGGACAAAGTTATCCAAGCCAATGTAAATGTTACTTTGCTCAAAGGGGTTTGGAAATTCCCCTTTTATACCAATTTCATTATCATCTGGGGTCTCGACCTCATCGTCATTTTGGGAAAAATCCTCACCAGATGGAAGTGTTATAGCAGTAGGGATAAACAATGGCAAGCATACCAATGCCTTTTCATCCTTGTCAGGAAAGTGATTGATATGGGTAAAGCCCTGCTGATGAAAACTCGCCAGCTTCAATTCCGGGTCAATGACCACAAGTTTCAGTCCAGGTTTTTCTACATTTCTGGCGACCTCTCCTTCTGTAGGAACTTTGGTTTCAGGTATGTTAAAAGCCTCTTTCCAGGATGCTTCTGCCTTATAGTCAACTATTACCTTTTTGATGAAAGAGTCGTCTCTTTCTACTACTTTTTCCTTTTCTCCTCGGACCCTCAAAAAGAATTTACGAATTCGACTTGCCTTTGCTCCCTTGAGCATCAGTACATCTACTTCATTGACAAAACGCGCTGTACCAAGACTTTGTACCATGAATTCTCCCATGGAAGGAGATGCCATAAAAGCCCTTGCTTTTTGTTCCTGCTTTCGCTTCCTGAATATCCTCTCAAAAATCTTACTAATCCCTCCTCCAATCTTGGAAACGAAAATTGATAGTTTGTCAAAAAACTCCGGACTGTTTATATCCTCTTTCTCACAATCATCTTTCTTTAGCTCTCCAAGTACCTGGTCAATCTCTGGATTCAGTCGGTAATATGGATCTTCCTGAATGCGAACATAGCCCCCCTTGTCCTCTTCAATGACAACCTCATTGAATTTCTTATTGACCTTATGCCTGATCTTGAATTGTTTGGTATCAATGAGTAGTGTAGCTGCGTCCACCTCATCACTTTCGTCTACATCATCTGCGACATTCCCAAGGAAGATTGCCTTGGGTAATACTTCTGTCAGCTTCTTTCCAGTCCATTCGTCAGAAGATATCTGCATATAGGAACCCTCCGTAGGCTCTACCCCAAAACCTGGAAAGGCATTCCTATTGTCAAACTCTCCAAGTTCATTCCTGACCTTGATGGAGTTTTCGAGTCCTTCTACCTCAACCGTGATCTCGACATTGGTTATGATGGTCTCACTGAAGTCCTGATAGAGTTCATTAGAAAAAAGAATTTTTACAACAGGTTTGTCGCACTGGATCAGAAAAGGATCTTCTGGCTTCTCTGGCAAGTCTAGTGGGTAATCATCCTGCCTTAAGCTAAGGGTAAGGACCATGCCCACAGGTGTGCTCCCAGGGAGATCTGTTTCTTCCTCATTTTGTTTGATTTCTGAAATCTCTATCCTGTTTTGTACCAAGGTATGCCATCCACTCTTATTCTCAGATGTACTAAGATCTACCTGAATCCTTTCCTTCACAGATTGCAGCTCTTCTCTTTGTGGCAATCCTTGGGCAATTAATCTGATGGTAATTCTTCGTTCTCCTTCTTTCAGGTTGAGGACTGGATGGCTAATGGCAAAGCCATATTTGAAATTTGAAGAAAGCCTCCTTCCACCATTTGTTATAACATCTCTATGAACCCCCGATTTCCAAATGAACCTGGAGGGGCTGGGTGTACTCGCTAGAGGTGATTGGGATTCAAGAACAAGGGCTGGGGTTTCAATAATGGATTTACCTTCTGTATCCATTAGAAATGTAGCTACCTCTGATTTATTGACTACTATTTCTTTATCCAGTGCATATGCACGCGGTTTACCTTCGGCATCTCTTCCTGCATCAACAAGGGTTCCCTTTTCCAGCAGGGTTTCTGAAGCAGATTTGGCCAATCGAAACAGTACATATGCCTGATCAGGTTCGAGTCTTTTGGTCTTCAAACCCAGAATCTCCTGATAGTAATAATTAAGATGAACCCTGCTAAAGTCCTGATACCTCGCCTGGAGTTGCTTAAAAAGCTGGATAAAGGAAATATACAGCGACAGGTG
This sequence comes from Bacteroidia bacterium, assembly GCA_022760475.1. GTDB lineage: Bacteria > Bacteroidota > Bacteroidia > J057 > J057 > JALEFZ01. Next base: position 16,082 of record JALEFZ010000087.1, on the reverse strand, counting down.
TGGCTGTACTTGATGGCTTTCGGCCAATTCCTTGTTCAAAAATATCTTGGCTCGCTGGATAATTTTTGCCAAAGCCTGGTAGAAAATCAAGAAGAGGTTCCTCAGGTTGATGTTTTCGCGGCAAGAAGGCTCATTCTTTCCGGCATTGATGGGGTCTTTATAACCAATATCAGGGGTGATGCAGTCATATGCGTAGGAGCCATTGATTCCCCAAGCCATTCTACAGATGGTACTTTTACGGTTGGTTTCGTCAACCACTTTGCCATCCTTATCCCTAGCGGGTTTGTCATACTGAATAAACTTCTCGTAGCGACTCTCACTGGTCCCACTGTTTCGATTTTTCACATCAGGATCAGGATCATTTGCTTTATCATAGGCAATCAAAACTTCTAGCGCATTGATGTCCAACTGATTATTAAGAACCGATCTTGCAACCTGATTTTTGATAATTTCCAGAATTTCCCTCTTCAGTGGCATGGCTTGCGGAATATCTTCACAGAGTTGTCTGATTTTATCCGCTATTTCGTATATGCGATCGATTAACTCTTGATAGGCCCTTTCGATCTCTTTTCCTCTGGCACCTTTTTTATACTTCCTCCAGAAGTTTACCTCAGCCTCATTGTATTTATGCAAAAAGGCATCCTGATCCACAGAGGAGATGATGGCCAACATATTGACAGGCCCCTGGCTAAAGAAATCACTCCAATCCCCCTGGGGCAAGTTTTCCTCATTGTAGTAATTGAGGTTGGCAGAAAACTCGTAGGCAAACCGAAGGTAATCAGCTGTATTCCAATTATTGAGTTCTACATACTTCGGCTGAAGGTATTTGTTATTCCTGTTTTGCTGACTGGTCCCATTGTTTAAAAAGGGATGTTTGTACTTGACTGTTTCCTGTTGGCTCATGCTTATTCATTAAGGAAGTTGCGATCATTCAAGTAAAAAGGGTATACATAGTTGTCGGGAGAGTTCGTGGCTCGGACGCGATAATTGACTTCGATATATAAAATGCCATCAAGCTGGGAGGAAGTATTTATGTTGACATTTTCTAATTCAACCCTGGGTTCGTGCAGTAGAATTGATTGCTCAATATAGGTTTGAACGAATGCCAAAAATTGGGTATTGATGGGTTCAAAGTTCAATTTGTAGAGGTTGCACCCATAATTAGGTCGCATGACCCTTTCTCCCAGTTTGGTAGAAAGCAGGATCTGAAGGCTCTCACAGATGTCTTTTTCTGCAGATACCATTTCAGGTCCACTGTCATTCGCCCCCTTTATAAACTTTGGTGGGAAGGCCCACCCCTTCCCCAGAAATGCATTCTTTTCTTTTATAGTTGGCTTTCTCATTTTCTATTAGTTTAAATCAACACTTTGGTATTGGGTCCTGGATTTACTGTCCCTGGTCCTAGTGGATGGGTTACTGTACTTGTGATAGGTGCTGCTGGTAGTGTTCCATTCCCTAGCTTTACCACTCCACCACTTGGACTATTGATGTTGGTAGCTGCATTCCCTACGATATTCACGTTGGTTCCTTCCAGCTCGATATTGGTTGATTGAATTTTAATGGTAGAAGAATTGGAGAGGGTAATCCCACCCGAATTCATCTCTATTACATTGTTGTTGCTATCGCTCAGCTTGATGCTCCCGTTTTGATCATCCAGCACTACCGAATTCCCCCCCTGGGTTTCGATAGAAAGCACATTATTTTCTTCATCGAAGGTGATTTTGTGCTCATTCGCAGTGATGATCCCCTTCAGGAAATTATTATCATCATTGTCCAGAGGGCTGGGATTGGCCTGGCTATACAATGATCCCAGGATAACAGGCTCTCGGGCATCATCTCCAATATATCCTACGATGACTTCATCATCTATTTCAGGAAGGAAGTTAAAGCCTCTTTGGTTGCCACCGTATGGGGTTCCATATCGTGCCCAAATCCCATCATCGTTTTGATGAAGTCCCGGAATATTAATTTTTATCCTGAAATCAGGGTCTGGATTCTGGTCATCCTTCAATTGGATTACCTTCCCCAAATGCAGCCCGTGGATAGGAGGCAACATTCCAATATTTGGAGGAGGACTCACCTTTGGTTTTTCATAAAACCACTCATTTGTCATCCCCAACTGGAAATTTGTAAACCACCTCCCTGGCTCAAAGGAATGATGAACCCTTGAAACAAATATTTTCCCATTAAACCTATCACCTAAACCCTGAATTTTAACAAGGTCTCCAGGTTTTACAATTGCATTTCCATCAATTTTCACCCTGCCAAAGAGTTTGTTTAGCACACTCTTTTGAAGAATAGAATTGGCGTAGGCAGTAAGCTCTGCATTGTTTCTTCTCCCCATCTGGTGAAGGGTATAGGCATCCAGCCCCACAACTTCTGACAGGTCTCCAGAGCTGAGATTCCCAGCTTGAGAGGCAGGTGAAAAGTTCCCAACCCCTTGATCCAACTCCTGGGTGCTGTAATTCCAGGAAGTGGTCTCCACTGATCCATATTGATACCGGGCGTCGATTTCAGACTCGAATTCCCAAATTCTGGATTCAGATTCCGAATCTTGTGGATTCCCATAAGTCAGGATACGGTTTTCAGATTGTGCAAGGTCTGGCGCAGCAATTTTGATTTCGGAGTCATCCACAAAAATGTACTTTCCCAGACTCTCAGCCCTGATTGAAATAAAATCCCAATCTGTAGAAAGGTACTGTACCATCTGCTGGTGTACCACCAGTTGAGAACTCTCTTCGACTTCAGGATTCAATTCGGAATACTCACTGAGGATCTCATTGAAGATGTCGCTGTCGCTTTTGTCTGAGAAGAACCTGCTCTTACGCCCAATGCTCAATTTTACGGCCTCATCTCGACATTCAAGCATGAGGGTGCTAGGCTTTTGAGGATATACTTTAATGGAATGCTTGGTGATGATCCCTTTGAAAATCCTTTCTTTTCCATCCGTTGTACCCAGAAAAATTTCAATGGGTGTCCCTGGAACAAAGAAATCCTCATTGCTAATGGCGAATGATTGTTGGTCAACGGCTCCATCCCTCAGAAAGATGGTGGCATAAGGAATCTTATTCACCTCCTTAGACACAGTCAGGTTCAAGACCTGTTGGTCAAGTGCAGGGAACTCCCTTCCATTGATCTTTAGTTGTACTTCTGTTTTTTTGGTACTCATTAGAATAGGCTAGAAAGTCCATCACTAATTGCCCCTCCTACATCCTCAAGGCCTGCGGAAAGGGCTTCATCTGCAAGTGCAGTTGCTTGTTCGAGTTTCTTTTGGGCGAGGTCTTTGGCCATATTTAGGCCTTGCTCTTTCAAATTATCGATGGGAGGGAGTTCGAGATCTCCCAAGCCGGACAGATCCCGCAGGGTATTCACACCATTGGCTTTGGCCATGTCAACTAGGGAGTTGACGTTTCCATAAACCTCGTGGGCGAGGGTATCCAGGCGTTTGCCTGCATTTTCCAGGTCAACGGCTGATCGAATCTGCGTAGCCACTTGCTCAAATGCAGGATTCTCCCTGATTTGTCGCAATAGGGTCTTATACTCGCTGAATTTTGCCTTGATGGTGGCCCTAAGCGGTTTTCCATCATCATCAAAAAGGGTATAATCAACCTCCATGTCCTTCAGGACACACCTTACCGAGAAGGTCCCCCAGCTTACTGACAAAAAGGTTGGCCTGCGTTCATTGGATGTAAAACCACCCAGGCGTTTAAAACCGGTCGCAGCTTTGAATTTGTCAATTTGTTCTTTGACATCCAGGATTTCATCAGCAGCTCCTGTGGCATCAATTTCAAAATCGAAATTGAAGTCGCGAGGTCCTACATTTCTGAACTTATGCTCACTTCCTGTCTCTCCATCAGATTGGGCAGAGTCAAAATTGAAGGAATTGAGGATGCTGAAATTTTCAGGGCTGAACATGGCTGAAAACTCAGCGAGTGGGTTGTTCTGCTGAGAAAGCTCCTCAGCCTTCTCGAACCCCCTTATCACTGCATTTGCAAATTCTCCTGTTATCATCTCTCTTCTTTTTGGCGAATAATTGCCAGTACTTGTTCTACAATTTCTTCAACCAAGTCCTTTTTATCCTTTAGGGAAGGGGAGCTTGCTTGTACAGCAGTTGCATTACCTGTACTTGAAGGCTTTTCTTTCAAATTGGCCTTGACGACCAATTCCATGATTTCAATCGGCATATGGATTGATTTTAGTAATCAAATGTTATCTTCGATTAGGTGGCGGAGGTGGATTTCGGTCAATTTCCATGGACTGAAAAGCCAGGGTAATGGTTTCAATCGCAAGGCTTGACTCCATGGCATTGAAGTCTCCCAACTGCCATTGTTTTACCCAGGCCTTTTTATATTTGAAGGCGATCAAGGGATTCCCGGATTCGTTGGCGAGAGTTACGATGACATCCTTTTTCATAAGGTTATTTCCTCCATTTTGAAAGGTTTTCATAATCCAGCCTAACAAGTCTATCCCTTTTCCACTCCCTTTTTTCTCAAATAAAAGTCCACGTTTGAGCACCAAGTCAGGAAACTTAACTCCCTTTGGAAGTTCAATAGGCCTTCGGTTGTTTCTCGCTCCTCGCCTTCTGGTCTTTACTTCCATGGAACCACCAATTCCTGATACCTGCTGAAAATAGGCCACAAATTCTTCAGTAGAAGAATCTGTGTCCCTTCTTTCGACATCAATAAATCTTACCTCAAAGCGAAATGCTACTGGAGGTATTGTAGTTCGGGCCATTGCTTAAGTTTAGGATTGGATGGTCAAGCCCTCATGAGCAAGCTCAAGTGACTCAATGGCGATTTCATTGCCATCGGATTTCAGGTCTGTAGACTGAAGTTTGACTGCTATGGCCTTATTCAATTTCCAGACAATGACAGGTTCAGCTTCTTCATCCAACAATTTGATTGTAACATCTTTTTGGGCGCTTTCTGTCTTTTGTTTGTCAAGGGTCTTTGACCACCACTCGTAAAACTGAAGTTTCGAATCGTCATTAAAAATGCCGCGTTTCATTGTGATTCGGCTAGGCTTACTTAGGCCAAGGATAATTCGCTTGTATTTGGTGTCATCGCTACCTTCTCGGTATTCGATGATATCGGTTTCATTGTCAAGACCTGAAACCTCGGTAAAACCTGCCTTAACAGGGCCACCATCAGTTTCGAACTCTACCAGAAACCTAAACTTTGGTATGGGATAATTTGCCATGATTATTCAAAAGTTGTGGAATTCATTAATTATTGTTGACCTAATTCAAATTTGTGCATGAACTTCAGAACGATGAACTCAGCAGGTCTAACTACTGCCATGCCAATTTCAACTACCATGTAACCATCCAGCATTTCTGCTTCGGTGAAGGTTTCAGGTACCCCTACCCGGACGAAATAAGCATCGTCGGGAGTATTGCCAAGAAGGGCTCCTGCCCTCCACTGAGTTTCCAGGAAGGACTCAATCGAGGCTCGCACACTCACCCATGTATTGGGGTTGTTGGGTTCAAACACAAAGCGGAAAAGAGATCTTTTGACTGACTCTTCAACCATGTTGAAGAAGCGACGGACGGATACGTATCTCCACTCACGGTCATTACCAGCCAATGTTCTTGCGCCCCAAACCAACGTTCCGATTCCTTTGAAGGTTCTGATTACATTGATGGATTTTCCACTCGTAGAATCTACATTGAAACCTTCTTGTACATCGTCGGATATTTTTCTGTTAGGCCCTGTTACAGAATTCAACCCTACATTTGCAGGTGCTTTGAATACTCCCCTCAGGCTATCTACCCTGGCATACATTCCTGCAATGGCACTGCTTGGTGGCATGATCACCTTCCCCTTCTGATTCAGTATGGTCTGTATTTCATTGAAAAGGCCGTTGTTAACTCCAGAAATGATATCCATGGTAGCCCCTGTAAAAGGACCATTGGTGAAGTCATTTTCTTCGGTTTTATAAAGGTCTGCAAGTTCTTTTTTGGACTCTCTGATAGACTTTTCGGTAGCTGCAATCAGGTCATCCAACTCGTTATCACCATCCTTATAGGTGTCATTAGCTGCCTGGATCAACCTGTTTTTAAAGGCATTGCTGCTCTCACCTTCTTCGGGATTCAAAGCCTCGATAACAGCCTCAAGATCAGACCCTTTGACCTCCTTTATGGCATCTTCCTTAAGTTTGGGAGGCTTCTTCCTTGACTTTACAGACTTTTCTAATACTGTTGTCAAATCCGTTATTCTTTCCTTTTTATCTTGAAGTGCTTTTAATTCTTTTTCAAGCTCAACGACAGCTTCCTCTTTTTCTCCGGATTCTTTTTCAAATTGATCACGATTATTCGCCTCATTCTTAGCAGCTTCCAACCTGTTCTTCTCTGCAGGAGTAAGGTCATCCGAATTAATAGCTGAAAGACGATTAACGATTTGCTCAGGAGTTTCCCCATCAATAAGATCCTCTGATACTTTCACCGAATCCAGTGAAAATGCATAATTCAGCGATGTCTCGATATAGGGGTAATAAGCAGCTCCATACTTGAAATCATCAATGGTACCCGCCAAAGCCCTAAAATCTTCGGCATCTTCATCGGCTGTCTGATCCGAATTTTGTTTCACATCCATGACAGTAAAGCAGTTGTTTACTTTAGGATTGGCGCAGTGCCCCAATGCAGCTTGCATGAGGCTTCTGTAGTCACCGTCCGTAAGTCCCTCTACCGCATCCGGGAAAAGAAGCAAGGTAGGTTCTGTATATTCCATCAAAAGTGGAATGGCAGCCTCCAGCTTACTCAGCTCAATAGGGTCAGTCATGTCCCCTACAGAGATCACAAATGCTTCACCTCCTCCATTGTTGAAAAACATCTGTGCTGCGTAGTACATGTGGTACTTCACATCAGATTCGTTTTCGACCTTGATGATTCGATTGCCCGTGGCTGAAATGGTGTTGATAGAAATGGATAGGTCTTCGTCCCTTGTCGTTCCAAAATACTGCTCGTACTCAAGAAGGGAACGAATTCTTCGAGGAACCATCTCCAAATCCTTGAATGATTCCAGTTCCGCCTTCTGGGTATATCCAATAAATACAGGAATAGCTGTATCTACCTGCGCAACAGAAGGTGGCAACTTCTGTATTTCCTGCACATATACACCTGGCGTTTTGTAAGATGATAATGGTACTGCCATGATTATCTGCTGTTAATAAAAATTATAAATTATTTGAGTTCGCCATGACTGATTTCCTTTCTTGGAAATTGATCATATAGCGGTCTGTATTGATTTTTACTTTTTTATCTGAAAGTGAAAGGGATACCAAGGCTATGGGGCTTCGGGCAGGAAGCCTTTCGACATAAAAGAATTTTCCCTTGGCCTTTTTTCCATTGTTTTTTTCTACTTCAAGGCTATATAGGCCTTCTTGCATCCTTGCATAATCGTAGGTGAAATAAGTTTCATCTTCCTTTTGCTGAACTTCTTCATTACCAAATGGCCCCGATAACTTCACTTTTTTGTAAGTCTCCTTGGGTAAGAAAATCCGATAAGCAAGGGGGCCAATGAGATCCGCCCCACTTACCGCATCTGAACCTGCTTTGAGTCGTCCATTTCCGACTTGATAGCTTCCATTTTGACCGGGAAATAATTCTTTGAAAAAATTCTGCTTTTCTTTTGAGATTTGAGGATTTTCCTTCTTTCCACTCAATACTTCCCTTATTCCAGGCCCAAAATCGATAAGCCTACCTGAGGAATTTTCACCTGCAAAAACAAAAAAAGACAAGGTCAAAGGTCTGGGAAGTGCGATGTTTTCAAGGTCATCCCCAGGGCTTGCCAATATGTACAACTCTTTCTTTAGATCCTTGATTAGCAAACCATACTTTCGGCAAAGAGCCTCTGTCGCAGGTGTTGGGCGAATAAGCATTTTGCTGGATTGCAGCAGGTTATAGCCCAAGTCCGGAACTTGCTTAAAACCAATGGATAAGCTAGCCCTTATATCAAAGCTAATGTCAATCATGGTTTATTATCAATTTGCACGTTCTGACGTTTGATCAATGAACTTGGAGAATCAGGAAGATCCTTGACAGGTACAATCCTTACTTTGTACATCACAGAAGGCATGTATTTCCCCCCCAATACCCCCCACAAATGGTTCATTTGTTCAAAACTGAGGCTGTACAATTCAAAACTTATGCGCTCGATGTCTTCGCTTTCTCCCAACTCAGGGACATCGTTTTGATAAAAAACCGATTGTCGCTGGAAAAAATGAACGATGGTTGACAGATAATCCAGCGATTCTCTGTATTTGTCGTCATCCCTAGGGCAACTGAATAAGACATAGAGGTTCAAAAAAACCGTAGGGTTATGATTGATAAGGCGGGAGGTATTCCCATCTTGTGCAGGTAAAAAACTTTGCCTCTGGGCATACCTGAGGGTATTTTCCTCCTCAATGTTGACCAGCGAAATGATCACCTTGTTGCGGATTTGTAGGGTGCTGGTATTTACCGCATCAACCAATGCTACATTTCCGAGTACAACTTCGGGCTTGCGCGCCATATCTGTTCCTCTGAAATATGTATCCAACATCCCCTTAAGGGAATCGAGAATCTGTCCTATTTTAACCACCTATCTGAATTTTATGAAGCGGGAGAATTTAGGTAAATGTTGATCAGTCCAGTTGTACACAGCCATTCTATGAGGATCCAGTATATCAATACCAGCCAGAATAAATTATTGATTGGGAGCTTGATCCCCAGAATCTTCCCTCTCTTACAAATCCATGATTTGCATGGAAAGGCGTCTAAGAGACAGAAGATCACCTGCACAATTCCGGCGAATCCTAGAATCCTGAAATAAATACAAGTATTGGGTGGAAGACACAGTTGCTGCATTGCGATTCCGGCCCCAATTGCCAGTACACCAAAGAAGCCAGCAGCGAACCAATAATTTCGCGGGTTTTGACAGTTTTTGCACAAAACGTGTCCTAAGCTAAAAAAAGTAAGAATGAGCGCCAGTAGGGTAATCCCAAATAATAGCCAACCCAACCAAGGGCGACACAACTGGCAATCAATGACTCTATCTCCTTCGTATATTTTTTTTAGAGACTCTGAACTAATAGAATCTCGAAGGATTATACCATCGCTTGACGTCAGAGTTATGACAGTTGCCTGAAATTTAACAAGCCAGTTTTCTTCAAGTTTACGGAGTGGAAAATTTTCAAAAGTGGGATTGGAGGACAATTTCTCCATACTCAATACTTGTACCACAGAATCCTCTTCACTTAGAAACACTCTAAATTCATACTTCACATAGATTTCCGTATAAGCAAGGTCCTCAATCAAGGTCTCTAAGTCTACAAGGTCCTCTCCATCAAGCACTTTCACGCCTAAAACATCTCTACAGCCAGAATTTTCATCATCAATAGTCAACATGACCTGATAAGCTGACAAAGAATTCTCAGAGGAGCCATCCTCAGGGATACCTTCTCCATTATCCCCCTCAACAATTGAAGTTATAATTCCATCAGTAATGGTATCCGCACCCGTGGCTGAAGCAGAATCTGCTGCTTCCTGGGCCAGTAAAGAAGTGGAAGGAAGTAAGGTAAAGATCAAACAGGAGAAAAGAATTTTATAAAAAAATACAGGTAATGTTTTCACTTTTCTAATTGTTGGCTTGAAGCAAATCAATAGATGCTTCACAATAAAGGAAATTAACTATAAGATATTTTTCTTTTTACAGACTAATCAATTTTTGCAAAATCAATTCTACAGAATCAAATAATGCTTATGAGGTAGTAGAAAATTAGATAATGGAGCTTTTTGATTACAGGGACAAATATTTGATTAACAAGCGTTTACAGCTTCGCCGTTAAAGTCCCATTGTTGGTCTTGTTCGAATTGAAATTCTAAAGTATTAACCTTGGAGAGAGATTGCTTGATCTCAATATGAAAAAAAAATCATAAAACACAAAATTGATTCAAAAAAATTAATAGTCTTTAATCCTAAACAAGTACCAAAAACTCTATTTCACATAACTTAACTTTTCTTTAATTCGTATTCTTAGCATTTATATAATGTTCTACTTATTTTAGATAAACTCAGATGTAAAATTGAGATGATGAGCCCAAAATTTGTGTAGTGTAATCATCTAAGAAAGTAACTAGAAAGCCAGGGGTTAAAACCCACAATAAGAAAATATAACTAACTCCCACCACCGTTGATGGACAGCCTGTTCCTATAGAGCAGGTCGCTCCAAAAAGTCCAAATTTCATGTTTTCCCCTTCCATTCTATTGATGGAAGCTGGGAGAGTTCGCCTAATGGATTAGATATTTTAGTAAATAACACAAACGTAATGCAACACAACATTCCCCAAAAAGGAGGAAGTATGCGGATCAAAGCCGCGAATCCTCGAAAAACAGAATTTCGAAATTGGTATAGCATCTATACACGTTCGAAATTTGAAAGAAGTATGCTATTTGCCCTTGAGCAGAAGAAATTTGAAGCATACCTCCCCTTGGTAAAAGAAAAAAGAATTTGGAGCGACAGGGTAAAAACCCTTGAAGTTCCCCTGTTACCGGGATACATTTTTGTAAAATGTTCGCAAAAAGAACTAACTGAGTTATATCCGATACGTGGCTTTGTAAAATTAATTTCTGAAGAAGGAAAACCCGCCATCATCAGAGATGAAGAGATTGAACTCCTAAAGAAAATTGTGAGTCATGGTTCAAATATAGAAACTTCTAACAGTTTCAAAGCGGGAGAGAAAGTGAAAATAGTCAGAGGTCCATTTTGTGGAATGGAAGGAAAAATAGCATATATCAAAGGTAAAAACAGGGTGATTTTTCAGTTGGAAAGCGTCAAACAGTGCATCAGTATTGAAGTACATCAGGGCATGCTGGCACAGAGGTAAACGAGCTACCTCTATAGCCTCCCATCACCCGCTTTGAGGGCACCCTCAGTACCCAGGGTCTTTTGAACCTGGGTACTCATTTCTTTGAGGACCATGTATTTTTCCAAAAGTTGATCAGCCTCTTCGTGCTTCCCTGAACGCTCTGCTTCCCGCAATTGATCGCTACACTGCTGAAGCAGTTTGCCCAACTTCTTGGATTTATAATGGTAAACCGCCTCCCTGGCAGCCATTTTGACATCCCCATCATAAAATATATCTGCGCGAATGGTACTCCACTTTGGACTGGTTTCAGGCACAGTCAACAGCCCGGATACAAGGGAAGTAATGGCGGGATCTTCATGATTCAGGTAAGGATGGATATTGACGCTTTCCTTTTCATCAAACTCATTCAACAAACTGTTTTTCAGGTTCTCAAAGGTTTGATTTTCAAAACTTAAGCCTTCCAATTCATCCAGCATATAATCCATTAAAAACATTTGCTCATACTCAATGGGCTTGCCTTGCTCATCCTCAAGGGGTCCATCGCTTTCAGGAATGCTCTTGTCATAATGGTTGACCATGATTCTCAGGATTTCCTTCTCCTGATTTGCCATCTCAAGGGTATCATGGGCCTGCAATGGCTTGACCTTGACCTCTGTGGGTTCCTCTCTAGCTGCCCTTGCCTCCTCTCGCTTTCTGTCCCTTTGTTCAAGTTTCCCTATCTCACGCCTGGCTTCATCTACTGCATGGGTCATGAGGGCCTCAGTGATGTCAACCTCCTGGGAGACCTTACGAATGTACATTTGCCGCTGGATCAAGTCGGGAAGTTTGGCCAGGGTTTCGGCTACACCACGAATAATCTCAGCCTGAATTTTGGGATCACTCTTATCTTTGTCCAGGGCCAGGACCCACATCTTAAAATCAACGAAATCCTTGGCATTTTCCTTGATGAACTTCTTCAAGCCACTTGCCCCATGAGCCCGGACATAGGAATCAGGGTCGTGCTTATCAGGTAAAATTAATACCTGCGGATTCATCTCCTCTTTTACGAGAATGTCGATTCCTCTACTGGCAGCTTTTATTCCTGCGGGATCCCCATCGTAAATCATGAGGACATTTCGGGTATATCTACGAATAAGACGAACCTGCTCGGTTGTAAGAGCTGTACCGCTGGAAGCTACCACATTTTTGAAGCCATTCTGGTGCATCAGGATTACATCCATATACCCCTCCGTCAGGATACACAAATCTTCATCTCTGATGGCCTTTTTGGCCAATGACAAGGCATATAATACCTGGCTTTTATGGTAAACAGGGGATTCAGGTGAATTGATGTACTTACCGACATCCTTACGATTGCCCAAAATCCTGCCCCCAAAGCCAATCACCTTGCCCATAGGATTTGCAATGGGAAACATCACCCGCCCCCTAAAACGATCGATCAGTCGCCCCGTTTTTTCGGATTTGCTAGCAAGTCCAAGTTCTGTGATGTACTCAGGATTGTACTGCGCAGCCTGGGCAGCTTTTGAAAACACCTCCCAGTCATCAGGAGAGTACCCCAGTTGAAAGTCCTTTACAGTTTGGTCCAGCAGGCCCCTTTCCTTAAAGTAGCTGAGCCCAATTTCTTTACCGTCTTCGGTAGCTGTCAATTGTTCGTGAAACCACCGAGCTGCAAATTCATTGAGGACAAAAAGGCTTTCCCTCTTGTTCCTTGCCTGCATTTGCTCAGAACTTACCTCTTCCTCCTGGATCTCAATGTTGTATTTTTTGGCCAAATGCCTCAAAGCCTCAGGATAGGTAAAACCTTCCATTTCCATGAGAAAATTGATGGCATTGCCCCCTTTTCCTGAGCTGAAATCTTTATAAATGCCTTTTACAGAGTTGACTGCGAAAGAAGGGGTTTTTTCATTGCCAAATGGAGAAAGTGCCCAGAAGTTGGCTCCTTTCTTCTTAAGCTGGACATAATCTCCTATCACATCCACAATGTCTATTGCTGCATAAATCTGATCTACCGTCTGTGAAGGAATCCTTGCCATAAAGAAGCTGAAGAAATTATAAATTCAATAAGGTTAAAAATAAATAAATTCAGGCGTTTAAATAAAAAATGCTCTGTGATAAATTGATTAATTACGACAGATGAAATATTTGGAAGAATTTTTGCGTTTAGCCATGTAAATACCCTCCCACTAAACGTCACTAATTGGTAAAAATTTGCCTAAAAAGTGACATCCATTAGCTAACATCGACTAAACTAAAGAGAAACTGTTTTTTAGGCGCTTTCCGAAAGCAAAGTTATTACAACCTCATTGTCAACAATTTGTCCTTAAGATATGAGACAAGTTACTTCCATAAAAATATTTGTCTGGCTGTTGGCAGCAAGTTTCCTGCTCGTTTTTTTCTTGCTTCCTAGCTGTACGAACGGAGAAAACACAACTGACGAAAGGAAGATCAGAACCTTGGATGCCAAAGAAGAAAAAGGCATCAAAGCGATTGCCAACAAGGGATGGATGGAAAGTCGATTTTGGCAGGATACCTTATTTATTTTGTTTAATGAAGACCTTAGCTACAAAGTAAAAACGGTAAGGATTTACGACCAATCCGGTGGTTTAAAATACCTTGAATCCAACCCAGACCTCTCCACAGTTAATGGACTAAAAATTGACTGCACCTATTTTCGCAATGGCGAATACCTCATATTAGCCTACCTTGAAGACGACCAATTGATAGAAGAAAGTGTAATACTCGAATAATACACTTTGTCTCCCCCTTAACATTTGATGCTCCTTTTCGTTTTCCCTTTAGAGAAAAGATGTATTTTGTCTCTTCTATTGGTAAATTGAAGAAAATAAATGGGCAGGATAAAGCGTCCTATACCCTTAAGATAGGAGTAGAAATTTATGCTAGGTTACAGATTTTTTGAGTATAGTCCAGACCCCAATGGCGGAGATCCATTTGAGCGTTTGCTTAAAATTTTCATGGAACTTCTTACTTACACCTCCGGGGATGTGGATGAGGCCTTGAGCTGGATGAATCAACTAGACAGACAGTATGGCCTGACGGACAACGAGTATGGGATGGGAGACTTCATCGAAGATCTGAAGAAAAACGGATACATTGAAGAGGAAAACCCAGGCGAAGGCACTTTCCAAATAACTGCCAAATCCGAGCAAAGCATTAGACAAAGATCACTTGAGGAGATCTTTGGAAAATTGAAGCGAGGAGGCAGGGGAAACCACAGATCTGCCCATGCAGGTTTTGGGGATGAGTCTACTAGCGAATTGAAGAATTTTGAATTCGGAGACCCTGTAGAAAATATTGCCTTTACAGAGTCTTTTAGAAATGCCCAGATCAATCACGGGATCGATGAGTTTACCATGACTCAGGATGACCTTTCAGTCAGAGAGAGGGAACACAAGACCACGGTTGCAACGGTTTTGATGATTGATATTTCGCACTCCATGATCTTATATGGAGAAGATAGAATCACCCCAGCCAAGAAAGTCGCTATGGCTCTTTCTGAGCTGATCATGCGAAAATATCCCAAGGACACCCTGGACATCATTGTATTTGGGAATGATGCATGGCAGATCAAGGTCAAAGACCTTCCTTACCTGCAAGTAGGACCTTACCATACCAATACAGTTGCAGGACTTGAACTGGCCATGGATATCCTTAGAAGAAGAAAGACTTCTAATAAGCAGATTTTCATGATCACTGACGGGAAGCCTACCTGTATCAAGGAGGGTGCAAGGTATTACAAAAACAGTTTTGGACTTGATAGAAAGATCCTGAACAAAACATTGAACCTGGCTGCGGCAGCTCGTCGCCTAAAAATTCCCATCACCACCTTTATGATCGCCAAAGATTCCTGGTTGGTTCAATTTGTCCAGGAATTCACCCAGGTAAACAATGGCAGGGCATTTTACTCAAGCCTCCAGGGACTGGGAGAGTATGTATTTGAAGACTTTATTAAAAACAGAAAGAAAAGAGTAAGGTAAGCCCTTGGGATTTTCTTATAAAGTGAAGGCTAAACTCCATCTGCGGGATTTAGCCTTCACTTTTTTTATCCTAATAGAAAAGGGACTACCCGGAGGCAGTCCCTAAATCAACAATTACAACTTAAATAATTCATTTTATCTCCTTACCAGAACCGTCTGATGTGAGGCGCTTCCATTTTGAATTCTCAAAATGTAGTATCCTTGCTCAAGCCCCTCGATTGAGATTTGAGTCTGGTAGTCAATGTCAGTATCCACAGTTACATCGAATGAAATGGCTCTTTGTCCATCCATCTTGTAGATGGATACTGAAAGCTGGTTGTCTACCAGATCAGTTGCAGGAACGTAAAGGTTTACGATGTCGGTACTTGGATTGGGGTAAGCCACCACATTGCCCATGTTTGGAGGACCTGCGATGTTCATTCCACAGGCTGCCCCGGAACTGTCTCTCAGAACCACGATGAAGTTGTCGGACAAGTCGAAACAACCATCACTCAAGGCAACTTGCGTAGCAGTGTCTCCTACAGCAGCCGTAAGGGTTCCACTATAAGAAAGTCCCCATACCCAACACTCACCAGGGCCCGCACCAGCGAAGTCTACCATGTCTGCAGGAGGTATACCTAGGATAACTCCATTATCATCAGTTACGACATAGGTAAATGAGTTGCCTGAGGTCAGCAGGCTATCGAAACTGTAGGTAGTGGGTGTTCCACCGGAGTAGCATACAAGAAGGGTATCCGGCCCAAGTTCAGATGCAACCATTCCACCATCCAAGCTATCTCTAAATACCCTGATGAAGTTATCGGAAAGGTCAAAACAGCCATCACTCAAGGCAACAGAAGTAGCGTTCTGACCAAGCATCGCAGTCAGGTTTCCTGTATAGGAAAGTCCCCATACCCAACACTCACCAGGACCTGCTCCGGCAAAGTCTACCATATCACCAGGAGGAAGTCCAAGGATAGTTCCATTGTTGTCAGTTACTACATAGGCGAAGTTTGGACCGACATGGCCAAGGCTATCGAATCTAAATGCTGTTGGAGCAGTAGGATCATTGTAGCATACATAAAGGTCATCAGGACCATTGTTTGCTGACTTTATGATTCCTGCGTCTACGCTGTCTCTAAATACAACCACAAAGTTGTCAGATAGGTCGAAGCAGCCATCACTCAAAGCTACAGAAGTAGCATTCTGGCCTACCATGGCAGTCAGGTTTCCTGTGTAGGAAAGTCCCCATACCCAGCACT
>JALEFZ010000086.1 GCA_022760475.1 Bacteroidia bacterium | reverse complement strand
TACCCCAATCCTACTTCTGCAGGAGTTGATTTTGTATTCGAAACCAAGGAAGAAGGAATCTATGAATTAGAGGTACTTGACTTAAGTGGCAGGAAAGTAACAAGATTTGAGAAAAATGTTACAGCGGGTATACACAACTTTGATGTTGACCTTTCAAGTTTTCCTTCAGGCCTTTACTTTTTCAAGCTTAAGCATGGAGAGAAAGAAGAGTTGGCAAAAATTTTGAAGAGGTAACAAGTGCCTCAATCATCCAAAAATCAGTTTTTTGTGGTTGATTCCAGCCTCTTCAAACTCGAAGCCGGATTCTTTGAATCCCAAAGATTTAAAAAACGGTATGGACCAAACCGGGGTGTGGACAAAAATTTCCTTATCCTTTGGAATGTCATTTAATATGGCCTTTACGAGGAATGAGCCAATTTTTTTCCTTCTGAAGTCTTTCAGGACAGCGATTCGTTCAATCCTGTATCTTCCCCCGGTTTGAGTTCTCCTCCACCTGGCAGTAGCTACAGATTGATCATTGAAATGAACCAGATAATGATAGGCTAAATGATCAAAACCATCATAGTCGTCTTCATGGTCAACATCCATTTCTTCAACAAAAACAGACTGTCGAATCTGAAAAACACGATCAAAAGCGGCATCGTATTCAACTTGTTCAACAAATATCTTTTCTGTTTCGTATAGGGACATATTCGATATTAATCTTACTTTACTTCGGTGCAAACAATCAAGAATATTGAAAAGTTCCTAGCTTAAAGCGAGTGTTTTGTTAGGATTCTTTTATTTTCGCACCAAAAGACGCGGATTTCAATTAGCAACATGGCAAAAAATTTATTGATAGTAGAGTCCCCTGCCAAAGCAAAAACCATTGAAAAGTACCTTGGAAAGGACTTTACGGTGGTAGCTAGTCGGGGACACGTGAGAGACCTTCCCAAAGGGGATAAAGCCATTGACATTAAAAATGGATTTAAACCTCAATATGAGGTCATACCTGATAAAAAAGAGGTAATAAAGCAGATCAAGGGCATCATCAATGAACATGAAGAGGTCTGGTTGGCAACGGATGAAGACCGTGAAGGAGAGGCCATTTCATGGCATCTGGCCCATGTACTGGGACTGGACATCCTTAATACCAGAAGGATTGTTTTCAATGAGATTACCAAGCCCGCCATTACCAAGGCCATAGAAAACCCCAGGACCATTGACCAAAACCTGGTCAATGCCCAGCAAGCGAGAAGAATTCTTGACAGAATCGTAGGTTTTCAACTTTCTCCCATTCTATGGAGAAAAATCAAAACAGGGCTATCTGCAGGTAGGGTACAGTCTGTAGCTGTTAGGCTCATTGTGGAGCGAGAGAGAGAAATCATCAATTTCGAACCCAGCTCTACTTTTAAGGTAACTGCAGAGTTTATACTTGATAATGGTTCGAAAATTCAGGCTGAATTGGCGAAGAAACTTCCTACAAAAGAATCAGCCAAAGAGTTTTTAGAATCTTGTGTAGGGTCAGCTTATGAAATAACTAAACTTGAAACCAAGCCCTCCAAGAAAAGTCCATCTCCACCCTTTAGAACATCTACCCTTCAGCAGGAAGCTAGTAGAAAATTGAGTTTCTCTGTTCAGCAGACCATGCGTGTAGCCCAGACCCTGTATGAGGCTGGCTACATCACTTATATGCGTACCGATGGAGTCGACCTTTCTCAGCAAGCCCTGGACCAGGCAGGAAATGTCATCCGAAACCTTTATGGTGAGGACTATCACAAAAGCAGGCAATACAAGACAAAGACCTCCAATGCCCAGGAGGCTCACGAAGCGATCAGGCCTACTGATCTTTCCAGGAGCCAGCTTGAAGACAAGGACATGGGTAGGAATGAGCAACGCCTGTACGAACTTATATGGAAGAGGACACTGGCATCTCAAATGTCAGATGCAAGGTTGGAAAAGACTACTGTAGATATCACAGCCTCAAGTAATCAAGCCATTTTCAAGGCTCGAGGCGAGGTACTTAAATTCGATGGTTTCCTTAAACTGTATCTTGAATCCAAGGATGAGGATGAAGAAGACGAGGATACCAAAGGGGTGCTGCCACCATTAAATGTGGGACAAGTGCTTGAGCTTGATTACATGCAAGCATTAGAAAGATTTAGTAGACCTGCACCCCGATACACTGAGGCCAGCCTGGTGAAGAAACTTGAAGAGTTGGGAATTGGGAGACCTTCCACCTACGCACCTACCATTTCTACCATCATCAAAAGAACCTATGTGGTAAAAGAAGGTAGGGAGGGAAATCCACGAAATCTTGGACTATTTACCCTTAGAGATGGGGCTGTAAGCGAAGGGATAAAAACTGAAATCACCGGAGCCGAGAAAGCAAAACTATTCCCTTCAGACCTCGGAATGGTCGTAAACGACTTCCTGGTAAAGTTTTTTCCATCCATCCTGGATTATGGATTTACAGCTAAAGTAGAAGATGAATTTGATAAAATCGCAGAAGGAGATCAAATCTGGCAAGATATGCTTGCAGAGTTCTACGAAGGCTTTGACCCATTAATCAAAGAGACTGCAGAAACAGCTGAGAGAGCCAGTGGGGAGAGGGAACTTGGAATCCACCCCAAAAGTGGTAAAGTAGTGATGGCTAGACTTGGAAGATACGGACCGATGGTTCAGCTAGGGAGCCAGGAAGACGAAGAAAAGAAGTTCGCCAGCCTACGCAAAGATCAACGACTTGAAACCATCACGCTGGAAGAAGCACTTGATCTGTTCAAGTTACCAAGGGTCTTGGGAGAGTTCGAAGAACAGCCTGTAAAGGCAAATATTGGACGATTTGGGCCCTATGTTCAGTTGGGTAAGCTATTCGCTTCGCTGGAAGAAGGTGATGACCCTTATAGCATCGAGCTTGAAAGAGCGATTGAGCTTATCAAGAAAAAGCGAGAAATCGAGGCGAATAAAATCATCAAGAGCTTCACTGAAGACATTCAAATCCTGCGAGGTAGATGGGGGCCCTACCTAAAATACCAGGGAACCAATGTCAAACTTCCCAAAGATGTAGAACCTGAAAACATCACACTGGAAGATGCTCATAGGCTTTTTGAAGAAAATAAGAATAAGCCTAAGCGGGGTGCGAAAAAGAAAACCACCGCCAAGTCAAAGGCAGCAGATGATAAAAAGGAAACTAAAAAGAAACCTGCTGCCAAAAAGAAGCCAACGACCAAGAAGAAAAAGAGCTAAACTCTTTTATTATTAATCAATGAAAAAGCCATCTCCAGGACGTAGATGGCTTTTTCATTGAAATTCTCATATTCTCCTCTTTTAAAAGGGAGAAATTACAGATAGCCCTCGCGCCATGATAATTGCTTTGAGAACAATATCCCTTTATCTTCAAAACTTTTGCACCATATCCATTCTTTAGAGCAACACTACCCAAAGCCATATTTATGTCTCAAACCACTAGAAAGTACGTCCTGGGAAAAGAAAATTTACTTGGTCTTTCGGTTATAGGATGGGCATTATTGATTGTAAGCATTGGGGCGATCATAAATATCGGATACCTTGGAGCTTTGCTAATCATCCCAGCCGTTCTGATCATTATTTCCCACTCAGGTGTACTCCTAGATACCCAGGAAAGACTTATAAAGGAGTATATGCACTTTGCCTTTATTGAATGGGGAAAATGGGAAACGGTGGATATTTATGATGATATACTGGTTTTGAGTATGCTGAGAAGTTTTGGAATGGAAAGTCGCTAGGGGAATACCCGCAGTTCTTCAGAAAGTAATTATGAGATTTATTTGGCTGATAGAACACATCTGGATAAAGTTTTGATTGCCAGGATTTCAAATAAGGAAAAAGCCTATCAGAATGCATTTGCAATAGCCGAAGAACTGGACTTTGAAGTGGTCAGCTTCAATCCGGGAGGAAGAAATCCAAGAAGGGTACTTTCAGAAATGCCTTGATCCCTTTGCCAAATATCAATTTTTGAGAGGAACCGTCTATTGATGGTTCATTTTTTTTATAGAGACTGGATGTCCAAACAAAAGTCCAGTAAGTTGATTTAATTATGTATAAATCAACATTACAATAATTCCACAGACTTCCTCTTGATTCCGATCGCATTAATAGGTTGAAACAAGTTTTATGAACAGATCCGGATCTGCAGACCTGACACTTATGGGAGGCTCCATACCCAAATGGCTTTTCGAACGCATGAAGTCCCTTAGTGGTGCCATCGTGGAAGCCATTCTACTTGAGTATGGGTACCAGGGCTTTCTTTCCAGGATATCAGATCCTTTTTGGTTTCAAAGTTTTGGCGCAGTCATCGGAATGGATTGGAACTCTTCAGGCGTAACTACCTCTGTAATGAGGGCATTAAAAATGTCTATCAATCCCATAGGCCCCCAACTGGGCCTTTATGTCTGTGGAGGAAAAGGAAAAGAATCTTTACAAACTCCTCATGAACTCATGCGAATTGCTGATGCTACAGGACTTGATGGCAATCAATTGAGTAGGAACAGCAAACTGGTAGCAAAGGTTGACAATACAGCGCTTCAAGATGGGTATCAACTATACTTGCACAATTTTTTGATCAGCGAAGAAGGAGACTGGACCGTGATTCAGCAAGGGATGAACCCCAAAGACCAAAGCGCTAGAAGATATCATTGGCATTCTCAAGATATAGATTCCTTCGTAGATGAGCCCCATTCGGGGGTGGTGGGCGAAAATCAGGGTAAGATCCTAAACCTGACCTCAAAAGAAGCCAAACTTACCAGGGAAGGAATTTTAAGTAGTTCCAAAATTAAGGCTGAGCATATTTTAAAAGAATTGCCAAAGTTGAGTTTACCCAAGTATTACGGAATCAAAGCGGGGGACATAGACATGAAAAGACTTGAAGCCATCCTTCGTTTGAGCAAAGAAAACGAAACACAAAACTTTGAAGAATTACTCCTCCTGAATGGTTTGGGTCCAAGGACATTACAGTCTCTTACCCTGGTAAGCGAACTCATACATGGGACTCCATCAAGATTTTCTGATCCTGCAAGGTTTACCTTTGCTCATGGCAGCAAGGGAGGAAATCCCTTCCCCGTACCTACAAAAGTCTATGATGATACCATCCAGACCCTTCGGAAGGCAGTAGACATGGCTAAAATAGGGCAATCGGATAAACAAAAGGCCATTCGAAAGCTATCAAATATGTCCAGGAATTTTGAGAAGAGCAGTCAAGGAAATCAGAACCTGGAAAAATTCATTGAAATAGAAAATAAAGAATCATGGAAATATGGTGGAAAGACTGTGAATGGAAATGTGGAAAGGAAAGACAAAGGACAACTAAATCTCTTTGATGAAGATTAATATACATACATAATTTTTTCCATATGGAATCTGACTATTGTTGCTATCTTACTAAAGTATATTACAACCCCAACAGCAAAATAATCATGAAATTTTCCATCCTTTTTTTAGCACTTCTCCTATTTAGCTTTCCTCTATTTGGCCAGGATCAGATTGACAAACTGATAGAAGAGGGCATAGCATATCACGATCAAAAAGATTACGGCAAGGCCATTGAAACCTACCAAAAGGCCCTCGCAATAGACTCTCTACATCCTTTGGCAAATTATGAGATTTGCTTCAGCTATTTTCTGAAAGGCGATTATGACAATTGCATAAAGCATGCAGATGTGGTTCTGTCCACCAACAATAGACACATGCTCCCGGCCTATGTAAACAAAGCCTCTGCCCTTGACAACCTGGGCAGACAAGAAGAATCAATTGAGTTGTTTAAAGAAGCCCTTGAAAAAACCGAAGGCCATTACCTCCTTTTTTACAACATGGGGCTTACCTATTACAAAATGGGTAAAAAAATAGAAGCCGAAGCATGTATGATAGATGCCATCAATAAAAATCCCGCCCATGCCAGTAGTCATTGGATGTTGGCACTAATTCATGACGAGCAAAATCACCGCGCTCAAACCCTCTTAGCTACTCATTTTTTTCTATTTCTGGAACCCAATACATCCAGATCCAAGGTGGCCTTTAAACTATTAAAGGAAAAGATGGCAGGTGGTGCCAGCAAGAAAGAGGGGGAATCAAACACTTTTAACGTTTCCCTTTCTGATGAAGAAAGCGAGTTTGGTTCTATTGAAAACTCCCTTACAATGATGCAGGCAACCAGCATGATGTTTACTGATGGCAACATGACCGTAGAAGTAAAGGGCGGAAGAAAGAAGAAAAAAGGAAAGAAGAAAAAAGAACGTGAAGAAGAAAGCACCAAGCTGGCTCAAGAAATTACTGAGGCATTATTCAATGAAGAAGCATTGTTTGCCCAGAATACCAAGGTGTTTTTTGAACTGTTGGGAGAAAACAAAAAAGACAAAAGTGAAACTATCTGGTGGACATTTTACACCCCTCTTTTCTATGACATTGCCCAAAGTGAACACATGGAAACCTATTGCAACTACATAAGCCAAAGCTCAAGCGAGAAAGCTGCGAATTGGGTACAAAACAATCCACAAAAGCTGGAGGCCTTCAACGAATGGCTAAAATCTGACGATTAAAACCATAAGCTGTACCATGAAAGGGCTCAGGCTCGTTCAGCAACCAGTCTGAGTCCATCCAAAGTCAACATAGGGTCCATCATGTCAAAGTAGGAATGTAGCGGAGTCATGAACCTTGCAAGGCCTCCTGTGGCAAGCACTTTGAAATCATGTCCAATATCCTCGCGAAATCTCGCCAACAACTCCTTTACCAGTCCCACATAACCCAGCATTATTCCTGATTGTAGCGCATGGGCAGTATTCTTTCCCAATGAATTAGGAGGTATCTCTAATGGCACTTGGGGCAATTGAGCTGTATTGTAGAACAGGGCATTCATGGCAGTTTTTAGGCCAGGAGCAATGGATACCCCAAGCACATATCCGGTATCGGAGACACAGGTAAAGGTAAGGGCAGTGCCAAAGTCGATCACCACACAATAGTCCTTGGTCAGTTCGTATCCTGCAAGGGCATTGGCAACCAAATCAGAACCTATCTCCCAAGGATTGTCAATCTCCAATTCCATTTGCTGGTACAAATCAGGTCCCATAAGCAGGGGATCTCTTTGGGTATATCGCCTAATGACATCCAACATAAAGGGGGTAATGCCAGGCACAACGGAGCTAAGCACCACCCGGGACAATTGGGAGAAATCAACTTCTGTTTCTTCGATTTTTTTCTTGAGGGTTTCCTCCACCTTTAGGTAATCACTTGATGGGTGCCTCCACTCAGGTAACCATTGACCTGCCCGGTAAATACCCCATACAATGTCAGAGTTGCCTATGTCTATAGCCAGTATCATAATTGATCCTTTTGAAGTTGCTTCAAGATTTGGCTTTTAGGCAAGATTTCCAAGAATTTTGAGAGATCAATCTTCCCGATTTTTAAAAAACTTTTCCCATTTTCTAATAAGTTCAGGTAGTTTTTTTATGGCAGCAACCTCCCTCAACTTTTGACGGGCATCGTCTGCAATCATGCCCAAATAGGTTTTGCCTCCTTCCAGGTCAGACATTACGCCTGTTTTGCCATACAATTGAGCCCCCTTGCCTATGGTAAGATCCTTATTCACCCCTACTTGCCCCCAAAGAACCACCTCATCTTCAAGTGTTACCACTCCTGCGATGCCTACCTGGGACGCTATCAGGCACTTTTCACCAATAATGGTGTCGTGGCCAACCTGGACAAGGTTGTCGATTTTGGTCCATTTACCAATGGTGGTATCCGCACTGACCCCACGATCAATGGTACAATTTGCTCCTATGTCCACATGATCTTCAATGACCACCCTGCCTTTGGTTAGCATTTTATCTCGCCCTACAGGCCTATTCTTGAAGTAAAAGGCCTCAGAGCCAATAACCGTCCCAGCATTGATGGTTACAAAGTCTCCAATTTCTGAATGATCATAGATGGATACATTGGCATGGATGCAGCAATGTTTTCCAATCTTGACATTGGAACCAACCACCACCCCATGCCCTATCTCGCTCCCCTCTCCTATGGAAACATTTTCTCCAACAACAGCTTTGGGGCTGATGGAAACATTGGTTCCCAATTGGGGATTTCCGATAACAATATTTGAAGGGGTAGGTTGGAAGTGTTCGGTTAGTTTGTTATAGGCAGAAAATGGGTCTTCAGTTACCAAAAGCCCTTTGCCTTTAGGAACTTCTATGGCTTTATTGATAAGGACCGTACTAGCCAGACTTCCTAAGGCCTTATCATAATATTTTTCTACATCAACAAAAGTCAAATCCCCTACTTCCACTCTGTGAATTTCATTTATTCCAGTGATAAGGTGGTCAGGATTGCCAAGATATTCACAAGTGAGTATTTCAGCAGCATCTTTCAGTTTAAGGGGAGACTTAAGTTTCATTGGTAATGATTTTGTTTATTTGATTAATGTATTGATGGGCTAAACTGGCCTAAATATTAATCATAATCCAGTTAGAGACCGTACAAGATTTATTCTTTTAGCACAAAAAACATCCGCCTCCAGACAAGCCGAAAGCGAATGCACATTATAAAGCGATAAAATATTACAACAAAACTAGTTTCTCTTAATTAATATTTTTTGGGTATATACATCTTTCCCCTTTCTAACTGATAGTAAATATGTTCCCTCATAAACGGTTTGAACATCAAAATAGGAGATCGTACTTCCCTCTCGCATGGTGGTATATTTGATTTTCTTGCCAGTCATGTCCAAAAGCTCAATCTCCAAATTTTCGTGTAGGAGCCCATCAACTTGAATAGCAATCAAATCGGAAGAAGGGTTAGGGAAAATGTTCAAATTAAGTTCATCAAAGATATTCTCAACTACATTCGTGCTGGAAGTATAGACGGTTGTTGTTTCAGTTATAGAGGCTACTGATCTGTTCTCAGCAACTCCATAAAAGGTAGGTCCAACCACATAAGGATAAGCAGAATTCCAGTTCTCATCTACTGTTGCAAAATAGGCATAAGTGCCATTAGGATACTCAGGAGTAACACAGAATCGCCCATTGTGCTCATCCAGGTAATCTTCCTCTGCAGGGTTAGAAATAAATTCATAATCTTCACGGAAATAACCCAAAAAATAGGTCGCATCCACATCGGGGCCATCATCGACATCCGTACCATCTGCCCAAGTTGTCCTGCTTGTGATGTTTCTTAGTTGATATCCGGATTTGATACGGGTAATTCCACCTGAGCCATCAGAGTTTTTATAGCCATAAGCTCCATAGATGGGAAAGCCATCATAGGCAAAGCCAATCAAGGGTGAGTGTGTGGCAGAATCCAGGGTATAAAGCCCATCTGCATCGTAGAGGTTACAAACCGTAGAAATCACATTGAGATCTAGTTTGAAAGCTGATGGATTTTGATGGTGGTGATAATCTCCCATAGCTGGGTGGCCTTTGGAACAATCAAAACCTGCCCTTTCAGCGGGGATGGCATCGCGGTTCCACGCTTGGCTAGCTCCAGGTCCTCCCGGGCACATCGGGTTGCCAGGTCCTCCACAAATATTGTTTGAAGTTGGGTTCCAGGCCACTCCGTCTCTGTAATCATAAAGAGCTACTCCATTTATGAACAGTCCAATTTTACCTGGGTTGGTTTCGATTAAGGCGCCGGTATTTTCCTGTGGATTCAATGGGATTCGGTATAGTCCTGCCTGATCCTGAGCCTGGCTTGGGTTCCCATCCTGAAAAGGTCCTGTAGGATAGGCTGGTACTCCTGTAGCATTCACGTAGACATAATCAGCCGAATACTCAACCTTTTGACAGTTTACCAAAATGTTGTTTGGAATCAGGCTGCTGTTACCTGCCATGTAATAGCTTCCAGTTTCAGTGGTATTTTGGAGCCAACTGGTAATGGCAGGACTTAGCTGGCCATAGCTCATACTGCCAAGGGCAGTTATTGTCAAGAAAATAAAAATCTTCCTCATCGATAATCAATTAAATTTTGACAGTTGTAAATGGTTTAATTCTTTGACAAGACTTTTGAGGCTTTCCTTCGCTCTACTGAAAAAAAAATCGAGGAAACTGATGTTTGGGATCAAATAGGAAGTTTTTATCATTCAGGCTAAGTAGAAAAGCCGTTAATTCAGTCTTCTCAGAGGAAGACAGGCGTATCCTGATTGCTCTACCCTTGCCATCATTAAGATCAAGGTTCTCATAATGCTTTATCGCCTCTGATAACTTCAAAAACCGCCCGTCGTGCATATAGGGGTAAGTAAAGCTGAGGTTTCGGAGACTTGGCACCCTGAATGCCATGCTATCTTTGGACGTATATGTCAACTCTCCTCTACCGAAATCTCTTAGATCCGGATCTAATGTTAATCCATTGCTAATAAAGGAGTTATTGGTAAACAGAGGCTCTACATGGCAACTGTTACAATTTTTTTTAAAAATTTCGTAGCCTTTGGCCTCCATGATATTGTAGCCTGACATACCCATCTGAACGCTGTCGTATTTTGAAGTCCCAGAAACCAAAGTCAGTTGAAAACCAGATAATGCTTTTAAGACTTGCTCTCCAGTTATGCTGCTATCATTAAAAGCATTGAAAAACAATTTTTTGTAAGCAGCTATCCTACGAAGTTTTTTTACGATGTGCTCTACTGTTTCCCCCATTTCTAGCGTACTGCTGATGGGTGCCAATGCTTGTTTATCCAGATGAGAAATGGCTCCATCCCACATAAAATTTTCCTGCCAGGCTAGGTTAAAAAGCCCCGGGGCATTCCTTCGACCTATTTGGTCATTGATTCCATGGCTTAGGTCATGGTCTGTATGTGCAAAGGCATTGTAGGGAGAATGACATGATGCACAGGAGATGCTGCTGTCTGCTGATAGTATGGGATCATAAAAAAGTACCCTGCCCAGCATGACTTTTCCCTTATTCAGAGGATTCGAGTTAAAATCGTATTGGGGTTCAGGAAAATGTGCTGGCTTGAAAAAAAGCTCAGATTTATTTTTGGCCAATGCAAGACTGGTTGTGGCCAATAAAACTGTCATTAACCACTTCATTCCGTCTCAATTGAATAAAACATTGCAGGAAACTTATTTGCGAATTCAACCATTTCATCTCCCAGGCTCATGAGATGCGGCTTGTTGCTCAGCAAGCCAGGATCAATCAATTTCGAAAGATCGATACCTATTAAAAGCTCGGATTTATCTTTTACAGGTAAACTAATGTGTCGTAAGCTGCTAAATGGGGCTTGATATCCCCCAATATGATAGCTAAACCTGGCTTTTCGACTTTTACAAAGGCTGGAATTGCCCTCAATTTTGAAATTGATATAGCCTCCCTGCCAACCCCAATACATTCCATTCATTGGGTCCAAATCTCCTCCAAAGACCCCGGATACTTGTGTGCTGCTATCTACCCCCAACAAGAAGCTGAATTCATTAAATTCTACTTCTCCGACGTCCAAGCAAATCGTTAAACTTTTGGAGTTTGATAATTGAATAAGGTGGTGAGTCTTATTAAGTATAAAAACTGGCTCACCATTCTTGAATAATCTTAAATTGGAAATATAAAAACTGAGATTTTTGATGGTAAGGCTATCATCAGTGTCTGGGACTTTATAGTAAGTATCTGCCTGGATACCAACTCCGCCCAGCAAGGGAACAAATTCTGCCTTTAAGGTTTGCCCTTGGGAAGCTTGGGCAAAACCAAAAAAGCAGATTATCACAATGAAGTATAAAAAATTAATCGTTTGATTGGTGCTGATTCGCCTCATATAAAAAAGGGTTTACCCATTAGACAAAGCCTGGGTAAAAATCCTTTGCCAACTTCTATCTTTTTTTACTTTTCTTGAATGTTGTAGACAAAATCAGATCCATAAATTCCTGAAAATAAACCAGTTGTTCTTCTCGCAGGAGTTTTTTCACTTCTTTAAAATGATCATAAGTTGCCTGAATTTTTTCCTTTTCCAAGAGCTGGACAGGCTCAAGAACAGAGTCTCTAAGTTGTACATTATGACTCTCTTCTGAGGAAATTACCAGGAATGCAGGCCCTAGTATGTCATATTGTTCCTCTGTCAATTTCTGGAGACTTTTTCTATGACTAATCGCCAGTTGGACAAACTTTTCTTCTTGCTCACTATCCAGGTGGAGGATTTGAGCTACCTTCCTTGGATTTTCAGCCCTGCCGTCCATGGGAGGAGGGGGCATGCCCATTGAAGGCCTACTGAAGTAGAAAAATACAAGGATAGATATGTTCAGCATCAACAAGGCTATGCTTGTAATTTTATACCAAAATAACTTGGTCATATATCATAAAAATTAAAATCCAGGGTCATACTTTGCACATAAACACTCTCAGATAGTTCTTTCGATGGGTTTCCTCGAGCCCCTTCCGACAAGCGGTATAATATTGACCCATTTGCAAATAATAAAGCTGCTATGCCGGCAGCTAGCAGATAAGTTCTGAAATTGTTGAATGGAAGGACGTTTGTTTTATCTATCTCTTGTTCAATTTTCTCAAATAGCCCCTCAGGCACCTCGACATTTTTGGTTTGCCGGACACTGTCAAAAACATCCTCAATCCAATCTTCTTTTTCTTCCTGACCCATTGGCTTAATGTTTTCTAATATTTTATGTTTAGACAACGATTATTTATCAATCCTGCGCTCCTGATAAATTTTTTCCAAATTTACTCTCAATTTCTTTTTCGCCCTTTGCAGTAGAGATTCTACTGCTTTTAGGGACATTTCCATGATTGCAGCTACTTCTTTTCGAGGAAGGTCATCCACATAGCTAAGAATAAATGCTGTTTTTTGTTTGTCAGGTAGATATTCTACCAATTCAAACATCAAATTTGCCTTTTCCTTATGGTCAGATTCTATTCCAGGATGATAGAATTTTTGGGGAGCGATGTCCACAGATTCAATTGAATGCCCCTTTTTGTATTTCTTCAAATAATTTAATGAAGTATTAACAGCCATTCTATAAAGCCATGTTGTCGCACTAGACTTCCCCTCAAAATTCCTGGCGAATCTAAAAACCTTGATAAAAACCTCTTGGGTAATTTCTTCAGCATCTTGCTTATTCCTAGCAAATTTAAGTGCAACATTGAATACCAGTTCGGAATGGGTATCGAAAAAAATCCTGAAGGAATTTCGATCTCCATTGGCAATCTTTGCTAAAAGTGAATTTTGGTCCATTATAAAGGGGATCTAACCACTAAAGGATCTTTGGGTGAAATTGTAATCAAAATTCCTTCAAAATTTTTGAAAGGCCAGTTTTGAATTGAGGCCAATTCACTACAATGGCATATGTATTAGGTAGAAATCCCTTCACATATCAAGCAATTCACAAGCAGAAGAACAAAACATCAAAACATATAGATATATCAATAATAATTGTAATTAAAAGCTTTTGTTTGCATATTCCCCTCAATTCCATAATTTTGCGCCTTTCTAAATCAAATTAGAGGTAACACACAAATTGTATAATATTAAATGGGAAGCTTAATTTACATCTTACCTGTAGCTGGTCTGGTTGGCCTGCTATACACATTTGTTCGCTCCTCCTGGGTATCCAAGCAGGAAGTTGGTGATCAGCGCCTTGCTGACATCGCCAAGAATATTTCTGACGGAGCGATGGCTTTCTTGAAAGCCGAATATCGTATCCTTGCCTTTTTTGTACTAGCTGTTGCAGGCTTACTTGCATTGAAGGGGAATTTTGAGCCCGAATCTAATGCATGGGTAGCATTCTCCTTTGTCATGGGTGCCATTTCATCTGCAGTCGCAGGTTTTATTGGGATGCGCGTAGCTACCAAAGCTAACGTTCGCACGACCAATGCCGCTAAGAATTCACTCGCAAAAGCCCTTGAGGTTGCCTTTGCTGGTGGTTCTGTGATGGGAATGGGTGTAGTTGGTCTGGGTGTTTTAGGTCTTGGCCTTCTTTATGTATTGTTTTCATCTCTTGGCTTTGAAGCTACCCTGGCAGACGGAACAAAGGTTGAGTCCATCAAAATTGTGTTGAATGTATTGTCAGGTTTTTCTTTGGGAGCATCTTCCATCGCACTTTTCGCACGTGTAGGTGGAGGCATTTACACCAAAGCCGCGGACGTAGGGGCTGACCTTGTAGGTAAGGTTGAAGCAGGTATCCCTGAAGATCACCCCCTCAACCCTGCAACCATTGCAGACAACGTTGGTGATAATGTAGGTGATGTTGCTGGTATGGGTGCTGACCTTTTTGAGTCATATGTAGGCTCAATCATTGGTACGATGGTACTGGGTGCTGCATTCATCGGAACAGATGGATTCGTAGATAATTTTGGGGGATTGAGTGCAATTCTCTTGCCACTTACACTTGCTGGTGCCGGCATTTTTGTTTCAATCCTAGGAACCTTCTTCGTAAGGGTAAAAGAGGGTGGAAACCCACATACAGCATTGAACAGAGGAGAATTGATTTCCGGTGTACTGATGCTGGCTGTAGCATTCGGAATCATTTCTTGGATGCTACCTGAAACCTGGACCATGGGAGAAAGAACTTACACTTCACTAGGTGTATTCTTCGCAGTGATTGCTGGTTTGATCGCTGGTCTTCTGGTTGGAAAAATCACTGAATATTATACAGGAACAGGAACTCGTCCTGTAAAAGGAATCGTAACACAGTCGCAGACAGGTGCTGCTACAAATATCATCGCAGGTCTTGGAGTAGGAATGATGTCTACCGCTATTCCTATCCTCCTTATCGCTGCCGCTATCATGATTTCTCACCACTTTGCTGGGCTGTATGGCATTGCGATTGCAGCTGTGGGTATGCTTGCCAACACGGGTATCCAGCTGGCTGTAGATGCATACGGGCCTATCTCGGATAATGCTGGTGGTATCGCAGAAATGGCTGAGCTCCCCAAGGAGGTTCGTAAGCGTACTGATAAGCTGGATGCAGTAGGTAACACTACAGCTGCCATTGGTAAAGGATTTGCTATTGCTTCTGCTGCCTTGACTGCCCTGGCACTCTTCGCAGCATTTATGCAGCAATCAGGTATTACTACCATTGACATCGCTCAACCCAAGGTAATGTCCGGTCTTTTGATTGGAGCAATGTTACCATTCGTATTTTCAGCAATGGCGATGGGAGCTGTTGGTAGAGCAGCCATGGCTATGATCCAGGAAGTACGTCGTCAGTTCAATGAAATCCCTGAGCTGAAAGCTGCCCTTGGAATCATGAGAAAGTACGACTCCAACCTGGAAGATGCGACAGACGAAGACATGGCAGTTTTTAGAGCGGCAGACGGCAAAGCTGAATACTCCAAGTGTGTTGAAATTTCTACGCAGGCTTCTATTCGTGAGATGGTTGCTCCGGGTATTTTGGCTATCTTAGCCCCTGTCTTGGTAGGATTTGCTGGTGGTGCTGAAATGCTTGGTGGTCTTCTTGCAGGAGTAACTTCTGCAGGGGTACTTATGGCAATCTTCCAATCAAACGCAGGTGGTGCGTGGGACAACGCCAAGAAAATGTTTGAAGAAGGTGTAGACATCAATGGAGAGATCTTCTACAAAGGATCTGAACCTCACAAAGCTGCTGTAGTAGGTGATACTGTAGGGGACCCATTCAAAGATACCTCTGGACCATCTCTGAACATCCTTCTTAAGCTGATGTCTGTAGTGGCATTGGTTATTGCACCTACCCTGGCGAGCCTTGACAAAGGAGGAGACAACATTGATCCTACACCTGCTCACGTTATCGAGTATGTTGAAGAAGCCAAAACTGAAGAGACTTTCGAAGTTGAGGAAGCTAAGGTTGAAGTACTTGAGACCAGAGCAGAAGCTACTGAGACTGGAGTACAGCTTCATCTGCTTCAGAAAATCATGGCACCAAAGGTAAAGAACCAAGGCTGCTAACAATAAATAAAATGCTAAAAGAAACCCGGACCAGTCTATTCAGGTTCGGGTTTCTTTATTTGAAAAAGTTCAACTAAATCATTAGTTTTATAAAAAATAATGAAATGGAGAAGCAGTTGCTAACCCCTTTGGAACTGAAGGTTATGAACATCCTTTGGGCTTTGAAAAAGGCCTTTGTGAAGGATTTAATCTCTCATTGGCCCAAGGAGGAAAAACTTCCCAAGTACAATACCGTTTCAACAATTGTGAGAATACTGGAGGAGAAAGGATATGTGGGACATGAGTCTCAAGGTCGAAGCCATGAGTATTACCCATTGATTTCAAAAGGACAATACCAAAAAAGACTCATAGGAAATGTGCTGGAAAATGTATTTTCCGGATCACTCACAGGCATGGTATCCAGCTTGCTTGACAGCCAGCAACTTTCCCAGAAAGAACTGGATCAAATCAAGGATCTCATCGAAGACAACGAAGACAAATGATCGTTTACCTGATCACATCTACCCTGCTTTCCCTTCTCGGCTGGCTGCTTTACGTAGCTCTGATAAGGAACAGGTATTCCTGGAAACAGCAGAAAAATTTTATCCTCATGATATTTTTCATGAGCTTTCTGTTTCCATTGATCTTCTACCCAAAAGCCCCTGAGCTCCTAAAACCTAATCCCCTTGTACAGCCACTTGCCTTTGGCCAGAGCATAGACCACTCGCACTTACAGAGCTTTTGCAAATGTGAACGCCCAGATTATACACATAGAATTAAGTACCGCACCAATGCCTACTTAAATTTATTCCTCAATAACAAACACTACCTCAATATTGGTATTGCAATCGCTGTTTTTGGCGTAATCCTGGTCTTCTTGCTTCAGTTGAACTATCTCAGGAAACTGGTAAAAAACTCTAAACAGAAGAACTATTACCTCAACGGAAAGGAGATAGTTCTTCTGTTTCCACCTATCCCCCACTCTATTGGTGCTTTTAGGCTAGATAAAAATTATGTAATCTGGCAAAAAGATCTAGATGGTTTGGAAGAGGCAGAAAAGAGAGCGATTCTCTTGCATGAGCTCTCACATATTGCGCAAAGAGACACCCTGCTTAAGGCATTTTTAAGGATTTCTCAATGTTTTTGGCTCTTCAACCCAGTGTTCTACTACTTCAAAAGGGAACTTGACCTTCTCAGCGAATGTATTGCAGACGAGGAAGGAAGCAAGGCATTGTCAAGTCCAATGTCCTATGCCAATCTTTTGGTAAAGGTCAAGGAATGGCAGCAAGCTCCTCTAGTCCAACAACTTAAAGGAAGTATCCTTTTCACCCGGATTCATAGACTCACCCACCAGCGGATCCCAAATAAATTTAGGAACTATTTCCTTTCTGCCACGCTTTTGGTACTTTTACAAGGGATGATTTCTATTCCATTAGCAAAACAAATCTCTAACCTATTTCTGGCCTTTGAGACTTATGAAGAAATCTACCTCAAAGTAGATCATGGTCACTCAGAAGCTATTTACTGCCAGGATTGTGAAAGCGTTTGTCAGCCGGTGAAATAAAAACGTCTTCAAAACTTGTTTCTATTAGGCTATCTCTTATCACAAGCACTAATCATTAACCTTATTTTTCATGAAAAGAGTATTCGTTTTTCTATTAAGCACTGTCCTACTTATGGGTGGTGTAATGGCACAGACATCTTCCTATGAGAAAAAGCTTTCTAAAATGATGAAAGCCCAAGGAGTAGAAGAAACATTTAACACAACTGTCAAGGCTTTGATCCAGCAGTTCAAAATGATCAATACTGAAGTTCCAGGAGAAGTATGGGACGAGTTACAAGTAGAATTCGAAAAGGCTTCGATAGATGAGCTGATTTCCATGCTGGTTCCAGTATACCAGAAGCACCTGACTGAGGCAGATCTTGACCAAATCATTAAGTTTTACGATTCCCCCGTTGGCAAAAAAATGGCAAAGGCCACGCCTGATATTCAAAAAGAATCAATGGCCGTGGGGCAGCAATGGGGCATGAAAATCGGAGAAATCGTTGCAAAGAAACTTGCAGACAAAGGATATTAATTTACATTCATTCAAAAGAAAAGGCCGGGCATTAAACCCGGCCTTTTTTTATTCAAAGTTAAAATTGATTGCAATTACCTGGGAGGTCAGGCTTGAAATGGCCTCTGCATGTGTAGTAAACTCTGGAACAAATATGTTGGGCAAACCCATCTTATAAACAATTTCAGGAGACAATTTGATTCTGTCCCCATACATATTTAATCCAAAACCAAATACAAGACCATAATTGGCTGTGGTGATTTTCAAGAGTTTGGGATCATCCTGTACCCGTTTATTACTTGCTAGGTTTACACCAAGATTGGCCCCGGCAAGAACATAGACACGCGTACGGCCATAGTAGGAAGTCTTAAGTTGAAATACCAGGGGCATATCCAGGTAAGCCGCTTCGATTTTTCTCCTTTCTATCATGGAGCCTTCGCTATTTGGCTCCTCGAAATAATAATTGAAGTCCCTTTGTTCAAGGGAAATGGTAGGAATAAATCTCAAAGAAACCTGCTTATGGAGTTTGAGGTTGGAAATCATCCCTAGGTTCATCCCCGGCCTTGGAAGCATTTCTATTCGGCGAAGGAGAACTCCATTTTCTTCTATGTTTATTTGCTCTTTCAGGTTATATGAATTGTAGGTAAAACCCATCAGAAAGCCGAGGTTGAACCTCTTGAAATCAAATGGGTGAGCATTCCTATAGTTTTGGGCAGAAGCAGTCTTTCCCAATCCACACATCAGTGCAGAAAAAACCATGAAGGAAAGCAAAATATGAGCAACTGTTTTTAGATTGTTCTTTTGCATTGTAATTGGTTCAAATTGAACTCATTTGCCAACAGGTAGGTGAAAATCTAGTAGCATAGTTGATGTTCCACCCGTTTAGCAGTTCTAAATTAAGAATTTATTCAAAATTGAAATTCAAAGATATTACCTGAGAACTTAGCCTGCTTATTGCATGGGCAAATGTTGTATTATCAGGTACATATACGTTTGAAAGTCCTAATTTGTAACGAATTTCAGGAGAGAATTTTACTTTATCTCCATACATATTTAGACCAAAACCGAACACAAGGGCTCCATCGTACCTGGAAAGTTTGATTAATTCAGGATTATCCTGGACTTTTTCGTTTCTGGCCATATTTACGGATACCTGCCCCCCTGTAAGTACATAAAACCTTGTTCTTTTCCAGTATGAGGTTTTCCACTGGAACATGAGAGGAATATTAAAGTAGGCAGGATCGATTTTTCTTGTTTGAGGCTTTGGGCCTTCAGGCCCTTCTATGTTGTAGTAGATGTCTCTCTGCTCAAGAGAAATGGAGGGAACCATGCGTAGGGACAATTGCCTCCCCAGATTCATGTTGGCAATCATTCCAAAGTTGATTCCAGGTCGTGTTTGAAGCCTTATATTTCTTAATGTATCCAGCCCTTCCCCTATGTTTACCTGCTCCTTTAGGTTATAATCATTGTAAGTCAGGCCGATTTGCAGGCCCAGATTAAACCTTTTGAAATCAAAGGGATGGCGATCACGATAGTTTTGAGCAAAAACCATCGAAGAGAGAAGCACTGACAGGGCAAAAAAGCTAAGAGCCTTTTTCATGAATCCGAAGAAATTAAATAGAAAATTTAATTAAAGTATAATTTCTCGATATTTTCCCTGTTAAGATAGTTTAATAAATGGAATGATTAAGGACAGTTTCGGGTACAAATGACATCCTCGCCCCAGATGTTATTATAAACTGAAAATTGCGGCATTCCGTTGCCAATTTTCGTATATAAATACATCAATCTATTTTTCTAACAAGTAAAGGGCGCAAATCCCCCCTGTCAAAGGCACATATTTTACTTTTTTATAGCCGACCTCTCGACAAATCTCCAAAAACTCTTCTCCATGGGGAAAGGCTTTAACTGATTCCGGTAAATATGTGTAGGCGGCATCATCCCCAGAAACAAACCTACCCACCAAAGGAGTGATAAATCTAAAGTAGAACTGAAAAAGCTGTTTCAGGGGAAAAGTTGTTGGAAATGAAGGCTCCAGGATGACAGCAGGTTTTCCTGGCTTAAGTACCCTACGCATTTCACTCAATCCCAGCTTCAAGTTTTCGAAGTTTCTAACCCCAAATCCTACTGTCATGGCATCCACAGTATTGTCATCCATCTGGATGGCTTCGGAATCTCCTAGAACCATATCAATAAGTTGGTCGGCTCCTTTTTCCTTCATTTTCTTCCTTCCGATTTCAAGCATCCCTGGAGAAAGGTCAATACCAATTACCTTTTCTGGATTTATTCTTCTGGCAGCCAAGGCAAAGTCTCCAGTCCCGGTGGCCATGTCAACAAGCACTTTGGGTTCATAAGGCCTAAGCATGCTGATGGCCCTTCTCCTCCACCAAATATCCATCCCGAATGTAAGGGTATGATTCAGGGTATCATAGGCGCCAGCGATGTTGTCGAACATCTCTTTGACTTCACCTTTTTTGGAAGAATTTTCTCTGTTGTACGGGCTGATGTTAGTTGACAATGCTTTGTTAGATTTAAAATGAATAATGACCTGCAGGAAGGAAAACAAGAAGAATTGATGAAAAGTTCCCTTTTTTTGGACAAATTTAGCAATTTGCAGGACTAGGGCTCATTATAAAGACAAGAATTTCCTAAAACAAGCAGCATTTTGGGCCGATTTATCATCGATCATGGACATTAAAAACGCAGAATTCGTAAAAAGCAGCCAGACAGTCCAACAATTTCCGGCTCCAGACAGACCTGAGTACGCCTTTACCGGTCGATCCAATGTTGGAAAGTCTTCCCTCATCAATTACCTCTGCAACCGAAAAAACCTTGCAAAAACTTCCTCTACTCCAGGAAAGACCCAGTTGGTCAATCACTTTCTCATCAATGATTACTGGTACCTGGTCGACCTACCTGGCTATGGCTATGCCAAGATTTCGAAGAAAATCAAACAGGGCTTTGCTGGGATGATTGAAGATTACCTACTCAACAGGGAAAACCTGGTGAATATTTTTGTTTTGATCGACTCGAAAATTCCACCACAGGACATTGACCTGGATTTTATTGACTATCTGGGGGGACACGAACTGCCTTTCTCAATTGTATTTACCAAAACTGACAAAGCCAAAAGATCGGAGTTTGCCAAGAACCAGGAAGCATTTAAAAATGAAATGAATAAGTCCTGGGAGGAGCTTCCGCCCATGTTTTATACATCTTCCAGCAAAAGAAAAGGCAAGGAAGAACTCCTTGCCTATATAAATGATTGCAATAAACTATTTAGCTAATTACTCTTTTTCCCAACCTGGAAGCCTTCCTGGTGTATATGGAGCTCCCAGTTTATCAAGTTTGTTCTCCATTTCCGTTACAGCCTTAGAAATATCCTTGATTTCCTGATATACAGGCTTGAATTCCTCAGCTGCAATTTCGTACGCATCCTTAAAGGTAGCAGTAGGCTCAGAGGTAGACCTGTAAAGGCCAAACAGCACATTACCTACGCGGGCACTGATGCTTGGTGGCGTTTCGAATTCTCTTCTGGACAAACTTCTGTCTCCTTCGAGTTTAAGGCTTACATCCATCAGTCTTTTCTCCAACTTGCGAGCATCGGCCAGCATGCTGATATCAGCAGTAGCAGTAGCAGCAACTGCTGATTTGATTGCATTGACCTTCGTTCCCAATTCTTTGGTCATCTGCTCTGCTCCACTTACTGCTCTTGCCAGTTCATCCACCTTACGCTGGAATTTAACCACAGCATCTGTATTCTTGGCAGGCAAGGTACTGTTATCTAAAGACTTAACTTTAAACTCTACTGCAGGAACAAGTTCAGTGTAGACTTCGTCCACCACCTTACCCATACTTACTGTGTAGGTTCCTGGACCAGCTCTATGACCAAACCCACGATTTGACCATTCTCCTTTTCCATTTTTTGCCCTAGGGCTTGGGAATGAATAGTCCCAAACCATTTTCTTCAATCCTTTGCCGGCAGAAGTTCTAAGCCTGTTGACAATCTTACCCTTGCTGTCTTTGATAGTAAATAGCAGATATGGTGCAATTTCATTGTCCTCATTTCTGATCTCTTCAGCAGAAGGATAATAAACAGGTTTCCCATCCTTGATCAGTTTTCTTTCCTCCTTTTGCCTTTTTTGCTTGGCAGTGGTCAGGGATTCTTTCAAATAATAAGTAAAGGTAGCACCGACTTTGGGGTTTGGAGTAAAGAAATAGGAAGATCCTTGATAGGCCTTTCCACTCCCTCCCAAGGGACGTGATTCTACATACCACAAAGCATCCTTGACAGGAAGAATAGCTGCCTCTTTTTCTACCAATTCTTCATTGATATTTCGAAGGCCACTGTAGTCGTCTAGAACAAAGAAACCTCTGCCAAAAGACGCCAATACCAGGTCGTTCTCTCTTTTTTGGACAGCGATGTCTCGGATGGCGATGGTCGGTAAGCCCGATTTCATTTGTAACCAGTTTTCCCCTCCATTCATTGAGACAAAGAGGCCAAATTCAGTACCAACAAACAGCAAGTTTGGATCAACATGATCTTCTGCGATGCTGTACGCAGAACCTCTTTCTGGCAAATCTGAAGAGATGGCCTTCCAGGACTTTCCTTTATCGGTAGATTTGTAAACGTATGGCTTGAAATCTCCTTTCTTATGGTTATTAAAGACTGCGTATACCGTAGCCTCATCATGCTGAGAGGTCAGCAACATATTTACATAGGTCATTTCAGGTACTCCATCGACAGACTCAATTTTTGTCCATGACTCTCCCCCATTTTCGGTAACGTGAATGAGACCATCGTCTGTACCTGCATAAATCAGATCCTCTTTTAGCGGAGACTCATCCAGTGCTACGATGTTTCCATAAATGGAGGTAGATCTGTTCTTAGCGACAGCATCCATGCTCCACACACGTCCCTGCACTTCCAGTTTGTTGCGGTCTAGCTGTCGGCTCAGGTCTTCACTGATGACCTTCCAGGTATTCCCCCTGTCTTCAGAACGAAAGACTTTGTTAGCGGCAAAGTATAGTCGACTGCTCTTGTGTGGGCTCACAAACAAGGGGGCATCCCAATTGAATCGGTAAGCAGCTTCGTCCTTTCTTTCCATAGGTTTGATGCTGATGCTTTCACCGCTTTTTTTGTCGAACCTTGCCAAGGCTCCATATTGGGCTTGCGCATATACAATATTCGGATTTTCCGGGTCTACTGCCGATTCAAAGCCATCGCCACCACGGGTTACAAACCAATCGGAATTGACAATACCTGAAGCACTGGTAGTTCTGGATGGACCACCTAGGGAGTAGTTGTCCTGGGTACCCCCATAAATGTTGTAGAAAGGTTCCGCATTATCTGTAGTTACTTTGTAGAACTGGGTTATGGAAAGGTTGGATTTATAGTTCCAGGTCTTTGCGTCGTCATATGATTCATAGAGTCCACCATCACAGCCCATGATCATGTGCCTTGTGTCCTTGGGGTTGATCCATACGCAGTGGTTATCGACGTGCTTGTTTCTCTCACCCACAGCTTTGATGGTTTTGCCACCATCTCTGGTAATTTGGGCGTAGGTATTCATGATGTAAACCTTGTCAACGTCCTTGGGATCACAGATGATTTCTTGATAATAGTTTCCACTTGTAGAGTAAGGGTTCATTTTGGACCATGTAACTCCCATATCTGTACTACGGAAAAAACCTCCCTTTTTACCGCTTGCTTCTACGATGGCGTAAATCACATTCGGGTTGACGGGAGAAATGTCCATTCCTATCCTTCCCAAATCTCCTGAAGGTAGACCTCTTTGGCTCTTGTTCCAGGTCTTGCCACCATCGGTAGACTTATAAATCGCTGATTCAGGGCCTCCTCCGAGGAATGTCCATACCCTTCTTGATCTTTGCCAAGCAGAAGCATACATGATATCGGGATTTCGTGGATCCATGTGTACCTCATTTATTCCAGTCTTATCGGAGATCTCAAGGACACACGCCCATGTCTTACCACCATCTTCGGTTTTGTAAAGGCCTCTCTCTCCACCTTCGCTCCATAGAGGGCCGTGAGCGGCTACAAAAACTACATCTGAATTTCTGGGGTCTACCACAATGTTTCCAATGTGTTCTGAAGATTTGAGGCCCATATTTTTCCATGATTTGCCACCATCTATTGACTTATAAACACCATCTCCATAAGCAATAGAGCGTTGACCATTATTTTCCCCTGTTCCTACCCAGACTACATGAGAATTGTTAGGGTCAATGGTAACACAAGCAGTAGAATAGGAACCCTGGCTGTCAAAGATGGGTTTGAAGGTGGTTCCGTGGTTGGTGGTTTTCCAGACTCCACCAGAAGCTGTAGCGACATAGTATTCGCTGTAGTTATTGGGATTGACGGCGATATCAGCGACCCTTCCTGAGGTCAGCGCGGGCCCGACTGCACGAAACTTAAAGCTGGACAACAGTGCAGCATTGATCTTACTCTTCTGTTCTACCTTGGTTTCTTCATTGCGCTGTTTCTTCTTTTTTTGCGCATGCAGGTTGATACACAGGCCTGGTACCAACATCAGTATCCATAGCAATTTTTTCATAGCAGGTATAGATTTTTATAGAAATTGAATGTTCAAATACCAACCAATTTAAAGAAAAAATCACAAGGCAACAGACAGATAAAAGAGGGGTTTTTGCCGTTTGTCGAGTAAGTAAGGTCTTACAGCGAGCAAGCCATAAAATCCCTAACCTTCTCCCTTCAATTCAGTATAACTTATCAAGACAACTAATTTGATTAAGAATTTCTTTTCATAATAAAGCTTTAGGACGTGTATACCACCCTGCGACAGGGTGGTATTTTTAATTTACCCCATCTAAACTATAATATTGAGCAGGAATTTATCACCTTTGAAAGCACTAAATATCTACCCTAATCGAATCTGATCATGAAAACATTCCTCTTTATCCTATTTTCATTGACTACAGTTTTTACTTTCGGACAAACAAATCCTACCGTAGAAAAAATCAATTTTTCAGTCAAAACAATCCTTCAATCAGACATACCCATCCATGTTGATACCCTCAACAGAGATGTCCCTCAATTCGGCATTTCTATGACCAATTACCTCAAGTCCATGGTAAAGGATCAGGAGTTGGTCATGATGGAAAACCTGGTCGACGGAAGCACAACAATTGATGGAAAAAAAAGCAGGATGACTAGCTCAACGATTTTTTATTATGGTGATGGCAAACTCATCAAGGTAATGGGTTATGGAGAGAAAGATGGAGAAAGGACTGAATTCGAACTTTATTTTGAAGAGGAGGAAGTCATCCATTATACCGTAAAGCCCGAAGCGAGAGATGGGAGCGAGGAGGAACTGCTAGAGCAAGGAAAACTCTTCCTTCAATTGGCCAAGACCTACCAAATGGCTACAAAGAAGTAAATACATGCCAAAGCTGAGGAAAGGATCATATTTTATTAAAAAAGTGGCATATGATCGCATGTAAATACTTATTATAAGTTCCTGAGGGCTGTTTATTGATTATTTCATTTAATCAATTTTGTCCCATTATTTGCCTACCTAATTTTAGGTATAATGTTTTTTTCTGTTATATTTGCTAGCTCTTTAGGAAATCTGTTCCGAAAGAATAAAATAGAAGTGATATTCTGCAAACAATATCACTTTTATTTTTGTTACCTTAATTAGATTAAGTCTAAATAAATATAACCATTTTAAAGATGGCTGAAGACCAAACCCTCCAAGTTGAAGAACTGAGTCCTGATGAGAAAATCATCCAGGAGTTTACAGAAAAAAAGTACGAATACGGTTGGGTAACTGAAATCGAGACGGACAAGGCTCCGAAGGGGCTTAACGAAGACATCATACGTCTGATTTCTTCCAAGAAAAATGAGCCTGAATGGCTATTGGAGTGGAGGCTTAAGGCTTTCGAGATCTGGCAAAAGATGGAGGAGCCTGACTGGGCACATGTTGATTATCCCCCCATAGACTACCAGGACATATATTATTATGCTGCACCTAAGAAAAAGCCGCAGTATGAGAGCCTGGATGAGGTTGATCCTGAATTGATCAAAACCTTTGAAAAATTGGGCATTCCTTTACAGGAACAAAAAATGCTTGCAGGGGTAGCCGTAGATGCAGTGATTGACTCTGTATCTGTCAAGACTACTTACAAGGAAAAACTTGCTGAACTGGGTATCATCTTCATGTCTTTTTCTGAAGCTGTACATGAGTATCCTGAGTTGATCAAAAAATATATTGGTTCTGTAGTTCCTAGAACTGACAACTACTTCGCAGCACTTAACTCTGCTGTATTTACTGATGGTTCTTTCGTCTATATCCCCAAAGGAGTAAGATGTCCGATGGAACTGTCTACCTACTTTCGAATCAACGAGCAGAATACCGGTCAGTTTGAAAGAACTCTCATTGTAGCTGAAGAAGGCTCTTATGTCAGTTATCTGGAGGGCTGTACCGCCCCCATGAGAGATGAAAATCAGCTGCATGCAGCCGTAGTAGAACTCATAGCAGAAAAAGACTCTGAAATCAAATACTCCACTGTCCAAAACTGGTACCCAGGTAATCCTGAAACTGGTGCAGGGGGTATCTATAACTTCGTAACGAAGAGAGGCATCTGTCGTGGAGACAACTCCAAAATCAGTTGGACACAGGTTGAAACTGGTTCTGCCATCACCTGGAAGTATCCTTCTGTGATCCTGAAAGGAAACAATTCTGAAGGAGAGTTTTACTCAGTAGCTGTTACCAACGGACGACAGCAAGCCGATACAGGAACCAAAATGGTCCACATGGGGAAAAATACCAAGTCTTTGATTGTCTCGAAGGGTATTTCGGCTGGAAAGTCTAACAACAGCTATCGAGGATTGGTGAAAGTCATGAATGGAGCTGAAAATGCTAGAAACTTCTCGCAATGTGATTCTTTGCTGATCGGTGATCAGTGTGGGGCACATACTTTCCCATATATAGAAGTCGGAAATCCGACGGGGATGGTAGAACATGAAGCAACAACCTCCAAGATTGGGGAAGACCAAATATTCTATTGTCTACAAAGAGGACTTGACGAAGAAAAAGCTGTATCCATGATTGTTAATGGGTATGCCAGGGAAGTACTGAATCAGTTGCCAATGGAATTCGCAGTCGAAGCTCAAAAATTATTGTCCATTTCCCTTGAAGGGTCTGTTGGATAAAAACTAGCCAAACATTAGAACAACAACATCATTCGCATTCACACATATGCTTACAATTAAAAACCTTCAAGCATCTATAGATGGTCAGGAAATCCTAAAAGGCCTAAACCTAACCATTAATCCAGGGGAAGTCCATGCGATCATGGGTCCAAACGGTTCAGGAAAGTCTACGCTTGCGTCTGTGCTCGCAGGAAGAGAAGAGTATGAAGTTACTGGAGGAGAGGTTGATTTTGATGGAAAAGACCTACTTGATCTTGAGCCGGATGAGCGCGCAGGAGAAGGACTTTTTCTAGCCTTCCAATATCCTGTTGAAATCCCGGGTGTCTCCATGACCAATTTCCTACGTACTTCTGTAAACTCTGTGAGGGAGTATCGTGAGCAGGAAGCCCTTACCGCAGGTCAATTCCTGAAATTGATGAAGGAGAAACAGCAAATCGTTGAACTGGACTCCAATCTTACCAAGCGTTCGGTGAATGAAGGCTTCTCAGGCGGAGAGAAAAAGCGCAACGAAATCTTCCAGATGGCTATGCTGGAGCCCAAACTGGCCATACTTGACGAAACTGATTCAGGCCTGGATATCGATGCACTTAGGATTGTTTCAAATGCAGTAAACAAACTTAGAAGCCCAGAAAGGTCTTTCCTGGTAATTACCCACTACCAAAGATTACTCGATCATATTGTACCTGATTTTGTACATGTCCTTTACAAAGGAAGAATAGTAAAATCTGGTGGCAAAGAATTGGCCTTGGAACTAGAGGAAAAAGGTTACGATTGGATCAAGGAAGAAGTTGCAGCCTAGTATCATTAAAAAATTACGGTTATTATGTCAAATTCGACCTTGAATACATCCAAGGAGGAGCTTTTAAAATCATTCAGGAAAAACCTGAATGGAAAAGCATTGGTTCCTTCTGTTCGCGAACAAGCTCAGGCTGCACTCGAAAAATTAGAGATTCCTAACCGCAGGATGGAAGACTGGAAATATACCAGCCTGGAGTCTCTTCAAAAGAA
Organism: Bacteroidia bacterium; assembly: GCA_022760475.1. Lineage (GTDB taxonomy): Bacteria > Bacteroidota > Bacteroidia > J057 > J057 > JALEFZ01. Next base: position 48,923 of record JALEFZ010000086.1, on the reverse strand, counting down.
GAACTTTGTTACTCCTTCTCCATCAGAAATTTCAGATGTCGATCCTTTCAAAATTGAGGGATTGGTGTCGGATGTGTTGGTATTTGTTAATGGAGTTTATAAAGAGGAACTTTCCAGTCTTGGCTTGAATGAAGGAAACCTTCACTTGGTGCCCTTTCATCATGTGAAAGGAGAATCGCTGGAAGTACTGAATAAATATTTTGGTAAGCTTGTTGCTTCTGAAAACAACCTTTTCTCAGCAATCAATACCGCCTATGCAGATCAGGGATTATTGATATATGTTCCCAAAGGAAAGATTGCCGAGCATCCTGTTCAGATCGTTCATATTTCTACGCCTGAAGGTAATGATATTGCACTCCAGCATAGAAACCTCCTGGTCGTTGAAGACAATGCTTCTGCAAAGGTGGTAGAATCCTTCTACACGATCGGCGAAGGAAGTACGCTACGCAACAACCTACATGAGGTAACTGTAGGTGCAAATGCTCAGCTGGAATATATCAAACTTCAATTGGAAGGAAGTGAAGCCTCTCAGATTGACCATACAGAGGTACATCAAGGAAGGGATAGCAAGGCATCTGTATTTACCATTACCATGGGGGGCGATTTGGTTCGCAATAACCTGATTTTTCGATTGAATGATCAGAATACAGAAACCCACCTTATGGGAACTTACCTGTTGAACGGTCGTCAGCACGTTGACAACTTTACTCAGGTAAATCACCAAGAGCCCAATTGCTTCTCAAATGAGTTGTACAAAGGGATCCTTGATGAGAAATCTACAGGTGCATTCACTGGTAGGATCAATGTATTCAGAGATGCTCAAAAAACGAATGCCTATCAATCCAATAGAAACATTCTACTCACCAAAACTGCTAATATTTTCACTAAACCGCAGTTGGAAATCTATGCGGATGATGTAAAATGTTCTCATGGAGCTACCACTGGGCAGCTTGACAAGGAGGCAATGTTCTACCTCAAGGCAAGAGGACTATCTGAAGACAAAGCTCGTAAGCTGATGATTCATGCGTTTACGCTGGAAGTCATCGAAAATATTTCGCTAGAACCGGTTCAGGAATACCTGGAACAACTGGTAAGCGATAGATACTAAATATTTTACCTAATCAAGCGCTGGCCCCGGTATATGCTGGCGGGTCAGCGTTTTTTAATTGGATAAATGATGGAATTGACTCAATTGGATATAAATAAAATCAGGCAGGAATTTCCCACACTTGGAGAAAAAGTTCATGGGAAAGACATTGTCTACTTTGATAATGCGGCAACTTCACAAAAGCCTCAATCGGTTATTGATCGCATAAACCATTATTATGAGCATGAAAACTCCAATGTTCACCGTGGAGTTCACTTTCTGAGTCAAACCGCAACCAATGCCTATGAGCATACCCGCAAGTTGATTCAAAGCATGATCAATGCCAAGCATGAGCATGAGGTCATCTACACCAAAGGTACCACGGAGGGCATTAACCTGGTTGCTCATTCATTCGGAGAAAAATTTATCCATGAAGGTGATGAAATCATCATTTCCTACATGGAGCATCACTCCAACATTGTCCCTTGGCAACTATTGGCAGAAAGAAAGAAGGCTATATTGAAAGTAATCCCAGTCAATGACAAGGGAGAGCTTTTGATGGAGGAATACCACAAGCTGTTGTCTCCTAAAACCAAATTGGTATCCATCGTACATACTTCCAATTCCCTGGGAACCATCAATCCAGTGAAGGAAATTATCGAAGCAGCACGTAAACAAGGAGCAGCAATCCTGATTGACGGCGCTCAGGTAGTCCCCCATCAAAGCATTGATGTTCAAGAATTAGAGCCTGACTTTTTGGTTTTCTCAGGCCACAAGATGTTTGCACCTACAGGGGTAGGTGTCCTCTACGGCAAAGAAGAATTACTTAATCAAATGCCCCCTTATATGGGTGGAGGAGACATGATTGATACGGTGAGCTTTGAAAAGACCACCTTCAATGATTTGCCTCATAAATTCGAAGCAGGAACACCCAATATTGCTGGTGTAATAGGCCTGGGAGCAGGCGTAGAATTTATTAATAGAATCGGCTATGATTACATTTCCAATAGAGAAAAGGAGCTTTTGGACTATGGAACCGAGCGATTCAATGAGATTAAAGGTATGAGAATCATTGGGACGGCTGAAAAAAAAGCCAGTGTGATATCCTTCCTTTTGGATGACATTCATCCCTACGATGCTGGAACTATTTTGGATCAGTTGGGGATAGCCGTAAGGACAGGACATCATTGTACTCAACCCCTCATGAAAAGGTTCGAAATTCCTGGTACCATCAGAGCTTCTTTCGCCTTTTACAACACCAAAGAAGAAATAGATAAACTGGTAGATGGGCTGCAAAGGGTAAAAAGTATGTTTGGAAAAAAATAAAAATTACTTCACCAGTGATCTAAAAAGGGAAGTCTGACAGGCTTCCTTTTTTTATTTTACATTCTCGTATTAAATATATGAGAATTTAAAGTCAGAAATCCATATAATCCAACTCATGTAATTTATCAGATTCATAGCTATATCATTTCTGAGGCACAAGTCTCAACTTTCTGAAAAGTTAAGACACATGGAAAAGCTGCCTCAAACTTATGCATTAGTATTCCTTTTCTTTTTATTCTCATTTTATCAGTCCTTTGGACAATGCGTAACTTGTGGAAGTGATGCCGGAACCTCAGGTTGTACGATTACGCTATCAGGAGCGGTAAGTAATCCAACTTATACCTTGAACAGCAGCTCAGACAAGCTGTGTATTGCGGCAGGAGCGACCATAACAGGAAACTGGAACATTACCATTACAGATCCTGGAGCTATGATCGTGAACAATGGATCCATTGATGTGGATAATAACGTTGAAGTAGAGGATGGTTTGTTTATCAACAACGGAGAGCTTTCGGTTGGAGGGGATTTAGAAATTAGTGGTGGGCAGATGGTGAACTATAACCTATTAACGGTGTCAGGTGATTTCAACCTTTCCGATCCGGATGCGGAATTCTGCAACCAGGATTCCATCAACATTTCAAATGATGCTCTTCTAAGCGGAGATTTTCTGAATGGAGGCGTCTTGGTGGTAGACAACACCTTCCGTCAGGATACAGGAAATATTTGTGTGGAGGCGGTTGGTAAAGTGTATACCATGGACTTTGAAGTTAATGGAAACATCATTGGGCCTAGTCCAGGTGATGGTTGTGCCTATTTTGATGTCAGTTCAAGTTCTACAGTTGACGCGAGTGGGTCATTAACAGGGATGATTGATTTCTGTGACCAAACCCCTCCCCTCACCTCACCCTATATAGATGTATTTACCGGAAGCATTGATACCAATGTCATGTACTGTGGATGCTTGACCCTTTTATCTTTGGAGGCAAGAATATTGGAGTTTAGTCTATCTAACTCAGAGGAGGATCAAAACATATTGGGACTTGCAGCAAGTATTCTAATGGATCGTGGGAGCTATCATTTATTTGTAGAAGTTTCAAAAGATGATAAGACCTACTACAAAATCCATTCTGAATCCTTGAAACAAGAAAGCTCAGGCCTGAATAACTGGTCTAGCCAAACCAGCTTAAGTAAGCTTGTTGGTTTCAAGTGGATCAGGCTTGTTGTAGCAGGATCATCGGGTAAGACCTTTTCTAAACCCATTTCCATAAAAGATCTCCAATCACAGAATCCATATCAGGTGTGGTTGTCAGCTTCGAGAATTCTTAGAATTCGGGCTGATGTATCGCCATCCTCACGCTTAAGGGTATTGGGAATGAATGGGAAAAAAGTATTTGAAAGCTGGTTAAATACGGAGGAGTTTTCACAATCCTTTCAGCTTCCCAAGCACATACCTTCGGGTTTATATCAAGTCTACATTTTGTCTCCCCATGGACAAAGCACACATAGAATTTGGCTTAAATAAAAACAAAACGGGCTTTTTGATGTAATTTGGAGCATAAATCACATCACCAAGTAATGAAGCTCAGTAAACTACTAACAGTTCGAAGGATCGCGGCAATTTCTGCTCTGGTCTTCCTTTTAATCGCTTTTGGATGCAACACAGCCAAGAAAGGCAGTAGGTGGCAGAATCAAAAAGGTAACATCACTTATTATGATGAAAGCCGGGATTTTGCGCAAGCAGAAAAGAATTACCAAAATTATTGTTCAGGTTGCCATGGAAGCAAAATGCAGGCCTTTGTAGACCGCGTGTGGCAGCATGGCATGGATAGAGAATCTCTTTTCTCTGGGATCAAAAATGGATATCCTGCTGATGGTATGCCTGCATTTGACACGACATTTACAGACGATGAAGTAAAAGAGTTGGTTGATTTTGTATTAAAAGCCCTGGATTATCAAAAGCAATTTAGCCCAGAATTAGGAACCCCAGGCTCGGATACCTTTACCACCGAAGTATTGGGAATTCAACTTGACACCCTATTATTTGATAAAAGTGAAGTAGAAATTCCTTGGGGAATGGAATTTTTGCCAAATGGAGATATGCTGGTAACAGACCGTGGAGGCTTGGTTTATCGTTTGTCTAAAGACGGGAAACTACACTTAATCAGTGGAAGCCCAAAGGTAAGAAGCCGAGGTCAAGGTGGGATGCTCGACATAGAGCTACACCCAAATTTCAAAGAGAATTCCTTGGTTTATATGTCTTACTCCAAACCCCAGGAGGGAGGGACAAAGGTGACGACAGCCATAGTCAGAGCCAAATATGAAGCTGATGCCTTCACCGAGCTAAAGGAAATATTTGAAGGGTCGCCTTATTGGGGGACTCACCATCACTTTGGCTCCAGGCTAGAGTTCGATAAGGAAGGCTATTTGTACTTTTCTATGGGGGATAGGGGAAAAAGAGACATTAATCCCCAGAATCTTGATAACCATGGAGGAAAAATTCACCGAATCAATGATGATGGCAGCATACCGAAGGACAATCCATTCGTAGGTAGGGAGGGTGCCATGCCATCCATTTATTCATATGGGCACAGAAATCCACAAGGTTTGGCCATGCACCCCAAAACAGGTAAAATATGGGAGCACGAGCATGGGCCTAGAGGTGGTGATGAATTAAATAAGATCATGCCAGGGGAAAATTATGGTTGGCCTGTCATTTCCTATGGCATCAATTACAATGGCACCACTTTTACAGAGAAAACAGAAATGGAAGGGATGCTCCAGCCTGAACTTTACTGGATTCCTTCCATTGCGGCTTGTGGAATGACCTTCATAAAAAGTGATAAATACCCTGGATGGGAAGATGATATCATCGTAGGTTCCTTGAGGTTCAATTACCTTGTAAGGGTGATCATGGAGGGGGATTCAGTCAAAGGAGAAGAAATCATCATGCGCAACATCGGAAGGGTAAGAAATGTAGAGATGGGACCTGATGGCTATTTGTATGTAGGTACTGAGAATCCAGGCGCTATATTCCGCATGATGCCTTTTGAGCTTTAAAGATATTGCTAACAAGAAGCCGGGAGCCTACATACTCCCGGCTTTTTTATTTCTAAGAAACTTTTTCACTTGTTGACTGCAGGGCTATATCTTTTGCAATGGTTTCTGAATCGTTAAAAATCGTCCCAAGGATACCTCCCAATTTGTAGTTATCAAAACCTACGAAATAGAGTCCTTTATGCTCTCCTGTACCAATAGGGCCTTTGGGGACATTGTATTTATCCAAAAATGGTCCGATCCACGGCACAAACTCTTCAACCTTGGCTTTATAGCCTGTACAGAGTAAAATCACGTCAAAATCATGTTTTTCCCCATTCACAAGTTCCACACCCTTCGAATGGAACTGCTTCACATCCTTAAGGATTTTGATCCGTCCATTTTTGATGTAATTCACCGTCCCTAGATCAATCACTGGTGTTTTTCCTGTCTCTCGAAGTTGTACAGCAGGATGCACATTTGACATAGGAACCCCATACTTGGACAAATCTCCAATTACTGCTTTGCGTACCTGAGTACCCAACCAATCTCCCAATCCAAAGGGAAGTTTCGCGAGGGTTCTGGCTGTAAGTTGGACAGGCCTGCCATTTACATCCCTTGGCACAATGGTAATTGGACTTCTCAGCGAAGCAGCCACATCTACATCCTGCTCTGCCAAGTCGAGGGCCAATTCAGCTCCTGTATTTCCAAAACCGATTACCAATACTTTTTTCCCTACAAAAGGAAGGGGATTTTTGTAGTCACGGCTATGGGTAATTTCACCTTCAAAAGCACCTTGGCCCTCCCATGATGGGGAAAAAGGAACCCTATTCACACCTGAAGCCACAACCACATTATTAACCTGGAAGCTCATTCCTCCCTTACTTTTGACCAAAAACCCATCACCTTGCTTCTCTACGATATCAGCTTCCTGGTTAAAGTGGGGACTGATCTGGAACTCCTCTGCATAGGACTCATAATACCTCACCAAATCCTCTCTAGGGACATAGGTTGGATAATGCTCAGGAAAAGCCAAATGGGGCAAATGAGAAAGTTGTTTTACGGTATGGAGGCAAAGCCTATCATAATGGTTATGCCAGCTCCAGGCAATTTTATCGGTCTTTTCAATGACTTCGAAGTCTCTTCCCAATTTCCGTAACCTTCCTGCAACGGCAAGTCCGCCAGGCCCGGCACCTATGATCAATGTATCTGTAGTTCTCATTTGCGAGTATAGTTGAATTAGAAAATTACATCATTTTGGGAAATGATGCGAATAGATTTTTCAAAATTGATAAAAATCTGTAGGCTTTTTTGAATAAAATGCTTCGCTATGGCTAAATTATGACCTACAAATTTTTCCTAGTATGACGAGAACTATTACTACATTCCTAATCATTTTCTTCTTTGGGATATTTTTATTTGCTCAGGACAAAGCAGATCCATGGATAGTTACTGCAAAAAACTATGAGGAAAGTCCCTATTTCGGAATCACAGTTGCCAATGGAATGATTGGACTGGTTTCTGCACCGGAACCCATGCAGTCTTCCGCTGTAGTCCTCAATGGCATTTATGACAATTATCAAAGGGGACGAGTAAGTAATATTCTTCAGGTTTTTGACCCGGTAAGCCTTGAAATGGAAATAGATGGCGAATTGGTCACAAGAACAAAGATGAAGGAGTACTCCCAAAGCCTGGACATGAAGAAAGCCGAGTTGATCACACAATTTTCTTTCCAGGGCAAGGTAGAAGTCAGTCATGAATTGATGGCATTGAGACAATTGCCTCATACAGCTCTTGCCTTGGTCAACATAAAGGCCAATAAAGACATCAAGATAAAATCAAGAAGCCTAATAAAATCACCTGACCACCTCAGGGAGGTAAGGAATTATTTTGCCACCATAGACAGGCCTCATGTCAGCCTGCCTCTGATGACTTCTGTTGGCCAGAGCCCTACAGGTGTCCATAAGGTAGCTGCTTCGAATTCTTTCATCTTCGAGGAGAAACACGGCTCTGAACCAGAGGTAATCCATGTGGACTGGGATTTTAACCGACACTGGATGGAATTTGAAAAAGAAATTAAAGCAGGTGAATCTTATACTTTTGCGGTCGTTTCTTCCATTATTTCGAGTGAGCATAATGCAGATCCTTTCAATGAGGCGGAACGCCTGACCCTATATGCACGGCTAGAAGGCATTGAGAGGCTACTAAAGCGCCACGAAGCAGCATGGGATAAATTGTGGGAAAGCGACATTCTTATTGAGGGAGATCCAATGGTCCAACAGGAAGTCCACTCCGCCATTTACCACCTGTACAGTTTTGCCAGAGAAGGAACTTCTTATAGCCTTTCTCCTATGGGCTTGTCAGGCTTGGGATACAATGGCCATATATTCTGGGATACAGAAATATGGATGTACCCTCCCCTACTCCTTTTGCAACCTGAAATCGCTAAGAGCTTGCTTGACTATCGATTTGAACGGATGGAAGCTGCCCGTCAGAATGCCTTTTCACATGGATACAAAGGAGTCATGTTTCCGTGGGAATCAGCCGATGATGGTGGGGAAGAAACTCCTATTTGGGCATTAACAGGTCCATTCCAGCACCACATCACCGGAGATGTTGCTTGGGCTTTCTGGAAATATTACCAAGTTACAAAGGACAAAGAATGGCTAAGAGAGCGGGGTTACCCTATGCTGAAGGAGGTGGCTGATTTTTGGACCAGCAGGGTGGAACGACAAGGTCCTGGGGCTTATCACATTCGAAATGTCATTGGTGCAAATGAATATCAGGAAAACATTGATGACAATGCCTATACCAACGGCATGGCCATTACGGTATTGGGCTATGCCAGTCAGGCAGCTAAAGTATTGGGCCTTGAGCCCGATCCTGACTGGGCGCATGTGGCACAGAATATTCCTATTCTCAAGTTTGACAACGGTACGACAAGAGAAAATGCCACTTACAATGGAGAAATGATCAAACAGGCAGATGTAAATCTGCTGGCCTACCCATTGGATATCGTTCGGGATAAGAAGCAGCTCAGAAAAGACTTGCTTTATTATGAAGAAAAAATGGACCCCCAGGGACCTGCTATGGGCTTTTCAGTGATTGCCACACTATATGCCAGGATAAACAAGCCTGAAAAAGCCTATGAAGTGTTTGTCAACAGCTACCGTCCAAATGCAGTTCCTCCATTGGGTGTACTCTCTGAAACTGCAGGTGGAACCAACCCTTATTTTGCAACAGGAGCAGGAGGACTCCTTCAAACTGTCCTGAATGGATTTGGAGGGCTAGAAATAACCGATCAGGGAGTAGAACAAATAGGAGGAGCACTTCCGAAGAGTTGGGAAAAGCTGACCTTAAAAGGAATCGGTATGGAAGAAAAAACCTTTGAGGTGAAATAGTTTTAGCATTCAGTAAATTAAAAGGGATCAAGTTTTGTTTCTTGATCCCTTTTTTCATGATTAATTACTTCTCCTCAAATGTGCCAGAAAAGTTACCTGGTTATTTTGGGCGGCAGGTCGATCCAGTCTGTCTAAAGCACGGTTATCCAATCTTTGAATAAACTCCGTGTAGGTCATCTCGCGATCTCTTACCCCTAAGTTTGGATAGGTTCCTGTACCATCATCAGGATCGTGGAGGATTACCTTGGTTCCACCAGGGGTTCCATCCCCTTTCAGACCAACCAGAACTACAGCATGGCCGCAATTACTTACTGGATTGGTACATCCAAAGTAAGCCACCCACATAGGGCCGTAGGTATTGAGCCATTCTGCAAGGGTAGATACTTCAAATGATTGCGGAGCAATGCGCTCGAATCCCAAAGCAGGTAATGCTCTTCCGTCATATGAACTCAGTCCGTTGGTAAAGTATTGGTTCCAATAGCTCAGGTTTCCAGCGACTTGAGCAGGTGTCAAGGCATCCTGAAGGCACATCTGAGCATCCTCATTGTCTCTCCACCAAAGGATCATGGCGATGGAAGTTGCCCAACAAGCAGCTCCAGTAGGCTGTGGGATAAACGGAACGTGATAATATATATCGTAAGATTGATTTTGAGGGTCATTCTTCCCAAACTCAACCTTCTCAGGCAGCGTGGAGGCCTGCGGCATATGTACAGGTGCAGAGCCCATCAGGCATGCACTCAATAGAATTAAAGCTGTTATGCGTAACATGATTTGTTTGTTAATTTTTGTTCTGGAATTTAATCGAGGTAAATGCGGCCGTAGGTAGAGCTTTGCCTAGGAAATTCTTTCGGGCCTTTTCCTTTGATGAAGTAGACAATCTGGTATTCGAACTCATCTGAATCTCTCTGCATAATCAAGTCAACCGTTTTTGAAGATTGACCTGTCTTTTTATTGAGTGATACATTTTGGATAAGTTCCTTGCCATTCACCTTGCTGATGAGTTTGACTTCAGCAGATCTAACGTCCTTGAGTTCTTCGAAATCAGCTTCGATATAAACTGGCTTCCTCACCAGTTGAGGTGCCAATCCAATGACATTGTCCTCACCTTTTTGCCATTCGGTTTCGTAAGAAGCACCTCCAAAGAAGCTCCACTTGGTACGGAATTCATACTCCAGCCAATCTTCTCTGCTGTCGTCTCCCTGCCATCCATAATTCACAACAAAATCATTCGCCTTGTCAACAAACAGCTTTTTGTTGATCTGTACTCCCTTCAAAGTGATTTGTCCATTTTCATGCTTTTTCCTGATGCTTACTTCTACCCCATTTAGGTATTTCCCGAAGTCATCAGCCGAAACAGAACCGTCAACACGGATATGGATATTTCTTTGGGTATAAAGTGGATCATAAAGGTTAACCCTTTTGAAACAGGAAGGACAAGCTTCCATGTTGATGAAGGAACCAAAATTCTCTACAAAATTACTTGAGCGAAGATCCTTGGTGTACTTATTCAGGTCAATGGTAAATTTCCCCGAACGCTTTTCCTTTTTCATCTGGTAGGAAAGGGCTACAGACATGGTAGGTACGTCCATTCTTTCTCTATTTTGATTGTTGTTATTGGCATTGCGGTCTTCATTGTTTCCGTTCTCTGGCAATGCATTGCCATCTGCATCAAGTCTGTTTGGAGCCTGATAAGTTGAGCCGTTCTGTGCAAATTGCTGTTGTCTAGCTCTTGCAAGCTCAGATTTCAGCTTTACCTCCTGCTCAAATCGCTTGTTTTCAAGCTCCTTCATCTTGGTATTGTAGTCTATGGCCTCCTTGCGGTGATGACGCAGGGTTTCGGTTGCACGGTCCAGCATGGATTTATCTGAACCGGGAAATAGTTCACTCACCTTTGGAACCCCGGAACCTGCCACCTTGTCAAACATCAGGTTGGTCAACTGGGTGTAGGCAGTTTGGATCAATGCATCCATCTGGTCATCTTCTCCCACTTGCTCTACCTTGATTGCACCTTCATCTCTCAAATCGTCAAATGCCATTTTGATTTCACCTGAAAGCATAGGGCTGGCCAGGGCTGCTTCGAATGATTTGTGGCTATATACTCGTTCCCAATTCGCGGTAATTTTGGCTCTTTTGGGAGACAGAAAGCCTTCGATCTCCATTTCGAAAGAAATAGAAAAGTCGGGCGTTGGTGTCTGAAAGGTGGCCCAGAGGATGTCTGCACCTCTCTGGCTCAGGTGTACTGAAACCGCCGCTTTTTGATTCTCAAGGATGGGAGCCGTGCCCAATCCAACTACAGCTTCTACATTCTCTCCTTCCTTATTAAAGGAAGATATTAAAGCAACAGTACCACTTTTATAAACAACGGGACCTACAATTTTTCCTGCTGATTTTACTCTACGAAGTGCTTGGCCAGCTTCCTTGAGTTGTTCTTCACTTACATCCAAGGCAACAACTGCGTGAACAATACCTCCTGCATCGTTGGATTCGGTGATCACATCAGAACCTCCTCTGGCATCTGTATTTTTAACATACTTGATAAATGAAAACTGGGGAGATCCGTCTGCATGCTTACCGATCTGGATCTTGTCGGGCAGGTAATAAAACTCATTCGGATTGTCAATGCTCGGAAAGAGGGTCAACTCCCCTGCACTTACAGGTTTGTCCAGGAGAAACTGCTGAGCCATCAGGCCAGAGCATCCCAACTGAAGCAAGACCCATATACTTAAGATAATGCGATTCATATTTGTTATGTGTTTGAAAATTGGAAATGATGCCCGAAGGAATACCCTTCGGGCCTTGGGATTTATTCAGATAAGAAAAGCTCAATTGCTCCAGCAAATTTGTCTAAAACAGCTGCTTTAGGATTTACAGATCCATCTGCACCAGGTTTTAAGACAGAACGTCCTGCCTGGACCAGCTTAAGGATGAATTCCTTGTTCTTTTCCCTGAGCTGATCAGGAATAACAGCATAGACATAATCGTCATTGATTTTGGCTTCCCAGTCCAGGGCAAGTTTGCCATGCTCTTTGTGGTTCAATACCAGTCGATATACATATCCTTGCATTTCTCGATCCTGATAGATGGTACTGCTTACCAGGGGCTCGTTTTTAGAAACTGTAAGTGGAATGTTTTCTTCGACTTCTTTGCCGAATTTCTGGTAGCGCACCTGGAGCGTAGCTCGGGTAACTCCCAGCTCTCGCATTTCGTCCAGATCAGCCTCGAATTCAATGCTTCTAGGTTTCAAGGGAGCAGCCAGGGTCACCCCCTGCCAATCACCATCTACCCATTGGGGATTCTCAGGATAGATGTTCCCTCCTTTTAGCGACCATTGTACCTTGTATTCATAAAGGTCAGAGTTTCTATCATCTCCACGTGCGTATGATACAGTTGCCAGTGTACCTTCGTTCCTTAAGTAATCCCTACCCATCGTAAATGAACTCTTGAAATCTGATCCGCTGGATCTGCGCTTCCTTACATTCACGGTGGCATAGTTGATTTCCTTACTGAAAATCTCTTCAGCTTCAAGGTCAAGGATGAAATTGATGTCTCTGTGCTGGAAAAATGGATCATTAAGATTTACAGAAGACACACACTTGGGATTGTTCCGGACTCCATCATACCAGGTGGCAAGGTTATCAGTGATACCAACTGTTTCCCAAAATGCACTTCGGTAGTTCATGTTAATGATCTGAACACCTTTTTCCATCTTGGACTTGATCTTCTGAACATCAATCTTATAGTTTCTGTAATTACTTACACTCTCCTTAAGGCCGTCCGCTTCTTTTTCAGGATCTTCCAACTGCTCACCTTCTACACTCTCACCTTGGTCATCAAATGAAAGCTGATCGAGCAACATCTGAGTAAAAGTCTCAATCAGGTTTTTAGCAATAGGATCATTAGGATCACTGAAATTGTCCAGGGTAAAGTCAATGACTCCTGCAGACATAGCATCTTCAGTAAACAGGTTGATGTTGGTGATTTCAGGTACATTCTTATAAATCCTCCTGGTCTTGCGAGATTTGTGATAAGTAATGCCCAAAAACTTTTTCCTTTTGGTACGCACCTGGGTATGGGAGTACTTCTTCTTGGTTTCTTTTTCCTCGTAATCCTTAAAGTAATTGTTGTACATCTTCACCCAATCAATACGAATTTTTCCTTGCACAGCAGGAGCCAGAACCTTGTACTTGAAAAAACACTCGATTGACAGGTCTGTGATAGATCGATTTTTTTCAAAAGTTGCGGCCAATAGCTGGGCACCATTTTTATCCAAATTCGCAGCGGCGGCAATCTTCTGTCCAGGCAAGGTCGGAGCCCTCGAAGACTTTACAACGGTGGGTGCAAGGGTCTTATCCTGAAGGGTAGCAGAAACAATTTCAAAGCTACCTTCTTCCTCTGCCGTCAGTTTGATAGGACCTTTCAGGACAGGCTTGCTGATCATCCTGTATTTACCTGAGCGATCGCCTTGCTTGAGCATTTTGATCTTCTCCTCCAATTTCTGCTGGGCTTCTTGCTCCTGCTCAGAAGTCAAGCCCCACTCCATCAGGAAGTGCATCAATGCACCCTGGGTACCTCCAGCGTCCGCTTTTTCATCCGTGGTATACTTTAAAAACAGGAAGTTAGGCGTCCCATCAGGTCCTTTGGCCAACCTCAAATTGGTAGGCAGGTAGAAGTATTCGCCTGAGAAATAGTAGCCATCAGAGTATCTGATCGGAGCGATAGCAGAACCTACAGATATGCTTTGAGAAGGACGTCTTCTATTTCGTGCATATGCATAGGCGCGGGTTTGATTTTGTCTGGGAGTAGGTTTTCCCTCAATGAATGGCAAGTCTCTCTTGGTAGACAATCTACCCGTGCTTGCACTCATCCGCTTCGTACTGACTGCACCATACATGATCACTGGCGTACCATCGTCCAGAATAACGGTTACCACATTCTGATAATCGACGATTTGCCCCATCAGCAATCCATCAAATACAAATGCCAACAATAGAAACATTGTTCCCAGGGCACCTGTATGCATTTTAAGTTTCATAATTTTAATGTTTATATGGGTATTGTTGTGTGAAATTTTAATTCAGCTTGATTAATCAGTTTTGAGGACATCGGCGAACTTATCCAGGATAGCGTCTTTCTCGTCCACCTCCTGATCTCCCCTGGCTGCCCTTAGAATGGTCTTTCCTGCCTCCAGAGCTTGCTCTATAAAGGTTTCATCATTGTTGTAGAGTTCCTGTGGAACCACCGCAAAGATGTAATCGGTATTGATCTTGGCTTCCCATGGCATGGCCATCACGCCTTTTCGCTTATGGGTGAATACCAGCCGATAGGCATAGCCTTGAGTTCCCTTGTCCATGTAGATGGTTTTTTCCTTGTAAGGCTCTTTGCTATACAAACTGATGTTGAGGTTGGTCTCCACTTCTCGCCCAAACTTCTGATAACGAAGTTGGAGGGTAGCATTCCTAAGATCCAGTTCCTGTAACTCGTCAAGGTCGACTTCATACCTGATAAACCTGGGTTCGACCGGCGGAGAAAGAGAAATCGCCTGCCATGAGCCTTTTTGCCAAGAAGTATCTTCCTTTGGTGTAGGCCAAATATTCCCTCCCCTTAAGCTCCATTGAACCTTGTATTCATACTCGGAAGGCTTATCAGACTTTGCTTTTGAGTAGACCAATTCAGCTCTGTTCCCATTGTTGGCAAAGAATGACCTGTCAAAAGTAATGGCCTCTTCGAAATCGTTTCCCCCTTGTAACTTCCTCGATTTCCTGACATTGACTGTTACATAGTTCAGTTCCTTTCCCATCATATCCTCTGCATCCAGGTCAAGGATCATGTTGACTTGTCGGTGTTGGAAGAAGGGATCGTTCAGTACCACTTCACCTACACATTTGGGATTATGCTTTACTCCATCGTACCAGGAAGCCAAATTCTCGGTCATTTGGAATGATTTCTTCACCGCAAAAGCATAAGAAAGGTTGAATTCTCTTCTTCTTTTTTCCACTATCATCTCTACAAATTCTCTTCTAAACTTATATTCGTTTCCAATCTTGATATTGGGCATGGCCACCTTCTCTTGTTTGCCCGGTGAGGGAACCTCCTCTGAAACCCGCTCGGTAAAGCTGTTGAGGAAGTGTTGGAAAAAGGCGTCTCGGATGGTCTGAATACGCGCATCGTCTATGTTTTCCTCCAATCGCATTTCTATGACTCCCTTTTCTTCCATGAAGCGATAGAAATTCCTCATTTCATCATAAGTCCTTTTGGTGGTCTTTTTATTTCCAGAACCAAACCAACCAATGGCTGCACCAATCGGTCCTCCTACGATTCCACCTACAACTCCATTAATGGCTTTCTCTCCGTAGTCTTTTTCCTTTTTGACCTCTTTGCTGTAATAGGCACTGTCCAACAAGTGGAGGCTATCCAGTTTTGACCAGTCTTCAATGATGTAGCCTTTAACCGCAGGTACACGGACATGGTAATCGTAGGCAAGGGTAATCGACAGGTCAGCGATAGAAGATGTTTCCTTAAATGTTGCATCCATCAACTGGGCCGCATTTTTGTCCAGTTCAGCCGCAACGGCAATCTTATTTCCAGGGAACTTCGGAGCCTTTCCTGAATGAACCAGCGTCCTTACTCTTTTTTTGTTGTTGAGTGTGGCTGATACAATCTGAATGGAATTTTCCTCTGCCGGATCTACATCCACGACTCCTTTCAAGACAGCGCCTTTCACTTGTCTTTTTAACTTATTGCCAAGTTCTCTTTCCTGCTCCCTGGTCAAGCCATACTCCATCAACATATGTAGAATGGCTCCATTGCTCTCATCTCCCCTTGGATCTTCTGTGGTGTATTTCAGGAATAGAAACATGGGTGTACCATCTGCCTTTTTGGACAGGCGCAGTTTGGTAGGCATGTAATAGTATTCCTTGGATTTCTCATCTGAAAGGGTTGATGCTGCCCCATATAAGGTTACATTCACCCCATCAGAAAGGATCACATTGACTTTGTTTTCATTGTCAATGACCTGTGCTTGTCCCGGCCTCAACAAAAGGATTCCGAAGATCATCAACAACAGGCTTTTAAAGGTTTTATTTGGGTTCATTGTATTGTAAGTGATTGTTGACATAAATTTTATTTCCTCAAAAACTCAGATAGAGCTATGCTTAGGGTTAGTTCTTCCTGCAATTCCTGGAAATAGTATTTCCAGTGAATGGCTCCATCTCCCCAGAGAGCAGGATCATTGAAAGCCTCGCGGACTTTTTCAGCCTCTTTAGCTTCAAATTGAAAGCTGGCAGCCCATTTTCCTCCGGGATGAGTAGGTATCTGAGAAGAAGCACGTAGACTTTTTACCAGAACATTTACATATTCATTGGCCTTTGTAGCAGATATCTCTACTGCAGGATCAGTTTCATCAGTTTGCAAGGGAATACTGCCCCAAAGCATTGCATGCTTATTGATTTGATGTTTTACAGCCGTATCCAGTTCCATGATTTGCCTTGGGCTCAGATCCCAGCTTAGCAGAAAGTGTAGGATACCAGCCTGAAGACTGGAATCTTTTGGATTTGTACTTTTTCTGATCTCCAGGAACGACATCTCCTCCCTGCCTCTCTTGTTGACACTAAGTCTCAATTTGGCTGGGTAGTAATAATAAGCCTGGGGATTATCGCCTCGAGAGATTAAGACCCATTCACTAGAATCCTTAAGACTCAAACTGATTTTGCTTTCGGGCTTAAATGCCTGAGCCTTACCAATCGCTGGAAGTATTAGCATCCCAATCAGGTATATCCAGATTCGCTTTTTCATGGTTCCGGCATTTCATCGATGAAAATCAAGCCATACTTATCAGTCCCCTTTTTCTCGACTCTTTTCCCATCCTTTTGAATCCATAGCAATGAATAGGAAACTTCATCTACCTCATTGGGGAGGGTAATCTCAATTCCCTTATCTCCAAGCTCATCCCCGGGTCTTATGGTTACCCTTTTTTTCTTCCTTTCATCAAAAAATGGATACTCAATATTTAGAACAATGGCCCTTACATCCTTGGCTTTTAGGCTTTCCAGGTCTCCGTCTACCTCAATCAGTTTTCTTTCAAATGGCGTATATAGGTTGATCATCGAAGCATTTCCTTTTTCCCAGGAACTAGACATGCTTCCTCCCCCCTGAAATTGCCAGATTGTCTGGAATTCGTAGTTGAGCCATTCGGTGCGGTTGCTATCCTCATAGGAACCGTATACCATAGACATTTTGCCATCGTATTCCTGGAATGACTCCCTTGTTAGAATCATCTGCCTAAGGCTTTCTTTTCCATTCTGGTGCTTTTTTCTAAGACTGACCGTTACGCTATTGAGCATACTTTCAAACTCTTTTTCCAGGTCGCCATCTACTCCGACGTAGATTTCTCGCTGCTGGAAAGCCAGGTCATATAGGGGTACATCCTGGAAAACTGCCTTATTTTTGCCATATTTGGTGTAAAGGTTCCCAGCATTGAAGGTGATAAAATGATGCCTTTGGACGGTAGAACGTCCATTGAAGTGCATGATCGATTTCCCTTCGGTTTTGAAATCCTTCATTTGGTAACCGACATTCAGCCCGAAACCTGTCGTATTTCTGCTATTACCCAAGGCTCCACCTATCGCAGTACCAATGGCATCCATCAAACCACCTTGTTGGTCTTCAGGAACCGATTCAGGTTTGACAGGTTCGAATAGCATTTTCAGCAATTTATCATAGACCGTCTGTACCAAGGCATCCAGATTTCCACCATCCCCAACAGTCGTCAGCTTTATGGCATTGTCCTTTCTTAATCGTTCAAAGCCCAACTCCACATCAGCCCCCACGAAGTAGACACTACCACCAGCTTTGAAGGCCTGACTTTGCTGGATTTCCGACCAGTCCACCTCGAGCATTGCCTTGTAACTATCAGTTAGCCCAGAAAATGCCATGTCAAATACAATAGACAAGTCTGAGGTTTTCATTTTCAAACTCTCCAATAAAAGTTTGGACTTTTGAGGCGTCAGCTCAAAGCTGAGGGCGATTTTTGATCCTTCCAGAACCGGAGCTTCCCCTGTTGCGAGGACCTCCATTTCTTTTTGCTTGTTCTTGATAATGGAAGAAACCAATGTATACCTGCCTTTTTCAAAAATTACAGGCCCTCTGACCTTAATGGAGTCGTTTTCCATTCTTTCTCTTAAACTGGACTGGGCAGTTTCTACCAATTCTTTTGGAGTTCCATACTCGATCAGGAAATGAAGTACTGCCCCCCCATCTGCCTCAGTGATCGTTTCAGAGGCCTGTCCTTCCCCAGGCTCATTGATTACGTACCTCAAAAGTGAGAATTTGGGATTTCCTTGTTCGTCCGTTGACAATTTAGACTCATAAGGAAGGTAGAGATAGGTATTGGGATCACTCAAGAGCGGGAAAACCCAAAGGCCTTCGACATTCACTCCCCTGTCGATCAATACCTGTTGGCCGTGAAGTTGAGCCCCTAACATTGGCCACAACAATCCTAGCCAAATAAAAATTTGGATTACTTTCATCGTTTTTGTTTTTGCGGCTACTTAATTCTTGGTAAACTCATCCTCTGAAGGGGGTATCAGGAAAAGATATTCTCCATCCAATACTTCAGCCTTCCTCTTCACCCTCCCATTTCTTGAATACCAGCTCACTTCATAAAGAATCGGCTCACCAGGATCAAAAAAGAGTGAGGTCTTGCTTGTACCTTCAGTGTCATTTGCACGAAGTACCAATGTTTTGTGAACCCTCGCCTTTCCTCCCAAAATTGTCATCAGGCGAATGGTGCAAGACAAGACATTTGACTCTTTGAACAACCCTCTATCCGCATCCACTTCCAGGCTTCTCTTTTCCAGTGGAGGTACAAGTGGAATTGAAGTTGCATTGGTCCTTTCCCATGTATTTTCGCTTGGAAGAACGATGGCTTCAGGAATCCCTTTGATGCTCCAACTCACTTTGTATTTGTAATTGAGCCAATCTGCTTCAGCGCTTCCAAGGCGGGGGTAACTGACTGTTTGGAAGTACTTTTTGTCGATGCCTTCTTTTCTGAAGACCAGGTCTCTGGTTATGGCTTCCCCACCCTCTTTGTCCTTTACAAAAGTAATGGTGGCAAAATTGATCAGTTCCTCGAAAGCATTGATGTAAGTACCATCTACCTGAAAGTGTACATCTCTTTTTTGGAATGCAGCATCATCCATGTCCACGATCCTGAAATACCTGGGATCTTCTTTCATTTTATCATACAGTCCTCCAATGTTGCCTGAAGAATAGATGGGTACTTTAATCGTGGTAGACTTGGATAGATTGAGATAGAATTTATTTACCCTAACATCTTCTCTTTTCTTCAGGACATATTGATTATCAGAATAATAAGGTGTGTTATCTGGTCCAAGGAATGTCTTGGCAAACCATCCCCTTTCCTGCCTTCCCTTCAATTGATTGGCTTCCACAGCGGCTTCCCTTTCTGGAGTTTTGGCCCAGCCATTTTCTGCATCAAACATCAGTTCGATCAACTTGTCCGTAACCATATTTAGGATGTTTTCCATGTCATCTACCTTGATTCCAAGGCCTTTGGATCTGTCAAAAACGTCGATCTTGATCATCTGAGTCTGAATCAATGAATCATTGATATCTCTGAGCTGCTTTTTGGTGTATCCGGATTGTTGGTTTTTGATTTTTGAATAATGCTTGTAAACTGTAGACATATCCGCAGTAATTACGGCATTGTATCCCTTTACGGCTGCTTCGTAATATCCTCTTACAGATACCGAAATATCTGAAGTAGGCCCAGATAACGACTCCCAAAGCAGGGTTGCTCCACTTTGATTGAGTTTGGCAGCAATCGCAGCCTTTGAACCTGGCAGTAAAGGAGCAAATCCGGATGTCAGGACATTTGAAGTGAATGGGTTGTCGCCTTTGGTATCATTCAAAATGGCAGACACTACAGAGAATCGGGCAAGCCCATCTTCATCGTCTTCTGCCGCTTGCATCATTGGAACTGGTCCTACAATCCTGGCTCCATTGATTTTTTCTTCCAATTTTGCCTGTAAAGTAGCAATGACTTCAACAGGAAGGGAAAATTCGATCAGTGCATGGAATATTCCTCCATTGGTCTCTTCACCTCCCTTACCGACATACTTCATACAAAGAAACTCCAAACTCCCGTCTTCTTTTTTTGACAAATGGGGATATTGGGGAAGGTAATAATAGGCAAGTGGATCTTCTCGGTCTCGTAGCAATTGGATGCCATCGATGGTTTCTCGCCCCTCATCATACATGACTACTGCATGTGCTGATGTCAGGCAAAATACCATTGTTGAAATTATGAGAATAAGCTTTTTCATAGGTATGTTTTTCATGAGGTTGAAAGAATGCATCCTTGTTTCTTCCGTTTCGAATTACTCCGAATGAATGGTCAAAACAGGGGCTTCCGTCATGGGGCTAGTGGTGTTTTAAGAAAATTTCTACTTGTCAGACGATCTCAAAAAAGAATTTACATTTCCCTAACTGTCCTTTTTTTCATCCCCTTCATTCCTTGGATAATCAGAAAAACTGTTTTCAGGACAAGTAAACTCTTCTTCTCATTCGTCCTTTTTTCAGTAACTGTTGCTTGGCTGGTTAGTCGGCACGACCCATACTGTGATCAACAACTTTGAATTATTTTTTCAAACCGCTTAAGAAAATCCGAATCATCATGAAAGCGATTCAAGCCTTAGTGCTTCTTATTCTTCTTTGCCCACTGATTGGCCATGGGCAGCAGGAGCTCAAACTTTTAGAAGGTCCAATGTTTGGTAGTAAAAACATCAGCAAGCTGGTCAAACAGAGTGAGGAGGAACAGAAAATCACTTTGACCCTATATTATGAGAACATTCCCAAGGATGTTTCCATGCAAGCAAAGGCCTTTATCATGACAGGAGGAGACAACCCTCTTCAGGACATCAATGTAGCCCTTGTAGACCTGGCTCCTGGAGATGGGAACATAGATATTTCCTTCAGTTTTACTCCAGGCAGGTCCTATTCCAAGCCTTATATCTCATCTCGGAAGGTTAAGGTTTTGCTTGTGAAGAAGGAGAAAAAGGGAGACTCAGTCCTTGATGGAATACCCGGTATTTCTGATGGGGGCGGCATTCAAGACATTACAGCACCCAAATACATCTACCTCCTTTCGAAGGAATGGCGTGTAAGTCCTCCTACCAATGACCCCAATGCCATTTCCAACATTACGATACCTGTCAAACTGCTCCCTTTTAAATCTGCCCGAACCATTAAGCCCTGAATACTTTGCCACACACAACAATCACCCAAATGAAAAATATCATTCATATACTCCTTTGCCTAAGCCTTATTCTTGGTCAGGGTATTTCTCTTCTTAATGCTCAAGGGAATACCATTGACTTTGGAACTGACAGCAACACAGAAAATGAAGAGGATGATTTGAACCCACAAGGTCCTTCCAATTCTCCCTTTGAATACCTGAATCAGGTGAAGAGCGATTATCCTTTTGAATCCAATAATGGCATCCTTAATCTTTATCGAAATATCTATAGGGATGTGAATCCTAAATCAGGATATTTTTACTATCTGCCTTCGGCCTACAGCCTGAATTGGGATGCCCAGACGGGGAAATATGACGTTGAATTTAACCAGGATGCCAGCGCAGGAGGTGGAAAGGTTGTAGTTACAGCTCGTCTGAAACCCAACATCACCAGAAGGGACATAGAGATTGCCAGGGCGCTGTTGGAACTCGATGTCAAAAGTGATCCGGTTTCCAGTCAATATCCTGTAAACAAGCTCCTGGCAATGCCTGTGGCGGTGGAGGTTTCTTTTCCTCAAGTCCAAAATTATGGGGTTGATCCTTCAAGTATCATTGTTCAGGCGCCTAAGGACTTTCTTGATCCCATTACCATATCTTTTCCTATTGACAGGCCTGACTTTCTGATGACGGCTCTTTTCAGCAACATTGGTTTGAATGGAACATTAAAACTAAGCCCGGAAGGTTCGGATATTCCGGCGAAAGACATTCCCATTACGCTAAAGTTGGACGATCCTTCAACCTTTGGCACCATCGAACTCAATGGCAGCGCATGGCGTCGAGATGGTTGGAGAAACCCTTCTGATTATCCCTTGGTCTTGAAGAACTTACATGTCCTGAGGATGAAGAAGACTGGCAATATAGTCAAGCCCTTTATCTATACCTGGCAAATGGGAAATGCAGAAATCCCAGAAAAAGCCCTTGCAAAAATTGACGCCAGGCTATTTCCTGGTTTTCTGGATAATGACAAAAGCGTGAAGAAGGTATGGATTGAATACTCTGTAAATCCCTGTAAGTCCTGCAATCGACTTGTGCAGAAAAAAATCATGAAAGCCCTTGGAGATGATCGTGCCAAGGAGGTAGTGCTTACGACCCTCTCGCCCTTGAGGTTTGTGAAGGCAGAGATGATGAAGATTGAACTGCGTTCGAGACAGGCCGATCCTACCGGTACGACCAAGATTGATTTGCCTCACAAAATGATTCGTTCCGATGGTTTCAGTGGTGCTTTGGGTACTGTATTCCTGGACCCGGGAATCAGAGCAGACATTGAGTATAAGTTGACCTTTTATCTTCCTGACGGTACAGTTTACAGGTCTGACCATTGGGCAAGAACTGACAACCTAGAAATTGTCATAGGAGACAAGCAGGTGAAGGAATTGATTCCTGAGCTTGGAGAATAATATGCCTAAGTCGTGTTTGCAATTTGCACTTTTTAACTAGACCCTGTCAGGGTTATAAGCCTGACAGGGTCTATAACTTGATCCTTCTCATGATTCACTTTATAAAATTTTTCCCTGGGATATTCCTCCTCCTAAGCTTTTCTCTTCAAGCTCAACCCATGCTGAATACAGAACGCTCTATGGAAGGCTTACGAATTTTCCAGGACTTCAAGGACAGCAGCCTTTATTATTATGTGCCTCCACCTCTTCAACTCAAGATTGAGAAGAGTGGTAGGCCCTCATTTCAGTTCCTCGCCATGAGGTACACAGGAAGTTCCTGTAGGGCGAATGAAGGAGGAAATGAATTTCTCTCTGTGGCACAATTTACCATCCAGCGGCCTCTGGCAGACAAGAATCAAATCTATCAAGTAGAACGAAGCCTTCGCCAGCAAACCGGTAATTGGGTCAGGCTGAAGCCTATTCCCCTCGCTGGGATTGGCGCTGAACTTGTCGCGCCAGTTGGAAGCAATCCCAATGGACATCCACAAAACCGAAGGCTCGGAGGAGTAAATATTTCGGAAAACGGCCCTTCAGAATGGGAGGAAAAGACTTTTACACTTAAGTTAAACCCCCATGAAGCTCAATTGCTGATCCAAAACATGGAGAAAGAACAGTTGTCCATCAGCTTTTCCTATACCTACCTGGCAAGTGCCATTCCCGGAATCAGCAATAGTTTGATCCTTGAAGGGGATTCAAGCAGCCGTTCCAAGTTGCAGGAACTCAAAGAGGATGTTACCGCAGATAGCGATACAACTGTAGGTTCCCATGTGGTATTTGGAAATACCCTTGAAATTTTGGCTGATGTCAACACATGGCCTCAAAACCTGAAAAAGGTCGATGTTAATGCGGACGGTTTTCCTGTCGGTTTTCCCTCTCTTGAACTTCGTTGCTACGACTTTGCAGATGGCTTGAGGCCTGACCTGGCTATCAAACGGGTGAGCCTTCAGGCTTATACCCTGGGTGGCCAACTCTCCCGTCCCATCAACTACCAGTTCAGTGCGCAGCAGACATTTACCATCGAACAACAAGTAAATTTTCCGGTAGTCCTGGACATGAGTCGTGGGTATCGATATCAGATCACCGAAATCAAGAATGATGGCAGCATCAGCAAATCCAATGGTTGGACGGAGGCAAACTTCTGCGAAGGGTTATTGGACTTGACTACCAATCCCGATCAGAATCCCATTGCTCACCAGGTATTGGAAGTCGAGCTTTCGCAAGAGGATATGGAAAAGGCGGGTTTTGTAGAGGCAAAGTTTATACTTAATTTTTCTTTTGCCGGGAATGAAAAGGTAGAGGAAATCCGCTTTGGAAAAAATTCCTATGAGAGCTTTCAAAGTTTGGACATCGCTTTTGATAAGGCTCAAGGATACAGCGTTAAAGTTATATGGATTGATGGAAATGGAGATAAAATCACAAAACGTGTTCCAAGCCATTCAGATGGCTATTACTATCTTTCCATAGAATAAGGGCTTACCTAAAATCCTTTACCTTCAAGTATATCCTTGATTGTGTCGCCGACTGTAGCGTTTAGCCAGATTCCCACTGCTATGGCAATGGTGAAACTCAGCAGTGTTCCAATAAGGATGTATTCAGCCTCTTTTCGGTTATCAGCCTCCTTAATTTCCCCAAAGCGGAGGACAGATTTCGCTGCGATCAGTAGACCGATGGCAGAAACAGAGTTTATCAAGACAAATGACAAGACCAATGTTCTCTCCAGTATGCCTATCCATCGCCCTGCGTTGGGTAGGCCTTTATTTTTCTTTGGAAGCTCTCTTTGCCAAGGGATGGTGATGATCTTCATGATGTAACCTGTCGGTCCCCAGATGATGAAATACCCCAAAGCCAGCAGCCAAAATTCAGATTTATGTATGAAGCTAAAACTATCTTTTAAGACTTTTAAATTTACTTCTTGCGAATTTTGCCTAGCTAAATCACTCAAAATCCAATAGCTGGTCAATACAACTATGCAGATTAGTATTCCAGTAAGAATAACCCACGTTTTCCTGCGATATCTTTTGCTCGTTTCATTGCCTAGCGCTTCAACTAAACTACTCACCTCCTGAATTTCTTCTTTGTTAGCTTTTTCATCCTTCAGTTTGTCCTCATATTTTTCCTTCGCATCATCGTGTTTCTTCTCCGTTTTCTCATATTTTTCTTCAACTGACAGTCTCCATTTCTCAACTAAACTATAAACCACTGTCATAATAGGAATGACCCAAATGGTTTGAAGTTCCTCCATTCTGCCCCAGAGAATCCAGGTTGAAATCCCAATGACCAATGCCTCCAGTAAGATCCATATAATCTTCTCCTTTTTTTTATTCACCCAGGAATCTCTTTGAAGGGTAAACCTGATCAATAAGTATGGCAAAAATATCCTTGCCAACTCTGCCCAACTATTTAAATATGCTGCTTTATCCATGTCCTGGAGTAATATAAAATCCATTTATCTAGTCTTTACTCAGTCTCTTTATCTAATCTGGCGGTCAAACTTTCATATCTCTTAATCAATTCCTCTACAGCTTCCCAATGTGCATCGCTTAACATTCGACTTACTGTTGATTGGTACTTCATATTCAAGGCTTTGGCAATTTCCTTTTGGGTTACCTTATCCAGTTTTTCCAACTTTTCCAGCATAACCAAGGCCTGGCCATCAGTCCACCTTGCCGCGACTGCATCCAAAAACAAACTGGCGACTTTCATCTCTGCATTAAACTCATCATCATCAGACTTAATTCGAATCCGTTCCTTCCCCTTCATTTTATCAAGCACTGGACCTGAATTTCTAAATGCTCTTCCATCCGAGGTGGCTACCTCATTTCCTTTAAAATCTAATGCTCCTATTCCAATCGCTATCCTGGCATCCCAACTCTCCGGGTATTTCCGTTCTTCATCTGCCAATAATTTCAATCGGATAAATAAAACTATCCTCAATGCAGAAATCGGATTATTCAACAAAGCTTGAAAACTATCTCCCCTGGACATATCAAACTCCTGCTCCAGTTCACCTCCCCATTTCTCTTTTATCTCATCAAAAATCGTTTTCAAGTAGGTCAATAGCTTCTCCCTCTCCCCCTTTCTCAAGTGAGAAGATCCTACAATATCCCCTGTTATCGCTGCATATTGTCTTGTCTTCATTTATGATTCGTATGCATCATTTTCCTAAATATGCTCTATATAAATCATATTCTCAAATATGTTAAAAAAGAAACATAGATAAAAAAATGATCTATTTGAGTCATATTTGAAAATATGATACAAATAGATCATAATACCTAGAGATTGACCTTCCAATCCCAGCTAATTCATATTTTAACCATGCACACGTGCCACAGCAGCATCATAAACCCTGCGCATGCCTTCCTCCAAAGAAATGCTAGGCTTCCATCCCAGCTCGTTAAAGACATGGTCCATGTTTGCATGGCGAGCGTGTACACCTACCGGCTTGTCCAGCAATTGCTTGATCGGGGGATTGTAGCCCGCAAACTTGGTGAAGATCTCAATGATTTCCAAGAAAGAGGTGATTTTGCCAGAACCAATGTTCATCGCAGAACCATCCTTGATGTTGTCGAGTGCGAAAAGAATCGCATCGATACAGTCGTCGATGTGAACAAAATCACGCCCTTGTTTGCCTGTACCCCATACTTCGAATGGATCTTCCTTGCCTGCAGCGCGAGCAGCAATAGCAGGAATGGGATAAGAAAGGTCTTGATCCTCACCATAACCAGAGAAAGGACGCACACAGGCAACATGTAGTTTGTAATGCTCAGCGGCTATGCGAGCCAAATATTCACCAGTTAACTTTGACCAGCCATAAGTCATGTCGGGCTGCCCAAGATTTCCACCCTGGAAGTCGATATCTGATTCTTTCAGGGCGACATAATCACCCTCTTTTTGCAAATTCACTGGATAGGCAGCGGAAGAAGAAGGGAACATCACACGATTTGGCATGTGGCGGCAAGCCCAGTAGAAAAACTCCGCATCAATCGAAAGGTCAAGAGCAACCATCATGGGGTCTCCGTCAATTTTGGCTCGCCCACCTACAATCGCAGCAAAGTGAAATACATCTTCAAACTTGGCGAAGTCTTCAAAACCGTAGGCTTCCTGTAACCAATTGTCATTCTCTAGCATGTTTCTCAGGAAGAAACGGAAGTCTCCCCTCCAAAAAACAAATTGCTCATTCTCTCCCCAAAACTCGACATTGTCCTGAACACGCACAGGAGCACCCCCAAGAAAAGTACCTCCTTCAGGCATGGGCCATTTCGCAGGTTCCATTCCTACAGAACAGTCATCCACGACAATTACACGATCCTGAGTGGTGTTGAGCAAGCGTTTGGCCATGTTCCTTCCCACAAATCCGCATCCTCCAGAAATCAGATGGTATTTCATTAGTAATATTGTTGTTCAAAAGGCAGGAGAATATGTTAGCCCGCCATGTTTGTCATATGATAAAGTGAAAAGTGAAACTACATTTTCCCTTTTCTTAAAGCAATTCTTCCATAACCCTTTCTCCTTCGATCACCCTCTCAGAGATCTTGTAGGTATTCTTGAATGGAGAGTTACGAGCGATGAGTTCAGCAAGCCAACCCGTACTAAAAAGCATGATCCCTGCGAGGAACATCACCATACCAAAGGCAATAGCAGGTAACCTGTTGCCCAATTGTCCTTCTACAATTTTGATGGTCAATAAATAAATCAGGTCAGCCGCACCAATTAGGGTAAATAAGGCTCCCCAACTGCCAAAAAAGTGCATGGGCTTTTTGAAATATCGCTGCACAACCAGCAGAGACAATAAGTCCAAGCCCCCGGTAATCAACCTTCGACCTCCAAACTTGGAAACACCATGTTCACGCTCTCTATGCTCGACTACCTTTTCTCCAATCCGATCAAAACCTGCCCACTTGGCAAGTAAGGGTATATACCTGTGCATGGCTCCATAAACCTCAATGGATTTAACCACCTGATTCTTATAAGCCTTAAGCCCACAATTGAAATCGTGCAGTCTGATGCCTGAAACCATCCTCACAACCGAGTTGAATAGTTTTGAAGGAATGGTCTTGGAAGGAGGATCATGACGTTTCTTTTTCCAGCCTGACACCAGGTCAAATCCATCTTCAGTTATCATCCTGTAAAGCTCAGGGATCTCGGTTGGTCGGTCTTGGCCATCTGCATCCATGGTAATGACGACATCCCCACGAGCAGCCTCGAACCCTATTTGTAAAGCGGCAGCTTTTCCATAATTACGTTGGAAACGAATTCCGCGAATCAGCGGATAGGTTTTGGCCAATTGTTGAACAACCTCCCAGGACTTATCACGGCTCCCATCATCCACCATCACCACCTCATAAGATTGAGGTAGGGTATCCATAAGCTCTTGAATATCTGCCATAAGAATGGCTAGAGATTCTTCTTCATTGTATAAAGGAATAACAATTGAAATGTCCATCACCTGTGGTTTGTTGAGGCCACAAAAATACGAAAAATCAGGAAGATAAACCTACCACAAAATGCAAAATCCAAAAGGGTCAAAATACTCCCCCCAAAAGATCGAATTTTACATCATTCTTTTGGAAGAAGGCTCACAGCAGCACCTCCACCGGGAGCCAAACGAATGTTCAGAACATCCCCCTTTTTTACCTCTTTGGAATCTATGGCATAATCAACGAACTCTTCTTCGAAACCTGCCCTTTTTCCGTCCATGTAAATTTTGGCTACATATTCCTTCCCATCAGGAAGAAAATCAAGGCTAATTTCTTTCATTCGTTCATTTTCATCGGTAATGGCTCCAATGAACCAACGATCAGTCCCTCGTTCTTGACGAGCAATAGTTACATAGTCCCCAATTTCTCCATCCAATACAAGACTTTGTTCCCAGTCGACTCCAACCTCCTTGATGAAGTTCATAAAAGGATGGTCTCCAATGTGCTCAGGAAGATCTGCGATCATTTGAACTGGGCTATATACGACCACATACAAGGCAAGATCGTGTGCAAGGGTTGTATTCAGGCTATTATCCCTGTAAGGACGCAGGTCTCTTTTGAATACTCCAGGTGTATAATCGATAGGTCCGGCAAGCATTCTGGTGAAGGCAACTACAGTCAAATGGTCTGTAGAGTTCCCTCCTTCAATAGAGAAAGTGTTAAATTCCTGCCCCCGAAGGCCTTCTCGCGATATGGCATTTGGGTAGGTTCTCCTGATCCCGGTCGCCATAATGGGTTCGTGGGCATTGACTGCAACTTGGTATTTGGCAGCCGTATCCAGTACTTTTCTGTAATGGTTGACCATCCACTGACCATGATGATGTTCTCCCTTAGGAATGATTGGCCCAACATAGCCAGTTTTAACTGCATGAATCCCTAATGATTGCATCAACTGGTAAGCGGTGTCCAACTGCTGCTCATAGGTACGGGGAGCAGCGGAAGTTTCATGGTGCATGATCAACTTTACTCCCTTTTCATTTCCATATCTGACAACTTCCTGAATATCGTAGTCGGGATAAGGAGTTACAAAATCAAACACTCCTTCCCTATCGTCAAAACCAATCCAATGTTCCCAGCCAGTGTTCCACCCCTCGACAAGAAGCCCTTCAATTCCATATTTCGAAGCGTAATCAATCATGCGCTTGGCTTCAGCTGTAGTAGCTCCATGTTTGCCAGAAGCCCTATCCCAGGATTTTTTGGTGAGGTGCATGTGCCACCAAATTCCCATGTACTTCATGGGTTTGAAGTAAGCGGAAATATCTCCCAGTTTGTTAGGTTCATTCAGGTTTACAATCAAATTAGACTCAATCAAATCACCTGCCTTATCAGCAATTTGAATGGTTCTCCAGGGAGTCTGGAAGGGAAGTTCCACCTTAGCCTTATGGCCTAATCTCTCCGAACCTACCAGTTCACTGGTCAAGGTCAAAGAACCCTCATCCTTACGAAGGGTAATCCCCGCATAATTGGTCAAATTGGCCTCATGAAAACTAAGGTAAAGGCCATCGGCCGTTTTCATTGTAACAGGAGTATTGACAGCAACTTGTGGCAAATAAGTTCCTACCAGGTTGGGATGTCTTGTTTTACCCGCAGTATCAATTTCACTTACCTTGGTATGATTGTAAAGATGCTCATAAGAATCCCAATCACCTGGAATCCACCAAGTCTCGTGGTCACCTGTAAGGGCAAACTCACTGTTCTCATCCAAAATAGTCAATTCTGTGAGGCCATCTTGTTTAGGGAATTCGTAGCGAAAAGCAACTCCATCGTCATAAGCCCTGAAAATCAGGTTTAAATTTCTTTTGGCACCTGTTGTTTCTTCGAGGGAGAGCTTTAGCTCATTAAAGTTATTTTGTACAAGTCTTTGTTCTCCCCATGGCATTTCCCAAGACTCAGAAGAACTACGGGTTTCAGCTTTGGCGATAGCAAAGGAAGACCTCATGGGAGCTTCGTCCTTGAAATCAAAGCCTAGCAGAGAAGTATCAATAACTGTCTTCCCGTCAAATTGTACCATATATCCAGGCTGTCCATCGGTATTCAGAAACCCATGTAAAGCAACTCTACCATCAGGAGATGATATACTTCCTGAATGGCTGCCCTCATTTTGACAAGAGAACAAAAGTCCTAAAATTGGAAGAACAATCAGATAAATAAGTTTTCTCATGCTTAGTTAGGTATTGATAATGGCCACAATATTAGAGACAAAAAAAGGAAGCAACAACAATTACATGGTCCAATCCACGAAATACATTTCGATATCACCCTTGTTTTTAGCATGGACCTTACCCCTGTGGGTACAAATGCAAAGGTCTTTAACCAGTTTGTAGGTAGATGATGATATATTGACCTTGCCGACCTCCCCTGCTGATTCCATGCGGGCGGCAGTATTCACAGTATCCCCCCAAATATCATAGGCAAATTTTCGAGATCCTACCACACCAGCTACTACGGGGCCAGAATGAACCCCAATTCGGGCTTCAAAATAAGGCTGGCCCATTTGAATCCGATCAGCTTTATAGCTTTCCATGAAACGCTGAATTTCCATGGCAGCGCGTACAGTTTTGCGGGCGTGCTCATTATCCTCCGCTGGAAGTCCTCCTGCACACATGTAGGCATCCCCAATGGTTTTGATTTTCTCTATGCCGTAACTATCCACGATCTCGTCAAAATTCCGAAAACAAAAATGTAACTCACTCACAAGATCACGGGGGCTAAGCACTTCGGAAATCTGAGTAAAACCCTTAAAATCGACAAACATAACTGTGACCGAAGAATAGCTTCTGGCCTTTACCTTGCCAGAAGCATTTGATTTCAGTTCATTGGCAATTTCTTCAGGCAGGATATTGAGTAATAATTTTTCTGCCCGATCCCTTTGAAGGTCAATGAGGATATTCTTGGCTTCTAATTGCCTATTGATACGGGCATTCAATCGATTTTGCCAAAAGAAAAAAGCAACAGCTCCCCCAGCGAGAGCCAAAAGGCCAATCACAATAAGAATAAAATTTCGAGCCCGTTCCCGCCTGATCTCCTCCTCCTTTTCCCTTGCCTCATGTGCCTTTTGCCATTCGTAGTCAAAACGTTGCTGATTGATGATATCATTGTTGGTCAAGGCATAAATAGAGTCTTTTACCTGGGTGAATAGTTTGTGGTATTCGAAAGCAAGTTGGTAATTACCAAGAGAGTCGTAAACAGAGGCCAAGCTCTTATAGGCGTAACGAACATCGTCAAGCAAATAAATCTCCCGAGCTGTTTTCAAACCAAGTTCAAGATACTTAATGGCGCCTTCAAAGTCTCCCTTTTGCATAAGGGTGGTACCGATGTCATTATATCCATCTGCAAGTCCTTCTTTATCCAGTAATTTTTCCTGAATGTAAAGGGCATTAAAAAATTGAGCCAGCGCATCATTGTAGCGGCCTTGCCTCCGGTAAATACTCCCTACATTATTGTAGTAATCAGATAGCCCCAAGGAATCTTTTAAGGCTTCGTAAATAGGGGCCGAAACTGCATGGGCTTGCAAAGCTTTCTCATAAACTCCTTGCTTTCGCCATGTGCGTCCGATCACATTAAAAATGTCTGCTTCCCTATGTACTTCTCCAAGAACCTGAGCCAGATATAGCGCTTTGTGATAATAATCCCTTGCCTCTTTATAGGATCCCAAATCAGCCTGCAATACTCCAAGCCAATAATAATTGTCAATCAAACCCAGGCTGTCCTGATGGGCTTCCCTTACATTAAGAGATTCAAAAAGATACTTATTCGCTCCTGGAAAATTACCCAGGCGCCATTGGACCATCCCCAGGCCTTCCCAAGCTCGGGCCATTCCATCTTTGTCATCTTTCTTCTCATAAGAATCAA
This sequence comes from Bacteroidia bacterium, assembly GCA_022760475.1. GTDB lineage: Bacteria > Bacteroidota > Bacteroidia > J057 > J057 > JALEFZ01. Next base: position 16,995 of record JALEFZ010000086.1, on the reverse strand, counting down.
GGGCTGCTCTGAAGTATTCCCGGGAATCATTGTAATCGCCCAAATACCAGTGAGAGCGAGCCAGAATGAGCCAAACCTCTCCAAAGGGCCAACGTCTTTCGCGAGCTATTTCCAAAAGTGTCTCTCCCTCTTCTTTACTTTTTATGGGACTAGTTCGAACACGCTTATAAACCTCCATGCAAAAACGCACGAAGTCTTTTTCAGTAGCAGGAGGAGTTTCCTCAAGATCTTGAGCAAAGGTGCAAAGTCCTGTAACTAAAAAAGCCATGAGCAAAAGAAAACGCATGAGGGCATTCGGGATTTTTGATTAAGAAAGCCAGGTTTAAGAAGTAAACATGGGAATTGCCAGCATTAATTTCTGCTAAAAAATGCAAAATGACAATAAAATGAGTGAAGTAGGATATCAATCCCTGAACATGGACTTGATACTTCCCCAGGTTCGCTGAATAGAGGTTGGATTGTGCGAAAGGCTTTGGGAAAATTTTTGAATCTGGCCATTTACCACAATTTGGAGCTCATAATAAAGAATCTTGGGCTGCTGCTTGAAAATATTATTGTCCAGATAAGTATAGTAGCTTTGCTTATTATTGGGCAGGGTAACTACGTGCGTAAGCGTACTCTGGTCTTCGAATCTCCTAAAAATCCTGTACTCGGCTACCCCCTTTTCATCCTGAATTTCCCAAGAAATCATAATATCAGCGCCATCAGCCTGCAACTCGAAAGAGTTCAACAGGACGTTTTGTGCCTGCAATTTTGCAGCACCAAATATCAGGAAAAGTAACAAAAGTGGGGTAAGGAACTTAAACATAAGTTGTAAAGCGTTTTTCCTACCTACAAATAAAGGCCAAAATAATACAATCACAAAATATGGATTTTATCTAAAAATAAAGATTCAAAAAAATTGACACTGCTGCAATTTTTATAAACAAAAGCCAACAATATCTTGGCATTTTAACTTTAAAGTACTAATTTTGCCTTTCCAAAAAATGAAACAATGAAAGAAGGAATACATCCAGATTATAGGTTCGTCGTTTTCAAGGATATTTCTACTGACTATACATTTTTGTCAAAGTCAACTGCGAAATCCAAAGAAACGATTACGTGGGAAGATGGCAACGAGTACCCATTGATCAAGTTGGAAATTTCCAGCGACTCTCATCCATTCTTCACTGGTAAGCAGAAGCTGGTAGATACAGCCGGCCGTGTAGACAAGTTCTACAGCCGATATGGGAAGAAAAAAGGGAAGTAATTAACTTCCAATCAAAATTAGGGGACAATTCTCAGGGATTGTCCCCTTTTTATTTTTTCCTATGTCTCCTATCTTGTTCCCAATTGATAAAGAAACTCCTTTATGGCTGCATTTATCCTATTCGAAGATGAAAGTCACTATGACCTCCAACCATTTACCTTTAGCCGACCTATTTACCAATTGAGATCGGGAATCTTTACCTTGTTGGAAAAGTGGCAGAAATCACTACCAACTGAGATTTACACCTCAACAGCCAAACACTTAAAGGAAATCTTTGGAAAACTCCCTCAGACGGGAGAAGAAGACTATATTTGGATCAATGGCAAGTTTGGCCCCTCTCCTACCCTCCTAGACAACATCAAAGAAATAGATCCTGACTCCTTTATCTGCAATGAGGCTGGCGAAATCTTAATTGCAAGAACAGGCAAACTTGAGGATTCGGCCCCTCTAAGCAAGGAAAACTTCCTAAACAAAGGCCTTAAGGAATATCAGATTAGCTACGAAGGTCTCGCAATCAGGCAGCTTTCCGATATATTTAGGCTCAACCGAGAATTCATCATCCGGGATTTTGAGCTTGCAGTCAAAACAGAAACCTCATCTTCGATCGATGATCCGTATACGAGGGTTTATGGCAAAGACAACCTCTTTATAGGTGAAGGGGCATCGGTCAGGTCAGCCATCATCAATGCGGAAGATGGACCCATATACATCGGCAAGCAGGCAAAAATTCAGGAAGGAAGCATCATTTTAAATGCTCATTGCATAGGTGAAAACAGCACCGTCAGTGCAGGAGCTAAACTTCGAGGAGATAGCAGTTTTGGTCCATGGGTCAAAGTAGGTGGAGAAGTAGGAAACTCTGTAATCATGGGATATACCAATAAGGGCCATGATGGTTACCTCGGCAACTCTGTCCTTGGATACTGGTGTAACCTAGGTGCAGATAGCAACACATCGAACCTGAAAAATAATTACTCCAACATTAAAGTCTGGCACTATCCATCCAATACTTACAAGGATACCGGACTTCAGTTTCATGGCCTGATCATGGGAGACCATAGCAAATGTGGCATCAATACCATGTTCAATACAGGTACGGTAGTCGGGCTAAGTGCCAACATCTATGGGGGGAACTTTCCACCCAAATTTATTCCATCATTTGCATGGGGCGGTTCGGAAGGCTTTCAGACATACAACCTATTAAAAGCATTTGAGACAGCTACAAGGGTCATGAAACGCAGGAAGGTAGATTTAACAGTTCCTGATAAAAAATTAATGACTCATATTTTTGAGCAAACGAGGATTTTCAGAAATTGGGGCGATTAAATCGAGGAGGTTTCATAGGCTTGGAAAAATGGCCATTCACAATCCCCTTATTATTGAGTAAAAACATTAACAAGAATACACACATGGCACAAAAAATTGTTGCAGGAAACTGGAAAATGAACCTTGACGCTACTAGTGCTCAGCAGTTAATCAGTGAGGTAATCCACATGACCAATGACGAGTACCAAGGTGATGCTCAGGTGATTTTCAGCCCATCCTTTCCATTTCTAGGAATGGTCAACCATCAAATCAAAGACCATGAGAGATTCCATCTTTCTGCTCAAAACCTTCATCAAGAAGAAAAAGGTGCCTATACGGGTGAAGTTGCCGGAGCTATGCTGAAAAGTGTAGGTTGTAGCTATGTGATTATTGGCCACTCAGAGCGCCGCCAATACTTTCATGAAGACAATGCCCTTCTTGCCAAGAAGATAGATGTAGCACTAACCAATGGACTGAAACCCATTTATTGTATTGGTGAAACATTGGAAGAAAGGAATGCAGGAAAGACCCTCCAAGTCAATGAAAGACAGCTAAGCGAAGGAGCCTTTCACCTGAGCGGTGATGCATTTTCCCAGTTGGTGATTGCATATGAACCTGTATGGTGCATAGGAACGGGGGTATCTGCTACCCCAGAAGATGCACAGGAAGTGCATGCATCCATCAGGCAATTAATCGAGGATAAATACGGGAAAGAAATTTCCTTAAATACAACAATTCTTTATGGAGGAAGTGTAAAGCCGCATACAGCCCCTGAACTGTTTGCTCAGAAAGACATAGATGGAGGATTGATAGGAGGAGCGAGCTTGAAGTCCAGAGATTTTGTGGATATAATAAAGGCATTTGCCTAAAAAGCAGCAACACTAAACGAACCAAATCAGCCACAAGTCTAAAAACCCTACAAATTAATTGTAGAGGCTAGGAAGCTTTGGTATTTTGTGATTTGTTAAAATTGAGATTATGTTGAAAAAACTTGTTATTATCCCATTGATCTTCATTGGATTCAATTTGATGGGACAGGATTTCCCCGAAGGAGACCCAATAAAAACATACAGTGAGACCATCACCAAGGAAGATATGCAGGCGCATCTTTATTTCCTTGCAGATGATCTGCTAGAAGGTAGAGAAACCGGGGAAAGAGGGCAGCATATTGCTGGAATTTACATCCGTGCTCACTTTATGCGACTTGGATTGATCCCAGGAAATAAAACTGATCAAACCTACTTTCAAAAGTTTTACCTCAACCGCAGCGAAATCAAGGATGCAAGCCTTACCATTGGAAAGCAGGAATTAAAATTTGGAGACAGCTTCCTGGCTAGCGGAGGAATGGCAGACAAAATGGAGGGTGAGATGGTGTTCGCTGGTTTTGGTTTTGAAAATGATGACTATAACAACCTGGAAGGTCTTGACCTGGAAGGGAAAATCGCAGTTATAGTTAGTGGTCGCCCCAATGGAATGCCAAGTGCAGGAAATAGGTTCAGGGAGCTTCAAGCTCTTAGAAATCGCAAAGATCTATTAATCGAAAAAGGAGCCAAGGCCGTACTTATTGGAGTACCTGACTCTAGCTATAAAATCATCAAGCGTTATTCAAGGCGTTCTTCTTCCGAGATCTCAGCTTCCCCTAGAAGGGGTAGCCCGTTGATTTTTCTTCAAGACGAAACACTGGCTCAGATCCTGAACAACGGCAAAAAAACTATCCCTGAAATCAGAGAAGCCCTGGCAGGGAATGCTTCAATTCCCAAGAATAAGCTAAAGAAAAAGTCATTTAGCATGACGGCTGATGTTGATTTTAAATCAAAGGAGGCCTCGAATGTCATGGGATACCTCGAAGGAACAGACAAGAAAGATGAGTTGCTAGTAATAACAGGGCACTATGACCATGTGGGAGTCAATAGTAAGGGTGTTGTCTACAATGGCGCGGATGATGATGGTTCGGGCACCACAGCAGTTCTTGAATTGGCAGAAGCCTTTGCTACAGCTGCCAAAGAAGGCTACAAACCAAGAAGATCTATCCTGTTCATGACTGTTTCAGGAGAGGAAAAAGGCCTCTTGGGTTCCGAATTTTATGCCAATAACCCTATTTATCCGCTTGAAAATACCATAACCAATCTTAATATTGACATGATTGGAAGAGTAGACAAACGCTACGAGGGTAAGGAAAATCAGAATGAGTACATCTATTTGATTGGGTCAGATAAATTGAGTTCAGAACTTCACGAGTTGAGTGAAGAAGCCAATGATACATACAGCAACCTGACTCTGGATTACAAATACAATGATGAAAATGATCCCAATCGTTTTTACTATCGAAGCGACCACTACAACTTCGCCAAAAACGGAATTCCTATCATTTTCTACTTCAATGGTACCCATGAAGACTACCACCAACCCGGAGACGATCCTGAAAAGATCGCTTACCAGAAAATGCAAAACATTACCAGACTGGTATTTGCAACGGCTTGGAAAGTGGCAAACAGAGATGAACGGGTTGTAGTTGATAAAAAAGACTAATTAGATTCAGGATGGGGCTTAAACTTCATCCTGTTTTTTTTAAAAACACCATAACGCCGTTAGATTTTATTCATATAATTTCTATTTCTTTTCCAAACACCTAATTTTCTTCGCTAAAAAAAGAACAGGCCAGCTCCAATGGAACTGGCCTGTTTGTCTTATGCACGGATGGATAAGCAGAAGGAAGAAAAAAACTCGATGACAGCGTTAGATTTTTTGACTCAAATTAAGAGCCATATGATGAATACATCGTGCCCCAAGTTTGGCGGTACGCATATCCTGATCCAAACGAGGATTCAATTCAGCGATGTCCATCATCAATAATTTACCTGAGGAGGCGATTTGATGAATGAATTGCAGCACCACCCCAGGAGTCAAGCCACCAGCCACCGTTGCACTTACTCCCGGAGCAAATGCAGCATCAAAGGCATCCAAGTCAATGCTCAAATACAAATAATCCAGTTCTGAAATGAAGTTATCCAGTAACTGCCTACTTTTGGAGAGATCTCCTGACAAAAGATCTTGGGCAGTAACATAACTCACTTGCTTTTCCCTTGCGGTATTGAATAACGCCTTGGTATTACCATACTCCTGAATCCCCAGGCATAGGTACTTGAACGCTAAATTATTCGCTTCACACCAATTGGCAATCTGCAAAAACGGAGTCCCAGAACTGGGAACAGCACTTTTCCTCAGGTCGAAGTGAGCATCTATATTGATGATCCCAATGCCTTTCCCTTTAAATTTTGATTGAACGTATCCTTGAAAACTTGCCCAGGCTACCGCATGGCCTCCTCCTAAAACTATAGGTAAATATCCGGCATCAAGAAGTTTGGCAGAAACTTCTCCTAACTGTTCCTGCCCTTGTTCCAATTTATCCCCGCTCACGACCACATCCCCTGCATCAATTAAGGATGTATCCAAATCCAGGTGCCAGGCCATAGATGCCAAGGCTTTCCTTAGATAAAGTGGTCCTTCAACAGCTCCTACCCTACCCTTATTCCTTTTTACACCTTCATCGGAGGCAAATCCAAGGATGGCCAAATCACCTATTTTTTTAGGCTGGAGCTCCTCACGGTAGGGATTTATAGTTTTGACTACTTGATGCCAGCGATAACCATCCAATCCATCCTCCTCATCTACCCTTCCCTTCCAAATGTTTGTTGAAGTTGACTTATACATGGGTTTCTGATTGAATCAAATGAGGGAATCCGTTTTGCCAAACATGACTAGGTTTCAAAAGACCTTGATGATAAAGCACTTCTCTGTAATCTTTTCCAGAAAAGGCAATCATATCGGCTCGCTTTCCAACATCCAAAACTCCCCTATCCTGAAGATTCAATGCAGCAGCAGCCCTAAATGTCATACCAGCCCAGGTCTCTGCCATACTCAGTTTTTGATGGGCACCCAGGATTGAAGCCTGAATCAATAAATCTCCCATAGGAGCAGAGCCTGGATTCCAATCGGAAGCTATAGCCAGAGATGCTCCTGCATCCAGCAACTTCCTCGCTGGGGCAAACCTGTCTCCAAGCCCTAATGATGCTCCCGGTAGGGCTACTGGAATCACATTTGAACCTGCGAGTAGTTCAATTTCCTTATCCCCGGATGCTTCCAAATGATCCGCACTGAGTGCCTCTAACTCAACCGCAAGGTGGCTTCCTCCAGGATGAAATTGGTCTACATGTAATGTAATATCGAAGTGGAAATCTTTTGCGGCCTGTAGGTAATTTCGGGCCTCTTCAATCCCAAAAGCTCCTTCTTCCACAAAAATATCAATTCGGTTACAAAGACGCTCTTTTTGTAGCAATGGCCAGAGGGAAGAGTGAATCTGATAAAGATAACTATTGGGCGAGCCATCAAAATCTTTTGGTGGAATATGAGCTGCCAAACAGGTAGGTACCAGCATATTCAGTTCCTGATCTGCTTTTTTTATGGCTCGAAGCATTTTGAGTTCTTCCTCTACAGATAGTCCGTATCCACTTTTAACTTCGACGGTAGTAACTCCGTTTTTCCTTAGGAATCTGGCTCTTTTCAGCACCAATTGCTGGAGATCTTCCTCACTGGCCGCCCGTGTTTGAGTTACCGTATCCCAAATTCCTCCTCCCTCTTTGGCAATTTCCAAATAGGTTTTGCCTGCAACACGCATGCTGTAATCCCTTGCACGACTTCCTGCAAAACAAATGTGGGTGTGCGCATCAATTAGACCAGGAAAGGCCAGCAGGTCTTCCTGAAGAAAAATAATATTCCCGGGTGCCAGATCAGCTCCCATATCGTCAAATTTTCCAATCTGTTTGATTTCTCCATTTAGAAAGAGAATCCCACCTTCCTCAATGATTTCTAATTGTTCATCCGAAATCGCACCCTTAAGAGGAAGATTTCTCATGGTCAGAAGTTGTCTGAAAGGGCCGATCAATACGGGGACGTTATTCATTTGCGAATAGGTTTTTCCTGCAATTTAATCCTTTCAGTGAAATCTATGCTATTGGCTAGAGAATGTTAGTTGGTGGCCCATTTTTATACAAGCAAAAGCACAATTTGACTATTCACGCAATCCCATGTTAATTCTGCTCCCAAACTTTTTAGTAAGTCAGAAAATACAAAACCATAAAAAAAGGGAAGGACATTTAGACCTTCCCTTCATTAATAATATTCAAATGATTACAGTTGAACTTCTGAAACCACAGTAGATTTCAAATAGTCTGCATTCATCTTGGCAATGTTGGTAATTGAGATCCCTTTAGGGCACTGTGCCTCACAAGCTTCTGTATTCGAGCAGTTTCCAAAACCAGCCTCATCCATGGCTTTTACCATGGCCTGGACGCGACGCATACGCTCAGGCTGCCCTTGAGGAAGGGTTCCCATGTGAGATACCTTTGCAGAAGTAAACAACATGGCAGATGCATTCTTACAAGAAGCCACACAAGCACCACAACCAATACATTCGGCTGCGTTCATGGCTTCGTTGGATACATCCTTGGAAATAGGAATTTCATTGGCATCAGGAGCTGAACCTGTATTCACAGAAATAAATCCTCCTGCACCCATGATGCTGTCAAAAGCAGAGCGATCCACCATCAAGTCTTTGATGACCGGAAATGCCTTGGCTCTCCATGGTTCGATATAAATGGTATCCCCATCATTGAAGGATCTCATGTGGAGCTGGCAAGTAGTCGTCTTGCGGTGAGGTCCATGAGCCAGACCATCAATCATCAATCCACAAGAACCACAAATACCCTCTCGGCAATCATGGTCGAATGCGATCGGATCTTCACCTTCTGCAATCAGATTTTCATTAAGGACATCCAACATTTCGAGGAAGGACATCTCAGGAAAAACTGTATCAAGGCTGTAATCCTTCATCTGCCCCTTTTCACTTGGGCCTTTCTGTCTCCAGATTTTAAGATTTATTTTGAAAGCTTTGCTAGCCATTTTTGATCTGTTTTTTGATTACACAAAATTATTTGTAGGACCTTGTCTTAAGTTCAACATACTCGAACTCAAGCTCTTCCTTGTGCATAATTTCTTGTTGATTGCGTCCCTGATATTCCCAGGCACCTACAAAGGCAAAATCTTCGTCCTTTCTAAGAGCTTCTCCACCTTCGGTTTGGTGTTCCTCACGGAAGTGTCCACCAGCAGATTCTTCGCGTTGGAGCGCATCATCAATCATCAACTCACCCAACTCCATAAAGTCAGCTACACGCCACGCTTTTTGCAATTCAGGGTTGTACTCCGAATCGCTCCCAGGAACCTTCATGTCTTTGTGATACTCCTCTCTAAGCTCTTGAATCATTCCTTTTGCCTTTTTCAAGCCTTCAGCATTCCTCGCCATACCACAATAGTCCCACATGATTTTACCTAATCGCTTGTGGAAAGTGTCTACAGAATGAGATCCATTGTTGTGGATATAACCCTTGATTTCCTCATCTACCTGTTCCGCAGCTTCTTTGAAGGCAGGGTGATCAGTTGATGGGTGATCATTTAGCGGTTGAGAGGCAAGATAATCTCCAATGGTAAATGGAATCACGAAGTATCCATCAGCCAAGCCTTGCATCAATGCAGAAGCTCCCAAACGGTTTGCACCATGATCAGAGAAGTTCGCCTCACCCAAAGCATACAAGCCTGGCACATTGGTACTTAGGTTGTAGTCTACCCAAAGACCTCCCATGGTGTAGTGTACCGCAGGGAAAATCTTCATTGGAGTACTGTATGGGTCGTCGTCAGTGATTCGGTTGTACATCTCAAAGAGGTTTCCGTACCTGGCTTCAACCACATCCTTGCCCAATCTTCCGATAGCTTCGGAGAAGTCCAGGAATACAGCTTCGCTTCCTTCTTCTACCGAACGGCCTTCGTCAGTTACATATTTGGCATTCCTTGAGGCAACGTCCCGTGGTACAAGGTTACCAAAGGATGGATATTTTCTCTCCAGGTAGTAGTCCCTGTCCTCCTCAGCAATCTGGGAAGGATTCAATTGACCACTGGATACCTTTCTGGCTGTTTCAATGTCTTTAGGTACCCAAACCCTTCCGTCATTTCTCAAAGATTCTGACATCAGAGTAAGTTTAGACTGGTAGTCTCCGTGAACGGGAATACAGGTTGGGTGGATCTGAACATAAGCTGGATTGGCGAAAAGAGCCCCTTTTCTGTGTGCCCTCCAGGCAGCAGAAGTGTTGGAGTTCATGGCATTAGTAGAAAGGAAATAAACATTTCCATACCCACCTGAAGCGAGAACTACTGCATCGGCCGCATATTTTTCTGTTTCTCCATTCACCAGGTTCTTAACTATGACGCCTTTGGCATGTCCATCAATAAGAACGATGTCCAAAACCTCTCTTCTTTCGTAAGACTTTACTTTTCCAAGACCAATCTGGCGGCTAAGTGCAGAGTAAGCCCCGAGCAATAACTGCTGACCTGTTTGGCCACGTGCGTAGAAAGTTCTTGAAACCTGAGCACCACCAAATGACCTATTGCTGAGGTACCCGCCATATTCCCTTGCAAAAGGAACCCCTTGGGCTACTGCCTGGTCAATGATATTAACAGATACCTGTGACAGGCGGTAAACATTTGCTTCACGAGAGCGATAATCACCTCCTTTGATGGTATCGTAAAACAGGCGATAAATCGAGTCACCGTCATTTTGGTAATTTTTTGCAGCGTTGATCCCTCCCTGAGCAGCGATAGAGTGTGCCCTTCTTGGAGAATCCTGAAAACAGAACGTGGTAACGTTGTACCCCAATTCAGCCAGCGTGGATGCTGCAGAAGCGCCGGCAAGACCAGTTCCAACGACGATCACAGAGAATTTTCTCTTGTTGGCAGGATTTACCAGCTTAATATTAAATTTATGATTGTCCCACTTTTCTGCCAGAGGGCCAGCAGGGATTTTAGCATCTAATTTCATTGTGTCTTTTTGTTTAATTCTTTAAACCAATCCAAAGAAAAATGCCAGGGGCATCAATGCGAACAAAAATGGAATTACAGCAGATATAAAATAGCCTGCTACCTTTATCAATGGCATGTACTTCTTATGAACAAGCCCAAGGGTTCTAAAACCACTTTGGAAACCATGTGTCAAGTGAAAAGCCAAAAATAACATGGACGCAGCATAGAAGAAGGCTACCAATGGATCTTCAAAAGCCTTGCGGGTAAGCTCTGTCATAGACAAAACATTCACCTTTGTTTTTTCAACATCAACCTTCTCAGCCTGAAGCATTGCAAAGTCCTTATTGAAGAGGTAGTGTCCTTTTTCAAATACTACTTCACCCTCAGGATTCTTGATATCACTTTTTACCTTGACATTTTCCTCATAAGCCTGCTGAATGGTCATACTCATATTGCCCTCATGAGCAAAATGATATTTACCCCAAAACATGGGAACGTGAACTACAAGGTAAATGAGTACAATGATACCAGTCCAGATCATGTTGCGAGAAAACCATGTACTTCCCTTGTCCTTGCCTTTGTTAAAAGCATACTTGACAGGTCTGGCTTGGTTATTCTTGAATGTGATGACAAGACCGTAGATAATGTGGATCAAAAAACCAAAGGCAAGACCATACTCAAGTACCTTTACCAATGGGTTGGTGGTCATAAAACGCACAAAGGCGTTGAAGGTAGCTCCATCTGCGGAGCCTCCGAAAAGGGGAGCAAAAAGTAACAAATTACCCCCTACATGGACAAAGAGAAAGCTTACAAGAAATAAGCCTGATAGGCCCATGACAACTTTTCGTCCAATTGATTGCGAAAAAACTGTCGCTGCAGAACTCATGTGTGTATCCTGTTTATAGGTTCAGATAAATCAAAATTACCCTTGCATGATTCTAATGTCAAGTTTTCGCAAGCGAATTTTCGCCAAATGTGAAGTTTAGAACCGTTCTAAAATATAACATTCCACATATAACAAATGTTTTATACAAAGGTATTCAAACTTCAAAAAAGACCGTTTAGGAAGAAAAAAGAGAATTATTGACGACAGATTTGCTTTTTGCTTTAGGAAAATTGAATTAATCCGATTTTTAAAGGTCCTGGATTGGGAAATATATCAACTCACTAGCCTGGTTGCTATCTTCAGGAAGGTACCTTGAAAACATCGGAAGCATGGGTACATCCTGGGAAAGAGAATACTCCGTTGATCCGCCAAGATCCGGTGATGAGTTTTCCCTGAAAAGTGAGATGGGAAAGTGGGTGAGTATGTATAAGGCCAATTGAAACAGTATCAATAGGAATATGAAATAAATTGACCTTTTAAATCTTGCCATTAAATGATTTGTGCTATTTACCCATCTAAATACGTGAAAACAGCCTTAGAGTATGTGAATGGACAGTTTTTTTTTCAAAAACTAATTGTTAACAATATTTTTCTTCGCATTGCATTCTAACTAGGAATGCAAATAAAATTCCAGAATATAAACCTGTTAAAAACAAGTAGTCTAAACCAAACACCAATCAAAAATGAATACGTCATCGTTCATCTTTACTTGGGTAAAAATTATTCTCAGCCTAACGTTGGCCTTCACCACATCATTTTTATGGGCACAGGAGAATGAATCCACAAAGATCCCAAAACGAAAATATGCCAAATATTCCTTTCCAGAAGGCTACATCCTTAGCCTTGATGGAGATACTACCTTCGGTTACATCCGTCAAAAAGATGTATTCGAAGACCAAAAGAAAATTGAGTTTTACGATTATTACGGAGCCAAAACCACCTATAATGCAGGCTATATCAAGGGATATGGCTACGGAGAGAAGCACCTTATCTGCAGACCAACTCCATATTTCTACTCAGACTTGATGTCTGACACCATTATTTTCATGGTACGACTCATAGATGGACCAGCTAAGCTGTACAGGTTCTACAGCAGAAGAAATGCATTTACCCTAAAAAATGAAGCGGCATTCTTTGACTTTCTGGAAAAGCCTGACAAAAGCCTATTTGAGGTTAGTTATGCCTTTCGCTGGAAAAGATTAGCCTCTGCCTTCAAAGATCATCCCAAACTATCCAGAGAAATTTTAGAAGGGGCATACAAACCAGAGGATACTGAGTCAATTGTCAAGTACTACAATTCATGGTTTGAAAGGATGGAAGAACAAGAATAAGTGTAATATTTATCCTTCAAAAAACGTCTTGATCAATACTTAAAAACCAAAAATCCCAGATAGAAGGGTAAGAACCAATTTCTATCTGGGATTTTTTTGCTGAAAAATTACGAATCGCCTAAATACTGACAATTTTAGCCCGAATAAAATATTTTTCAGCAATGCTGCTAGTGAATGATTTGTGTCCTTTTGGGGCTAGCAAAACAAGCTGACCTCCTTTACGGGCGGCCATGGTACTCAGCAGTTTCCATTTTGAAACATGGGGTTCAATGGATTCTGTCTTCGTAGATATCTCGATATAGCTCTTAGCGCCTTGCTTGGTACCTGTAATATCAGGAATGATAGGTTCCTCGTCTGTTGCTTTTCTGAAGGGTGAAGGGTCTGGATAAGAGTCGTGGTTGGCCTTGACATTAGAAAACCCATTTGCGCTAACCCATTTTAGCGCCCTTTCAAAATACTTTTCTTTTTTCATATAGCTGATATTTTTCCAGGAAAACAAAAAAATAATTCCACCACAAAACCAGGTAGTAATGTGATGTAATCTTAGAATCAGTAAATCAAATATTTATTAGAGAATTGGCAAATCTTTAATTTACCGTTCTATAACATACGGATAACAGGATATTAGGTTTCATAAATGCGAAAAAGGATGGAAATGATTCCATCCTTTTTCGCATTTGATAAAATATTTGATTACAAATGTATGATTCGATCTGCGGTTGCTCCCATAGCAGCTTCTTTAACAGATTCGGAAAAGGTAGGATGTGGATGGGAGAATATGGCGATGTCCTCTGCTGATGCCCTATATTCAAGTCCCATAACTCCTTCCATGATCATATCTGCAGCACGGGGCCCAACAATGTGCATACCTAACAATTCATCGGTCTCCTTGTGAGAAAGCACTTTCACAAAGCCAAAGCTGTCATCCATACTTGCTCTGGCTCTACCAGAGGCTTTGAATGGGAATTTACCTGATTTGTAGGGAATTTTATCTTCCTTGAGCTCCTGCTCTGTAAAGCCTACTCCGGCAACCTCCGGCCAGGTATATACTACATTTGGAATGGCTCGGTAGTTGATGTGAGGATGTTGTCCCGCCATGAATTCGGCCACCAATACTCCCTCTTCAGAGGCTTTGTGCGCAAGCATTGCTCCTCGGACTACATCCCCAATGGCAAATACTCCCGGAACTGCGGTTTCCAGATTCTCATTGACAGGAATTCTGCCACGATCTGTTTCGATACCCAGCTTTTCCAGCCCAAGTCCTTCAGTATAAGGCCTGCGGCCTACAGCTACCAGACAGATATCTCCTTCAAAATCTACATTCTCACCATTCTTGGTATTTTCTGCGGTTACAATCACCTTCTTGCCCGCTACTTTGGCACCTACAGCCTTGTGTTTGAAGTGGACCTGGTAGTCAAGTTCCTTCTTCAATACCTTAGCCAATTCTTTTCCAAGATCAGCATCCATGCTTGGAATAAGGCGATCCATAAACTCAACCGTGATGATTTTTGAGCCTAGCCTTCCATATACTGATGCCATCTCTGAAGCAATTACCCCTCCACCGATAACGATCATAGTTTCAGGAATCTCAGTCAATTCTAATGCTTCAGTTGAAGAAATAATCTTTTTACCGTCAAACGCCATTCCAGGAAGCTCTACTGGCTCAGAACCTGTAGCAATGATGGTTTTGTCTGTTTTTACTTCCTCAAAACTCCCATCATCCTTGGTAACCTTAATGGTATTTTTATCTACAAATGAACCCAGGCCACTAAGAACCTCGATTTTGTTTTTCTTCATGAGGTAAGAAACACCCTCAACGGTCTTTTTTACTACATCAGCCTTGCGGGTAATCATTTGATTCATGTCTACCTCAAGGTCTTTCAACTTGATTCCATGGGTAGAAAACTGATGTTTTGCTTGAAAATAATGCTCAGAAGAATCCAAAAGAGCTTTCGAAGGGATACAACCTACATTCAGGCAGGTACCTCCCAAAGTTGGGTTCTTTTCAACTATTCCTACTTTCATTCCCAATTGTGCAGCTCGAATTGCCGCTACATATCCGCCTGGTCCAGAACCGATTACAACCAGATCAAATTGTTTGGATGCCATGTAATGTGTTATTTTAGTTCCTTAATTCTTCTTAATATTAGAAAAGTAAATCTATAAGTTTATTTTCATAACTCCACAAACAAGAATCATTTAAGCATTATTCTTTTGCTTGCTGTCGACCAGAATTGATGTTCATGAAACTTATTGAAATCCCACTGCCCCAAATATTTGATTGGGAAGCCATGAAGGCTTACTTGAGTCAACATTCCCTCGAATTGCTACACCCTAGAGAAGAAGACTGGTTTTATCGGTGGTTAAATACGGGAAATGAGTCTAGCCTGTTCCGCTCCACTGTAGATACTCAAATGAACCTCATACAGATTGAGGTGTTACATTCTAGTGGTGTCAATAATGAGGAAAAAATAATCACTGAATTTGTAAATGAGTGGTGGGACTTAAATCGAGACCTCAAGAGCTTCTACAAAATAGCAAAGGAAGATCATCTATTGGCTCCATTGGTAGAGAAAAGTCAAGGCCTGCGAATTGGAGGGATACCAGATCTATGGGAATGCGCTGCATGGGCGATTGTTGGTCAACAGGTCAACCTCTCTTTCGCAGCAACACTTAAAAATCGACTTATCCAACAGTTTGGCGAAAAGATCGAATGGGAGGGTTTGGAAATTTGGCAATTTCCTTCGGCTGAGAAGATAGCCTCTCTCCAGCCTGAAGAACTTCGCCCCCTGGCCATCTCTCAAAGAAAAGCGGAGTACCTGATCGGCTTTTCGAATATGATTGTCTCTGGAGAGATTGATAAGGAGAAGCTAAGGGGTTTTGCTAGTGCGGAAGAGGCTTCTCAACAACTAAAAAAGATTCGTGGAATAGGAAAATGGAGTTCAAATTACATCCTTTTGAGGTGCCTTAGGTATCCTGATGCTTTTCCACTTGGCGATGCTGCTCTCTACAATTCGGTAAAAAAATTATTGGGAATGGAAAGCAAACCTACTGATGATGAACTACTTAAACTAGCAGAAAACTGGGAGGGCTGGCAGGCATATGCAACCTATCACCTATGGAACGCCTGATTTTTTCTATCCCCTTGCTAACTTCCTTAACATGGCCTTTACAATAAAGGGATTAGATATTTCAGATTGTCTGTTATTTTTGTTTAAAAATTAATTTCTATGTCAAAAAACATATTGATCACTGGCGGTGCCGGTTTCATTGGCTCTCATCTTGTTCGCCACTTTGTCAATAAGTACCCCTCCTACCGTATCATCAATTTAGATAAGCTCACCTATGCAGGCAACCTTGAAAGCCTCAAGGACATAGAAAGTGCAGCAAATTATTCTTTTGTTAAAGGGGACATTTGTGATGCCAAACTTATCCAGGAGGTCCTAGAAAACAATCAAGTAGATGGCATCATCCACCTTGCTGCTGAAAGCCATGTCGATCGTTCAATCCTGAACCCAATGGAGTTTGTTACCACCAATGTAATTGGAACTGTTACGCTTTTGAATGCAGCCAGAAATTATTGGCAGGAAAGAAAAGATGTCAGGTTTTACCACGTATCTACGGATGAGGTTTATGGCTCCCTAAAGGATGGAGAATATTTCCTTGAAACCACCCCATATGATCCACAAAGTCCTTATTCAGCCTCAAAGGCCAGTTCTGATCACTTCGTAAGGGCGTATGGGAATACCTACGATATGCCATACATTCTCAGTAATTGCTCCAATAACTATGGCCCCTTCCAATTTCCAGAGAAACTATTGCCTTTGTTTATTTCAAATATTCTTAACAACAAACCATTACCCGTATACGGAAAGGGAGAAAACATCCGTGATTGGCTATGGGTAAAAGACCATTGTGAAGCCATCGACCTGATCTATCATAAGGGAGCGAATGGTGAAACCTACAACATTGGTGGAAGAAATGAATGGAAAAACATTGACTTGATACATCTTCTTTGTGATGAGATGGATAAAAAGCTGGGGAGGGAAGCTGGTAGCTCAAGGGGATTGATTACTTACGTTACTGATCGTCCTGGACATGACATGCGTTATGCCATCGACCCATCCAAATTGGAACGCGACCTGGGCTGGACTCCTTCACTTACCTTTGAGGAGGGTTTGGGCCATACCATTGACTGGTACCTAGCGAATCAGGAATGGATTGATAGTGTAAAATCCGGATCTTACCAGAATTATTATACTCAGCAATACGGGTCCAGACTGGAAGCCTAACATGGAAGAATTAAGTCAATATACAAGATC
>JALEFZ010000085.1 GCA_022760475.1 Bacteroidia bacterium | reverse complement strand
CTCCACATTCAAATAATAATGATGACCCTATCCACTTAAGACAAGCCTTTGATGTTGAACCTGAGTTAGCCGTTGATAAACTTGAGATATTTCCTAACCCGTTCAGCGATTATCTGACAATCAGTGGGGAATGGGTAGGTAACACTGACTTGGAAATGAGCTTGATCTCTATGGATGGAAGGAGTGAAGACCTTGCTAGCATCCAAAGGTTGGAAGAAAGTGGAGTAGGGCAGGCTTTCAAATATCGTCTTTCAAAATCTGGGCTTCCATCAGGAATCTATATCCTGCATGTAAAGAGTGGTGGAAAGTTGATTTCCAGTCGCAAAATCGTTAAAAAGTAAAATTCTCAGATAGCAGTTTATGTAAAGGGCGTAGGAAATACGCCCTTTACCGCTATATATGAGAAGGCTGAAAGTAAAATCTTCCTTGTGTAATAGATTGATTCTAAGAATGAAAATATCTTATTTCTTAAGATATATTTTTAGGTGGGGAATTTTTTGCAATAGTGTAGTATAATTAGAATCTTTATTTTTCCCTAAATCTGATTCAAATTGAAATATAATACTCCCAGTTTTCCTTCCACAGAAGTTCTTCGATTTCTGTGTTTTGGTTTTTTTCTTCTGTTTTCCTGTGTTTGCTTTTCTCAGGAAGAGGAGAACGAATCTAATTCTCAGGGAACAGTTTATTGGATAAAAGTGTCCAATTATTTCCTGGAAAGGCAATATGACAGCAGTCGCTATTATTCCATTAAAGCTTCTTCCGAATTTTTGGAGGAAGAAAATTTTCCTGCTTATGTGGAGGCTTTAAATGCTGCTGGATCGCTGAGTTACCGTTTAGAACAGTTGACGGATGCCAAAAAATGGTGGGATTCAGCCTGGGTTGAAGCCCAAAAGTACTTGAATGAGCAAGATGGCGCATATCGCCAGGCCATGTCCAATATGGCAATCAGCAGACAAGAGGATGAAGACATGCAAGGAGCCATTGGGTGGTATCGTCGTCTGCTTAGCCTGGAATATGAGCTTGAGACAAGACTTGATAGCACGTATTTGGGTTATACCCACCTCAATATGGGAACCGCACTTACCGAATTGCATGAAAAGGACGAAAGCCTCCTACATTTGAAGGAAGCACTTCGAATATTTGATCAGACAGGCAACGATCCTCTTGAAAATGTATATCCCCTTACAGCCTTAGGAAAAGTATTTGCCGAAACACCCTATGAGGATTCATCCAGGCTTTTCCTGATGGCAGCCTACAATCTCGTCCAGCCTTATCCCATAGAGTCTTATGTGGCTTATCACAATGAGGCTTTGTCTGCCCTTACAGGCTACTATTACTTAAAGGAAGACTATGACAGTGCATTGGTCTACCTAAATCAAGCCAGGATGCTTCCTGTACCCCCCGATACTCGAACAGGGGTTGGACAAGCTATTCTATTGGGTTCTGTCTATACCAAGCTAAACAGATTCGAAGAAGCCCGTAAAACCCTTGAAGAATATGGTGAAAAGATAATTGCTGAAAAAGCAGAACTTTGGAATCCATTTTTGGCTTCGAGAATTCAGTACCGCCTAGGCAATGTGTACAGAGAATCAGAAAATTGGGAGAAAGCACTTGAATACTACCAAAAAACTATAGAAGTTCTCTCACCCAGAGAGGGTGGAAGTGAAGCCGAACAGACTCAGCGGTTCATGACAAACTCATCTACCAATATTGTCTATACCTATGGTTATATAGGTAAATGTGAATTGGAATTGGGGAATCTTGGAAAAGCTAAGGCAGCCTATCAAAAAGCAACTACCCTCATAAAAGAAACCTTTTACCTCCTTGAATTTGAGGCTTCTCGTTCATCGCTTTTTGGTGCTTTAAAATGGGTATATGAAGGCTATTTGGATGTGTTATGGGAAGAATATAGGCAAGATGGATCTGATTCTATCCCTACAGAAGCACTTCTTATGACTGAAGAAAGTCGATCATACCTGATGAGGTTGATTTTTGCAGATGCCAAGGGCAAAGTTACAGCCGGCATTCCTGAAGAAGCCATCGAGCGCGAAAAGCAAATCAGGATAGATCTGGCGAATAGCAAGGCTGCCTTAAACAGACGTTTGTCTCAGCGAGAGCCAATTCAAAGAGAAATTGATAGCCTGGGATCAAGGATATTTTCTGAGCAGGAGGAGCTGAAAAACTTGATTGATGAACTTGAAGAAAAATATCCTCAGTACACCCAAATCAAATTTGCTCCCAATATTTTCTCAGAAGAACAGCTAAAAAAGTTACTATCCGACAAAAATAATGATTACTGGATTTCTTATTGGGGCGATTTTTCAATCCATACCTTCCAAATTACAGGCGATAAGTTGACTTGGAAGAAGAAAGATAAAGAGGTAGTTGAATCAGAGCTGGATAATGTACTCCGTCAATTAAAGACACCCTCCCTCGATCCTTCGTCCGTGAAGAACTATGAAGAACTTAGCCATTCCCTCTTTGCACATTTGGACTTATTTGTTCCCTCAGACAAACAAAGTTTGGTGGTGATCCCTGATGGTCCCTTAAATTATATCCCGTTTGAGGCCTTGGCTACAGAAGCCTCAGGTGAAAATAGTTGGGCTAAGTTAAAGTATTTGGGCTTATTGAGTCCAATCAGGTATCAATATACCATCAGCCCCTTATTTGGTACCCAAGCTGCAAAGCAGCAGAAGGCATGGATGGGCTTTGCGCCTGGCTATGAAGGTATCGAACAAATGCGTTTCAATGTACCAGAGATTGAAAAAATCCATGCCATGTCTGGAGGGAAAAAATGGACCGGGCGAGAAGCCAGCAAGGAAAACTTTTTGGCTACGGCACAAGATTATAAGCTCATCCATTTTGCAGGACATGCAAAGTCAAATTCTCGCTTTCCGATGCGTTCTACACTTGAATTTGGCTCGAATGAGGAGGACAAACTATTTGCCTGGGAGATATTCAACCTAAACCTGGAAGCTGATCTTGCAATTTTGAGTGGTTGTGAGACAGGACTTGGAAGGTATCAGGCTGGAGAAGGCGTAGTGGGTCTTGCAAGAGCGTTTCGTTACGCTGGGGTACACAATGTCGTCCAAAGTCTTTGGCTATCGGATGGCCAGGCTACGCAATTGTTGATGGAACAATTTTACCAGGAGCTTGGTAACAAGCAATTGTTGAGCAATTCCTTAATGGCTGCCAGGATAAATTTTCTGGAACAGACACCTGAAAGGTTCCACCACCCTTACTATTGGAGCAATTTTGTCTTGGTAGGACCGGATAAAGAGCAAAGCAAATTCCCGATTACCTGGCTAATTTTTGGCCTTTCAGCTTTCCTTCTTGCGCTTTTGGTTTTCTTTAGGCAAAGAAGCAAGAAGACTGATTATCAGTAGAAAAACCTTAAAGGCTGTTTTAGATTTATGCTTATTGTTTACAGTTGGCTTTCAAGAACCTGAGTTCATGATTTTATAAGTTTTAGCCCATTAAAACTTATAAAACCACTTCCCCAGAACCTTAAAATCCGGCTTGTAAAATAAAAATTTCAAATTCAAAGAGCCTCCTGGAAATTTTAGCCCTTCTTGTTAAGAAATTACAATTTCTCCCCGACTATATAATTGTATCGGGTACTCGATCGAAAATCTGTATCTGTGCCCTCGATTATAGTCCTTACAGCACAACCATAGTTAGCCACCTTTTTATCAGAGGAATGATTACTGATTTTTGGGGGAGGCGGTTAACTACGTCTATAAAGAGAGTTACACCTTAGCAGGGGGACTCTCTTTTTTTTGTGGAATAGAAATAGTTAAAAAGATCGATTATCCAGCCATCTACTTTACTAGGAATCTAAAGGGAATTGATTATCAATTAAGGATTTGTCAACCCATTTGAGAATTGAAAAAAGGTGATGACCCTACAGCTAAGGCCAAACCTGCCCTTGAGTATATGTCTTCCAGCATAAATAATTCTAATTGAATCTAAAATTAGCCAAAGTTGTTATTTGAGCTACATGCTTTTAATTGCTTTGAGACAAAGTTTTCATAACCAGACAATCCAAGCTGTCATTTCGAACTTAAGCGACCCCACTGCATGGATCTCTCACTGATGTTCGGAAGCACATGTTCCATTCGAAACGACAGTTGGGACTGGATCGAAATGGTATTTACCCTTTGAGTCCATTAAACCAGCAACTTGAGCCGATTAGAAAACAAGAATTGATTTCTCAAAAATGGATATCAAGGTGAATTAAATAAGGAACTTGACTGTCTATCCATCTTTAAACTTTTAGGAAAAAATTAGGAGGCATGGTATAGCTGTAATTTACTTCCAGGAAAATTCGTAGCCAGTTGGAAGG
This sequence comes from Bacteroidia bacterium, assembly GCA_022760475.1. Taxonomy (GTDB): domain Bacteria; phylum Bacteroidota; class Bacteroidia; order J057; family J057; genus JALEFZ01. Next base: position 73,927 of record JALEFZ010000085.1, on the reverse strand, counting down.
GTATAATCGTTTGATATTGGGGGGAAATTAATCTAAAACGGATACGCAGCATGGAATAATAATTATAAAAGTTGAACTTGAAGTTCATTAATTTTTAACTGTAAAAGGCTGTATGGCAGATACTACTAGCAGGAAAGATATGTTCTCAGTTGAAGGAAAAGTTGCTCTTGTTACTGGGGCAAGCCGAGGTCTGGGGCAGGCCATGGCCATAGCTCTAGCGAATGCAGGATCAACAGTTATCTGTAGCAGTTCTTCTGCTGGTGGTACCCAAAAGACCAGGGAATTAATTGAAGAAAATGGAGGGAAAGCTAAAGAGTTGGTTGCTGATCTATCTAATAGAGAAGCTGTAGCCAATCTAGTTCATCGATCCCTTGAATTATATGGCCGGATCGATATCCTTCTCAACAATGGAGGCACAATTGCTCGCTATCCTGCGGTTGATTTTCCTATAGAAGAATGGGACAGGGTATTGGAAGTAAACCTTACAGCTTCCTTTCAATTGGCAAAATTGTGTGCACCATCCATGATAGCAAATGGTGGAGGAAAGATCATCAATATTGCCTCCATGCTCTCTTATTCTGGAGGCATAACCGTCCCAGCATATACCGCCAGCAAGCATGCCGTTGCGGGGATTACCAAAGCCCTGGCAAATGAGTGGGCCCAACATAACATCCAGGTCAATGCCATTGCTCCGGGCTATTTCAGGACGGACAATACCCAAAAGCTGCAAGATGATCCCGTTCGGGACAAGGAAATCAAAAATCGCATTCCTGCACAAAGATGGGGAAACCCATCAGACCTTGGGGGAACAGCCGTGTTTTTGGCTTCTGCCGCCAGTAATTACATCAATGGAACCATCATTAATGTAGATGGAGGCTGGATGGCTCGCTAAAGAGGCTATGGCTATAATCCATTATTTACTGTATTTTTTATTGAACGCTATCAAAAAGAAAAAATAAGCTGTCATGGTTAACCCAAAAACGATTGGAAAGGACAAAAGAATTGACTTCAAATCTCCTGAACAGAGAAGACAAGATTTGGAGGTAATGGTTCCTGTGAGCCACAAGATCCGAAAGGTTGAGGCCTTTGATGCTACCCCATCAAATGGTATTACAGAGGTCATTACAGAAGAAAACTCAAGCTTTGACTTTCTGAGGTTTGCAAGGCTTGTACTTACTGATGGAGAGTCTGTATTCAGGCAACTGGGAAACGAAGAAGCGGTATATTATATCAATAGGGGAGAAGCCACCATTGTGGTTGGTGAATCTTCTTTTGTTTTGGCTAAGGGAGATGTGCTCTATGTCGGCATTAATGAAACACCCGTCTTTTCAACCTCCTCCAACTGTGATATCAGCGAATTTAAAGCCATACTTTGTCATACGAAGTATCCCGTACAACTGGTACGTCATACTGATATTGAAGGGACTGAGCTGGCAGCTACCTTGGGTACAAAGCGCCCGATGTCCAAAAGAACTGTTTTCAAACTTGTCGATCAGAATGTTCAGGCATGCCGCCTCCTTTTTGGAGATACATATCTCGAAAACAGGGGTGGTGTAGGGAGTTATCCCCCGCATTTTCATGGCCCTGATGGCCCCTTGGGCTTAGGTGCAAATGCAAAGGAGGAAATCTACCACTTCCGTTGTGAGTCGGATATCGAGGATGATGTACCCTATGTTTTGCAAAATTGTGCCCTACCCGAAGAAAAAATCAATGTGTATGCCCATGTTTTTGATGAGATGGCAATCAATGTAACTCCAACTTATCACGATACCCTTGCGCCTCCATCAGTTGATTTTATGTTCACCTGGTGTCTGGCAAGTTTTACAGAGGGACACCGAGATTGGGCTGAGATATACAACAAACCTGGTTTTGAAAATGAATGGTAAGAATATTTCAATATTCTTACAGTCTGGATTTCTAAATTACCCACTAGCTGCTATACTCCTATGATAAAGGCCTTTTTGGACGAAGATTTTCTTCTTGAGAATAAGGTTGCTCAGGTCTTGTTTCATGATGTCGTGAAGGGGCTTCCCATCATAGATTATCACAATCACCTACCTCCGGATGAAATCGCATCGGATCGCCAATTCGAAAACCTTAGTCAGGTATGGTTGGCGGGAGACCATTATAAATGGAGGGCAATGAGAACTGTGGGGATCAGTGAGGAGTATATTACTGGATCAGCCTCTGATGAGCAAAAATTCCTGAAGTGGGCAGAAACAGTACCTTATACCCTTCGAAATCCCCTATTTCACTGGACACACCTGGAGTTGCGCAGGTATTTTGATATAGAGGAAATTTTATCTGGAAGTTCTGCCGAAGGCATATATAAAGGCTGTAATGAAAAGCTCCGGGAAGGTTCCATGGGCGCAAGGGGATTGCTGGATAAAATGAATGTGGAGGTGGTATGTACCACGGATGATCCCATAGACTCATTGGAACATCATATTTCCTATGCCAAGGGGAAAAAGCATATTAAAATGTATCCAGCCTTTCGTCCAGATAAAGCTATTCATATTGAGAAAGAGGGCTTTGGTTCATACATCCAGCAGCTTTCAAGGGTTGTCGACAAGTCAATTGAAAGTTTTGAAGACCTGTTGGAGGCCCTTAAAAACAGAATGGACTTCTTTCATCAGAATGGTTGCCGGATCTCGGATCATGGTTTGGGAAGGGTGTATTCCATGCAGGTAGGGAGGTCTGATCTCAATCAGATTTTCCAGAAAAAGATAGAAGGAAAAGCCATAACTGGAGAAGAAGCTGGAAAATACAAGTCTGGTTTGTTAAGGGAGTTGGGAATCCAATATGCGTCCCGAGGGTGGACGATGCAACTTCATCTTGGGGCATTGAGGAATACCAACAAGCGGATGATGAGGCTTCTGGGACCAGATACGGGATTCGATAGCATAGGAGATTTTCCTCAAATTCATTCTTTGGTAGCTTTTTTATCTGATCTGGAAGAACAAGAGAAATTGCCCAAAACCATCATTTATAACCTCAACCCCAAAGATAACGAAGCCATGGCCACCATTGTAGGTAGTTTCAATGATGGGAGCATGAAGGGGAAGGTGCAATGGGGGTCAGCCTGGTGGTTCCTGGATCAAAAGGATGGGATGGAAAAGCAGCTAAATGCCCTTTCCAACATGGGCTTGCTGAGTTGTTTTGTGGGAATGCTCACGGATAGCAGGAGCTTTCTCTCTTTCCCTAGACATGAATATTTCCGAAGAATCCTTTGCAACCTGATTGGAAGGGATGTTCATAAGGGAGAACTTCCAAATGACCTCCAATGGCTGGGGAAAATATTAAAAGACATTTGCTACCACAATGCCAAGACATATTTCGACTTTCCTGAAAAGCATCAGGGATATTAAAACATGTTGATCATCATTTTTTGAACACACACTTCATTATAAAAAAATGAAAAAAATAGTAACCTTTGGTGAAATAATGCTTCGTCTTACTCCTCCCGGGAAACTACGTTTTTCTCAGGCCAATTCCTTCGATGTGATTTATGGAGGAGGAGAAAGCAACGTTGCTGTTTCCCTTGCTAATTATGGTTTACCAGTGGAGTTTGTTACACGTCTTCCACAAAATGACATGGGGGACTGTGCCTATATGGAAATGCGAAAGAGAGGAGTTGGGCTTAACCATGTAGTTCGTGGTGGAGAGCGCCTAGGAATTTATTTCCTTGAAATTGGGGCTGTCAGTCGTGGAAGTAAGGTTGTATATGACCGGGCACATTCGGGCATGTCTACCATTGAGGCTGGTATGATAATTTGGGAGGAAGTCTTTCAGGATGCTCAGTGGTTTCATTGGACTGGAATTACCCCAGCTTTATCTCAGGGTGCGGCAGACGCATGTCTGGAAGCGATTCAAACCGCCAATAGAATGGGAGTAACGGTATCCACCGACCTCAATTACCGAAAAAAATTGTGGAAATATGGAAAGGAACCAGGAGAGGTTATGCCTGCCCTGGTGGAAGGTTGTGACATCATCCTAGGCAATGAAGAAGACGCCGAAAAGCATTTTGGCCTTCATCCTGAACATGTGGATGTGACCCAGGGCGGCTCTGTGGAAGGTAAGGCTTATTTGTCTGTGCTCAAACAATTGATGCAACGCTTTCCAAGGGCCAAAAAGGTCATCACGACCCTACGTGGATCTATCAGTGCTTCCCACAATAGCTGGTCAGGTGTATTATATGATGGCGAGACGCTTTTTGAAGCACCTACCTATCAGATTACCCATATTGTAGACAGGGTAGGAGGTGGAGACAGCTTTATGGCAGGCTTGATTTATGGCTTACTCACATATCCAGAGGACGATCAAAAGGCCTTGAATTATGCTGTAGCGGCCTCTTGCCTAAAGCATACCATTTATGGCGATGCAAATTTGTCTACCGTTGAAGAAGTCGAAAAATTGATGAGTGGAGACGCAAGTGGCAGGGTTTCTAGATAAATCAACAAGCTAAGTGAAGTAAAATGGCACGATTTACCAGAATTGAGGTAGCGCAGAAGATGGCAGAACAAGGGATGGTTCCCTTGTTTTACCATCCTGATGTAGAATTGGGCAAGGAGGTTCTTCGAGCCTGCTATGCAGGAGGGGCTCGCCTGCTGGAATTTACAAATCGGGGTGACTATGCCCACGAGGTATTTCGGGAACTCAACAAGTTTTGTGAAGCAGAGCTCCCTGAAATGATCATGGGCGTGGGTTCGATAACGGATGCAGGTTTGGCTTCCCTTTATATGCAACTAGGGGTAAATTTTGTGGTAACTCCCGTACTGAGGGAGGATATAGCGATGGTCTGCAACCGGAGGAAGTTGCTATGGTCTCCAGGATGTGGTTCCCTGACCGAAATTGCAAGAGCTGAGGAGCTTGGTTGTGAAATTGTGAAGTTATTTCCTGGAGGGATTTATGGTCCAAGCTTCGTCAAAGCTGTAAAAGCTCCTCAACCCTGGACATCAATCATGCCAACAGGAGGAGTATCTCCTACGGAGGAAAACCTCAAAAGCTGGTTTGAGGCTGGTGTTACATGTGTAGGCATGGGTTCTAAAATGATTTCCAAGGATATTTTAAAAGATAGAACATTTGATGTTTTGGAAAACCGAATAAAAAGCACCCTCGATTTGATTCAAAAACTAAGGCAAAGATGAGTATGAAAGTTGGAAATGGATACTGGCTTATTGCATTGTTATTCATGGTTTCCTGCCAAGAAATCAGTGAGGTTAAATCCTTAAAACTAGCACATGGATTGGATACCAATCATCCAGTGCATAAGGGAATGGAATATATGGCGGAGCGAGTGGAAGAAAAGTCTAAGGGTGCATTAAAGGTAGAAATCTATCCTAACCAACAACTCGGCTCTGAGAGACAATGTCTTGAACTACTCCAAATCGGGAGTCTTGCCATGACCAAAGTTTCTGCTGCAGTCATGGAAAACTTTGCTCCTAACCTCCAGGTTTTCAGCTTACCCTACATTTTTAAGGACAGGCAGCATACCTATCGAGTCCTGGATGGAGAAATCGGAAAGGGTATCCTGACAGGTAGTGAAAAGTATTGGCTGAGGGGCTTGACCTATTTTGATGCTGGTCAGCGATCCTTTTATTCCAAGAAACCCATTCGCGAGCCAGAGGATGTCAAGGATATGAAGATTCGGGTTCAGGAAAGTGTCACGGCGATGAACCTGATTAGGTCGTTGGGAGGGGCACCTACCCCTATATCCTGGGGCGAGCTTTATACCGCTCTTCAACAAGGAGTTGTGGATGGAGCGGAAAACAATCCTCCCAGTTTTTATACCTCCCGTCATTATGAGGTATGTAAGTACTATTCCCTTAATGAACATACGGCAGTCCCAGACCTTCTGGTAATTGGGACGGTTGCATGGAATGGTCTTTCTGAAGAGGAAAAGTCCTGGCTGCAAGCTGCTGCTGATGAAGCCAAGGTCTATCAGCGGAAGTTGTGGCAGGAGGCTGAAAAAGAAGCCCTGAAAGCGGTGGAGGCTGCTGGAGTAGAAATAATTCGCCCTGATAAGGCTAAGTTCGCAGGTTTGACAAGGGGGATGCTGGAAGAATACAAAGAGCAGCCAGAAAAATATGCCATCATTCAAGCAATTCTTGATACACCATAGGTTTTTCATTATTGCTATTGGATAAAAGGACTAAACACTATGAAAAAGATTATTGATAAATACCTTGGGTACTTCCTGGCAGGTCTTATGATGCTGATGACTGTAGATGTCTTGTGGGGGGTGATTACCCGCTATGCATTGGGGGGGCAGGCTGATTGGACAGAAGAGTTGGCACGTTACTTATTGATCTGGATCGGATTGCTAGGAGCTGCTTATGCCTCTGGGCAGAATATGCACCTTGCGATTGACCTTCTGATGGCTAAACTGAAGCCAAAAGGACAAAGTGTCCTCTTTTTGTCGATTAATGTCTTGATTATCCTTTTTGCTTTCTTCGTTATGGTAGTTGGCGGAACTCGATTGCTTTACATTACCCAAAGCCTTGGGCAATTGTCTGCGGCTCTTAGAGTTCCTATAGCAGCTGTCTATGCTGTTCTTCCATTAAGTGGACTCTTGGTCATATACTACAGGTTTTACGAAATCTTTCATTGGGGGAAGCTGTCTCCTGAGAAGTCCTAAGGTCCAATTCTCCTAACATCTAAGAAATACATTATGGAAGTTCTAATTCTTGTGCTGACCTTCGTGGTCTTATTGGGGATCGGTGTTCCCGTTGCCTGGAGCATTGGGCTGAGCAGCATTTTTACCATGCTAGTAAGTATTCCAGCCGTACCGGCCTTTACGACGATTGCCCAGCGGATGGCTACTGGCCTGGATAGTTTTGCTTTATTGGCAATTCCCTTCTTTGTTTTAGCTGGTCAAATGATGAACCGCGGGGGAATCGCCCGAAGGTTGATTGATTTCGCAAAAACCCTTGTTGGGGCCTTACCTGGAGGTTTGGCCTACGTAAATATCATCGCTGCCATGCTTTTTGGTGCTATTTCGGGTTCTGCGGTTGCTGCCGCTTCTGCCTTGGGCAGTATGCTTGGGGATAGAATGGAGAAGGAAGGATATTCCAAGGAATTTTCTGCAGCAGTTAACGTAACCTCAGCCACGACTGGATTAATCATTCCCCCTAGCAATGTACTGATTGTATATTCTTTGGCCAGTGGGGGTGTTTCCATCGCTGCTTTGTTTCTTGCAGGATATATACCGGGAATTTTGACTGGCCTGTTTTTGATGTTCGTTGCTGCTTTATGGGCAAGAAAACAAAAAATGCCGGTAGGAGAGCGTAGCAAACTCCGAGATGTGTTAAAATCATTTTTACATGCATTTCCCAGCCTTCTGCTTTTGGTCGTAGTAATTGGTGGTATTGTTGCCGGGATTTTTACCGCTACCGAAGCATCAGCTGTAGCGGTCCTGTATTGCCTGGTCTTAACCTTCATTTACAAAGAGGTCAAACTCAAAGATTTACCTGATATTTTCCTTAGCTCTGTAGGGACTACGGCAATTGTTATGCTATTGATTGGAACCTCTATGAGCATGTCATGGATCATGGCCTATGAGAATATCCCGCAAAATATCACTGAAATACTACTTTCCATAAGTGATAGCAAACTTGTCATTCTGCTGATAATCAATCTAATTCTGCTCTTTGTAGGGGTTTTCATGGACATGACACCTGCAGTTCTTATTTTCACCCCCATTTTTCTTCCAGTTGTTACAGAATTGGGGATGGACCCCACTCATTTCGGAATTATCATGATTCTCAACCTTTGTATTGGGCTATGTACACCACCTGTTGGCTCTGTACTTTTTGTAGGGGTTGGGGTAGCAGGCACTACCATCCAAAAAATTATAAAACCTTTACTACCTTTTTTCCTGGCAATGATTTTATCCTTAATCGTGGTAACCTATTTCCCCGTACTGAGTTTGTGGCTTCCAGGATTGTTTGGATTATAATTAACCCAAGTTGCCAGTTTTAGGCACAAAAAGGGGTAAATGGCATTTCGATCAAGGTCCAATTGTCTTTTCGAATGGAACAAGTTCTTTCGAACGTTAGGGAGTGATCTATGCAGTATGATGAGTAGATTTCTCGCTTAAACTCGAAATGACAGCATGGTTTGCATGGGTTTAATTCCTGGTTTGCCTGGACTGACAGCCAGAGTGAGTTGGCTGATAATGACTACTTTGTCTTCAAGCAAACAATCGTATGTAGTACAAATAGCAACCAGAGTTCAATAGCTAGTATAACATGAATCAGGAATGCTAAATTTATCAGCATTCCTGATTGATACTCAATCCCATTTCACACCTTCAGTAAGTATCCTCCTTAAGTGGTGGTCTACTCGGTCCAACCAATCTTTATATTTCCCAAGGTCTTCTCCCCATATTTCAACATGACTGAAGACATCCTTTAGCCATTCTCGGGAGTTATCGTGCTCAAAATTATCCCATTTCCCTTTTAACCAGGCTGCCTGTTTGTCGGTAATGGGATAAGGTTTGGATTGCCAACTTCCCTCAGATTTTCTTTCCCCGACCTTAGTGGGACGCAGGAATACGAGATAAGCCGAAAAACCCAGAGACATTTTCTCAGGAATTTTTTGCGTCTTCTCCTGATACCTCAGAATGCTTGCTACGTTCCTCATGGCCATTTTAGTGGTGTATTGGAAGGCAATATCCAGCAATTTATGATTGAGAAAGGGGTTTCTAAACCTGTTAAGCACCTCGTCTGCAAAAGAAAGGGTATCTGGAATTTCAATTGGCAAGCTATAGGCTATTTCATCCTTCATGACGTCCGAGATAAATTCTCCCATATGGGGATCGCTCATGCAATCATGAATGCTTTCAAAGCCAGCAAGATAGCCCAGGGCGACCGATATGGTATGACTCCCGTTCAAGAGCCTCAACTTTCGTTCCCGATAGGGAGCAATATCCTCAGTCAGGATAACCTCCTCCATGGATTGAGAAAAAGGCAGGAGGGATTTAAGGTGGTTGGACCCTTCAATGGCCCAGAGTAGATAGGGTTCGGAGACCGTCAGCATTTGATCCTCATACCCCAGTTCCTCACTGATTTTTATAAATTTTTCCTTTTCCGGTCTGCCTGTTACAATGCGATCAACCAAGGTATTGCAGAAGGCTACTTGTTCATTCAGGTAGTTGGCAAAACCATCCTCAAGTTTTTCCCTGTCCACATGCCTCAGAACAATCTCCTTTAACTGATTGCCATTGTCGAGAACCAATTCTGTGGGGAGAATAGCCAAGGGGTTATTGGGATGTTTTTTCCACCTCCTATACAACAATGCGGTCAATTTAGCTGGATATGAAGCTGGTGGGGACTGAAAAATATCCTCTTCAATATACTGAATCCCCACTTCTGTGGTATTGGAAACAATCAACTGAATCTCTGGTAGTTCAGCTACCTCAAGTACTTTTTCCCAATTATCAACAGCTGAGTAAGCCTGGCTGATTGCCTGATTAATCACTGCATGACGGGATTCCTGGCCATCCTTGACCCCTTCGATCCAATGGGTAAAAAGGCAGTTCTGCTCATTCAAGATTTGAGTACGACCAGAGCCGGTTGAGCCAACGGCAACTACGCTGCCCTGAAATTCGCCTGCCTGATTGGATTGATGGATCACATAGTCAACCAGCCCCCTAAGTAGGGCTCCAGTACCAAACTGAATTACCTTTATTGGATAATGCTGTTTACCCAATTCGTTTTGAGATAAAAATTTATGGTCTAATTTGGGAAGGTTCATAAGTAGGTGGTATCAATTGTTTTTTTAAAAAGTTAGAAGCCCTTTGAGGTGTTAAGTGCCTTTATGGCTTCTTCAACTCCTTCAAGTTGTGCCAGACCTTTGAGTCTTCCTATGAGCGAATAACCAGGATTTGTACTTCTCATTAGATCGTCCAGCAAGTGGTGCCCGTGGTCAGGTCGCATGGGTATTTCTTGGCCTCTGCGTTCCTCTTCCTTCAAAATTGCCTGAATCAGCAGGCTCATATTTGCCCTTCCTGCGAGGTGATCATCTTCCCAAAAGTCTCCGTCTTCATTCAAAGAGACGTTTCGCAGGTGAAGAAATGCCACCCTACTGGCAAATTGATCCCACATAGGCTGGATATCATTGTCAGGCCGTGCTCCTAGGGAACCTGTGCAGAAGGTGAGTGCATTGGAAGGAGAAGGATGGTGGCTAAATAAATGCGTCAGATCTTCTTGTGTAGAAATGATCCTGGGCAGCCCAAGTATGGAAAAAGGTGGATCGTCGGGGTGAATGGCCATGCTCAGCCCGGCTTCTTCGGCTGTGGGTAGAATGGCATTCAGGAAGTAGGATAAATTGCTCCGATAGTCATCCAGGGTGATGTCTTTATAAGGCTCAATTTCTTTCCTGAACGACTCAATATCAAAGCCCAATTCTGATCCAGGTAGCCCTGCAATCAGGGTTTGGATCAATTGATTAATCTCACTATCGCCTTGGGAATGGAGCCATTTTTCAGCAGCCAAGATTTCAGCCTCAGGGTAATCTGATTCAGCTCCCTTCCTCTTCAAAAGGAATATATCAAAGGCAATTAGGGCTTTTTTGAGGTAGTAAAGGCCATAGCCTCCCGTTGGTAAGGGCCATTGGAGGTGGGTTCTTGTCCAGTCCAAAACAGGCATAAAATTATAGCAAACCACTTTTATACCTGCTTTCCCGACATTCTTTAGGCTGTTTCTGTATTTGTCAATCCATTCATCACGATCAGGTTTTCCTTGCTTGATAGATTCTACCACAGGAATGCTTTCAATTACCTCCCATTTTAATCCTTGAGTAGCTTCAATTTTCTCTTTGTAGTCAAGGATTTCTTCCAATGGCCATGTTTCTCCATTGGGCCAATGATGCAAAGCGGATACGATTCCCGTAGCTGAGGTTTGTCGGACGGCCTCCAATCCAATTGGGTCTTTAGGGCCAAACCAACGCCAGGATTTTAGCATAGAGTTTATTCTTATTTATTCCAAGTTAGCTTAAGATTTGCCTCCTTAAGCCTCATTTCTTTTTCCAGAAAAGAGATCGCTTTTGTTTTCTCCCTAAAGTCCTCATCCTGTAGCTCCCAAAGGGCATAAAAACGGTAATTAGCTTTATCAGGACTAACAGAAAGACCTCTGGTATCAGTGATTGTGCTGTTAAAATCTCTCGAATTGATTTGCTCAAGGAAAGCATTCTTTTGAACCATAACAGCCATCGAGAGGACATCCTTATTTTCACTTTGAATGCCATAAGAGTTCAAAACAATGTGTTTGGAGGATTCTATCAATTCAAATTCTGCTTCATGCATGTCTACGATTCCAATTACAATTTTAAGATCATCGGTGTCAGAAAATTCAAGTCTACCTTCATAATAGTGCTTCCCTGCTTCTATGCTAATGACATGACGAACATCGATTTGCTTGTCTCCCATATCCACCTTCCTGAACTCCATTACAAAGGTGGATTTTAAGGGACCCTCATTGAGTAAGGTTGCATCAGCATCCTTAGAGGTAAGCCTGATCAAAGAATCCTTGTATATCAATCCAATACCTCCAGCTCCCAAGGAAGTTCCTACCTTTAGGATATCCATGCCCCATGCAGCGAGTTCATGGTAATGAGAGTTTTGATCCTTATCTACATCATCAAGAACCATATCTGAAGTCCTTTTCCCGAAAATATCAATGCCATTTCGCAAATCCAGGTAGTTTCTAAATCCAACCAGGTCATTCTCCCAACCAATCCCCTCATACTGAAAAGTGGCGTAGGTAATTTTGTTATGTTCCGTTTGTAGCCGCTTTACATGCTTAAGTGATTCAATGTCAGACTTATTCCTTTTCCCAATATGGAGATTGGTTTTCATAGGGGTAGGGGACTGGGATTCGGGAACCTTAAAAAAGATTTCCTCTCCATTTTTTGTTTGAATTAAAAGGCTGACCAGATTTCCATCCTGTTTTGGGTTCTCGTATTGGGCAGCAATCATCTTGCCTTTGGCATCATAGGGATACCATAAGTTATCCCTATCTTGACTCATCCCCCTATCAATCAACTCAGTGACAGGTACATTAGCTATTATTGGCAGCCCCGAAGCAGCTTCTTCTACCTTTATGATGAGGCTTGGTGTTTCCTCTCTGCTTTGATTGCAGGAGTAAAGGAAAAGGCCTAAGATAAAAATTGTTAATAAATTCGGGAGTATTTTCATAACAGTAGTCTTTTGCAAGCAGTGGTTAAAGGAGGATGAATGGCGGCCTCAAAAAGTATAGGGTAATATGACTAGAACCCTTTTCAAAATAAAGATTCATAAAGGAATATGTCTAGCAACGGGCCCGCTCAGAAATCTAAATTTAGGGGGCAATTCTTCTTTTTTATATCCTAAGGTATCATTTTGAAGAGTTTCCACCTTGATAGGCCCTTGACCTATGGTCATCGTACAGTTCACTGGTAAATCATGACCATTTCAGCTAAGGGGATTCTGTACTTCGATTAATTGAATCCTTGACTTTTTTCCCACCCTTTTTAGACTAAATTCCACAATCCTCAAATTTTTGGATGGTAGTATTGTATCCAGGAGGCTGTTTTATGATGTTGTTTTTGGAATCACCATTGCTTTCTGAATTAATCTCTGTTTAGGCTTTTCCCAAGCGCTAGAGATACTTTCTCATGAATTATCATGGCATTCCTATATCTTAAAAACACCTCTATTGGAACCTATACTACTAACTTGCATGAAAGCTATCAGACTTATTACCCTATGGTTTTGCTTAATTGGATACTCAGGTACTTTGAGTGCCCAATCGTTGTATCAACTTCATTGGAGCGATTCTGGAGATCCAAATTTTGGTGGGAGTGGAGGTAGTGCCCTGACACAACTTTTAGATACCGCCTGTAGCCAACTTTCTGTTTCTGTAACAGACCCAGTAAACGCCCCCCTGGGATCAAGTAGCCCCTTAATTCTAAATCCTATGATGCAAGGTGGAGGTGATCTAGTAGACCTTTCTAACAACATGAACTTTTTCCTGAGAGTGAAAAGTAGAGAAGCGGTATCGCTGGGATTTTTATTACGATCAGGAGATGGCAGTTCAGCCTTCAGGACAGACAGATTGGAGGTAGTTGTTCCAGGGGACACTATAAACTGGACTGAAGTCAGTTTCCAGTTTGATTCTGTTCAATTGGCAGGCTTTGATTCTACTGACCTGCGTGATGTTTGGTTTTACCTTGACAGGGGAACTTCAAATTTTGCGGGAAACGATTTTCAATTTGATTTTTTCAGCATAGGAGAAAATCTGGATACTTCTACCTATTCAATTTGTCCACCTGATACAGGTTCTACCAATCCAGGTAATTCATTTTATCAGATTCACTGGACAAGCAGCGAGGATCAGATCTTTGGGGGTAGTGGAGGAGTAGCTCTCACCCAAGAACTGGATTCTGCATGTAGTATGCTGATCTTGTCGGTTACTGATACGGCAAATTCTCCCTTAGGAGCTTTTAGCCCATTGAGTATCAATCCCAGGTTGCCAGACGGGTCAGAACTGACAGACCTTTCGGGTGAGCTATCCTTCCATGCCAGGGTTCGAAGTTTGGAGGAGGTGAGCTTTGGCTTGATTCTCAGGTCTGTAGATGGAAGTAGTACCTTTCGCACAAATTTGCAGGAGTTTATCATCCCGGCAGATACCACCTCATGGACAGAAATTGACTATAAGTTTGACGCCGCCCAATTAGCAGGCTTTGATTCGACGGATCTGAGAGATGTGTGGCTATTTCTGGATAGGGGAACAGCAAACTTTGCTGGAAATGAATTTATCATAGATTACCTCGCCTTTGGGATGGCACCTGATTCGATGGGGAACTCTACCTGTCCCCTGGATACTACCTCAGATCCTGGTCCTCAGGCAAGCCTCTCATATGCCATCCATTATGACAATAATGACGACCCACTCTTTACTGGAAGCAGTGCTGCTGCGATTGATCAGATTATTGATAGTGCATGTAGTCAATTATTCATTTCTGTGGCAGATACCGCAAACAATCCCTGGAACGGGACCAGTCCCATCATATTGAATCCCAAGGATGCCATGGGAGCTGACATAACCGACCTATCCAACAGCATGAGTTTTCACCTTCGTGCGAGAAGCAAGGAAACCGTAGAGGTGGCCCTTTTGCTCCGCTCAGGCGATGGTAGCAGTGCCTTCAGGACAAGTAGAATTAGCCAAAGTCTGGTAGGAGACACCCTTCAGTGGACTGAGTTGACTTTTAACTTTGATTCTGTAGAATTGGCTGGCTTTGATTCTACCGACCTTCGGGACGTTTGGCTCTACCTGGACTATGGAACCAACAATTTTAGTGGAAATGCTTTTTGGCTGGATTATATAGCTATTGGAGACCTGCCTGCTGCAGAGACTCATTCAAGCTGCTCTTTGGTGCCTCCATTCGATTTTCCCTGGGTTCTTCACTGGGCTGATACCCTTGATCCCTTGACCTCTGGTTCTGGAGCAGAGTTTTTGACTCAAACCGTTGATACAAGTTGTAGCCAAATTGGAATCACGGTAACTGACCCAGTCATGAATCCACATCCGGCTTTCAGACCGATCATACTCAATCCAGTGGACCAGTTTGGGCTAGACATTGAAGACCTTTCTGGCCAACTTCGTTTTTATGCACGAATTCGAAGCATTGCCCAGGTAGATTTCTCGCTAGTCGTAAGAGGAGGAGAGGGAACTTCAGGAGAAAGAACCGAAATCATGACCCAAACAATTCCTGCTGGCTTGAGCACATGGACAGATGTAGTCTTTGACCTCTCTGGTACGAATCTCGGTAACTTTGATTCAACCAGTTTGAGGGACTTGTTCCTTTACTTCGACAGGGATCAACCCAACTTCGCAGGAAATGAGGTATACATCGATTATGTAAGCCTTGGATCAAGTCCAGCGGCCAGTGGGAATTCTACTTGTGGAGAAAACAGCCTTGAATCCAATACTCAAACCTCACTAAAGGTCTATCCAAGCCCTGTACAGAGAGGCCAGGAGTTGCAACTTGAATTAAGTAATCTTGAAGGAAAGGCTGCAAGCCTGAGCCTGCTTGACATGAACGGAAGGTTGTTGGAGAGCCGTAACATTAGGATACAAGACAATAAGGCATCTGTAAAGATGAAGATGGATAAGTCATCAAAAGGATTATATGTATTGAAAGTTGAGGTGGGAGATATGGTCCTCTACCAAAAAGTCCAAGTCAATTGAGTAGTAGTAGTGATCTGGTGGGAAGCTCATTTCGAGCTTCCTGCTATTCTCCTTTCTTGCATAAAAAGAGACCCCTCTCTGAGACTGTTTAAGATTTATTCTTATGGTTTACAGTTGGCTTTTCCACAGAAACTTAAAATCCTGCCTGTAAAATGAAAATTCTAAATTCAAACAGCCACTCAATCTTCTTAACTATCATTAGAATTAACCGATGAAAAAATACATCACATGTGTTAGCAGTCTGCTTGTGATCCTTTTATGGTCAGGAGGGGTCTTTGCCCAGCCTCAAAGGACTGCCCAGACCAAGGCTGTCATGGAGAAAGTAGCAGACTGGCAAATAAAACATTTTCAGGATCTATACAGCAGCTATATTCAAGCACACCACCCCCTTTCCTGGCACAATGCTGCGTTGTATGTTGGCATGTCCAAATGGGCAGAATTATCAGAAGATGATCGATTTTATACCTGGTTGCGGAGGATAGGCAAGGCACATGACTGGAAACTTCACTCAAGGATGTATCATGCAGATGATCATGCAGTTGGTCAGATGTACCTGGCTCTATATGATAAATTTGGCGATGAAAAAATGATCAGGCACTTGAAGGATCAATTTGATTATATCCTCATGCATCCTGCTCAATCTTCGCTCTCTTGGGGAAGTCCATTCCATCAGGATAGGTGGAATTGGTGTGATGCTCTTTTTATGTCTCCGCCCGTATGGGCCAAATTGTACCAAAAGACAGGCGAACAAAAGTACCTTGATTTCTTGATGAAGGAATATAAGGCTACCAGTGATTTCTTGAGAGATGAAAAACTGGGTATGTACTACAGGGATGAGCGTTTTAAACTTCCAAATGAGAGGGGACATAAGGTATTTTGGGCAAGGGGAAATGGTTGGGTATTTGCCGGTTTGGCCAATATACTTCAGACATTAGAAAAGGATACCGAAGCCTATGCCTATTTCCTAGAGATTTATTTAAAAATGACTGAAACCCTCAGAGACCTTCAAACCAAAGAAGGCTATTGGGCCATGAGCTTGATGGAGGCAGAGGAATATCCCACACCAGAAACCAGCGGTACTTCATTTTTTACCTTTGGACTTGCGTGGGGTATCAACGAGGGAATCCTCGATAGGACGAAATTTGAGCCTGTTGTACTGAGAAGCTGGAACTGCCTGCTTTCTCATGTCTCAGCAGAGGGAAAACTCGGCTATGTCCAACCTGTGGGTGCTGCCCCCGGTCAGGCGTGGCCAGATCGAACTGAAGTATATGGTTCAGGAGCCTTCCTGGCTGCCGGAACAGAGATGTATCGTTTTTTCAAAGAAAAGGAAAGCCAGGAAATCAAGCCCAAAGCCGATCAATCAAAGCTCTATGCTCAACTTGAAAGTTTGAATTGGAAAGAAGGTTTTAGCGATGACTTCCACCACTCATGGAAGAAAAATTGGGCACTGGATGGAGCGTATGCAAGTGTAAAAAACATAGATAATGCCCTGGAATTTTGGGCAGGGCCTGCAAGAAAGGTCAATGCTCATCATGCCGTACTATGGACAAAAAAGAGTTTTGAGGGAGACATTAAGATAGAATACACCTATACCAAGTTGGATGATAGGAAGGAAGCTGTTAACATTTTATATATCCAGGCGACCGGAAGTGGGGAAGAAGGCTATGAGGCTGATATTTTTAAATGGTCAGACAAAAGAGTTGTACCTACCATGAGTACCTATTTTAGAAACATGAATACCCTTCATATTAGTTATGCAGCTTATGGCATTGACATGAACAAAAACGCTGCTGATTATATAAGGGCAAGACGTTATGTGCCTGAATCAGGAAGATTAATAGGAACAGATATAGAACCAAGTTATTTCAATACTGGCCTTTTTGAACAAGGGGTAGCCTATAATATTACAGTCATTAAAAAGGGCAAGGATCTTTTTATGTACATCCGGAATGATGAAAATAATTTTTTATTCCATTGGACATTGAATGAATCACAAATGGTGAAGGAAGGCAGGATTGGGCTAAGGCATATGTGGACAAGAGGCTCCAGATATGAAGACTTCAAAGTATCAATACTGGACTAGAGTTCTTGCTTTAGGAAGCGACACAAGCATCAATTAAGAACAATAAATTTGAAACGATAAATGTACACGCTATGCGACCATTTCTTTCAACACTCATCCTGATCCTATCACTTCTTATCTGGTGTTGCCAATCTATCCAGGCGAGGATAATTCTACCTGCCATCATCTCGGATCACATGGTCTTGCAGCAGGAAACTACAGTTACCATTTGGGGTTGGACGACACAGACAAGGGAAGATATCAGAGTATGGGCTTCCTGGGGAATGGACACCCTTGTTACTCATCCGCAAGCCGGGAGATGGTCTGTCCAAGTTAAAACGCCCATAGCTGGTGGGCCATACTCTTTGTTTATTCTAGGCAAAGATAGCATAGAAATTAAGGATGTTTTGGTAGGGGAGGTGTGGTTGGGATCTGGCCAATCCAACATGGAAATGTCTATTGATAGAATACCTGCATATAAGGAAGAGATCAAGGCGGCCAATTTTCCTGATATCCGGCTTTTTAAGGTAGAACGAAAGACTTCTCCATTTCCTCAGGACGATCTGGTAGGAAAATGGGTCAAATGTAGCCCTGAAACCATAAAAAAGTATTCTGCGGTTAAGTATTTTTTCTCCAAAATGTTGCACGACAGCCTAAAGGTTCCCATAGGAAGTATTGAAAGCAGTTGGGGCGGAACGCCTGCTGACGCCTGGACTCCAGCTCCATACCTGTTGAGCGACTCTGTCTTGGCGGCATCTGCCGAAGGTATCCAGGGGCAAAGCCCCTCTCCAAGGGCACCCGGCATCCTTTATAATGCCATGATCCATCCCCTCGTCAGATACAAAATTAAAGGCATCACCTGGTATCAGGGGGAAAGTAATCGCTGGAGACCCCATAGCTACCAGCGCTTGATGCTCAAACTGATTGAGGCGTGGCGGGCAGAATGGGGTGAGGAGCTTCCCTTCTATTTTGTGCAAATAGCTCCCTATGATTACCTGAGACTCAGGGGCCAGGCAGGTGCCCCATATATCAGAGAAGCCCAACTTCAAACACTCGTTTCACCCCATACCGGGATGGTGGTTACGGCAGATGTGGGGGATTCCACAGACATCCATCCCCACCGCAAAAAAGAGGTAGGAGAGCGTCTTGCATATTGGGCTTTGGCTAAGGATTATTGGAAGAAACAGTTGGTGTATTCTGGACCACTATTTAAGGATTATAAGGTAGTAGGAAAAAAGATCCACATCCATTTTGACCATGCCAATGAAGGCCTTCACATAAGGGGTGAAAAACTGAAGGAAATTGAAATTGCAGGAGAGGATCGGAAATTTTACTCCGCCAAGGCCAGAATTGAAGGGAAAGTATTGATTGTATCAAGTTCAAGAGTAAAAAATCCAGTTGCTGTTCGTTATGGATTTTCTGATACAGCAAACATGAATCTCTATAATGGGGCTGAACTGCCTGCCTCTCCCTTTAGAACGGATAATTGGATGCCTGAATAATTTATCCGGTCCAACAACCTGCATTTTGGTAAAAACCCTGTTTTAATTGAAGAATTAAAACAGGGTTCTTGGTTTTTGAATGCTGTTAAGGATTATCTATAAGCATCAATATGATTTAGAGACTGTTTAAGATTCATTCTTATCTTTTATAGTTGATCATCAAGAATCTGAGTTCATATTTCTTTGGTTTTAGTCTCACCAAAACTCAAAAAAAACCCTTCCTCAGAACCTTAAAATCTTGCCTGTTAAATTGAAATTCTAAATTCAACTAGCCTCTTAGTCAATTTTTCCGATTTCTGATTTGATACATTATAGAGGTCTGGTATTTGGTATAGTGGATGTACATTTTGTTTTCCATCCACAATACTACTTCATCCGCTTCTGCACTTAAACCACGAGGAACATAAGGACGGACATTGTCTTGTTTTGAGTTTTGGGTAACAGCTTCAATTGACCATGTCATGCCATTATCCTTTGTCTCTCGCCTTTCGATTTCAAAAACTCCATTTACCTCTCTGGAAATATATATCACGTTGGGCTTGTCAGGATGGAGAGTCATTCCCCCAAAGTAATGGGGTTCTCTTTCAACAGCCCCCTCCTGGGTTTGAGGAAACCACTTGCCTGCCTTGCAGATCTCATGTTGTACCCAGTCCCCATCTGTAAAACTGGCATACCAATATCGATGGTCGGTTTCTTTGGGACTTCTTGTGTAAAGAATAATGGGATTCCCTGCTTTATCCGCAACAATATCTGCGATCCATGCCCTGCCTTCCTTTTCATTAGACTGAAAGACCCGGCTGGCATCTTTGGGTTCAAAAGGGATGGTACCCAATTCGCAAATCTTTTCTCCTCCCGCCTTGTAAAAACTCCCCGCCTCGTAATAGGCATAATAAACAGAGTTGGTAGGTTCTACCCTGGGATGTCCATCCGTGAAAACCATGTGAATCCTGGATTTTCCATCCGAAAAGTACTTGACATACGGACGATTGTTGGGGTCAAAAGGGTAATTTGTAATAAATACCTTACTCTTTGTCCATGAAAGACCTTGATCATCAGACCACATCATGTTGGGTTTGTATCCTGTCCACCTTCCAAAGCAGTATATCCTATTGGATTCTTCCTCAAGCCTATATGGATTCGCATAGGTTACGGTTTCCTTTGGAAACTTTTTTAACTCATCTCCTGAAACGGGATGTAACAATTGGGGTCTGGTAAACTCAAATGTGTCTTGGCTCGTTTTGAAAGAGTTGATGAAGAGGTCTTTGAGGCTGTGCCGGGTGTACATCGCCATGATGTTTCCATCTTTACTTTCTACAAAGGCAGGATTGTTGTGATCGTCCTCCTGAAGTCTATAATAAAGGTCGTTCGTTTGGATTTCGAGAGACTCTAGGTTAAACCTCGCTGCCTCGACTGTACCGTTTTGCTTTACCCAACCCGTATAGATATGACCATTGGTAATAATTGCCCTGGGGTCAGAAAACCAGCACCAGGTTCCGTCATCAGCCAGTATCCCTTGAGTGTTTTGTGAATGGCTTGTTTGAACCATAATCATGCTAGAAAAAAGGAGAAAATAAGTAAGTAGAGCCTTAAATTTCATAATGATAAATTTGTCTGGATTATTCTTGTACGAACTTTGTTTGCCAGCCTGTGCCACCATCATTGACTTCCAGGATATAAAGTCCTGCAGCGAGTTGCTTGGTATCCAAAAGATTTCTTCCGGCTTTGAGTCCTTCAAATTTTTTAATGATGTTGCCTTGAATGCTTCTGATTGAGGCACTTAGAACATTGGATTTTACTTCATTTACTTCCAGGTTTAAATGCCCTGAACTTGGGACAGGCCATATGCTACAGGAAAGCCTGTTGGAGGGGAATTCCTGCTCCAGATCTGTGCTGATCAAGGAAAATTGGAGAATGCTACCCTTGTTTTGAAGGTTGGAACTGGAAACCACATTTCGACCTGATAGGTCTGAGGTACTTCCACTCTGATCTGTTATGATATAGATGGTTTTCCCATCTGCTGAGATTGCAATGTCCCTGTACCTATTTGGAGTGTAAAAATGGTGGAGGGTGTCTCCCACAATTTCAGTACCTGTACTGTCTAATTGGAGTCGGTAAATCCTGCCCCTTTTCAAACTGGTAGTCAAAAGTGAGTTTTTCCATCCTTCGATGGCATCACTTTCATAAATGGCGATGCTGGAAGGGGCTATATTTGGGCGGCAAATCCATGAATTTTGGCATGTAGGATCATTGAAATCAAAGCTATCCGGCACTGCGAAGAGGGAAAACAAAGGGTCCTGGTAAAGGGAGTCAGTAAAACTGCTTTCTTCGAGAGCTTGAACCCCAGTTGGGCAACTCCCATTAGAATAGCTCAAATTTTCACAGTCCGTTGCCAAAGACCAGTTGCAATAGTCATAAGCTTGATCGTCCAGGTAACCTACTACCCTTGGCCAACCATAATTTTTGCCTTTGGAGATTAGGTTTATCTCATCATCTGTATTAGGTCCGTGTTCATTCGAGTAAAGCATTCCATTTGATGAAAAAACCAGGCCTT
The DNA here is from genome assembly GCA_022760475.1 of Bacteroidia bacterium. GTDB lineage: Bacteria > Bacteroidota > Bacteroidia > J057 > J057 > JALEFZ01. Next base: position 52,582 of record JALEFZ010000085.1, on the reverse strand, counting down.
GCGGATTTCTATGACCGATGGAAAGAATGTGGCTCTGGACAGATCGGAACAATGGATTGTCTGTGGGTATGCTTCCATCACAGTTCAGCCGAAGGATCTTTCCAGGATAGTTTTCCCAATTTTGTAGGTCAATTTCTTCTTGTGTAGGTAAATGTTGTGAAAGAATAGGATTACAGAAATTTCGGTTTTGATTACCACCCTGATCTCCAATTGAATAATATAGCTTCCCATCTGGGCCAAAGACGAGTCTGCCTGAATTGTGGTCATTGCTGGCTGGCAGTTGGTCAATGAGGGTAAATGGATTGGACAGGGCTGAGTTTACCCCACTTATGCTGTAAGTAAATCGAACAATTTTTTGCCTCCGCTCTCCACCATCCAGGTAGGTGTAGGAAACGTAGGCAAATGGACTATCAGTAGCGAAATTGGGGTGGAGAGCGAGGCCCAATAATCCATCCTGATTAGCTGTTGACGACACCTCAGTGATGGTAACTAGGGTTTGTTTACTGGCTGATGAAGGATTTATTCGCACAATTTTCCCCTCTTCGCGTTCAGTAACCCATAAGGAACCATCAGGAGCATATTCCAAATCCCATGGCTTATTCAGGAAATTGTTGGGTCCTATTTGAGACTGAGAAAAAGAAGGTTCCTGTCCCTGGCATAAAAATATCCCTCCAAACAGGAGTGTGAATGCGAGTATAAATCTAGTATAGTCCATAACCTATTGTGTTTCTAAGATGGAGCTAAAGCGAAAAAAGAATGGAACTTTGGTTCTTGAGAGCCAACTGTAATTGATAAGATTAAATTTCAAACGGGCTCTTAAAAGTCCTGAGTTTTAGATTGAATTCAGCCTTTCCATCCAAATGAGTGGGTTTCTTATGGGTAGATTTCTTTTTACCTCAAATACCTCAGGAAAGTGTTCATAAACTTCCCACAAGCGGAAAAAATCCGGTCTTCCATAAGCCTTAGCTCCAAAAATGAAGGCAGGCTGTGCGACAGGCCAATTCTCCCAATACATGATATCCTTTTGCCAAGTCCAACTACCTTTGTTCTTGACAAAGGGAGCCATGAAGACAATTCCTTTTTGGATCGATTGTCCACTGTCAGCTTGATAATTCCACAGGTTGAGGCTGTCCGTGGAAAGCACCAGTGCGTTGCCCGCCATGGCATCCAGGTTAAATAGCGAATAACCATAGGGTTTGGTTCGAGCTAGTTCCAAGGGAAAACTTCCGTCAGGGGCCATCTGGCTTGGAAGTAGTATGTGGGTGAACCGCTCAACACAGGCATGAAAAATCGAATCATTCCCTGTAAAGTCGGCATAAAGCCCTACCTGCATATTCCAGCAAGTAGAGTGATTGTTGGGATGAACCATTTCTTTGAGGCCATAAGGATGGGTAGTCATCCAATTCAAAAAGGATGAAAACCATGCCTTATAAGAGTTGAGACGAACTCCTTCCAGGAGCCCCCTTTGTTCCAGGACTATGAGAGATTGGACGACCTCCATCAAGTGGATGCCGTCTATGATGCCAATGGCTCTACCGGTATGTCTGCCATGGATGGCTTGAGCGTATAGCAAATGTGGATTCATCTTACTGGAATCTACTGCAAACCATGCATCACAGTGGGCTTTAATATGATTGACATAGCCTGTATCATTTGTGATCAGGAATGCAGAGCAAAGGTTGCCTACAACCTCACTGAATCTCATCAAAGCCTTGCGATGATCACCAAAGTTTTCTGGATTGCTTTGGCCATCTTTTCGGATGTATGGTCCTCCAGGATTATCTGGGTCAGGCCACCAATAATCCCCTTCTGAAAAGAAGTCATGTATTCCACCTGTGCTTCGAGTACTTATTGCATGGGTAACTGTGATAGGTTTTTCGTTGAGATTCCTGGAGGCTCGTTCCAGAATGCCATCCTTTAGGGCAATTAAGGCACCATCAGATACGCCTGCTTCTGTTTGTTTACAGGAATTCATGCACATCAATAAAAGAATGATGCATAATGTCATGGGCTTTTTCATGGGCAATTATTTATGGAATCTTGCATCCATAAGTTATTCCATGCCGGATTCAATGCCCTTGTGAAAAGTCTAATTTTAATATGAAAATCGTATCCTCAGCTTAATTAAAGCTATTCGACTTTGATTATTCCATAGAAAGAGAGCAGATTATAATGATATCAATTCCATTGAGGGATTACCTTTTGGAAATGACTACCAAAAAACCTTAGCTCAAATAGCTATGAGATACCTACTACTTGCCTTTATTCTGACTTTTAGCCTAAAGGATTACGGACAGGTTTCAGAAAACTTGGTGCCTTCCAGGATGAATGTCCTGTTTATCTCTATAGATGATTTACGTCCTGACTTTGGAGCATATGGACAAGATTTGGTCCACAGCCCTAACCTGGATCGCTTGGCAAAGGATGGGTTGCTTTTCCGAAAGGCTTATTGCCAACAAGCCATTTGCATGGCTTCCAGGGCAAGCCTAATGAGTGGAATTAGACCTGAAAATAAGAGAATTTATACTTGTGCTTCTCTAACGGATTTGGTTCCGAATGTCCTTACCTTAAATCAGCACTTTAAAGAGAATGGTTATAAGACCCTTTGTATTGGCAAAGTATATCACCATGATGAGGATCATATCGACCAATTTGGCGAAGATTGGCATGATCCCAAAGAAAATTGGACTGGGCGGGGGTATATTACTCCAGAAGCCAAGGACCTTATTCGGGTAAATAAGCGATTTGATGCCTCCAAAAAGGAAAAAGGACCTGCATACGAAATCGCAAATGTCCAAGACAATGAGTACCTGGACGGGGCGAATGCGGATTTTGCCATTTCTAAACTCAAAAAATTAAAAAAGAGTAAAAAGCCATTTTTTATGGCCTTGGGCTTTCATAAGCCCCATCTTCCCTGGTGTGCCCCCAAAAAATATTGGGACTTATATAAGCCAGAGGAGATGACTTTGAGTCCTGCTCCAGAATTCCCTTCAGGCCAGACAGCTTATTCTTTGACCAACTGGGGGGAATTGAGAGGATATTATGGGATTCCCCAAGGAAAAGACCAAATACCTGATGAAATGGCTATTCAGTTAAAAAGGGCCTATTATGCCTGTGTTAGCTATGTAGATGCACAGTTGGGGAGGGTACTAGATGCCCTTGAAAAAAATGGCCTCAGAGAAAATACCATTGTACTGCTTTGGGGAGATCATGGATGGAAACTTGGAGATCACCACGCATGGAGCAAGCACACTAATTTTGAGGTTGATACCCGCGTACCCTTGATAATCAGTACACCCAGAATGAAGACAGATGGAGAGCAAAGCAATGCTTTTGCTGAATTGCTGGATATGTATCCCACCCTTTGTGATCTGACTGGAGTTCCCAAACCTGATCACCTGGAAGGTCAAAGTCTTGTCCCTATTCTTGAAAATCCTGAAAATGAGGTTCATCAAGATGTATTCAGTATCTTCCCAAGGGATCGAAGGTCTGAAGATAGGACTGTAAGTGGGTTCAGCTTACGGACAACTGGTTTTCGATATACAGAGTGGATACAGCTGGCATCTGGTAGAAAAATGGCTGCAGAATTGTATGACCATCGCTCTGACTCCCTGGAAAATTATAATGTGGCGGAAATGGAACCTTATAAGGAGATTGTAAGGGAACTTGCTGCTAAACTGCACCAAAAATTCGATCAAGCCATAAAAGGAATTGCAGAGCAACCTGAGGTCTTTCTTTATGACAAGGCAAACTTACTTCATGCAAAAAAAAGCTTTAAAAGGGGAGAATTTAATAATAGTTCCATGGTCATAGATCTGGACAAACGTGCAACTCAGCTTCTCACAACAAAACCCTATACCATCCTGGACAAAAAGCTCATCCCTCCAAGTGGAGATAAACATGACTATTACAGTTTAGGGATCTATTGGTGGCCAAACCCTGAAACGCCTGACGGCTTACCTTACATCAGGAAGGATGGCATCAAAAATCCTGAGTATAACGACTATGATGGGGTTTCCCTTCACAAGATGGCCGACGCGGTACATATTCTTTCTTTGGCTTATTTCTTTACAGAAAAGGAAGAGTTCGCAGCCAAGTCCACCGAATTGATACATACATGGTTTGTAAATCCTGCTACCAAAATGAATCCCCATCTGGAGTATGGCCAGGCTATTCCTGGAATCGTGGAGGGTAGAGGGATTGGAATCATCGAAACGGGAAATTTCCTAAAAGTGATAAATGGTGTAGGTATGTTGAAAGGATCTAAATCATATTCTAAAGAACTTGATCTGGAACTTAAAAACTGGTTTAAAACCTATAATGAATGGCTGGTAAGCAGTGAAAAAGCTTGGGATGAAAGGCGGTGGCATAACAACCATGGCTCATCTTATGACAGTCAGGTAGCTTCCTATTCTATGTTTGTTGGGGAAGACTCCATAGCCAGGTTAATTCTGGATTCAGTAGCAATCAAGCGAATAAGCAGACAAATCGAACCCGATGGAAGCCAGCCTTGGGAACTTGAGCGGACCAAGTCGATGACCTACAGCATTAAAAATTTAAACCACCTATTTGAAAACGCTATTTTAGGTGAGTATTATGGAATAGACCTCTGGAATTATGAATCCTCAGATGGAAGGTCAATCAAAAAGGCCGTAAAATTCCTGATACCTTATATGCTGGGGGAGAAAAAATGGACATATACACAGCTTGGAGGCATTGAAAGCAGAATGAAAGCATTCAGAGAAATGATCTGGCTTGCACATTATTATATAGATGATCCCTTGATTGAGAAAGCCTATGTACAACTTTGTATAGACCATCAAGATGGATTGAGAAATGCTTTGTTGTATCCCACTATTGAGGTGGATACGATGTTCAGACCCTGATGATTTCTTAAAATCAAGAAAAAATGTGGCTTAATGCTGTTTACTTTTCTAAGTCTGACCGATATAACAAGGCAGGCCAGGTTCGACTTTTTAACATGAGGCATAAAATACAAGTTTTCAAAAAATCCTTAATGGGTACAATTGTGGAGGGTTTCTTATTGATGAAGAAAAGTAAGACCCAGAGGAACTGGGCCTTGAAAAAGCTCTTTTTATTTTATGGAGAAATTAGCACAATTCTGAATTGTCAAGAACTGTTTTATCCTCCATTTTCATTGCATAAGGGATATAAATTCATTAATTTTTATATGTGAATATTCTACTATTACGGTTTTGTTGGATTGTTGCCTTTGGACTTTCACTCAGTACTTTACCTCTCTTTGGGCAGGAATCTCTGTTTTTCCGACACATTGATGATCGCAAAGGTTTGTCTCAGAATTCTGTTTATGCCATTGCCCAGGATGGAGATGGATTCATGTGGTTTGGAACCAGGAATGGGCTGAATAGGTATGACGGTTACAACATGGTGGTTTATGAAGTGGGAAGAGACTCATCTCATTCAGGATTAATCGATAATGAAATCATACTTCTCTATTATGATAAGCAAATAGATCGGCTATGGATTTCCAGTCCGAAGGGGCTATGTTGGTATGAGCCCGAAAATGAATCATTTCGGAATATACTTTTCCAGAGGGGGAAGAATGATTCTCTTACACAAGAATACGTTCGAAATATTTTGAGGGATTCTAAGGGTAATCTATGGGCTGGTACCGAAAGAGGCTTATTCAAGTTCCAGGAAGAGACGGGTTTTTTTGTGGAGCAGCCCATTTCTCTGGAAGATGGTTATGTTGAACACAACATGTTGATTTGGGACCTGATGGAAGATAAGGATACTTCGATTTGGATTGGAAGCAGATTGGGTCCAATCGTCATGAAGTTTGATTCCAAAAATCAACCCGTATTTGAACGAAATATTGTAAAGGACCTGGATGGTAGTCCACTAAATATTCCAATTCAAATTTGTGTGCAGGATGGCCAAGACAACTACTGGTTTGCAGCACCAAAGGATGGAGTTTACCAATGGAAAGCTGGTAAAGGATTGATTCACCATAAACATGACGCTTTTGATGGTGGAAGCCTGAATGACGACGATGTCCGATCCATGGAAATAGATAATAAGGGCAATGTCTGGATTGGGACATTCAGAGGATTAAGTATTTTTAATGGAAAATCCGGAAATTTCAGTCGATACGAAAAGGAGTTGGGTATCGAACGCAGCCTGAGCAATGGATCTGTAAGGGCGATTTTCTTTGATTCCAGGGGAAGTACTTGGGTTGGGACCTACTATGGAGGAGTGAGTTACTATAATTCTGAATCCTACCGATTTACCCACCATCAACCCAAGGAAGGCGAAGATAAACTTGGCCATGCGGTAGTGAGCGCCTTTTGGGAGGACGACAACAATCATCTTTGGATAGGCACAGAGGGGGGTGGTATCAACTGCCTGAATCCCAAAAATGGGAAATACAAACACTATTTATACGAATCAGGGAAGCTGAATAGCCTTAGTGGCAACAATGTCAAAGCCATGGTTGGCAGGGGAGATTCCCTCTGGGTAGGAACCTTTGCCGAAGGCTTAAATCTCCTCAATATCCGTTCTGGGAAGTGGGAAAAGTTTGACAAGGAGAAGCCTCTAGGAGAAAACTTAAGTGATGACAATGTATATGGATTGCTACTGAATGGCAACAAATTATGGATTGCTACTTATGGAGGTGGCCTGAATATCATGGATCTTGAAAGTAGGCAGGTGGATAAGTATGGCCCAGACGAAATTTCCAATTCAGGCTTTAAAGCGAGAGGTGTTCGGGTATTGTTAAAAGATGCTAAAGGAGCTATCTGGGTAGGAACAACCAGAGGGCTTTATAAGATTCCTAATCCCGAAGATTCTGTTCTAGATTTTCAGCATGTGATAAAAGACGGGATGGTATGCTCATTGTTAGAAGGGAATAACGGGAAAATCTGGGTAGGCTTTTACAAAAAGGGCTTGTTTCGACTTGCTGCGGATGGAACCACGGAGGAAGTTTATTCAAAAGCCAATGGGTTACCCGGAAATTCTGTTTTTGGACTGCTGGAAGATGACCAATCCCAAATTTGGCTTAGTACTGAAAAGGGGTTGGCAAAAATAAATAGAGCTGATAATTCTGTAACAGATTATAATTATTCTGATGGATTGGCGAACCTCGAATATAATTTTAATGCCGCTTACAAATCCAGCTTAGGAGAAATGTTTTTTGGAGGAACCAAAGGCTTTACTTCCTTCTTTCCTAGGAGTATTCATACCAATACCTTTGTACCTCCAGTAGTTTTTACTTCGCTTTCTTCAGCAAATCGTCTTGTTAAACCCCATGATGAAACAGCTATTATTTCTGAATCCATTAATAAGGTCAAGCATATCGTTTTTCCCTACAACAAGGCAAATTTTACCTTGAAATTTGCTGCCCTTGATTTTCTTAATCCTGACAACAACCAGTACATGTATAAGCTTGAAGGATTGGACAAAGAATGGAAGCATATAAAAGGTCAACCAGAAGTCAGTTACACTTTGCAGCGTTCGGGAGATTATGTCTTCAAACTTAAGGGAGGAAATAATGACGGTATATGGAACAAGACAGAAAAGACCCTGAAAATTACTGTGCTGCCCCCGCCATGGCAGTCTCCGATTGCCTACTTTATCTACCTAAGCCTATTAATAATATTGCTTACAGTACTTTATCGGTTGATCCTTATGCAACAACGCCTTCAATTGGAGAAAATAGCCAAGGGGCAGCAAGAAGAGTTACATCAAAGTAAATTGAGGTTCTATACGAATGTAACCCATGAATTTCGAACCCCCCTTACGCTGATTTTAGGCCCAGTAGAAGAATTAATTCGAAATGGGATGGATAGCATTGGTCGAGAAAGACAACTCCAATCCATTCACCAGAACGCAAAGCGTCTTCTACGTTTGGTAAATCAACTCTTAGACTTTAGAAGCCTTGAGAAAGATTATGATAGACTTGAAGTTGCAGAGGGAAATATCGTCAGGTTTCTGAGGGAAGTTTATTTGTCTTTCCAGGAAAAAGCCCGTACATCAGACATAGCCTATCATTTTGAATCCTCCGAAGAAAGTATTCCCCTCTTTTTTGATAGAGATAAATTGGAAAAAGTCTTTTTTAATATCATTTCTAATGCATTTAAGTTTACCCCCTCTGGAGGGAAAATCCAGATTGCTGTATTGACACAAAAAGACTGGGTAGAAGTCCGGATTTGCGATTCCGGTCCCGGGATAAAAGGAGAACTTGTTGAAAAGGTATTTGACCGTTTCTTTCAAGGAGACATTGATCCCAGCGGATCTGAGGCTAGCAGTGGTATCGGTCTCGCGCTTGCCAAGCAACTGATAGAATTGCATGGTGGGAAAATTGCATTGGATAAGGGAAGACTCAAAGGCGCTTGCTTCAAAATTACGATCCCAAAGGGTAATGAACATTTTGTTCCCCAGGATTTCCTGGCAGACTTCAAGAGTAGTGAAAACATGGACGCTTATTTGGAGAAGTTTACTACAGAAGTCGCTAAGGAGGAAAAAGCACTTTTTGAAGTTCAGGAGTCAGATTCACCACAAGAAACCATCCTGATTGTAGAAGATAATCTGGAGGTTCAGGCTTATATCCATAAAATATTTACCCCATTCTTTCATGTAATATTGGCAAATAACGGGAAGCAAGGCCTTGAAAAAGCCATAGAATTTTCCCCTGATATCATTATTAGTGATATAATGATGCCAGAAATGGATGGGATCAACCTTTGTAGCCAACTAAAAAGTAAATTAGAAACAAGCCATATCCCCGTCATCTTGCTTACTGCAAGGACTGGCCAGATCTTCAAAGTAGAAGGATTGGAAACGGGGGCCGATGCATACCTTACCAAACCTTTTAGCCCTTATGAGTTAAAACTCCAGGTATTTAACCTATTGGAATCCAGGAAGCGAATCAAACAACGCTTCCATACAGTTTTGAAATTGGAGCCTAAGGAAATTACCCTGACTTCTCCAGATGAGAAGTTTATCTCCAAAGCAATTTCTGTTGTTGAGGAATATATGGATGATCCTGATTTCAATGTAGATCTTTTTGCCAGAGAGTTGGCTGTCAGCAGGCCTTTATTGTTTACCAAACTCAAGGGGATCACCAACCAAACTCCCAATAATTTTGTAAAATCCCTCCGACTTAAGAGAAGTGCCCAACTGCTCAGCCAATCTAACTTTAGGGTTGCCGAAGTCGCCTATCAGGTTGGTTTCCGAGATTCGAGGTACTTCAGTAAATGTTTCCAAAAACAATTTAACATGACTCCAACGGCATATCGCGAAGAAAAAATGATGGAAGTCTGAGTCGAGATATGAGCTACCATTGAACTTTTGTTCCGATTATTCTGGCAAAACCTAGAGTCAAAGCCCATAAGTTGTTGGGATTAAGAAATGAAATTTCCAATCCCGTGATAAAGTTTTCTCTTTGAATTTGAAACTCAAAGAGGCATTTGACTCCTATTTTAGCTTTTCCTCATTTCTCAGGGGAAAATATTGTCCTGGGGGAGTGCTTAAGTATTTGACTATTAGTGATTTGTACGATTTTCCTCCCACTAATATATTTTTGTCAACCCTATATTATGTAAGTTTAATTTAAAGATTATGGGAGAAAGTCTATAGGACATAATTCCCGAATCCAGAACTACTTCTAACTACTAATGAACCAAGAATTTATGGGCATGAAAAAAAGGCTCTTACTAGTTATAGTCTGCATGGCCTCATGGAGTTTGATGTCTGCCCAGGGAGGTATTATTCGTGGGAATGTGAGAGACTCTTCCAGCCAGTCTATCCTGACAGGTGCCAATGTTGTGATTGAGTCATTGAAAAGAGGAAGCATCACAGATGTGAATGGAAATTTTTCACTGGCAAATCTCCCAGCAGGAGAACATCAACTTAAGGTAAGTTACCTTACCTATAAAGATAAGATTGTAACCATAAACGTAACTGCTAAAGAAATTCAAGAGGTACTGATAGATATGAACCCTATTGATATCAAGGGTGATATAGTAGTAATCTCTGCCCAGGCATTGGGACAAACCCAGGCCATCAATCAACAATTGAATTCGGATGCAATTGCCAATATGGTCTCTGCAGATCGAATCCAGGAACTACCTGATGTAAATGCTGCAGAAGCCATAGCAAGGCTTCCAGGTATTGCTATCAATCGAAGTGGTGGCGAAGGCCAAAAGGTCGTTATCCGAGGGCTAGAGCCTAAGTTTGCCGCAATTACGATAAATGGTGTAAATCTCCCATCTAACTCGGGTGTGGACCGTTCGGTAGACCTATCTCTCATTGCCCCTGAATTATTAGATGGAATAGAAGTATTTAAGTCTCCCTTACCTGATATGGACGCCGAGGCAGTAGGGGGTACGGTAAACTTAAAACTTCGAAAAGCCCCCAAGCAATTTCGCCTGTTGGCCAAGGTTTTGGGTGGTTATAATCAACTAAACAATGATGCAAGGGATAATAAAAGCGTGCTTCAAATCAGTAAGCGGGTGTTCCAGGATAAATTAGGGGTCGTTTTTCAGGGGGGTATAGAGCGGTTCAACCGTGGAGGTGATATCTACCGTCAAAGTTGGAGGCAGGGAGCAACGGACTCCTTGGGGGTAACCGAGATTTTTGGTAACAGACTCACTTTAGAGGATCGAAAAGAAATCAGGCGCAGGTACAATACCAGCCTTGGATTGGATTATGATTTGGGAGGAAATCAGTTTGCTTTCTTTGGATTGTTTAGCCGAACAACCCGTGATCGCTTTGAAATGGAAGAAATTTATTCTCCTTCAGATCAGCGCATTGAGTTTATTGGAAATGAGATAGAAAACTCACTTGACATTACATTCTTTTCCCTTACTGGCAATCATAACCTGGGACCTTTCCAGATAGACTGGACCCTGGCAGATTCTCGCTCGAGGGGAAGAACTCCCTTTGACCTTCGAATGGGCTTTCGTGACAATCGAGACCCCTTTGATGATGGGCTAGATCCGGATGATGTCCCTTCCAACTATTTTGCAGCAGCGACTCCTAACCTAGGTGAAACCATCCTGAGGAATACAACCCTTCGCAATTCTCGGGTGGATGAGGTTACAAGAGCAGCTACCCTTAATCTCGAGCTTCCTTATAAATGGGGAAAGAAAATATCTGGTTCCCTTAAGTTTGGAGGGAAATATAAAAACATTCTTAGAGATCGTGATTTTGATATTCAGTCAGAAGAATTTTATTACCTGGGTACAGAGGAGGCTCGCCGGGCAATTGCGGCCTATGAGACTTACAGAGAAGAGAATGGGGTAGGAGAGGACCTTGTATTCTTGCCACAGAACCAACTGCTTATCAGCATCAATTCTTTCACGCAGGAAAATGACATCAACTTTCAGGATAGAGATGGACAAGATATTGGTTTGAATGTTAGCCTTGATCCGGAAAAAATGAGACAATGGTATGAGTCTCAAAGAGATATTCTAAATACTGATAGGAATGCCCTGGTCCAGAACTATGAAGTGGACGAATCTGTGGCAGCAGGCTATATGATGTTCAAATTCAAACTTGGTGATAAGCTAACCATCATCCCTGGATTTCGCTATGAATATTCTGACAACAGCTATAGTTCGGGACTTTCTACTGTCAATGGAAGATACGGAGTCAATGGTTTCTTCATTGATACTACCACCTTTCAAAGATATGGTGAATTTTTACCCCATCTACACATTAAGGTCAAGCCAAACGATTGGCTGGATATAAGAGCATCCTATGCAAAGACACTTGCCAGACCTGATTTCTTCTATGTAACTCCTCGTATCCAGATTAATGACAGCAATATTGACATTGTCTCAGGGAATCCTAACCTTCGACATGCCGTATCCACCAATTATGACCTGGCCATTTCGGCCTATAAGGGTGGATATGGACTGATCTCTCTGGGATTCTTTTACAAACAGGTAAGGGACATATTCTACCCTTGGGAGACCTTCCTTGTGGATGATTCAACTGCTCAGGCTTTTGGCTTTCCCAACAACCGTGGCTATGAATTGAGTTCCTTCACCAACTCACCTCAGTCAACCGTATTTGGGTACGAACTGGACTTTCAGACTACGCTTAGCTTTTTGCCAAAGCCATTGAATGGCCTGGTATTTAATATTAACTACTCCAGGCTATACTCTCAAACGGAGGTGTTCTTCCTTACCTCGGAGCAAGTCCTTATCATTCCTGTGCCGCCTATATTCGAAACCATTTTTACTAATCAGACAAGAGAAGTAAACATGCGAAGCCAGGCGCCTCACATCCTTAGAACTTCATTGGGCTATGATTACAAGGGATTTTCATTCAGGGTTTCTGCAGCTTATCAGGGCACCAAGGTAAGCAACTACTCTGTCAACAAAGACTTTGACACCTTTGATAATGAGTTCTGGCGTTTTGATGCTTCACTTAAACAAAAATTTGGAGAACACTGGAGCCTCTTTGCCAACTTGAACAACATCAGTAATCAGAGAGATATTTCATTTACCCGAAACCCCCAATATACCAATACCATCCAGACTTACGGCTGGACGGGCACAATGGGTCTACAATACAAACTTAAATAATTCTACTACTTCCAAAACCAAATTTCTTATGGAAAAGAAAATGTACTATTTCGTAGCATTGGCACTGTCAATGCTAATGACTCAGGCCAGCTTTGGCCAGCGTTATGTGAAAATTGCCGCCAGCGGCGACCCGGCTAATCCGACGGATATTTTCCCTGTGATCATGGGAGATACAGCCAATGGAGCTCGAGTTGACAACAACACTATTTATCAATTGGAAAATGGGGTTACCTATGTAACCTCCGGTCGACTACGCAATACCAAAGATTGGCCGCTGCAAATTGAGGCTGAGAACCTCACAGATCTGGAAAATAAGGCTATCCTTACACGTCTGCCCAATTCCAGTGGTACCTATCCAGACATTGGACGCCCTGAAGGAGATTTTACCTTTAAAAATCTTTGGATCATCTCAGGAGAAAGAGGTGCATTGGAGAACCATGATTGGGGAAGGATTCGTGCTTCCGGTTCCAAAACACGCATCGTTGTGAAAGATTGTATCATCGAAAAAGACCGTGGTGGATTCATCCAGGTAAGGGCTGATAGCCTCAAGATTTTTATCGACAACTGTATTTTCCGAAATGGAGGAAATAGAAGAATCCTCCAGGGAAATGGCCGTGGCGTTGATGCTAGAAATTTTACCTTGGACACCCTTGTTATGACCAATACCATTGTTCATAACATCCAGGACCGTTTCTTCCGCAGCCAGGGAGCAGTAGTTCCCCACAACTATATCATGATTGACCACTGTACTTCTTTCAATACTGCTGGACGTCATGGTCATATCCAGTTGGGAAGGGTTAAAAAGGCCATCATTACCAACAACATTTTCAGCAATCCAATCATGTTGGGAAGTAGTCCGGTATTCACGGACGAGCAAACCCAGCCCGACAATAACTTGCATAAAGTAATAACTCTTGATACACTTTTTGCCGAGACCGACCTAACCATAGCGGGAAATAACATATTTTGGACATCTGATGTAACTGATTATTGGGCAACCGTAGATACGGTAAACGCTCCAGGAATTCTTTCTGATTTGATCGTTCAGAACATGGGTACTGCTGCAGATAGTGGCAATGCATACTTTACTGAGGTAATCGGCTTCGATAGTCTTCCAGGCTCCATCCTGCAATATGTGAAGGACCTTTATGCCAATCCTCAATCTGACTCCATGTATGATTTCATTGTGGAAGATATCCTGGTTTCCGGAACAGCTTTTGACTCAGGTAATCTCTTTGATCTATCTGAAACTTCACCATGTTATTCCGCTAGTTCTGCTTCTGCAACGGCATCCACTACAGGGGGAGCCATCGGTGTAACCTCTACTTGTCCCCAGCTATGGAATCTTGGTGGGGCCACAAATAATGAAGAATTACTGGACGGAACGGCATTTAAAATATATCCTAATCCAGTCTTAGGGAAGGCTAATTTTGTCTTTACTCTGGAGCATACAGGAGATGTTGTCCTTGAAGTATTTGACCTGAATGGGCGTGTGCTTTCTGTCATAAATGAAGGAGTTGTTTCTGCAGGTGTACATAAGCTCAAGTGGGAAGTACCTTCCAAGCTGAAGGGCGGTTTTTATATTGCAAGACTTCGTGTGGGTGAAAAGGTGCATACTGAAAAATTTATTTTGAATAGATAGGGTTTTTGGGGAATGAGCTTTTTGCCAATGATTCTTTTGAAGAAGAATCTCACTTCAGGCAAAAAGCTCCATTCCCTCAAAACATCGATAAAATGGCTTGGACCTATCCTGCTTTCGATAATTCAAATGGCGGGTTAGGTACTGGGCATTTACCAACATTATCAGCTACATGTGCTCATTTGTTTCCTTCCGGGGCACAGGAATAAGGCTTTACAAACATGAGAGTATTCAGTTTTCTTTTAATTTCTCTATTGGTTGCTTTGGTTGGATGTACCTTTGACCAGTCTGGTGGAAAAGAGCCATCTGCAAAATTCTATCAGAAACAGATGGAGCGCCTCAGCAAAGAAGCCCTTGCTCACCTTTCTGAGGTAGACCCTGATTCAATGGCCATTCCAAGATCCGCACACAAAGATGGAAGCCTTTATGGGACAAATTCAAGATCATGGACCAGTGGGTTTTATCCTGGGGTACTTTGGATGTTATATGCCCATAGCAATGACACTCGGTTCAAAGAAGCTGCCTTGGATTGGACACAATTTGTGGAAAAGGAAAAATATGACACCCATACACACGATTTGGGATTCAAGGTCTATAACAGCTTTGGCCAAGCCTACAAAAACACAAATGACAATTCCTATATGGAGGTGGTTTTGGAAGCTTCCAAAACACTTGCCAACAGGTATAATCCCAAGGTTGGTTGTATTAGATCATGGGACTTTAATAAAGATGTCTGGCAATTTCCAGTAATTATCGATAACATGATGAATTTGGAGATGTTATTTGAGGCCACTCGTTTAAGCGGGGATTCTACTTTTTATGATTTAGCTTATCAGCATGCATTGACCACATTAAAAAATCATTTCAGGTCAGATTACAGTACTTATCATGTGATTGATTATGATACCTTGACTGGGGGAGTGAGAAATCGCCACACCCATCAGGGGCAAAGTCATGAATCTTCTTGGGCAAGGGGGCAGGCCTGGGGACTATATGGATTTGCCATGGCATACAGAGAAACAAAAGATCCACGCTTTTATAAACAAGCCGTTGCCATTTCAGATTTTATGTACGAACATCCCAATATGCCCAGTCATGGTGTTCCCTATTGGGATTTTAATGCAGAAAAAATTCCTAATGAACCAGTGGATGCCTCTGCTGCTGCGATTGCTACATGTGGGATGCTGATCCTTTGTGAATTGGATTCAACATGTCATAGTAAGATGTTGCCTCGCATTGATCTCTCTTTGAAGACCCTGAATAGCAAGGAGTTTTTTGCACATACTCCTCCTTTTTTGCTTGACCACAGCGTTGGCAACATTCCAGGAGATTCAGAGGTAGATGTCCCCATCATATATGCCGATTATTACTTCGTGGAAGCGCTGATGAGAAGGATAAAGCTCGGCAAGATGATAGAAACGAAATTAGCCTTTTTATAAGGCATCATTTTCAAGAAAAGCTATGCTGTCAGATGGTTGAGGGAAGAAAAATTTCCCTTTGGATTGGGGACAAACAAGAAAGCTCGTTGCATACATAAAAAAATATGAAGAATAAGTTCATACTCGTGATCCTGATGGGGATATCTGCAAACCTACTTGCTCAGGATCGATATATTGAAGAGTGGGAGTTTGCCCAGCGTAAGTTTGGTGGGATGTGGGATGTTTGGCGACAGATCTCCTATGAGGGGGAAGTTTGGAAGCAAATAAAGTTACCTCATTGTTTTAATGCAGAAGATGCTGTCGAGCCTTACGAAAAATACTACCAAGGGGAAGGCTGGTACAAAACAGCCATAGAACTTCAAAATCCATTTCCAGGCGGTCGTACTTTGCTTCATTTTGAAGGGGTAGGCCAACGTGCTGAAGTTTATATTTATGATACCAAGGTCGGAACCCATGAAGGAGGTTATGATGAGTTTACCGTTGATTTGACAGAGGGAGTGAAGGAATACCAAAATGCCCCCCCTGCCTTTCCTCGAAAGAAATACGGAGAAAAAATACCATTGGCTGTCCTGGCTGACAATAGCAGAAACCTGAACAGTATTCCTTCTGACCTTAGCGATTTTAACCTTTATGGTGGAATTTACCGGAAAGTAAAATGCTCCTATGTTCCTGCTATCTCCTTATCCAGGGTACACATTTCCAGCAAGCTGGATGAAAGTTTGAGGACTGCGACTGTCCATGTAAAACCTCTGCTGTACAACCCTGAAAATCTTGTAGATAAACTGAGTTTTTCCTTAAGAATTTTGGATGATCAAGGAAGGGTCATTGCCAAAACAAATCTTGGAAACAACTTGAGCTCAGCCGAAGAATTAGAGGTTGAAATAACGAATGTGGAGTTATGGTCTCCTCAATCCCCTTACCTCTACACCTGCGAATTGACACTGGAATCACCTCATGGCAACCATAGAATTATTGATAATTTTGGCATTCGAACATATCACTTTGATAAGAAGGGCCCTTTTTTCCTGAATGGTGAACGTCTCCTGCTAAGGGGAACACATAGACATGAAGACCACGCTGGTGTAGCTGGCGCCATGACTAACCAGCAGATTAGAAAGGAGTTTATCATGATGAAGGAAATGGGGGTGAACTTTATTCGTCTCGGGCATTACCAACAATCTGAGTTGGCCTTGCACATGTGTGATTCCCTGGGACTCCTGGTTTGGGAAGAAATTCCATGGTGCAGGGCAGGTGCAGATTCAGAAGAACAGAAGTCTATGGGGAGGCAAGCCCTTCAAAACATGATCTCTCAGCACTATAATCATCCTGCCATCATCATATGGGGATTAGGCAATGAACATGACTGGCGAGGCGAAAGGGCTTACCTGGACACAGTGGCTATAAGGAAATTCATGAAGGAGTTACATCAGCTTTCCCATCACCTGGATGACAACCGAAAAACAGCCATTAGGCGATGCAACTTTGCCAAGGATATCGTCGATGTGTATTCTCCATCTATTTGGGCGGGCTGGTACCGTGGGATTTATCCTGACTACCAAAAGGTAAGCTATAAAGAAATGATGGAGGTAGATCACTTCTTTCATGCAGAATGGGGAGCCTCCCATTTTACCTACCGACATTCCGAAAATCCCGATAAGGGGATAGAGGCGGTAGGTAGAGCCAAATCAGCAGATGAACGTGAAGGGGATTTCTTACTTAAAGGAGGGGATGCACGGGTGTCCAAGGACGGAGATTGGTCTACGACCTATGCCTGTAACCTGATAGACTGGCACCTGAAGGAGCAAGAAAACATGACTTGGCTGACTGGGACTGCCTACTGGCCATTTAAGGACTTTTCTACTCCACTTCGCCCAGAAAACCCAATTCCCTATGTCAATCAAAAGGGTGTCCTAGAGAGAGATTTTACCAAAAAAGAAAGCTTCTATGTATTCCAGTCTTATTGGACAGAAAATCCGATGGTCCATATCTATGGAAGTACCTGGGAGACACGCTGGGGCGAAGCCGATGAGGAAAAACTATTAAAAGTCTATTCTAATTGCCCAAAGGTAGAGTTGATTGTAAATGGAAAATCATTGGGAATCAAAAAGAGAAATAGCCAGGATTTCCCTGCAGCCGGACTCAGGTGGAAGACAACATTATTAGAAGGGAAGAACTTGATTATTGCCAAAGGGAAAATGGATGGCCGCAGCATTATTGATACCCTGGAAATCAACTACACTACAAAAAAGTGGGGCTTGGCTCATCACCTGGACTTAAGGACTGTCAGGGAAGAAGGAAATCATGTGCTTGTTGAGGCAAGTTTGCTGGACGAAAATGAAATTCTATGCCTTGATGCCAGAGATTTTGTGGAATTTGGCCTTACAGGAAATGGAGAATTGATGGATAACCTCGGGACCTCATTTGGTTCCAGACGGGTTGGTCTTGCAAATGGGAAGGCCTGGATTTGGATAAAAAAGAATAAAGGCATATCCATGGCAAGTGTTAAACTGGTACCCGATGTGGGTAAAGTCAAAGCAAGGGCAGAATTGGTGCCTGCTTTCTTGAAGCTGGATTGACATAAGTTGTTACAAGCAAAGCAGATTAACTCTCATTATAAAAAAAGTCTGGGCCATGGAAGGACCCAGACATTTTTTTTGAGCAGGTAGTAGAAAAATTATTCTCCCAACAGTACCTTGATTGCTGACTGAACTTCCTGACTGCTAAGCCGAATAAAGTACATTCCATTGGGCAGGTTTTTTTTACCTAATTCTACACTTTGCCAAACAAAACTATGCTCTCCACTGCCTAAATTGCCTTGGAAGAGTGTTTTTAGGCTTTTTCCTTGCTTGTCGTATATTTCAATCTTTGTCATTCCTGGCTTTGACAAGCTGAATTCCAGCCTGACAAATTCCTTTACGGGATTGGGATAACAGGATAGGTTAATGGAGTTCCAATTCGCTTTCTCTTGAATCCTGGTGGAGATGGGGGCAGAGGATACAGTCTCCAGGATAAGCAGAGGATGATTTTCCTGATTGCCATCTTCTTTGGAATGAAAGCTGGTATATGGATTTTCCTCCACTGGCATCAGCATTAAACTCAATACAGAGTCAGCTGCAATGTTCTTGATGAATTGGCTAATATCCCATTCCAGGTAATTCCCTTTTCCAGGGGTTAATCCAATACCAATGCTGTCAGTACCAGCGGGTTGGTTTGTCCAATTGATGGTGTTTTCTGACCAATTGTTGTCCCCAACCAGCCATAGACTCTGGTATGGATTAGACTGCTGACTGTCCACCTTGAGCCTTAAGGTGGCTTTTGTGACATTCGCATTGATTCCCTTCAAATCAAATTTTAGAAAACTCGATTGTTCATCATCAGGCGAGGAAGATGACTGCAGGGCGAGAATATCAGACGAACCAAAATTATCTGACGCAAAGCTTCCTCCCCTCACATAGGCGTCGGCAATCGGACTAAGGTCAATCTGTTCTTTTTTGGGAATTAAGGCAATTTCAGGTCGATTGGTTGAGTCCGGGTGATTAGCCGAATAAAACCTGACCAATTGATTGTTTCCTTTAGACTTGATTTTCAGGCTGAGAAATCCATCCCCATTGATCTCCGAAAGCATTTGTTGGCTGATATCGAATTCAATCCAGAATCCTGCTGAGCGAGCAGCGACCTGCCCCAGCGAA
The DNA here is from genome assembly GCA_022760475.1 of Bacteroidia bacterium. GTDB lineage: Bacteria > Bacteroidota > Bacteroidia > J057 > J057 > JALEFZ01. Next base: position 33,240 of record JALEFZ010000085.1, on the reverse strand, counting down.
TTGGTTTCGGAGGGTTTGTTGGTCCAATTTATGTTAGATTCTGACCAGCCATCATCCTGGATGTAGGCTATTTCCTGGAAAGGCGTACCATTATTTTGTGCCACTTTTAACCTCAAAACGGCCTTTTCAAATACTGTATTTATTGAAGAAACATCAAACTTGAGGTATGTCTCAGAAATAGCATCTACTATACTTGATGTATTGCTGCTGAGGAGAGGATCGGTGCCAAAGTTATCGTTTTGGAAGGAGCCGGCAGCAACATATGCATCCTCCAGGCTTTTGATTCTAATGGAAAAATTATCTTGGGAAACATTAAAATCTCCTTCTCCTGCCCAATCACTTAAGAGGTCATTTATAGATCCCGATTTTTGTTCGTCAATGGCAATGTTATCAACCGCCGATGGACCAAGTCTGTCCTCCAACTGTTGAAGGTAAAGACTCCGTGGTAAGACTGCTTGTCCCCAATTTTCCCAATATCCACTCCCTTGTTGATCTGTACCTATACAGCCAATGCCCCAATTGCGGCTACCCAGGGCACTTTCTACCTTTATGGTAGTGCCTTCACAATTCCAAAACATGGTTTGGGCACCAGCCCATCCATGTCCCGTACCTGATGCCCCTCTGTTTTGAACCCTGATGATTTCTCCTTTTATGTTGTCAAACATAGTCCCGGTTGCCCAACGGTGATGAGGTCCAATATCGTTGAAGGTGTTTTCTGCGAGGCAATCCAGGAACACATTCGGTCCAGCGACCCTTGAACTGGTGACAAAGTCATGGCGACCTTCAGAGGTATAACAACGTTGAAACAGGTTGCCCATGCCATTAGAGATATTGAAAGAGTATCTCCTGCCCCCCGAAATCTGGGATTTCTGATCTATCATGGCACATTCCTGGATGGTATTGAAATTTGATTCATTTTCTACGCTGACACATGAGTAGCCACAGTACTGGGCGGTTACTCCTTTTACCCAGGAATCGGTGCACCTGCGGAGCCTGACAGCTTTCCAAACATGGTTTTCATCACTTCCACTGGCAAAAATAGATTTTACCCGAAGGTTTTCGACTCCACATTGGCTGATTCTCCCTGTTACCCAGGCTTGCGAGACTGTTCCCCCGCCATAGAGCTCTTCAATCACATCCACCATAGGAATATTGATGGTCAATGTGTCTCCGTTAATCGCCACAATTCGCCTCTCATGCTGGATCGCATAGGCTGGAGTGGTCCAGCCATATTGTGTCATTTGAAGGGTATCCAGCCAAAGTTGGTTTGGGGTACGTCTGATTGATACAAGATCTCCCACTTGGAAAGAGGTAGCACTGGCGACTACCATTTTATTGCTTCCTACTGGAACATAATCACTGGTGATTGGGATGGTTGTAGCAGGGTCCTCCTCAATGCCCGTTCCAGTTCCTTGAATTCGGATAAAGTCATGGTTTTGGGTGAGGGAAGCAAATAATACCGTCCCGTCATCTCCTTGACCTTCTCCCCTTAGGACGACTCCGCTTGCCTCAATATTTAGGGCACCATTTACCTCATAGACTCCTTTTCGCAACAAGACCGCGCCACGGAATCCTTGCGGATTCACAGGCAAAGATTCCACATAATCGATGGCTGCTTGTATAGCAGCTCGGTTGTCGCCCGGCTCCGGTTCAAGGGTAACCTGTACCGGAACCTCTCGTAGGGCAACTCCTCCCTGCATATAGCCTGCGTAGGAAAAGTCAGGAATGAGGTTCACCGGATTGCTTTGTCCTTCCATAGAAAATGGGGAATAGCTTAGCTTACCCCCATCTAGAAATACAAGTGAACTGCTTCCTTGACCTCTAAGGTTTTGAAATCCCAATAACAAAGTAACTATGATCAACCCATTTAGGATCTCTGTTTTGAAATTATTAATCATCATTGTCATTACTATTAATCCTGAATCAGAATTTATCCCTTATTTGGATAAATAGTCTTAAGCGTATGTTTTATTAGATAATTACCCCCCAAGAATTACACGATTTTCTTGTATGGGCCTGGATGGATTGCGCCATTCTAAATTTGAAAATTTAACATTGCTATTTAATTTTCATTCCAATCATAAAGAAAATGAATAAGCTACTCCTTCTATTTTTGATATGGGGGATTTCCTTCAGTCATGCACAAACCCAAGTATTTACCATGGACCTATATCCAGGATTAATTCCCAATGATTTGCAAATGGAAGACGGGGAATGGATTGAGAAAAGGAAAACTGGGCATGATTTTATCCATGACACCTCTATTCCTACCCTTACAGCGTATTTACCTGAGCACCCCAATGGCCAGGCAGTCATAGTATGTCCAGGAGGAGGTTACAAGGGGACTTCCTACATCAAGGAAGGTATCCATATATGCCAGTCCCTGAATGAAGATAGCGTAACGGCCTTTTTACTCAAATATCGCATCCCTCAGGATAAACATCACCCAGATAAATCCCTGGCCCCCCTGCAGGATGCCCAGCAAGCCATTCGCCATGTACGAAGCCATGCGAAGAAATACCAAGTCGAAGCCAATAGAATCGGAATCATGGGTTTTTCGGCAGGCGGACATCTGGCAGCAAGTGCCGCAACTCAATTTGACAGCCTTGCAGATTCAAGTGTTCGTGATACGAGTTCGGTACGACCTGATTTTGTCATTCTGATTTATCCCGTGATCAGCATGACAGATGAATTGACACATAAGGGTTCTCGAAAATACCTCCTTGGTAAAGACCCTCAGCCCGAGGCTATTCTTAGATTTTCCAATGAATTACAAGTAAATAAAAATACTCCTCCAGCCTTTTTGGTTCACGCAGCCGATGACAAGGTAGTGACCGTAGGCAATAGCCTGGCTTTTTATAATTCCTGCTTGAAACAAGGGGTAGAAGCAGAAATGCACCTGTATCCCAAGGGAGGACATGGCTATGGCCTGAATAATTTGACGACAAAGGATCGTTGGATGGACCGCTTGAAAAACTGGCTAAAAAGTATTTAAGACTTGGAAGCTGTTTAAAAATTTTCTTTCTTTTTTACAGTCGGCTTTTTAAAACCCGAGTTCATAATTTCCTCAGAACCTTAAAATCCTACCTGTAAACTCAAAATCTAAATTTATACAGCTACTTAAAGATAGTTAGATTACCGAAAATTCAATATATATGAGATTGTGAATTGTTTCTACGTTGGAGTTAGATAAAAGGAATTTCCAGTTACCATTCATTGTGCTCTTTCTAAAAAGAAAAAACCTAGTAAATCATCGACTTACTAGGCTTCTTTTTAATTGTGTTGGCGGTCTGGACGGGACTCGAACCCGCGACCCCATGCGTGACAGGCATGTATTCTAACCAACTGAACTACCAGACCAAAATGAACTTTTTTACTACTTAGGAAACACTTTTAATGTGCGTTATTTCCTAAGTGGATGCAAATAAAGGCCGTTTATTTGACTTATACAAATCTTGGCAAGAATTTTTTTTAAATTTTTGTTACCTGTTCCGAGCGAACAAATCCTTCGACTTTTCCCGTACTGATCGCCTCGATCCTGACCTTGCGCCACTCGCCGATTTCATCAAGAATTTTGACCTTACTTCCCTCATGAAGGATCAATAAATCTGTCTGCCCATCAGGAGCTTCCTTGATGTAAGCTGCCGGGGTCATGACAATGGCCTCCGAGGATAGTGCTGATCCCATCCCTTTGCTAAGTCCAAGACCCAGCCCTATAAAGGAAATCACCGCAGCAAGTATGGCTCCAAAGAATCCGACTTGCTTCAGGACTTTTAAGGGCACGAAAATGAACAAAGCCCCAAAGGCAAAGGCAACCCAAATCCAGATCATAGCAAATGCTTTCCACTGGCTTGCATTTTTCGAGCGGTAAATGTCCTTGAACCATTTATTTAAAAATAACTCAGGTTGTTGCTCGAGTTTGTCGATAGTTTTTTCCTTCGCCAACTTAAGGTTGTGAGCAGCATTCTCATTGCCAGGGTTGATCTTCAAAACCCTTTCATAATTCAGGATGGCAGAGCCAATATGCCCCAACTTGTAATGGGCATTTCCTGCATTGTAAAATAGGTCTTCATAGACATATCCTTCCCTGATAAGGGAATCATAGACCTCAGCCGCCTGGCTGAACTGCTGAGCCATATAGGCCGTATTTGCCCGGTTATAGGCCGCGCCCTGCCCAAAGGTAAAGCCAATGCCGCCCAACAGGATGATGCTAATCAGTAATCTCATTTTCAATATCGCTTATGAGTAAAACTGCCTGATCGTATGTTTGCTGCATGTCTTGTCCTACCGCCGAAGGAGCAAACAAGGCCATCTCGCAGCTGTCAAGGATGTCCTTTAGGATATTGGTGTTCCCTTCGCTTACATTTCTCTGGCTAAGTTTCTCTTTGATGTTTTCTTTGGACATCTCGGATTGTCCCATGTTGAGTTTGTCTCCCAAGTACCCCCATATGGCACGTATAACCTCGTTGTAGAAGGCTTTTTGGTCATTGGCCTCCATATGCGTCTTTGCCCCTTTCAAACGACTAAGAGCTAGTTTGGTGGCTTTTCGTTTGCGGCTTCCAACCACATCGGCAGACCTTGCATCATTCCTTCTTTTGTAAGCCAAAAGGATAAACAAGAAGATGAAAGGCATCCCAAAAGCTCCCCAATATAAGGCAGTGTTCTCCTCTTTCTCCTCAAATTTCTCCCAACTTGCAATCCCGCCGGTTTCAATATACCTGATGTCCTCTTCAAGGACGGAAACTTCCTGTTTTACCGTAGGGCCTGGGCCTCTGCCTGTGGGCTCACCTACAACACGTATGGAATATGCCCTGGAGGATACCGTTTTGTAAGATCCCGACTCAGGGTCAAAATAGGATAGGGTAAGGGGCGGAATTTCAAAAGTCCCGGGATTGGCAGGAATAACCAGGTATTCATAAGTTCTGCTTCCACCTAAAATTCCTCCTGCACGGCTGGATGATTCCTTAATTTGAGGGTCATATACCTCAAAATCGGCAGGAAATTGCAACTCCGGCTCCGACAACTTTCTCATATTTCCCTGCCCCGAAAGTTTTACCTTGACCGTAATTGGAGATCCTGTCTCCGTTTCTGTTTTGTCCAGGCTCATATCCATGTTGAGCTTCCCAACCAAACCACTGAAATCTGCTGGCTTGCCTGCAGGCAATGGCTTGACATTGATTGCTACCTTTTGTCCACCAAATTTATAGGGATATTGCTGGTACGAGGGGAAAAAATCATCGAAAATACTTCTCCTTCTTCTGCTTTGTGTCTGAACCTGAATCACACAGGAAAGCTCCATAGGATCAATGGCCATTTTGCCCGAGCGTTGTGGGAAAATGATGTCCTGGTAAATTACCCTTGTTCGGTATTGCTCATCTTTATAGACCTCAACCTTTTGAGGAGCATCTGCAATTTTTACGTTTTCTTTCCAAAAACCATCGTAGGCAGGTGCTTTGGTCAATTCCAATTCATAAGGCTGGATTTGATTGTAAAGCTTGTAGGTTACAGTGATTTGTTCCCCCTGATAGACATCTCTTTTGCTGATGAGGGTCCTCAGAAATAATGCTTCTCTTATCTGCTTCTCAAGGTCTTGATTGTTCGCCTGGGCATTCTTTGCCTGATTCCTGGCATTGGGGTTCGTAGCCGCTTTTCCCGCAGCTACAGTTACTTTAAGGGGCTTGGTGCTGACTTTCTTTCCACTGATTTTTGTGCTGGCTGGACCGATGACAAAGCTCCCTTCTTTTACAGGTCTGAGGTAAAATGAATAGGTAATGGACTGGGTTGTTTTCCCATTCATCATCTGGACACTCTGGCTCACATTGGGGCCGCCAAGAAGCTGGAAATCCGAAAGGTCAGGATAGTCAATAGCTTGACGCTGAAGGTTGGTGAGCCTGAAACTCACCTGAAAGGTTTCTCCGACAGCCACCTTGTTTTTACTCAGAAATGCTGAAAATTCCTGGGCATTTGCTTGCCCAAGGCAAAGGATCAGAATTCCTGTAAATACCCACAATTTTTTCATATCCTAGTTTTGAATTAGACGCTTCAATAAATCCATAATCTCCTCCGTCGCTGCGATCAATTGCCCCCTTTTTTGATCCAGGGCAACTTCTCCTTGCACGTCCACCAATTTCAACCAGTAAATAGTCTTGTCTAACTGGTTGTAGCAAGCCCGTACACCCAACTGGAAATCCCTTTTGTTGGTAGCCTGTGTAGCCTGAAGGTAAATCTGCCCCACAAGTCCTGAAGAACGAATCAATTCTTTCAAATCTTCAACATTTGCCACCGACATCGGTAACTGTTTCCCGAAACCCCTTATCGCAAGGGCATATTGCAAGGTATGTTCGACCAGTGGATCTTTGTTAGCCATGTGCTTTTTGTTTTGTGGTGTAGAAAAGGAATGAATGATTGAAAAGTCTCTGTAAATAAAGTTCCTTCCCTACCAAGTTCCCTAGCCAACTTACCAGTCTTTGGTAACATTCTTTCGTACTACTTTTACTTTTCTCTTTTGAAGTTTTTTCTGGAGCTTTTCTTCCTCCATTTGTAAGGCTTGAAGGAGCTTTTCCATGTCTTCCTTGCTCATCTGTTGAGGCTGGCTTTGTTGTTTGTTTTGTTGCTCCTGATTTTGTTCCTTCTCCTGATCCTGTTTTTGATCTTGATTTTGTTCATCGTCATTCTTCTCCTCATCCTTTTTGTCTTCATTCTGATTTTTATCCTTCTTTTCTTCCTCCTCTTTCATCAGAATTTCATACAATTCCTTCAACTCATTGTCATTGGGATCAATCTGTAGGCCTTGCTGGACAGAGGCAATTGCCTCTTGCTTTTTACCAAATATATATTGCTGTGCTCCCTGGTGAAAATAATCCTTGGCTGTTTGTGCATTTAGCCCATAACCAAGCATCAGCATCACTAGAAAGGCCATTTCGTGTCTCATCATTTTATTTATTTGATTCATCAACTCCACTTACTTCTTTCAGTCTTCCAATAAAATCGTTGTAGTAGGATACCGTCTCATCCTTCTTCAATCCACTCTGCATCAAATCAAAGGCAGCCTGATACTTTTTCTCCTTTACCAATTCATCCGCCTGAGCCTTTAGTTTCTTGGCAAATTCTGAAGGATCCTTCTTGTCATCGTCCTTATTTTGGTCAGAATTGTTCTTCAATTGCTCAAGGGCATAGGCCAGGTTATAACGCGTATCCATGTCAGAAGGATTCCTTTTTAACGCATCTTTGAATGCATTGGCCGCTTTTCTGTAGTCCTTTTTGTTCAAAAAACTGTTTCCAAGGTTATAGTAAGCCAAAGACTGACTGAGTTTATCCTCACCCAGTCCAGCAGCCTGCTGATATTCCTTGATGGCATCGTCATACCTTTCCTGGGCATAGAGGGAATTTCCAAGGTTGAAACGAGCCTTAAAGTCTGCGGCTTCCTCCTCAAGGGCTTTCTTGTAGCTCACCTCTGCATCTACAAAAGATCCCGCCTTATAGGATCTGTTTCCTTCACGGGTATAGGTTTTTACTTTAGGAGTAAAGACTTGTCCCATACCCAGAACAGGAATACAAATAATAAGCAGCATGTAAAAAAATCCCTTCATACTTAGGACTTGAAAATATTCCAATCTGTTAACCAAGCGGATTTGCTCTCCGAAATAAAGTATTCTAATACAAGAAATAGCAAGGCCAAACCCAATGCCCACTGAAATTGATCCTGGAAATCTGTGAAGACATGTTCTTCGAATTCTTCTTTCTCCATCTGAGCTAGCTCACCCAGAAAGTCATCAACATTCAGGTTCAGGTATTTTCCTCCTCCACTTTCAGCCACCTGCTTCAGCATAGAGACGTTTAACTTGGACAAGACGATGCTTCCGTTTTTGTCCTGCTTATAGCCCACCTGTCGGTTTCCACTATATTCAGGGATGGGCGCTCCCTTGGGTGAACCAATGCCCATGGTATAAATAGCAAGGCCAGCTTCTGCCGCTTTCTTGGCGATTTCCAGGGATTCTCCCTCGTGGTCCTCTCCATCAGATATGATCAACAAGACCCTTTTCTCATGCTTGCCGCGCTCAAATGCGTCATTGGTAAGCTGGATGGCTTCTCCAATAGCCGTTCCCTGGGTTCCAGCCAAATCGGTAGAGACAGTTCTCAGAATGGTTTTTGTCGCAAGGTAATCCGTTGTGACCGGTACCTGCAAATAGGCATTCCCCGCAAATAAAACCAGACCAACACGGTCTCCACCTAGCCTGTCTATCAGGTTTGATACAAACTGTCTAGCTCTAAGGAGCCTATTGGGCTGCTCATCCTGAGCAAGCATAGACCTCGATATATCAAGGGCAATCATGAGATCTACCCCGCTTCTTTTTACCTTCTCCTTGGCTTCGCCTATCTGTGGATTGGCAAGCGCAATCACCAGCAGGCTGTAAGCCAAAGCTACCATGGCAAATTTCCATTGATGCTTAGCCTTTGGACTATTTGGACTCAGCCGTGCGACAAGGCTATCCTTGCCCATGGCAGAAAGGGCTTTTTTTCTTCCCCTCATAAAAAGGAAGAAAAGCAAGGCCAGTGGTATCAAGCCTATGAGTAAGTAAAATGCCTCTGGATGAGCGTATTGAATCATTTCTTTCGTTTATCCTTTCATTTCTAGGGTATAGACCTGACGACCGCATACCTCAGAATCCACTCCAACAACAATAACATTCCTCCAATGATCAGGAACCAATAGAATCTTTCAGTCTTTCGGGTAATTCGTGTGACCTGGATACGGGTCTTCTCCAACTGGTCAATTTCCTCGTAGACGGCATCCAATGCCTTATTGTTCTTTACATTGTAGTATTTTCCCCCTGTCGAATTCGCGATCTGCTCCAATAATTTCTCATCGAGCTTTACTTCCTGTTGAATGATTTGGTAATTCCCAAAAGGGCCTTTAACCCGATAGGGAGCCATCCCGTTTTTCCCTACACCAATCGTATAGACCCTGATTCCAAATTGTTTGGCAGCTTCAGTTGCTGTAACCGGGTCTATAAAGCCGCTGTTGTTATCCCCATCCGTAAGCAGGATGACTACACGGCTCTTGGCATCGGAATCTTTTAATCTAATAACAGCCGTTGATAATCCCATCCCGATCGCCGTACCGGACTCCAGAAGCCCTTCATCAATGTCCCTCAAAAGGCTTTGAAGCATTTGATGGTCGGTAGTCAAAGGGCATTGTGTGAAACTTTCACTGGCAAATACCACGAGGCCCATTCGATCGTTTTTCCTGTTTTTTATAAAATTGGAAGCTGTCAGTTTAGCCGCCCCTAGCCTGTCAGGCTTGAAATCAAGGGCCTTCATACTGCCCGAAATATCCAGGGCAAGCATGATATCTATCCCTTCGGTATTTACATTTTCTTCGTTGAAACTTGTCTGAGGTCTGGCAAGGGCAAAAATTAAAAAGATGAGGGAAAGTACCCTCAGTATAAACAGGTTTTGTTTCAGCATACCCCTGAAGGGCTTGCTATGTGCCACCAGACCAGCTGTTATGGGGAGTCGCAAACTTGGGTATTTTTTTCTTAGTCTGAAAAAATGCCACAGTACCATGAGTAAGGGAACTATTAGAAAGTAGAGAACCCAGGGACTGGCAAATTCCAACTGTCTTAGGAAACTCATCATAATTCAGTTTCCTCCTTTCTTACGCTTTCATTTTCTGCCTGTTTTTTCAATTCTTCCTCCCAAAGGGTCATCATATTTTTGGATTCCTTTACAAAAGTTCTTGCAAATTCCATAGAAGCAAGGTTTTCACCTGAGTCAGGCTGCGATTTGGCAAACTTGGCCAAGTCTGCCCTGATGAGTAGATCCGAAAGTCCTTTGAGCATAATGGGTTTAAGTTTTTCCTGCTTCAAATCCTTCAAAATCTCATCTGAAATAGATTCCATAGCAGGAACCTTGAACCTTTTTTCTATATAAGCCCTTATGATGTTGGTTAAGTCAACATAATATTCCTTGACATATCCATTTTGCCAGAGTTTCTGTTCCTCCAATTTGGCAAGCGCCCGCATGGCAATTTCATGCGCGGGGACAGGGGGGGGAGAAGGAGCAAATATCGGCTCGTCGTTTTTGCGCTTTCTGTAATACCAGATCCCGCCACCAATTAATGCAATCAGGGCCAAGCCAATCCCTACCCAAGGCAACCATTCGCCAACAGTTACCGGGACATCAACGATTTCTTTGAGTTCTTTTGTGCCTTTGGTAGTATCAATGGCCTGGGTCGCAACATCCAGCAATACACCGTTGACTTTATGCGACAATTCCTGGTCGTTGCTTAAACTTTTGATATCCACTCCGGGTAATTCCATTTTTCCATTCCCGCTTGCTATCAACATAAAGTTCTGACTTCTGGTCAATAGGTCGCCATTGTCAAAGGTAGTATCCACCTTTCCGGCTTCGAGAATTTCAAAATCACCAATAGAGTCTTTGAATTGAGGCCAAACCACCACACTGCTTTTAGGATGGCTTATTTCCAGCCTGACTTTTTCCAGATGGAGGAATTCGTTGAGGGATGGATCTCCCTCTTCTATGATCCATTTAGCAGAAATATCCTGGCCCCATAGTGGAGAAAACAGGAAGGAAAACAGAATTAATATGAAAAGACGATGTCGAAGTATACTCATAGGAATTAAATCCCACTAAATGCGGATTTTCTGTCTTCAAATATACCCCATTACAGCCCTATGATGTTGTTAAAGAAAAGTTAAAATGTGTTAAAACAAGCTATTTAAATATGGGCTCCTTCAATCCTTTTTTTGCCTCACTTTTATAAAGGTCGTTGTCTTCTGAATCAATAGCCTTTTGATAGTATGATTTTGCAATAGATCGTTGGCCGAGACGGTCATAGCAATAGCCCAGGTAAAGGTAATCTCCAGGAATGTATTCGTAAGCGGGAATTCCGGATAGTTCTGCTTGTTTGAGGCTGTTGTGGAAGGATTGAACGGCTTTGCTCACATCATTCCTTCCCAATAACAAGGCCTTTCCATGATAGTGGTAAAGCCGAATCATCAGTTTGGCTGTCAAGGGAGATTCTGTGGAAGCAATGTGTCGAGTTTGATGCCCTGCAATATTTTCAAACAAGCCAATTACCTTCTCAAGATGAGGAATGGCTTTTTCATACCTGCCCGCAAAAACCAATGCCCGTGCATACTCAGCAAAAAACCAGGTATTTGAGGGATAGGTAGAATGTAATCGATAAATATTTTCAACAGCCTTATCGTAGTCCTTTTCCCAAAAAATATACACGTCAGTCAGGTAAAAGATGGACTCAACCTGTGTGAAATTTTTAATCCTTGCCGATTTCTCCATCTCCTCCAGTCCCGCTGTAGCACTCCCATCTGGGAACAAGGCAATAATGGGCTTCAAGTATGGATGCTCTTCAGGATAAGCCTCTGCATAATAATGGTAGATGCCTGCACTGAAATAGAATTCTGGACTTTCTTCAGCCAATTTGATGCATTTCTTTACATAGGGAAGGGCTTTCAATCCATCATTTGTGGCCTTGAGCCATTCCCTCCTTAGGGTGTGCAAGCGGGTTCGAAAAGCATAACACATGTACTGAAAAAAGATATATTCCAGCTCAAGTTCTTCATTTTTAGCAAGTTTTTCATTCAGTTCCAATGCCTTGTCCAAATGTTCGCGCATGTAACTGTGATAGTGGGGAGTAGTGGAGGTATAACTCTGCCACCAACGATTGGTTGCCAGAAGGAAATAGGGAGCGGGATGCTCAGAATAGCCTTCTTTCAGATGGTTAAGGAGTTTTTCTGCCTCTTCATGCCTTTGTTCATAGACCAGATCCATGGCCTCTTCGGCTTTCTGCCTGAAGTGTTGATCAGCAAAAACCTGTGCGTAGTAAGTTTCAGGATGGAATTGTACCCAAGCTACTATCCAAGTCAGCAGCAATTTTGAAAGAAAATTCGTATATTGTTTATGTAACATTCTTTCATTTTATTCGAAAACAAGAATAGGAAACAAATATTTCTAATCATGCAAAATAACTGGCTTTTTAAAACATACATGCGCCTTCCACTTTGGGGGAAAATTGCTGCACCACTTGTATTGGTACTACTTGTGATGTCCTTGTTTAAAATGCTTAAAGTTGCTCTTGGTCTGGCGGCATTAGGGGGGATCGCTTACGTAGTTATTTTTGCCTATAACAAATACAACGCAGGAAAGGACGCATAAGTCCATGACATAAAAAAATCCCGGTAAGATCATTCTTACCGGGATTTTTTACATTTGAGATTTTATATTCTTCAATTCCTGGTTGAGTAACTCCCTCGCTCGGAATAACTGTGCTTTCACAGTGCCCAACGGAATTTGTAGCTCAGTGGCAATTTCTTCATACGAAAACTCCTTGAAGTACCTCAATTCCACAAGTATTCGATACTTTTCTGGCAATTTTGCTATACCCATGTGAAGGAACTTTGCCCTTTGTTTTTTTAGCAGTTCCTCATTGGGATTGAGTTCTTCATCCTTTACATCGATGGTCATGTTGCTTCCATCATCTCCCTCTATAGGAGCATCAATAGAAACGGTTTGAACCCTTCTTTTTCTGATGAAGTCAATGGTATTATTGGTTGCAATTCTGAATAACCATGTTGAAAAGGCATATTTAGAATCGAACTTTTCTATCGAGTTAAAAGCTTTAGCAAAGGCTTCCTGGGTCAAGTCCTCAGCGTCATCAGCACTCTTGACCATTTTTAGGAGCATGTAATAGACAGACTTGCGGTACTTCTTCAACAGCGTCTCAAAGGCTTTCTCATCACCAGTTTTTGCTGCAGCTACGAGTCCACGATCCTCCAGGGTATTTTTTGATGCTTTTCCGGAATTTACTTGATCCATGAAGGTTTTCTTATTAGTCCTATTGGTATGATAAATAAATTGTAGAGAAAAAAGAACAAATCCAAAGCCATAAACGTATAAAGGATTTCTTTGTCGCCGAATTGGCGTATTTCCTTCTTCAAAATATACAGGCTTATGCCAATTCTTCCGATGAGTAGACTTAATGTCAGCGTCATGGGAACTCCTATCATCATCGCCAGGAAGACTCCTATATAAGAAATCATGTGCGACAAGTGAAAAATCCCTAATCTAAGCCTACTCTTCCAGGAATATTTATGTGAAGCACTTAGGTGCCTGTTTTTTTGTTCAAACCACTCTTTCCAGCTCTTTTTAGCAACTGAATAGGTAAAAGCCCTTTCATCAAGGACGGCCCCAAGCTCATGATATTTTGCATAAGCATTAATAAAGAGGTCATCATCTCCCGAAAGGCTGTCTCGGAATCCTGAAAATCCCTTATTTTTTTCAAAAACTTCCTTCGAGTAAGCCAGGTTTCTGCCCACTCCCATGTAAGCCTTACCCAAACCTGCCCAGCCTAAATATTGGAAGGCCACATAGAAAGTTTCGAAGCGAACAAATAGGTTCAAAAAACCTTTATCCTTAAAATACTTTCCTACTCCAAGGACAATTTGATTTCCTTGTTTGAAGGATGTAGCCATTCTGCTAACCCATTCAGCTTGTGCTTCGCAATCAGCATCTGTGAACAAAAGATTTTGATGCCTGGCAGCAGCAATCCCTTCTTTGATGGCAAATTTTTTGCCTGACCAATCTCCTGATAATTCCCTTATCTCAATAAACCTGAGTTGCGGGTATGTCGCAGCAAAATGTTTGACAATTTCAAGGCTGTTATCACTGCACCTGTCAAGGACTATAAGGACTTCGTACGCTCCATAATCTTGAGTCAAAATAGACGGCAAAAATTTGGAAAGGTTGGAAGCCTCGTTCCTTGCTGCAATAATAATTGAAACAGCTATTTCCCCAACTGGCTCTGGATCAGTTGATTGTCCTAGCTTATTTACGCCAATTTTTAAACAAAAAAGTAGTGTTAGGTAAACCAGGGAAGCAAGTCCTGCAATGAAAAGTGCCCACAAACCACATTAATTATTCGTTATAGACCACAGTAAGAACTGTTTGTCCTACCGCCTTTAAGGTTTCTTTTGAGATGATATGTATATCATCTGCATGTGTATGCCATTGCCCAAAGAATGAAGTTCCCGGCTGATTGTCAATGATATCAATGGTTGGAATCTTGGCTATTTGGTTGATGTACAAATGGTCATCAATGATCCCTGGGGTCTTTAGTGTTGAAAAGAATTTGCTATACCCAATTTTACTGGAAGTATTCCAAACCTTCTGGACTACACTTGGAGCGTAAGTGATCGATTGACCTTCCTGGGTGAATCGCGCATTGATGCCACCCACCATGTCCAGGTTTATGCCATAAACGGGATTGTAATTTGCCTTATGAGGATTACGCGCCCAATATTGGGAACCCAGACAATAAGAGTCAGGGACATTTGAATTTCCATAGTCTTCTGCATCCCAGAGGATGATATCCACACCAATGTTCAGGTTGCTATCCTGCCCGATTAACCTAGCAATCTCCAAAAGTACCCCGACTCCACTGCCCCCATCGTTTGCTCCTGGAATGGGCTCATCTTGTCTTTCGACGTCCTGATCTGCAACTGGTCTTGTATCCCAGTGAGCTGTCAACATGATTCTTTGTGCACGATCTGGATTATAGGATGCAATGATGTTTTGCATGTTTAATGGAGTGCCGTCGTAAGCCTGTACCACAGCGGGTTGGGTCTGAACTTCTGCTCCATAGCTGATAAACTTCCTGATCAGCCAATCTGCACAGTCTGCATGAGGGGCTGAATTCGGAACCCTGGGGCCGAATGAGAGCTGTTTTTCAATAAACTTATATGCAGAGTCTTGAGAAAAGCTAGGGACCTTAATATTTGGATTAACCAAAACTACCGGAGGCAGTTTGCCCTTGCCTTTTCCACTCCCACTATTATCATTTTTACAGGAAACCAAAAATAAAGGAGTGGCAATTAACGCTAAGACTCCAATCAATAAAATCGGTTTCAAAACTGATTTCTTCATAATGGCAAATTAGCCAGAGCAGGGGATTTTAGGAAATATTCATAAAAAAAAGCCTGTCTGACGGTAGAAGTATGTTTGAGACTTTATAGATATTTATCAAAACGATCAAAAAAAACTTCTCACAAGAGATTGATCCTGTGAGAAGTATGTTAATCAAAGGCTTTGATAGGGCTATTTATCTAGAAACCAATCGGTTCCCTTTGCACTATCTTCCAGTTTCACGCTTAGTTTGGCAAGTTCATCCCGAATGGTATCGGACATGGCCCAATTTTTTTCCTTCCGGGCGTCTCCACGAAGGGCGATTAACAACTGCATAACGCCATCAAGCAGGTCATTAGACTCTTCTGCTTCCTCTGATTCTGCACGAAGTCCCAGGATGTCTTGGTATACTGCGAGGAAGTCATTTCGGAACTTATCAAAGGTATCTGGATTTACGGCAAAGATATTTTTACTCTCTTTGTACAATTGGTTGATGACACTGAGGGTGTCAAACATCCTCGCAATTACCCTTGCTGTATTAAAATCATCATTCAACTCCTCTTTTACATCTTCGAGGAAACTGGACAGATTTTTCTCAAATTCTTCATTGATGGCCAGCATTTTCCCTTTATGGGAAATTCCCTGTAGCCTTTTGATTGCCTCATTCATCCTTTTTAAGGCTTTCTCAGTTGCCTGAAGGGCTTCGTTTGAGAAGTCCAGGGTAGACCTGTAATGGGCCTGAAGGATGAAAAAGCGTATGGTCATAGGAGTATAGGCCTGGCTAAGCAGGTTGATCTCCTTGAAGTTTTCTCCATCTTCATCTTGTGCATCACGAAGTTCCATTCCTTCCTTGACTGTCATGTGGTCTTGAAGTTTGGTCCAGTGGATTCCAGAGAAAAAGCCCCTCAAGTTGATGGCATTTCCTAGGGATTTGCCCATCTTTTTGCCTTCGTAGGTAATCATGTTGTTGTGAAGCCAGTATTTAGCTTCATCTCTGTCATCTGTATCAAGGTGATGGTTGCATGCATTGGATTGCGCAATTTCTGCCTCATGATGAGGAAAGAGCAAGTCCATTCCACCTCCGTGGATGTCGTATTTGGTTCCTAGGTATTTGGTACTCATCACGGTGCACTCAATGTGCCAGCCTGGAAATCCTTCGCCCCAGGGTGAGTTCCACCTCATAATGTGCTCTGGATCTGCCTTCTTCCAAATCGCAAAGTCCGCAGGATTGCGTTTTCCTTCCTGGCCTACCAGGTTTTCTCTTGAGGTATTGAGGATGTTTTCAAGGTCTCGACCTGAAAGTTTACCGTATTGATAGTCCTCGTTGTATTTAGCCACATCAAAATAGACCGAGCCATTTGATTCATAGGCGTATCCATTCGCAAGGATGGCCTCAACCGCCTCAATCTGTTCGGTAATATGGCCAGTTGCTCTGGGTTCTATGCTTGGCCTCTGGAGATTCAATGCTGTTAAGTCCTCAATGTAGCTATTGTAGTATCTCTGGGCTACTTCCATGGGTTCCAACCTCTCGAGACGGGCTTGCTTTTCGATTTTGCTTTCTCCTGCATCTGCATCGTTTACCAGGTGTCCTACATCAGTTATGTTTCGAACATATCGAACCTTGTAGCCAAGGAACTTCAAATATCGAAAAACGATGTCAAAGGTAATGGCAGATCGAGCGTGTCCCAGGTGGGCAGGTCCATAAACGGTAGGGCCGCACACATACATACCCACAAAGGGAGGGTTGATGGGAGTGAATAATTCTTTTTGTCTGCTTAAAGAATTGAAAACATGTAATTCCTTCATGGGATAAAATTGTTGTGCAAAGATATAAATGCTTGCATGGAAAAATAAAGATTATGCCTTCGAAAAGGATAAAGTTTGAAGGGGGTGTTCAGAAATATGGATTTTGAAATTGCCCTAGGGATTAAGGCTGTAACAGACTACGACCGGATAGTGGTCAGAAACGGGCTTTCTGACTATTTCGTGAGAATGGATCTGCAACTCTTCTCCGGCAAATTGATAATCGATTCGAAGGCCATAAGGGCCCCAAATCGGATAAGTGAAACCACTTCCGGCACCTTGCTCAATGAAGCTGTCCTGAAATCTTTTTCTGAAGTGGTGAACTATTCTTGAATGTGGCGCAGCATTAAGGTCTCCAGCAACTACCAAAGGGTAAGGGTATGATTTGGTCTTTTCTAATACCTGATCGACCTTATCCTGTTGGTCTTTTACTACTTTGATTCCATGCTTATACAGTTCTTTGGCCTTTTCCCAGTAGGATTTGTCCTTGATCAATTTGGGCTTAATGCCATAAGACGTAAGGTGAATATTCGCAACTCCCACTTTGCCAATGGGAGATTCAATGGTGGAAATTATGCCTGTATTGATTTGTCCCCTGCTCATGAAGAGGGTATCCACCTGTACAATGGGATATTTTGAGAATGTAGCTGCTCCATGGAGGTTACCCGGCCTGTGATCGAATCTAAAGTAGTCGATCTGCAAAGCTTTAGCAATGTGTCCCAATGCGAATTGAGCTTTGTCAAGTTTATGGTACCTGAATTCCTGCAGCGTAATTACATCTGCATCAATCTCTTTTAGGAGGCTTGCAACTTTATCTACATTATCGGCTTCGAATGCAAATCCAGCTACATTCAGCGATACAACTTTTAGATGAGAATGAGTAGGCTCTTCCCCAGCCTTACTAAAGGGCTTAACTTCTTGAGAAGCTGTCCAAAGGGTAAGTCCCATGGCAATTGCAGAAACGATTCCCCACCTGATGGATCTGGTTATGAAAAATAGAAAGAAAAGTAGATTGATAAGGCTTAGCAAACTAAGCGAGGGAGGAATCATTTGAGCGAAGGTAAGGAAACCAACGGGAAGATAGGGCGCCAAGACGCCAAGGATGCTCGCAAGCAGGGGGATGATATACAATATCACCGCTATTCCAATGCCGATTTTCTTAATCGCGTTTTTCATCTTCCTTTTGGGTAGAGGCTTTGTAAAGGAGTTCTTTTTCTTCTCTACTCAGGCTCTCATATCCTGATTCTGATATCTTATCCAGGATGTTATCTATGATTTCCTCTGGGATTTTACCCTTTTTGTCGGTAGAAGGTTTCCTATTTTTGCCAATAGTTTGCTTGGCACCGCCAGGTTTCACCTCCATTTTTCTTGTTTTACTACCCCTATCTGGCTTTTGGGTATAATAATTCCAAATAATTTCTGTGATGTCGGTACCCCTTCTCAGGCTATATACGAAGCCGAATCCAAGCAATCCACCAAAAGCATATGAAATGGCCAAGGGAGTAGCAAAGGCTGCAAATGCAAGCTCTAGAATGAATAGGATGATCCCAATATAGACGATCTTTACATTCCCAAATAAAAAAAGCTGAACCGGATACTCTGGGACCAGTGTGATACATGAAATGACCATGAGAAGTACTATGGCCATCATTCCTGAGACATAAGCCAGGTATTTTGGAGCTACTTCTATCCCTTTTCGCTTAGGATTTTCCTCTGAATTTTCTTCCGTGCTTTGAGCATCATCCTTGTCCTGTTCATCAAGTGATCGTTCTACAAGGCTACTATCAGCACCCTTTGTATCTGTTTGGGTAGTTCGGGTAAGGGCAGCATCCTTTGACGCTCCATCATAATAAAATCCAATGATGCTGGTAGTACTAATGGTAAGCAGGGCAATCAACGGGATGGCCAGGATGACCATTCTTCGGGTTCTGTCATCACCCAGGAGTTGTTGGTGAATCCTTCCAAAAGTCCATAAAATAAAGCCCGTAATCAGGAAACTGAAGAACCTGAACCCTTCAAGTACCGGGAAAAATGGATAAGTGATTATGCTCCACGGCTGGTAAACCAGATCTTTGAAGTTGGTAGGTAAGGCAAGGCTATCTACTACCTTGAAGGCAATTTCTCTATCTGCTACGGCTCCTACTACTAAAATGAGCAGGATCTCAATTAAAAATCCTGTTCCCATCAAGAGGATAAGCCATCCAGTCGTTTGGTACCTGCTCAGAAATTGCTGTATCTGCGTCCTAAGGTTCATGTTTAAAATTAAGCAGAAATGAGGCCAGACAATAGAGGAAAATAAAACTTCACTTTTTTAATATCCAGCCTAAAACATTTGAATTGGTTTTTCTAATTATCTGAATTAATGAATTTAACCCACAACAATCAAATAAGTTTCGTCAGTCGAATAGCTATTTTAATCCTTGAAGGGTAAATACTTCTCTATTTGAAAATAAAGAGCTGCAGCTGCTACCCCCGATAGGTGCCCAAAGTGCGAAATATTGCCTTGGCCTCCATCTATATCAGCCACATCCATTAGTACAAAGGCAGCTGAAATGACTGTCAATCCAATCATTAATTCTCTTGCTTTGAAAGAAAAAGGGAGGAACAACAAGCTGATTCTGTGCTCGGGGGCATAAAACGCAAAGGCCATTCCCACGCCAAATAGGGCACCAGAAGCTCCTAAAACTGGGTTTGGACTGGGATCAAATAAGGTAACAAGTAATCCACCAACAAGGCCACAGAAAAGGTAAAACCTCAAAAATCTTTTTGAACGCAATACTTCTTCAAGAAAAGGACCGAAAAAAATCAATGAGAGCATGTTGAACAACAGGTGTCCCATATCCGAAAGCGAATGAGAGAAAAAATGGCTTACCAGCTGAACAGGGTGAAATAAACTTCGACCCATATTGCCGGGATTGTATTGGAGGATATCAATCTTCCAAAGAAGAAAGTAATCGAAGAAAATGTCTGCAATAAATTCGTTGCTCTTAAATATTGCGAAAAAGAAAGTAATAGCCACGTTCAGTATCAAAAGCCTCAATACTACAGGCGTAAGTCTCAATTGATTCATCATGATCTAAAAAATTCCTCTAGTTCCTTCCCTTCAATTTTTTTGAAGGTGGGTTTTCCTGATGGGGAAAAACCCGGTACCTCACATTCAAATAGTTCTGTAATCAAATTTTTCATTTCCAAGATACTTAATTTTTTCCTGGAAGTGATGGCGCAACGATAAGCAACAGTCTTGGCCACGTCCGAAAACAGCCTTTCAGCAATTTGGGATTGGTCTGTTTGCTTAACCTCCTCCAAAATCTGTTCAAGGATTTCTTTCACACTAGTATTCATGATCCCACTC
Source organism: Bacteroidia bacterium (assembly GCA_022760475.1). Lineage (GTDB taxonomy): Bacteria > Bacteroidota > Bacteroidia > J057 > J057 > JALEFZ01. The sequence continues at coordinate 13,142 of JALEFZ010000085.1, read as the reverse complement.
GGAGTCCCATAAATTATCAGTGTATTTGTTCCAAACTCCTTTATTTCAAATCCCAGCTTCAACAAGACCTCCTCTACCAGACGAATGGCTTCAAAATTTATTGGAGAAAACTCAACCGTCTGAGGAAATAACAATTGTTGGGAGGGAAGGTTTTTACCGTCTTTGGCTTTCAGGAACTTTTCATAGAGAACCCTTTGATGTGCCAGTTGCTTATCCACAACAATCAGATCTCCCTTTCTGGAACTCAAAATATATTTTCCGATGAATTCCTGGTAGAAGGTTTCCTCAGGCTGTTCCTCTTCAATCAGGCTAGGTGCTTTCTTCTCAACAGTGGCAGGTGCCTTGGGAGGGGCATATAGCTTCTGCCAATCCTTGATGGTGGCAGACTGGCCCAATTTCCCGAAATCCAGATCTGTTTGCTTGGTGCTGGGTTTTCTTGGATTAAGGGGTTTATTACCTGGGAGTTTGGTATCTGGGGATTGGTATATTTCCTGATAAATGGGATTATGTCCTGACTTTTCTTGTGGGATTGAAAAATCAGAGGGTATTTGGTGAGTTTCTGCCAGCCCTCTTTTGATCATGCCCTGAAGGAGAATATATAGGGTATGTTCGTCATCAAATTTCACCTCAGTCTTGGTCGGGTGTATGTTGATGTCGACGTGGATAGGATCTATATCAATGAAAATGACATAAAAGGGGTAAGTATCTTTTGGAATGAAGTTTTCAAAAGCCCCGGCAATGGCATGGTTGAGGTAGTTACTCTTGATGAAGCGTTGGTTAACGAAGAAATATTGTTCACCCCTATTTTTCCTGTAGACGCTGGGTTTGCCTATGTAGCCTGAAAAACGGGCATAGCCAGTAGATTCCTCTACTTCAATCAGTTGTCCCCTAAGATTTTCATGATGTATCCTGATCAGCCTTTCTTCCAGGCTTTGGGGAGGAAGGTTATAAACCTCTGTTTCGTTGTGGGTAAATGTTAGGTGTAATTCAGGGTGGGGGATAGCGACCCTTAAAAACTCATTGAGTAGGTGTCTGGTTTCTACTGGATTGGACTTGAGGAAATTCCTTCTTGCTGGAACATTGAAAAACAGATTCTTTACCTGGAAAGTAGATCCTGCTGGACAGGCACAGGGCTGTTGCTTTTTGATTTCACTGGCTTCAATGTCTATCTCGGTTCCGAGTTCTTCCCCCTGGAGGCGGGTCCTGAGCTTGACTTGAGCAACCGCTGCAATGGAGGCGAGGGCTTCACCTCTGAAGCCAAGTGTCCGTATCTGGGATAGATCTTCCTGTACACGTATTTTGGAGGTGGCGTGCCTTTCAAAAGCCATCCTTGCATCGCCTACAGACATTCCTGAGCCATTGTCCGTAAGCTGTATCAGGTCTTTACCGGCATTTTTTATCAGAACATCAATTCTGCTGGCATGGGCGTCTACCGCATTTTCCAGGAGTTCTTTCAGTACCGAAGCTGGTCGCTGGACGACCTCGCCTGCGGCTATCTGATTGGCAATGGCATCTGGAAGTAATTGAATGATGTGTTGCATGAAGCTTCGCCCAAATGATCCTTCTCACTGTTTCGCTAACAGGCAAAAATAGGTTAATTCTCTGGCTAATTCCAATTTTTTTGGAATCAAAAAGCTGAATTTTTTAGTGAGGAGAAAGGCATATTTATGCAGCGGGATTCCATCTCATGTTCATGGGTACCGCAGCCTCCTCTTCGATCTTCAGGAAGATTTTGTCATCCATGTTATAAAGGCTACCCCTAAGGCCAGTGTAGAAAATTCCCTCTCGACTAACTTTTGGAGAAATGACCCCATTTTTTTGTAACAATCCGCCATGAACCATTGGGGGATGGATACATATTTCACCTATTTCACCTGCTTGTAGTTCGCGGCCATCCTTCCCACTTTCATGTAAAGACTCCCTGATGCTGATTCGGCTGAGGGGAATGAAAAGTTCGGAGTACCGGGGATGTTGTAAGGCCATATAGCCCCCTGTTTCCTTGAAGACTATGCCCCCAATCTTTTTACAGAATAGGCTGCTCCTGCTAGCAGCATCTGCTTTTGGATAGGGGTAAAAGATTTTGCTGAGAGATGACCATTCTGGCCTGAGATTCTTTTCTTCAAGGATATTTTCAACCTCAATAGACCTTGGAAAAAGTGTATTTACATGGTACCTGCTTACCAGGCTTTGCCACTCGAGGGTGGAGTCGGCATCTGTAAGTACTGCACTGCCTCCAAGCATGATGGGCAGAATCATACTCAGGATGATTGATTCGGGTGTTTCCAAAGGAGGGACTACCAATGTTTTGATCCTTTTGTCCAGGTTAGTCAGGTCTGCCAATGCATGGATCTGTGCGGCGATATGCTCAAAGCAAATGAGCATCGGATCGAAATGGTCCGACTGGGTATAGGGATACAAAATCAAAGCCGGTCTCCAACTGTGAATCTCATTACCAAGGTCTTGCCAAGGCTTTTTCTTCTTGAAAATGGCTTCCCGATATGAAAATTTATATGGCCCAAGGTAGTCCAGACCTGAAAGACCAATAATTCCCTTTTTATTCTGGTGAAACTCTCTCCATTGAATAGGACTTACATCAAATAAAACCCTTTGGTCATGGAGTATTTTGGCTGTTTGAGCTGATATCACCGCCATGGAAGGTTGTATGGTGTCAAGTAATTGCTGGGCATTCTTGGCGATGTGCCTGTTTTGAAGGGGGGCAAAAGCAATTCCGATTTTCCAACAAGCCCACATCAGGGCGACGTTTTCCATCTTGTTTCCCAGGAAACTGGCTAGTCTGTCTCCTGGACGAAGGCCTGACTTCCAAAGGTGTCCGGTAAAGTGATCAACTTGCTGCATGAGTTGGCGATACATCCACTGCCTTCCCTGCTCTGCTTGAATCAGTGCAATTTTCCCAGAACTATCCTGGCTCCATTTTTCTAAATAGGAGTTAAGAAGCGGGTGTCGTCGGATGCTTAAGCCTTTTTCCATGAAGAAGCTCTTTATTTGTATGGAAAAAATTACATGTGAAGATTTCCTCCAAATTAAATTACCTATTCTATTAACGATTTAACGAGCTAAAAGATTATGATACAAAAAGTAAGCCTAAGGCTAACTTGGGATGTGTATAATAATGAATTCGGGGAGTTTTTAAGGGGAATATATCTATTTGTCCAACAACCAGCTCTCAGGGTTGAGGAATTTGTCAGGAATGAGGTAGATCAAAAAGTTGAATGAGTTTTCTCCGGTTCGGGGATCTTGCCTTACTGAGCCAAGTATTTGATTTTCAGATACTAAATCCCCTTTTTTGACATGAGTCTTTACCAAGTTTGCATAAACCGTTCTATACTTTCCATGCTCCAAAATGATGACAGTCCCACTCATTGGTAGTCGAGTAACAGCGGTTACCTTACCTGAATAGACAGCTTTAACGGGCTGACCCTGCGAGCTTGCCATATGGATGCCATCGTTGAAAACCCTGTTTCCAAATTCGTCCTCATCCTCCCCATATTGTTTAGTTATGACTACATTTTGTGGAGGAATAGGCCAGGGCAGGAGTCCTTTTCTTTTGCGAAAATTCTCGGCGTACTCATCATCAATATTACCTGGCTTAAGCAAAAAAGTATTCTGATCTTCCTTGATAAGTTTTTTTAAACGCCCTTTTCTTATAGCCAGACGGTTTTTGATGACCCTGGACTGTCTTTTGGTATCTTTCAGTAACTTTTGTTGTCGTTTGACTGAGACAGCCAGCTTTTCATTCTCATTCTCTTTTATCAATAGGAGTCCTTGATTTTTTTCAATGCTTTCTTTGAGCTGTTCCGATTTACTTTGAAGGTAGATTTCAGTTTTATTTATAGCTTCAATTTGGCGCCTTTTGAAATTCGAAAATTGTCTGAAATAAGTAAATCGGTGATAGGCATCTGTGATGTTGCGAGAACTTAAGATCATTAGCCAAAAGTTCTGAGCCAAATAGTTTCTCTGGCTCAGTTGAACCATTCGACTGTAGGAAAGGCTCATTTCTTTCACATCCTCCTCAAGTTGTCTTGTAATTCCGTCCAGCTCGATGATTTTATTTGACTCCGTTTCGATGCTAAGAAGTGTACGAGAAATGAGTTTCTTCCTGAGTTTAATTTGGCGATTAAGGATGCGAAGTTTACCAAGTGCTTCCCCTTCTTTGTTCTGAGAATCTTCCAGCAACTTTTCGGTAAGCTGGATTTCTCTTTCGAGTTGGTCTCTTTTGGGTGAATTTTTTTGGGCGGAAAGGGGCAAAAGGAAAAGCAGGGTAAAGGCTAAAAACAACGCCCTTACCCTGAAGTTCAATATTTTTCTTTGATCAATAATCGACCCTTTCATAAGACTTGGGTACTTCAAATGATATTTTGAAGTCCTTTTTATTCAATTCAATTCGTTTATGTGAGAATTCTGCTTGAGCTTCTTGTGGAGCTTTGACATCAATTTTCATCCTTTTGGGAATTTTAACTCCTTCTATTTCTTCGAAGTCACCATAATTCAGGCTTGCATCCGCTTTTTGAACGGAATCCGTGATGGCCAATGAAAGCAGTTTATAAATCTCCTTATCAATTTTATAATTTAACTCAGAAGTCTGAAACTTCCCACTCAAACTGATCGGATTACTTTCCATATCAACAGTATTCAGATCTTGGAGTTGAAGGCCAAATAAGTTGAGGTTACCCATCAATACATCTTCCAGAATACTGAAGTCTGCCTTGAAGCCAAGGAGACTTTCAGACTGGGAAGTAGGAAGGACGTAGAGTTCCTTATTTATTTTGTTGACCACATAAATGGAGTCCTTGTCGATATAAACTTTGGCCACTTCTATGAACTTTTTCACCCTGACCAGGATTGCGTCTCCCTTGTCCATATAGATCCGATAATCAACGGCCAGGTTCTTGAAATCCCCTTCAGGCATTTCCAGCTTAGCTCTCCCGCTGATGAAGGCATTTTCGAAGTCCAGGTTGCTTTGGGTGGTCTGACTTACGACCTCTCTTAAAAGCCTGACATTGGGATCTTCCTTTTGACCCTTTTTGAAGAGTTTACATCCACTTGAAAATACAAGAACGGACAGTAAGCTCAGAAAAATTAAGCGCTTCATAAAAATAATTGTCGTTGTTGTGTTTCGATTTACCTTAGTCAGGAATTACAAAACCATTGTTTTTGAAAACATTGTCTACCAATTCAATCCTTCCTTCGATATTGGAGAATTTGCTGATTTGGTTGTTGATAAATTGACAATTTTGAAGCTTTACAGATGCATCACCTTCTGAGAAGGAGAACAAATGAGGGTAATAACTGCCATTGACATTGTCTCTAAACATGCAATTCTTGAATACTATTTTACCTGTTCCTTCGATGATGACCATATCAAACTCGCCGGTATTCAGGAAGGCAGAGTTTTCAAAAAGGACTTCATTTGAATTAGAAAGGCTCATCAAATCGTACGTACATTCTTTGATCACAGAGTTGGTGAAGGTGAATTTGGACACATTGCTCAATTTTACACCTTCTGTTCCACTTCCGTAAAGGATAGAATTTTCAATTTTTATGTCCTTACCTGTGTAGAAACTTACTACTCCACCCACACAGCTACCCTTTTCGGTATGGCCCATGGTCAGGTTGGAGAGCTTGATATTTTTGCCTCGGCGGAATTTCATGACCCATGCATACCTTGGGTTGACAACAATTTCTGCGCCAGCCATTCCTTTAATTTCAAGGTTCTCCACATCGGTGACTACCATTTCCATGCCGTCAAAGACTTCTGACCAAGAAATGTTTTTCGTCCTGATCTTGCCTTCATACTCGCTCAGGTTGTAACGACCGGGAAGAAGTGTGATCTGTGTATTAGATTTGATCGCCTCAATGAGGTCTTCCACTGAGCTGACGGTAACTTTTTCCTGTCCAAAGGCACATTGGAATAAGAATAGGGCAAAAAAGATAAAAATGAGGGATTTGTGCGTGAGTTTCATCCGATTATATAAGTGTTATTGATTTAATTTTTTCTTAATGTCAATGTCAGAAGCTCCCAATTCAATGGCCCTTTTCCATTTCTGCTCTGCCTCATTTTGTTGGCCATTCCTAAACAGAAGATCACCCCAGACTTCTAGCATACTTGGGGTTTCTCCTTTGCCGATAGCCTCCTGAATGTAGTCTTTCGCCTTGTCGAATTCCCTATTTGCCACTAGCACCTCGATTAAATCCGGAAAAATGGTACCCTTGCTGGCTTTGAATTTTTCTAATGGCTCTACGGCTAGCTCTAGTACACCCAGCATGATATAATACCTTCCCAAATAGAGATTGCTTATTGGAAAATCTTTGTTGCTGGTAAAAAAAGTTTTTGAACTAGTTGATGGGGTATTGCTGTTACTTACCTCTGCATCAATATACTTTGATAGATAATCGAGTTCCTTTTCAAAAAACTCATTATCCGCTCCTAGCCTTTTGCATTTTTTTACTGCATAGGCTGCTTCATCCCACTGTCTTCTTAAGGCAGCACCCAATCCATAATAATATAGAATGCGTTTTTGGTTGGGGTAATAGGTCAATGCTTCTTCAGCGTCTTCATAGAGCCAACGCGCCTCTCCTATTTTGAAATCCAGTTCAAGTAGTTCAAACCAGATGTTGATGTCTGTAGATTGATTTTCAAGTGCTGTGAGAAACTGTTGTCTGGCGGAGTCCAGTTTGTTTTCAAAGGAAAATATCCGGGCCTCCAGCAAATTTGTTTCTTTGCTATTGGGGTGGGTATTTTCGTAAATCTGAATCAACTTTTTGGCTCTGGGAATAACATCACTCCCCTCTTTCGAGGCGAATTGGAGCAATTGAATAATCACGTCTAGTTTCCCATTGGGGTTTACCGCAGGGTTTTCAAATGCCTTGAATAGATACTCATCAGACTTTTTTAGTTCTCCCTTTTTCTTGTAATAATCGGCCAACCTTAAAGCTGCCAAGCCATTGTCAGGCTGCGAAGCAAACAACTTTTCCAGCAACTCAATCCCTTCTTCCTCTTTCCCCATCAGGCTAAGGAGCTTGTACTTTTCCTCTATCAGTCGGACATCTTCAGGATACTTTTCCAATAATTTATCTGAGGTGACTACAGCTTCTTTGTACTTTTTCATGGCCTTTAGGATCTGCAGTTGTTGCAGGCCGGTTTGTTTGCTCCCTTGGCCTTGTGCTTCAATTTCTCGAAGTTGTCTTAATGCATCCTCCGATTGTGAATTCTTGAGGTAAAGGCTAACCAGCACCAGCCTTTGTCCAATTTTTTCAGGGAAGCGTCCAACCAACTTTTCTTGTGTAGCCACAGCTTCTGAGAAATTCCCAGCTCCCTGATATGCCTCTTGCAGCACCTTATAGTACCAATAATTTGATGGGTCTTCTGAAAGTGCCTCCTTGCCATAGTCAATGGCTTTGTCGTAATCCCTGAGGGAGACAGCCATTTTGGCGATGTTATACTTGGCTGCATGATAGGCAGGATTGATCTCCAATACCTCCTCAAATCCCTGAGTGGCTTGGGCATAATCACCCTTTATCATTTCGGTACAAGCATCTATGTAAATATTAGATGCTTTACCTAGCAGTTTATCCTCAAACAAGAATCCTGGATTGGATTTGGGCTGGGCCTCGCCAATGGCAGGCTGTGAGGATTTACATGCAAATCCTATAGCAGCAAGGCCGAGTACTGCAATTAGTATGAAATATCTCATCATGAATCTGACTACACTTGCTACAACATAATAAATTAAAATAGAGAAAGAGAATTTTAATCCATAAAGAAGTTAAAACTAGCAAGATGCAGCTACACTTTCTATAAAAAGTACGAGAAGCATGGATACCTTATTGTACAATCAGGTTCCGGTATGTCCAAACCCTCCGCTTCCACGGTCTGTATCAGAGAGGTCAGAAACTTCTTTCCAGCTTACTTGTTCGTGCCTGGTGATGACCATTTGAGCAATTCTTTCGCCCTTCTGGATGGTGAAATCTTCCTTACTCAGGTTGACCATGATGATTTTAATTTCACCACGGTAATCAGAATCAATTGTGCCAGGAGTATTTACAAGGCTAATACCATGGCGTATGGCCAGGCCTGAGCGTGGACGAATTTGAGCCTCAAATCCCAAAGGCAGTTCCATGTAAAGCCCTGTGGGCACCAGGGTCCTTTCAAGGCTAGAGAGTGTAATGGGCTCATCGTTATTGGCATAAAGATCTACACCCGCAGAACCTGCCGTGGCATAGTGGGGTAGGGGGTTGGAGGATTTATTTACGAGTTTTACTTCGATCATTTTATTTGAGGCTTTTAATAGTCAGATTAATCAGGAAAGTTCGTCAAAGGCGGCAGCCAGCTTGAAGTCATAGTCAGTCAAACCCCCGGCATCATGGGTGCTCAGCCTGATCTCAACACGATTATAGACATTAAACCATTCGGGATGATGGTTGTGCTTCTCTGCAAGGATTGCACATCCGCTCATGAACGCAAACGCATGCGTAAAGTCTTTGAATTGATATTTCTTCTCAATCCCATTTTTGACAAATGTCCATCCTGATAATTCCGCCAGTTTTGGAGCCGCTTCTGATTCGTTATAGGTTTTCATTGAGTGAATTTGTTTGAAAGGTAAATTGATAAAAATTCTTCCTTATAAAAAGTTCGCCAGATGGGCTGTTGTAATTTTTTAATTATCTTGATATGTTAAGATTTTAAACTACATCAAAGAATTACAACTAATTAACCTAAAAATGACAAAACATTCTTTGCTCCTGTGTCTGGTCAGTTTGATGCTATTGCCTTTGGGCTTAATTGCAGAAACTGCGAGGGTATCAGGCCAAATTGAAAACGCAAAAGGGGGAGAAGCTGTGGTATATTATAGCAGTTCCCTGATTGGAAGAGACCGTGAGGTATTTTCTGGAGAAGTAGGTGAAGATGGAAGTTTCGAAATGGAAGTTGAGCTAAATGAGGCTCGAATCATGACTTTCGCTTATAACAGGGAAGTTACCAGCATCTACCTAAAGCCGTCAGACGAACTTATGGTCCGTTTGGATGCCAATGAATTCGACGAAACGATAAAATATGAAGGAAAGGGAGAAAGTGTTGCAGCTTCCAATTACATGGCTGCCTACTTCCTTAAGTTTGAAGATACAGGAGTTCAAGAAGATATGCGTGATGCCTTCGGCAATCAGCCCATTGAGAAAGCCAAGAGTTTCTTCATTTCACTGATGCAATCACAGCATAAATTTTTGCAAGCATTCGCAGAGGAAAATGAACTGTCAGACAACTTTGCTCAATTGATGCAGGACAAAAGCACCTATTATGCTTATACCAATTTGTTAAATCTTCCTGCATACCGTGCTTACAAGGAGGGTATGGACATCAGCGAGGTAGAACTTCCCGAAGATTATTACAACTTTACCAAGAAAATCAAGGTCAACAATCCTGATGCCCTCGTGCTGAATGAGTATATCGGCTTCGTCAGGAGCTACCTGGAATTTGCCTACTCTCAAGAGCCCAAACTTGATTCCTACCAGGAAGCAAACCGTAAGGGAGAATTGACCAAAGAGATTTTTAAGGGAGAGGTATTGCAGTACATGCAGGCAAGTATGATCATGGAACAATTTCAGTATGGAAGTTTTATGGCTGCTGAGAAGATGTTGAAGGACTACAAGAAAAGCGCTGCTGAAGAAGAAGAAGTGCCGTTTCTGGATAAACTAACTGCTGTATACGAAAGCATCAAACCCATCTCACCTGGAAGTAATGCTCCTGAAATTGAACTGAAGGATGAAAATGGAAAAGAAGTTAGTCTTGAAGATTTCAAAGGTAAGGTGATTTACCTGGATTTCTGGGCAAGCTGGTGTGGACCTTGCCGCCGAGAAATGCCCTATGCAAGGAAGCTCCAACAGGATTTCAAGGGAAAAGACGTAGTATTTCTGTATGTATCCGTTGATGACAGCGAAGAAGCATGGAGAAAGGCCATGGAGGAAGAAAAGCTGGATGGTATTCATCTTTGGGCTGGAGGTTTCCGCAAATCTGTTCCTGAATCTTATTTGGTTAAGTCCATTCCCAACTACTTCCTAATTGACAAAAATGGGGTGATTGTGAACAACAATCCGCCAAGACCTAGTGGGCCTACCTTGTCTGAGGAAATAAAAGCTTACCTGGAGGAGTAAGAAATAGCAATAAAAAAGAGAGGCTACCTGGACAGGATAGCCTCTCTTTTTTATACTAATGGATTATTTCTCTGTAGGAGTTTTGGCTTCGATTACCCCTTGGATGCGTAATACCTTACGCTGGCCAGGGAAGTTTCCAGTAACTGTCACAGTTTTGATTTGGCGTCCCATTTTTCCTGCTGAATTGAAGGTTACATTGATTTCTCCATTCTTTCCGGGAGCAATGGGCTCTTTTGAGTAGGAAGGCACAGTACATCCACAAGAAGCCTTGACACGGGTAAGGTTAAGTGGATTATCTCCTGTATTTTTGAATTTAAAGGTATGGGTAACCTTTTTGCCCTGCACAACCGTACCGTAATCAAATACTTCTTCTGCCCATTCTACAGAAGTCTGAGGCATAGCCATGGCCTTCTCTTGTGGAGTTTGAGGGGTCTTTGGTGGCAAAGGTGCAGGTTTTGGCTGTACTTCCAGGGTAGCCGTCTTTTCTGCTTTTTCTTTTACCAATTTTTCGGCCTCAACTGCTTTGGTATCCAGCTTCTTTTGAGCGATTTCATATGACTTTTGCTTACGCTTGGCGTAATCTACAATTTGCTGCTGGAGGTCTTCCGGCATTTCTTTCATTAGCTTGTTTAGCTCCTTGCGATAGTTTTGAGCCATTAGGGGCGACCCAAGGCTCAATAAAAGCCCAAATACAAGGATATTAGCAATGATTTTTGACATGAGATTTGTTGTTGATTCTTAAAATTAGTTTCTACTTTACAACAATAAGTTTAGTAAATAAATGTTTACCCCAAAATTTTTGATTCATTTATTGTCTTAAGAAAAAGTTAAATCGGATGAACTTCCTATCCATAAAATAAACAATGTCCCCAGCCCAACAGCTTGATTATAGTATTTTGTATATTCTTTGGACAACCACTGATCATTATCATCGTAATTCCCATTCATGAGTGTGATAATTGATACCGTGGATGTGGTATTTAATAGTTAAACTTGGACATCTTGGAGACTGATTTGATAAATAAAACACGGGAATTGGAGGCTGTTGAGCTTAAGGTCAGTGGAATGACCTGTACCAATTGTGCGCTGGGGGTAGAGAAATACCTGGAAAAGGAAGGGCTGGCAAGTGTCTATGTAGACTTTGCAAGTGGCGAGGTTAATTTTTTAACTCCAAATACTGAAGGATTACCCAAGTGGATAAAGGGTATTGAAAGTCTTGGTTTTGAAGTAGAAAAGGATGGAGAGGAAGAAAAAACAGGTCTTGGAAAGGTGGAGAAGTATTTCTGGTTTAGCCTGATTTTTACCATTCCACTTTTGCTGCATATGTTTGTGCCCTGGCACTTTCTCCATAATCCCATTGTTCAATTATGCCTTTCCTTGCCAGTTTTTGTACTTGGCATGGGATATTTCGGGAAATCTGCAATTCAATCGCTTAAGTCTGGCATTCCCAATATGGATGTATTGATCTCTATTGGGGCAATTGCAGCCTTTGGGTACAGCCTTTATGGATTGATTATGAATCTCGGTCCTGATTTCCTGTTTTTTGAAACAGCTGCTTCAGTCATTACGCTTGTCCTCCTGGGAAATTTAATAGAACATAGGGCTGTCCAGAAGACCACGATTTCCATAAAAGAACTTCAAGACCTGCAACCCAAATTCAGTTTGAAGAAAACAGCCGAAGGAAATTGGGAAAAAGTCGCTTTCAAAGATATCCAGGAAGGAGATTCGCTTCTATTTCGTAGTGGAGAACGTATTTCTGTAGACGGCTACATTTCTAATGAAGGGGGTGAAGTGGATGAATCTGTACTTACCGGCGAAGCCTTGCCTTTGCGAAAAAAGAAGGGTGATGTTGTTCACAGTGGAGGCTTGGTCGTCGAAGGCCAACTTGAAGTCAAAGCCAGTAAGGTGGGCAAGTTTTCTTCCCTGTCTCAAATCATTGATCTGGTAAAAAAAGCACAAGCTGATAAACCCAACATCCAAAGACTTGCTGATAAAATCAGTTCCATTTTTGTGCCTGCAGTTTTGGCCCTATCCTTATTGACTTTCATTTTGAATTGGGCAATTGGTCCAGGCTTTTCTGAGGCTTTGATCAGGGCGGTAGCTGTATTGGTGATTGCCTGTCCATGTGCGATGGGGCTTGCTACACCCACCGCGGTTGTAGTAGGGATTGGAAGGGCAAGTAAAAATGGAATACTGATTAAGGGAGGGCGTGTATTGGAGCAGTTTTCCGAAATTCGTCAGGTGGTTTTCGATAAAACAGGCACATTGACAACAGGTAATTTCAAACTCAAAAAAATACAAACTGCCAATGCGAATGAATTTGGAGAGGTAGGGACCATAGTCAAAAGCCTTGAACAATATTCAAACCATCCCATCGCCAAATCCCTGGTCAGTGAGTTAAAAGAATTTTCTGCCATAGATTTAAGGAATGTAAAGGAGGTAAAAGGGATAGGGATATCAGGTGAAGACATGGAAGGCAACGCTTATCAGATTGGATCTTTCCGAATCGTGGAAGGACTCCTGGAAAAGGACATTCATACCCTATACATCTTGAAAAATGGCAAATTCTGGGCAGGGATTGACCTGGAAGACGAAATAAGAGAGGGAGCCTTGGAAATGATTCAATACCTACAAGAAAAGGGAATTAAAGCCATTTTGCTGAGTGGGGATCGAATTCCCCGATGTGAAACTGTGGCCAAGCAATTGGGAATAGAAGAGTATCATGGAGAAATGTTACCTGCAGAGAAATTGGCTAAAGTGGAGGAACTCGCCTTTTCATCCATCACTGCTATGGTAGGCGATGGCATCAATGATGCGCCTGCTTTGGCCAGAGCCCATGTAGGAATTTCTCTCGGAGAGGCTACTGAAATTGCGAAACAAAATGCCCAGGTTATTTTGTTGAATGGAAGAATCAAACTCCTACCCATGTTGTTTGATATCAGCAAACACAGCCTGATTACCATTCGTCAGAACTTGTT
>JALEFZ010000084.1 GCA_022760475.1 Bacteroidia bacterium | reverse complement strand
TTGTTTGCATATAACTTGAGGTCTGGTAAACATCAAGTTAACTGATCGATTCACATTTTTTCAAAAAACTAAAAAAGACCTTCCAAACATGGTCTTAGAGGTTTTAATTACCTAAAAATGAATTAATTATATATCATTTTTCATCTAATTTAATGCGCTAACTCGCTAATTTTGAGGATAATATTTCAAATCATTTTTGGAAAATCCTTATCCACCGAGTAATTTTTAAGGACGTAACCATCATTAATATTAATTCTATGAAACTTAACAGTTACATTATCCATGCTTGGCTAGTGCTGGGCTTAATTTTTTGGATAGGAGCTGGGCAGTCTCTTTTTGCGCAAATTAGCCTTCCTTATGACGAAGGTTTTGAGAGCGCAGGTCCTACGGTGACCTTTGACACTGCTGTAGCTTCTATTAATGGTGTGCCACAATGGGAATTCCAAAAGACCCTGAACGGCCGCCTACGTTTTGAAGCCGGTGCTGGTTATTACCGCTCCGGATCTAAAGCTGCCACCCTTGACCAGGATCCAAGTACCACTACAGATGGTATCAACTATCTTATTGGAACACTGGACTTGTCAAATTATGGGGGTTCCTCAGACATTGAGTTCTCCTTCTGGTTCATGGACCATGGGGAAGAAACCGATGTGAATGACCGCGTTTGGGTTCGTGGAGATACCGGGCAAGCCTGGATCGAGATTTACAACCTCCACGCTGCAAACCCACCTTCAGGTGTCTATACGCTCGTGAGTGGTCTTGACCTTGACTCTATCCTTTTGGCTAATAGCCAGACATTCTCTACAACTACTCAGATTCGTTTTGGGCAGGAGGACAACTTCCCTTCTACCTCTACCACAGTTTCTGATGGTTTTACCTTTGATGACTTGAGAATCACCGGTAGCCTGCCTATTCCTGACAATGCTGGTCTTGCCAGCATCGATGGGCCTACCTCTCCTTCTGTCCCAGGTATGAATCCAGTGGATGTGACCCTCTTCAACTTTGGTACCAACAATATCACTACCGTAACCCTTAATTGGGAGGTGAATGGTGTAGCACAAACTGCCTTTAACTACTCTGGTACACTTGCTCCTACTTCAGGTACTCCTGTAACAGTAGGGATGTTCAACTTCCCAACAGGTTTCAACGACATCAAGGTATGGACTTCTATGCCTAACGGTATGGTGGACATGGACAATGGAAATGATACCCTTGAAACTACTGTCCTTTTCTGTAACCCACTTGTAGGTACCTATACCGTAGGTGGTGCTGCTCCCGACTATGCGACCCTTGCAGATGCAATATTTGCATTGAACAGTTGTGGGGTTTCAGGTGCAGTAACGATGGACATTAGGCCTGGCACCTACAATGAAATGGTCGAGATTGGAAGAATCCCAGGTGTAAGTGCTGCCAATACGGTAACCTTCGATGGTGGAAGCCTTAGTACAACTCTGATTACTGATAGTACCGTAGGTACTCCTGTTGTATTCATGAACGGTGCTGATTACATCACCTTCAAAAATGTAACCATTGAAAACAGGGCAATCACCGACAGCTGGGGTGTACAGTTGACAGACACTGCAAACTTCAACACCTTCGATAGCGTTCGTTTCCAGATGCCTCAAGGTCCAACCTTCGACATTGTTGGTCTTTTCTTGAGTGACAACCAGACCAGTGGTACAAGTACAGCTGGTACGGCAAACAACGCAAACTACATGACTGTACAGAACTGTATCTTCACTGGCGGTTCTCAGGGAGTGAGTATGTTTGGTACTTCAACCGCTACTAACTTCACAGTTGGCAACAAAATCATGAATTCTGTCTTCGAAGGACAAACAGCTGATGCGATTTATGTATGGGGTCAGGACAGTATGGACATTATGGGTAATACCATTAATGCTGCACCAACCACTACCTTCTATGATGGTATGGACCTTTCGGACATTCGTAACTATAGAATCAATGGAAACCTTATCAATTCTCCTGATAGAGGTATCGAAATTGATGACGCAAACGATGTTACTACCCCGACACAAAACTCTGAGATCATCAACAACATGGTAAATGCGCCTGTGGATGATGGTTTTGATTTTGACGACATTGAGAATACCAACATTTACCACAATACCGTAAGAGGTACTCCAGGTATGTTCATGAATGACTACCCGGATGTAGACATCAAAAACAATATTTTTGCCAGCCCAACAGGAAAGGCAATTGACCTGTCAGATGTTGTAACTTCTACTTCTGGAGCTGTTTTGGAAAACAACATCTACTTCACCAACGGTCCTGACATGGCAGATGATGGATTTACAACTTATGGAGACCTTCTAAGCTGGTTGACTGCTTCACCTACCATCAACGATGGTTCTCTGGAGGGTGATCCTAACTTTGTAGATCCCAACACTGACCTTCACTGTACAGGTATCCTACCGTTTGGTGCTGGTAACCCTGCTTTGGGTGTAGGTGTAGATATCGACGGTGATGTGAGACCTCTTCCTCCACAACTTGGTGTGGAAATTGGAGCTGACGAATATGACATCAAGGCAAATGACGCTGGTGTTGTAGGAGTCGATGCGCCATCCAGTCCATTCAGTACAGGTATGCAGGCATTTGAATTTGAGGTAGCCAACTTTGGTCTTCTGAATGTGGATACTGTTGAAGTTAGCTTTGAATTGAATGGTGTACTTCAGCCATCTGTTACCTACACCATTGCCATTCCTGTAGGTTCTTCTGCCAACAATGTAGCAGCAGGTACAGTAATGGTTCCTCCTGGAACGTCTACCATTAAAGCCTGGACTTCTATGCCTAACAACGTGGCAGATGAGGACAACTCTAATGATACCTTATTTACTACCATTTGTACCTCTCTTGATGGAAACTATACCATCGGTGGTGCTGGTGCTGACTATGCTGACTTCGCTTCTGCCGCGGCAGATCTTACAGGTTGTGGTATCTCTGGCAATGTAGTATTTAACATTACTCCTGGTACTTATACCGAGAGCTTCGTACTGGATACCATCCCTGGTTCAAGTGCAACAAGCACAGTAACCTTCAATGGTGGTTCTCAGGCAGGTACTATCATCAGCGACAGTGTTCAGCCTGAAGCAATCATCCTGATGCAGCGCGCTGACTGGGTTACTTTCACTAACCTGACTATCGAAAACAGAGCTACCACAGATTCTTGGGGTGTACGTATGACCAGCAATGCTGATCACAACACCTTCGATTCTGTGAAGTTCCAGATGGCAGTAGTTGTCAATGCATTCGACGTAGCAGGTATCATCATGAGTTCATCAAATACTTTCTCTACGGGTACAGGAGTTAACGCAAACTTCACTACTATCGATCACTGTACATTTGAAGGAGGATTTAGAGGTGTTTCTATGGCAGGTCTAACTAACAACTTCAATGTTGGAAACAGAATTATGAACTCTGTATTCAGCCAGCAGGATGATGATGCGGTATTCGCCTCAAATCAGGACTCCCTTGAGATCATGAATAACAACATCACTCACGGTTTGGGTACCTTCTATGATGGTCTCGATATCTTTGATGCGACCAACATCAAAATCAATGGGAACTATATCCTTTCTAATGACAGGGGTATCAACCTTGACGATATCAATGATCTTACCACTCCAACTCAAAACTCTGAGGTGATCAACAACATGGTAATCGCGCCAGTTGATGACGGTTTTGACTTCGATGACGTTGAAAACCTGAACATTTGGCACAACACGGTATTGGGTACTCCCGGTATGTTGATCAATGACTATCCAGATGTAGACATCCGTAACAACATCTTCTCTTCTCCATCAGCCTTGGCTGTTGACTTTACAGATGCAACTACGAGTACTACTTCTGCGAACCTTGTCTTGGATTACAATGTTTACTTCACTGGAGGTACAAACATCGTAGAAGATGGTTTCAACAACTTCTTCACCGATGTAGCGAGCTGGGTAGTTGCTGTTCCTGGATTCAATGCCAACTCAAACAACAATGATCCGATCTTCTTCGACCCTGCCAGTGACCTACACCTAAGAGGTGGTGCTGCCAACGACATGGGTGACAACACTGTAGGTGTACTTGTAGATATTGACGGTGAAACCCGTCCAATCGCTCCTTCTACTACCGTAGATATCGGTGCGGATGAATACACTCCTCTACAGGACAACGCTACACCAGCATCTATCCTGACTCCTAGCAGTACCTTCCTTTGTGGAGACAGCATGCAGGAAATTTCTGTTGTAATTAGCAACCTCGGTACCGCTACCATCACCAACCTCCCAATAGATGTTGAGGTAACAGGAGACATAACTGCTTCTCTGGGTACCATCTACGCTGGGCCTCTGCCAGGTTTTGAAAGTGATACAGTTGTACTTGGAACCATCAACACATCTGCAGGTGGTACGTACGACCTACAGGTTACGACCTCTCTTACCGGAGACCAGGAGTTGACCAATGACACCTTAGTAGCAACTGGATACCTGGCTCTTCCACTGGTACCAACTGGCTTGGTTGATACAGTATTCTCTTGTGATGACTCTGTAGACGTAGTAGTAAATGCCTTCCCTGGTGCCAACTACGGATGGTATGACAGCCTGAATGGTGGTATGCTGGTTGGAGAAGGAGATACCTTCAGAATTCCATCTATCGCTACACAGAATACTTACTATGTAGGATATACTTCTCTGCTGGATTCTATCACTTCTCTAGCTGCCTTTAGTGGTGGTAATGGTCAAGCAGGTAACATGTTTGACCTGACTGCTTTGGCAAATAGCATCGTGATTGACTCTTTGGATATTCATATCGGTGGAACTGGTACTGAAACTGTAGAAGTCTACTATACCGACCAGCCGGGTGGTTACGCCGCCAACGCCGGTAATGCTGCTGCTTGGACCCTTGCAGGTTCTGCCACTGTAACTGGTGCTGGTATCGGTCAGCCTACACGTGTAACAGGCTTTACTCCTATCACAGTACCTCAAGGTTCTACCTACGGTATTTACGTAACCTTGACTACCTCTACCAACATTGACTATACCAACGGTTCAGTTGGAGACTTCAATGACAATGGTACCATCAGACTGGATTATGGATTTGGTCTTTCTTACCCATTCGGTGGCACCTTCTCAGTAAGGATCTGGAATGGTAGAATCTACTACTCTGGCCCTGCTTGTTCAGAAGATCGCTCTGGTGTAACAGGTGAGCTATTCCCTGATCCTGAAGCTGGATTCAGCCTTTCTTCTAACCTATTGACCATCACCATCAATGATACCTCTTCAGCTAACACTGACTCTGTATCTTATGACTATGGAGATGGAAATACAGGTACAGACGAAATGCATACTTATGTGAAGCCTGGTACTTACACCGTTTGCCAGATCGCTTATGGAGAGTGTACCAATGACACAGCTTGTGCTGAGATCATGGTTTCTTGTCCTGCCGCTGTTGCTGGATTTGCTATCATCGAAGATACTTCGAGCTTGATTTTCGTGAATTCTGTGGCGACAGGTGCAATCGACTCTGTTACCTATACCTGGGGTGATGGCACCTCAACTACTGTAGATTCTACGGGAGATGCCAGCCACTTCTACCTGACCACAGGTGAGTACGAGGTATGTCAGATCGCCCACAGTGTTTGTGGAAATGACACAACTTGTATGATGACTGACCTGCTGATCAGAACAGGACTTGAAATTCCTGGTGTATCTGAGGTTGCGGTTTACCCTAACCCTAACCGTGGTAGCTTCTACTTGAACATGAACTTGACTGAACTCAAGGACGTGAAGGTGGAGATTACAGATATCCGTGGCAAGGTGGTATTCTTCAAAGAATATGGCCAGACCATCGGTAAGTTCCAGGATGCCATCAAACTTGAAGATGCTGCTTCTGGCATGTACTTCATGAATTTGAGGTTCAACGGACAAAACATGACCAGAAAGGTCAGAGTTGAGTAAAAATTCCTGATTAGATTATATAAAGAATCCCGGAGCATTTGCTTCGGGATTCTTCTTTTTAGCTATTCTAAGAAAAGTACATGATTTAGCATAAATTTTGTATTTTCGAAATTATGGATACGGATTACCTTTTTGTGTACGGTTCACTGCTTAAACAGGCAAATAATATCATGTCCGCTTACCTCAGTGGAAGGAGTGAACTCTTGGGAGAGGGATTAATGGAAGGCAAATTATTCATGATTGATTATTACCCTGGAGCAATTTACTCCTCAGATTCAATCCAAAAAGTAAGGGGAGATGTCTATAAATTAAATGAAAAAGACTCAACCTTTCAGGTTTTGGATAACTATGAAGATTTCATTCCAGGAGATCCAGAAAACAGTGCCTTTATCAGGAAAATAGTTCCTATCCAGTATGAAGATCAAGTTTTGCACTGCTGGGTATATCTATATAACCAGGATTATTCTACGTATCAAATCATTCCATCGGGAGACTACCTGAGGTTCGATGTAAACCAACACTAAAAATAGGGATAAAATTTCAATTTTCATGTGGAGAGAAATTCGTAAAATTTTTCACGCAGTGGTCAACCTTCGGGAAACTACTGACACCAGAGGTACTATTGATAGCATTCGACATTCAACCGCCATCCAGGGTTATAACATTTGGATTCTCGCATGTGGGGCCATGTTAGCTTCGATTGGGTTGGACCTTAACTCGGTTGCCGTTATCATCGGCGCAATGCTTATTTCTCCACTCATGTCTCCAATCTTGGGAATTGGTCTTGCATTTGGGATCAATGACAGGGAGCATCTCTTCAGAGCACTCGAAAGTTTTGCCATAGCAGTTATGGCCAGCCTGGGTGTAAGTGCACTTTATTTCTTCCTTTCCCCATTTGATGGCGCTCCTGGCCTCGAAATTACCTCAAGGACTACCCCTACCATTCTGGATGTATTCATCGCCCTTTTTGGTGGTACAGCCGGGATTGTGGCGGCTTCCAGAAAGGAAAAAACCAATGCCATACCTGGTGTAGCCATCGCCACAGCATTGATGCCTCCAATCTGTACCGCAGGTTATGGCCTTGCAAATATGGATTGGGGCATATTCTTTGGAGCCCTTTATTTGTTCTTTATAAATGCCGTATTCATTGCCCTATCCACCTACCTGATCATCAGGTACCTACGCTTCCCCTATGCAGAATATCCGGACGAAAGCACCAGACGAAAGGCTTTGGGATGGATTTTTATTTTTGCTACTGCTCTCATTACCCCATCTGTATTTTTCTTTTACAATGTTCTGAACAAAGGGCAAATGGTTCAAAACATACAGGAATTTGTAGAAGAAGAAATCAACAAAGAAGAAATTCACAGGGTAAGCAACACAGATATCATTTGGAAGAAAAATCTTGAATGGGGAAAGGAGAAAGATTCTACCAAGGTAACCCTTTATATTGCAGGAGAACCATTAAGTAAAAAAAGAATCGCTGAACTAGACTCCCTGAAGGATTTGCCGAAATATGGCATGGATAAAATCATTGTTAAATACCTTCAGGTCCAGTTAAGTGCGGAAGAGCTGACAGATCAAAGTACCAAAAATGCCATCAAAGCCCTGGACCCAAAAATTGACTTACTCAGGTTAAAGTTTGACTCCCTCCAAAATGTCATGCTAGCCATGGAAGAAAATAAGGCCCTCGATTACCCTGAAATTCATGAACAGGCAAAGCGCATTTATCCAGACCTTATGAACCTGACAATTTCAGAATCTGCATTTTCTTCCGGAATGGACTCGCTTAAAACTGATACACTCTCCATTGCCCTTACTCAATGGAAACGAGGCCTAAGATCACAAAACATTCAAGCAAATAACTCAAGTCTGAAATCTTGGCTGGAAAGGGTGTTGAATGTTGATAGTGTAAGGGTAATTAGTGTGAGATAGCCCAATTTATTCATCCCACTCAGGGCCCCAATCAGGGTCAATGAACCTTCGCTTAGCAGCGGTAAGGTCAGAGATCAAATTCATCTCTTCTGCTTCAAGTTGGAAGTCAAAAATATCCATGTTTTCCTTTAAGCGATGGATCTTACTGGTCATTGGAATTGTCATGACAGCTTCCTGCTGGATTAGCCACCGGAGGGCAACCTGAACACCTGATTTGCCATATTTTTCGGCGATTTTAAGTATGACGGGATCTTCATTTACCTGGCCTTTCACAATGGGACGATAAGCTGTGAGTGAGATTCCAAAGGAATCCAAGACTTGTTTCAGGCTATGCTGAGAAAGATAAGGGTGATATTCGACCTGATTGGTCATTAAATCAGCACCTACACCTACCGCGGTTCTTACCATCTCGGAAGGAAAATTACTTACTCCAATATTGTCAGCAAAGGACTTTTCCTTAGCCTTAATCAATTGTTCTACTGCCTCTTCTAACCTAACCTCCTTGCTAGGCCAATGAATCAATAATAAATCGACCTTGCTTACCTGCAGTTTTGCCAAACTTTCTTCTACGGAAGGCAAAAACTTTTCCCTGGACAAATTGGAAGGCCAAACCTTGGTAGTGAGCCAAATATTTTCTCTGGGCTTACCGGAATTTTTAAGCGCTGTCCCTACTTCTTTCTCGTTTTCGTACATCTGAGCCGTATCAATATGGGTATATCCCATCTCGATAGCTGCCTCTACCACGGCAATACCTTGACTTCCAGTTAGTCTGTAGGTACCCAGCCCCAATTTTGGAATGCTTTGACCCTTTATTTTTAAACTCTCCATAAACTCTTTGTAAGATAGACCGTAAGATTGCTAACTTTGAGGTTAGTTTTTAGTTAGGAATTCATGGTACAAGCTATAAAAGAAATCGAACAAGATCTTGTCGAAGAGTTTGAACTTTTTGATGATTGGATGGATAAATACCAATACATCATCGAAATGGGGCAAGCACTTGAAGGGCTGGAAGAATTGGATAAAAACCCCGATAACATAGTAAAAGGCTGTGTGTCACAGGTATGGCTTACTTCAGACTTCGACGGAGACAAGGTGAAATTTAAGGCTGATAGCGACGCAGTTATAACCAAAGGACTGATTGCCATGCTGGTCAAAGTTCTTTCTGACCACAGTCCTAAAGAAATCCTTGAGGCTAACCTCGAATTTATTGATCAGGTAGGAATTCGCCAACACCTTTCGCCCAACAGGTCAAATGGCTTGAGTGCCATGATTAAGAAAATGAAATTCTATGCTTTGGCTTATCAGAACAAAGCCAACTCCTAATAATTGACTATGACTAAGGAACAATTACAAATAAAAAATAAGGCTGTTGAACTCATCAAGACTGTTTACGACCCGGAAATCCCAGTAAATATCTATGAGCTGGGTTTGGTTTATGAGGTAACTGTCAAGGAGGAAAACAATGTCCATGTGCTAATGACCCTGACTGCACCTGCCTGTCCTGCGGCTGAAATCATTCCTGAGGAAGTCAAAGAGAAGGTAGGCGAAGTAGACGGTGTCAATGAAGTTGAGGTAGAGATCACCTTCGAACCTGAATGGAACCAGGACATGATGTCAGACGAAGCCAAGCTAGAGCTGGGACTTCTCTAGAAAATCTTAGTCAAACAGCCCCCTTTGCGGTCCAACTTCTTCTATGAGGCCAGGATGATCATTGGCTACTTTTCCTACAGAGTTCGAAACCGGGTAGGCCTTCATTTTATCTGCTTGATAAGGCTTCATCAGTGCTTTTAAGTCAGACTCATCTAACTTATGATCTAACCATGCACCTGCATTTTCCTTATCAAATATAACTGGCATACGATTGTGAATGCCTTCCATTAATTTATTTGGGCCCGTGGTTATGACTGTAAATGATTGTATGAGGCTCCCGTCTGGATGATCCCAAAAAGCATAGAGGCCTGCCATATAAAAGACCTCGCCCTTGGAAAGTGTGATTCTGTAGGGCTGCTTCTCCTTCCCTATTTTCTTCCATTCATAAAACCCATCTGCTAAAACCAGGCATCTCATTCTTTTAAAGGAGGTTTTGAATGAAGCTTTTTCATGTACCGTTTCTGACCTGGCATTGATCATTTTGTAGCCAATTTTCATATCCTTTGCCCATCGTGGAATCAAACCCCAACGAAAAAAATGGATATGCCCAGCATCAAAATCAGGAATGATTGGAGCCCATTGGGAGGGAGCTATGTTGTATCTGGGTCTTAGCAAAACCTCAGACTCCATCGGTAAAACAAGCTGATCAGAATCAGGTACCTGAGTAAATGTATATCTTCCACACATGGATAGTTCCTTTGGATATAAGTCAGATAAACCCCCTTTTAGCATGGGAAAAATCTTTCAAAAACATATCTAAATAAAATAAGTTCTGTTGAGGATCGTCAATGAGCAAGAAATTTGATGGTTATATGACGGCTTTTTGTATCTTGAACATAAAATGTCTGCTATAAGATAAAAATATCTTGTATCTTACCCGTTAGTTCAGGATTACATTCCGTACAAACATTAATACATATTAGTTGGTTAAAAATCTAAGCTATTAAAAGGGAATTGCCCGTTTTTTTTTCATATTGTGGCAACTCTATATTTAATGGATTAGTGCTTTGTTGAATTGAAGTTTTATGGCTGAGAATAAGGATAGGAAAACGCCTAACAACAACATTTACTGGATCTACCTCGTCGTCTTTGCATTCTTTTTGCTGGCGACATACATCATGACCCAAAAGGGTGGTCCAAAAACCATCGACATGAATGCAGTTCGGTCTCTAACCGAAAAAGAATATGTCGAGAAGGTAGAGCTGGTAAGAGGAAAAAATAAAATCCTCATTTACCTGAATGAAAAGGGAATCGAAAATGAATCCAGGAACGATAAGGAGCTGAGTAAATCAGGTCCCCAATATACTTCAGAGGCATTTTCTGAAGATGTTATCAACAAGTTTTTGGAGAACAACCCCACACTGGACAATGAAGTCAAGAGTGAAAGAGACTGGTTTGATGTCCTTCAATGGATGTTCCCAATAGCCATCTTGGTAGCACTCTGGTTCTTCTTCATGAGAAGGATGGGAGCAGGACCCGGTGGCGGCCAGATTTTTAACATCGGAAAAAGCCGCGCAAGCCTTTATGACAAGGAAAACAAGGTTAATGTAACCTTCAATGATGTTGCTGGTCTCCAAGAAGCAAAGGAAGAAGTGCAAGAAGTTGTGGAGTTTCTTAAAAACCCACAGAAGTTTACCAAACTTGGTGGGCATATCCCCAAAGGTGTCCTTTTGGTAGGTCCTCCAGGAACAGGTAAGACATTGCTAGCCAAGGCAGTTGCTGGTGAGGCAAAAGTTCCCTTCTTCTCTTTGAGTGGATCTGACTTCGTGGAAATGTTCGTAGGAGTAGGTGCTGCACGTGTGAGGGACTTGTTCAAGCAAGCCAAAGAAAAAGCTCCTTGTATCATATTTATAGATGAGATTGACGCTGTTGGTCGTAGCCGTGGTAGAATGAATATGACCGGTGGCAATGACGAACGTGAAAATACCCTGAACCAGTTGTTGGTTGAGATGGATGGTTTCAACTCTGACACAGGTGTTATCATTATGGCAGCGACCAACCGTCCTGATGTACTTGACCCTGCATTGCTTCGTGCCGGCCGTTTTGACCGTCAGATTGGAGTGGACCGTCCTGACATCAAAGGAAGAGAGGCCATCTTCGCTGTACATTTGAAGAAACTAACCCTATCAGAATCTGTAGAAGTATCTAAATTAGCTGCTCAAACGCCTGGTTTTGTAGGAGCAGATATCATGAATGTCTGTAACGAGGCCGCTTTGATTGCTGCCAGAAAGGCGAAAGATGCTGTTGACATGAGCGACTTTCAAGATGCCATTGACAGGGTGATTGGGGGTCTGGAAAAGAAAACCAAGATCATTTCTCCTGAAGAGAAAAAAATAGTGGCCTACCACGAAGCTGGACACGCTGTTACAGGCTGGTTCCTTGAGCATGCTCATCCCTTGGTAAAAGTTTCTATTGTCCCACGTGGTCTAGCAGCACTCGGTTATGCCCAGTATTTGCCTAAAGAACAATACCTATATACGGTTCCGCAGTTAACCGATACCATGTGTATGACCCTTGGGGGTCGTGCTGCTGAAGAAATAATCTTCGGAGAGATTTCCACAGGTGCGCAAAATGACCTGGAAAGAATTACCAACATGGCCTACAGCATGGTTACTGTCTATGGTATGAATAAGCGCGTAGGTCAGATTTCTTTCAGCCAGGATTCAGAATATAGCTTTACCAAGCCTTATTCTGATGAAACAGCCAAGGTGATTGACCAGGAGGTAAAAGCCATCATTGACAATGCCTACAACCGCACAGTCAATTTGTTGAAGGAAAAAAGAACTGCATTAGAAGCTGTTGCCAAAGCATTGCTGGAAAAAGAAGTTCTCTTTAAAGAAGACCTAATAGCCCTGATCGGCGAAAGGCCATGGGGCTCCTCTGAAGAATCGGTTTTCTTTGCCAAAGAAGATGGCAAAAAGCCAGAGGAGGAGAAAGCTGCGGAAGAAGTACCTTCTGAAGAAGCTCCAGTGTTGCCTAACGAAAATGGCATCAACTCAAACGGAACTCAAACCATAGAAATTACAGATGAGGATGATAATCAATCCTGATTCTAAATAAATATTCAAAAAAGGCCATCTGATTTAAGATGGCCTTTTTCTTTTTTTGAATAAACAGCATCTTTGATGGGTAGGTTCCATTTACCAACTTCATTCTTGTGAGTAAAAATATTTATCTGGTTTCTGACATCCATCTTGGAGCACCCAATCCTGAAAAAAGCCTGGATAGAGAGAAATTACTTGTTAAGTGGCTCAACTCCATCAAGGATAAAGCACAGGCCATTTATTTTGTAGGAGATGTATTCGACTTTTGGTTTGAGTATAAGCATGTTGTACCCAAGGGTTTTGTCAGATTCTTGGGAAAAGTCGGAGAACTGGCAGACGAGGGCATAGACATACATATTTTTGCAGGAAACCATGATTTATGGTACAAAGATTACCTTTCCTCCAACCTGGGGGTCAAAATTCACCATGGAGCCTATCATGCTGATTTCTTTGGAAAAAAATATTATCTGGCGCATGGAGATGGATTGGGTCCAGGTGATACGGGTTATAAACTCATGAAAAAGGTCATCACCCACCCTATTTCAAAATGGCTTTTCGCTCGCATTCATCCCAACTTTGGGATAGGCCTAGCTCTGGGAGTTTCCAAGCATGGAGGAAATCATGATTATACCCAACTCGGCGAGGAGTCATGGAGATATGAGATGAATCCCTCGCTAATGGTTCATTCCAAAGAGGTATATGAAGCACAGGGTCCATTTGATTATTTTATCTACGGCCATCGACATGCTTACGTAAGGGAAAAGTTCGAAGATAAATTCGAGGTATTCATTCTGGGCGATTGGGTTCATTTTTTTTCCTACATTGAGATCACTGAAAATGGACCAGAACTGAAGAAGTTTACAAGTTCAATAAGCTCGGAAGCTGTAACACCATGAAAAAAATTACTTTCCTCCTGATTGGCATACTTGCTAGCCAGTGTCTTTCCGCGCAGGTTAAGGGGGATAGTTTATTTTGGGACCATGCGCTGAAGGTTGATTTCCAGTATGGTGCTGAAAAAATTGATGTGGATGTAGAAGGAAATATTCTCCTGCTTTCCAGCGAGGATCGACAAGTCTTCAAGGTATTAAAACAATTCAAATACGACTCCCTGATCAGCATAGGAGGTGCAAGTGCAAGGGAAGAAGCACTCTTCCATCCCATTGATATCAGGAGTAACAACAGGCAGAGGATCTATGTCCTTGATGATGTAGGACAAAAGTTGGTATTGCTAAACATTAACCTGAAAATCCTCCAGACTTTTGATTTTGCTCAGGTTAATGCCGCCAGTGAAGGAGATGATGATATATTCCCAATGGGATTTTGTCTTGGGCCCACCGGAGAATTATTTATCCTGAATCAATGGGACAATACCATCCTGCGCTTTTCTAATCAATTGAATCCAAATGGACAGTTTGGGGGTACAAATTTTGGGGAAGGCTCCCTGTTTCAGCCCACATTTATGGAAAGTTCTACCCAGCAGCAAATTTTTGTCTGGGATGAAGAGCAACACAAGATTTTGGTTTATTCTCAATACGGTGTTTTCCTTTATGGACTTGAGCTAAAAGATATTAATGAGTGTAAGCGCATCAGAATTGTAGGCAGCAGCCTTATGCTTTTGGACAAATCAAAACTCCATCTGGTCCACCTTCCAACCAAGTCAAAAAAAAGTTTTCTATTGGATTCCAAAGCTGAGATACACGATTTTTCAGCAAATCGCCAAAATTTTTACTTTTTAACTGCTAGTGGAATTTATATATCTCCCAGAAGTGATTAATTTAGAGGGCTTAATATCACACCTATTTAATCTTCGCTAAAGATGTTGTTGGATAAACTGTCGCAGATAAAGGCCCGTTTTGAAGAGGTAAGTCAAAAAATAATCGACCCGGAAATTATTTCGGATCGCAAGAGGTACAAAGACTTGAACATTGAGTATACCAACCTTCAGAAAATTGTTAATAAAACGGCAGAGTACGAAGAACTGTTATCCAACATAGAAAACGCCAAAGAAATCCTTTCCGAAGAGTCTGATCCTGAGATGAAGGAGATGGCGAAAATGGAACTTAGCGACCTCGAGCCTATGGTAGAGCCTATGGAAGAGGAGCTTAAGATTCTCTTGATCCCCAAAGATCCCAATGATTCAAAGAATGTTGTATTGGAAATTTCTTCTGGGACAGGAGGAGATGAGGCGGCACTATTTGCTGGTGATCTATTCAAGATGTACCAGCGCTACTGTGAGAAAAAGGGACTTCGATTTGAAGTTACCAGCACCAACGAAGGTGCCATGGGCGGCTATAAAGAAGCCATTGCCACCATTTCGGGTGAAGATGCATACGGCCTTTTGAAATACGAAGCTGGCGTACATCGGGTGCAAAGGGTTCCTAAAACAGAGTCTCAAGGACGAATCCATACCTCAGCTGCTACAGTGGCCATCATGCCTGAGGCAGAAGAGTTTGAAGTTGAGATTGAGGATAAGGACATAATTAAGGAAATCACCAACGCATCTGGGCCAGGTGGACAGTCGGTAAATACAACTTACTCAGCGGTCAAACTTACCCATAAGCCTACTGGAATCAGGGTATCTATGCAGGACGAGAAGTCGCAGCACAAAAACCTGGAAAAAGCCATGAAGATCCTGAGAGCAAGGATTTTCAAATTGGAGATGGAGAAAAGAAAGGCTGCAAGTGATAGCCTAAGAAGATCAATGGTGGGGAGTGGAGATAGAAGCGAAAAAATTAGAACCTATAATTTCCCTCAAAGCCGGGTTACTGACCATAGAATTAACTTAACGCTATATAACTTGGATGCCATTTTAGGAGGCGAGGTCGATCAGGTGATCGAACCCCTTCGAATAGCAGAAAATGCTGAGAAGTTAAAAGAAGGTTTCTCTGGTTAAGTTCAGGCCATTTGACTCCTTTGATGGCTAATGTGGTAAGATACCAGGTTTTCGATGGGATCATGCTGAATATCTACCTTTTCAATCCCATTTTGGCGGCACCTTTCTAATAGGATCTCCTGGAAATAATAGGCTATTGAACCTACAAAGGTTACTGGCAAGGACT
This sequence comes from Bacteroidia bacterium, assembly GCA_022760475.1. GTDB lineage: Bacteria > Bacteroidota > Bacteroidia > J057 > J057 > JALEFZ01. Next base: position 7,066 of record JALEFZ010000084.1, on the reverse strand, counting down.
GGTAATTGGGATAGGCCAATACGCTGTTGACAAGAAAGGCATCAAACCTGGCTTCTATCATTCTTTTAACGGAATCGTGATGCAAGATTTCATCCAGGTACTTTGATAAACGTGCCATCCTTACGTTTGGCTTTTCTGCCCTGTATATCGCTAATTTTAGCTCCTCCAGGTTAACTCCTTCCTGCGATTCGATAAAATTCTTAACAGCTTCGGGAAAACTGCCTTCCAAAAGCCCTTTCACCAGATGTCTACCCAAGTCAGCCCCAGATCCTTCATCACCAAAAATATAGCCATGGCCTCCACGTTGCTCCAACACTTCACCATTTTTGTAATAACAGGTATTAGATCCAGTCCCCAGGATTCCGACAATGCCCTCAATGAAACCTGTAGAACGTGCAGCTGCACTAAGGTCATGATTTACAGACAAATATGCAGCAGGCTGAAGGTTTATAAGGATTTTTTGTATGACATCACGTTGAGACTTTAACCTAAGCCCTGCTCCATAAAAATAAATTTCATCGATGGTTTCCTCTTTGAGAAACTTCCTGAAAATATCTGACATTTCCTGGCTTATCAGTTTCTCAGACATGACATTGGGGTTGAACCCGGCGGTTCGAAAAGCAAGGACTTCTTTACCATCTCGAATGAGTCTCCATTCAGTCTTGGTTGCACCACTCTCAGCAATCAGCATTTCAATTGTATTTTGGAATAATTAACGGCCTTGGCCTTTCTGTAAAGGAGGTTTTAATGCTAGGTGATTGAATTTACATATACTTTTGAAGGCAAAAAATAGCCTACTGTTATTTCTCGAATAACATTTCACAGTTGTTGATCCAGGTCTGCAATTATGTTCATAAATCGGAGATAAGCATCATGCGGCGTAGCAAAGGGAGAAAAATATTCATGAACCTCTCCATCTGCTCCCTCTTTGGTTGCCATATAATAAAAATGGTCTGATTGAAGAAGTCTTTTCCAGGTCTGTTTGTATTCTGAATTATTCTCAAGCCTTGGCTTTAATAAAAACACCTTGGAAAGGGCTTCTTTTTGCATATCATTTCCCTGCCAGGCTGAAAGGTCTCTTTCTGTATCCGCCCATGAAATCCAGCTTGGTGAATCAAATATTCCAGTTGGTTTTTCACTTGATATTAATTCATTAGGGGTAAAAAACTCATTCTTCTCACAAAAGCCCAATACCCATTCATGAAAAAAATCAAAAACACCATTTGATGCATCCTGATGTTCCCCAAAAGTTTCATAATCAAGGAATATATGGCTTCCTTTCCTACCTTCGCCTTCAATCCACTTCTGAAATTGAGCGGTCTCAAGGGGATAATATTCCCAATTTTCATCATTGAACCTAAATGCCAAATCATCTGAGCGCTCGTAATCTCTCAAAATAACTGAAATTGGTGTCAATGTAGCAGATTGATATATAGAATGGAGTTCATTGGCAGGAAGCATGGATTCAATGCCTTCAGTTACAATTCCCTTATAATTTTGCCTTACAAGCCTCTTTGCTAGTTCGTTGGAATAAATCAACTCAGTATTCCTGAAAACTTTAGGCCATTGACCGAAAAGCCTGAAAATAGCTTGGCTATGCGCCTCGACTTGTTCGTCAAATTCCTCCCAATCCATGATTGAAGCCAGAGAATGTTGATAGGTTTCAGCCAAGAACTCCACACATCCACAAGCAGCCAATTCCTGAAAACTTTCAATTACATCTTTTCGGCTTTCTTCCAATTGATCAAGCAGACACCCGCTTAAGGAGAAAGCGAGGCGAAACCTTCCCTGAGTTGCTTTGATGAGTTTAAGCAAGAGCTGATTGGTGGGCAGGTAACATTTATCCGCAACTCGGTGAAGGATATCGGCATTAAGAAAATGGTCAAAGGGGTCTTTCCCCTTTCCAATATCAAAAGGATTTATGGGCCGAAGGCGATGAGGCTGATGGGCTTGGAAATAAAGACAGATTTGGGCCATATCAGGCAAGTTGCCTTTTTTTGGCGATCAAAGCCTGATAAATTTCTAAAAGTTTCGAGCCTGCACCTGACCAATCAATGGACTCCAAGTCCCTGAATTGGTCTAGGACAATCTTTCGATGCCATGAGGGATCATCCAAAATACCTGTCATGTTCTTAACCATCTTCCCTGTAGCTTGATAATCTACGGCAAGTGAATGTTTCAGGACTTCTTTGACTCCTGAGGTGTGGGACACAATTACGGGTACGCCCATTTGTGCGGCTTCCAAAGCAGACAAACCAAATGGCTCTGAAACTGAGGGCATTACGTAGAGATCGGCCATGGCAAGTAAATTTTGGACCCTGTCGGGTTCTAAAAATCCTGTAAAGTGGATTCGATCTCCGAGACCTTCTTTAGCAGTTCCTTCAACCAAGGGCTTTATGAGATCGCCCTTTCCTGCAATTAAGAACCTGACATCATTTCGATTTTTCAGTATCTCTTTTGCAGCTTCGAAAAAATACTTGGGTCCCTTCTGCCCAGTTAGTCGTCCCAGAAATACCACCAATTTCTCTTTAAAAGGCTTGGGTTCCCTTCTGGTCTCTATACCTTGAATGCCATTATGGACAACATGAATTTTATGGGCTTCGATGCCGTAGTAATCTCTTATAATTTCTGCAGTATAGGCACTAACAGCCACAACAGCATCTGCCTGATTCATGGCATGGCGTTCGATGTTGTATATCTCATCTCTGGATGTAGCTCCCGCTCGATCATACTGCAAAGAATGAACATGAAGAATCAGGGGTTTATTGGATAAGGCCTTGAGTTTAAGCCCTGCCAGAAAGGTCATCCAATCATGCGCATGTATCAAATCAAAATCCCAGTCCCTTGCAATCGAGGCAACAGCTTCAGCATATTCAAGGACCTTTTCATACAAATCTTCTCCATACAGCTGTTCAATATTGAATTTCCCCTGAATAAGTTTCTCTTTTACCTCTTTTCTTTTTAAAACTAGAAAATCCTCAGATATTTTTTCCTGATAAACCGTTTTTGGAAGAATCTCGTATCCTCTCAGATCAACCTTCACATAATGAAGTTTTACCCTTTTAAGTCTTTCTTCAAACTGTTTGCTGAGTTTGAAATACCTTTCGGGTAACTCTAAGGTATTCAAGCCTACCAAATCATAGCGAGGAATATTTGGTGTAATGCCAGATTTTGGCACCACCATTTTGAGGTTTACTAAATCGGAAAGACTATCTGCCAGAGCTGTACTTGCTATACCGAGACCACCATTAAAAAAAGGAGGGTGCTCCCATCCAAGCATTAGAATTTTTGGCTTCATAGAAACTTGGGATTTTCACTAATCTACAAAAATATTTCAATACATATAACATTATGAAAATGTGTATGATGACAAAAAGATAGAATCTATGAAATCGAAATTCATGATCCCTTTTACCTATGAAAAAGCCTGGATTTGTTTCCTTTGAAGTTGGACCTCCAAGAAAGCAAATCCAGGCAATCTGTGTAGGGAAAAGCTAAGCCAAGTCTGCCTTATGATTCCTCAGCGAATACACGCTCAAGGACAAGGTCATAGGCCCTTTCATAATGTCTTGTCAAATGCTTCCAGTCGAAGTTTTTGGCAGCTTCCTGCAATTTATATCTTGCCGCAATTCTATCTGCTCTTTTCCCTTGAACGAAAGAGAACATTACATCTGTAAGTTGATTCGCAGCCTCATCAAAACTCTTGTTCTTACGGTTGATCACGTACATTCCATTCTGCTCGGTATTCGGCATCGACTGCTCGATATAATTTCCAAATCCAGCCAAATCGCTGGTTACTGCAGGAACACCACTTACCATACACTCCAATGGCGTATATCCCCATGGTTCATAGTAGGAAGGGAAAACTCCCAAATGGCATCCTTTGACAAAGTCAGGATAATCCATACCAAACAATGGACTGGAAGAATTAATGAAGTCCGGGTGATAGACGATTTTCACCTTATCATGTTGGTGATTCAACATATTGGAGGAACGAAGGAAGTTGAGGATATCATCCTTATAATCTTCATGGATGTTGTGTGTAACGATTGGGGGCAACTGTCCTGATTTCCACGTTTGAAGGCTCCTTCTCAGCCTGATCTTCATGAAGTCGTCTACAAACTTATTCAAATCCGGGAAGCTCATGTCTTGGTTAGAGGTTGCCCATTCAAATAGCCGATCACCAATTTGGCTGTGGATGGCCTGGGTGGTCTGATGTAATTTATCAAGGGTAGCTTTCGACTGAAGTACCCCTGGGTTAATGCTTTCGTATGGCTTTTTGGTAACAAAGAACATGACTACTGTCTTGTCAATGTTGGCCTGCTTCATGCGCCAGTTTAGCCTTGCAAGGGCTTCAAGTGCTAAGTCGAAGCCTTTATTTTTGTACTCATATCTTCCTGAACTAAAGAAATAGAGCGTTTTATCAAGATCGAAATTATAAGAGTGGAAGAAATGCCCCTGCACAAACTGATGGATGCTATCCTTGGCCTGCTGGTGTTCATTTTGAACCTCGTGGGAGATATCTCTCGATCTGATATTCATCCCATTTGGAACGATTACCTCAGGTTTCCTTCCAATAAGGTGAATACATTCCCTCGAAGTCACATCTGAAACAGTCGTAAACACATGCGAACCGTGGGCTGCGGCACGTTCAATATAAATTTTTGACCCAATGTTGAAGTAGTGGGCTTCTTTTTCCCAATCGAAAAACGGGAGGTGATCGTAAAAATTATCGGCATTCATGGCCAAGTATCGACCAAGCATGGTTGCATGCGTAGTGAACACGGTGGCAATAGGCAAATTATCCCTTCTGATTTCAGGAATGGCAGTCGCAGCCATCCACTCATGGATATGGGCAATTACAGGCTGAGATGCCACATCAGGTTCTGTAAGCCTGGTCAAAAATACTTTTACCAGCCAGCCGAAGGCTACAGTTTGATTGACCAAATCATCATCTCCTGGAAGGCTAATGTTGTGATGCTCCCAGAGCAAATATTTAATTTCTCCTAACCTGTCAAATACTGACCAGGGGTTAAATAAAATGGTCCTTGGCCTACCGTCTGTTAGCCACCTTCCATAATGAACTTCGAAACCCATAGACCTCATTTTCCTTACTGCTCTTCCAAAAGGATCATTGGGTGCCTCCACCTCCTCAAATATGGCCGAAACATTTGCATGGACATAGGGGCCCAGCAAGCAATAGCGATCACCCCAATTCTTCTGCATAGAGGGGACTTTGGATCGAATTACGGTGTATATTCCACCTACCTGGTTGGCAACTTCCCAAGCAACCTCCACAAGAAGTGCTTGTTTTTTAATTCTGCTTGTGGAAGTCTCAAATGAAGGCACATCGGGCACACTGGGGTTCTGGGTCATGGGTTATTTATGTTTTGAAATAAAATTACCAAATAATCGATAAACCTGTCAATCAAATTAAAGTTCTTTATGTGTAAGATTTGTTACAAGCTAAAGTTTTTTGATCCTACCCTACAAATTAATGGAAAATACTAAGTATATCATTTTCAATATATTGATAATTTCTTTGTTATCCACTTCCTGTAATCGATATATAAAGCCTAAAAGAGAAAATTATTTTCCCTCCAGAAAAGACTACGTTGATATCAATCCCTATAAATCGCCACAAGGCAGAAACGCCCAGCACCCAAACCTTGCAGTAGGGGTCGCACTTTCAGGAGGGGGATCAAGGGCATATGGATTTTCTGCTGGGGTATTGTTGGGATTGGAAGCTCTGGATAATGGAATGGGTTCAAATTATCTCAGGGAGGTCGATTATATATCTGCCGTTTCTGGAGGGGGATTTGCCGCTGGGTGTATGTTGGCTACCCAACATGCCCATTTGCAAAAATATCCACACAAAAAATTCTTGTTTGCTAATTACGAAGCATACATGAAAGAATGCTTGATGAAGAATTATGCCAAACCTGTGGTATTTGGCCGCGGAAATCCCAAAACCCTTTTTGGTAAGCTCGATAATGGGGATCAATTGGAGAGGAGGGTAGATGATTTTATATGTGGCAGAAAATTACGCAAGGGCATGGGATTACCCTTGGAGAGCATCAGGCTCGGGGATATTTTCATCAAAAAAGAGGACAGTTTGCGGGAGGTAATTTTTCCTCATTTTGTGGCCAATGCCTCCCTGACCTCTAATGCGAGGTTATTCACTTTCGCTCCTCAAACTTTGGCAGACTACCAGGTGTCTGGTTATGTCCATCGCATGAAAAAATATCATTATGCAGAAATGATGGATCCATATGAAATGCCTTTATCTGTAGGAATTAAATCCAGCGGGACTTTTCCCGGAGCTGTAATGAATAGTACCTTGGCCTCAAAATACAAGGGTACACGCTACATCCATTTGTATGATGGGGGGCTTGCAGATAATGTCGGTTGGCGTGCTGCAATTGATATGCTCAAGGAGGACAGCATCGCCACAAAAAAAATTCTGCTGGTAGTAGATGTCGATATGAATGCCTATCCTGAAACATTCAGCAAAAGAGAAAATGGTGGATTCTTTCTTACCAGTCTTTGGCGAACACCTTTTTCAGGGCTAGACTCAAGAAGGATGATGCGCAACAAGGAAATTGAAGAAAAGTGTGCCGTTTTTGGGATTACGCCAATCTATCTTGACTTTACTGCCCTGATTGCCAACAGTCAAGCCAGTCCCCCGGAAAAAATAAACGTAAGACAAGAGAGAAAACGAATCATTGAGATGATCAATAAGGATCAAACCCTCAATGAAGCAGACCTACAAATACTATACGAATTGGCCGTAGGTATTCCGACCAAATATAGCCTTGGTTCCAAGGAGTTGGAGTTCTTATTGACGATTGGCAAAGAAGTTGTCAAACAGAAGGCAGATATCTTGAGTTCTTACCTTTAAGGAGGATAATTAAAACCTTCTGTGAAAAGAAATCGGCATTTTGGTCATCTTGGTTTTCTGAAATATTTCGTAAATTTAAGGAGTGAACGAGCACAGGTACATACTGGAAATCGAGGAACTTTTGAGGAAAATCCCTGAACTCGAAAGGCAATTGGAGGATGCTTC
>JALEFZ010000083.1 GCA_022760475.1 Bacteroidia bacterium | reverse complement strand
TTGCTTGTACAGATTACGATCAGCAAAGTACGACTACAAGTGCTTTCCTTGGAAACGCTTCTGTTTTGGAACTAAACTTTGGCAGCTTTACTCCAACAGTTAACGACCTATTTACAATCATTCAGGGCAATGGAACTACCGGAGTAAACGGAACATTTGCAACTGTTACGGGTTTGCCTGCAGGATTCGAAGTTAAATATGACTTCCCTAATACAGGTGATGTTTCCGTAGGTGATATCAATTATGTAGGTGTTTCTCCTTTGGAATTCGTTGTGGGTAACCCAACTGCCGGTCCTAACAATACCGTAACTGTACCCATCACTGTAAACCACTTTGATGACATTGCAACTTTCCAGGGAACCTTTACTTTTGACCCTGCGGTATTGACCTTCTCCTCAGCTTCAGGACCTACAGGTAGCACTGACTTTGTTGCTCCTTACATGAACTTTGGTACACCTGGCACGGGTAATGTTCCTAACAATGTTGTTACCTTCTCCTGGTTTGAAAAGAATGGAGGAAGACTGTCTCAGGTTGATGGTACAACCGTTATGGAATTGACCTTTACTGTAAACGGTTCTGCTACTACCGGTTCTACTGCGATTGGAATTGACGGTTCTTCTACTGCCCTTGGATACAGCAATGATGTAGCAGCAACTGTCCTGGAGACCCCTGACGTAACCGCAGGTGGTGTTACCATCGATGCTGATCCACCAACCGTACTGACTGCTTCTATCCAGAGCAACAATGCCAATGACATAAGCCTTGCAACTGTAGGTGATGTGATTACCCTTAGCTTCACTTCTTCTGAAGCCCTTCCTGCTAATCCTGTTGTAACCATCGACAGAGGAGGAGCTGGTTCTATCACTATCACTGATCAAGGTGGAGCTACTACCTGGACGGCGGAAAAAACTGTTGCTGCTGGAGATGATGGTGTTGTAACTTTCTCTATTTCGATTCAGGATCAGTATGGCAACACTTCTGTTCAGACAGTTACTACCGATGCAAGTAGTGTAACCGTAGATACTGAAGCCCCTGTTTTGGTAAATTGTCCAGCTAATATTGCACAGAATAACGACCTGGGTATCTGTGGAGCGGCGATCACATGGACTGCCCCTACAGCTACCGATAACCTTCCTGGTGTCAGCGTAGCACAGACTGCAGGAGATCCTTCAGGCTCTACTTTCCCGGTTGGTAATTCTCAAATCACTTATACTGCTACTGATGCCGCAGGTAACACTTCTAGCTGTAGCTTCGACATCGACATCACAGACAATGAAGATCCTGTGGTATTGACCCAGAACTTCTCCGTTACCCTTGATATGACTGGAGCTGCTACGATCACAGTTAATGACATTGATGCAGGTTCTACCGATAACTGTGCGATTGATACCCGTGTACTATCCAGAACTTCTTTTGACTGTGATGATGTTCCTAATAGTCCTATCACTGTAACACTGACTGTAACTGATATCTACGGAAATTCTGCCAGCGCAGATGCTGACGTAACAGTGAACCTTGTTCCAAACATCTCTATTGCAGGTGATGCCAAGTCAGAATTAGGGACCCTGATCCCAAGTGTAGACTTTGATCTTGATGGAGACAACGGTCCTCAGACCGCCAATGGATCTAGCTACAGCTTCCTGGTAGATCCTTGTGATCCTGTAAATACCATTGGAGCCGAAAGAACTGGAGATGCAAGTGTAAACGGAATCGATATCAATGATGCATTAGATGTAGTACGTCATACACTACTTATCAGCCAACTGAATTCTCCTTACAAGTTGATTGCAGCGGACGTAAACAACAGCCAGACAATCAACGTACTTGACGCATTCCAGATCTTGAGAAGGCTATTGTTGATTACCAATTCATTCACTGATCCTGTTAGTGGAAACCCTGGAGGTGTATGGACCATGATTCCTTCTGACTACGTATTCCCGAATCCACAATCTCCATGGGGATGGGATACCCGTCGTAGCCATACCAGCGTTACTGCTCCTCTGACAGGCCAGGATTTCACTGGTGTGAAACTGGGTGATGTGAACAATAGCTGGGACGCTAGTCCAAATAGACTTGCTGCACCAAGCGACTCTATCCACTTTGTGATCGAGGCAGTTCAGGCACAGCAGGGCGACCTGGTAAGGGTTCCTGTGAAGGTAGCTAACTTTGATGTGATTTCAGGTTATCAGTTTACCATGAACTGGGATGAGAGCGTATTGGAACTGAAAACAGTTAACCATAAGGCACTTGAGGCCCTCTACAATACTGAGGAAGCGGCTAAAGGCCACTTTACAACTGCATGGATTGACATGGAGGGACAGGCTCAGAGCTTGGCTGATGGAACAGTAGCTTTCGAACTGGTATTCGAAGTAGTAGGAAAAAGAGGAAGCCAAACTTCCTTTGAAATTAACTCTGCTTTGACAGAAAGTAAGGCACTTGATATGGCCAAGAGCCGCATGGGAATCGGTACAATAGGTGGAAATGTACAGGTAGGTGCCATGACAACAAGCATCGATGATGACGCTTTCGAAGGCTTTGCTCTTGGACAGAACAGCCCCAATCCATTTGCTGAAATGACTAGCTTGAACTTCTCTTTGGGTCAGCCACAGGAAGTACAGATCTCGATCTTCAGCATGAACGGACAGCTTGTACGCAGGTTCAGCGGCAAGTTCGGAACTGGACAGCACGAAATCAGCTGGGATGGAAGAAACGAGTCTGGTATGAAACTGGGATCAGGAGTATACCTGGTCAGAATGACTGCCGACAAGTTTGAGGCTTCTATCAAAGTGAGAAAGACCAATTAATTAAGTCTTTTATAGTGAGGCCGGACCCCTCTGAGGGGTCTGGTTTTTTTTGTTTTATTGGCTAGGATTAGTAGGTATTAACATAAAAAGCAGTGAATGCCTGTGCTGGCATTAAGTTGCAATTATGCTCTTGATCAGCATAACTATTCAAGGTCAATGCAAGCATTTTAATTGAATTTGTAAAGAGCCAAATCAAGACAAGCTATTATGTTGGTCTATTTTCTTATGTAACTTTCTATTAAAAAAATGAGGTAACAGCTGTCGTCAAGAGAGGTAGAACCAGTGCAAAGATCAGTTTGATATCCTGTATAGACTCAGTTCCAATTTTCCACCATTTTCCGCTCTCTGGTTTAGCTTCCACAGCAATTCCTCTTTCATCCTTAAAGTACTTCAGGAAAAATTGTGCAGGGAGGAAAAACATGGCCAATAGCAAGGTAAATACGAGGCCATACAAATAAGTAAACAGGTCTGGGTAAATCTCTTTGACATCCGGAATATAATCCATAATCATATCCCTCTGCAGGCGCGAGCCTAAAATGGATAAAGCCACAAGACAGCCTGAAAAAAACGCAAAGACGTTTAATTTATCTCTGATACTCAAATATAGTTTGACCAACTTTCCATCTCTAATAGGTTTTTCTAAATCTTCCCTTTTCGGCTGTTGTCCCGATTCATCTTTGGTACTTTGAGCAGCAAGTGTTTCTGTTATTTTTTTATTTTCGTCCTCATCCAGGGAACCCTTTTCATTCCACAATTTTGCTGTAGCCCATACAATCATGAGCATACCCAGCAGAGGTGGGATGCCTACAATCATAAAAAATACCACCAAAATGCCAATTGTAAGATTCGGGTCATAAAAAACTATATTAAAATCTGCCATGATATCAGCCCCACTCAAAAGATTGACATTGTCTCCCCTTAGAATAAGGAAGGTAAAGAGGGAGGAAAGGGCTACCAATAAAAGACTGACAAGAAAAATACGAATGGGAAATTTATGGTCTAGTCTGGCCTCAGACTTCTGATTTACCTCTTTGATGATTTGAAAGATCAGGATAAAGAAAAACGGAATCAGGGCATAGCCAAAACCAAGTGCACCACTATGAAAACCAATCCATTTGAGGACAGAATGTTTATAGTTCAACAAATAGTACTTAGTTATTTCCTTTTTTGAACTTTCCTTTTTGCTATTATTGAAAATTGAAATTTTTTTCCGCTCAAACTCTGCTTTGGGTATTAGCCTGTTCTCAACTGGTACTCCTATCCACTTCCCATTAAAATATATCTCCGGGAATATGACAGCTTGTTTGATATCAAAGGAAAAACTCAGATTGGATAAACTATCGTTGACATTATTCTGTACTTGTTCAAAAATGTAGGTATTCAAAAGCTGAGCTTCATTTAGTGAAAGAATCAGGCTGTCGCCGCCGATAAAGAGTTTGCTATGATTGGATACCTCTGGAATTTTTATAGGGATTTGAGGGAAACTTTGGCCTTGATCCTTTATGGTTAGAGTTCCTAAAAAATTATACCCATTTTTCGCCTGCTTTATTTGATCCTTGAGCTTTGTCTTTTTGGTTGAGATCTCAATAGAAAAGCTGTCACAGTCCATGCAATACCTTCTTTGAATAGAGTTAAAGCTGGTTAGAGCAGACAAAGTCAGGCTGCTATCAGATCCCAATAACATCGTATTGCGAGTCGGGCTATCCGGGGATTTAGTTGCATTTATAAGGGCATTTCCACTTACTAAAAATGCCAACAATCCCAATAAAGTCGATAAAGCTAGTAAGGCAAAAACTTGGTTTGAGTGCTTTTTGTTGTTAGAATTTTTTGACATGTTTCTTCCCTTTTATATACATAGTCTGTTGCTAAATTTAAATTAGTCTAATTATTCGATTTTGATTAATAGTTGAGTGGCTTAATTGTTTTAGGAATGAAAATATTTGTAGGAAATTGATTTGAAAAGGGCAATAACTGGATAAGGAAAATAAAAAAAAGAGGAGCCTAAATAAAGCTCCTCTAATCATCTTACTTTCAATTTCTTACTTTGAATACTTCTTCTTGATTTCCTTGTAATTTCCCTCTTTCGCATTTACCACTTCTCCTGTGGTTAGGTGGTGCTCCAGCGCAATGAAGTAATCCGCAAGCAGTTTTTGAAACTGACTCTTTAGCATACCCATCATAAAGGACGGCTTACTACGAAATTCCATTTTCATGCTAATTCGACTTTTTCCCTCGCCAAGGTCAGTTACCTTATAGGTAGCCCTGGTGTTGTCAGGATCAATCGGAAAGCCTCCAGCTTCCAATACACGGTTGACAAAAAGCATGTTTTCAGGATCCCAGTCTACGATTTGCTCATGTAGCACCCTGCTGCCTGATTTGTTGAAATCACACCTGCGTTGTGCGTTCAATCCCCCCTTCAATGATCCTGCTTCATAGCCTGAATACCAGATTTTAGGGTGAGATTCAGCGATTTTACCGTAATCCAGGGCGACAGCCTCCCATACCTTTTCCGCTGCAATCGGTAGGTCTCTACTTACCTCAAAGGATTTGTACTTCTTGTCCATGCTTTGCCCATAAGCAAACCCAGACAATAGAATTGAAATTGAGAATACAATGATACTAAGTCTCATGTTCAACATTGCTTTAATTGTGAATGATATTATCAAGTAAACTGGTCTAATTAATTATTTAGGTATCGTAGCTGACATTTATTCTAATAAAGAAAAGTCTATATCTATGAAATTAGCCCAGGCCGTAGCCCAGAAGATCCATGGCAAACTCAGAATAATAGGCTGCCCTTGTGTCCATTAGATGCTTTCAGAACCTCCGAACGGAGTCCCAGAGTTATTATAGGAAGGAGGCGATAGGTGAATGACGGCGAATCTACATCGACACAGCAAAAAGGAATCTTTAGAGCAGGTCAGAAGATTCTTTGAGTTTAGCCCAAACGAGAGACCAAAAGACTGCCAATAAAATTATCCCTGCTTGGAGTTTGCCTTGTATAACTCAGCTAAAGCAAGGGTAACAACAATAATGACCTCCAAAATAAAGTAGAGATAGCCCAGCAAGGTCATGTCATTGTGCAAGTAAAACACAAGCCCCATGGTCAAAATGCTGTAAAGAATATTCGTAATGGCAATGATTCTCAAAAAAATAGGCCACCTGGCCTTGATCCTTGCATAACAAAAGAAGGAATAGGCAGCAAAAATTCCCGCCAGGAAGGCAAGGCGGTAAAGAATTTCTTTAGGCATGCCGATATAGGACTGAAACTCCACCAATACGACCCCAAGCAGTACAGCAGATAGCAATGCACCCAGGGCGTCAATCAGAAAAAGCGTTTTGGGCTTGGCATCCAGAATATATTGTTGGAGTCTCATGAAGCTATAGCTGTTGGTAGGGTGATGATTACTAGCAAAAAGGTAGGAAAATATTCCTTTTTAATCATGCATTTTGTAAGGATTAAAGCAATCTAAATATTCCCCTAAACTGCTATTTTTCTCTGGTCCATTTCAATCTCAACTTGCCCAGGTCTTGCTCTACAGGCTCCAGTAACAAAGTGTCTCCAGTAAAGCTGTACCGTCTATTGACAATTTCTCCCCAGTCGTTGGGTTCAGAGTGTGAAATGGTGGCATGTCTGACCGTTTGTTGTACCGGATCAATCTCATAATCGGAGATGTAGACATAAGAGGCTGCCAGGTGCTTTAGTGTTTCAAAAGAGCTGGAATCCCGGTTGTAAGGAAATTCCAACTCAGTAGACTCGTAATTTTTAGGAACCAAATGGAGTGCCATGTGGCCGGATTCAGCGTAGAGAATATAGCCCTTGATTCCCTCGCCAAAGCCTCTGATTTCTTTTTTCCATTCTTTCCAGCTCCCGCTTTCAGCATCAAAAACTTCCATGACTTCTAATTTCCATAAACCAATAAGCGGATGGGTAGATTGAGCCGACTGGGGCTTAGGATTGCATTGAGTTAGAAAAATACTGGCACAAATCAGGCTGAGAAGGATAAGTTTTTTCATGAGGTGATTGTCAAGTGATCTAGGCTTACTGATGGGCGGAAGGTCTAGTTTTTATTTTTTTGATATTCATAGTATTCACCCTCAGGCAAACCCAAAAAAGCCTGGGCTAAGCCAGCCGGAGGAATGGTCAATTTGCGCAGCTTGAGGTCCATCCAGGCTCCCTTGAGGGTTAGATGGGCGCATTTTTCGTCATTTTTGTTGAATATTTCATGATGGATTACCCACCTGGAGCCATCGGGCCTCATTTCTCCCCTTAGGAAGTTGATCCGAATGGTTTCGTTTGGATGGATTTCCTTGATGAATGAACATTCTTCCTTGAAAACAATTGGCCCAAAATTCAAATCAGCCATCCTGTCCGAATCGAAACCATTCTCAGCAAAGAACCTGATTCTCACATGTGCCCCAAAATCATAATAGGCAGAATGCCTGACATGTCTATTGGGATCTGTATCTGACCACCTGATGTCTATTTCTCTTTCGAAATTACTCATGGACCTTGAATCTGTTTCGTAAATGTTAAGTTAAAGTTTGGGATCTGGGTTCTTTGTATTGCTTCCACCTTCTTGTACCAAAAGCATATTCATATGGGAAGACGCTTTTCGAAACTTTACAGCTTCCTGATATTCAGGATCATTATACCAGCCATCTACACTTTCTTTGTCTGGAAATTCAAGTATTACCAACCTGTCATCATAAGGAGTTCCTTCGAAGGTCAAAACTTCCTCACCTCTGGTCAAGAATTTACCGCCATGTCTTTTGACGATCTCAGGAGTCCTGGCGGTATACTTGCTATAAGTCTCAGGATCATTAATTTTCATCATTACAAGGACATAGACTGCCATATGTTTTTGTTTTTTTGAATGAAAAATTGGATTGTGGATTTAAGGAATAAGAACCAATGGCTGGGTCATTTTCCTCGATTCAAGCAACTCATGAGCCTTAGAAGCCTCAGCCAGTGGCAATTCCATGGCTTCTCGACACTTCAGCTTCCCTGCAGTCAAGTCTCGAAACAACTCCGCGCTCATATCCAATAATTCCTTTCTGTTTCGGGTGTAATGAAATAGCATAGGACGAGTCAGAGAGAGGGATTTCTTCGCAAGCATAGGGATTTCAAAGCCCTCAATCGGCCCTGATGCTTGGCCAAAATTTACCAAATGCCCAAGATAATCCAGGGAAGCCAAAGAATCATGAAAAGTGTCTTTTCCTACGCTGTCAAATACAACGTTGAGTCCCTTCCCAGAAGTAATCTCCATGACTTTGTCAAGTACCCGTTCCTTTCGATACAGAATTACATGATCACATCCCATTTCCTTGGCAATTGCTGCCTTGGCCTCTGAACCAACCGTCCCAATGACCTCCGCACCCATGCTTTTGGCTCCTTGTACCAACAATTGGCCAACTCCTCCTGCTGCTGCATGAACCAGGATCTTATCTTCAGGCTTGAGTTGGACAACCCTTTTGGTCAACATCTGCACGGTCAGCCCTTTGATGATGGTAGAAGCTGCCAGGACATCACTGATTCCATCAGGTATGGGAATGGCCAACTCTGCAGGAATGCTTCTTTCTGAAGAATAGCCTGAGTACTTTGAGGTGAAATACCCCACCCTTTGGCCCAGTTCGAAGCCTTGAACATCAGCGCCTATCTTCACGACCTCACCGACTCCTTCAATTCCCGGTATGCCCGGAAGGGCCAGTGTTTTGTATAGTCCCGACCTGACATAGGTGTCATGAAAATTAATGCCTACGGCCGTTTGCCGGATCAACAACTCATGAGCTTCAGGTTCTGGACTTTTGATACTTTCCAGTTTGAGGACTTCAGGCCCTCCATATTCTCTTATAATTATAGCCTCGGGCATATGGGTATGTATTGATTTAAAAATAGGAAGACCTACTTCTTGAGCTTTTTTAGTTTTCCCTCTAAACCAGGGACACTTCTTAACAGGACTCGAAATCTAACTATTTTTTCTTCATCAAATGAGCTATAAGGCAGTAGAAACGCCACCATCCTATTTTCATAGATTAAAAAATGTTGGCCCACCTCAGTAACTTTATGCACCTTGTCCCAGCTAAACCTTGTCTCAAAGGACTCTCCTTTTATCTGCATGCCTTCGGGATTGAGGGTGTAAACCATCTTTTCTTGAAGCCTAAGGTTGGATTTAAAACTTCTGATTGAAAAAAAGTAAATGAATAGTGGCATCAGGAATACCATACAACCCCAGAAGATGGTAAAGAAGAGATCAAAAGCCATAGAGTATACCAAGCTCATGATGGCACTGAATGATAGAAATATAATGCCTATGATGGTGAAAATTAGGAAAAAGGGCCTCCTGATGTAGTTTTTTAACATTAATTGGGCGTAATCTCTTGCATTCATTTGAATCTCTACACGTATTTGTTCCATAGTTAAGTTTTTCATGATAGTGGGCTACAAATTAAAGGCTTTTAGTTAAATATTATCTCCCCATAAGTGGATCAATTGTCCCTTCCAGAGATTTCTTTGTAGATTTAATCTTTCCAATAACCCTAACAAGCTGTTCTGTGAAGAAACTCAACCACCTCGTTTTTTGGCCTCCTTTCATTTTTCTTACCCTTACCCTCTTCCTAAGCATCCAATCACCTGAGCAGTTTATCGGTTGGGTTTCTGGAGCCAAGAATTGGATTCTTGTCAACTTTGGGTTTCTGTTTTCATGGGCAACTTTTGCCTTCCTATTGATTCTGATTGCTGTTTATTTTTCCCCTTTAGGGAAAATTCGAATTGGAGGAAAAGACGCTAAGCCCCTGCTTACACGCTGGAGGTGGTTTGCCATTACCCTTACGACCACGATTGCAACCGGGATACTGTTTTGGGGAACGGCAGAGCCCATGTACCACATGCACAGCCCCCCCTCAGGACTCGGACTCCAGGCCAATAGCCCAGAGGCAGCTGTATTTGCCATGTCGACCATGTTTATGCACTGGACCATCACTCCCTATGGCATTTATACCCTTGCAGGGCTTGCTTTTGCGCTGGCCTATTACAACATGAGGCAGCCCTTTAGCCTGGGTTCTTTGATGTATCCCGTCATAGGGAGGTCTGCACATGGTTGGATTGGAAAATTGGTAGACATGATTTGCCTCTACAGCCTGGTAGCAGGAATGGCGGCCTCTATGGGGACAGGCATCATTACCATATCGGGTGGCATACATCGGATGACCGGATTGGAGGAAACTGGTTTTTTGTTGGGCATGATATGCCTGGTTATTGTATTGTGCTTTGTTGCATCCGCTGCAAGTGGATTGATGAAAGGAATCAGGGTTTTGTCCGACTGGAACATCAAGGCATTTCTGGGGCTAGCAGCCTTCACCTTAATCTTCGGCCCCACCCTTAGCATGCTTGAGCTTGGTGGAAAGGGATTGGTAGATTATGTGGTAAATTTTCTTCCAAGATCCGTGAACGTAGGAACTAATATCGAAACGGAATGGCAGCACAGTTGGACCATTTTTTATTGGGCCAACTGGCTTGCCTGGGCCCCCATTACTGCACTTTTCCTGGGAAGATTGTCGCTCGGTTATACGGTTAGAGACTTTATTCACTACAATCTCTTATTGCCTTCCTTATTTGGTGGAGTCTGGATGGTCATTTTCAGTGGGGCTTCTCTTGAAATTGATGGCATGAACAATGGATTTCTGAATGAAATCCTTCAAAAAAGTGGTCCTCAGAATGTGGTTTTTGAGCTTTTCAACCAGTTGCCACTGAGTACCCTCGTTAGCGGAGTTTTCTTGCTGATTGCATTTCTCTCTTACGTTACGGCAGCAGATTCAAATACCTCTGCCATGAGTTCCATGTCTTCAGAAGGAATTACGCCAGAGAACCCAGAGTCTCCGCTTGGGATCAAGGTTATTTGGGGACTCATCATTGGGGGACTTTCCTGGACTATGATCTCAAATTCAGGAATTGAAGGTGTCAAACAAATTTCTGTATTGGGAGGCTTCCCAGCTTTATTTTTAATAATTTTGGTAGGTGTGGGTTTGGTTCGAATGATCCTGAATCCATCCAAACTAAATAGATAATCCTGATAATTATGTTTAAAGTGGAAAAAAAGGGACTGATATACTCCCTTATTATCTTTATTTCCCTCATGCTGGGAACAGCAATGGCTGCCAATGCCCAATCAAGGGTCCTTGCCAACTACCAAAGGGGTATCTTTCTGGAAGCAGCAGGGAATTCTGTAGGGTATAGCCTGAATCTGGAGCAGACCCTCGCCAACAGGGTAGAAGCCGGGCTTACAGCACGCTTGGGATTCGGGGCAACTTCCCTGGATTGGTATCTTCCAATTGGAATTCAAGCTGTATTCCTTAAGGGGAACCATCACCTTGTGATTTCTCCTACAGCAACTGCCAGGATGAAATTCATCACTCCTTTTGACTTTAACGATACCGATACCTTTTTACACCTGCAAGCCGGGATTGGCTACCGCTTTCAAAGTAGAAACTCAAGGATTTTTGGACAGCTCCAATTCGTGCCTGGGTTCATGCTTGATCCTACATCAAGTCAATTGTCAGAGACCCGCCCTGAGTATCAGTCCAGGCTAGGAGGGGCGCTAGGAATTAAAATCTAAACTATTCTTTGGGAAAGTTGCTGTTTCCCAATACCTCTAAAGCCAGTTTCAAGTGCCTTTCCTCTTGTAGGCAAAGGCCTTTGATGATGTCTTTGATAGGGTAGGTGACAAAGCTATTTTCGGGGGAAGTAATGATGATGGAATCATGATCTTCCCTGTCTAGCTCTTGTAAGAGGTGGATCATGCTTCCCTGATGCTCTGCAAATTCTTCCAGGATTTCATTTCCAATAGGTGATGAGGGAGGAGTGAGCCCATTGGTTGCCTTGGGAGGCCCCTTGGGGTCGGATTTCAGCATCCGCACCAGCATGGTACCCCAAAGGTCAGGAAGGATAGGTAGTTTTTCCCTCTTTTTGGCCTTGCGTGTACCATTATTCACTTGTATAAGGGTGGGGAGGTAGCTTTTATTGATTGCGATGATGTAATGAACGTACTGCGCTATGCTCCAACTTTGTGGATTTTCCCTCCAATTAAGTTGTTGCGTAGTCAGGAATCCCAGAGTACCGGCAACTTTCTTGCCTACAAGGTCCATGCGTTCAATAATATCTTTTAAGTACGGATTCTTCATTGCATCATTAGCTCCAAGACAGATAACGCAAGACACGGGCATTTGCGTATATCCTTCAGGAGTTGGTTTGGGTTTTAGACTTAAATCAAACCTAATTTAGAAATTTTAAGCAAAATAAAATCTATTTTGAGCTAGTTTGCGGAAAAAATAAAAGGAGAATGCCTATTTGGACATCCTCCTTGGGGGTTTTGGTAAGCATGATCGAAGAAATTAAAGTGCTGCAATTTTTTTCCAAATCTCGTCAATTGGTTGTTTTCCACGGCTGCTCCACTCCTTATGGAACCACCTTCCATTTTGTTCCCTAAAGGTAAATCCGATTTTACGGCCTACCCAGGTTGAGTCCTGAGAAAAATACTTCAATTCCTCAACGTACTTGTCTGTAGTGTGGCTATAAGTCCCTCCTCCAGCTGCAATGAAATCGCCTTTTTTCTGGTCATATTCCACCCATTGGAATTGGCTATCGGAAAGCAATTTTATCCGTTTTCTGCCTTTAGGCTTGAGTTTTGCCATCCTGCCTTCTTGGCCACTTTCTTGTTCCAGAATCCAAGCTCCAGCGATAGGTGAGACATCCGTACCGTCAATCCGTGTAAACTCCTCCGAGAGTTGTTCCCCGGCAACCATACCTTTGTGAATCCATCTTCCATTATTGAATTCAGCTTGAAACTTGACCGTCTTTCCGATGATTTCAGGATTGATGGTATGGAATTCTATCTTCTCGGTATAGATCCCATTGTAAAAAGTATAGGTCCCTCCTCCCGAGCTGAAAAACTGCTGGGTACTTTCATTAAAATAGGCAAACATAAAATATCCATCAGACAGGATTTTTACCATTTGGATTCCTACGGATTCAGTACTTCTTCCTTCGATTTTGTCCAGGCGCCATGCACCTTCAATGCTGGATTTGTGTGGGGATTCTGCTGGCTGAAAGCCAAAAACGAAGAGCATAAATGCAAGGATCGTAGCCCCTAATGGGGGCCAAAACTTAAAATACTTCTTCATAAGGTTAGTGATTTGATGTTTAAAGAAATTAGTAAAAAAACATCAAAATTTCAACCTTTTTCCAGTTATGAAATGTTTTGAGGTAGGGTATGTGTTTGATAAATAGAATGTTATCCTATATATGGTATTATTGTACTTTATATAAAAATTGTTATTTGGTGTAGCTTGAACTATCCATAAAAAAAGAAAAACGCAGGCAATGACCTACGTTCTCCACTTCAACACTTCAAGCAATTTCTTGGCAGAGCAAGGGCCAGAGAATTGCAATCAACTATTAATAAACATTGAATTTACACAACGGTAAATTTCGCTTAATACTGTAAATTTTCCAAAACTTTATCCAAATTTTTAATTTCTTTCTAAAAATCAAACTGAAAACTCAAAACTGGAATCAATCCTGAAGGATGTCTTGAAAATACCTCCATGTTGTTCTGA
Organism: Bacteroidia bacterium; assembly: GCA_022760475.1. Classification (GTDB taxonomy): domain Bacteria; phylum Bacteroidota; class Bacteroidia; order J057; family J057; genus JALEFZ01. The sequence goes on along the minus strand of JALEFZ010000083.1, from coordinate 50,537 downwards.
CTATCCCAGCCTATGTTTCTGGGATTCCTCCTGTCTGTAAGGTTTTGGATATCCAGGGAAATGTATCCTGAAATCTTTTTACTATTCCAGAACCATGCAATCCTGGAGTCGATCCTGAAATATGGATTTACCTGCCCCTCCCAGAGCCTGGTCTCATCTGCCACGTATCTTTCCTGGGTAATTGAAGCGTCAATGTCGGCAGGGGTGTACCTGAACCCACCATTGTACAACACCCTTGCTCCTATTTGAAGGGTTGAGTTCCTGAAATAAAACTCCTTTCCCAGGGTGTAACTGCTGACCCATTTACTGGCAAATCTTGAGTTGAAAAGTTGACCATCTGGCAATTCGAATTTTGAGTCGAAAAATGAGCCTGTTAAAAGGAAATACAGTCCATTGTTAAATGTCTTTTCCATGGCTAGGTCTACTCCATAGTTCCAACCGGCACCTTGACTCACGAAAGGATTAAATGCAGATTCTCGCTGGTTGAGCAACCAGAATGTAGTGGTATCATTCCAATTGCCATCATCGCCTCTAAGTACAGGAATCTGAAACAGCCTTTGGGCATAGAACTCTGCGGATAACTTGAGTCCACTTCCTACAATTTGGGTGAGGGAAAGAATTCCATGGTGAGACCTCATCATGGGCAGCTCTCTATTGGGGAAAATTTGTTGATCCTGGTCATAATAAAAATACATCATCAAAGGTAAGATCTGGCTATGAATCCCATAGGCAAAAGAAATTGTTGTTTTGGGAAGAGGGTTGTAAACCAAAGAAAGCCTGGGATCAAGGGTAGATTTTCCGTTTAGTCCAAGCAAATAGAAGTGTGCCCCGGCATTTATCTTCACCTGTTCATTCAATTGATGACTGACTTGTGCGAACGTCTGAAAAGTCTGGGTTTGGCCTTCTCCGTTGGCTGAGACATCAATGTTGTCCAGGTTTAAATTGAATAGATCAGCCCTTTCCGTACTTTCCCGATAGAATTTATAGAAGATCTGATGGGCAAAGATCCCAGTCCTCAACTTGGTCCTGCTTGAAAGTTTTCGGTTATACACCAAAGCGAGTATACCCCTTCTATCATTGTGTTCTTCATCTCGGTAGGTAGAGGCATTGTTCAGCGTATCCAGGACATCGTAATACCTGAAAATAAATCCAGCTGTTCCGGCAAGTGAAATTTTGATGTATGACTTGTCGTCAATATTTCTAAGGTGGGTCATTCCTATGGCCATCATGTTGGAACCCTGCCTACGGTCTTCCCATTCATTGCCTCTGAAATCATCTCCCAAACCTCTTCCTGCTACCTCAGGAATGGGACGATAATGCTCAAGGCTTAAGCCTCCCATCCCGAATACAGTTGTAAAACTTTTCCCTTCTTTTCCTTCAAAAGCCAGGTTGAAAGAGAGGTCTTGAAAATCATTATCGACCCTTTCACCTACCAAATTGAATCCAAATCTGTTAAGAATGCTGAGCGTAGAGTACCTGTAATTTGCCAGGTAGGAAGATTTTCCCTTCTTGATAGGTCCCTCGGTGGCGAAGTCAAGCCCTAAAACGCCAATTTTGGCTCTGTTTTCTCTTTTGTGCAGGTTTCCTTTTCTGAAGTTCACATCCATGACCCCCGAAAGAGCGTTTCCGTATTCCGCAGGCATCCCTCCGGTAGAAAAGTCTGACCTGTCTATCAATTGGGCACTGAATACGGTCAAACCACCACCTGATGTACCCGGCCGCCCAAAGTGGTTGGGGGTTGGGATATCAAGTCCTTCCAGCCGCCAGAGCATCCCCATGGAGGAGTTTCCCCGAATTATGATGTCATTTTCAGAATCATCTCCACCTTGTTGAACTCCTGGGAAGGCAAGTGCCATCCTGCTTGGGTCATTGACTGCTGCAGGGATACGACCTGTGATTTCAGCATTGAAGGATCGGGTACTTACCACAGAAAGCTCATTACTTGCCTGGGTAGGGTAGGAGTTATCATAAATGACTACTTCATCCATCTTGGTCTCCCCAATACTTTCCTGAAGTTCAACCTCAAGGTATTGCTCCTTGGCTGAGGTCAGGATCATATTGGGAGAGGAGAAAGTGGCAAAACCGGGATATCTGCACTGCACCACACGCCTTCCGATAGGTACTTCCTTCAAGTGAAATTTACCACTTTGATCAGTAATGGCTCCAATTTGTTTGTCATCCACCGAAACAGATACTTCCACTCCTCGGAGGGGAGCTTGAGTGTCTGAGTTGATAACCTGGCCCCTTATGGATTGGGTCTTTTGTCCCAATGTAGTGGCAGGAATGGTCATTATGACCATTAATAGTATGTTAATGAGGTACTTGTTCATAGGTAGCAGTAAGTAGTCTATTAGAATAAATATACCATCTATCGAAGGAATATGAAAGTAATGGAATGTGTAAGCCTCAAATTTACCTTGGAAGCAGGGGAGTATATTGGTAAATTGGAGGCTTAGTATTAGTTTTGGATGAACAAACTTCCAAGGAAATGGCAAAAAAACGACCTCAAAAGTCTTCGAATAAAAAAGCATCATCGCCTAAAAAGACACCTGTTTCAAAGTCAAGCCCCCCAAAAGCAAAAAGCAACTCAGGATCACCTATCCCACCTGCATTGCAAAAACCCTTGCTGCATGTCGGATTGATTGCTGCTTTTTTTGTGGTGGCTCTCATGTACTTTAGTCCAATCCTTGAAGGCGAGACCCTTTCTATGGGTGATATCCGCCAGTTTGCAGGCATGACCCAGCAGGTAAAAGACTTTAGAGCTGAAACTGGCCAGGAGGCTTTTTGGACCAGTAGGATGTTTGGCGGAATGCCAACCTATCATGCAGGTTTGCAGTATCCAAATAACCTGATTAGAAATATTTATTCGGCCTATTTCAACCTAATTCCTCCTCCGATTTCCTTTATTTTCCTGATGTTCCTGGGATTTTATTTGTTGATGAATACCATGAATGTCAGACCCCTTTTTAGTTTTCTGGGGGCGTCAGCATTTGCATTCAGCTCATACTTCTTTATACTAATGGTAGCCGGGCACACATCCAAAGCTGCAGCCATCGGCTTCATGGCTCCTACAGTAGCTGGCATTTTGATGATATATCGAGGGAAATGGTTATCTGGAGGGGTCATTACCGCCTTCTCAATGGCATTTAGCCTTTGTGCCAACCACGTTCAGATTACCTATTACATGGGAATCATGATCATCCTGCTTGGAGTTGCCCTGGCCATAGATGCCTTGATCAACAAAAAAGTGCCAGAGTTTGCCAAAGCCACCGGAGTTGCCCTTTTGGCAGTAGTCTTAGGGGTAGCCCCCAACATTGGGCACTTGTATACTTCCTATGAATACGTGAAGGACACCATCCGTGGCAAGTCTGAGCTTACTCCCAAGCCGGGTGAGGTCGCTACCAAAGGGCTTGACATAGATTATGCCTTTGCATGGTCTTATGAAGTCGAAGAGACACTCACGCTATTGGTGCCCAACTTCATGGGAGGGGCTAGTGGAACTCAGTTTGACAAAAAATCTAATAATTATAAGTTGGCTGCCAAGAGCTTTGGCCGCGCCAATGCGAACAGGCCCTTGCCAACCTTCTGGGGGAAACCCACCTTTACTTCCGGGCCAGTTTACGTAGGAGCAATCATTTGTTTCTTGTTTGCCTTAGGCTTGATTCTGATCAAAGGACCCCTAAAGTGGGGGCTGTTAGCTGCTACCATATTGTTTATCTTCTTCTCATGGGGAGGAAATATGATGTGGTTTAATAAATTCATCTTCAATACCCTACCGCTCTACAACAAGTTTCGAGCGGTTTCTATGGCTTTGGTCATTCCAGAATTTACCATGCCGCTCCTTGGGGTATTGGGATTGATGAAGTTGGTGAATTTCAAAGAAAATGGATTGACTGTACAGGATGCTAATAAGGCTTTGTACATATCAGGAGGTATTGTCGGAGGACTTTGTTTGATCCTTGCAGTCATTGGTCCGGGCTTATTTGACTTCAGCGGAACTGCTGATGGCCAATTGAACGGCAACCAACAAATGATCGATGGCATGATCCAGATCAGGAAAAACATGATGACCTCTGATGCTTGGAGATCATTCTTGTTGATAGCTGCTGGCTTTGGTCTTCTTTGGGCTTATGTGAATGATAGAATCAAAAGCATCCCCTTGGTTGTGAGCCTTTTGGCTGTGCTTAGTATCGGAGACCTTTGGTTGGTCAATAAAAGATATGTGAACAATGACGACTTTACCAGGAGAGATAACTATGAGAAACCGGAACCTTCACCATCCAGTGTAGGCATCTTGCAAGATCCTGCGGAATACAGGGTGTTGAACCTTACCGTGAATGTATGGAACAGTGCAAGTACTGCCTTCTTCCACAACGATATTGGGGGTTACCACCCGGCAAAGCTGAGGAGGTACAATGATCTGATTCAAAACAGACTGAGCCAGGAAATTCAGTTGCTCATCAATGTTGCCAGGTCAGAAGGGGTTCAGCAACCTCCTTTCCAGGCATTCAGGAACCTTCATGGACTGAATATGATGAATTGTAAGTATATCATCCTTGGTCCTGGTCCAAATCAATACTGGCGTAACCCCGCAGCTCTAGGCAATGCTTGGTTTGTCAATAAAGCCAGGATGGCGAAAAATGCAGATGAAGAGTTGGCTGCACTTCAATCACTCAATCCTGCTTTGGAAGCTGTCATTGATCAGCGATATGGAAAGCTGGTAGAAGGATTTAACTTCCAGCCTGATTCAGCTTCAAGCATTAGACAGACCAGTTTCACTCCGAATGAAGTGAGTTACGAATCCAATTCCAGAACAGACCAACTGGCCATTTTCTCTGAGGTTTATTACAACAGTGGCAAGGGATGGAATTGTTATGTGGATGGAGAGAAGGTAGATCACCTAAGAGCAAACTATGTGCTGAGAGGCTTGCCCCTAAAGGCAGGAAAGCATACCATTGAATTCAAAATGCAGCCTGAAAGCTATGCCAAGGGCGAACAGCTTTCGCTGATTAGTTCAATCATTCTGATGTTGTTAGCTGCAGGTGCAGGAGTCCTTGCCTTCATGAGGTCAAGACAAACATCCCCAGAATCCAAAGAAGGAGAAGCCTGAGCCATAAACCAGCGATCAACACCGAAAGCTGGCAATTCATAAATAAGCCCTAAGTACAATCATGGCAGTACTTAGGGCTTTACTTTTTTGGTATAGATCATGCTGTAGAAATTGCCTTTTATCTCTCATTACATTCTTTTACAAGCGAATACTTTTAAATACCAGTGGGTTAAGTGTTTCATTTTCAGGATTTTATTTATTTTTTGTCTTGATTTGTCCATCTATTTGAACCTATGGCAATTTGTCTATGAGATTATTGTACTTAATTTGAGTTATCCATTAAAACATACATATGTTTGATATTGACAAATGGCAAGAGGTCTTAACCACGATATGGCAGCATAAGCTCAGAACCATTGCCACCGCATTTGGGGTATTTGCAGGCATATTCATGCTTGTATTGCTTATGGGAGCAGGCCAGGGACTTCGAAATGGGGTTCGGGAAGCTACGGTTCTCGATGCAACCAACAGCATTTGGTTTATCCCACGCAGGACTACCATGGCCTACAAGGGATATAAACCTGGAAGAACTATCAAACTCACTGAAGAGGACCTTGACCTGGTCAAAAGCAGTGTAGATGGCATCGAATACATTTCTCCGGAAAACGGAGTCCAGGGGGGGCGAATGGTAACCTATGGCAACAAATCGGGCGAATTCGAAGTCATCGCTGGTGCAGAACAGTATTTCAGCATCAAGGTTAACCTCGAATATACCCATGGAAGAAAAATAAATTACCCCGATAATTATGATGCAAGGAAGACATGCATCGTAGGAGACGAAATCACCAATGTCCTTTTTGAGAAAGATGAAGATCCAATAGGAAAATATATCATCATTGATGGTGTTGCCTTTCTAGTGGTTGGAGTATTCCATGATGATGGCCAGGGGGGGAGGTTTGCTGAGCGTATTTACATTCCCTTCAACTCTTATCAAGGTACCTTTAATAGTTCTGATGAGATAAACCTATTTGCCGTTACGACCATGCCGGGCTTCTCGGGCAAAAAGGTTGAACAAGCCGTGAAGAAAGCTATTTATCAAAAGCACTTCATCCATCCTGATGACAACAGAGCCTTTTTTATCCATAATCAGGAAGAACAATTCAAGGAAATTCAAGGTGTATTTACGGGCATAGAGGCCATCATCCTTTTGGTCTCTGTAGGTTCTCTAATTGCTGGGATCATGGGCGTTTCCAACATCATGATCATTGTCGTCCAGGAACGCACGAAGGAAATAGGAGTACGCAAGGCCATTGGGGCCACACCAGGCTCTATCATCGGCTTGATCCTTCAGGAAGCAATGATCATCACCATTACCGCAGGAATATTGGGATTGGCCTTGGGAATTGCAGCTATTGAAGGGATCAATTCTTTTATGGTATTAAATGGTGTTGAAACCGACTTCTTTAAGAATCCGAATGTAGAGATGAGAATTGCCTTGATTGCGATGTTTATCCTTGTAGTTGCAGGCTTTTTAGCTGGCTGGATTCCTTCTCGTCAAGCTGCAAGGTTGCGACCTATTGAAGCCCTTAATTCTGAAAACAAATAAAAACACATCACCATGTTTGACCTCGATAAATGGCAAGAGATATTTCACACCTTAGGGAAAAAGAGGCTAAGAGCGATTTTGACCGGATTTGGTGTGTTTTGGGGAATTTACATGCTGGTAATTTTATTAGGTAGTGGTTCAGGATTGGAAAATGGCGTCAGCAGCATGTTCAGTTTCTCCAAAAATTCTGTTTTCTTATGGACCAACAGAACCACCATGCCATACAAGGGCTATAAGTCCAACCGCTATGTGAACCTCACCACCGAGGACATGGAAGCTATTGTCAAACTTAGCCCAGAAATTGAATACCTGAGTCCAAGGATTGGGCGAGGGACGCAGATCATGAATCGCAAAGGGAAATCCGGAGGATTCAACCTGCAAGGAGATTTTCCCGACCTCATCAAAATTGCCCCAATGGAGATTCTGGAAGGGCGTTTTATCAATGAAATAGACATCAAGGAAAGTCGAAAGGTAGCATTTATTGGTACGAGGGTACGAGATGTGCTATTTGAAGAAGGAGAAGATCCAGTTGGTGATTACATCGAGATATCCGGGCTGTTCTTTAAAGTAATTGGTGTCTTTGAATCCATGGCCAGGGGGGAAGATGCTCGAAGAGATGCACAGCGGGTATACATTCCTACCCCTACCATGCAGCGTGTATTCAACATGGGCAACAACATTGGGTGGATGGCCATGACCCCCAAGCCTGGTGTTTCGCCCTATGACCTGGAAGATAAGGTGAGGGGAATTCTTGGAAGAAGAAAATCAGTTCACCCCGATGATGAGGGTGGGATAAGATCCAACAACTTGCAGAAGGAGTTTGCAGAGTTCCAGAATATGTTTGCCGGAATCCGTGGATTCTCATGGTTTGTGGCATGCATGGCGATCATTGCTGGGATGGTAGGCCTTGCCAATATTATGATGATTACTGTAAAGGAAAGAACCCGTGAGCTCGGAATCCGAAAAGCCCTGGGCGCAACACCCTGGTCTATCGTGAGCATGATCATAAGTGAGACCATGTTTTTATGTCTGGTTTCTGGATATCTGGGAATGATATTGGGTATCTTCTCAATCAATGGCATGGCTATGATTGCAAATGGAGCTGAAATTCAGTATTTCTACAATCCCGAGGTTAAACTTTCAGTCATCACTACCTCGATGGTATTGCTAGTAATCACAGGTTTTATAGCTGGACTTGCTCCTGCACTTAAAGCCGCCAGGCTCAAGCCTACCTATGCATTGAGTGATGAATAAGAAGAAAAAGTTATAAAAAAAGCTCCTCAACATATTGAGGAGCTTTTTTTATAGGCTTATATGATTAATTGGGGGACATATTCGATGCATTGGGCATCATCTCATCTATGATTCCCTTCAGGTGAGCGGTTGGCATATCCAATGCCTTGGCCATTTCCTTGAGGAGGTCGATTTCCCGATCATCAATGTGGCCATCCGCAGCAGCTACAGAAAAAGCACATTTGATTACTGCCTCTTTGCCATGCTCATTTAGCCTCGGGGCTACTCCTTTTAGATACTTATCTACTGGCTCAGGATATGCCCTTACTTGCTGGATGTAAGCATCTAGTTCAGGAAGACCAATATCATTGTGGCTAAATTTGTTGATCACTTCAAGTACGACCTGTTTTTCGTTGGGATCAATTTCCCCATCTGCCAACATCATCAATACAAGTGAATGGCGTAGGGCTTTTTCATATTCGGATAAGAATTGATCGGCATCCACGTCCTCTCTATATTCCAGCACTTGTGGAACAAAAGTACCTTTACAGTGGCGACATTCTACATATTCCCCCAATTTATCTAGAGGAATAACAGGAATAAAATAAAGGGTAAAGAACCTCCTTACGCTTCTGAGTCTATAAGGACGTTGAGTTTCACATTGGGGACAGAAAAATTGGCCCTCATCCTTGGTGAATTTTACACCACGGGTTCCAAAAATTATCATGTTGATGTGCGGTTAAATGAAATTCGATAGATTAAGTTCGTGTTTCCTTTAGGGAGAAATTATGTAGAATAAGGGTTAATTTCGTTTTAATCTTTATTAATCAAGTTTAAGTGTCTCTACTTTCCCTTGCGAATTATATTATAACCAGGATGGATATCATGCGTTTTGCTCGGTACTTTAACTTGACTTATTCAAATATAAAGTTTTTTTCATAAAAAAGTATGTAAGTATACAGCTGGCATGATTGAATACAAGCTGCATACCTAATTGGCTATTCTTGTAGACAAGGGGCTTTGGCTGTCAGTTCCCACTTGGCCTTGTATTTGTCCATATAATAAGTGTTGCCATTTCGTTTATCAAACTGTCTTCTAAGGTCTCTGGCTTTTTCACCAAAGAATTGTTTGTATTCTCTGATTGAGCTTGACCTCAAGCCAAGGTCTTTGAGTTTTTCCTTAATGGGCGCTGGAAGTTGGATTTCTGTTTCACCCTTTACCGAAAGGATCTCCATGAAAATTTCTATCGAGGTATAGCAGTTCATCATGTCGTAGGGACTTTTTACTTCCAGGACTTTCTGCAAGGAAATCTCCATCATCTGCCGAGCATCCGAAAATCTTCCTAACAAGGCATAGGAAAACATGAAGGTGATAAGGTTTCCGACGAAGGAATAATCCTTTTCAAGGATTTGAAGCCCCTCATCTGTGTATTTCTCCACCATTTCCCAATTTTCCATTTCCAGGTAGGCATATACTACTTCTCTGTAGGTCGATTCAGGTACCCTGCCACAAGTGTATTCACGATTCAACAGGGGCTGAGCATTTTCAAGTACCTTCTCATAATCTTCCAGCAAGAGGTAATAGTCAAGGTTCCCATTCAACTGACAGGCGTAACAATCGTCCATGCTGGTGGTATCGGCTTCCTGCTCCTTGTTGAAATACTCCGTAGCTTTTTCAGCTTCGCCCATCAAGAGGTACAAGTTTTTATACTTTGCATAGACAGGTCTGAGGCCATATTGCCTTTCCTGATACCTTTTTCCCATGTCTTCCAAAATGGCAAAAATCCTATCCAAGGGTGCGCTTGGAATGCTTGCCAGCCTATTTGCCATCCATTTGTAATACCACATCACACTATGGGTGATGAAATAGCTGGGATTCTTTTCCTCATACTGAAGCAACCATGCAAAATTCGCCATTTCCTCCTCAGCATTGGTATAGAGGTGATACATTGTGCTGATGAGTTTGGTTCTAATGTCGTATTCCAGGTCATCCTCATCCATCCCCCTTAATTTATGAATGAGATTTTTTAAGCCTTGAGCTTTCTCTTCATAATTGGAAATGGATTCCAGGTCATGGTATGCATCTCTAATTTGATCAGCTGTCATTGGGTAGTTGCTTGTCTATTAGGTTTATGAGGTTGTTGTTCAATATTCTTCTTTCGCCTTCATTTGGGGTATAATGTCCCAGAAGAAGGGCATTTACATAGATCAATTCAATGAAGTCCTTCAGGTCTGTGCTACCTACTGATTGTCCCATTCTTTCTATGAGTGGGTTTTGGATATTTACAAATAGTTGGGAGGCAAAAATATATTTTTGCTCCTGTATAAAATCGTCCAGCACATTGCCCCAAACAGAATCCTGATTCAGGTCTCGGGTCCTTTCAAGATCCCTAGTCATAAACTGTTGTTTGGTGATATGGTAAATCCCCGGGATTGAAACAGGGTCAAAACGCTTGAGAATTACCTCGCACCTAAATTTGGAAAGGACTTCCTGCATGGCATTTTTCAATGGCTGGAAATCATTTTCTTCTTGCCAGTCCAGGGACTGGAACACATCCGAAAAGCTGAGGTCATCAGCGAGTTTTAAGCTGATTTCAGGGAATACCAGTGCAAGGGTTTTTAGCAGGCTTGTATCATAGATAAATCCTGAATTTACCACCAATTGCCCACTGGCCTGGAACATAGGTTTCAATTGCCTGAATTTATCCAGGTCGTCCACATAACGAATTTCATTTCCATGTTCAAGGATTTCATCTACACTCATTTCTCCCATGGAGGTTGGAATCCTTAGTTGCCCAATTACCAGCTTGAAAAAGCGAAGATTTTCCAATGCAAATGCCTTTATAGCAAGTCCATGGGTTGCTATTATCTCTGCTAAAACTTCTGGCTCCGACCGAACCATCCATTCAAAGTGATCTTCAATACAAGTCTCAAAATCCTCCTTAACCTTACTCAGCGTTGGATTTTCATGGATATCTTCCCTGGAAGCAGTAGGGATGAGTTCCTGGCTATTGATCAAGGCCCTTCCAAAGAAAAACCAACCAGGCAAAATATTTTCACTGCTATCGGAGATGAGCATATTTTTGATAAAAACCTGGTGAGGAATCTTGGATCCCTGTGGCACAGCCCTTGGGGCAATAAAAGCAATGCCTTGGGTCAGTCCAGACTGACTTTCCAGTTTGATATAATGCTTGAAATTTTCACCAAACCACTCTCTACCAAAAGCAAGAACTTTATGCTGGTCAATCTCCCATGGGAATTCTTTCTGCTCTAAATGCTCTACATTTTCTCCCGATTGGAAAGAAATATCTATGGGAAGAAATGTGCCATACTTCCTGATCAGTTTGATCACCTTCTCCTTGGAGTAGTTTTGAAGAAGGTCATTTCGAAGGGGAAGGAAAAGTTTGGTTCCTGTATTGAACTCTTCTGTTGCTTCCTGAGAAGTATAAGTCCCATCTATATAAGCCTCCCAGCGTACCGCTTTTTCCTCCTTAAATGACCTGGTGATGAGGGTAATTTTATCACTCACCATGAAACACGAAAGCAGCCCAATCCCAAACTGGCCAATTAACCCTTCTCCACTCAAAGCCTCGATGCCCCTTTTGGAGCTGGAGCCTATTCGAGAAAGAAATTCTTCCACCTCCTCAACATTCATTCCGCATCCATTATCTTCTACAATCAGCAATGGCTGCTCCCCTTCGATGTAATCGAAGCTGATGGTTCCCCTACCATCGAATTCGGGATCTGAAAGTCTCCTGAATTGAATGGCATCATGAGCATTTTGGAGTAATTCCCTTACAAAAACATCGCTACTTGAATACAGATGTTGTGAAAGAAGAGTCAGGATTCCTCCGAAGTTTACTTTGAATCTGTTTTGTCCTTGTTCCATGAAGATTGTGCCCAAAAAGAGTGTGGCTTCTCCTATAAAGAAAAAGCATTCCTTTAGAAATCAAAAATTGAAGGGTGATATATAGGTACTGAATTTATTAGATAAGGTTAGGGTTTTTGAAAGGAAATATTCGGATTTTTTGAAAATGACTTTAGATATAAAACTTTGAGTTATTGAATAATTAGGGCATCAAGAAGTTAGAAAAATTATTCGCTCTTCTTGACGCCTCATCTTAATATGAACTACGATCGTATTCGATATGTGGAAGATTAATTCCTGGAAGGGTAGGTTCCCGAAACACAAATGATATAGTTGATGCCAAGGGATGGTTGGTGAGTCCTGAATTTACTATCAGTTGTGACAGTTACTAGCTCTCCGTCCGTGGCTGATTTGATTCGAGTCTTTTGAAGGTTAAATATTTCCCTTCCTTTTCTTTGTCCAAGATCTATTTTGGAAAGACCTGGACTGGTTCCGACACCGATTACGGTTCTTCCCCTTAAATCCGGTAAACCGAAGCTTGTCCTTCCATCTCCACCATAAGTGGTTCCTAGTATGGAGAAAAGTGCGCTGTTTTGTGAAATGGGTAGAATTGATCCATTACACAAGGCCCATCCTCTTGGGGCAAAGTTGCCTGCAAACATCCTGATTTCACCTAAGGTGCCATTTTCGAAGCCCAGCTTGGGGGAATGGACTTTTTCCAACTCCATTGTTGCTTTGTTCTTGGCAAAATCTGCCATCTGATAATAACCCATACCTCCGAGATAAGGGATGAAAGCAAGTAAAAAAAATAGTTTGTGTGAATTTTTCATTGGGGTAAATTATAAATTTGAAAATTTTGAATTTTGATAATTTACCCGAAATCGCTAATCTTTCAAAATCCTATTGTTATGGCGACTCAATGAAATCTGTTTGAAGAACTTGTCTGGCGTGCTTAGCTGGGGAATATTTAGGAGATTTGGCTACAAAATCTCTTAAAGAAAATATGGGTAGATATAGGCAAATAATTGTTTACCCATATCTACCCAAGCTATATCAGCCAAAAAGCTTTTTGCAGATTTTTCTATCCAGTCTGGCCTGCGAAAATATCCTTAGCTTTTCACCTTTGACTGGCAAACGAAGTCGCTCAGTTCAATTCCACTTTGTTCGATCGCTTTGAAACCGCCTTTGACATCAAAGAGGTTGTGGTATCCTCTGGATTTCAGGATGGAGGCAGCGATCATTGACCTGTATCCACTCAAGCAGTGAACGTAGAAGTTTTCTTCCTTTGGAAAGCTAGCCAGGTGATCATTGATGATAGACAAAGGCGTATTGAAGGCATCAACAACGTGATTCGCTGCATACTCAGACTGCTTCCTTACGTCAAAGACTTTCGATCCTCCAGCTTTTTCTACAATAGATTCCAGCGCTTCGGCATCGACTTGGGAGACTGAGTCAAGATCCTTTCCAGCATCTTCCCATGCCTGAATACCCCCTTTGAGGAATCCTATGGTATTGTCAAATCCAACCCTTGAGAGTCTAGTCAATGCCTCTTCCAATTTGCCTTCATCTACAACCAGCAATAGCTCCTGTTGTACATCACGGATCAGTGCTCCTACCCAGGGAGCAAAACTACCGTCCAGACCAATGAAGATAGACCTTGGGATATGGGACTTGGCAAACTCCTCTTTGCTACGTACGTCCAGTACCAGGGCCCCCGTTTCATTGGCTGCCAACTCAAACTCATTCGGACTCATGGCGTTGTCTCCCTTGACAAGGATCTTTTCAATGCTTTCGTAGCCTTCCTTATTGAGCTTAACATTTAGAGGAAAATACGCAGGAGGTGGAAGCAATCCATCTGTGACCTCTGTAATGAACTCGTCTCTGGTCATATCTGCCCTTAGGGCATAATTCATTTTTTTCTGATTGCCCAGGGTGTCAACAGTCTCCTTCATCATGTTTTTTCCACAGGCAGATCCAGCACCATGGGCAGGATATACGACTACCTCATCAGCAAGGGGCATGATTTTATTCCGGAGGCTATCGAAAAGAAAACCCGCCAACTGCTCTCTGGTAAGGTTGGCCGCTTTTTGGGCGAGATCTGGGCGACCTACATCACCCAGGAAAAGGGTATCTCCTGAGAAAATAGCATGGTCTTTTCCCTCCTCATCAATCAATAAATAGGTGGTACTTTCCATGGTATGGCCAGGGGTATGCAGGACTTTGATTTTGGCATTTCCCAATTCAAAGACCTGTTCATCTTCAGCTACAATCACGTCAAATTTTGGTTTTGCATTGGGTCCATATACAATGGGAGCGCCTGTTTTTTCGGAAAGCGTCAAATGGCCACTGACAAAATCTGCATGGAAATGTGTCTCAAAAATATATTTTATGGTAGCCCCATCTTTTGCGGCCCTGTCTATGTATGGTTGAACCTCACGAAGTGGGTCTACAATGGCTACCTCGCCTTGACTTTCAATGTAATAAGCCCCTTGGGCCAAACATCCAGTATAAATTTGCTCAACTTTCATTTTTGTTGTATTAGTTCGGGTCATTCCTGACCTTCTTTCCATCAAAATTACGAAATGAAATGATTAAGGTGGGTGATTGTAGTCACACTCTTCCTTCAACCAGCCTGAATTTTAATTTCGGAAAAAGTGAAATATCTTGCTAATGCCAAAATTAAACTGAAAAATAAAGGAGTTAATATCTGCTTCAAAAATTTGGTCGGAAGCCCAATCATTTTGCCACTCAGCTTCATTGAAATGAATAAATTATACATTCTGGTCATCATTCTCATTCTCCCTTTCCAATGCATTCAGGGACAAGAAGAAGAAGGTTGGAAAGATAAACTTAGAATGGAACCAGACATGTCAAAGAAAGAGGCTCTCCTCATTGGTGTGATGGATCAGGCGGAATTGAAAGGAGACATCAGCACCTGGCTTTCAGCGGCGAATCAGATTACCTACTTATGGTATGACTGGGAATTGCCTCCTAAGCAATTTATGTCCAACATGAGGGTGATTTTTGCCAAAATGCCAAGCATTGACAATATTTTGAAAGAAAAGGATTGGCAAAACCTGGCTTGGCTATATTATTCTTATGCTTCAAATGCTTACAACAATGCTGATTTTGATGCTGCCCGAACCAATTACCTGAAAACCATCCAATATTTTCGAAAGGCCAAATACAGTGAGCCCAATATCCATATTTATGCAGTCAGACCCCTTATGGATATTTACTCACGCTGGGGCGATTATAACAAGGCGGAAAACCTGTTTGAGGATGCAAGGGAGATCCTGGTTGATGAGCATTACCAGATTTACAGGTTAGAGTTTTTCTCCAACTGGTCAAGGGGGCTGATGGATTTAAAAAGGTATGATGAGGCGAAGGACTTGTTAGAGGAAGCACTCAATTTATCTCCTGACTCTAGCAGGTCATCTTTTATTTATACCAATCTGGGGAAGGTAGCCATAGCCCAAGCTAATTATTCTGAGGCAAAAGCATATACCCAATCAGCACTTAAAAATATTCCATCAAAGGGAGCAAACGAGTTCCAAAAGGGCATCATAGATATTTCCAGGGCTGGCGCCTACTTTATCATGGGAAAAGCCTTAAACGGCCTTTCTGAAATAGATGAAGCAGAGCAGGCTTTTTTGCGAGCGTTGGAGATTTATAAAGAAAAATTTCCAGGTCAAAGAAAAAGAGAAATGACCAAGCTGCTTATTGGGATGGGTGATTTTTATGTCCAGCATGCTAAGCTAGATAATGCGAAGGCTTACCTGGATTCTGCCATGAAGAATATCTTTCCTTTTTGGACAGGAGGACTGCCTGCCGATAGCCTGCTTTTTACGGAGAATGCCCTTTTTGAAATCCTTGAGTTAAAAGCTTCCATAGCATATACTGAATACGAAATGACCAATGACTTGACATCGCTTGAATATAGCCTGGATGCCTATAAAAAGGTGCTAAAAGTCAAGGATTTACTACGAGCACGGTACAGCTATGAGCGCTCAAAATTATTTCAGCAGGGTGAAAGCGTTGGGACATTGGAAAAGGCTTTGACCGTAGCTGCTCGCCTTTACGAATTAAATAAACGTCCAGAGTACCTGGAAGATGCATGGGAATTCATGGAGAGAAACAAGGCTTTGGTCTTGGCAGAGAACATGTACCAGGCCCAATTACAAAGCGAATTGGTACCTGAAGGTCAACAGAATGAGTTAGATTCATTATTGAAGACGAAAATTAAACTCGTAAATGAAAGACTGGAACTGAAAGGTCAAGCCCATGAAGAGATAAGCCAAGAAATCAGAAAGGTAGAGAGGGCTTATCAGGAATCCTTGGAAAAATTGGAACTGACTTACCCCGAATATTTCAATAGCAGGTACCGTCGGCATAACCTTAGCTTGAAGAAGCTGCAGCCTCAAATACAGAAAACTCAGTGTATTGCCTCATACTTCTGGGGAAAGGAACGCATTTGGGCTATGTATATAGATCGAGAGGATGTACAGCTTAAGGAACTTGAGGTAGATGGAGAGGAGATATATTCATTCATTTCCCAACTTAAGGGAAGGGATACACGGCCTGAAGCCCTCAAATCATATGCAAAGTCAGCATTTACGCTTTTTGATAAACTCCTACCAACTTCATTTCAGGATTCAAAAAATCTTGTTGTTCTGGCAGATGGGCCCTTGTATTATTTACCCTTTGAACCTCTGTTGAGGGACCTGCCGAAGTGGGATGTGCCAATCAGTAAGGGAATGGCTGCGGATTCATGGAGGGAACTACCTTATGCCTTCAAAAAGTACGATTTCTCTTATGCCTTTTCTGGTCATCTGTATTTTGAACAGGCAAAAGAAAAAGTAAACACAAAAGCGTTGAGTGTGATGGGATTCGCTCCAGTCTACAAGGGAGAACTAGAACTAAGGTATAACCGAGACGAAATAGAAGGTATTGAAGAAATAGTTGATGGAAGCTATTTCTATGCAAATTCATCCAAAGAAAACTTTATTCAGAAACTTGATCAAGCCAATGCCTTTCATTTTGCGATGCATGCCTTTTTAGATACCTCAAAAAATGGAGAATCATTTCTCCACTTTGGTGAGCATGAAGGGCAAACCAGCAAACTTTATAGCAATGAGGTATATCCGCTTGATTTGGAGGGGAAATTTTTTGTGTTGAGTGCATGCGAAACTGGTGTGGGAAAATTGGCAACAGGGGAAGGAGTAATGAGTGTCGCAAGGGCATTCAGGAATGCAGGTAGCAAAAATATCGTCATGAGCTTGTGGTTGGCTGATGGCAAAGCATCCAAGGAAATTTGGCCTTCATTTTATTCCATGCTGGAAAAAGGAGAATCATCAGTATCTGCTTTGCGAAAGGTCAGGTTGGGGTATCTGGAGGAATGTTCCCCTTCATCAGTACACCCTTTTTATTGGGCTGCCTTTGTGCATATAGGTCCGGGTGTAGGGAATAAGCAGGGATTTGACCTGATGATCTATATTATTTTAGGCGTTATGGGCTTAGCGGTAAGCTTGTTCTTATTTTTAAGGAAAAGAAAAACCGGCACCTAATCTTAAGACCAGGAGCCGGTAGAGTGTTTTATCAAGCGTTAATCCATTACCTTATCTGAAGCAATCTGGGCAACTCCAATCCAGTGATCCCTCCCATTTCCATAGATAGGATAGGTGGATCGGCTTGGTTTTCGTGTATGATAGTTGGTCTTGGCAGCTGGCTTACCACTGGTTCTGCCATGAAAAAGGGTATACCTGGTAACGATACCATTTTCATCTTTTTCAACATCTACCACTACCCCAATATGTCTGATTCCCCCAGGCTTAAATAGGGCTTCCTCAGCGATGGATTTTGGGTCTACACTTCCAGATACGTAAAACATCACCGCTCCAGGTTTGATGTATTCCCATTGTTTTTCGGGATCGGTAACCTTTACAAAAGTTCCTTTTTCCTTATACCAGCGTCCAATGCTCCTAGAGTCTCTGTGGGTGCTGGGATCGGGGAAAGCATGACTTGGACATCTGCTGTCCAGGCTATCCAAGACCCTGTGGAAAATACCTGAGCAATCGCTAAATGGCTTCACATTGTACATCAGGTTTTGGGATTGAAGCCTATCAGCAACCTCATTCAATGGGATAGAAAGGTCAAGCTTGCTGCCTTCACACTTGATGGTCAGGCCTCCCTTTGCTGCCCATGCTTTTATGTCAATGGTTTCACCTTCGGCCTTTTCCCCTGCAACAGGATTTTTCTCTGAAGAAGTATTGGCAAGCATTTCCTCCTTAGATTTCTTGGTTTCTATTTCTGTAGTTTTGGCTTTCTCAGTTTCAGCTTTATTGTTTTGGGTAGTTGAAGACACAGCTTCATCCATGTACTTGTCAGAAGCTATCGGAGCTACCCCAATCCAATGGTCTCGTCCATTTCCATAAGCAGGGTAGCTTGTTCTGCTAGGCTTTCTGGTATGGTAATTTGTCTTCGCTGCAGGCTTGCCTGTGGTTCTTCCATGAAAAAGTGTATACTTTTTTACCACACCTTTGGAGTCTTTTTCCACATCTACAACTACACCAATGTGGCGGATACCCCCTGGCTTAAAAAGGGCTTCCCTTGAAACTGTCTTGGGGTCTACGCTTCCGGAAACATAAAACATAACAGCTCCTGGTTTGATGTATGCCCACTGCTCCTCAGGATTGGTGATTTTGACAAAACCATCACGCTCATCATACCATTTTCCAATACTTCTGGAATCTCGATGTGTTTTTGGGCTTGGGAAAGCATGACTTGGGCACCTACGGTCCAGGCTATCCAGTACCCGATGAAAAATACCTGAGCAATCACTGAATGGCTTTACATTATACATCAAGTTTTGAGCCTGGAGCCTTTCAGCTACCTGGTTCAATGGCAAAGCCAGATTCATGCTATTGCCCTCGCAGGAAATGCTAAGACCCTCCATTTTTGCCCACGCTTCAACTTTGTTTTCCTCCCTTTTACTAACAGTTTTCTTATCTACAGTGGCCTTGTCAGACAATCGCGAACCTGAGGAGGTTGAACTATTTGTCTTGGCTGTATTAGTGTTGGTACCAGCCTTTTCCGCTGCCTTTTTGGATTCCTTTACAACTGTCTTTTTGGAAGAAGAAGGTTTTTCAATCCCCCTTATCCTGGATTCTTCAGTGGCGGTAGGATTGACAGTCTTGGTCGAATTACTTTTTGAGGCTTGGCTGGCAAGGTATTCCTTCTTTGGCTGACTTTCTGGAGTATTGACTGTTCTTGGTGGAGGAGTAACCATCCTTGCATGGGTATTGGCTTGCAGGCCATCCATTACCTTATCCGATGCGATAGGAGCAACTCCAATCCAATGATCACTTCCATTTCCATATGCCGGGTATGATGACCTTGATGGCTTGCGCTCATGGTAATTGGTCTTTGCTGCTATTTTTCCTGAAGTACGTCCGTGGAAAAGGGTATATTTATTCACCATCCCATTAGAATCCTTTTCTACGTCTACCACAACTCCTACATGCCTGATTCCTCCTGATTGGAATAGGGCTTCGGTTTCTACTGTTTTGGGATCTACACTTTTGGAGGCGTAGAACATTACCGCACCGGGTTTGATGTAATCCCATTCATTTTCTGGATCTGTAATTTTAATAAAATTCCCTTTTTCATTGTACCACTGGCCGATGCTGCGGGAGCTCCTATGCGTATTGGGGTTGGGAAAGTCGTGTTCAGGGCATCGACGATTCATGCTATCCAATATCCGATGGAAAATCCCAGAGCAATCCGTGAATGGCTTGCTTTTATACATGAGCTTTTGACTCTCGATTCTGTTTGCAACTTCCAGAAGTGGCACAGAAAGGTCAAATTCTGAACCCCCACAGGTGATGGCAACTGTTGACATTTTTGTCCAATCCAGTTCTTTGGGCTTTTCTTCATCAAGCTTTGTCGGAATGACTGGGGCAGATTCCTTTTTTGCGGTTTCGGAATTCTTTGCAGATGAATTACTTGTCTCTGAATTACAGGAAAGTAAAATGGGTAAAAGGGCAATTCCTGCAAAATACAAGAACAGCCTTAATAGCTTTAGGGGTTTTGGTGCCATTAGATTAAATGTTGTATGGTGGATGTTGTATATGTAAATGAATGGAATTAAAACAGGCAGACCAGTTTATTGGCAATATTTCCAATTCAAAAAATAAGGTATAGGTGAGCTTTAACCTTAGTAATAACTCCTCGATGAACGGTTATATTTTATTCTTGGGTGGTTTTAAGGCGATTCGTAATGGTCTCCATATTCTAGAAAAAGTAATTTTTACTATTGAAAGCCCCTGCTTAACTTGCTTTCAATATGACGAGCAAGACAGTTACGGGAAAGGCCATAGATAGAAATCTGATTTCCAGGTTAATATCCTACATTCGCCCCTACAGGCTTCCATTTTTTGGAGCCCTGATCCTTACAATCAGCCTGGCTATATTAGGCCCAGTTCGCCCAGTGATTGTCCAGCAAATCCTGGATGGCCCCGTTCTGAGTGGTGACAATCAAATGCTGAAAATCATGATTTCAGTACTCCTGATTCTGCTTTTTGCAGAAGGAATCATCATGTACGGGAATACCTATCTCACCAATTGGCTGGGGCAAAGCATCATCAGGGACATGCGGAAGGAGGTCTTCCAACACATCCTAAGGCTAAGATTGAGTTTCTTCGACAGAACTCCCATCGGAACTTTACAAACCCGGACAATCAGCGATATTGAAACGCTAAATGATGTATTTTCTTCTGGGCTGGTTCGCATCCTTGGTGAATTATTGAAGTTGTTTTCCATCGTGGGTTTCATGTTTTATACCAGTTGGGACCTTGCCCTGGTGGTCTTAACAACCATGCCTTTTCTGCTTTATGCTACCTACGTATTCAAAAATAAAGTCAAGGTTTCCTTTCAGAATGTCCGTAAGTCTGTGAGTGAAATGAATGCCTTTCTTCAAGAGCATATCAGTGGAATGAACATCATCCATATCTTCAACCGAGAAGAAAAGGAAATGGATAGGTTTTTGGATATCAACGGGAGACTGAAAAAAGCCAACCTGAATTCAGTAATGTATTATTCGGTTTATTTCCCGGTGATTGAAATCATTACAGCCATGGGAATGGCGATACTTGTCTGGTATGGCGCTGGACGTGTTGTAGGAGGCCACCTTCAATTTGGTGAGTTGGTTGCCTTCATCATGTTTGTTCAGATGTTTTTCAGACCCTTGAGAACCTTGGCTGATCAATTCAATGTCCTCCAATTGGGAATGGTATCCGGAGAAAGAATTTTTAAAATCCTTGATGCTACAGAACTTATTCCTGATGAGGGAGAAATTCAATACAAAGCCGAGGAATTTGACAATAAGGGAGTTGAGATCGGTTTCAAGGATGTTCATTTTGCATATAAAGAACCTGAGTGGGTATTGAAGAATATCAATTTCAAACTTCTACCTGGACAAAAACTAGCTTTAGTTGGTTCTACCGGTTCTGGAAAAACTACCATAATAAATCTATTGTCCCGATTCTATGAAATTCAAAAAGGGACAATCCTCATTAATGGGGAAGACATCAAATCATACTCTCTGGATGGACTAAGGTCTCTGACGGGAGTGGTCTTGCAGGATGTCTTTCTATTTTCAGGGAGCATTTATGAAAACATCACCCTCAATAATTCTCAGATTCCCCTGGATGATGTGATCGAAGCTGCCAAAAAGGTAGGTGCCCACGACTTCATCATGCGCTTGCCGGATAATTACCATTATAAAGTGAGGGAAAGAGGGGCAACCCTTTCCCTGGGTCAGCGTCAGTTGATTGCCTTTGCAAGGGTCATGACCTATAATCCTCAGATTTTGGTGATGGACGAAGCCACGGCCAATATCGACACAGAATCAGAAGAAATTATTCAGAAGGCCATTGATACAGTTATGATGGGGAGAACAACCATTATGATTGCTCACCGTCTATCGACCATCCAGAAAGCGGATAAAATTTTGGTATTAAGTAAAGGAGAAATTATCGAGTCAGGTTCGCATTCCGAACTTCTTGCTTTGGAGGGTACATACTTCCAACTGCATCAAAAGCAATTTGTCAGTGCAACAGGTCAGTGATTTAATGCTTAAACGAAGGTGCCGATAAAAATCAAAGCTACAGGAAGGCCAAAGAAAAATAACATCACATAAATTACCCCATACACTCGATTGGTTTTGGCCAAGTTGCCAAGGGATTGGGCCATTTTGATGGGAATCATCCTTATTCTCTTGAATGGAAGGAAGATCAACACACCAAGCAGGTTGAAAAAGAGGTGGACAAAGGCAACTGTCAGAGCAATTTCAGAATTTTCCAGGTTGAACAAGGCTGCCAAAATAGCGGTGCTGGTCGTGCCAATATTAGCCCCCATGATAAATGGAAACGCATGCTTCAGCCTCACCCTACCTGTAGCGATCAAGGGCACCATCAGAGATGTGGTTACGGAACTTGATTGTAGAATCAGCGTAAGTCCTATGCCTGTCAGGAATGAGTTGAGAGGTCTTTCGAAGACATATTTATTGAGGTTCTTCTTCAGTTGACCAATTACAAAGGTCCTCAACATCCACGTAAGTCCACGGATGGATAGGAATAACATGGCCAAGGCCACCAATAAGCATATTACTGGGTTGCTGCCCAAAAACTGGATCAGGTATTCTGAAGCCAACTTCAAAGGATAAAAAAGACTCCCGGTTTTGCCGCCTTCAAGGGGAGAAATTACTTCTGCCAATGAGGCCGCCATCGAACTAAAAAAGCCAGTAGTAAGTTCGAGGATAAATAATACCAGTGTAGTCAGGATGTTGAACATGTCGTGGACGCTCGCACCCGCAACTGCCTTTTGAAATTCTTCCTTGTTGCCAATATGGCCCAATGCCACGATGGTAGAGGTTACGGCTGTGCCGATATTTGCCCCCATGATTAGGGGAATGGCACTTTCAATGGACAGACCATTGGTTGCCACCAGGGTTACAATCACTGAGGTGGTAGTGGAGGAACTTTGAACCAGTGCAGTGGCCAAAAGCCCTACAAAGAGGCTTATGAATGGATTGGAAGTAAGCTGGATAAGGTTGTTGATCCAATCTTTACCAAAAAGTTGGAAACTCCCGCTCATGGTATGAATTCCCAACATGAAAATCATCAGGCTAAAGATCCCACCAAGGATATGTGTCCATTGGGTCCCTTTATTCTCAGAACTAGGCATCTCAGGAGCCTGTTCAGCACCTGTTGTAAATGAAGGCATCTCTCCCTTCTTTCCTTTTCTGTTGCCTTGTTCTTCTGACATCTTAAACTAAGCCCAAATTAACTACGTTTATCTTGGCAAAAGTACCATAATCCATGGCCAATTGCGCCTCTTGCTGATTATTAAACTATTAAAGTTTAGTTCAGTAAATTAAATATTTTGAATCTGGTCGAAAAAAGTGCTGGCAATGGAAGGCCTCATGATCAAGGTCATCACGATCCCGCCTAAAAATCCCCAAAGGTGGGCGTCATGATTTATCCTGTTTGCACCCCTATTTGGGCGGAAGGTCATGTAGAAGCTGTAGGCCAGGTATAAAAGCCCAAAAATCCAGGCAGGGATGGCTGGCATAGGGATAAAAAGTAAGCCAAGACCCCGATTGGGGTCAAACAAACTAAAACTTGCTACAATGGCACTGACTGCACCCGAAGCCCCTAAAGCATTGAAGTGAATGCTTCCTCTGGCACGAATCAAGGATGGCAGTGCACTTACGGGTAAAGCCACCATGTACATGGTAAATAAGCCAAAACTACCCAGCCATTGAGGATCTGCTTCCAGGGGTTGCCCAAACATCCATAACACATACATATTGAAACCCAGGTGAAGCCAGTCTGCATGCACAAAGCCTTTGGTAAAAAGCCTGTATACCTGGTTTCTTTCTGTAACCATATGTGGATTAAAGAGCAATTCCTGGACAATGTTTTGATTGTAAAAACCCCTAATGCTTGTTATGCAGGTTATTACGATTATTGTTAGTGTTACGGGTGCTGAAATATCCATGGTGTATTTTGTTTATTTCGCTTTTAGACCATCCATGCAATGACGCATCTTGTTCTGGGATAATCAAATTTTAACCTGGAAATAAGTAATTCCCTAATTGAATATCCCCAGACTTTTTATTTACTCGAACACCCTTCTGGCTTAGTCTCCAACAGACCCGAATTTCTCTTGGGTATATAGGGCCAATTGCTTATCAATGGTTCTCCAGGTTTTTTCTGACTTTTTGACATTCATTTTGGGAAATCTCCCTTCGCCCCAACTTTCTGTTATCACATAGATTTTATTCTCCTTTTCTACGACACTTCTCAGCACTTTGCCTGGATGCAAAAGGTGGCCGGGGAGGCTATAATTTATCAACCTTAAGCCTGTGCTATCAATGCTGCTTAAAATTGGATTTTTTCTTGTAAAGCCAATTTTTACATTGATGGGTTCGCAGGCCTGAACTGCACCATTTACCTTCTTGGGGAAAGGAGCAGCAAAGTGGATCTGGCCGCACATGATACTGAAGACCTTGGATTTACTGGCATTAGGATATTGGCCTTTGTCAATGATTAAATGTTCTACCCTGTAATAATGATATTTATTATGTAGGCTATCGAAGGTATTTCGGATATCAGGGTTTGGGCAAAGCAAGGAATCTCCTATCTGACAACTTGCAGAATTGAAGTGACAAATTAGAAAAAATGGAAGGGAAATTAAGAGCCTGAATAGCATACTTGAGTTTTTCCAAAGGTAGAGATTAGTCAGTTAGGAACCCCAATCTCCCAGGCTCTCCCAAAAATTATCTTTGTAAGCCTGGCCAATAGAAATTTTCTCTTCCCCCATATAAATATGGTTGTGCTCCACCTTCTGAATATGGCGGATGTTTACCAGGTATGAACGGTGAACCTGAACAAAGTTTTCGGGCAGAAGTTCCTTCGCTTCTCCTAATTTCATCCGCACTACCACTTTTTTTTCCTGTGAAACAAAATCCACATAATTTGCTGCTCCCTTTAGAAACAATAATGTGTCAAAATCAATCCGCTCATAAAGGTGCCCACTCTTGACAAAGGTAAAGTTTTGCTGTTCTTCTTTTTGAAGTTGCGCTGCTTTATTGACAGCCTTCAGGAACCTGTTGAATGCGATGGGTTTGACCAAATAATCCAGGGCTTCTAGTTCGTAGCTCTCTGCTGCGTATTCAGAAAAAGCGGTGGTAAAAATAATCATAGGGGGATTCACCAGGGCTTTTGCGAGTTCCGTGCCTGATATATCAGGCATCTTGATGTCCAGGAAAACAAGGTCAACCTCATTTTTTTGAAGAAAATCCATGGCAGCCAGTGCATCTGTAAAACTGGTCTGCAATTTAAGGTATGGGATTTTTTGAGCGAGCAACCTGATTACCTCCAATGCTTCAGGTTCGTCGTCTATGGCAATGGCTTTCAGCATGTCAAGATAGAATTAAGAGGGCACAAAGCCCTCTATCAAATTACACTAAGTCAATACACAATTGGGTATAATAGCGGTCTAATCCTTCTTCTGTATACCATTCATAATCGCTAGGATACAAAAGGTCTAAACGCTGCCTGGTATTCGTAATACCAACCCCACTTTCTTCTTCTCCAAGGGTTTTGCCCGATATAGGGATAAGCTGACCTTCATGCAGGGAGTTTTCAACAGTCAAGATGATGCCTTTTTCCTGAATAAGAAGATCCATATAGATAAAAGAGTCTTTGCTCATCGAAATACCATGCTTGAAGGCATTTTCTATAGGAGTGATCAATATAAGGGGAGCAATATTCAAATCTCCGGGATCACCTGTAATGTTGAATCGAATGTCATGTCTGACTTTATTGGTTCTCAACCTTTGTAACTCAATGTAGTCTTCCAGGTATTCTAATTCTTTGGTCAAAGGCACCTGCCTTTTATCACCATGATAGATCACAAAACGCATCATATCGCTGAGTTTGGTGATGGCCTCTGCCGTTTTTGGACTTTCTTCACCCAAGGCAAAACTGTAGACAGTATTCAGAGAGTTAAAGAAAAAATGTGGGCTAATTTGGGTTTTTAATGCCTTAAGTTCTGCGGTAAGGTGTCCCTTTTGCTGCTGAAGTTGAGGCACACGATTGACCAACAAGTTTCTTAGCAAACCATAAACCGGAGCCAAAACAAGAGATATACAAAACAGCGGTGGAAGCCCTTCTTCATAATGGTTGAATCTCCAGTATCCCCCATGCCAATCATTTTGAATGTAGGTCCAACTGAAGTTTTTGAAAGGGTTGATTTCATAGAGGAAGATGGTAAATCCAAAAGCAACTCCCATCCCCAAAAGAGATACCAAATACATCTTGAACTTTTTCTTCACCAATAGTCTCGGTACCAGATAAAGGGCATTTACATAAAAAAGAGCTCCGGTCGCCCAGAGAAAAAGCATATTCAATGGATTATTTACCAGCCAGTAATCATACATGATCCGTGTAGAGAAACTGAAAGTAATGACAGACCAAAGGCTAAAGTGAAACAGAATTTCAACCTTATTCAGGTGATTGCTGAAAAAGCTGCCTGGATTGATTAACCTACCCACCAGACCTAAGACAAAAACGATTAGGCTAAGTACCAATAAAATCAGTATTCCTTCTCTTATATCTTCCCTTTCACTAAGAACTATGTGTTCCTGCTTATGGAGCTTTTTGTCATAGACATCTTCAAAAACTTCTTTTAGGGACTCTTCTCCTAGCATATTGATGATATGTAGGAACTCGTCAGGAGTCTGGTCTTCCTTTTCGTAGAGGGCAACAATCGAATGTGCCCATGCCCTTAAAGTGTCACTGCGTCCCGGCTGAAGATTTTGAAGGGTACGCACCAATCTCCTGTACTGCAAGTGGTTTAGGCCTTTCGGATAGCGCTTGTTGAAGAAAATTTGCCCCAGATGGTCGTCATCGAGATCTAAGTCAGATTCCATTTCTACATAATCTTCCCACTCAAAACTGGGGTGCTTACTGATTGTCCATTTGCTGCTTTTCTTTGGAGACATGGTAACATGGAAATTTCTGTTGGGTTGGACTGCCATGGGAAAATACCTCCCCTCAACCTTCAAGAATACCAGGGAGGGGTTGGTTAAGGGAAACTTGAAAAGGAATCTTGCCCTGCTCCAATCTTCTTCAGGAGTGATCGGGATGGCCATGGTTGGATTATCCAGATAGTCTGAGGAAAAGGTCAATAGTTTATCCGATAGTTTTTCAGGACTGAGGTATCTCGAAAAAGGCTGATAGAGCTCAACCTTTTCCGGAATCTTGATATTCTTTTCGGAAGGAATGGGTATTTCACCTTCGATTTCTGTGTTTGAGCTTGCGATAGACGCCAATACCTGGGATTCCGTCCAGATATCAACTCCAAGTGGGAAGAGTGCCAAACTTCGTATAGCTAGGAAAACCGTTTCATCTCCGGGAGGAAAATGCTCGTGTACTACTTTGCCATCAAATGAAAGTTCGAAATACTCTTCTCCCTTGTGATCGGTTTCGTAGCTGAATCGGTACCAATTGTCCTGGTGTGATATGAACCTTGAGGCAGAATATTGCTTGCCTTTGCTCTGTACCATAAGGCTGAGTTTTTCATCTTCCATAAAATCATGATGGAATGATTTGATGAAGACCCAGACTTCCCTGTTGTGCCCTTGACTCAAGGCAGGCAAGCAAAGCAAGATCAATGTTAACAAATGCAGAAGTGAAGTGGAAGGTTTCATAATGATTGATATTTGCCTCAATATTCACCTTGACAATTTTTTTTTGAATTTAATGTGACGAATCACATCAAATGAGGGATGAATTCAGGTGTTCAGTTTGCCGTTCCTGAAAAAATACATCATAAGCCAGTCTGCTGCAAAACATAGAAACAATCTTTAGAAGCTGGCTAAAAATTACCTTTCGTCTTTACATTTGGCTTTTCAAAACCTAAGTGCATCATTTTTTTGAACTATGGCTCCAATAAAGCTCAAAAAAATCATTTCCTCGATACCTTAAAATCCTGACTGTAACCTCAACAATCTAAATTTAAACAGCTTCTCATACTTTTTATGAGGGAAATTTGTGAAGATTGGATTTCAAAGTCACCAAAAGGACATTAAAAAGAAAACAATTTCTTATTTTAGAATTTAATCCCTTTAAGCAAAAGTACCTGATCCATGAAGAAGATTTATCTGATATTTGGGATTATTTCCTTTATCGCAATCAATCACCTAAAAGCTCAGTATCCTTCCAGTACGCCATTTGGAAAAATAATTCTCGAAGACTTTGATGAAACAGAATATCCTGATTTTGAGGAATCGGATGCCGTAATGTTGCTGAATTATCGTTCTGTAGGATTCCTGCCATCTGTAGCCAGGCCCAACATGAATGATTTTGTCCTGAAACGTTATAAAATCCTCAGCAAGGAAGGAATGAAGATGTCTCGTCAAGAATTTACCTTGGACTCGGATGTAGAGTCTTTGGTAGACATTAAAGCAGCCACTTATCAGCTCAACCCCAGAGGAGAAGTCATCTCTTATAAGGTTAAGAGAAATAGAATTCGCAAGGAAAAAGTCGGTAAGAACAAAATCCGATATACAGTATTGTTACCTGTAGTGAGGGTTGGGTCTATCATGGAGATTCAGATACAGACCCAACGCAAGGACTACTCAAGGATTCCTGACTGGGAATTCAAAGCAGACATCCCTGTCCTTAGAGCGGAGCATCATGCCTTCCTTCCCAAGGCCTTTGACTATTCCAGGATTTTAAAAGGAGATGTAACAGGTATATTGTCATCTGTTGTTCCTTTTTCTTTGAATCCAACTAATACCCTTCCGGTTCAGTCCTATTCTGATCCCAGGTCATCAAGGGCACAGAACAGAAGGTCTCCCATGATGCTTTTTGGAAAGCACGACATTCTAGTAATGGAAAACCTCCCAGCCCTTACAAAGGAAGACTTTTCACCGACCAAACTTTCCTACACACCGAGGGTGGGCTATCAGTTGAGGAGAGATGTATATTATGGGAATGCAGGACAAAGGATTTTTGCTGGTTGGGGAGATTTTTATAATTACACCAGCAGGAAAAACACGGAAAAAAAGCTCAAAGCCAAACCCAAAGACTGGAAAGAAAGCATCGGCAGCCGCCTTGACCGAACCAAGATCGATGACAGAGAATTTGCAACTAGATTAATTCAGATTGTTCAGAGGCAGGTCAAGTGGGACTCTTCTCTCAATATCTATCCCAAAAGATTAAGGGAAGTTTGGGACAAGCGCAAAGGAAGCGGTTCTGAAATAAATATGATCGCATGTCTTCTTTTTCGAGAATATGGTTTTAACGCCAACCCCATTTACCTAAGCACTGTAGATCATGGGGAAATCCAGCCACGCTTG
The DNA here is from genome assembly GCA_022760475.1 of Bacteroidia bacterium. Lineage (GTDB taxonomy): Bacteria > Bacteroidota > Bacteroidia > J057 > J057 > JALEFZ01. Next base: position 21,350 of record JALEFZ010000083.1, on the reverse strand, counting down.
CCCTACCTGGATCAATTCAATCACATCATTTTTGGTGTTATCATAGAGGATGAAATGCTCCTATTGGATTTGGTGAATGGGCAAAGAGGGCTTGAGCTCTTGCCAGAAAGGGACCTAAATCAATTGGGGCTCATGATCGGAAATGAGGGATTCAGGTGGATTCCATTGAGGCTCCAAAACCCAACCATTCGATACACCTATAGCAGGTTTAAGTTGAACGAATCAGGGGAGATGACCGGGCAAATTGAAGAATTGCACCGCAAACAAAGCATTGCAGATGCTGAAAAGCAATTAGAGGAGCTTGGAAAGGATCCTCAGGCATATTGGAAAAAAGTACAGTTCTCTGGATTGGAGGAAACCAAATTCGTTTCCGGAAATCAAAGTAAAACCAGGTCTCCAGAAAGCCTTAAACTAATATGTGAGCTTAGCACAAATGATTTTACGGAGATTTCTACGGATGTCATGATTGTTCAACCCATGCTGATAAGGCAGGTCAAGGTAAATCCCTTTTCTCAGGAAAAAAGAACTACCCCTGTAGACTTGACACATCCAATCAGAGAATCTCATCTTTTTGGCCTTGAAATTCCTGATGGCTACAAAGTGGTACAGTCTCCTTCTCCTACAAAGGTGATTTTGCCTAACGGTGGAGGAAGTTTTGTGTACAACTTTACTCAGATTGGGAACTTTGTACACGTCTCTAGTAGTATATTCCTTGATCAGACCCTGTTTCTACCTCAGGAATACCCGAACTTAAAAGAGTTTTTCAAGCTGATAGTTTCCAAGCATGAGGAGGACATTATCATTGCCCGAAAAAAATAGAGAAAATTATATCTCCTATTTGCAATTGTTATAATCCGCCTTATCTTAGCCGACGAAAATCAAGATTATGAACAACGTTCGAGTAAATACTGCATGGTGGTGGCTTGCGAATTCTGATTCGTAGGCGGTTACCTTATTTACTTGAAAAAATATACAACGGGTTTATCGCAGTAGAGCGATAAACCCGTAATTTTTTTTAATCATGAGCGTAAAAACAGCATTTAAAACACAGTTTAGAAAGCTCCTGGCTGACACAGTAACTCCAGTGAGCCTCTACCTTAAATTGCGGGACCATTTCGCCTATCCCATGCTACTCGAAAGCTCGGATTATCATGGGGATGAAAACAACCTGTCAATCATAGGGCTTGAGCCTTTTGCTTCCTTTGAGGTAAAAGATGGCCGAGAAATCAGAAGCTATCCCGATGGAAGCCAAATCCAGAATGATCTTCCACCTGCTGGCAAGATCAAAATGGCCAGCAGCGAACTGAGAAGAATTCCTGAATCACTTCAACAATTCCTCGCAGAGTTTCCCTTGGACCATTCAGAGTTGCCCTTCGATTCTTTTGGTGCTTTCGGTTACCAGGCCTATGACATGGTCAGGTATTATGAAAAGGTCGAAATAGAAAAAAAGGAAGTACGTGCCCATCAGATTCCTGACATGCAGTACTTCCTTTTTCGTTATCTCCTGGTCATTAATCATCGCCACAATGAACTCTACTTGATCGAGTATCAGGTTGATGAGAAGAGCAAACTTGGCCAAATAGAAACCCTTATCAATAGCCAAGCACTTCCAATATATGAGTTTGAGTTGGTCGGAGAGGAGACTGCTAATATGGAAGACCAGGATTTTCTGGATATGGTAGCAAAAGGAAAATATCATTGTCAGCGTGGGGATGTTTTCCAGATGGTGCTTTCACGGCAGTATGCACATTCATTTATGGGGGATGAGTTTAATGTTTACAGGGCCTTAAGGTCTGTGAATCCTTCTCCCTATCTTTTCTATTGCGACTTTGGCAACTTCAAACTTTTTGGCTCTTCTCCTGAGGCTCAGCTGATCATAGAGGATGGAAAAGCGACCATCCACCCGATAGCAGGTACATTCAAAAGAACAGGTAATGATGAGGAAGATCTGGTAGCTGCGAGAAAACTTTTCGATGATCCAAAGGAGAATAGCGAGCATGTAATGCTGGTAGACCTGGCTCGAAATGACCTGAGTAGACATGGGAACCAGGTGGAGGTAGATACCTACAAGGAAATTCAATATTACTCTCATGTGATTCACCTTGTTTCGAAGGTGGTAGCCGAAATTGAGCCTGATACCAATCATTTGCAGCTCATGGCAGATACTTTTCCCGCAGGTACCCTCTCGGGTGCGCCAAAGGTCAGGGCTATGCAATTGATCGAGGAATATGAACCCCAGTCAAGGGGATTTTATGGAGGCTGTATTGGGTGGTTAAATGGCAATGGAAAATTCAACCACGCCATCATGATCCGATCCTTCCTGAGCAAGGGAAACAGACTATTTTTCCAGGCAGGTGCAGGTATCGTTTCTAGGTCAGTGCCTGAAAATGAGCTTCAGGAAGTTCATAACAAACTGGGAGCGCTTCGTATGGCCATCCAAATGGCTTCTTCTCATTCATCAAAAACTTCTACACAGGCATAAATCATGAAAATTCTAGTACTGGACAATTACGATTCGTTCACCTACAACCTGGTTCATCAAATCAGAGAGTTAGGATATGGAGGAGAACTGGAGGTACACCGGAACGATGAAATAGATCTTGATGCGGTAGGGAAATATGACAAAATTCTGCTTTCGCCAGGCCCTGGAATCCCTTCAGAAGCTGGAATTATGCAGGATCTGATCAAAAGATATGGCCCTGAGAAGCACATACTTGGGGTGTGCCTAGGCCATCAAGGCATCGCTGAATCTTACGGTGCTGAGCTATACAACATGCCCGAGGTTCTTCATGGGGTCGGAACTGAAGTCAAAGTTCAGGACGAAAAAGAGGGGATTTTCAAAGGGCTACCTGATAGTTTTCAGACAGGTCGCTACCATTCTTGGTGCGTAAAAAAAGAGAGCATGCAAGCACCTCTCAAACTTTTGGCCACTGATGGTAAGGGGGAGGTCATGGCCTTAAAGCATGAAAGCCATAGTGTGTATGGGCTACAGTTTCACCCCGAATCAGTGATTACAGATCATGGTAAGCAAATCTTAAAAAATTGGCTTGAGCTTCCAATGGAGAGCAAAAGTCCCAAGAGAAATGCCAGTCCCAACTCAGGAGCCATGAAGGAAATACTGCTTCATTTGTTTGAACATCGAAGCCTGAATAAGGCGCAAGCCAAAGCTGTCCTTACTAATATTGCCAAGGGAGGAATCTATAACAACTCCCAGATCGCAGCATTTTTGACGGTCTATATCATGCGATCCATTACCGTAGAGGAACTTGCCGGTTTCAGGGAGGCTATGTTGGAACTTTGTATTCCGGTGGATCTGGATGCCTATGATCCCATGGATCTTTGCGGAACGGGTGGAGACGGTAAAAATACCTTCAATGTTTCTACGTTGGCTTCATTTGTAGCCGCCGGCGCAGGGGTAAAGGTCGCCAAGCACGGCAATTATGGCGTTTCATCCGTCTCGGGTTCTTCAAATGTGATCGAATACCTGGGAGGCAGCTTTTCTAATCAGAAAGACGCCATCCATCGTCAGATGGAAAATGCAGGCATTTGTTTCTTGCATGCACCCCTCTTTCATCCTGCGATGAAAAATGTAGGGCCTATCCGACGAGAATTGGGAATAAAAACCTTTTTCAACATGCTTGGGCCAATGGTAAATCCTGCCTTTCCCAAAAAACAATTGGTAGGAGTATTTAGCCTGGAACTGGCTCGACTTTATGGATATCTCTACCAGCAGACAGATAAAAGGTTCTCCATCCTTCACAGCCTGGATGGCTATGACGAAATTTCTTTGACAGGTCCCTTCAAAGCCCTAACCCAGGACGGAGAAAGTCTTTACCATCCCAAAGATCTGGGGATGAGAACCCTCTTGCAAACCGAACTTCATGGGGGGGAAACTGTCAAAGATGCTGCAGAGATATTTATGCGTGTACTCAAAAATGAAGCAACTGAGGCTCAAAAGTCAGTAGTACTCGCCAATGCAGCCATGGCAGTTCACACCTACTTCCCAGGAAAGAGTGTGGAAGATTCTTTGGGAGCAGCAAAAGAAAGCCTGGAAAGTGGAAAGGCACTCGAATCATTTAACAAATTCATCAGCATAAAATCCTGAAAATGAATATTCTTGATAAAATTGTTCTGCATAAAAAGGAGGAAGTAGCCCGCCAGAAGTCGCTTTTTCCAACAAAACTACTTGAACAATCCATATTCTTTGAAACCCCCTGTGTTTCATTGAAGGAATACCTAAAACGGGAAGACCTTTCAGGTATAATCGCAGAGATCAAGCGTAAATCGCCCTCACAAGGAGACATCAATCCCTACCTTTCTGTAGAAAAAATCTCAATTGGCTACATGCAAGCCGGGGCCTCAGCCTTGTCCGTCCTGACTGACAAGGAGTTTTTTGGAGGGAGTAACGATGACCTGAAGTTGGCCCGACAAATGAACTATTGCCCGATTCTCCGCAAGGAGTTTATCATTGATCCCTATCAAATTGTAGAGGCAAAATCCATCGGGGCAGACGCTATTCTGCTCATCGCCGCTATCCTTGAAAAGGATGAGGTTAAGGAACTGGCTCAGTTCGCCCAGAGCCTTGGTTTAGAGGTTCTCATGGAGGTACATGACAAAGAGGAACTCGAGAAGGGACTTAATGAGTTCGTTGACTGCGTCGGGGTCAACAATCGAAACCTCAAAGATTTTACTGTGGACATTGGAACCTCCCTGGATCTTGCATCAAAGATTCCTGCAGAGTTTGTCAAGGTGGCTGAGAGTGGATTGAGGGACCCTAAAGAAGTTCAGAGGCTAAAATCTGTAGGCTTTAGGGGATTTTTGATGGGGCAGTATTTCATGGAACAGCCTCAGCCTCACAAGGCCTGCCAGTTATTTATTGAACAGTTGAAAGAATTGGAAGGACTAGCAACTGAAGTAAAATGATAAAATTGAAAGTTTGTGGGTTGAGGGAGCCGGACAACATCGATGATGTACTTAAGCTTGAACCAGATTGGATTGGGTTCATTTTTCATGTTCGTTCTGCCCGATACATAGGCTCACATTTGGATCCTGGATATGCTAAAATGTTGGATGGAGTCGAAAAGGTAGGGGTCTTTGTGAATGAGGATCAGGACTTTATGGATGATGCCATAGGCAGGTATGGCCTGACCATGGTACAGCTCCATGGGAGCGAAAGTCCTGAGCTTTGTCTCGCAATGCAACAATGTGGCGTCAAGGTTATCAAGGTTTTTTCCATAAAAGACGACTTTGATTTTGAAAGCCTTAAGCCATACGAAGATTATGTGGATTATTTTCTATTTGATACAAAAGTTAAAGGCAAGTTGGGAGGGACAGGACAAACTTTTGATTGGACGGTTTTGGAATCCTATTCCTCTGAAAAGCCATTTTTCCTGAGTGGAGGTATCAGCCTGGGTAATATCGAAGAAGTATTACGAATGGGAATTCCTCAGCTATTTGGCATTGATGTAAACAGCAAATTTGAAGACAGGCCTGGCCTGAAAAATATTGAAAAACTAAAGCATTTGAAGGAGATCATTGATTCTCAACTTTAAACACAAAAAATCGATTTATGGAAACCAAAACATTTGGTGTAGACGAGAGAGGCTATTTTGGTAAATTTGGGGGAGCATTTATTCCTGAAATGCTTTATCCCAACATTGAGGAGCTAAAAAACAGGTATCTCGAAATCATGTATGAGGAATCTTTCCAGGAAGAGTTTCACCAGCTATTGAAGGATTATGTAGGTAGACCTACACCGCTATATTTTGCAAAGAGACTGAGTGAGAAACATGGAACCAAAATCTACCTTAAGAGAGAAGACCTTTGTCATACGGGAGCTCACAAAGTAAACAATACCTTGGGGCAAATTCTTTTGGCCAAGCGATTGGGGAAGAAAAAAATCATCGCGGAGACGGGGGCAGGCCAGCACGGAGTAGCCACAGCTACGGTTTGTGCCCTCATGGGGATGGAATGCATAGTCTATATGGGGGCAGTTGACATTCAGAGGCAAAGGCCAAATGTAGAACGCATGAAAATGCTGGGGGCTGAAGTTCGCCCGGCGACCAGCGGCAGCCAAACCCTGAAGGATGCGACCAATGAAGCCATGAGGCATTGGATCAATAATCCGTCAGATACCCATTACATCATTGGATCAGTCGTAGGCCCACATCCTTATCCAGATATGGTTTCCCGTTTCCATTCGGTAATCAGCGAAGAAATTCAGGTTCAGTTGATGGAGAAAGAAGGCCGGTATCACCCGGATTATGTAATCGCCTGTGTAGGTGGAGGCTCCAATGCTATTGGGGCTTACTACCAGTACCTGGATGATGAGCGTGTCAAACTTATTGGAGCTGAGGCTGCCGGTTTTGGAGTGGATTCTGGTAAATCTGCGGCCACGACCATTCTAGGTAGGGAAGGTGTACTTCATGGAAGTAAGACGATACTTATGCAAACCCCTGATGGGCAGGTTGTAGAACCCCATTCGATCTCTGCTGGCCTTGACTATCCCGGAATCGGACCTGTACACGCCCACCTATATGATGTAGGACGAGCGACCTTCTATCCCATAACGGATGATGAGGCCATGGCTGCAGGTTTTGAACTCAGTGAAATTGAAGGCATCATTCCAGCTATCGAGACAGCACATGCTTTCGCTGTGCTGGACAAGATGGACTTTAAGGAAAATGAGATCGTTGTGATCAATTGTTCCGGTAGAGGAGACAAGGACTTGAATACCTATATCCAGTACCGGGAGGAGAAAGGCCTGTAAATCATTGAGGAATCACAACATTGTTGTGCATAAAACAACGAGCAGTGGCCCAGCGATCAACTGAATTAAAAGGTAGAATTTTGCTGCCATCTATACAGCTGTAATCAATGTAATGGTATCCAAAAGATTCTTGATCCAGTGATTCCAGGTCCATCGTTACCTGATCACCCTTTTTGAGTTCTTTAAACAAATCCTCGGAAATGTCTTCTCCTGCGTAAAGGAAGTAATCCACAAAAACTGTGTTGCCTCCCTCATCCATAAAGAGGTATCCGTTTGGACAATAACCTTTGGAGTCGAAGGTAAATAGTTCTTGACAACCAGGTTCTTCGATACACTCAATGGTTTCGCAAGCACTTGAACTCAAAAGGATCAACAGGCTAAGTGCAATAAATAGGTATTTCATGATTATATCTTTTTTCTGTAGACGATTTTTTTGTCTAAAACGCTAAAAAAATGAACCGAATTCACCATTTGTTTAAGAATAAGACCAAGGATATCCTTTCCATTTTTTTTACGGCAGGTTTTCCTGCCTTGGAGGATACCAGAGAAATCCTGATCAACCTTCAAAAGTCAGGTGCAGACCTAATTGAAATAGGCATGCCTTACTCCGATCCTATTGCTGATGGCCAGACTATCCAGCAGTCTAGCATGAAGGCGCTGGAAAATGGAATGAGCATAGAAATTCTTTTTCAACAGTTGGAGGGGATAAGGCAAGTGGTAGATATTCCCCTGATTCTAATGGGCTATTTGAACCCTGTCATTCAATACGGATTGAAGAAGTTTGTCAAAAAAGCCACTGAGGTAGGGATTGATGGATTCATTCTGCCTGATCTCCCCATGTATGAATATGAAAATGAATACAAGACATTGTTTGACCAACACCAACTGTCCAATATATTCTTGATCACTCCTCAGACCTCCGAAGAAAGGATCAAGAAAATTGACGAAATCAGCGATGCCTTTATTTACATGGTATCCATGGATAGCACCACAGGAAGGGTAGGGGAGTTCACGGAGCAGCAACTGAGTTATTTTGACCGTATTTCGGGGATGGATTTAGACAATCCAAGGCTTATTGGCTTTGGGATCTCTGATAAAAAGTCTTTTGACGCAGCCTCTGAGCATGCCAATGGTGCCATCATTGGAAGTGCTTTTATCAAAGCCTTGGCTAAAGACGGCGAAGCCAGCATCGCCGAAAAGGTCGGTACCTTCATCAATCAAATCCGAGAAGGAAGCAGTGCCCTTTCACATGGATAATTGAGCCAATTTTGATTCTGATTCATATTTATAATAATACCATGATCATTCAGCTAAAACAACATATCAGTTCCGATGAGCGAAGCCAAATTCAAGAAGAATTAGGAAAAATCGGATACAAAGCCAATAAGGTAAAAACACAATTTGGAGAATACCTGATAGGCGTAGGAAAAGGTGCCTTCGATCCAAGAAAAATCGGTGTATTGCCTGGGGTGAAGGACATTCATATCGTTACTGATTCCTACCAATTGTCGTCAAGAAAGTGGAAGGTCCATCCTACTGTCATTGATTTGGGAGATGGGGTGATCATCGGAGAGAAAGACTTTGCCATCATGGCAGGACCCTGCAGCATCGAAACAGAGGATCAGATTCGAAAGACCCTCGAACACCTTAAAAGCGAAGGTGTTGGAATTATGCGTGGAGGCGTTTATAAACCCAGATCCTCCCCATATTCATTCCGAGGACTTGGAATTGATGGCTTGAAATTATGGTCCAGCCTTGCCAAAGAATATGGTATCAAGATCATTACAGAGGTCATGCAAGTTTCTCAGATTGAGGAAATGTTCGACTACATAGACATTTTTCAGGTCGGAGCCAGAAACACCCAAAATTTCAACCTCCTTGATGCCCTGGGTGAGGTTGATAAGCCTGTATTGCTCAAGAGAGGTATTTCGGGCACCATTGACGAACTGTTGCATTCTGCTGAATACATCTTTTCAGGTGGAAATGAAAAGATTATGCTCTGCGAAAGGGGGATTCGTACCTACGAGAAAGCCTACAGGAATACCATGGATATCAACGCCATTACAGTCTTAAAAGAGAAAAGCCACCTGCCTGTGATTGCTGATCCCTCTCATGGAATTGGGATCAGGGATTTTGTAGAGCCTGTGGCATTGGCATCTGTGCTTGCCGGCGCTGATGGTGTGATTTATGAAACACACCCAATTCCTCAAAAGGCATTCTCCGATGCCCAACAAACGGTAAGTTTTGAAGCCTCCAGCGAACTGATTCGAAAATTAAGGGCTACCTACAAATTGAAAAGCAAACACTTCGTTATGTAAAAATAAGGGAGGCAGGCCTCAAAAATGGCCTGCCTCCTTATACTTTTTTTAACTAAACTGTGTCGTTTAGCGGAAAAGAGATGATCCCATAGAAAATACTTATCGCTCTTTACCTACCCACACTTCAAACATATCTCCACGGTCTTTCAAGCCGAAGTATTTCTCTTCGATGAATTTGTAGAGCCTGGCCGGGCGTCCTGATCCAGAGGGCTTTCGCATTTCTTTTAGCTCCTCAAGGATATTCAGGCTTTTGATTTTTTTCTGGAAATTACCTCTGTCAATGTTCCGCTGAAGAAGGGTTTCATAGAGTTTTTGTAACTCAGCAAAAGTGAACGACTCATTTAAAAGTTCAAAACCTATCGGCTCATAAATGATTTTATTTCGTACCCTCTGGATGGCAGTCTCAATGATCAGCTTGTGGTCGAATGCGAGGTTAGGAAGGTCATTGATATCAAACCACTTGGCATCTTCTGCGTCAGTTTGGGCATGAAGGGTATAAATATCCTGTCTCACCAATACAAAATACGCCACTGAAACTACCCTTTGGCGTGGATCTCGATTGGGTTCTCCGAAGGTGTATAATTGCTCAAGGTATGCGATTTTGATGCCTGTTTCCTCCTCAAGTTCACGTGTAACTGCCTCTTCAAGAGACTCATCTACATTTACAAAACCTCCGGGTAAGGCCCAGCCTCCCTGATATGGGGGAAACTTTCTTTTGATAAGAAGAACTGAAATACCAATTTCTGGTTGATATCCAAATACGACTGCATCTACAGCCAGATGAACTTTTGGACGGTCAGGCATAAGCTTTAATCAAGGAAAACAGAATGTCTAATTTAAGGCAAATTTAAACTTATTGCAGCTTTTGGCCGGGAATATAATAATTTTAAACCTCTTCCATCCTTTTTCGTTTTATTGTATAAATTACACAAATAGAATCTTTGGAATGAAATACATAAAACTCGCAGGAGCCTCACTCAACCAGACCCCGCTGTCCTTCAGGCAAAATACCCGAAACATCCTTAATGCCATAGAAATGGCCAGGAAGGAAAGGGTTCAGATTCTTTGTTTACCCGAATTGGCGATTTCTGCCTATGGATGCGAAGATGCCTTCTTCAATAAGTATGTCCTCGACAGATCCCTGGAAGCATTGGAGGAGATTGTAGAGGCTTCAGAAGACATGACCTTATGCGTTGGCCTTCCCATGGAATATGAAAGTTGTCTATATAATGTAGTCGCTGTCATTCATGACCAGGAAATCTGTGGCTTTGTGCCTAAGCAGAACCTCCCTGGTGATGGGATATATTACGAGCCCCGTTGGTTCAAGGCTTGGCCGGAAGACATCATTGTCAATTATCAATGGGATGAGAACTACTATCCATTTGGAGATTTGATTTTTGAAATAGATGGGATACGAATAGGCCTGGAGATTTGTGAAGATGCATGGAATGGGGTCAGACCAGCCCAAAGACACTACCTTAATGGAGTGGACATTATCCTGAATCCATCGGCTTCCAACTTTGCATTCGGAAAAACCCAAACCCGTCAAATGTTGGTTTCAGAGGCGTCAAGAGGCTATAACTGTACCTATGTATATTCCAACCTGCTTGGGAATGAAGCCGGAAGAATCATTTATGACGGCGAGATCCTCATTGCTCAATCAGGCAACCTTCTGGCCAGGAACAAGCGATTTTCTTTTGACGATTATCAAATACTATCAGCTGTTGTGGATGTGGAAAAGGTCAGGATTCACCGAAGAAAATCCTACAATTATCGCCCTGAGATCCCCGATAACCTGGTTCCAATTCTTGGCGAAATCACAGGCTTAGCTGCCCAGGCTTTGCAGCCGATTCTGGAAGATGAAAGCAAAGACGAAGAATTTTACCTAGCGGAAACGCTGGCACTCTTCGATTATATGCGCAAAAGCTACAGCAGAGGCTTCGTTTTGTCGCTTTCGGGAGGTGCGGATTCCTCTACCTGTGCGGTGCTTTGTAGCCAGGCACTTATCAGAGCCAGAAAAGAACTTGGAGAAGATAAATTCAGGGAAAAACTTTCTTACATCAGCTTTGATGAGGATCGAGATCTGATCCCACAGTTGTTGACCACAGTTTATCAGGGGACAGCCAACAGCGGAACCGAAACGCTGGAGTCTGCTCGGGAATTGTCCAAAGGCATTGGAGCGAGCTTTCACCATTGGGATGTGGAGCATGTCCATCAGGACTATATACAGTTGGCCGAATCTGCCATCGGTAGGAAACTAAGTTGGGAAAAGGACGACATTACCCTGCAAAATATTCAGGCAAGGCTTCGTGCGCCAGGTATCTGGATGCTTGCCAATCACCATAAAGCCCTGTTGATCACCACCTCAAATAGGTCTGAGGCAGCTGTAGGCTATGCCACAATGGATGGTGATACTTCAGGTGGATTGGCACCATTAGGCGGCATCGACAAGGACTCATTGCTGGAATGGCTCAGGTGGGCAGAAGTTAAGCTCGAAATCAAGGAGCTTAGCTATGTGAACAGCCTCAAACCAACCGCAGAACTTCGTCCTGAAGATTATGACCAGACTGACGAAGCAGACCTCATGCCTTATGACATTCTGGATGACATTGAAAAGTGTGCGATCAGGGATTACCAATCTCCACTGGAAGTCTTCTTAAGCCTTCGTGGAGGTAAATACAAGGACCTCCAACTCAAAGGCTACATTCGCAAATTTTTTACCCTTTGGTCTAGAAATCAATGGAAGAGGGAGCGATACGCCCCTTCATTCCACCTGGATGATGAAAACCTTGACCCTAAGACATGGTGCCGATTTCCCATCTTGAATGGTGGCTTTTGGGAGGCGCTTGAAGAGATGGATGACTGGAGGGAGGAAGTCGGGAATTACTAAGATTTTGTACCTTAATGACACAAATCACCCGGTAGGATAACTTTCCTGCTGGGTGATTTGTGTTTGGGCCTTCTTTAAGGATAGCTCTTACCCAATCTTGGTTGTTATTTTTTCCTTTTTACCTAATCTTAGGTATTGCTTGGCTAAGTCTGAGCCTACATATTTGCCAGTGTTTAGAATAAGTCTAAATAAAAACAAACTCTTTCGAAGGCCTTTTTACAACAATAATCAACTATACAACAACCACAGATTCAAATGAGATCAATTAGTCTAATTTCTGCTGTCATTTTGGTATTCGCCTTATTCAGCTGTGATAACGGTAGTGTATCACCGATTGATGAGCCTGATACCTATGACTTTCAAAGGAATGGATCTTCCTCTGTATCTTTCACCGGTCAAACTACCAGGATTCAGATGGCTGAAGAGCTGGCTGCTTCCCTGAAAGACTTTGACAATGCAAGCACAGAGCTTCTCCTGGAGATGTTCAGAAATGAAACAGAATCCGGCGATGATGCTGATCCATACTCCTCTGCTGACCTGAATGCTTCAGATAAGAGCATTAAATCAAAAGTTGCTGCTTCTCAGGATTATTATTCTTCCAACACCGCAGAATCTGCTGTGATCAAAGCTGATTTTGAAAGCTGGATCAATGCTCAGGTTAATGAAGTCTTTCCAGCCCAAAATGTTGAAGCTACTGCAGGAACAGCTGGTCAGATTGCTGACGGTTCTTCGGCCCGCTACATCAATGCGAAAGGCCTGGAATACGATCAAATGGTTATCAAAGGCCTTATTGGTGCCCTTATGACTGATCAGGCATTGAATAATTACCTGGGAACGGCAGTTCTTGATGAAGGAAACAATCGTGAAGACAATGACAATGGGGTATTGGTAGAAGGGAAAAACTATACCAACATGGAGCACAAATGGGATGAGGCTTATGGATACCTCTATGGGACATCTGTAGATCCTGCTGATCCCAATGCCACCATCGGAGGGGATGACAGCTTTTTGAACAAATACATCGGTCGCGCAGAAGGAGATGAAGATTTTGCTGGAATTGCGGCAGAAATCTACAATGCCTTTAAACTGGGTAGGGCTGCAATTGTAGCTGGAGACTACACCCTCAGAGATGAGCAGGCCGAAATCATCAAAGAGAAGGTTTCAGAAATAATCGGGATCAGAGCAGTTTACTACCTGCAGCAGGCAAAATTTATCCTGGATCAAAGCAATCCTGATTACGGTGCTGCCTTCCATGACCTCTCGGAGGGTTATGGTTTTATCTACAGCTTGATGTTTACCCGCAAACCAAATACAGATGCTCCATACTTCACAAAAAGTGAGGTAGATGCATTGATTGCTAAACTTCTGGGAGATGGAGAGAATGGATTATGGGATGTAACTCCCACCACCCTCGACGAACTGTCTTCTGAGATTGCCGATGCTTTCAAATTTACAGTAGAGCAGGCAGGTAGCTGATAAAGATTTACTTGAAAAAGAATTGATGCAAATGGCTCCGATATACTCGGAGCCTGTACTATTTAAACATAAAACCATCACCAGGAAACCAATAAGCCAAAATCCACTATCACAATCATAATTGGTACAAATGAGATTTCTTAAAATTACATGCTTATCACTCCTGATTATGGGGTTTTTTGGATGCGACAATGGTCCGACTGATCCGCAAAACATGGATAGCTTTGACCGAAAGGCCATGCTGGCGAATTGGGCTGACAACATCATCATCCCGGCTTATTCTGATTTTGCCACAAAAACTGAAAGCCTCAAAAATGCAGGAACTGCCTTCAATGAGGAAACTTCTCAGGAAAATTTGGATTTGCTGAGAAACGCCTTCAAAGATGCCTATAGGTCTTGGCAAAAGGTCTCCATGTTTGCCATTGGAAAGGCAGAAGAAGAAACCGTTCGTGAATACTTTAATATTTTCCCTGTGGATGTAGAAGACTTGAAGGAGAATATCTCAAGTACTTCTTATAACCTGAGCCTGCCTTCAGAATTTGATCAGCAGGGTTTTCCTGCGCTAGACTACCTCTTATTTGGGCTTGGGGAAAACAATGACGATTTCATTCAGGCTTTCACCGATCCGTCCCTAGGTGAAAACCGCAGAAACTATTTACTGGATCTTGTGAATAGAATCGACGAACTCACTGATATGGTTCTGACAGATTGGCAATCAGGATTCAGGGACGAGTTTGTAAACAACAGTGCTAACTCAGCCACAGCCTCAGTTGACAGGCTGGTAAATGACTACATCTTTTACTACGAGAAGCACCTTCGTGCAGGAAAAGTTGGTATCCCTGCTGGGGTATTTTCCGGTTCTCCCGAAGCAGGCTTGGTTGAAGCCCTCTACGCTGAGGATTTCAATAGGGAGCTTCTGTTGATTGCTCTCGACGCCGTCCAGGACTTTTTCAATGGAAAGCATTACGATGGAAGCCAGGATGCAGTTGGGCTGGATGATTACCTGGATGAATTGGAAACTACCAAAAACGAAGAAAACCTCAGCAAACTTATCAATGATCAGTTTGATGCGGCCAGGACAGCCATCGAAGGCCTGAATATGAATTTGAATCAACAAGTAGTTGACGACAACATCAGCATGCTTTCTGCCTACGATCAACTTCAATTGAATGTAGTGCTACTGAAAGTAGATATGCTTCAAGCCCTGAATATCAATGTTGACTTTGTAGACGCAGACGGAGATTAATAAGAATGAGTCCCTTTACTCAAATACAAACGTACGTTCAAAAGCATGTGGAAGCAGCTCCTTTGGCTGTCTTCCGCATACTTTTTGGAATACTGATGTTTTTGAGTTTGGTCCGTTTTGGGCTTAATGGATGGATTGATAAATTCTACATTCAGCCAGACTTCCATTTCTCCTATTTGGGATTTGAGTGGGTCAAACCCATTGGAGTCTATACCTACCTCATTTTTCTTGTTTGTGGAATCTCTTCATTAATGGTTGCCATGGGCTACAAGTACCGCTTTGCCATTATCACCTTTTTCCTCAGTTTTACCTACATCGAACTGATGGATAAGTCTACCTACCTGAACCATTATTACTTTATCAGCATCCTCAGTTTTTTGATGATCTTCCTACCTGCCAATGTTTATTTCTCTCTGGATGCTTATCAAAATGAAAAATTAAGGTTTCACCGTGTACCTGCATGGACCGTAGATGCCATCAAACTTCTTTTAAGCATCGTTTACTTCTATGCAGGAATCGCCAAACTAAATTCGGACTGGTTACTCCATGCCATGCCTCTGAAGATCTGGTTGACAGCCAAGTATGACATTCCTTTTATTGGAGGATTGCTCCAGAAAGAATGGGTGCATTATGCCTTCAGTTGGGCGGGGCTTGCCTATGATCTGTTTATACCCTTTTTATTGTGGAATAAAAAGACCCGGTATATCGCTTTTGTGTTTGTTGTTCTTTTCCATGTGATGACAGCCATTCTTTTTCCGATTGGTATGTTTCCGTTCATCATGATTTTTGCAGCGACCATCTTTTTAGGTGTTGATCTCCATAGAGGAGTCTTAAAAGGACTAGGTAATTTCCTGGATATTCATCAAAACCTATTCATGAATAGGAAGAAGTGGGGCCTTCAAAATCATGGCTTCGCAAGGAAATCATTGTTAATTTTGTCTTTATTTTTCCTTATTCAGCTTTTGGTACCTTTGCGCTTTCTGCTGTATCCTGGAGAATTATTTTGGACAGAAGAGGGTTTTCGTTTTTCATGGAGGGTCATGTTAATGGAAAAAGCGGGATATGCGAATTTCAAGGTTGTGGATGGAAAAAATGGGAGAAGGTTTTATGTGGATAATTCCCGTTTTCTTACTCCTTTTCAAGAGAAACAAATGGCTGCTCAGGCTGACTTTATACTGGAATATGCCCACTTCCTGGAAGAATATTATGAGAATGAGGGAGTTGAAGATGCGCAAATTTATGTTGAGAGTTTTGCGGCTTTAAATGGAAGGGGTAGCCAGGTATTTGTCGATCCAAATAGGGATTTGACCCAAATTAAAAGATCATTAAAAGCAAGGGACTGGATAGTTCCCTTTGACGACAAAATAATTGGCTTTTGAAGCCTTGCTGAATGGCTATGAAGATAACGTCCTACATATTGTGTTTACTTTTCGTCCTGGGGGTAGTTGGGAAAATGAATGCCCAACACCAATTGAGCCTAACAATTGTAGACAAGGAATTGAAAGACCCTGTTGTAGGGGCGCAGTTATTCATTTTTCCTGGAAACATGGAGTTTACCAGTGATGAAAATGGAACCATCGCTGTAAATTCACTCAAGGAAGGAAGCTATGAATTTATTTTCTTCGCAGATGCTTACCAGAATCTCCAAACGAAGGTGGAGATAAAAGGAGATAGCCAAAATCTGAAAATTGAGCTGGAAGGCACCGATTATGAGTTGACAGAAGTCTTGATCCAGGAAAAAAGAGCTGAGTTGTTTGCCTTGAGAAGAATGAAGGAAGTGGAGGGCACAGCCATTTTTGCAGGAAAAAAGAATGAAGTAGTGGTGATGGATCAATTGACAGTCAACCTCGCAGCTAATAATTCAAGACAGATTTACAGCCAGGTAACAGGACTGAACATCTACGAAACCAATGATGCTGGTCTTCAATTGAATGTAGGCGGGCGCGGACTCAATCCCAATCGGACCGCCAATTTCAACACCCGCCAAAATGGTTACGACATCAGTGCGGATGTGCTGGGATACCCCGAAAGTTATTACACCCCACCAGCAGAGGCACTAAGTGAGATTCAGGTGATCAGGGGAGCAGCTTCGCTGCAATATGGAACCCAGTTTGGGGGATTGATCAATTTCAAATTCAAAGAACACATTTCTGATAAAAAAGCCTCTCTGATTTCCCGCCAAAGTCTGGGATCTTTTGGCTTGTTTACCTCATTCAATCGCCTCAGTGGAACTGTCGGAAAGTTCAGCTATGCCGGCTTTTTTAACTATAAAAGAGGAGATGGTTTCCGCCCCAATTCAGGTTTTGAATCCCAAAATGCCTTCATTGACCTGCACTTTAAGCCTGCAAAAAATACCTTTATTGACCTGGAATATACCTATCTCAATTATCTCGCCCAGCAGCCAGGGGGGGTGACAGATGCGCAATTTTACCGCGACCCAACTTTTTCTAATCGAGAAAGGAATTGGTTTTCAGTAAATTGGAGGCTGACCTCCCTGAGGTTGGAGCAAATTTTGAATGATAAATCCGAACTGAGTCTTAACCTTTTTGCCCTGGATGCTTCGCGCAAGGCCCTTGGATTCCGGACAAATCGAGTGTCTCAGACAGACGATCCCAATGAAGCCAGAGACCTTATCCTTGGTGATTTCAACAATTGGGGGGCTGAAGCTCGCTATGTAAACCGCTATCAGTTGTTGGGAACAGAGTCTATCTTCCTGATTGGTGCCAAATACTACCAGTCCAACAACTTCTCTGTCCAAGGTCCTGGAAGCAATGGCTTTGACGCGAATTTTAATCTTGCATCAGAGGAATTTCCATTCTATCCCAATCAATCTTCATTTCAGTTTCCGAACCTGAACTTTGCCCTTTTTGGGGAGCATATTTTCCACCTTGGGGATAAATGGACTGTTACTCCCGGTGCCAGATTTGAATATATCAGAACCGAATCAGAAGGGAGTTACAAGCGCATTGACTTTGATCTGGCGGGTAACCCCATCAGGGATACCAGTTTTGCAGATAACAGGATACTGGATCGACATTTTCTATTGTTTGGACTGGGCGTGAGCTACAAATCCAAGAAAAAAATGGAGATTTTCGCCAATTTCTCCCAGAACTACCGTTCTGTTACTTTCTCGGACATAAGAATTGTAAATCCCTCCTTCCAGGTTGATCCTAATATTTCGGATGAAAGTGGCTTTACCCTTGATGGGGGAATCCGAGGACGTATCAAGTCTATCCTCTCTTACGACATCGGAGCATTTGCCATCAAGTACAACAACAGAATCGGGGAAGTTCTACGTGCACAAACTACACAAAGGGCTGACGGAAGCATCGTAGAAACCGGCAGGGTAGTGCGCTTTAGGGGGAATATTGGGAATGCCTTCATTTATGGAATGGAGGGCTTGGTAGACTGGAATATTGCCAAAACATTCTCAGGAAATACGGCCCAATGGAAACTCAATGCCTTTGTCAACAGCTCAGTGATAGGTTCCCAATACATCGAATCCGAGATCCCTGGGGTGAAAGGCAATCAGGTAGAGTTTATTCCCTCGCTTAACCTGAAAACAGGTTTGTCATTTGGATGGAAGAACTTTCTTGGAAATCTTCAATACACCTACCTCAGTCAGCAGTATACAGATGCCTCCAATGCTGAGCAGGATATTCGAGATAACCAAAGCGGAATTGTAGGGGCTATTCCGGCTTATGACATAGTCGACCTATCGCTTTCTTACAGTTGGAAATGGCTGAAATTTGAAGGTGGAATCAACAACCTTCTGAACAATGCCTACTTTACCCACAGGGCGACAGGATACCCAGGACCTGGTATTATTCCTTCCGCTCCCAGGACCTGGTATTTGACGGCACAAATAAAACTGGAATAATCAATTATACTTTTTCCAGCCTTACTCTGACATTTTTGTGGTAAGGAGTTTTGGCAAGGGGGTCACAATCCTCTAGTGAAGTCAATGCATTCGCAAGTGCACCCGTACTTGAATGATCATGCTCAGGATAGGTAAAACCATAACCATGTGGCATGGAAAGCAAGCCTTGAGGAACTTCTTTGGTTAGCTGAGTTTTTATGAGGATTTCTCCCGTGGGTGAAATACATTTCACCCAGCTTCCATTTTCAATGCCTTCAGTTTCTGCGTCCAGTGGATTGATTTTGAGGACTCCTTCCAGGTCTTTTTTCCTCCATTCAGGATTTCTCATGACTGCATTGGCATTGTAGGAGCGACGTTCTCCAGCAAGTAGGTTAAATGGATATTTTCTCCCACGTTTTACTTCCTCATGGGCTTTTTCAGGCAAGGCTTCCAACCACTCCAGCATTTCAGGAATTTCCAGGTGGACTTTTTTATCCTTATGCCTGATAAGTTCCCAGCTCTCATCGAAGGTATGTTTGCTAATGAGGGTTCCGGACTTGCTATGGAGGATTTTATTGAATAATGCTTCTCCCAGCGCATAGCCTTTTTCCTGGAATCCTGTCCTACGGACCTGCTTCTCATATTTGCTCACATACATGTGGCAGGCAGTCCAGATAAAGACAGCAGACTTGGCATAATCATAAGGGAGGGCCTTCCCCATGGTCTCTTTGAGGATCAAGAGTTGGTATTTTTTCCACTTTGGCCTGAGTGCGATGGTCATTTGCAAGGCTAGTGGAAGTAATTTTAGTGTAGGAAAACGTCTATCCAACTTAGCAATGGCTGAAAGCAAAGGAAATGATCGAGGTATCTCGCCCATAGCTGTAACCAATTTGTGGTAGATTTCAGGCTCATCAAGCGTACCACTTAAAGGCTCTGAAATCGGATGCCTCAGATGGAAAAAGTTTTCAGGAAACTCCAGGTTGAAAAAGGTAGCCTCCATCTTTTCATATTGAGTCTGTGCAGGCAGTACATACTGAGCAGCAAGGGCTGTTTCTGTCATGGCAACCTCAATTACTACAGAAAGTTCCAGCTTTTCGATGGCTTTGCGCTGAGCGGCGGAGTTGGCATAGTTTGTAACTGGATTGGCGCTATCTACGATCAATGCCCTGATCCTGTCAGGATGGTCGGTATCTATCTCCAATGGGAGAATATTCGGTGGAAATAGCTTGCCAATGCCTTTCATTTTGGTGACCTGTGTGGTGATTCCACCTGCTTCAGGCTCCTTGGAATGTCCTATCAATGGAAAAAGTGCAGTATGAAGGCAATTGGTGCCTTCCTTGCCAAAGTTACCTGTTACAAGGAACAGCAACCTCGCCAAATAGGAATTTAACGTACTGTTATGGCTTTGCTCAATTCCCAGGTCAGACCGTAAAGCGAAACTATCCGCAGAAGCAATGCCTTCAGCAACTTCAATGACTTGTGCATGCGAAATCCCGGCCATCTCGGCATATTTGCCTACATCAATTTTTAGAAAATATGGCTTGACCTCCTCAAATCCTACTGTTCTTTTTCTCAGGAATACCTTGTCCTGAAGTTCATTTTGGATAATATGCCCAAGTAATGCTGACAGCAAAAAGGCATCCTTTCCAGCTTTTACCTGAAGAAAAATATCAGCCTTCTTGGCAGTTTCTGTTTGGCGGGGGTCTACCACTACCAATGTTTTCTTTGGATTTCTTGAAACTTCATTGATGGTTGGCCTTGCTTTTGGAATGCCATGAGCCTGAATAGGATTTGCCCCAAGTATCATGACAAATTCTGCTTCTGCCACCGGTTCGCAATAATTGGTGTTTTGTCTTCCAAACAAGTGTCCATTCACCCAAAAGTTACCGGTCTTTTCTTGAGCCAGGGATGCGTAGATATAAGGCGTTTCACAGGCTGACCTCAGCATTGCCCCAAATACCCCTCCAATATGATTACCCTGACCGCCGCCACCAGCATATGCAATGCTTTTTCCTCCATGGTTGTCTCTGATTTGGACAAGTTTTTCTGCAATCTCTTTGATGGCCGTATCCCAGGAAATTTCTTCAAAGCTCCCATCTGCTTTTTTGCGCAAGGGACTGGTCAATCGCTCTTGTTTCTGGTAGTAGTTTAACCTGGTCGCTTTTTGGCAAAGGTAACCTTCCGAAACAGGGTGCTGCTCATCACCTACTATCTTGGTGAAATTGCCTTCCTGATCCTGATGAACAAGGATTCCACAATTCTGGTTACATAAGATACAGGCGGTACTCTGAGGGCTATCTGTAGTTGACATAGGTCCTTTTTGCTTTGGAGTGGTAGTGATAAATGGTCGTTTGTTGATATAAACTACTCATTAACTCTTTGTTGATCAAATTTTGGAATAGTTGCTAAGTGGGGGTTTGGGTTAATTAGTCTTTTTTCTTAGTGATCAACAAGATCTATCATTTGAAAAGGAGATACGGAATGCCATTGAGAAAATACCTATCCTTTTCCTAGCTTTGTCTCATGTCGAAAAACCTTTTTATTGTCATTTTAATAGCCTTCATCGGAGCCCTTTCCAGTTGCGACATCAACCGCAATCCATTGAGCGAAGGCACCCTGGAATTCTCCTCCGATACCCTGAATTTTGATTCCTTATTTGTCAACTTCCTTTCGCCTACCGAAATCCTGGTTACATACAACAATTCCGGCCATCCGATTAATGTTGATCGAATTTGGTTGGAGAATGGGGAAGAGTCTGAGTTTGAAATGATTGCTGATGGGATAAAGAGCAA
>JALEFZ010000082.1 GCA_022760475.1 Bacteroidia bacterium | reverse complement strand
GAATTTGAGGCATAAGTTTGCCCGTCGAGATGATTTACTGGCACGATCCCTCTGATGGTATTGGTGAGGAAAATAGCTTCTGCTTTTTTTAATTCATTCAGCTTAAATTTCTTTTCGTAAAGGCTGATCTTCAATTCTGAAGCCAACTGAATGATATTGCTTCGCATAACTCCATCGAGACAGAAAGTAGATAGGGGAGGGGTATAGAGTTTTTTATTTTGAATAAAAAAAATATTCGAGGAACTTGCTTCACTTACGTAACCATCCAGGGTAAATAACAATGCATCCTCAAAGCCTTCGTCCTGTGCATACATAGAGGCAAGGATATATGGCAAGGCATTTGAAGTCTTGCAACCGTTGAGTGGACTAGGACTTAGCCTGAATTCATCATAAGTGCAAAGATTAACTGGATAAAGTGATTGGTAGGTGTTTCCATCAAAAGGATAGACTTCAATCAAGTATCCAGGCTCCCTATCAATAGGACTGTAGGCTCCTTTTCCTTTTCTGTAAATCTGTATCCTTGCCCTGCCATGTCCATTTATTTCTTTTTCCTTAATCAGAAACTGGACATTCTTCAGAAGCAACAAAGCAAATAAGTCAACATTGGCTTGTAATTTCAGGATTTCCATGCCCCTCCTCAAGCGATCCATGTGCTTTTCCCAAAAAAGGATCTTTCCTTCATAAATTCGGATCGTTTCAAAGAGGCCATCTCCATATTTAACTGCTCGGTTCAACAATTCTTCCCCTTGTTTTATTTCTCCATTAAATAGGTACATCTGCCAAAGAATTTATTTGTTACAAGTTAGCAGAAGAATAAGCTTCCTTCCCAATAGACTTTTTAACAAGCTTTTTTTGTAGCTTCGAGGCCGTATTACCAAATGTGGTTTTTAGCCCAATAAATCCAAAAGCTAAAAATTGTGTGAAGATTAAGTTGTTGAAAAAATGAAGCGAATTGTTTGTTTCGGACCCGGACCTATGTTCAAAGGAGGGATTGCCAACTATAACACTGCCTTGGCTAAATCCCTTGATGTCAACCCTGATCATGAAGTTCATATTGTTTCATGGACTCAGCAATATCCTGCCATTATCCCTCGTGATTTTGTAGACCGAAGCAGCAAATCCTCCTTCTTAGAAGGCACAAATATTGAAGTTACCTACCTGACCAATTACAACAATCCCCGCTCTTGGCGACAGACTGTCAATGCCATTAAAAAACTGAATCCAGACAAGGTTATTTTGCAGTGGGCCATTGCTATCCAGGGCTTACCTATGGGATGGATTGCCCGTAAACTCAAAAAGGAAACTCAGGCTGAGGTAATTTTTGATGTACATGTGTTGGTACAGAAGGAAGCTTCTGTCCTCGATAAGAGGTTTACGAAATATGGACTGGGGATTGCAGACTCTTACATCGTACATGCTTATACAACTGCAAAAGAATTGGAAGCTACTTTTCCCAAGTTGGTTTTTAACCTGACTGAGAATGGGGAGCGTCCAAAAGCAGAAGGCAACCTCAGGAATACCATTAAACTGTACCATCCTGTTTATAATCTTTTCCAGCCTGATCCTGAGTTTGATAAGGAAAAAGAGAAGAATGTACTGGGGCTGAAAAAGCATGTTTTCCTCTTTTTTGGCTTTATCAGAAAATATAAGGGCTTACACAATGTAATTCCTGCTTTTGCGAAAGTCCGGGAACAGCGCGATGATGTGTCTCTGATGGTGGTCGGAGAATCCTTTTGGAAGACCTTGGACAATAGCAAATTCTCAACTCGCCTGAAAAATTTCCTTTTTGGGACTGCCAAGAAAATCTTTCTCCGTAAGTCTGACGACGAGCGTGAGTACAATCCTTTGGCCTTGATTAAAGAATTAGGATTGCAGAGTGATACAGTTTTGGTAAATGAATTTGTACCAAATGAAGAGGTTCATAGGTATTTTCAAATGAGCGACTGTATCGTTACCTATTACCTCACAGCCACACCTTCGGGTGTAGAATCTTTGGCATATAACTTCAATATGCCTGTACTTGCAACCAATGTTGGACATTTCCCTGAAACCATTCAGCATGGCTACAATGGCTACCTGGCTGAGCCGGAGGACATCGACAGCATGGCAGAACAGATGATGAAATTTCTGGAAGCCCCCATTGACCGTGAAAATGTCAAACAGGCTGCTTCCAGGATGAGTTGGGAAAATTATGCTTTGGCGATCATGAAGATCTAGGCTACTGCCATGTAGCGAGATTCCTTGCTCCAATAGCTGATTACACTTTGAAGCAATTCTATAAATTTATCAAACTCCATGGGTTTGACCAGGTAACTATTTGCCTGATTGGAATATGAAGATTCTATATCAGACGTTTTTGAGGAAGTTGACAAAATCAGGGTGGGTATTTGCTGTAAATCGGGATTGCCTTTGATGAATCTTAGCAATTCCATACCGGAAACCTTTGGCAGGTTAAGATCCAGTAAAATAATATCCGGTTTCAAATCCAGTTTACCTGATTTAATATCTTTTCCAAGTCTTTTGAGATAGGTGAGGGCGATTTCACCGTCTTTTAAGACATCAAGATTACCGCTAAAGCCAATTTCCTTCAATCCTTCTTTTGTAAGAAGGATTTCTGCGGGATTGTCTTCGATGAGTAAGATTCTCATTAGGTTATAGCTTAAGTTCAACGCAAGGATTTAATTCAAATTTAGAATTACTTAAGCTAATTTTCTTTGCAAATTTTATCGAAAACTTACTGACTATGCAAATAATTTAATATAGTTAAATATTTATATTTTAATATTTTATGGAAAGAAGCTTTAGTGAAATTTCATGACTACCCTGAGGTTTATGAGGCGGTCACTCAAGCGATTTGGTATCGCGTATCTGTTGTTATTCAGATCACTAACCCAGATGAAAGATCCAGTATTTGGGTATTGGAATACATTGTATAATTCGAGGGTAGTCCAAATAGATTCAATTCCTCGCTTTCCTTCATTTTCTTCTTTCCTTTTGAAGCTAATTAATTTGCTAAAACCGATATCCACCCTTTGATAAATAGGAAATCTTCTCCACGTCCTTAACTCAAATATTCTTGGAGGGCCATGACGCAGACCTGAACCAAAGAAATAGCTGATGTGGGCTTTGAAAGTTGGATTATTGGGCAATTCGTCCTGAAAGTACATCGAAAAGGTAAATCTTTGATCTGTTGGGCGAAATACCCTTCTCTCAGGATCATTCCCAGGTTGCTCTTCCGTCCGTAGCAGACCAATGCTGACCCAGGAATCCACCCCCTTGATAAACTCTCCATTTACCCTAAAGTCAAGGCCTTGGGCATAGCCATTGGCTACCGAGTCGGGATAATACCTGATTCTAATGGATTGTATTTCGTAAGGAATGATTCTATCTAGGTATTTGTAGTAAGCCTCCGAAAACAAAACAAAGGGCCTATTCCATAGGAAGAACCTATACTCAGCACCTGCTATGGCATGAATAGAACGCTGCGCTGGGTTGTCCAGGTTCAGGCTTCCATCAAATCGCCTGAACTCCCGATAAAAGGGAGGCTGGTGGTAAATCCCACCTGCAAAACGAAAACGTAGTTTGGTTTCCCCATCCTCATCTTGCTTGGCTTTTATTAGCAATTCTGCTCTGGGACTGAAAAACCATTGGTCATTGATGGTATAATGAACAGCACGGGTTCCCCATGTCCAAAGTAACTTAGGGGTAATATCCCATTGGTGTTGGAGGTAGGTTTTGTAGGTAAAACCTTCCAGTTCACCCGTGGCTCTTACAGATTCCTGTACATCAAAGTTCCCCGCAAAGTCAATTACGAAGTTTGCAGAATCTGTCAAGGTATATTCCTTTATCCTGTCATTGATGTTTTGGTACTGAACCTTTGTTCCGAAAAGAAGCCTATGCTGAAGTTTTCTCCCGAAAATCCAGCGTCCTTTGGCCTGGAAGGATAATACAGAGGCTTGTAAGGAGTTTCTCGCATGGATATAATCTGCGCCAATGTCATCGTCAAATTCGGACTCACCAAACTCATCCGATCCCAGGTTCGTGTTTACAGCACCAATGCGGTAGCCTGAGAAAAGGTCAATAAACTCATTTTCGTAAGTCTGGAAACCCGTCAGGGTATATTGGAATTGAAGTCTTGTATTAGGTTTGTGTTCAAGGCTCAAAGCTCCCAGTCCTGTATTATAGGTGCTTAGTTCAAGGCCACTAAAGCCGACAAAGAGTCTGAAGGGATCAGAAAAAGTTCCAACCGTTGTTTCCTGAGATTGAGGCACACTCTGGTAACGGTTCCTTGTCAAAGCTACGAAGGCAGTCCACTTTACCCTTTCATTTGGGTAATATACCGTGTCCCTGGTACCATCTCTACGAGTTCTGATTTTGGCTTCCTTTGGATTGAAATTGGGAGTGAAGGTAAACATGCCTTGGAAGTCCAAAAAGTTTGGACTGTATGAACCTTGTCTTTCAAGGCTGTTCAAAAAATAGCCTAAAGAAAATCGTCTTGCTCCCATGAGGTATGAGAACCTGCCAGGTTGTTCGGGATTTTTCTTGTTTTTACTTCTGCCCTCTACATGAAAATTATTCGTAACCACCCCCAATTCAGCTGTCGCCCGAAAGGATTTGGGGTTCCTGTAAGTGATATCAAGGACTGAGGATAGTTTGTCGCCATACTGCGCGCCAAAACCTCCAGTGCTGAATTTTAGCCCCTGGGCCATGGAAGGGTTGGAAAAGCCAAGCCCTTCTTGTTGACCAGCTCTGGCCAGAAAAGGTCTGTATATCTCAATGCCATTGACATAGACAAGATTTTCGTCAAAATTTCCTCCCCTGACCTGATATTGTGAACTGAATTCATTATTTGAAACAACTCCAGGTTGATACTTTGCCAGCCCTTCTACACTTGGAGCAACAATTGGAATTTCGGAAGCCTTATCCAGGGAAATCGGAGACACCAGCATTGCATCTCTGTCATTGATAGAAGTTGGATCTTTTTCACCTACGATATCAACATTCTCCAGCTTTACAATGTCAAGCAGTTTGATGGTTTCATTGTATATGCGACCATCTACTGGATTTAGAGCCAGTATGGCTTTTTGATAACCCTCTTTGGAGATTTCAATCCTTACCCGTACTCCTGCAATCAATTGAAGACTATAATTACCTTCCTTATTGGTCAGGCTAGTATTTTCGAAGCCGATGACCCTCAATTTTGCACCCTCAATAGGAACTGCCAATTGATCAATTACCCTTCCCTTAACAGTTGAATACTGCGCATGGCTTAATTTGAATGGGAGCAATGCAGTAAAAAGGAAAAGGATTCTCCAAAAAATCTTCATGACTACAAAATTAGCAGAAAGCTCCGACCTAAATAGGTAATTTTGGAGTTCCTTTATCAAGTAAAAGCCTTAGGAAAAAATTGAAGCGAAAGGGTTTTACTTTCTTTCCAATGTTACATTGCAATCAAAGTTTTGATCGCCTTGAGAGTTCGAGAAACTTAGTAGAAAATCCAACTGAATCCTATCTCCAGAATCGGAGATGGTATCTCTTCCACCCAGGGTTTGTATATTGTATCCCGTGAAGCCTGCTGCAGGACAATAAGTTGCACTTACAAAGGAGATCGTTTGTACACTGATGGTGGCAAGTAATTCAATGGGTTCAGAAAAACCACAAGTAGAATTATCCAGGTTTCCCAGGTTGGAAAAACGGATTTGGTTTGCTTGGTTGTCATCATCACTTATGACCACATCGTAGTTCAGGGTATCCTGTGTAAAGTTGTTGTTATCGAACCTCAACTCTGTTACGCTCCAGTTTCCGACAAATCTGTCCGAGCTCTTTAGGGTGCAAAGTTCATCATCATCTTTTTCATATCCAGCATCACACCTACATGCAGTAGTTTCTGTTAGTTCTACGCAAGTACCAAATTCACCACAGTCCACGTTGTCGCAATTTGGATTGTTGCAGCTTTGCAGGCCAATCATAGATAGTCCGATCGCTAGGATCAAGATCAGTTTTTCCATATTCATAGAAGTAATTCTTTGTTCTCTATTGATAATGTGATTTTGAGAGAATTCGTTGTCTGATGTGCAAAATTGGACGCTAATTTATAAGAAATGGAACTTTATTTTAGAAAATATCCAGAAATAATGTTAATTATTACGCTTTGGCAGACTTTTCGTAATGATATAATTCAATTGAAGTCTTCATTGTCCAATATAGAAAACCGAATTTTTGAATAAGAAGTAGCCTTCCTTTGTATGTCTTTAATCAAGCCCCAAACGCCGGTTATATTTTTAGCTTTTGCCAATGAAAGAACTGAATCCGGATTCTTACGTGGCTTGACCATGGAGTTGAAGCGGATTTTAAAAACATTGGAACCTGCGATTCAAAAAGGGCGTTGTTTTGTCAAAGTCCTTCCAGCAGCTACACAGAAGGAGATCATGGAGGTTTTCCAGGACGAGTGGTATCAAAACAGGATCTGGATTTTTCACTATGGAGGACATGCCACTGAAGACCAATTATGGCTGGAAGGTGACGAGGGTGGTAATCAGGCATTTTTTTCAAAAGGTCTTGCCAGGTTTCTAGGTGCTCAAAAAGGACTAAAACTGGTTTTCTTAAATGGCTGTGCCACTGGAGATCACGCAAATTTGCTTCATGAATCTAATATACCAGCAGTTATTACGACTTCTAAGAAGATTTCGGATGATCAGGCCCAAGACTTTGCATCTACATTTTACCAGGGAATTGCAGGAGGGGGGAATATTTCGGAAGCATTTGAGGAAGCTGAAGGAGCCATTCTGGGGGAGTATCCAGAAGGAGATTTTTCTACCGAAGGAATAACCAGAAGTCTTTTTTGGGAAGAGGATCTGGAGGAGTCCAGTAAATTTGATTTTCCGTGGAGGTTGAGTTTTCGTGAAGAAGAAGACTGGATTCCCAAAAATTGGAGACTTTTCTACGAATTGGGCAATACCGAAGAAGAGCAAAGCCAGGGGGCAGAAGCCTTTGTAGGTATGGAATTCAACAACATGAAACTGGTAGAGGTGCTGGGGCAGGGGAGTATGGGAGTTGTTTTTAAGGCTATTCACCTAAATCTGAACGTAGAGAGAGCTGTGAAAATATGTCATAAGGTCATCGAAGGATATGACCAATTGAAAGATGTTGTCTTCGCAGGGAATAAGGGATTGAGTGAAATCAACCATCCCAATGTTGTTAAGTTTTTTGATGTAGGGGAAGTGGTTTTGATGGGAGAAAAGCGCCTTTATATGGTTATGGAATTAATTAAAGGCGAAAGGATGGACAGAATCTCCATGCAAAACTGGATTGGAGGCCCTGATAATCACGAGAGATTGGCAGATGTCATGCTTCAAACAGCTTCTGGACTTGAAGTCGCACATCGTACAAAATTCACAGATGTGAGCGGCATGCCTCGCGAAGGGATCGTTCATGGCAACATCAAGGCACGTAAGATATTGTTCACAACTGAAGGAGTTCCGAAGTTGATTGATTTCCTGTTCACGGATCTTTCAAGATCTCATAATATCAAACTTCAATTACCAGAATCCGTAAAATACATTGTGAGAGGGGAAAGGCCTGAAGATTTCATTGCCCCGGAAATTTTAAATGGCTCGGGAGGCGTGAGCAAACAAGGAGATATTTATTCGTGGGGAGCTGTATTTTTCAGAGCTATAACGGGTAAGGCTATTGCAGATTTTAGCTTTAATTCAGCCGATGAACTGCATAGATTCGTAAAACAAAAAGATTGGTTATTTCCTAAATACCTAAGTAAAATAAT
>JALEFZ010000081.1 GCA_022760475.1 Bacteroidia bacterium | reverse complement strand
TACACTGATCTGTGATAATAACGGCATAAGAGCCATTTTGAGTAGCAGTAAAAGATTGACTAGTAGCTCCTTGGATGGGCTGACCACTTTGACAATCAATCCATTGATAGACACTGCCACTTTGATTTGCCATTAATTCTACATTGCTTACTTGCGTTACTGAAGTATCTTCCTCAAGTATGGTAAGCTGGATTTCCATAAGACTATCACAACCGGCGGCGCTTATCAGGGTGTCGTGGTAGGTGCCTGTGCTGTCCCAAATATACCTTCCACTGGGGCTGGTGTAGGGCTCGCAATTGGATTCACTGATGCTTACAGGTGATGGCCCTGTAATGGTTACCTTGACAATCATTACACTGTCGCAACCTGCCATATTGCTGATTGTATCTTGATAAACCCCTTGGCTTGTCCAGGTATAAAGACCACTTGGACTGATCACACTGTCGCAGTCTGCCAGGGCTACATTGGCACTGCTGCTGGTACTGATGCTCAGGTCAATGCTGAAGAGACTATCGCAGCCAGTAGCATTATTGATGGTATCCAGGTACATACCTGTAGTGGTCCAAATATATTTTCCGCTAGGACTGGTATAACTATCACATTCTGATACGAGCAGAGAGGTTGTACTGGAAGTGCTAGGCTTGGTGTCGACGATAAAGTTTGAACCGTTTCCCGTTAAGGAAAAATTGTTAAGTGCGCCATTGGTATTTCCCTTGCTATCCATCAATGAACTAATTCCTGTGTTGTTTCCGCCTGCTGTCCCTTCATCAAAAAGATAGGCCAAAACCAATCCAGTGGCTGAAGTGTCGAATGAACAAGAATTGTAGAGTTGGCTCACCTGACTTTGATTTAGGCTGATGTCCCAAAGGGCTACCTCGTCCATTTGTCCGTCTGTATAGAAGTTATTCCCTCCAAATGGAAGCCACCCGATATTAAGGTTTGAAGAAGTACTTGTAATGGAACCTGTTGCTGCGCGAGAACCGACATTGTTGCCGTTGTGATATAGGGTAAGTGTAGAATTATTGTAGGTAAATACAAAGTGATTCCATGTGTTGAGGTTCATCCCTGAAAAGACAATGTCATATGCAGTCCCAGAACTGTTTCGGAACCTTGCCTCTACATTCGTAGAGTTTAATTGTAACAAATAAAAGTCCGCACTAAGGTCGTTCCTAAAGCCTACAAAACCGTCAAAATCAGGCCAGCCTGCATTGGGATTGGTGGGGTAGACCCAAAATGAAAGCGACATGGGACCATTAGCAATGTAGGATGAAGCGTTAGCAACGGTGATGTTGTCATCTACCCCATCAAAATCCATTACTCCTTGAGCATGAACAATTGTGATCCCTAAAAAAAGGAGGATGAATACCTGGCTTTGTATAAATATTCTATTCATTTGAGAAGGCTTAATTTGTGTTTAACATATGATAATTTAAGCATTTATTTCTCATTTTCGTTATATCTCCTTCGATCAATTGAAGTAATGGTACCCTAGGAGGGACTCCATTGCTTAATTCTCATACCTTGGATCATCGATAAGGCTAAATTAGATGCGTTTTTCAATATATGACATGAATCATTTATCCCTCTGAGAAAAATTAGTCTTCATGACTTTATTCACCAATCATATTTCCAAACTCGAAACGCATTTTTAGGCTGGAATTTTAAATGAACAGCCAAATATGACTAAGGAAGCCATTCAAAAAGAGGGTTTACAAAAAATCAAAATTGATCTACACTGGCTAATGTCCAGCTTCAAATCCATGCTGGAGGGCTTGGGGGAATCAGATCCTGCCCAGTCCTTGCCTTGGGTGAATGAGACAATTGAACCAGTAGGTTCTTCTGCTGTCCCGGATAAAAAATTGGCCCAGGCCATCGGGATGTCTTTTGAGTTATTAAACCTAGTAGAACAGAATACTGCAACTCAGTTCAGGCGAAAATCAGAAAGTCTGTTTGGGCTAGAATCAATAAGAGGATCATGGGGGGAAACTTTATATCAATGGAAAGAAGCCGGAATCGATGAAAGAAGGATTGCCAAAATGTTACCCCAGATTCTTGTCATGCCAGTTTTGACAGCACATCCGACCGAAGCAAAACGAGTTACTGTTCTTGGAATCCACCGTGAGTTATACATGTTGCTTGTAAAGAGAGAAAATCCAGTATGGTCAACCTCAGAGAAAAAGATACTTCAGGTTCAATTAGAAACCCTGCTTGAGCGTTGGTGGCGTACAGGGGAGATTTACCTGCAAAAACCCAGACTGGAAGATGAAAGAAATAACTTACTACACTATTTTGAAAATGTATTTCCTGAAGCTGTGGGGCTTTCTGATCAGAGGTTGCGCAATGCCTGGAAAGCGGCAGGTTTTGATCCAAATTTGCTCCAATGGCCAGAACAGTTTCCCTTGTGGCAGTTTGGAAGTTGGGTAGGAGGAGATAGGGATGGACACCCTTTTGTTACTCCTGAATTTACGGCTTCTACCTTGAACTTGTATAGGGAGTCTGCCTTGAACATGAACAAAAAAGCCTTGGTTGAATTAGCTGGTAAACTCAGTTTTTCTGACCAATTAAATCCCGTTCCCCAAGCCTTCCTCGATCTTATTCTGGAAAAAGTAAATGCTTTAGGTGAAAAAGGGCAAAAAGCCCTTGAAAGGAATCCTTTTGAACCCTGGCGTCAATTCCTTAACCTGATGATTGTACGTCTGGACAATACAATAGAGGAAAAAAAAGGCTTGCCTTTAGAATGCCTTTATACCAGAGCTGAAGAACTAGCTGCTGATTTAAAGATATTGAGGAATGCTTTGATTGAGGTTGGAGCCAGCCGAATGGCCCGAGAAATTCTTTTTCCTGTAGAAAGAAAGGTCCAATGTTTTGGTTTTCACCTGGCCAAACTGGACATTCGCCAAAACAGTGCTTATCACGAAAAAGCCCTAAGCCAAATGCTGGCCGCAGCAGGCTTTGAAGATGCTGATTATGGAAGTTGGTCAGAGGATCAGCGGCTTTCATTCTTGAATGAAGAATTAAAAAGCAAACGACCTTTTGTAATTCCTGGTAGCTCTTGTGGCATGGAGGCAGATAATGTCCTGGCTTATTTTGGAGAAATAAAGAAATATATAGATAACTACGGAACTGCAGGGATAGGATCTATGATAGTCAGCATGACTCGAAGCCTTAGTGATCTCTTGGTGATATATTTGTTTTTGCGAGAGGTAGGGCTGTTGAACTCAAGCCTTCCTGTGGTGCCACTTCTTGAGACCATTGAAGATTTGGAAGAGGGGGGAAGTATATTGGAAGCCTTCCTAGGTCATCCTACTACCTTGGAAAGGAGCAAGGTCAATGGCATCGATGTCCAGGAGATCATGCTTGGATACAGCGATAGCAATAAGGACGGGGGCATTTTAATGAGTCGCTGGTCCATCTATAAAGCGGAAAGACGCCTAACTGAAATTGGAAATAAATGTGGTGTCAAACTTTGCTTTTTCCATGGTCGAGGAGGCACAATAAGTAGAGGAGGCGGAAAAATTCATCGTTTTTTGGAAAGTATGCCTCCTGGCTCTGTAAGTGGGCAGATTAAGATGACCGTGCAGGGGGAAACCATCGCGAATCAATTTGCCAATCTCTTGAATGCAACCTACAACCTCGAGATGTTTAGTTCAGGTACGGCAAGGCAAGCCATGTTGAAAATGGATGATGCTCCCAATCATTCATTAAATACCATAATGGATCGAGTCGCAGCCTTGGCTCAAGAAAAATATAGAAAGTTACTGGATCATCCTGGTTTCATCGAGTTTTATAGCAGAGCCACTCCAATTGATGTGTTGGAACAAAGTAAAATAGGTTCTCGCCCAGCCCGTCGGACTGGCCAGCGATCCCTGGATGATTTAAGGTCTATACCATGGGTATTTAGCTGGAGCCAGTCGCGCTTTAACTTGACGGCTTGGTTTGGTACGGGGGAAGCATTGGAACAACTACACAAGGAATTTCCCCAAGATTTTGAAGTGCTTAAGCAAATGGCAGATCATTGGCCATTCTTGAAATACCGACTCATTCAAATAGAAACAAATCTCCTTAATGCCGAGCCGCAAATCATGAAGGCATTTGCTGAATTTGTAGAAAATTCCGAAGTACGAGAAGATTTGATGGGACTTATTGAGAAAGATTATGGCAAAGGGTTAACCCAAATTGAAAAGTTGATGGGAAGCCCTGCCTCGGTGCGCCGGATCACCCAATTGGAAAATATAAGTTTACGTTCTCGTGCTTTATCCCTAGTCCATCAAATGCAACTGGATAACATTAAGAAGTGGAGAACTGTAAGGGAAAGCGATCCCGAAAAATCAGATAAACTGCTATTAAAACTCCTGCTCCTTGTAAATGCCTTGTCTGGAGGCTTAAAGGGGACGGGTTGATTGACTTTTGCATGGATGTCCTCCATCGAATTGAATAAAAATCAAAAGGCTACCCAATTAATGGGTAGCCTAAAAAACATCCAGAACAATACCTGTTAACTACAACTTTTCTATTCGAACACTTTTTATAGCTTTTCTTCCATCACTCATCCTGAGTATATAAATCCCCCTGGATAAGGTAGAAAGGTCAAGGCTATTCATAGTGGCATTCACATTCTTTTGGATCAATACTCGACCTCTCATGTCCATCAGATGCAATTCCAAAGATTGACTTCGCTCACTTTCAATGAAAATTGTGCCTGAACTTGGATTGGGATAAACTTTGATGTTTCCAAGGTTTGGAGCCAAATTTTCAATTGAAGTAACTTTCAGTACCGGTTGGTGATAACCTTGTGTCCAAATGGTACTTCCAACATAGGTCTCAGTCATGATCTCTCCGATGCTCCACTCCAGGTAAAGATTTGTGGAACTGTAGGTTTCACCAGCTGTCGTGATAACTTCAGGGCTAAGGTTTTGGGCACCCAGCGTGGCAGATGCCAAAACCATAATTAGCCAGCTCAGTAATCTTCTCATTGATCTTTCTCGTTTACCTCAATTGAACCGATTTTGTAATCACGGCCTTTACCATAGCCTTCAGGATAATAGTACTTTCCACGCTGGAGTTCGTCTTTTAGCTTTTCAGCCTGGTAAGGATGGTCTTTGGCCCAAGGGTCATTTCTGGTAGCACTTAGCTGCCATGATACTTTCATGCCTGGCTTACCTCCTGCAATGCTGAATTGGTTATTCTGTACCTCTGAAGAAATGTAGACCTGAGCAAATCCTCCTATACAGGTCAATTGGTAATGTACATCAGTGTTTAGGGCCTCAAAATAGCTAGGTAGGGCGACGGTTGCATTTCCATTTGCGTCCAGTTGGATGGTTCCATGGTAGTAGGTTACATGATCTGGCGATTCTACCGCATTATGGGCAAGTATCTTGTTGGCTGGATCAAGGGGGTGGTCAAGGATAAAGTTTTTGCTACCAGAGTTTACAGAAAAGTCCCCAGTTACAACTACATCCCCATCGTCCTGGATTTGGAAGATGTTGTCTCCGTTGGCCCTTTCAAAGTTGGCAATAATGTTGTTAACGAAGTTGCTTGCAGTATCTCTGTTTCTTACCTGAAGGGTAACATTGCTGGTAATTCTATTGATACCCACATTACCAGTACGGCCAATCTCAAAAACATCTTTACCTGAAGTATCCTCTACCTGGAAAATGGTGCTGTTTCCAACCTGATTCCTTACGTTCAAGTCAACAAAGCTAAATGTCTGGTTGATCCCTACTTCCTGCTCAAAAGTAACTTGACCATTGTCGGAAATGACAATATCATCGTCTCTGACAGGGTTGGAACTGATGCTCAAGCCCCTGAAACCTACGATGCTTCCCAATCCAAAAAGACTAGAGTCATCAGCCATACGGATATTTCCATTGACGAAGAAACGTTCTTCCGGTACATATCTGGTCGTATCACTAATGCCAATTGCTACCCTGTTGGTATCTACGAATACTGTAACCTTATTCAAATCCCAAAGTGAAGGTTTTAAGTTGATGATTGTGTCATTCTTGATTGCGATACCGTTTCCTGCTACCAGGTCAAGGGTATCCAAGGGAAGTAAGACAGTGTTTCCATCAGAAATACTTAGTTCAAGGCCATTAATTGAAAGGGTTTGAAGCTCATTGGTTGGGTCGGCATCCGCATCATCTACGTTGTCTACACTTCCAGCTTTTTTGGCGTAAAGGGCATAGGGAACAGATAACAGTTTGCTGGTTCCCAGCCAGGTGTAATTGCTTCCTCCATACTGGTCTACTTCGATTCTGATGTAGTACTCATACAGATCCCATCTTAGGTTGGCAAAAATGCCTGAGAGGATGTTGCCCTCACCAATGTTCAGACTAATCAGACCAATGGCTGAAGTGGTTGGCTCATGAGATTCTTGATAGACAGTGTTTCCAGTAGTAGATCCTTCCAGAATACTGATTCGAATCGAGACTTTTTGTCCTGCAATGGGGGCGTAGTTAGCATCGCGAACGACAGCTTGATACTTAAAGGACTCAGGGCTTTGGCCATAGGCCTGACTTAACAGCAACAATGCAATGGCAAAGCCGCTTAGAAGCAGTTTTGAAAAGTTTTTCATAAAAAGGAAAAATAAAGGGTTTAGTTAATGAATACTCAACGGCTAGATAATTGCCTGTAAAGCAATTGCTTATGTGTCGGGTCTTAAACCATTGATTCGTTTTTGTACCTTGACTCAGTCAAGGAGTTCAAGTGTTTTAAAATGACGTAAATTTGTTTTTTTGATGTAGTGTGTTCCAGCAGTAATATCCAATTGCCTCAAGCCTTCCTCAAATACCAACTGCTATTTGGGAACGGTCACGCTATCCTCAACCTAAAATCAATGAATGCATTTCACTCAAAGCAAGAGAAAAGTTTTTCGTAGAAAATGATCACCTAAAGGAATTCGCCACATCAAAAATAATTGTAAAGAGCGTTACTTTAATTCTGATCTTCCTTACGCCCTGGTTTTTCCTTTGGATTCAAAAAATGTCCAATTAATTGCAATTTCCCTATAAAGGGGGAGTTAATTCTTAGCTGTACTTACTCAAAAGGGGGAGGCTTTTAGGATGGTAATATTTTTTGAAATTCTTAGAGGCTCTTTGAATTTAGAATTTTCATTTTAAAGTCAGGTTCTCGAAAGCCAACTGTAATTGATAAGAATAATTCTTAAACAGTCTCTTAATGTTTTGGCGTTGAAAACGAAAAAGGCGTACTATTTTTTCGTTAGTACGCCAGATATATTCTCGAGAAGTATGGAGGTTTTCTTACCTGACCCATTCTGCATCTACCAATCGATAGCACAATTCATGGGGAGAAGGGATCAACTCAAGCCTTCCCTGGATTTTTATAGGTTCATCAATGGGGAAATCTTCCTTTTTCTTGATTTGTAGCTCTATGACGGTTTCTTTACCTGCACCCCCGCAGAAAAAACATTCGGAAAAGGGATATTGAGATAGAATAAATTTTTGATTGTCAATGGTAAGTGGCAACATGTAGCCTGTAATGGTAATAGTTTTACCCTCTTGGGCTTGAACACTTTCTCCAAATGCTGGAATACCATAAATGCCCTTGCGTTGTTCTGAAACAGAGGTTGGAAACTTGACATCCGCAAGGATGTTCCAAACATCCTGAGCAAAAGTGAATTGACAGGCAAGGATCAAAGAAAATGTCAGAACTATTCTAGGCATCTATTCTTATTCAAAAGTTTAGCTTGTGGGCAGTGTTCTTACAAAAATAACAAAAAAATAATGCAGGGGAAAATGTCCATACGTACTTCCACTTGCTTCCTTTTTTTATAATTTATGCTTTAGTGGAAATAAGCTATATTTTAGACTCTTTAAAGGTTAAATAGTTACATGCTAAATCATTCTCCTACCTTTAGAAAATGGGTTAATCGTATTGCCATCTTTAGCCTTTCACTTGGCTTATTGAGCATGGCAATTATTTTTTATGCCATTTCAAAGCAGAATCAAGCCAATTCAAGGAGTTGTGATCAATGGTTGGAAGAGACCATTTCCCCACTTACTTTTTCTGCAGTATTGCTGGAAATAAGACAAGAGGATGAGAAAAATTGTGCTTTTCGACTTGAATTAAGTTCTGAAACCCCAACCTATCTTAAAGCCTGCCAATGCCCCAATGGAGAAAATTTCATATTCTGGTTGGAAAAGGGGGATAGTATTTTCAAGAAAATTAATGAAAGGACGTTGTACGTAAAGAAAAGTGATGGAAGACTCCGGTCTTTCGCATATCCATGCTGTGAATGAGCCGTACGGATATACAATCAATGACGACGAATCCTGCTTCTCCACAAAAAAAGATAACAACACAAACTTTATTGCAAGCACACATGCAAAGGACCCTATTTCAAATAACTTTGTTTTTTGTTCTAAGCCTGATCTTCTCCTTCACTGCCCAAGCCCAGCTAATTGATGATTTCAGCGATGGAGATTTTAGCTCTAACCCTACATGGATAGGGGAAACATCCTTCTGGCAAGTAAACTCTGGTGAACTACAATCCAATGGGACTGGAACGGATACCATCTACCTCTCTACCAGCAATTCTAGGCTATTAGACACAGAATGGCGATTTAAAATCAGGTATACAGGAGGAGGCCCGAGTACCAGCAATTTCCTTAGGATTTACATTGTTTCCGATCAATCCGATCTAGAAGGAGCATTGAATGGATACTTTATTCAGGTCGGAGAGTCAGGCTCCAATGACAGTTATGACCTTTTCAGGCAGGACGGCTCCAATGCTCCCGTAAAAATCATAGATGGACAAGATGGCTTGGGAGGAAGTGCTGTAGACGCTACCATCAGGCTGATTCGTGATAATGCAGGCTTATGGGAATTGTTTGTCGATCAAGGGAACACAGGCTTTTTTGTAAGTCAAGGGAGTGCCAACGACAATACTTTTACCAACAGTTCATTTTTTGGTATTCTTGCAAGGCATACTTCCACCAGGACACAGGATTTCTTTTTGGATAATGTGTATGTAGGAGATGTGATTCAGGATACCCTTCCTCCCTCCCTAACAAGTTTGCAAATCGTAAACGCTAATACGCTCTTGCTTACTTTTGATGAAGAAATAGGGACTGCAAGTGGCTTGTTGACCAGCAATTACAGCATAGATGGGGGAATTGGGAATCCTTCAACAGCCAGTTTTAACGGGGCAGATCAACGGGTCATAGAACTCGGATTTGCAAATTCATTCCAAAACAATACTTCTTATAACCTTTCGATTTCTAATCTTGAAGATACGCAAGGCAACCAACTGAATGCTCCTATAGTGGAAGCGTTTAATTTTATTGTTCCTTCAAATGCATCCTTCAAGGATGTCATCATCAATGAAATCATGGCTGACCCCAGTCCTCCGCAAGGCTTACCGAATGCCGAATACCTCGAACTGTACAACCGTGGGAATGGAACATATAACCTAGCAGGTTGGGGCATTGACAATGGGACTACTATAGGTACTTTGCCAGAATACTTCCTACTTCCGGGAGAATACGTCATCCTGGCTAGGAGTAGTGATCTTTCTCTTTTTCAAGGCTTCGGAGATGTGATTGCTCCCAGTTCCTGGCCAAGTTTGGTAAATGGAGGCGATAAGCTGGGGCTGCGTTCTGACCTAAATGAACTTATTGATAGCGTAGAATATGAATTGACCTGGTATAGAGATGCAATCAAAGATAACGGCGGTTTTTCCCTTGAATTGATCAATCCTGATCTTTTGGACTGTGCCGCTTTGACCAACTGGATTGCCTCTGTTAGCACACAGGGAGGAACTCCAGGAATTCAAAATTCGGTTTTTTCGACAGCACCAGATGCAAATGCACCAAAAGTTCTTGATGCCAATGTGCTGGGTTCAGACACCATCCTGCTTTGTTTCGATGAAGGAATGGACCCTGGTACGCTTTCGATTGGCACAAATTATTCCCTGGATAATGGTCTTGGGCACCCTGCAGCAGCTATTCCCCTCGCTCCTGATAATCAGTGTGTGAAACTTGTCTTTGCAGGTCAAATAAATGTTGGTGTAGCCTACCAGCTCGATATTCAAGGAGTAACGGATTGCTCTGGCAATGCGATTTTACCCATTCAGGTGCCTGTAGCCAAAGGGGTGCAACCCCAGATGGGGGATTTGGTGATTACAGAATTACTTCCTGACTTTGAACCTGCAAGGTCTTTGCCCGGTTCTGAATTTGTTGAGCTTTTCAATCGGAGTTCCTCGGTTCTGGATATCGCAGGCCACGCCATTTCAGACGGGAGTTCTACTGCCAATCTGCCTGCTACAGTAATCTATCCCGGTGAATATGTTATCATTTGTGCCATCTTTGATACAGCTGATTGGAATGATTTCGGTCGAGTCATTGCCGTAGACGCCCTTCCCTCCCTCAACAACTCCTCGGACAGCATTAGGCTTATTGGCCGTTTTCAGGAGACCCTGGATTATGTGTTTTACGACAGAGATTGGTACCAAAACCCTGACAAGGAATTAGGAGGGTGGAGCCTGGAGAAAATCGATACAGATCTTTTAGATTGTAACAATCCCGCTAATTGGCTTGCATCTGTTGATACGCGAGGCGGTACCCCAGGCACAGAAAATTCAGTAAAGGGCACTTTTGTTGACAATGAAGCTCCGGTTTTGGTGAATGTAAATGTTGCCAGGCCAGATCAAATAATTTTGACCTTTAGTGAGCCGATGGATCCCTCTGGATTGACTGAGGAAGTGAATTTCATCATAAATCAAGGATTGGGATTGGTCTTGAGGGCAATCATTGCTTCTGAAGATAATCGAATTGTGCAACTGGACTTACCTTCCCCACTTGTATCAAATACTATTTATGAACTGGATATAAATAAGCTTTCCGATTGTTCCGGCAATCCTTTTGAGTCAGTGGTAAAGGTCGGATTGCCTGAAAATCCTGATCCATTTGATTTGATTTTTACTGAACTATATCCTGACTTTACACCTTCCAGAGGCTTACCAGAAGTTGAGTTTGTAGAATTGTATAACCGCTCAGGAAAGGTAATCAATACGGGCTCATTGATTTTGGAGGTAAGCGGATCAAGGGTAAACCTGCCACAAGGCTTGATCTTTCCTGCTGAGTATGTCTTGTTGGTAGAGGATGGCAATCAGGACTTGTTTGATACAGATGGAGTGATAGTGGCTTTGGAAAATCTCCCCTCCTTGACTAATGGAGTGGACAGCCTTTACCTCATTGGCCCTGACCCCAATGCGGGTTTCCAGAACATTGATTTTACCTACTATACTGATGATTGGTATGGGAATTCAGAAGCGATGGAGGGGGGTGTCAGCCTTGAAAGACTTGATCTGGATTTCTTCGAATGTGTGAACCAGAACAATTGGACTGCAAGTGTAGCAAATATTGGGGGTACACCAGGCTCGGAAAACTCTCTAAATGAAACTTTCAGCGATGATTTGAATCCGACAGTTACAGCCCTGAGGCCCTTGGGTACCAATGTAATTGAGTTGGTATTTTCTGAGCAACTTGATGCTTCAACCGTAATAAATACCGAAAATTATACAGTTGAGCCTGGACTTGGAAATCCCTTGATTGTAGAAAGTAATTCTCCATTTGAAAATAAAATTACCCTTACCTTTGATTCTGATTTAGTAGAAAAGACCATTTACAGGATTTCTTTCCAAAACCTTATAGATTGTAGCGGAAATGCTGTGCAAGAGGAAATCGAATTTGGCCTTCCGGATGAAATGGAAGCTGGGGATATCCTGATCAATGAAATCCTCTTTAATCCAGTTACAAGAGGGAGTGATTTTGTAGAATTGATCAATGTGTCTGATAAAATTTTGGATTTGTCTGAGCTTAGTATAGGAGAGATATTTCCGGATACGGATTCTATTTTCAATGCTGATAAGGTCGCAGAGAAAATATCCTTGATTTTGCCTGGCCAAATAATCTGTCTTACAAGAGATGTCGCTTTTCAAATGGAACTTTACAGACCTCCTTTAACTGCGAATTTCTTGGAAATGACAGGTTTTCCAAGCTATGACGATGCCAAAGGAGAATGTATAATCTTCAGGACAGAAGATGAAATTCCCTTAGACAGGTTCGCCTATCTTGATGACTACCATTACCTGACACTCGATGACGATGATGGGGTTTCATTGGAAAGACTTTCCCTCGAACAAGCTACTAACGATCCAGAAAATTGGCAGTCGGCAGCAAGCACCGTCGGTTACGCTACACCGGGTTACCAAAATAGCCAGTTCATCCCTGATGCAGAACAGGATGCCGAAGTCTTACTTGAACCGCAAGTTTTTTCTCCCAACCTTGATGGTATTGACGATGTGCTTGCCATACGGTATAAGGTGGACTTTCCTGGCGCAAATCTGAGGGTTCAAATTTTTGATGCCAATGGTAGACCGGTTCGAATACTTCAGCAAAATACCCTGTTAAGCCCCGACGGAGGTGTGGTATTTTGGGATGGATTCAATGAAAATAATCAACTTGCACCCATTGGGGCTTATGTAGTTTTGGTAGAAATATTGAATTCGGATACCGGAGAGAAAAGGGTATTCAAAAGAGTGGCAATCCTTGCAGATAACTTCTAGGAAGAATAATTTAGGTTTGGATAAGGCCATTTTCTGAAATTTGATTGAGTTTTATGAGCTTTGTCCATTTAAAATATAGTCTTGGAAACATGCAAAAGGGATACCTCCGAC
Source organism: Bacteroidia bacterium (assembly GCA_022760475.1). Lineage (GTDB taxonomy): Bacteria > Bacteroidota > Bacteroidia > J057 > J057 > JALEFZ01. The sequence continues at coordinate 37,506 of JALEFZ010000081.1, read as the reverse complement.
ACTTTCGGAAGTATTCCTTTATCTATTTTGGGGTGATTATCATTTGCATGCTCTATTGGAAGGCTCTACCCCATCAATTATTCAAGGACCCTGTTTCAACTGTCTTATTAAGTTCGGAGGGAAACCTTCTTGGTGCAAGGATTGCTGCTGATGGACAATGGCGATTTCCAGCGCAGGATACGGTTCCCGAGATTTTTGAACAGACGATTATTGCATTCGAAGATAAAAGGTTCTATCAGCACCCAGGAGTTGATCCCTTTGCGATACTACGTGCCATCAGGCTCAACATCAATAGGGGAGAGGTAGTGAGTGGCGGAAGTACCCTGAGTATGCAAGTGATTCGACTAAGCCGTAAGGGAAAGGGTAGGACTGTTTGGGAGAAGTTGATTGAGGTAGTGCTTGCAACCCGCATGGAGTTAAGTTTTTCTAAAGAAGAGATTTTAGCATTTTATGCCTCTAATGCTCCCTTCGGTGGAAATGTGGTTGGTCTCGATGCCGCTGCATGGAAATATTACGGTCGTGGTGCAGATAAGCTATCATGGGCAGAAGCAGCTACGCTGGCGGTCTTACCCAATGCCCCTTCATTGATTCATCCTGGTAAAAACAGGGACTTGCTCCGAAAGAAAAGAGACTTTTTGTTGGATAAGTTATTTGAAAATGGCACCATTGATCAAACAAGCCTGGAATTGGCAAAAGAAGAAGCCCTTCCTGACCGTCCACAGCCTCTCCCTTCTTTTGCTCCGCATTTATTAGAAGAAATTCATCAAAAAAGTCTGGCAGGGGTTTCGAATGAAGAGACAAGTATCCAATCTACCATAAACCTGTATTGGCAAAAGAGAGCCAATCAAATTGCAGAACGATATTATAACCTGTACAAGCCCGTCGGGATTCATAACCTTGGAATTTTGGTCGCAGAGGTAAAAACGGGGGACGTCAAGGTATATGTAGGAAATACACCAGGTAAAAATCCTGATCATAATTGTGCTGTCAATGTTGTCCCAGCCAAGAGAAGTACTGGGTCAATTCTGAAACCATTTTTATACGCTTCGATGCTTTCTGAGGGAGAAATTCTCCCAAATATGTTGATTCCGGATATACCCACCCGTTTTGAAGGATACCATCCTACGAATTTTGACCAAAAATATCAGGGGGCTGTTCCAGCAAATATGGCCCTTGCAAGGTCGTTGAATATCCCCGCCGTGAGAATGCTAAGGGATTTTGGGATAAACCGATTCAAGGATAAGTTGAATGCAATTGGGTTGGAAAGTATTGATCGGCCAGCCTCAGATTATGGATTGACATTGGTTCTGGGAGGAGCAGAGTCCACCCTATGGGAATTGGTTGGAGCATACTCAGGAATGGCCAGGAATCTCAACAACTATCCTGATTATAATGGAAAATATGAGTCAAATGCTTATCGTCCTTTGAATTATTTGACGAAAGAAAGTAAAAGCCCCTTAAGCCCTGCTGAGTTTGATAAACTAAAAAGTTCTTCTCCGTTAAAGGCGTCTGCCATTTGGCAAAGTTTTGAGGCTATGTTGGAAGTTTCGAGGCCATATGGAGAAAGTTTCTGGGAGAATTATGCTTCCTCAGGTAAGATCGCCTGGAAAACAGGTACCTCTTATGGCTTTAGAGATGCATGGGCAATTGGTGTAACGCCAAGATACGTAGTAGGAGTATGGGTGGGGAATGCTGATGGAGAGGGAAGGCCACAATTGATTGGTTCTGCCACTGCAGCCCCCATACTATTTGACATGTTCGATGTGGTAGGAGAGGGAAACGAGTGGTTCACTCCTCCATATGACGACATGAAAAAAGTTCAACTCTGTACACAGAGTGGGCATGTAGTTACTGAACTATGCCATGAGAGCAAATGGGGCTGGGTATCCAAAACGGCCTCTCACATTCGACCGTGTCCCTACCACAGGATGGTTTACCTTGACCCCGATAAGGAGTTTCAGGTCCATAGCAACTGTGAATCTCCCCTAAGAATGCGTAAAGAAGCCTATTTTATCCTGCCTCCTTTGGAGGAAAAATACTACAAAAACAGACATCCTGCCTACAGAGACCTACCTCCATTTAGAGATGATTGTTTGACAGCCCTCCAAAAAGGAAGTAAAAGCAAAAACATGCAATTGATCTATCCAGCTGTGCCCAATTCCAAAATCTACATTCCCAAAGACATAGATGGAAGCTTGAGTGAGACTGTCTTTGAAGCAACCCACAGGAAAAACGATGCAGTTCTATTTTGGCACCTTGACGATTCTTATATAGGCACTACCTCCAATTTTCATGAGATGGCCTTAAGACCCAAAAAGGGTAAGCATACCTTGACCCTTGTAGATGAGTATGGGGAATACCTTAGCATCAACTTTGAAATCTTGACTAAAGAAAAAAGTAAGTTATCTGACTAGAAATTCACTTAATTTGAGCCAGTTTTATGGCGTTTTCATTTCAACTCCACATTTATGTGTCTAGTTAGCATTGCCTTTAAGGTGCACCCGGATTATCCATTGTTATTGGTTGGCAACAGAGATGAGTTTTACGAAAGACCCACCCAGAGAGCACATTGGTGGGAAAACCACCCAAACATATTTGCAGGAAAAGACTTAAAAGCCGGTGGGACATGGATGGGAATAAACCAGGAAGGGCAATTCGCCGTACTTACCAACTTTAGGATGGGCAGAGAACAACTGCCCAATGCCAGGTCTCGAGGGGAATTGGTCAGCGATTACCTTTTGAACTCTCCCGATCCTGTAGGATATATGGAAGAACTTAAGGCCAAAGCTGCGAATTATAATTTGTTTAACCTCATCGTGGGCAACCAAGACCAAATGGTATATTATTCTAATGCTGGGGATAAGCCATTGAAAATCATGGGACAAGGTGTTTATGGCTTAAGCAATAGCTTTTTGGATGTACCCTGGCCCAAGGTGAAAAAAGCAAGAATGGGAATGACCAAAAGTCTTCAAAATTCGAACTTTATACCAAGGGATCTTTTCTCTATACTGACAGATAAAACTGTTGCTGCAGATGAGGAGTTGCCGGATACCCAAATCCCCTATGAATGGGAAAAAAGACTCTCAGCCATGTTTATCGAACTGCCAAATTATGGAACGAGGGTAACTACCCTAATTGCAATGGATAAATCCGGTAAACTGTCCATGGAAGAACGGTCTGTTTATCAGAAAGAAAGCGATAGAGATAATAAATACTCGAGCCAATTATGAAATTAAAGTCTGGTCTTATTTTGTTGATTTGTGCCTGCCTGCTATGCCTTTCTGCTGGCAAGCCCGATTTGAATATTTCTCCGGAGGAGGATCTTTTCGGCTCTGATGAGCCGCTCAAAGTATCCATCAAAGGTGATTTTAAAATGCTTTTCAAAGATAGGACCGATAAAAGAGAATACTTGCCATTCCAGATAAGTTATGAGGATAAGGGTATTACCAGGACTCAAAAAATGAAAATCATGGTGCGGGGTAATTTTAGAAGAAGCAGATGTGAATTCCCCCCTATGAAGTTGAACTTTTCCAAGAAAGAAAGCAAAGGAACTATTTTTGAAGGATACAACAAGGTAAAGATGGTGGTCCCTTGTCATATGGAAAGCCCAAAATTCACCAATTATTTGCACCTGGAGTACCTGACTTATAAAGGTTATAACGCTATTACAGATACGAGCTATAAGGTAAGGCTAGTTGAAACTACCTTTATCGACGAAGGTGGAAAATATGATACTTTTTCCTCCTGGACATTCATCATTGAGCCAACTTCCGAATTGGGCTTTAGGATAAAGGCTCAAGAGTTAGAAAAGATGAAATTGCATCCCAATAATACCCACAGATTGCAAGCTACAAGATTAGCCATGTATGAGTATATGATCGGGAATACCGATTGGTCAATCGGGGGACTGCACAACATAAAACTGATGGAGCCTGTTGAAGGGGGCATTCCGGTCGCAGTACCCTATGACTTTGACTTTTCGGGTATCATAAGCACACCTTATGCTACCCCTGATCCGACCTTAGGTATTCGTACTGTCAGGGATCGTTTGTATCGAGGCTTTTGCCAGTCTGAAATCTTGACCAATAAGGTGATTGATCAGTTTAAAATCTCCAAGGACTCCATGATAAACCTTTACTTGGATTACCCTTATTTAGATGAGAAGCAGAAAAAAAACTCTGTGAACTATCTTAACAGCTTCTTTAAGACTATTGAAAATCCAAAGGTAGCCAAAAGAATATTCCTAAAAGGTTGCCGAACCGCTGGCTAATGTTATTTGAATTATTTCTTATTCAGAAGAGAGAAAATTTCGTCAAGTTTAGGAGTGAGGATAATTTCAGTTCTTCGGTTTAATTTTTTCCCCTCTCTGGTTGCGTTCGAAGCTACGGGTAAATGTGAACCCCTGCCCGCTGCGATCAGCTGTGACGGGTCGACTTTGCCACCCCATACAAGTATGCGCACAACTTCCGTGGCTCTAATTACACTTAAATCCCAATTATCTTGATACCTACTGGTCCTGATAGGGACATTGTCGGTATGGCCCTCAATCATTGCCGTAATTTCTTTCTCTTCATTTAGAACCTCTGCTAGGTTTAGAAGGGCTTTACGACCTTTGTTATTTACTGTGGCACTACCTGACTGAAACAATAATTGTTCAGATAAGGAAACATACACTTTACCATCTCGTTGCTCAACTGTCAATTCGTCTTTTCCAAAATTAATCAAGGCCCTTTCAATGGTTGAAAGGAGGGCTTTACTCACCGAATCCTGGTATGCCAAGGCGGAGTTTAGCTCTTTTACCTTGTTTTCCCTCTCCTCCAATTCTTCGGCGAAGGCTTCTAATATTTTCTTTTTATTATCCAACTCCGCCTGAGTGGCTTTTATTTGCGCAGTATAATTGGCTTCTGATTGGGTGCTTTGTTGATTCAATTTATCGTAAGCGGTTTTAAGCTCATAAAGCTCTTTTTCCAGTTCCTGATTTTTGAATTTTGCTTTCTTGTTTTCCTTACTCATGGCTTCAAGAGCCATTTCTTTTTGGGTTCTGACTGAATCTTGAAAATTATAGTTGCTTAATGTCTCCTGGTACTTTTTCTTAGAAACACAGGATGACAGAATGAGGGTAAGGGCAAGCGCTAGAATCGGCAAAGAGTTTTTCATGATGACATCAAAATTCGATTATTGTATTTAATCAATTGAATAAAAATTCCTTTTGCAAAGATAAATATATAATTATTCGGAGTTTTGAGCAGATTTTGTTTTTTTTACTATTGACCAAATATAATTAACCTAATATCAACAACTATGAATTATTTTCTAGATGTACTTAGAAATAAGTATGCAGATTTTTCAGGAAGAGCTCGTAGAAGTGAGTACTGGTACTTCCAGCTATTTAGCTTCTTGATCAGCCTTGCTCTTACCCTTATGGACACTTTTCTTGGGTTCAATGAGTCTGGTTTTGGTATCCTAAGTGGTATCTTTTCTCTTGCTCTTTTGATTCCTAGCCTTGCAGTAGGGGTCCGTCGTCTTCACGATACTGGACGTAGCGGATGGTTCTTGCTAATAGGTTTGATTCCATTGATTGGTGCTATCATTCTTTTGGTATTCTTCTTCCAGGATAGTGATCCCGGTGAGAATGCTTATGGACCTAACCCCAAGGATCCATACACTGACGTAATCGATGAGATTGGCAATAACTAATTACTAATACATTCTCGGAGATTCCTCCTTGGTATAAGCCCTTCATAGATTTATTCTGTGAAGGGCTCTTTAGTAAAGAAGGTATCATTTTGTGTAATTTTATCTAACGGTGTTATGGTATTTCCAAAAGTATTTATAGATGATTTAGGTAGAAAGGTCAAAATAAATAAGCAAGTGCAAAGGATCGTTTCCTTATGTCCTTCTATCACAGAAACGCTTTATGCACTAGATCTGGATGAAAGGGTAGTCGGAAGGACCAGGTTTTGCATTCATCCCAAGGATAAGGTACAATCAGCTGTAAGGTTAGGAGGGACAAAGGAAATCAAGTTTGACCGACTCCATAGTCTCAAGCCAGATCTAATCATAGCAGAAAAAGAGGAAAATACTCCAGAAATGGTTGCCGAAATGGAAAAGCATTATCCAGTATTTGTAGCAGATGTAACGGATGTGAAAAGTGGATTGGAAATGATATCCAATATTGGGCGCCTAACTGATAGGGAAATAATTGCCAATCAATTAGTCGAGCGGATAACGGCAAGTAAAGCTCAGTTGAGGGTTGGAACAAAAAATCCCACTGTATTGTACCTGATATGGAAAGACCCGATCATGGGGGTAGGATCTAATACCTACATCGGCTCAATGATGGACTTGTTGGGTTGGAAAAATGTTCTATTGAAATTTGAAGGTAGGTATCCTCAAATAACTGAAAGGCAAGTAGCTGATTTATCTCCTGATCTTGTGCTGCTTTCCTCAGAACCTTATCCTTTCAAACAACAGCACATAAATGCCTTCAAGGCCTTATCTCCAAAAAGTAAGGTAAGACTGGTGGATGGAGAAATGTTTTCCTGGTACGGTTCAAGAATGGAAATGGCATTCCCATATATGCAAAAACTTCAAGCAGAAATATTTGGAGCCGATCTAAAGAACTAATTCCTTCAATCGGCTCCTATCTTTTAAATCAAATCTTCGGGTTCTTCGTCTTCAGGCATTTCGTGTATTTCATCCATTCCTTCGGTACCTGCCAGTACAATGTCATCAAAGGCCGAATACTGTCCCAAGTAGACAAAAGGTATGAACAACATGACCAGCATGATCAGGATGAAGGTGAATAAGCCTTTCAGCCAGCCGAAGTTCACCACATCTACAAGGAAGTCCGTAACAAAGGCAAATCCAATGATTCCAGCGATAGCGATGAACATCAAAACCACATATAGTCCGAGGAAGTGAAACCATTTCTTCGTAATGATTTTTCTGGATGATTCCATGGCTTCCCAGAAACGCATCTTTTTCAAGACGATCATAGGTACACTAAAGCTCCATGAAACCCTGAAATAAAGGCTCAACAGAGAAAGTAATCCACCAAAAGCAGAAAGTTTCATCACAAACTCAGGAGTAATTGCTGCCTGAAGACTATCCAATAAGGCAGGAAAATCGTCTGGATCAAAGTCTCCTTCTGATAGGGCAGAGAAATCAAAAGCATTGAAATCCAGGTTAACAATTTTCATGGAGATCAGGGCTATGATTGAAAATACGGCTCCTACAGTTGCAGAATAAAGGAATAGTTGACCGAAATGGTTGATTCCATGGAAGAAGCCATCAAAACTTCTTCTATTTTCCCTTCTATAATTATCAGCTACTATAAAAATTCCCGACATCATGGATAAGGAGAAAGCTCCTATGAACCAGCCTACCAGCTGATTAAGTATGAGCCCTACCACAGTAGATTGACCCAGTGCAAGTGCCGTTGTCATGGAACTGATTAATGCAATGATGACAGTTGCGAATATGGTCAAGAGAATATGGCCAAGGTATCCAAACGGAAAAGCCTTAAGCATTCCAAATGCTTGTCGAATGTAGCCTCCCAAGTTGAATGAATAAGGTTCATTCCATAGGTGCTCAAATTGTGATTGATCTTTTGAGTAATTTGACATACTCTGGTGGATTTGATTTTTAAATGAATTTATTTATCGATTGTCTCTCCTATAGCAGGCAAGCTAAGCTGTTTTCCGTTTTCTTCGAATAAACTTATGGCTGCTGCATGGTCAATTTGTATAGGTGGAAATGTATCGAAGTGCATACCAATAACATCGTCGGTTCCGACAAAAGAGGCTGCTTTTAATGCATCTTCTACTCCCATGGTAAAATGGTCTCCCATACAAAGCATAGCAAACTTTATATCAAATTCTTCATTGATGAGTTTCATATCATAAGTCAGGGCTGTGTCGCCAGAAAAGTAGAAATCTCCTTCTTCTTTGTTTGAAACCACAAAACCTGCCGGATTGCCTCCATAGGAGCCATCTGGAAAGGAAGAACTATGAATGGCATTTACAAGTTTTAACCTTCCAAAAGGGAAGTTTGAAGCACCTCCATGGTTCAATGGAACAACCTTCTCTAGTCCTTGATTGCCAAACCATGTGGCTACCTCGTAGGTCGATATCAATGTTGCGCCAGTCCGCTGAGCAATAGCTATTGCATCAGCCATATGGTCTTGATGCGCATGCGAAACTAGTAAGAAGTCACATGGAATTGCATTGATATCAATGTCTTTGGCTAGTGGGTTTGGGCTAATAAAAGGATCAAAAAGGAGATTTACATCAGCTATTTCAACCCCAAAACAAGCATGACCATAGAAAGTGATTTTCATAAGTAATTGAGTTAGTTATTTACTATTCATATTAGTCATTTCACCCAATAGATTCTATTAAATATCCTTGATATTTCAGAATAAGAATAGAATTAATTCAAATACCCGCTTGCCAAATGAAATTTGGTAGATATATAGTAAACAAAACGGATGTAAAAGGACATGGGATAGGGTAAAAGGCAGAAGATTAGTTACACTTGATCGATTTTCGTGTTCGACAAAATCCTTTTTAGTAGCTTTTCAAGCTCAACTGAGATTAATCATGAATAGATTGCTTCTTATACTTATTTTCACTCATCTCGCCTTCTGCTCCTCCTTGTTAGCCCAGGACTTTCTGGATATCAGGTTAAATAGAAAGGCTGAAAGTCTTCAATCTATTTCAAGCGGTATTTTCTGCTTAGAAAATAATGATAGCCTGACCTTTGCTTATCAGAAAGCCATCGAAGGAATGGATTATGTTTTTCAGGGCATTTTTGTTTATGGGCAAACCAATCTTGGTCAACCAGAACTCTTATTCAGTATTCCTTCTATTTCTGCCCCACTGACCATAGCCCTGAGAGACCTGATTCCTGAAAATAAAATACCTCCCTTCGAAAAGGGAGGTACAAAAATTTCTGTTAGGGTTTCCAGGGTACTAAGGGTAAATGGAAAGCGCGCAGAGGAGATTATAAATATTCCTCAAAGTGAAATCCTTCCCCTGACTGTAGTATCCGGATGTAAAGCTGAAACCAAGGATTAGGATTAGTGTCAGGCATTTTTTACAGCCAATTCTTCACCCTGCATAGCCATGTTCTCAGCCTTTGGTAGATTTCGACCTGAGTCCAAAATCATGTGTTTTAGTTTTCCATTGAATCCATTTGATTCCATAAGTTGATCCAAACCAAGGTGCATCCTGTATCTCCAATAGTGCGTCGGGTTAGCGGGAACATTTATTTGCTCTACAAATGGATTTTCCCTTCGAATGCTTCCGTCCATAGCCATAAGGTCTTGGATTGGGAATATAGCCCACATGGCTGGAGAGTACATATGTTGTTCGATGATAGACTGTGCTATCCAGGGCTCACAGAAAAATGGAGCAGCTCCATCCCTGCCCATGATTTGGTTATAGAATTTTTGTGAGGTAGCGGGATCATGTTCCCACCATCCCCTAAGTGTAGGCATGTCATGAGTAGACGGAGAGACAACTGACAGATAGGGCGCATCTGCAGGATGGAAAAATTCAACCTTTGAATCTTTCGGCATCCTTTGAATTTCCAGGCTAAGGATACCTAGTTGGCTCATGACATCAGGGACACAATCAGGAACCATTCCTAGGTCTTCGCCACAGACAAGCATATTGGTCGCCTCTTTCAGGGCAGGTAACTTGATCAGTGCCTGATCCTTCCAAAAGTCATCATGTCTTTTATAAAAATAATCTATGTAAAGCTCATTGATGATTGCTTGTTGCTGTGGTTCCAACTCCCGGAAACTGTAGGTATGATGCAGGGCAATCCTTGGGTCGAAAGCTCTTCCATGACTTCCTTCAGCTTCGAAGAATAGCACTTCAGCATGCAGGGCATAAAGTCCCTTTCGGATCCGGTTGAGGAACCATTCAGATTGAGGGTCTTCCGCGATCTTTTGATCCAGGTAGTCCTTGACTTTGCGTTGGGTATCGAATTCAGGCTTGAAATTATAACACTGGTAGGCAAAGTCGTCCAGGAAGGCTTCAGCTACAGAGGCTGCATGCTCCTCAAAAAATACCTCCAGCATATGCCAGCGGATATAGGGTTTGCTTAGCCTGTCATAATCAAACCAAAGTCCCCTTCCCTGAAGTTCTTCAATCGAAAATGGCAGGGATGGATTAAACTGGCCCATCAGGCCTTGAATGGCATGTTCAGGAATTTGCCAAATTCGGAAGAAACCAAGGATATGGTCAATTCTATAGGCATCGAAATAGGCTGCCATTTGAGTCATTCTGCTCCTCCACCAGGCATAATTGTCCTCGGCCATCTTCTCCCAATTATAGGTTGGGAAGCCCCAGTTTTGACCTTCAATCGCAAAACCATCTGGAGGTGCGCCTGCTTGCTTATCCATGTAGTAAAGCTCGGGTGCAACCCACGCATCGACGCTATTCCTAACTATCCCAATTGGGATATCTCCTTTGAGGATGATTCCACGCTTGCGGGCATAGTTACTTGCCTCCAGAAGTTGGACATGAAGGTGGTATTGAACAAAATAAAAGAAGGCAATCTTATCGTAGTGGATTTGAGAAGGATTTGAGAACTTTTCAATTTCTTCATGGGTATAGTCTGCGAAATTACCCCATTTTGAGAAATCGGCTGTTCCAAAAGAATCTCTAAGCACACAGAATGAGGCATATGGCATCAACCAGTCAAAGTTTTCTTCAAACCATGCTTGGTAATTCTTGTCTGCAAAGGTGGATTCTTTTTCCTGCTCAAATATTTGTTCGAGGTATGCCATTTTAACTTTCATGACAGCCTCGTAGTCCACTTCTTCCAGCGAGTTAAGCCTAGTTCTCTCTTGGTCATAGGCGGCCATGAGTTCCTCGTCTGCAAGAATTCCTACTTCCTCAAGTCGAATATAAAGAGGATGAAGGGCAAAGACAGAAATCGCCCCATAAGGGTAGGAATCAGTCCAGCTTTTGGTTGAAGTGGTATCATTAACTGGCAAAATCTGGATCATATTCAGCCGGGTATCTGATGCCCAATCTGCCAACTTTTTCAAGTCGGAAAATTCACCAACTCCCATTCCTTCTTCACTCCTCAAGGAGAAAACAGGAAGAGCGACTCCGCTTCCTTTCCAGTTTCCCAAAGGACTTAAAAAATCATCGATATTCAGGATCTGAAGTTCTGTTTCTTGATCACTGGGGTAGAGGACTAATTTTCGGTTATATCTTTCTTCAAAGGCAATCAATTGACCATTGGACTTATCAATGAATAGAAATTTATACTCAATGAGCCCTCTAAATTCTTCAAACTGAACCTCTTTTTTCCATACAGGAAAATTATCTCCCTCCAGAATGACTGCTTTGGCAGGATTCCAGGATCCTAAGGCAGGATGGTTTCCACAAATAGCTATGCTATAATCAGGCGGTACATTGGCAGCCCTTAATTGAAAAAGTACAGAACGGCCCAAGGCAATTTTACCAGAATCAGCCTTATTCTTGGTTTGAAATGGTCCTGTTCTTCTGGTCAGGGTACTCAGGAAAGCTGAGGAAAGGGTAGCATTTTGCTCGTCCGATTTGGATCTCCAAAAGTCAGTAAGCTTTATGCAAGGGTATTTTCCTGCTTCAATAAGGATCTCTCTTGGCTGACCAAATTCCCATTCTTTACTTTGGTCATACTCGTTGAGGATGAAATAATTATAGCTGATGGTTCCTGAATAATCATCTGGGATTTCAAGTTGAAGGTCCCAGTGGCCATCAAATAGGTAGGGCAGAGGAAGGGCAGCATGAGGATCATTAGATCCTAGCTCTGGAATGTTTCCGGAGATAAAAATCCTTTGACCCCATTGGGTGGCATAGTGAATATGAAAATTAAGTAGCATAAATGCAGTCAGTGATAGCTGAACTCAGTGTTTTCTTCCCTGAAAAATAGTGAATTGTTGTAAATCAGGTTTCTTTAGCAAATAGAACAAAAAATCTTATATCTAAAACTTTGAATTTCAAAGCCATTGTCAAATTTGCAAAAAAACATAAAAGATTTGATGCTAGAGGGTCTGGAACCTGTCTTGCCAAAATTCATTTTTGGTTAGCCTTAATGCACTTAAAGTAGAGCTTCTTGCGGAAATCACCACAGAATAGCTCCTCCTTGATCCAAATGGAACCCAGTTGAAAGAGAATTGCCAGCAATGGAGGGGACGGGTGATGGTAATACTGGTGGTAGTGGCTTCCATATCTACCAGGTCAAGACCCGTGGTGACTGCGACTTTCCAATTCTCTGTGAAATTCAAATCACCTGAAATCCGTACCGTGGAGGTTATATTCGCTGGTGCAAGGGAAGTTTTACTGTAGTTAAAATTGTACCCCAACCTGATATTCCAAGGAATATCAAAATCATAATACTGGTTATAATTAGCTAATACTTGGGAGTATTCTTCCTCGTCAAAGGCAGAGGATTTTTTGCCTCTTGCATTTTTTTGTTTTGACCTGAGGGTGGTATTTAAGCTAAAACCAGCATTGGTAAGCCTTGCGAGTTTGCCTTCCTCAAGGATTAAAAACTTATTTAACCTCCTTGCATTTCCTGCATCCAATGGGAATTCTACCGCCTCAGATCCAAAAACATAGGGGTCAAAGGTGAAATTGGATGTAAGATTTATCTTGTTTTTTAAAAAACTTGTTCTGGCAGAAAGTCTAAAGGTACTCAGTTGAAAACTGTCTGCTGCAAGGTTATAAGCCGAACTAAGAGATATGTTTTTAAGCAAGTCGGTTCGGACCACATTGTCATCTTCTCCTTTATTTTCTTTATCCTCTTCAGATTCCTTCTTCTGCTTGAGACGCTTATATTTCATTGCAAGAATAGAAGAAAGAGAAAAACTGATAGATTGACTCTCTCCTTGTCCTGGCGTCCCATAGATCCCATTGGCAAAACGGCTATAGGTTTGAAACTTTGTCCTAGTAGAATCTGTCTGTACTTCGTCATAAAATCCAAACCTTTCAGAAGCAAAATCAGGCCTGTAGGTATAACCCACAGAGGTATTAAACTGCTGGCGAAACTTAAGCCCCCTTCTTTTATTTACCCATAAGGGTGTATAAATTCCATAAAAAGTAGCTGAGGCTTGCAAGCCCGCCTGATAAGAATAAGCCCTAGCCAAACCAGGAACAGTTGTTTCTATCACTCGGTTTTGCTCCGCGTCAAAATCCCTCCGGATGGTCTCTGTATACCAACGCTCGTCATAGGAGAAGGTGAGTGGAATATTGATTAGGTCAAATAATTTAAAATTAGTTCCCCCAGCGATGTTATGTTGAATACCATTTGAAATGAAGTCAGTAATTGGTGAAACAGTAAGGGCGGTGTCTTCTTCATTTTCAAAATAAGTAAGGGTATCTACTTGCTGCAATAATACATCCAATACCAGTGAATCCGGGACATTCTGGATCGAATTCCTCCCGTTCATTCGGTATGTGAAGTAAAACTGTTTTAAAGGAGAAAAGATGGGGGCATCGAGATTCTTGAAAGGCATTTGCCTGGAAAGGTTCAGGCTGAATGTAGGAAGGTTAATGGTCATGGTTCCTTCATTCAAGTCCTGGGAATGGTCTGCAGCAAAGGTGAAATTTATGGGAAGGTTGTTGAAGTTTTTCCTGAAGGATACAGATGATTTCAAATCATTCGTAAATAAATCATTGGTATTAAAACTAATTTCTCTTTGGAAGGTGCTTGAACTCGAAATGTTTACAGAAGCATTTAGGCTGGCAGTAGGGTCGATGGGCTGGTTATGTGTCCATCTAACTCTCCATGAAAAAGACCTTCTGAAGTCAGAGTCCGTAGGTTCGTTGTACCTGAGCAAACCCAATTCGAGGTTAAAGTTTCCTGAATATTTGTACCTTACCTTGTAATCCAGGGTAGTCCCAAGCCGCCAACCACCACGGGTGTAAATATCTCCATCAAAAGTCAGACTCAAATAATCATTCAATCCCAGGTAATAGCCCAGATTTCTCAAAAAGTACCCCCTGTCACCTGCATTGCCATATTGGGGCATAATCAATCCATTCTTCTGCCCTTTGCCTACATTTGGCAGGAATGCGAATGGAACCACCACGGGGAGTGGAAGGTCTCCAACAACAATATTCAAGGGGCCACTGATGATTTGGTCATTGTCCAATAACTTGATTTTTTTTGATCTGATGTAATAATGTGGATGATCAAGGTCACAAGCGGTATATTTTCCATTGGTTCCATGGAATGAGCCATCGTCTTGGTACTTTGCCTTCTCAGCGAGAATGAATGCTTCTTCTTGTGCTATTTTTCCGCCATAGATTAAGCCTTTCTGACTTTTAAAATTATAATCAAGGCCATTTGCTCTATATGTCTCCCCATCTTGTGTAAATTCGGGGATTCCAGAAAGTTCTCCTTCCTCATTCTTGACTCCTTCTGCATGGAGGTTTTGCTTTTCTATTTCAATATTGATTCGTTCGGCTTTGAGCTCCAGGTCGTCATATTTGATGCTTCCTTGGCTGTACATAAACAGCACACCGGATTTTACATCGTAAACTATGGAATCCACCGCTTCGTAATTTACAGGAGCTGAGAGGTCGCTATTTGCTTTGAGAGAATCAATTATGGCCTGCTCTTGAGGATTGCCTGTAGATTTTTTACTGGTATCAGGAGGCACAATTTTGCTTGTATCTTCCAGAGTAGAAAAGTCAGGTAAGGGCCTGGATTCTGGCGGTCGACCATCCTTGGGTGTGTCCTTCTGACTGCTTTCTGGCTTTGAGTTGGGAGGTATAATCTGTGCCATAATATTGTAGGGGGCGATCATCCCCAAGACAAATATTATCGTACACAGGTGTAATAAATTCCTCCTCATTCTTCAAAATTTTTGAAAAAACAGAACAAATATAATTAGAATCTGAAAGGTGTTGGACTTTGCTTCATCTTTCTCAACTATTTAGGCTTTCAGGTATTATTTTTGGCATGAAAACTGACGTAATATTCAACAAAACAAAATAATACCCATTTCCCCAATTAATTCGTTCTTGGTTTATAGTAATTAATTTTAAGCTCCAGGTTGGTTATGCTCAGTCGGCAATTCATAATTTTTTTAGTTTTTTCATTCACTCCCATCTTTTTGCTGCATAATTTGTATGCACAAAAAGCCGATATGCCCATTCAAACCCTGATTATAGACCCCGGTCATGGCGGCAAAGATCCAGGAACTGTAGGGAAGCGCAAATATGAAAAGGAAATAGCTTTAAAAGTAAGTCTTTTGCTCAAAGATTCACTTAAAAAGTACTTTCCCAGGATGAAAGTCCTATTAACCAGAGATAAGGATAAGTTTATTCCCCTTCACAAACGAGGTGAATTTGCCCAGGAGAACCAGGGAGACTTCTTCATAAGCATTCATTGTAATGCCATGAAAAACAAAGCCCGCCACGGAGTCGAGACCTATGTACTGGGCTTGAATAAAGGACAAGAGGGCTACGAAACGGTGATCAAAGAGAATGAATCTGTCCTTTTTGAGGAGAACCATCACGAAATGTATGGGGGCTTTGATCCCAACTCCCCAGAGGCGGCTATTTACCTGAAGTTACTCAAAGATCTTTTCCGAGAATCAAGCCTTAGTATGGCAGAGAGAATTCAAAAGAATATGTGTGAAAACCTCGGAAAAAATGACCGGGGAGTTAAGCAAGCTCCCTTTGTGGTCTTGTATATGTGTGGCATGCCAGCTGTTTTGACTGAAATCGGCTTTATGTCTAACCTAAATGAAGAAAGCTATCTGATTTCGGAAAAAGGCCAAAGAGCCATAGCAAGCAATCTCTGCAAGGCTATCGTGAGCTATAACCGTGCCTATGGGCAGGCGTTGCCTCGCAAGCCCAATGCTACCCGCAATAAGAAGTAGTTAGCGCTGTAAGACTCTGTAAGCAGTCTTTCCTCCACTTGTAATCGAACAAAGATATTTTCCTTTAGGGAGCCCATCCATGTTCAGCTCCACAAAGTGCTTGCCCATGCTGCAAAGTTCCGAATACACAATCGCCAGTTCTTTATAGTCCTCGCTTAGCACTTTTATTTCGACTTCAGCAGCTTTGAATAGTTCTAGTTCAATCAAAGTTCCGAAAATCAATGGGTTGGGGTAGAGGTAGGTGGTGTGAATGAGTTCGGGCAACACCTCAACTGCTACATGGTTGCTGTAAGCAATTTTATTATTGGTATTGATCTGTTTTAAGCGATAAATATTTGTTCCTATCTGAAGACTCGAATCCAGGTATTGACTCCTGGACATAGATTTATCTTCTTCCCTAACTACATAAACATCGATCCAATTTATGCCATTGGTACTTTTTTGAAGAGTGATGGATTTCCTGCTTTTAAGGGCAGGAGTAATCCAACTAATAGCTATGTTGCCAAAGTTCCATTTGGCAGAAAAATCCAGGAGAGGGACAGCCGGGGCAACGAAGTTTTTTACCTCTTCTTCCAACAATTTGTCGTCATTTCTAAGTTTCACAACCTCAATCGTTGAAAAGTTTTCCCCCATACGCCGAATTTCCTTATTTAGTTTGATGTTGCCGGCAAATTGCCATTTATCATCTTCACTGGTTCCCAGGTTTAGAGAAATGTGTGAATTATCCTGAGAATAATTCAACTTTGGAATAAAACATAGGATGAGGAGGCAGATGAAAGAATAGGCTCTAATTATCATTGTTGTATGGATATCGGGTTTTAATTTGAAATTATTTCAATCAGGATAATTTTTGCTTCAAGAATATTAAGGAATGTTACAGGTGTAAGTTTGAACTGCTAAAAGGGAAAAAATCATTCAGCGTGATTTGGGACAAAACAATTGATAAGAAAAAATGGCTCCTCTTGGCTTTCCTTGGGATACTCCTCCTCAAGGCTGAGCAGAGGTGGCATTTCCCCAATATCTATTTGGATACCCTGGCCCAGGCCGCGACATATTCCAATTGGTTGGAGGGGAAGGGTTGGGTAGCCTATGATGAGGAGCATGATGCTTTGACTTCTATGCATCGTTTTCCTCCTATTTATCCATTGGTGTTAGGAACATTGAACTCCTTTGTTAAAGAATGGACAATCAGCATTAGGTTATTGGATATATTTGTCCTGCTCTTTATTTTTCTCGGCTTGGAAAAGCTATTTAGGATTCAATTGAAGAAGAAGTGGACAGTACAGATGTTGATTTTCCTGGGAATAGGATTAGCCCCCTTACAATATGCTACGGGTTCAGGTTTGTTGGCATTGTGTTTTTTTACTTGGGCATTGTCTTTTGTACTTAGGTTTTTGAATTCTTTTCAGACCACAAGCATCATATTCGCTTCCCTGCTCTTTTCTTTATGTTTTTGGACCCGACCTGCCTATTTGCCTTTTGTGGCGGTCATCCCAGCACTTGTATTCTTTTCAAAGCATAAAGCAAATAGACGAAAATTTTACCTTGTATTGGGAGGGGCAAGTTTTTTACAGTTCACGGCTGCATCTTTTTTGATTTTATGGCAGCGTCAAGGGCCAAACCTTATCCCAAAAGAAACAGGCTTTTTCCCTTCAAACTTGCTAGAATCTAGTCCTTTCCTGATTAAAAGCCTTCTTTTTTGGGCATGGCCCCAGGAAATAAGCATAGAGACAGCCTTCCCGGCTGTTTATTTTGCCCTTAAACTGTTCTTGTTACTTATCAATTCCATTCTTTTGTTTTGGCTGGGATTCTATTTGTATAGGAGGGTTAAAACAAATAGTAAGTCCATTTTTTTTCTGGGATTGGTCATTATTTTGATAAATCTGGGGTTTTTGCTTTTTCTCTCTCTGACTCAGCCAACGGAAGACTGGAATGAATTCAAATCCTGGACCTATGTAGCAGAAGACCGTTACTACCTGCCTTCAATGCTGCTTATTTTACTGGTATTTTTTGGGTTGGTGTATCGCTATAAATGGATAAGGGCATTGCTGCTTGGGCTGAATATACTTTACCTGCTTTTTTGGGGTTTTATGGTTACGAAAATCCACTTCGAAACAGATAGAGAAATAGGTTTTGAAAGATCATATACAAGAACTCTTGAGCTATTTATTCTGAAAGCTCAAGAATCAAACTTGGGTCAGTTCTACTTGAAAAATGATCCCCACAACTATTTGTTGGAGGCCTATCAGCTTAAGGGGAGTGATCCGATGAAGTTTCCGAATTATCAAATTCTAGCAAAGGATGGTTTTGATTTGCCCAAGGAAACTTTTGACATAGTTTATGATCATGAGAATTGGGTATTTGTGAAGGTTGGAAGGGATGTTGAACTACTAAAAGATTAGTTAGTTATTCTTGCACGATCCTTTTATATTTGTATTAGGGAAATTAAAATTAATCTGCAAAACCCATGGAGATGAAGAAAATATGGCTTTTTGCCCTACTGATGCTAGTCAGCATTGGACTATCTGCCCAGAAAATAAAATTTGAAAAAACTACCCACCAATTCGGAACGCTCGAGAAGGGAGACCCCGCTGAGTACACCTTTACCTTTACGAACATTACTGAGGAACCCATCAAGTTGAGCCGAGTGAAGGCATCCTGTGGATGTACCACTCCTTCATGGCCCCGTGAGGAGGTAGCTCCTGGAGCCAAAGGAGAAATCAAGGTGAAGTACAATAGTAACAGAATCGGGAAATTCACAAAAACCATTACTGTGAATGTAGATGCTGCTGATAGGCCAACCATTTTGTACATCAAAGGAAATGTAAACCCTGGTCAGCCCAATGACAATGTGAACTTCCCTCAGAAGTCCGGAAATTTGGCTTTTGACAAAACGGTGATCAACATTGGAGTACTTGATTCTGACAAAACCAAAGATGTCAACTTCAAGGTGAAGAACCTTGGTCCATTTCCTGTCAATTTCCTGAGTGACATTGATAAGGAAATCATGTTTGATGTAGAACCTACGCCAAGCGGATTGACTCCTGGATCAGTAGGTGCTATAAAGGTGAAAATTGATGGAAGTAAATTCATTTCCTATGGATCCTTTTCCAAGACCATTACTTTGTATACAGATGATAAATCTCAGAAAGACAAGAGCTTGACCATTACTGGCAGCATAAAGAAGGTCTTTAGCGCGGAAGAGTTGGCTGCCATGCCAAACATCAAATTTGAGAATACCAACTATGTAGGTGGGGTGGTTTTGGAAGGCGAGAAAGTAAATGTAGCTTACAAGTTCACCAATACAGGTAAAGAGCCTTTAATTATCGAAAGCGTAAAGGCCTCTTGTGGTTGTACAGCTTCCGCTCCAAAGGATAAGGTTATCCAGCCTGGAGCGACATCTGAGATCCAGGCAACTTTTGACTCCCGTGGCCGCAGAGGTACTCAGAGAAAATCAATTACAGTTAGGAGCAATGATCCTGACAATCCTTCTGTGGTGCTAAGGTTGAATGTGGAGGTGGAGCAGGATCCCTTTCATCAGAATAATATAGGACCTTCTGTACCCAGAAAGTAATAACTACTTGTTTAGAAAAATATCATAGCTCTGATAGGTATTCCAAGCCTGTCAGAGCTTCTTTATATGGGTAATCTTTTTTGAGCAACCAAAGGTCTCGCCTAGCCTCATAGCTATTTGGGAAAATAGAATAGCAAAATCTTTCAATCTGGCTTTCGTCTCTTTTATTCTGATAATTTACCCAGTATAATTCGTAATCTCCAGATTCTACTCCATATTTCAGCGCATTGAAGACCATGTTGTCCCAGCTTTTTTCTGCTCGATATGGACCATCCAATTCACCGAACAATTGATCAAACTCAAGCTCCCCATCATCCAACAGGATGACGTCAGCCTGGAAAGAACCAAGGTCATTTTCTTTAATCAATCTTCGGCTTAGTTCAGGGCTATTTAAGCCCCACATGTCCATGGTCTCCCATTCACTGTAATAGGGGATTCTTCCGGCCTCAGTAGTGGCAAGCCTGCCTGGAATGGAAGCCATTTCCTTGCCTAATGCAATATAGTTATCGTGAGCCAATGGCAGGCTACGTGAAAAATAGCTAAAACTATAGAATACATTGGTAGCCAAAAACAAAAACAAATAGATCTGAGCCTTGGGGATATAGGGCCATGACAACAAAAAGCAGGAAAACAATCCAAGGAAGAGGGGCATGATCAATCTATGAGCCACATTTTGTTCGAGGGCTATGGAGCTATAAAATTGAATTGGGAAAATTGTACAGATCAGGATCAAGGCCTTTAGCCTATTGGGGAATTTGTAAAAGAATATGGAGAGGGCCAGTAAAAGAACTCCTACATATCTCAAAAGATAAATGCCTACATATTTCAAGCTGTTGAGATCAAAGATCCCTAAAAACTTTGTTTGAAATCCCTTGACATAGAAGGGTAGGGGGAATAATTCTCCAAAATACTTATACCTCCATGTGAAATAGAGGATTCCTGGGAGTATAGCCCCCCAGAAAAATCTAACAAAGTCTTTCTTTTGATTTGTAGAAGCAAACAGGAAATATAAACCTAGTGGGGCAATGACGATAAGGGCATCAGGCCTTGTGAGGCAGGTAAGGAAACCAAAAATCGCAAAGCCTATGCTTTCTCTTTTATAAAAGGAAAAGACAGCGGCGATTAAAAACCCTCCCAAGAAATAGGGCGAAAAACCCTGAATGGCAGCCCACCATTGTGGAGCGAGCATAAGGCATGAAATGGCCAAGAGCTTAGGGTATCCTGATTTTGGCGCATTTTCCCAAATCAAGTAAGACATTAATATTAATCCCAATGCAGACAGTAACAGGGATGCAGAATAGGGACTTAAGCCCAAGGTGTTACCTCCGGCGATTAGGACCATCCAAAGAAAGTCGGTGGCACCTTCGGTTGGGGGACCCCCTTGATTAAAGGCGATGACACCTTCCTGGCTAAGGTGCTTGGCATATCGAAACAAAATGACGGCATCCTCTGCGGGATGAATGTAGGAGGCTAACCAGAGAGAGAGGGTACAGAAACATCCCGAAAAAAGTAGAAAGGGGAGGAGATTGCTATTCCTGGGAAGTGCCATGTTAAGTGAATGTGAACAAAATTCTAATTGGAATTCTAACCAATTTAGAAAAAATCCGTAATATTAGATCCTGCATTGATTTTGCAGTAGTTTATTGACATGGGGACGACACGGTATCGACGGGTCGGTAATTATTTAGTATAAGCATGCGGTGGGAGGCTTACGAGACCACCTAAATCCTTCGAGAGCAAATCACAATTGGCGAAAGAACTTACGCGCTAGCTGCCTAATTAGATTAGATAGCTAGATGTCCCTCGGTTGGAGTTATCTGCCGACCAGCCATACGAGGGGCACATCAACACCAGGCAGGTTGCTTCTCAAGACCGCTGTAACTTGGGAAAAAGACTAACAGCACCCTCACATGGCATCCCTGTTGTCCGGGTGGCCTTGTGAAAATAATAGGACGACTAAGCATGTAGAAGGCTCTGTAGTTGTCTTCTCCGGACGAGGGTTCGACTCCCTCCGTCTCCACTAAAGCATAAAACTGCCTCTACGTTGTGTAGGGGCAGTTTTTCTTGTAATCCTTCTGACACACTCTGTAAAAAAGTGCCTTTGGAGCTAATAGAGGAAGAAAAGTGTTGACGTAAATGCGTCAGGAATCATTTCTTTTCACCTGATTGAAATAAACTTCCTCTGGATTTTTATGAAGTAGTCTCCATTGCTCAACACACCTTGAGTGCTCCGAATTCTGGGGAGTACCTCAGTAACCTCAAATGGATGAAGCTAAAAACAGCTCTAAACCATTTTGCTATCAAAAGGAACTTATACATCAAAGCCGTTAAGACTAGGCTTAAAGAACTTCAACTCATGAAATATTCGATTTATCATGCGTAAATTCAATTAAATAAAAGAGCCTCATCCTTTAATCGTCATCCCAGTCTTCATCTTCCTCCTCCTCTGGCTCAGGATAGTTTTCCCTTGATTCTGTTAAAAATTGCCAACCAGCACGAAACCTAAGCTCCTGAAGCAGTTCTGACACCTTTAGCTCTGAAGATAGCTTCTCTGATAGTTCTTTTGCCAGTTCTTCTCCAAAGACTCTTTTGACTAGCACAACTCCAAAATCACTGAAGGTAATTAGCAGGGAAGCCAAACAATTGGATTGTAGGAAAGGAGATTGTAGAAAGGATTCTAATTTTGGATTGTCAAACTTTGGAAGGGATGCAAAATGGATATCCATGTGCCCTTGGTCAGTGAACCAATCTGCTACTGTTGGAGTAACACCTACTAGATTTCTCTGAATGTGGCTAGCCGCTATATCCCTGACCATGACCTTTTTCCCTCCGGGAATGTCAATAAATTCACCAAAAACCTTCGTGCAAATTTCCATACCAAGGGTATGATGCAACAAGGCGCGGTGCTTGATATGTGGCATAAAAGATTCAGAACCGTCGAGAAAGCGATGTATAGGTAAATATAAATCTGCTGATCCGCCAAATTTTTCAGCTGAATAGCTAGCGTGGTTTTCTGTTTTCATTAAATAATAATTTTCTTGGCAATCCATTAGTCTCTGACAAAAAAGGAGGCTAACTGGATTGGAATAAAAACTCTGACTTAGGTGCTCACTTTTAGGGTGTAGCCTTTCTCCGCATCTCCATACCCCTCAAATACGTCAATATATATATGGGTTTGACTTACCCTCCCTGCAAAAACGATCAGCGCATTGCTGAGGAAATGGAAGAAATTACCATGGACGTATTCAATCACCTTTGATTGATCTTCATCTGACAAGGGGGGATCAAAAATAGGGTAAGTATCAACTAGAAATGTGTCTTCGGAGTATTCATAAGTACCAGGATTAAATAGAAACCAGTCCAAAAGATTTTCGCTTCTTTCTTCATCTTCCTCTAGGAGATCGTCTGTGTCAGCTAGGAAGCTATTGTTGACACTGCGAAAAGATACTTCTTCTACACCTTCTGGAAAGTTCAATTCAAGCCCATGCACATAATCAGAGTTTTCTTTTTCTGGAAGAAGGTGTTTTAAGTCCCCCAGTTTCTGGTTTCCATAGCCAAACCCTTCAAGGCCACCAAACTCAAGTATCACCTCGCCTTCTTCATTAATCTTAAAGCTCCCTTTTCCTGCATAAAAAGATCCAGCACTCGCACCCGGTACACCAAGGTTCCCAGCCAGTCTATATCCCATGGTCCTAAAAATGTTCCCACTGACTTCTATCTCATCATTTCCTTCAACATAGTACCACCAGAGGGCGTCGTCGTTGCCTCCATCCCAAAAATAGTAAAGCTTCCCGCCCTGATTTTGAATTTGTTGCAGCTTGGCTTTGAAAATTTCAAGCCCTATGCCATCTATGAGTGAATTTGTTTCAGCGTCAAACTCGAAACGGGGAGAAAAACCCCATTCCAGTTCTTTTTCTCCCTCTTTCAATGGTTTGATAGAAATGCTGGAAAGTTTCTCTAAAAGTACAGGGTAAGGCTCTACTTCCTTCAAAAAATTCTCCCACGTGGATTGATTGTAAATGTATCGCATGTTTGTATCTAGGGGTTTTTAATTTTTGATTAAAAGCGAATTTATCTTTACATACCAAAGGCCCATTCAGGGTTGAGAGAAAGCCTAGGTAAAATATTGGATAAGTGTTGACTCCTGGGAATTTGGTTTCGGATAAGAATTGCTTCTTCCATCCCGAATATTTTTTCTATCAATGAAACCCCAAAGTCACTACAGGTAATGATCATCGAAGCCTTATTTGCAGTGAGTTCCAAAGGACTTTGGATAAAGGAATTTACCGCTTCGCTTGTAGATTTTGGCACCATTGTCACACATTCTTTTAACGAGTTATTTTCTTCAAACCATTCATCTACTGTAGGATATTCACCTGAAATATCTTCGCGAGTGTGTTCTTCAACAATTCTTTTCATTGGAACCTCAATTCCCAGGCTATTAACAAGGGACTTCCCGAATGCTTTCTCTGTAATTGTTGCACCCAGGTTGTGATGTAACATCGCCCGATGTTTATAGTGGTAAAAGTAATATTTTGAGGAGTCTATGAACTTATGTATTTCAAGGTAATCTTCTGGTTTTCCACCAAATTTTTCTACTGAATTACAACTATGTACCCATATATTCATACTTCTATTTATGCTTAATTATTCTAATTGTTTTCACCCTCCCTGCCTTCCAAAATCAATGCTCTGAACAAATTACTTCCCTTTTTGCCAAAGATTAGCATAGAGTTAAAAGTAAAAAATTATTACTAGTATTTTTGGAAAATTACAAAAATATGAAGAAAAATACGGGGACTAATCCTGGTCAACTTAACTGCACCCCATTCTTAAGGCCACTAGAGGTCAATGAGGGAGGAAGTTTACATTCCCGAGCAGCGACCTTTTCATCTTGAAATTCACGTATGGCTCGGTCAAAATCATTCCTCCCAAAATAGTAATTCTCCCTTTTCATGGCTTCTTAGTACTTAGCACGTGGGGGTCTGGGCAAGAGCCGGGCTTCCTCCTAGCAGGAGAAGGTTAACCACGATGGTGTTGACTTGGTTCTTTGCTTTATTTCAAAAAGAATCAAACCTAATCGTGAGATTTTTTCGTTATATTTTATTACTTGTAATACTATTCAACTTATTAAATGAGTAAAGAACAAATCATATCAGAACTTTTTTCACTGAGCAAAGTAGATCAAATTCAAATTGCGAAGATGATCCTCGACAACTTGGCTAAGTCCGAAGTTGAAGGATTGGATTTGGCTATTGCAAGGCTGGAGAAAATGGAAAAAGTTGGGGTAGGGAGGATTTATTCTCTAGAGGAAGTTCTTAAAGGCCTTCAAAAATGAAGGTAGTATTTACTGAAGATGCTCGCTTAGATGTTTCTGACCTATATCTTTACCTTCAAGAACAGAGAGAGGAACTGGCGGATCAATCTGCACAATCATTGGTAGAACTAGAGGGCATCTTAAATAGAAACCCTCGAGCCTTTCCTGAAAAGCACCCTGGAATTAGGGTCGCTAGCATCCTGAAGTATTCTGTCAACGTATTTTATCGAGTAAAAGATGATGCATTGGTAATTGCTGTTGTCCACAGCAGCAGAGGGGATTCAACATTAAGACGGCTTTTAGATAGGTAAATCAGTGAGTACACTAGAAAAGGAAAGTAAAAATCTGAACAGCTCAATTCTTCCAAATCCCCAAAAAATTACCAATCCCTCCAATTATTTCTGCCTATCCCGAAAAGATAAAATTATCCTCCTTGATTTTCATGTAAGGGGTATTTTTACTAAAAGGCTCTCCAGCAAGTTGCCCAATACGAAAGAATAAATTCAATAGTCCCTAGCTTTATTCCCCAGGAAAAATGACCGAATGTTCCACCCAATCCCCACTTTTTTGCCCAATTCTAAAATTTTGAACCAGGGATAATTTCGCCAAGAAAAGTTGCCAAATGGCAACAAAGGCCTTTTTGTCCTTTACTCCTTGACCCTCAAGGCCCACAACTGCATACTCCCTCAACTCCCTTCGTCTCCACATAGATTTTTTAAAACAAAAAGCCTCATCTGCAAAGTGCAAATGAGGCTTTTTGTTGACACAAGCAGCTATAAAAGTATGTCCCCGGCTAATAGAGAGTGATTTGCAGAGACGTTTTTTGATGAGTTCCTTTCAATCTCAAAGGAGAAAGTAGATTAGCTTGTTTTGATTCTGCAAAACTCCTTCAGACCATCAGACCATTCCCTTCTAAAAACCAAACAAAAAAACAGGCCCAATGGATGTTAGTTTATCAATTCTTTGACTACCATTAAAAAATTGGCTATTGCTTGTTTCCAGTTGGCTGAGGTCTGATTGCCCATTCAGTTGAAGGCCAAGGCTGAAATTATCTTGTAGCTCATAAACCATGCTGGCCCCAAATTGAATACCAAATGTCCAACCTTGAAATGCATCGGTTTGAGTAGAATTCAAAAACTGGTATTCATCTTTGATGATGGTTTGGCCGAAAGCCCCAATTCCTACGATTAACTTTAGTTTCTCATACGTTTGCATTTCATAGGATAACAGCAATGGAATCTTTATTACTTCCCTGTCGTGATAAAAGTTTCCCTCAGCATAAAATCCACTTCCGCTTAGCTGGTTATAACCAACCCCCGTAGCAATCTTAAGTCCCCCGGTAATCATGAAATTGACGAGAATTTCTCCCTGGTTGCTGTTTAGGTTATAATTTGATGCACCATCATTTACCACAATTCCATAGCCCAATCCGCCATAGGCTAAAAAATGGAACTTGTCTTGTGTTGGATTTTGTGCCTGAACCGAAATAGACAAGAGCACAAAACAAATGCTTAAAATCTGATAAATTGTTTTCATACTTAATGCGTTTGAAATTGTAATTGTGTAGAATGATTGTCATTCTAGCATTAAGTTATGTCCTTAGATCCTCTGAAAATTGGTAATTTGGGAC
Source organism: Bacteroidia bacterium (assembly GCA_022760475.1). GTDB lineage: Bacteria > Bacteroidota > Bacteroidia > J057 > J057 > JALEFZ01. The sequence continues at coordinate 11,087 of JALEFZ010000081.1, read as the reverse complement.
AGCTTTTAATTTTGTGCAGTTGACCAGAAAGTTTCTTCCTTTCCGTATTGGATAAGTTTTCTGAAAAATCTTTTGGGATTAAATCCTGTTAATTTTTTGAAGTGGCTTATGAATTCAGATTGGTCATAGTAATCGGTATCCAGAGCAACTTCAATTAATAATTTTTTTTCACTGGAGTTGTTGTATATCCCTAGGGCCCTCCTGAAATAAACCACGCTCAAATAATCCTTCACCGAACAACATAGATGCTTATGGAATATTCTCAATAGCGTTTTCCGGCTCAAGCCTAATTCCTCTGCCAGGCTTTGTACGGTGTATTTTACCTCCTGGTCATTGAGAAGTTCTAACGCTCTTTCCAGCCTCTCGTCCTGGAATCCCTCATAAATGGAAAGGAAATACTCATCCAAATACCTTCTTTTTTCTAATAAACAATCCGAAGCATAAATGCGGTCCAGGAATGGGGTCATGGAACCTTCGAAGTATTTAAAATCCAAACTGAAAGTTCCCAGTAAAACATTCGATAGGTCCTCCTTTATAAAATGATTCAATCCCAAGGGCTGAAATACAACTCCAATTTTGTCAAAAGGAGCATGAATTTCCGCTTTAGCAAATTGATGGGTTAATTTGGAGTAGGTAAAAAAGTATTTTTGGGAATGTGGAATGGTCTTGGTGTGAAAATCTCCACTGCGAACAATGATTGAATTTTTATAAATCGATAAGGCATTTTTAGTATGAGGGTAATAGACGAATTTGGAACAATGGTCTCCCTCCTCTGAGTTATGGAAATAATAGTAGGCTATATATTTTTGAAGGAATGGAGATGCTGGCTTTATTGAATTGAAATCCTCCTTCTTTTCGTATAATCCATCCTTTTTCATAGTCAACTATATTTCTATCCAACAACTTGAAAGGCAGTCTGTTTTTTAGATGGTAGTTTCTTGAATATTTGGAGTTGGCTTAGATGGAAAATATATGAGGAGCTTATTTGGCTAATCGGAGAGGCCTGTTTAGGTGTAGCGAGATCTGAATAATTCATAGGATATAGATGGGTCTCTGGACTGACTAACTACCATGCGTTTACTTTTTGAGCGAATTGAGAGCTAGGTTCGCATAGGCTTTAGACACTTAACTTTCTGTTAAAAAAAACAAAAATCTCAAGCCTAGGAAATTTAATTTCCCATTTACACATTAGGAGCTCTTGTCCATACTTCAAGTTTGAGAGGTGATTTTTTGTCTGAAGCCCTTCAAAGAAGGGAATTATAATTTTAAGGTATATTTTATGTCAAAATTGAAACAGGTTTTGATTTTCTCCTGATCAAGCCAGAATTATACATGTTTTAGGAAGAGCATTAATTAAATGAAAGAGGAATTCAAACGATCCTTGGAAGTAGATGACCTGAATAAACTCCTTTCCTGGCTGCTTTTTGAGCCAGGACGCTTTGATGATTATGAGGTATTTCTTGGATTCAGAAAGAGGTATTTGAATTCAATCAGGCTATTTTTTGCCCTTTGTTTGTTGAGTGGGATTTATTATGGCTTTCTAATCGCAATATTCCTTTTGATTCACCTGGTTTCCCAAGGAATCAGTGGAGGGGATTTAACCGCAGTCGGCAACGAAATAATGTATTTTGTTGAGAGCAACCTAAGCCTGGAAATGTTGAAGACAATGGGGGGGATCTATTTGACCCTATTTGTTCTGCAGGCCATATTGAGTCTACAGAAAATGGGTTTCGCTTTAGTCGTTGTTACCCTAAGCATGTTTGGAGCGCTAAGTGTTTACCTATTCTCAGTTATTTTTAATTCATATCCTTTTGCAGTCTTTAATCAATACCTGACCGGGCTTCTTTTAGGAGCATATTTTGGATTGTTTGCGGATGTCATCATTCGATATTTTGGAGGGAGGCTATTTTCTCACAAAGAAAGAATATTCTTTACCTCCTCAATTGGTGTATTTGGTTGGATGGTTGCTCTTTGGAATGGCTTGGATGCTGCCAATGCCTTGGTTTTGACTGCAAGTTTTTTCGTATTCTACTTTCGCCTTCCGTTTATACCAGTCTATGCTTTGCTTTGGCCAAATGTTTCATTGGAAAGGAATCCTTTTGTTAAGGATGAGTTAATTTTCTTTTCTCCGCCAGGACTTGAAGGTAAACTCAAATCAATTGCCCGGGTTCAGCCAGTATTGGCTGAACAGTTTGCTAGATTTTTACTTAGGTATAGGCCACTACAAAAAAAATTTGGGGCTGAAATTTTTCATATCTCATGTGCAACGAGAATTCGAAATGCGTTTACAGTTGAGATAATTCCAGAGACTCTTAAATTTCCAGAAGACTTGGGGCAAGATATTCCCACAGAAAAGTGGAAGGAAGAATGCATTAAGATTATTTCAAATATCAATGAGTTAAAAAAGGATGAGTTGAATATAAAACTGGCCATTGATATCCTGGATGACATTGATGAGTTTTCTGAATTGAATCAAAGTGAATCCAAGCGGTGGAGAGAAATTTATTCTGAAACGATTAAAAAGTGGAAATCTGAGGTTCAGAACAGGTACAACCTTGTCCTCGAACGCTATCCAGAAGAGTTGAAGACAAATTTTGACATTTTCCTCTCCCATGCAGTTGTTGACAAGTCTACTTTCAGTGATGAGTTATATAAAAGACTTGTTGAAAAAGGCTTTAAGGTTTGGTACTCAGGCACAGAACTGCATACGGGATCTTCCTTAAGTGATGAAATTAGCCAGGCCATTTATGCTTGCGACATCATGATTTCAGTAGTTAGTAAAGATTATCTCAGTAATAAATGGACGCGAAGAGAACTAAATGCCTTTTTAAATAAAAGATCAAAAGCACTGATCTTGCCTATTTGGCATGGAATAGCTCAAGCAGAAATAGAAAAAAGACATGCCCTTTTGTTAGATGGCTTTGCCTGTTCAAGTTCTTTGGGGATGGACAAAGTCATAGAAAAGCTGGTTAAGAAATTGAATTCAGTATTGAAGGATGCTAAGTCCTAAATGTGTTGTTAGTTTCTTGTAAAGCCAAGTTCTCGATAAAACTCAGCCTGCCTTACAAATGCCCTTTTCACAACCTCAGGATCTGATTGAGGCCAGGCAGTATCGTCCAAATGTGAGGGCGTAAACAAGTGCCCACAGTTTTCATAAATCACCAATTCGCTTTCATATCCCAACTCGTTCATCTTTTTGTTGAATTCTTCCGCAAATGGGGTAGGAGTGAGGTTGTCAGTTCTGCCCTGAAGGATGAGTACCCTTGGCATGTTCAATCCTGCCTGGATCTGCAACAAAGGGGATAAGTCTTCAGCATTTTGCCCCTTTCTTAATAAGCCTTTGAAATAATTGTCAGAGGTGCTAAGGGCGGGAGAGAGTAGAATAAGGGCATTAGGTATACTTTGTGGGTCTTCCTGGATGACAGATATGGAGGAAACCAAATGTCCTCCAGCGGAAACACCTTTTGCAATGATTTGATCAGGATTGACAGAAAGGGAGTCTGCATGGGCCCGCAGCCATCGCATAAAATCCCTGACGTCTTCCATGGCTTCTTCGGGGCTGATGTCATCCCTGTTCGATAACCTGTATTCTGCCGAAAAACCAATAAGGCCATTTTCTGCTGCATGTTCGGCACTGCTTTGAGTGAAACTGGCATTGCCTACTGTCCAGCCTCCGCCATGAAAACCTGCCAGAGCAGCGTATCTTTTGGTCGAATCAAAGTTATTTGGTTTGAAAATATAGGCTTCTAGTTTAAAGCCATTGACGGTTTTAAAAACAAATGTTTCAATGCCTTTTCGTTTGGCAAGCCTTAAGTCTCTGTACTGCTGTATTTGTTTTTTGACTTCAGCAGATGCTACATGTTCATAAAGCAATTCCAGGAACTCATGACCATTTATCCAGCCATATTGCTCAATATGTGATTTTACAAAGGCAAATGACCAAAGATCCCTTAGCTCCTGATTCTCAAACACATTTTCTATGATTTTCAGAGCCTTTTTGGTTTTTAAAAGGCCTTTATATGTCTGGGGATTTTCCAGCAATGCAGATTTTTTTGCCACCTCCATATCCAGCCAATCCCTGACATAGCTCTTGTAGGAATCAAGTGCTGCAAATTGAATTTCATCCAGGCCTTTAGCAAACTCTTTATTTATGTCCACTGGCATTGAAACTTCATTTCCAGTGAATCTCTTGTGCATTTGGGGATACCTCAATTTGAGCCTTTTGAATGCATAGTTAATTGAGGCTTTGTTGACTTTTCTGAAAGATGGATTCAATTCAGGATTTTGCCCCATAAGATCCATGAATATATGCTGAAGAGAATCAATGACCTTTACAAATTGATCCCCTCCTTTACAGTGTAAAGTATACCAGTTTTTGCTGAGGAATTTGTTGATACCTACATTGACTATTTTTTCATTGGCTAAATGCTCATTTTCAGGAACCAGGTCTCCCGAAAATACAGCTTTTTCTCCTTCTACAAGTACCTCAACAACTTTGCCTACTTCAGCATATATTTCCCATTCCTGATCTTGAATCTCCATGACCACAAGGCCAGGATAGCTTGTCTCTTTTTCAAATAGATATAATCCCTCCCCTTGTGCAGGAACTTCCTGATCATTGAATTTTACAGGTAGTTTTGACCTTACCTTAATGGTCAAGGAGGCGCCATTTACATATGTAGAAATCAAGGAGGTTAGAAAAAGGAAAAGTAGCTGTTTGCTCATCTGTTGTAACATTTCTAATAAGATGCCAAAGAATCCTCTTTGGTTCTGTTTATATATAGAAATATTTGAATTTGATAAGACAATAGCAACTTTTCCTACTTTTAACCCTTCCTATTCTCTAAAATCCATTTAACCCAGGTTGTCAGTTAAAGGCATCCAAAGGGTAAATGTCATTTCGATTCATGCTCAGCTGTCGTTTCGAATGGAATATGTCCTCCCAAACGTTAGTGAGAGATCTATGCAGCAGGGTGAGTAGGTTCCTCGCTTAAGCTCGAAATGACAGTTTGGGTTGCCTGTAAAGACACATTAGGGTCTTAGGTAAGGACAACTTTGTTTTTAAGCAAATAAATTCACAGCTGCTAACTCGGGTTATTTAGGAAATGATAAAGCTCCTTTCACCAAAAGCGGGTACAGTAGGGGAGTGATCATAAAAGAACTGAAGTTCATCCTTCTTGTCCATCATTCCCAAGCTATAAAGAACAGGTACAAAATGATCAGGAGTTGGTGCTGCGAGTTTTCCGAGTTTATGACTGCTTTCATACTCAATGAGGTTCTGGAAATTTCTTTGTTCCAGTTGCTTGCTGATCCAGGTATCATATTCCTCCTCCCAGCCCTCAAGTGAAGTATCTCCCATTCTGAATTTTTTTATGGCAACTTGAAGGTTATGTATCAAGGCGCCACTTCCAATGATCAAAACTCCTTTTTCCCTTAGGGACTTCAGCTCTTGCCCTAATTCAAAATGGTATTTGGGACTTGCATAATAGTCAATGCTCATTTGAAAAACTGGGATATTGGCTTCAGGAAACAAATGCATCAACATCGGCCAAGCACCATGATCTAGTCCCCATTCCCCTGTTTCGGCTATACTCGGAACAATCTTGCTTACTTCTTTGGCTAATTCGGGAGCCCCTTTGGCTTGGTAAACCGGGTCATAATAATGCTTCGGAAAACCGTAGTAGTCATAAATTTGCTTTTGTTGGGGGGAAATATTCACATAGGTCTTATGCTTGGTGCACCAGTGCGCAGACACAACCAATGCAGCTTTGATGTCATAGCCCTTTTGTAACGTTTTTCCCAACTCAAAAAGAGAATTCCAGAAAGCTTTTTCTTCCCTCTTTAGGGGTATATCCATTGGATTGCCATGAGAGGTAAACAAAACGGGCATTTTTTTTCCCTGGCGAGGGAGGCTATCTGTGAATTTCTTGAAACTGCTTAATGATGCCATGGCAGTAATGCTTAATAGATTCCTGATAAATTCCTGTCTTTTCATGATTTGGTCTTAATGGGTGCTTTGTATAACCTGCCCCAGGCTACAAATCCAGCCAGGGCACCTATGACTACATTCATTCCAATAGCTTCAAACTCTCCCCTCATTCCATGGTAAGCTGCTGCCAGAATCATGATAATTAGTATTCCTATGGCTGCAAAGCCAGTCAATTTAGGCTGAATTTTCAAGATTGAAGGCAAAAGTAAGCCAATACCACCCAGCAATTCGCTGATTCCAATGAACCTCACCAAAAAAATGGATGCGTCTGCTACCCAGGGTAGAGAAGTAGCCAACTGCTCAATCGGTTGAAAGGATTTCATGACACCAGCCATGATAAACATAATTGCCAATAAAGATTGAATAATCCATAGAGCGATATTAAGTCCTTTGGACGGTTTTTGTTCTGCACTCATGTTTTTAAGTTTTTATTGTTGGCCAAAGGTATATATATTTACTTACTTTTTGTAAGTAGTTACCCAAAGGTAAGTAGTCGATGTTTCAATCAAGAGGCCCCGTATCTGAAAAACAATGTTTGAAGTCAGTAATGGCTGTAAAAGACGCCCTTTTTGTCATTGGAGGTAAATGGAAAATATTGATTTTAATTGCCCTTTCTCATGGAAACAAGAGGTTTACGGACATTCAAAAAGCAGTTCCTAAAATTTCCGGAAAAGTTTTAGCCAAGGAGTTAAAGGAAATGGAGGAAAATCAGTTGGTGAAGCGGACTGTCTTCGAAGATTATCCGGTAAGAATTGAGTACACCTTGACAGAATATGCTGGGACCTTGGAAAAGGTAATTTTTGAGTTGGGTGATTGGGGAGCCAATCACAGAAAGAGGATCATGGATAAGGAGTAGGTTGGCATTGTTTAATACCATCTTGCTGTTGGTCGTCGTTTTTAATCATTCAATTGATTTATCACAGATAGTGATAATGAAATGACCAGATGCACAATCACTATCTGATCTTATTTTTATGAATTCCTCCTTCCCATAACGATTGAATCAAATACTTCTAAAGCTTACTTTGCTTTCCCCAGTTCAATTGATTTCACGCAAATTTGGCAGCACATGATATTATAGAAATATCACATTTTTCATCCCTCCGAAGGTAGGTTTAGCTGTAATTGCAAATATTCCAAAATCTGCGATTTAGTTTTTACAAAAAACGCCATAACTCATTGAGGTATGCGAAAAACGATATGCCCTTCATCCCATATTGAAGTTTATTGGAGTGTATAAAAGAAATAAGCCAATAGAAAATGATGAGGATATTCAAGTACACACAAGCAATTTTTTTATCTCTGATTTTGTTCCTTCCAAATTTATCTGCCCAAATCTCCATTAACTCTCGTCCTGCTGGCTGGGTATATGGAAATTATGCCTTGGGAGTTGAAAAGGAAGTAAGAGATAATTTTTCAATTGAATTGGAGGCACAATTTCGATCTGCAAACTCCTTGCTGATTTCTCTAGGCGAAGCCCGACCGATTGGAAGGAGTTACGGAGCTACTGCCATTGGAAAGTATTATTTCAATCAGAATACTGAGCCTACAAGAAATGGCGTTTTTATCGGCCCTTGGGTAAGATACACCCACAGGAGAGGTATAGCTGAAGAACCTCTTCAGCCTTTTCAGCATCACATTCTTAGTACCGGGACCCTTATGGGAATCAAATATGATTGGAACTGGTTTTATTTCGAATTGGACTTTGGACCTGGGTTTTTCTTATATAACCTCTCCATAGATCAGGAGGGAAACCGTAGAAGACTTTCAGATCTCGACCCGGAACCCTGGTTTTTCCTCAGTGCATATAGCCGACTGGCTGTTGGACATCGCTTTTAATCAACCATAAAAACATTCATTCATGAATTCATTTACAAAAATCCTGATTACATTCAGTCTGCTGCTATTTACCTTAGCCCACAGTCAAGCCCAGGTAGAGTTGAAAACGCGTCCAATTGGCATATTTACCAAACATCCCGGCCTTTCAATTGAATATTACCTTAATCCAAGTTTTTCTCTGGAAATGGATTTGCAGCATACGGCAATTAAGAGTATTTACATTCCATTGTTTACGAGTGGAGATAATTATTACCTGACAGGAAGTGCGGCTTCGCTTTTACCCAAGTTCTATTTTAGTTCAAAAAAGTCAAGCGAGGGATTTTATGGTTTTGCCATTCTAAAGTACTCCACCATCCATGGTGATTTGGTTGGCCTGGAAAGAAGTCCAGATTTGCCTTTTGGGAAGGCTGGGGGGGGAATTGGCCTGAAGAAGGTATTGGGAGGAAAATTTGTAATGGAATATAACGTAGGCTTCAACCGCACATTGACCACAAAACCCATCACTACTCCCGATCCAGACAATCCTAATATCACTTTTATTAATTATGATTTTCACGAAATATATGGCATAGTTTCTCGCTTGTCATTTGGTTACAGGTTTTAGGAATTTGATTCTTGCCCAGGCTTGGTATAAATGATACCTGCTTTGGGCATGTTTTTGACTCAGGGCGAGCCTCATTCAGCTAAACTTACATAAATTTTGTTCATTTTACCCAAATTCGAATCCTTTCTTTCGAAATATCAAAAAAGAATAGATATATTTCTAAATATGATTTAGTTTAGATAACTGTTATATAACTAACCTATTGACCTATGGATTCAGGATTTGAAACGCTAGACTACATAATTTTTGCAGTCTATGTAGCAATAATTGTAGCGGTAGGTCTTTACCTCTCAAGGGGAAGTAAAGGCAAGGAACGCTCAGGAGAAGATTATTTCCTCGCAGGACGAAACCTCACATGGTGGGCCATTGGAGCCTCTCTCATCGCTGCAAACATCTCAGCAGAGCACTTTATCGGAATGTCAGGCTCAGGCTATGCCCTGGGATTAGGTATTGCAGCCTATGAATGGATGGCGGCTATTACCTTGATTCTGGTAGGTAGCTACTTTTTGCCAATTTTCCTTCAAAAGGGGATCTACACCACCAACCAATTCCTTGCTGGACGATTTAATCAGGGAGTGAGTTCTGCTTTTGCTATCATGTGGCTGCTGGTTTATGTATTCATCAACCTGACTTCAGTTACATATCTTGGGTCCAAGGCTATTGAAGAGGTAATGTTAAGCGGGATTACGCTCAAAGGAACCGGCTTTGAATGGGCATACAACATGTATTACAGCATAGAAGGAGAATTGGGAGGTATAGCTAATCAGGTTATGGCTGCCTTGAAGGATAAAGAAGGGGTTGACATAGGGTCTATTGCCCTTAATGAGGTCTATGCCAAGCAAATTGTAGCTTCTGCCCAGGCATTGGGTGAAGGAGTAAGCAAAGAAGCAATTGTAGAAAGCCTCAGCAGCATGATGGAGAGTGATGCCACTTTCAATGGACAAATCATGGAAATGGCCAACGAATCTGCAGATGTAAAAGGAAAGACCTTGCTTGGGATTCTTGCCCTTGGATTCTTTTCTGCCTTGTACTCCATCTATGGAGGCCTTACTGCAGTCGCCTGGACGGATGTAATCCAGGTGATCTTTCTGATCGGTGGAGGCTTGTTTACTACTTACATCGTACTGGACTTCGTTTCAGATGGATCAGTTTTCAAAGGCTTTGGAAAAATAGTTGATGGAGCTTCTGACCATTTCAATATGATATTTGAAAAGGGGGAGACCATGATTCCTAATGGAAAAGGAGGGAAGAAAGATGCCTTTATTGATCTTCCGGGTTTGGCAGTAGTATTTGGTGCGATGTGGTTGACCAACCTGGGGTACTGGGGATTCAATCAGTACATCATCCAGAAAGGACTGGCTGCCAAGTCTATGAAAGAAGCTCGTCAAGGGCTTGTATTTGCAGGTTTCCTGAAAATTTTGGTTCCGCTGGTTGTGGTAATTCCAGGCATTGCAGCCTATTACATTCTGAATACAGATGATCCTTATATCCTTCAAGGGCTTACAGAAAAATTTGGAAGCCTTGACAATGTTGGCCAATTGGAGAAGTCGGACTCCGCCTATCCCTGGTTGCTCAGAAACTTCATTCCGGTAGGAATTCGTGGATTGGCCTTTGCAGCCCTTGTTGCAGCCATTATTTCTTCGCTGGCATCCATGATCAATAGCACCTCAACCATTTTTACCATAGACATTTACAAACCACTGATCAATAAAAATGCGTCTGAAAAACAATTGGTAAGGATCGGGAGAATTGTAGCATTTGTTGCCTTGATCATTTCTTCCCTGGTAGCCCAGCCTCTTTTGGGTGGTTTTGATCAGGTATTCCAATATATCCAGGAATATACTGGACTTATTTATCCAGGCGTGGCAGTTGTATTCTCTATGGGATTGTTCTGGAAAAGGGCAAGTACTTCTGCAGCCATTGCAGCAGCCTTGTGTACCTTCCCATTTGGATTTGGAGCTAAATTTCTTTTTCCGGGAATGCCCTTTTTACTGAGAATGGGTTATGTATTTATTGCCCTTGTGGCAGTAGCCTCTCTGTTTATCTTCTTTGATAAGAAAGGTGAGGTAGAAGAAACTGAAGAAACAAAGCTGAGCGAAGGAATTGTAAAAATGATGCTTGGGGCTTCCCGAATTTTTGCGGGAGTTTCAGTAGTCTCATTGCTTTTGGCAATTGCTAGCCTCACCAACATCGCAGGATTGGGTAGCCTACTCAACATTGGCGGTGAGGCCTTTATGTTCTTTGGTTCAGCCATGGCCATGATTGGAGTAGTCCTCTACACCAATGCCCTGGGGAAAACCGCCGATTCAAAGGCTATCCGCTATACCCCGGAATTGTTTAAGTCAGACCTGTTTTTCAATCTAGGTTCACTTGGAATCATCCTAATCGTAGGAGCTCTCTACGTGATCTTCTGGTAAGATATATTTATTGGAAAAGAAAAAGGCTTGCATTTTTTGCAGGCCTTTTTTGATTGAAAGCTATTTATGAATTAGCCTCCTCAATGTAGCGGCTGAGTTCTTCTTTGTATGAGTTGCTGATCGGGATCTCTTTCTCGTTGATGATTACCCTGTTTTGCTGGATCAAACTGATGTGCTTCAATCCAATGATATAAGACTTATGGACCCGCATAAACATATCTGAAGGCAACCTCTTTAC
>JALEFZ010000080.1 GCA_022760475.1 Bacteroidia bacterium | reverse complement strand
CCTAACATAAAAATGCCAAATCATCAAACAGCGCAACACCTCAACAAGCCATTAGCCTAGACTCAGTACTGCTTTCCAACATTTCAAAGACCTTCTGTCTCGCTCACAAATCATGCATTTGTTCTCAACAAATGCCCCCTCAGATTTTATTTCAATTCGTAAGAATTTTTCGATTTCCGAACCCGTTTTTTGTAACGGGATTGCAAATAACGAACTCTTTTTTTTAAGATCCAAATAAAACAGAAAAAAAATTCAAAAAACTGTTTGTTGTTCTATTTGGTGTCCCTTACTTCCGAAAGGGTAATTACAAAGGTATACCAGCTTGTTGAATTATTCAAAAAAATGTGGATTTAAATTCTCCACATTCTATTGTGGACATGTAAGGTTTATCCACATCCGTAATATTCCTAATCTCCCCTGGAAACCTGATTCTAGAAATAGCCCTTGCCTTTGCACCATTAACTATCACAAAATCAGAGCCATAATACTTCTTGCGTAAGAATATTTTTAAATTTGAAGAGAAAAAGGGGCAAAACCTCTCTCATAATCAACTTCTATTTCGCCTGGAAGTGAAGCTATCAATCGAAAAAACTATAAGAATTCCTATGGTGTAGCACAAAATGTCTGACCATAAGAAGCTAAATCCTAATATCAAGCCCCCAATGGTAGTTTGGCGAAGGGTTTCGATCCAGGGGGCATGATAGAATTGTAGCAACTCTATTCCAAAACAAAATAGAAGGGCAAGAATGGCCGAAAATCTTTTTTTCTTGTTAAAAAACACGAACCGAAATGCCCAAAATATCATTACCGCATATAGACTATCAGGCAAATATTTTCCAAGGAAACAGATAAATTCCAGGCAACAACTTCCCGTGACTTCCTTGAAAGCCATCCTTATGCCTATCCCAATTGGAATAATCAACAGAACCAAGGTCGCATATTTCCACCTTCCTATTCGGTTTATGTTCATTTCTTGAAACTACTTATGAGGATAAAAACCATTGGAAGAATGCACTCAACTCCATCAATAAGGCAATTCCCATATGCACAAAGACTCCTCCCATTACATTATTGCTTTTTCGGGAAATGACTCCCAGAATATAGCCTCCAAAGATTGAACTGATAGACTCACCCATGGGTTTGGCAAAATGCCTGTAGCAATATACGGCAGACATGGTGCCAACACTTGCAGCTCCTAAGGCATAGCGCATTCCTATGACCATAAATCCCCGAAAAATTACTTCCGTCCAGATAAAGTCTAATGCATAAACAATTTCATAAACCACATATGCAAGCCAAATAGGGATCTCTGTCAGCCCTTTTATGCGATGATACTTGAGGGTTGGATAATAGTTTTTGAAACCAGTCTCGAAGGAGGCAGCAATTACAAGAGGCACCATCAACAACATTAAGATGACATAGGGCCTATAATCAAAGCCCTTAAATGTCAGTCCGTAAAAGCTGCTGAGTTTTTTCCTGTCATATATCAGAAAAAATATAAGTAGAGGGATAAAAACAGCAACAATTGAGCTCATGTTGCCAAAAACCTTGAATCCCAATCTTCTCATGGAAGGGGATTCCCAGCCTTCATAAATAAATTTGTAATAATAAAAACAGGCATCGAAGCTCAATACCAACAAGATAAACAATGATCGTATCCAGAATTCTGAGTTAGAAAAGATCTCCCACTTCTTATGAAAGAAAGCGTATAAACCAACACCCACATAGAAAGGGATTCCATAAAAAATCATGTAATAAAGGATACATATTTCTTTGCCATAGCCCTGAATTTGCATCCAACGTTCAATGGTATACCTCTCCAGAAGAAAATAATTTAGGTAGACTGAGACTCCCAGAAAGACAAGCATGCTAATGTAATAGCCAATATTGAACTCTTCCCTCCAATGCTCAGGAAAATAGCTCAGAATTTTTCTAAAGGATTTTTTGTACTTCTCCAGCATATTCATAGAAGCTTAGGTGCCTTAACTAAGAAGCTATTTAAAAATTATCTTTCTTTTTTACAGTTGGCTTTCAAAAAATTCCTTCCTCAGAACCCTAAAGGTCTGCCTCTAATTTTAAAATTCTAAACTTAAAAAGTCGCTAAATTTAAACAGCTTCTGAATATTTTGTTTCGTTTGGCTTAGGGAAAGAAAGACATTATTTTTGAAATAGTTAATATTCCCAATCGATGAAAAAAGTTTTCTTCCTCCTCCTTCCATTGATTTTATTTGCTTGTGAGGCTGAGCGCAACAATCGGCTTACGGAAAAGGAAAATTCCAAAGAGGCCATGGAAAAGCCCTATTTGGTTATGGTTTCCATGGATGGCTTCAGGTACGATTACATTCAAAAATTCAAAGCTAAAAACCTGGAGAGGGTCTTTTCAGATGGGATAAGGGCTGAAAGTATGATCCCTTGTTTTCCTTCCTCAACTTTTCCCAATCATTATTCTCTGGCCACGGGCATGTACCCCAAGAACCATGGCATTGTGAGTAATTCTTTTTTTGATCCTTCCAGAAAGGAATTTTATCAAATCAGAGATAGACAAAAAGTAGAAGATGGCAGTTTTTACCGAGGCACTCCCTTATGGGTTTTGGCAGAAAGGTCAGGAATGCTGGCAGCCTCCTTTTTCTGGGTCGGAAGTGAGGCAGATGTTCAAGGCATTCGTCCAACATATTATTACCGCTATGATTCGGGTATACCTAATCAAAGGAGGGTAGATCAAGTCATAGAGTGGTTGGAACTTCCTCCGGCCAAAAGGCCACATATGATTACCCTTTATTTTTCGGATGTTGATAGCAAAGGGCATAAGCATGGGCCTGACCATCCCGAAACAGAAAAAGCAGTCTTGCAACTGGATGCCTTGATAGGACAATTGGATGAAAGGCTCAGCAAGACTGGCCTGGATGTATCGCTCATCGTAACTTCTGATCACGGGATGCAACAAGTGAACCAGGAGGAGGTCATTTTACCGAGGAGACTGGCCAAATTGGATGGCTTCGAAAAGGTTGTTCAAGGCGGGACTCAGTGGGCTTTTCATAGCCAGGATAGCCTTTTGGTTGATTCTACATTTGAAAGGCTCAAAAAGTTGAGTGAAGATCAGTTTAAAGGAAAGTATGTGGTATTCAGGCAGGAAGAGGCACCTGAGCAACTTAAATATGATGATGACCCAAGGATTGGTCAATTTTTGATGGCATCTATTTCTCCGTATATTTTATCCACTTGGGGATACCCCGTGATTCCTGGTTATCATGGATATGACCCTTACGACTGCAAGAATATGCATACAATCTTTATGGCAAAGGGATCTAAACTGGTAGCAGGGAAGGTCATTCCAAGTTTTGAAAATATTCAGGTTTATCCCCTAGCAGCCAAAATTCTGGAGTTAGAGCCTCCCGCTGATATTGATGGATCAATTGCCCACTGGGATAGCCTGGGAGTCTGGAAATAATTAAAAATTACTCATGTTAAAGGCACTAATTATAGAAGATGAACCTCTAGCGGCCAAACGTCTTTCGAGGATGCTTCAGGAACTCGAACCTGAGATGGAGATTTTAGACATTCTCGATAGTGTAAAATCGACAGTTAATTGGCTTAAGCTAAAAAAATCTGATGTCATATTTCTGGACATTCACCTGGCAGATGGAAACAGTTTTGCCATATTTGAGGAAGTAGATATCGAAACTCCTATCATCTTTACGACCGCCTATGATGAGTATGCCATCAAAGCGTTTAAATTGAATTCCATTGATTATCTACTCAAACCGATTGAGCGAGAAGAATTGGGCTTCAGCATCAAAAAGTTAAAAAACCAGATTGGAAAAAAAGAGCTTGCTCCCCAACTTGATGTAGCAGCATTGATTGAAGCGATGCAAGCTCCCCCCAAACCGGTTGATTCATTTCAAAAAAGATTCCTGGTTACCAGTGGAGATAAGATCAAATCAATCCCCATAGAAGAAGTGGCTTATTTTTTTGGCCAACAGAAATATGTATTCCTAATCACCCAGGATAACAGACGACATATTATAAACTACACCCTGGGCCAATTGGAGGACTTACTGGATCCTGAAAATTTCTTTAGGATAAATAGGCAGTTTATAGTGGGTTTTTCTTCGATATCGACCATGTTTTCTTACTCCAAAAGCCGTATAAAAGTAGAATTGATGCCTCAGAGCGATATTGAGGCCATTGTAAGTATTGATAAAACGCCAAAATTCAAGAATTGGCTTAACCGATAAGGGGCAAATAATTTAAAGCTTAATTCTATTTATTTGTTGGATTAAACAAGCCAACAAGGGATCGTCCATACATCCTTTGAAACCATTGAGTCCACAAATAAGCAATAAGCATGAAAGTTTATCTCTCTCTATTGATTTTAGTTTCAGTTTCATTAGCTTGCCAGACTAACAAAAGTAGTAGCAAAGCGATGAACCATATGACTGCACCAGTTGCAAAAAAGATCCCAACCAGCCTTGAAAAACATGGAGATAAAAGAGAAGATCCTTACTTCTGGATCAGAGAGAAGGAAAATCCTGAAGTGATTTCTTATATCGAGGAAGAAAATGCTTATAAAGAAGCACAAATGTCTCACCTAAAGGGTTTTCAGGATAAGTTATATGAGGAAATCATTGGCAGACTTAAAAAGGATGACAGCTCTGTCCCCTATAAAAGAGGTGAGTTTTATTATTATTCCAGGTATAGAGAAGGAGGTGAATATCCCATTTATTGCAGGAAGAAGGGCTCACTGGAAAATGAAGAACAGGTCATACTGGATGTCAATAAACTCGCAGAGGGAAAATCTTTTTGTCAGGTAGGGGGTTTTTCCATGAGTCCAAATGGCCGTTACCTAGCCTATGGGTTAGATACTGTTGGAAGGAGGATTTATACCACCATGATCAAGGATCTTGATACGGGCGAAACCCTTCCCGAAAGTATAGACAATGGAACAGCCAACTTCACATGGGCTGCAGATAGCAAACATTTATTTTATTCAGTCAAGGATACCCAAACCCTGAGGCATTATGCTGTCAAGCGGCATGAACTTCATAGCAACCCCTCCGAGGATGTCTTGGTATATGAGGATAAAGATGAGACTTTCTATGTATATGTATACAAAAGCAACTCAGAAAAATACCTCTTCATTTCTTCTTCAGCTACCATGAGTTCTGAGACCCATTACCTGCCTTCCGACAATGCCAAGGGAAACTTCGAGCTAATTATCGCCAGAGAACTCCAACACGAATATAGCGTGGAGCATCACGGGGAATATTTTTATGTCCTCTCCAATGATCAAGCAGTCAATTTTAGGGTCATGAGAATTCCTGTAGGGAAAACAGGTAAGGAACATTGGGAAGAGTTTATTGCACATAGGGAAGATGTATTCCTTGAAGACATGGATACCTTCAAGGGTCATTATGTCCTGTCAGAAAGGAAAGAAGGCCTTAACCTCATCAGAGTTGTGGATTGGGAGGGTAAGAAAGATTTTTATATTGAATTCAATGACCCAACCTATTCGGCCTATATAGCGACCAATGTAGAATTCGAAACCAATACATTACGCTACGGCTATAACTCATTGACAACCCCTGCCTCTACCTTAGAATTGAATATTGCCAGCCGTGAGTCCAAACTTCTGAAGCAAGCCCCTGTTATGGGAAGTTTTAGTCCAGATGATTACCAATCTGCAAGGGTATTTGCGAAGGCAGAAGATGGTACACTGATACCTATGTCCGTTGTTTGGAAAAAAACAACTGCTTTGGATGGCAAGGCACCCTTACTTCTTTATGCGTATGGCTCATATGGAATCAGTGTTGACCCCTATTTCTCATCGGCCAGGTTGAGCTTACTTGATCGAGGTTTTGTTTTTGCCATAGCCCATATTCGGGGAGGAAGCGAAATGGGTAGACCCTGGTATGACGACGGAAAATTGTTGAAGAAGAAAAATACTTTTACAGACTTCATTGCTTGTGGGAAACACCTAATCAAAGAAGGATATGCTGGTGAAGACAAGCTATTTGCCATGGGCGGCAGTGCTGGAGGTTTGCTGATGGGTGCGGTAATCAACATGGCTCCAGAACTCTTCGAGGGAGTTGTCGCTGCTGTTCCATTCGTGGACGTAGTAAGTACCATGCTGGATGAGAGTATCCCCTTGACTACAAATGAATATAATGAGTGGGGCAATCCCAATGATGAGGAGTATTACCACTATATCAAGTCTTACTCTCCATATGACAATGTTGAAGCCAAGGCTTATCCCCATATGCTAGTCACTTCAGGCCTTCATGACTCTCAGGTTCAATACTGGGAACCCACCAAATGGGTGGCCAAGTTGAGGGATGTAAAAACCGATAACAACAAGTTGTTGCTTCATACCAATATGGAAGCAGGACATGGGGGTGCATCGGGCAGGTATGAAGCTTATAAGGAAACAGCTATGGAATACACCTTTTTCCTTGATTTGGCAGGTAGGCTAGATTAATGAAAATCTACTGCATAAATAGCTAAAGTAAACTTTATGTACCCACGAATTCGCCTTCTTCTACGTCTGTAGGAAAAGGCTTCACATTTTATTGGCTATTGTTATATTTAGAAAAACGAATGTCATCATGAAAAGGCTACCACATATTCTTGGATGCATCCTTCTGATCATAACATCTTTTTCTTGTCAAATAGGAACAGATGAACCTATAGGAAATGATTTGTTGGAGGGAGAAATAAGAAATTTCGAAATGAATCCGGACAGTGTAGGTTACAAATACCTGGAACCAGCTTATGGAAATATTAGTTCTTCCTATTTGTTGGGTATGAATTGGATACTTCAAGAAGTTACCTCTGACGAGGCTTCGCCTTTGGGACTAGGTCCGGGTTGGGGTACCGAGGATCGCTGGAAAAGCCTGGTCGAACACGACTTCTCTGCAGATCAAGATGATTTCAGGTTCCTTTGGGAACAATTGGCTGATGCCAAATCAGCTATGATCAATAGCCACCGTGTATTCGACGAAGCACAAACCTCTACGGCGATAGAATTGATAATTGCAGAGAGGGATATCTTTGAATCTTACATCGATTGGTTGTTCATTGACCATTTTGGTCAACTACCGGATGTCAATCCTGAGGACAATCTTGGAAAGGTCTACAAGCGTCCTGAAGCGACAGCCAGAGTCATTGAACGACTTGAAAATGCTACAGAAAAAGCAGGAGACAAAAGCCAGTTCACAGGAAAGTCTGCCTTGTTCCGGATGAACAAATGGTCTGGTAAGGCGCTACTTGCCAGGTTGTACCTGAATAAATTTATTTACGAGGGACAAACTCAAGCTACGCCTTCAGATATGGATAAGGTAATTACTCTGGCAGATGAAATCATCCAATCAGGCGATTATACCCTCTCCTCCAATTACTGGGACATATTTAATAACGATAACATCCAGAATCCTGAAGGAGTATCTGAGCTCTTGTTCACCACGAAGGACATATTTAACCAGGCACAGACGAATCAGTTTGCCCTTTCTACCCTCAATTCAGGACACTTTTTCCAGCAAAGTGGCTGGCAGAGCTATGTGGCGATTTCAGAATTTTATGACAACTGGGACAAGGATGACCCAAGGTTTTTTGGACCAAGGATACCTCAGGTGCAAGCCAATTTTGGTTTCAATGCTGGCTTACAACTTGACAACAATGGAGATACCTTAAAGGATGCAGCAGGCAATCCCATTAATTATTTTGTAAACTTTGACGATCTTGAAGCAGGTGTCTTTGCAGGTGCCAGACCGCTAAAGTATGAGCCATTTTTATTGAGCCTTGCCATTGAACCATTTGGAGGAAAGAATGCATTTGCAATTATCCGATTGGGAGAAGTCTACCTCATGAAGGCTGAAGCATTGTATCGAAAAGGGGAAACTGCCGCAGCACTGGCCCAGATCAATGAATTAAGACAAGCCCGACAAGCAAAAACATTGACCCAATTGGATGAAAAGGCACTTCTGGATGAATATGGTTTTGAACTTTGGTTTGAGGGACAGAGACGCACCCATCAGATCAGGTTTGACCAGTACAATAAAGCCATCTCTCTACGTCCATCCGGTTCAGATCCAAGCAGAAAATTATTTCCTATTCCAAGAAGAACGCTGGATTCCCAACCTGAATTGGAACAAAACCCTGGGTATTAAAAGGATGAAAATCAGGCAAAGTTCTCCTTTCCAAAAGGGAGTATTTTCTTAAATGATGCTGTAGGTGCAGAACATAGCATGCAGGTGTAACTGTCTAGCAAGTCATTGAATGCAGTTCCTGCCTTGATGTTGTTTAGGCTATCATCCTGATCAGGTCTGTAGCGAGAAAGGCACTCTACATTGATTCCAAATTGAGAGATAGACAGCCTTGCCCTACTACATGGGATCGACATTAATAATGATTCTCAGGGTCTTATCAGGTGCTTCCTGATAATACTTGTCTATGGCCTCACTCAATCTTTCGCGAACCTTCACTGGGTCAAGTTTTTTTCCCACCTTGATCAGAAATTGCATTCGATAGAGGTTTCTCATCCTGCCAACCAGTGCATACTCAGGTCCGAGAATGTTATTCCTGAAAACTGGCCTAAAATACTTTTCCAGGCGCTTGGCTTCCAGCTCGATGAAGGATTGGCTTCTATGCCTGAATTCAACACGGATCAAGCGTGTAAATGGAGGATAAGAAAGTTGATTTCTTCCTGGAAGTTCCTTTTTCATAAAAGCTGGAAAGGGAGTCTGTATTGACTGCAGAACCAGGTTATCTGGTGTATAGGACTGAATAATTACCCTGCCTTCTTTCTCTGACCTTCCTGCTCGCCCACTTACCTGGGTTAGTAATTGATAAGCCCTTTCATAAGCCCTGAAATCAGGAAAACTAAGCAAATGATCCGCCTGAACCACACCTACCAAGGTTACGTTTTCAAAATCCAGGCCCTTTGAGACCATCTGGGTACCTACCAGGATGTCAACCTCCTGTTTTTCGAAACGCTGAATGATCTGCTGATAGGAGTATTTTCCACGGGTGGTATCCAGGTCCATTCGCTCAACAATAGCTTCCGGGAAAGTTTTTTGAATAGATTCCGCGATTTGCTCAGTTCCAATGCCTCCCCATCGCAAAGTGTAATGGTTACAATTATCGCATTTCTGAGTCTGATAATGGGTATAGCCACAATAATGGCACCTCAAGTGGTTCTTCTCTTTGTGATAGGTAAGGCTAATATCGCAGTTGATGCACTGAGGAACATGACCGCAGGTCTCACAGAGCAAGTAAGGAGAATAACCACGTCGATTCTGAAACAGAATGACCTGCTCCTTTCTTTCCAGCCTTTCTTTTATCGCATTCTCAAGAATTTTGGAAAAAATCCCATTAATCTGCCCCTTCTTTCTTTGAACGCGCATATCTACTATGTCCACTTGGGGCAGTTTGGCCTTGATCGCCCTTTGGTGGAGCTCTACCAGGTGATACTTTGATTGCCTGGCATTAAAATAGGTTTCAAAACTTGGGGTGGCAGATCCCAAAATAACAGGGATGTTTTCCTGAAAACCATAGTAGATGCTCACATCTCTGGCATTGTACCTGGGTGCAGGATCTTCTTGCTTGAATGAATGGTCATGCTCCTCATCCACGACTATTAGCCCTAAATCTGCAAAAGGTAGAAACATGGCGGAGCGGACCCCAATTACCACCTGATACTCTCCGCGCTGGACTTTTTGAAAAATCTCTACACGTTCGTGTTCATTGAATCTGCTGTGGTAAATACCTACAGCGTGCCCAAGTTCATGCTGGACACGGTCAATGATCTGCTTGGTGAGGGTAATCTCTGGAAGTAAATAAAGGACTTGCTTGCCCTCAGCAAGTATTTTCTTCATAAAGTGGATGTAGATATGGGTCTTTCCACTTCCTGTAATTCCGTGCAAAAGAATGGGTTTCTGACGTTCTTCCTTTAAAAAACCTTCAATCTGGTCTACAGCTTTCTGTTGGGCTTCATTAAATTTTATGGGTTGTGGCGTGGCATGATAGCCATACAATTCCATTCGGTCTACCTGGACTTCTTCCTCTTCCAAAATGCCTTTTTTGACCAATGCTTTTAAGGCTTGAGAGCTTGCCCCCAGCTCTTTGAGGGTTTCGGTCTTTGGGAGGGTAATTTTTTGGAAATATGCCTGTATAACCTTCATCAGGATATTCTCCTGTGCAGGAGCTCTGGATAAACTGTCCAGGGCTTCAGACATGTTTGTTTGGTCAGAATATTCTTCACTGAGCTTGATGTAAGTCTTAAATTTGGGCTTATATTTTTCCTCTACCTGTTGGTACATTTTAATCAAACCACGACCAGCCATGGCCTTGAGACGTTGATTAGGACTGGAAATTCCCCATATATCGCTTATTTCTTTAAAATTCAGGGTAGGTTGGATGGTCAATGCCTCCATTAACAAATACTCTTTTTCTTCCAATTCCCAATCCTCCCACTCTATCCCATCCATCATTTCTACCCTAAGACTTGATTCCGGTTTCAAGCCCGTGGGAAGGGAAGCCTTAAATACTTCGCCCATGGTACAGCAATAATAAAAGCCCATCCACTCAAAGAGCGAAATATGATGTTGATGAAAAAGGGGGAGTTGATCCAGGACATCCTCAATGAACTTTAGTTTGTTGCGATCATACTGGCTTTCATCAAACTCAACAATACTTTTTACCAGGCCTGTATATATCTTTTTTCTCCCAAAACTCACTAAAACGCGCATACCTGGCTCGACCTGACCTACCAGATCTTCAGGCAGCCGATAATGATAGTTTGATTTAATAGGTAAGGGAAGAACTACCTCCACCAATTCTTCCTGCGGCATAACTAATTTTTTTTGGAAATTTATTTACCAACCCTCAATTTTATCAAAATTCTTAGAAAAAAAAGCCCATTTACCCACAAAAATTCTAATATTGTTAGTTCTACTTAATGCGCTGAACTCCCAGGGTATTTATTGGGGAGATGAATCTTTCTGCCTGAATACCATTTTCGAGAAAGGCTTGTTGCATTCGAATCCCCACCTTAAAGGCACATTCATCCCCTTCACACAAAGCAAAAATCGCCGGCCCAGCTCCTGAAATGCTACAACCCAAGGCACCTGCATTCAAGGCTTCCTGTTTGACCTGATAAAACCCAGGGATCAACTCTGCCCTCTTGGGTTCTGCTATGACATCCTGAAGGGACCTACTAACCAATTGATAATCAGACTTCATCAGGCCAGCTATCATCCCCCCTAAGTTCCCCCATTGGGTGATGCCATCCTTCATACTGATCTCTTTCGGCAGGATATTCCGTGCATCGACTGTTAGGATTTGCAACTCGGGTAGTACAACCGCAGCATAGAGGCTGGAAGGAACTGGAATATCAATGGTATCCAGGTCTTTGTTGGAGCGAATAAGGATCATTCCGCCAAGAAGACAAGGCCCAACATTGTCCGCATGTATGGCTCCTCCTGAGGCTATAGCTTCACCTTTCAACGCATAGGGCAAAAGCTCCTTTTTCTTCAGAGGTTTTCCCATAAGTTCATTTACAGCAAATGCACCTGCAACTGCGCTACATGCACTTGAGCCCATCCCACTTCCAATAGGAATTCCTTTGTGGATCTCCATCTCGATCCCTCTTACAACGCCCAGATCTTCCATCAAGGCCTTGGCTGCTACGCCGGCTGTATTCTTTTCTGCTTCCAAAGGAAGTTTGCCACCATCACCTGTAATGGTTTTGATGGTCAAACCTGGACTGTTCGAGAAACGAACGATGACATCATCCCCAGGTCTATGGATAGCAAATCCCAGGGTATCAAAACCACAGGCTACATTGGCAACAGTAGCAGGTGCAAATACGTGAACTTCATTTTTCATAAAAAAACCGCTGATTGCCAAATTTAGACAAGCAGCGGTAAATATGATTAAATATTCAGGTCTTATTCAACCAAAATCTTCCTAAATACCTGCTTCGATCCAATCTGCATCCTCAGGATGTACATCCCTCTGTCTTTCTGCCCCAATTCTATCCTTGAGTTTCCACTAAGAACCGTACCCAGATCCTTTTGGTAGATCTTTTTACCTCTCAGGTCAAATACCTCTACTGATACCTCTGAGAGCTCATTCAATTTCATGTCCAATTTGAAGTTTCCATCAGAAGGATTAGGGTAAAGTTTGATCTCGCCCAGTTCCGCTTCATCTATGTCAGCAGGCAAACCAATACTCAACGGCCTACAGAAGGTTCTTTCACAATTGCCATCATCCACAGTTAGACACACGTTGAAGGTACCAAAGGACTGATATATATGGCTTGGAGATTGCATGCTGCTGGTATTTCCATCCCCAAAATCCCAAGACCATGAATTTACATTTCCTTGAGAAAGGTCTGCAAAGTTTACGGTCCCATTTAGTACTGAGTCACCAGAAACATTAAATGAAGGTTGAGGAGCGGGATTGACAAATACATTCACGCTATCCCTTAGGACACAACCAATGTTATCACGAACCTCGACCCTATATAGGCCTGAGCTGGAAACAGTAATGGTTTTGGTAGTTTCCCCTGTCGACCAATCAAATTGCGTAGCTGTTGTTCCTGCATCAAGGGTAACGGCATCTCCATCACAAATTGTTCTGTCAACTCCGAGGTCTACGAATAAGGGAGATTCTGTAATGACAATGGTATCGCTGGCGGTACAACCATCAGCACTGGTCATTTCTAAAATAAACTCATCCCCGTAGTTTACAGTAATGCTTGGGCTTGTTTCATTTGTAGACCACCTGTATGTGATCCCAGGCCCTGTACCTGAGGGTGTAATGGTATAGTTCTGACCTCCACAAATCACCACATCTGGTCCCAGATCAGGCATTGGGAAATCCCCTGAATTAAGCCTGACTGTATCTGTCCTGGAACAACCAGAGTCACTGGTAACAACTACGCTGTAATCTCCAGGCTGGGTAACCAATATGGAGGGTGTGGTATCATTTGTAGACCAAAGGAAGGAGGCCGATGGATTGGTAGCATTTAGAGAAAATGGCATACAAACCGTACGATCTGCCCCCAGGTTGACTGCGGGCAGAGGGTTTACCCTTACGGTAACCGTATCCCCTGTCAAACAACCAAAGGGAGAAGTTACAATAACCGAGTAGGTACCCGGTGCTGCCACAAGCAGGGTCTGCGAGGTCGCACTCACTGGACTCCAATCATAAGTCGTACCCGGATTCCCGGGGCTTGCATCCAGGATAACCGTCGAGCCCGCACATATAGAAGTGTCAGGACCTAGATTGGTATTCGGTACAAAGTCTACAATTATTCTTATTGAATCCTGGGCAAGACATCCCAAGGAGTCAGAAACCCGCGCGGTATACATACCGGAGGTCTTAATGCTTCTGACCTGAGAGCTTACAGAGTCAGGAAGCCACAGGTGATCCCCCCATGGGTTTCCAGCATTCAGAACAACGGAATCACCAGGGCAAATACCTATATCTGATCCCAGGTTTACGTAGGTATCGGAAACCAACAGGTTCATGGTATCACTTTGGATAAAACCCAGGGTGTCAACGACACGCACAAAATAGGAGCCTGTGGTTACAGCCACCTTTGTACAAAAGGTATCAATGGGGTTGTTGTTCCATTGATACTGTCTTGCTCCTGGAACACAGACATCCAAAAGGAGAAAGTTGGCAAAACAAATTACCGTGTCCGGTCCCGCGTCAATGATGGGCATGTCTGCAATAAGGACATCATCAAAGGCAAAACCATCAGAAAGTGATATCGAATCAGAGACTGCATTTGAAGAAAACGCAAATCGCAGCCTGACGTTGGGCTCTCCTGCAAGTCCATCCAGGGCATGCTGGGCGATCAGGTATTCACCCGGACCTGTAGATACACTGTCCAAACCTGACCAACCCAGGGGTTGTCCACCGGGTCCACCGAGTACGCCTCCATTTACAGAGGAATCGTTGTACCAATTGACCGGGTCAATGTAGTTACCCACAGTCTGCCAGGTCACTCCCCCATCAATGGAGGATTGAAGGCAAGTACCATCCTGACTAAATTCACTTTGCCACCAGATAGCTACCTGAATACCAGGATTAAGCATGTTGGAAAAGTCATAGCAGGGGCTGGTTACAGCAGAAAACTCCCCTGGCCAATAAGTCCACTGAGGCAGACCAAAGTTGGTATTGGAGTTTCCAGTCACCCAGGCATTGGTTCCCGAATAAGCTGTATCAATAGAATAATTGGTAGGCAGGGTCAAAATCCAGGAAGATAACCCGCTTGGGTTGGTTGGATCTATGGAGCCTGCAGTCCATCCCCCGGCACCACTTTCGAAGTCCTCAAAATAAGGAAAGGTGTTGATGCATTGTGAAAATGCTTGTTGGGGTATGGCAGAAAAAATCAGGGCAGCAAGTGCCAGTAGTTTGATTTGTTGTAAGTATAGATTTCTAATCATAGCAATCGACTTTATGATCAGGAGTGGCTTCTGGTAAAAATTCTTATAAATGTACAATTTATATAGGTCTGAAAACAAAAATCCCCTCCATCAAATTGTTGATGAAGGGGAATTTTCTACATATTCCTTCATTTAAAATTACTTGCCGTATGCAGGTAATTTGAAGTCAAAAGGAATAGACATCCAACAAGCGACATTTTTCTGGTCGTGGTTGGCGGGTTCAAATTTAAGATAAGGGGCAAAGGATTCAGCTGCAATTCGTAGCAAAGGGTGGAAATCTTCTTCCACTTCATGCTTTACATACTGCCCGTTCTTATTAACAAGAACCTTGAGTACTACACGTCCTTGAATCCCTGCGTTTTTGGCTATCTCGGGATAGCCCATAAAGTTCCTTACCTCATCGTAATTTAGAATCCTTGGCGGCACATCCACCTTGTAACTGGAATATACCCCAGGCTTCTCCTCGACTAACGACGTAAATGTCGCTTTGGAGGCAAGCATGTTTTTCTCTGATTGCCAGGAGTTGAATTGACCAAATGCTCCTGACAACAAAATCAAAGAGAAAAACACGATTACCAGCAACCGAATTTGGCTAAGCATAGGTGTTTGGGGTTAAATGAAACTTCGATTTTTTGAACTGTCGGTTTTAGAAGATCAAACTACATGCCATTTCGGCCGAATCTTCGTAATTTACCTGAACAGATCTGTTTGGGTTCTTACATGGCCATTTAAACAGCATTTTTTGCCATTTAGCCCATGTGCATTACCGGAAGGAGCAAGGTATTAGCGTATACGAAAAGGTGAAATTCTGGTTTTTTCTTCTCAAAATGATCTTAAAATTTTCAATATGAAAATTACAGGCTTTCAAAGCTCCTGATCATTATCCCTTTCTTACTACTTTATAATTTCAGTAGAATTATCTTGAATTACATTTCGCGAAAGACCAAAACCTAACATATGGAGAAAAATTTTTCTCCAATTTTTTTAATAAACAAACTGCAAAATGAGGCTGGATGAAGTAGGTCCAGACTTATTATAGGCTGGCAAAAACCTCATGTCTGAAATATACTTTTCAAGTCGATACTCCAGGTACTCATGGGAAGCCCCCATTAACTCATGAGATTTATAATTTCCATCTTCATCAACTTCAACCTCCACCTTTACCCATGCTGGGATATTTTCACGATAGTATTTAGAGCCTCCGATCTGTAGATGGATAAGATGGTAGTTTTGAGGGATGGCTTTGTACACAACTTCATTTTGGACCAGTGAAGTTTGCCCCCAAATACTGCATGTAGCTGGTTCCTTTTTTTCTGACCAATAGGAAAAGGACCAAGCCAGAGCCACTATACATACGAGTACCCAGGAGTTTTTGCTTAAGGTAGGCTTCATTTACTTTTTAGTTATAAAAATTTCTACACCTAAAATACCCACTCGCCAAACTTCCTCAAAAGTCAAGTACCAGCTTTCCTTTCTTTTTTAGGTTAGTTAAATACATACAAAAAGGGAGGGTTTCTGACAGCCCTCCCTTTTGCTACGTATTAAAGACGATTTACTTTCCTAATTTTCATTCACTTTATTCATCTCTTTGAAGTAGATCATCCCATTTTTCATATTAACTTCTATTTTCTCATCTCTTGAGACCTCTCCAGCCAATATTGCTTTCGAAAGTTGATTGATTACTTCTTTCTGCAAAACCCTTTTGACAGGCCTGGCTCCATATTGAGGATCGTAGCCGAGGCTCGCAATCAACTGGAGGGCATCCTCAGAAAATGATAGCTCTACGCCCATCTCCAACATCTTTTTACTTAGCCCATTTGCATGAATCCTTGTTATTTTGAACATATCAGCTTCAGACAAGGGTGCAAAAACTATGGTTTCATCAATCCGATTGACAAATTCTGGCCTTAGCTGCTGCTTCAGAAGATCCAACACCTGTTCTCTGATGATCACCATTAAGGCATCCTTGTTATCATCGGTGAGTTCTTCAAATCTCTCCTGGATATAATGAGCTCCCATATTGGAAGTCATGATGATAATGGTATTCTTGAAATCAACTGTTCTCCCCTTGTTATCAGTCAGCCGTCCATCATCCAATACCTGGAGAAGTATGTTGAACACATCTGGATGTGCTTTCTCAATCTCATCCAACAGGATCACTGAATATGGCCTGCGCCTAACCGCCTCGGTCAACTGCCCCCCTTCTTCGTAGCCCACATATCCCGGAGGGGCCCCCACCAACCTACTTACGGCATGTTTCTCCTGGTATTCGGACATGTCAATCCTGACCATGTTTTGCTCATCATCGAAAAGAAACTCAGCTAAGGCCTTGGCAAGCTCGGTCTTCCCAACCCCGGTACTTCCCAGGAAGATAAAGGAGCCAATGGGTCGATTTGCATCCTGCAGCCCTGCTCGAGACCTTCTTATGGCATCTGAGACAGCCTCGATTGCTTCATGCTGACCAACCACCCGCTTATGGAGTTCGTCCTCTAACCTAAGAAGCTTCTGTCGCTCACTTTCCACCATTTTGGTTACTGGAATTCCTGTCCATTTGGAGATAACTTCAGCAATTTGCTCAGCATTGACTTCCTCCTTCAGCATCTGAACATCAGATTGGAAACTGGCAAGTTCTTCCTTCAAGGACTCAATTTCCTTTTCTTTCTTATCGATTAAGCCATATCTGATTTCGGCTACCCTACCAAAGTCGGCCTGCCTTTCTGCTTCTTCCGCCTGCACCTTTAAGGACTCTACATCTTCCTTCGCTCTACGGATTTGATCCAGGATCTTTTTTTCATTTTCCCAATGTGCCCTCAAGTTTTTTCGACTTTCATTGAGATTTGCCAGTTGCTCTTCGATTTCTCCTAACTTTTTACCCTCATTCTCACGTTTCAGGGCTTCCCTCTCAATCTCCAGGCTCCTGATTTTACGCTCTATTTGCTCCAATTCTACTGGCATAGAATCCATCTCCAACCTCAACCTGGCTGCAGCTTCATCAATTAAATCTATGGCCTTGTCTGGCAAAAACCGGTCGGCAATGTATCTATGAGACAATTCTGATGCAGCCACAATCGCTCCATCAGTTATCCTTACCCCGTGATGGACTTCGTATTTCTCTTTCAATCCGCGAAGGATAGAGATGGTATCCTCAACATTCGGTTCATCCACCCTTACAGGCTGAAAGCGCCTTGCCAGAGCCTTGTCTTTTTCAATGTATTTTTGATACTCATCAAGTGTAGTAGCTCCTACGGCTCTCAATTCTCCCCTTGCCAAGGCCGGTTTCAGAATATTTGCAGCATCCATCGCCCCATCTGTTTTGCCTGCCCCCACCAATGTGTGGATCTCGTCTATAAATAAAATCACAGAACCAGAGGCATCGACAACTTCCTTGACTACCGCTTTTAACCTTTCTTCAAATTCCCCCCTAAATTTTGCTCCTGCGATCAATGCCCCCATGTCCAATGAGAAAATCGTCTTCATTTTCAAATTCTCTGGGACATCTGCTTGCACAATCCTGTGTGCCAGCCCTTCAGCAATGGCAGTCTTACCAGTCCCTGGCTCACCAACAAGTATGGGATTATTTTTGGTACGACGAGAAAGGATCTGAATGACCCTTCGAATTTCTTCCTCACGACCGATCACAGGGTCAAGCTTGCCTGACCTAGCTTGTTCATTCAGATTTCTGGCATACTTCTTCAGGGCATTGTATTTGGCTTCAGGATTTTGATCCGTAACTCGCTGGCCTCCACGCATCTCCCCCATCACTTTCCTGATATCCTTCTCTCTGACTCCTTGCTCCTTCAATAGCTTAGCGACACCATTTTTGGACTTTAGCATCCCCAAAAAGATATGTTCAAGTGTGATGAACTCATCCTTTAATTTCCCGGCTTCTTTATTTGCCGATTCAAGAATCAGGTGTAAATCATTGGAGAGAAACTGACCTCCGGATGCCCCTGTGGCCTTGGGGTAGGATTTCAACAAGTCCTCCAGCTTTTGTTCCATGAAGTTTACATTGAGCCCGATTTTTTTCAGGATAAATGGAACGATGCTGTCCTCTACTTCTAGGAGAGCTTTTAATAAATGCCCACCCTCGATCTGTGTCTGTAAATTTTCCTTGGCAATCTCACTGGATCTCTGGATTGCCTCTTGTGCTTTTAGCGTATATTGATTCAGATTCATTT
>JALEFZ010000079.1 GCA_022760475.1 Bacteroidia bacterium | reverse complement strand
GACCAACCATTATCTTTAGGCTGATAAGGGATTGGCATTAAAATCTATATTTATAGAGCTTACAATGTGGAGCGATAAGTTTCTTGGGGATATTCATCCCACTATTGTGAATGGAAAAGAAATGGAATTTTTACGAGCTGACAAATCTGCTTTTACCAAAGTGTTGGTGAGGAAATATAAAGAGAAACTGGCTACCACCATGTATATTCGATAATGCTCCCTAAACGGTCTGACTACGCATATACAAGACCTTACCTACAATAATAAAGAAATGAAATACTCAATTATTGTATTATTTATTTCAGTTTTGATGATAAAATGTACGCCTAAAACAGATGACCAGGTAGGAAATGCTGATGTAAAATTAAATGAGGTATTGCCCCATGATTCAGCAAGTAAAAAGCCAATGAGTCTTGAAGACCTAGAAAACGAAAATACCAGCCTAACTATAATAGAGTACGACCAATGGAATAAATTGATTGAAACCGTCATAACTAATGAAGGGATATTCAGATTCCTTAAAAATTGGCAAAATGGACGTACAGTAAAGGAATTGTACTCAATTGAAATACCAAATTTCTTCTCACAATTAGACGGAATTTTAAAGACAGATTTTCAACGTAATCATGAATTTCATGAGGAAGCATTGGGAAACAGCTACATCGTGCGCCTAAAAATCAAGCGAGGAAATAATTCTGCAATAGATGTTTCTTATATCAACTGTAAATCCAAAGAATTAGAAAATCTAATTTCCATTATAAATAGACAACTTCCACATGAGGAAAAAATCCAATTAAAGGGAAATCATGTTATTGATACCTTTGTCCCGGCTGATTCAATTACAAACTGGCTAACATTAAAAGCAACTGCGAATTACAACGATATCTCGTCGTTTAATTTGCGAAGCATTGACAAGAATAGTCTTGTCAGAATAGATTCAACCATATTTGGTCAAATAATATATGAAACGCATTCCTTGACATCTGCATATATAGTTTCAGTTCGAGAGAGTATTGGGGTTTACATACCATGTGTAATTCTTGTTGAACAATATGAAAGTGATCAACTCATGGACTTTTTAGCGTTGTTCTTGATTGACTCTACTTTTAGCAAAATAGGAGATTACACCTTTATCTCAACCAATGGAAGTGATTATGAAGAAGATTGGAATTACTATGCAACAATAAAAGATTCACTTCTAATAATACATAGCAACAGTTCTTTTGAATGTTTGGGAGAAGATGAAGAAATCAAATCCCTAAAAACCAAGGAATTCTACCACTTGACTGAAAGGGGACAAATTGAAGAAGTTAAATCAGATACAACCGAAATAGTGTATTGTAGGTAAGCAATGATTAGCAGCAATAGTCGCTCAGTGCATGCACACAACCAAAACGACAACTGTTTGCCTCGCCCCTGGCTGTGAAGGCTTGGTAGCATCCTTAAAAAATGAATCTTTGAATTATGATGAAGCAGCTATTTCTATTTATAAAGAGGACTGGACAATTGCAGCAAAAGAAGACGGGGATTGTTATACTTTTAAGGCATTGCCTCATATGGGCATACTGTAAAGGGCAAGCCCATTCTACCCGATTATATTAGCTTAGTAAGTGATTTTATCTCAAAGAAAATTATGGAAGGAAAGATTCTTGTTTTTATTTTGACACAACTCATGTTGTTGGCTTTAGGGGGATGTCAAAAAAATGATAAACCATCTAGTATCCAAGAATTAGAAAGCTATTTTAACTCAAAAGGTAGATGGAATAGGTTTGAAAATTCGACCTTGATGTTTGGAGAAAGCATATCCAAGAATGCCGTTAACCTACTAAAGTTCGATGAGAAAGAATCTCATAAATTGTACCGGAAAGCTGCATATAAATTTGAAGAGGATGACGAAATAGTCTATTTCGTGTATGGGGTTGCTAGTTCTGAATTAACCTTGTCTGAATTAAGGATTCGTTCATTTAAAAATGATAGTTTAGTTGATGATGAATTGATAATAAATTATTCAAAAGATAATAATTTGATCCATGACTATTATTTTGATGACGATATGATGGTCATTTCCTCTAGAGATGAGAAGAATAAATTTCATTATTCATATTTTTTATTTAGCCAGGGGGTGATTACAAATAAAACAATGACATCTGACACTATATTTTCTGAGCAGGAAATAAAACCGGAGCTTGGAAGGAAAGTCATTTTGTCTGTCGGCTTTCATGACGCTGAGCGGGGTCAAAATGTTAAAGATAGAATTGCTGCTGGAAGAGTACTAAAAACATTCGGAGGGAGTAAAACATGCTCACGTTATATGATTATCGAATTAGATCTTCCTTATAAAGGTTATGATTTAGTACAAGTAGAATATTCCCTAAATTCATTTTCCGATTTACATGGGCTTCATAGTGATAGCATAAGACAGTGGCAGGCTGATACAAGATGCTTTGAACCATCAACTTGGCCTATTGAAGAACCTAAATTATTAAAGGAAGATGTTTTTGTTGAATATGAATGATTCGGTAACTGTTGTTTTATAAAATACCATCAGGAGTTTTTTTTATTTCAAAAAAATTGTGTGAGACAATGCCGTATCGCCAAGCGCTAGAGGCGGCCAAATTGCTGCCCCGGTTGAAAGAAAGGACAATATCCCCTTTGAGCGTGAAATAAAAAGTAGCTGTAAGCCCTCAATTAAAAATTAACATTGAATCATATGCCGATTTTTTCTCAAGTTGACTTTGATGCACACGAACAAGTTTTGTTTTGCCATGATGCCACCGTTGGGTTGTTCGGCATTATTGCAATTCATAATACCAAGCTTGGTCCTGC
Source organism: Bacteroidia bacterium (assembly GCA_022760475.1). Taxonomy (GTDB): domain Bacteria; phylum Bacteroidota; class Bacteroidia; order J057; family J057; genus JALEFZ01. The sequence goes on along the minus strand of JALEFZ010000079.1, from coordinate 35,728 downwards.
TGCAGGAGGTTGTCGAATGTATCCATATAAAAGTACAGTTACTGCATTGAAAGATGTTTTGCGGCTATCAAAAGGGATGAGTTATAAAAATGCAATTGCAGGTTTGCCGTTAGGAGGCGGTAAATGTGTAATTATTGCTGACCCCTCTCGCCCCGATAAAGCAGACTTATTGCGGGCTTTCTCAAAACATGTTCAATCGCTAAAAGGAAGATACTGGACAGCGATAGATGTAGGTGTCAGTCCAAAAGATGCGGATATTTTGGCTGAAAATTGCGATTATATTTTTGCACGAGCGAGTCAATATCCAGAAGGGTTTAATCCATCTAAATTTACGGCTTTAGGCGGATTTACTGGAATTAGAGCAGTTGTTAAACACCTTTGGAAAACTGAAGATTTATCTGGACTAAAAGTAGCCATACAAGGACTGGGAGCTACGGGAAAAAACCTATCCCATCATTTACATGAAGCTGGTGCAGAGTTATTTGTTGCGGATATTAATGAAGAAGCCGTTCAGTTTGTTGTAGAAAATTATGGAGCAAAGGCGGTTTCGCCAGATGAAATTCATCGTCAAGACGTGGATGTATATGCTCCTTGTGCCATGGGAGGCATAATAAATGACAAATCTATCTCTGAGATTAAAGCCAAATCTATTTGTGGTCTTGCTAATAACCAATTAGCAACAGAAATCCACGGGAAGATGCTCATGGAAAAAGGCATCACTTATGTGCCAGATTATGTTGTCAATGCAGGTGGGATGATGGGAGCAGGAACAAGAATATTCTCTCAACCTACAATGGAAGACTCTAAAAAAAGAGTCATGGGGTTGTACGATACAATTCTAAACCTTTTGGAAAAAGCTAATAGCAGAAAAATCCCAACTTCTGAAATGGCAGATAAAATGGCTATAGAAATAATTAATAAAACAAACAACAACTAAGAAATTATGCCAGCATATATTGTATCCATGATGAGCATCGAAGATGCAGAAACTTATCAAAAATATACAGATAGAACCCCTCCCATCGTAGCAAAGTACGGAGGGAAGTTTTTAACGAGAGGGGAAGAAGTCACTACAGTAGAAGGCACTCCCTACGAAGGAAGAATGGTGCTTTTAGAATTTCCAGATAAAGCCAGTATTGACGCCTGGTTTAATGACCCCGAATATCAGGAAGCCATGAAATTTCGGCATGCTTCATCAAAGATGCATATGTTACTGATTCAAGAAGGAGGAGAAAACACATTAAATCCTGACCCTAAATTATCACAGTAAATAGAAAACCTAAGGCTCAAAAAGTACATGAAAAAATCATATAATTTTATTGATAGGCTAAAACAAAAAAGTAGAGACAGAAATGAATTGTTAGAGATTTACTCGCATTATCGATATGCTAATGAGATACCTACAAAAAACTAATTGATGCTCTGAAAAAATCTGAAAACGAGGAAGCTAATGAAGAGATTGAAGAAGGTACAATTGTCAAAATATTAATTACAACGGAAAAGAAAGTTTCAATAGGTTTGTGTATATATTTAGCTTTAAGATTGAAAATTAAAAATGAAAAAATCCCTAATAGATTGCTCATTTTACTAAACGATGAAGATAGAACCATGCAAGAACATGCCGCAATAACTCTAAATATGATGAATCCGTCTGAAGAAATTCAGAGAAGGATAGACAATATTTTAAAGCAAAAAGATTGATAAATAAAAGAAGGTAGCAGCCAACAATCTGTATGGCGTTCATTCCTAACAAAAGCTGGCAACACCTCGTACACGAGACCGTAAGCACAAATATAAAAAATGAAACCACAATTATCCATACTACTAATCATAATGAATCTGACTTCAATGTTTGGGCAAGAAGTATTGAATGAGAATTTAATATATGTGAAAGAGGGTAATAAAATAGGATTCATAAATTTCAATGGAAAAGAAATAATTCCTGTTGAGTTTGATGCAGTTAAATCCTTTTCGGAAGATATTCTACCTGTAAATAAAGGTGCAATTGAAAAAGATTATGAATCAGTTGGTGGCAAGTGGGGTTTTTGGAATCGAGAAGGGAAAGAAATAATTCCTATAAAATATGAAGATGCCCAAATATTTAGAGAAGGTTTAGCACCTGTAAAACTGAATGGGAAATATGGATTCATCAATTTAAATGATGAAGTTATATTGGATTTCAAATATGAAGATGCCAAACCATTTCGGGAAGGATTTGCTGCTGTAAAAATTGAAGGAAAATGGGGATTCATAGATAAAAAGGGAAATATAGTTATTTCACCAAAATTTCATCGAGTTGAAGATTTCGATAATGGATTCTCAATTGTGTTTCACCTTATTACTGAATTCGAATATGAAGATGACGGATATAGGTACAAAGAGGAAGAAGGAAAGTATGGTTTAATCGATAGAAGTGGATTATTAAAGTTAGATACTATCTATGATCACATTGATAAATTTGAAAACGGATTTGCAAAAATTGAACTTGAAAGAAAAGAGGGCTTCATTAATTCAGATGGAGAAATTGCAATACCGATTCAATTTGACAAAGTCGAGAAATTCTCAGAAGGATTAGCTGTAGTTGCTAATTTCATGCTTAGAGATTCATATCATGATTTTGGCTATCAGAAAGAGCAAATTGATTCATTAGAAATAGAATTAGGAAAACTTTATGAAAAGATTGGAGATGACTTTAGTACAGATGACATTAATATGATAATCAATCATCCAACCTATATTGAATTTCAAAGAGCAAAGATGCAGGAACCTTCCAAGGAATTAATGCATGGATATATAAATGAAAAAGGTACTGTTGTAATTGACTTTCAATTTGATGAAGCTGAAGCATTTAAAAATGGTTTGGCCAAAGTGAGGTTTGGACGTTCACCAATGTTTAGTATTGTTGAACTAGATGAAAATGGTAACAGATTGCCTTCATATCAAGAACAAATCGGAATAGGTGCAAACCTTATTGATAAAAATGGGAATTTACAGCTTGAGAAAAACAAACAAATTCTAAACAGATATGGAGATAACATATTTGTTACCTACACCCATATGGGAGCAGGAGCATTCAATGAAAATTTAGAAGAAGTCATTCCTAATCAGTATCAAAATTTGAGCTATATAGGTTATGGTTTATTTGTTGGGGAATTGGAGGACTCACAAAAGAAAGTACTTTTAACTAATGACTTTAAATTAGAGTTGGACGAAAACTATTGGAGCATTGAAAATGCTTTCGGGAATAGAATCTTAGTAGATTATATTGTTGATAGGGAAAAGAATAGAGTTATAACCAAATCGGGAATTATAAATAAAAAAGGAGAATGGATTTTAGAACCCAAATATGATTTCTCAATGGTTGAATTTAAAAGAAATTAAAACTTGTTCAGCCCAATGGATAAAACGGCAACAGCTTCCATTCGGTTGCACGACGAATAGCTCAACAGTTCTGCCTCAGTAGACAAAAAAGAAAAATGGAACCTCAAAAGATTAAATCGTTAAGGAAAAAACTTTCCATTTCATTAAAGGAAGCAATTGAATTGCTGAAAAAACATAATGGAAACATAGAAGCTAGTGAGGAAGAATTCCACGATAAAAAAATCAACGAAATATGTAAGGCAACAGAATGCGATAAAGATAAAGCGAAAAAATCTTACGAAAAATTCAATTTCAACACAGAAAAAGCCATTAAAGAAATCAATAATGAACAGAAAATTTTAACAATTGGAAATCAAAGGATTGCTAAAAATTCCATTGGTTTTGTTTTATGGTTCGAAGATGATAAGGGCGAGCCATTTAAAAACAAAAAGAGAAATGATATTTTTATTCCGACCGAGGATTTCGATTTTATCAAAGAAGAATTTGAATCAAATTGTTCGGAGAACTTTGATATTACTTTTAACAATTACTTCGATAGAAATGAATGTAAATTAATACTCAAAGCCCTTGAAAAGAAAAATAGTAAAACCCAAAATCAGGAAAAATTTCTGAACGACTTAAAAGAGTGGATGAATGAAAATTTAAAATTCGTAGGTACTCTTGTAGTTTACGGAAATTTATGAATGGAAGAAAAAAGCAAACGCACAACAAAGGCTAAAAGATTGAGATATGAAAAAAATTATAGCATTCATTGGAACCTTATTAATGACCCATTTAATTTATGGTCATACCTGCTCGACACAGGAAGTAAAATGCCCAATAGACAAAGAGAAGGTTGAATTCTGTGTAACAATGAGCATGACAACCTTTGGGAGTTATTATGATTTTCAGAAGAAAGGAGTAATTGGAAATCATTATGAAGAATTAATCAATGCTTGTCCAAAATGCCATTATTCAGGTTATATCTCAGATTTTGACACCACTTTCAACAATCAAAGACGTGAAGAAATTCAAGACTTTTTATCACAATATGATAACATGGTCATAGACGATTCCAAAGAGTGCTTAATAGCAGGCGAACTTAAAGACTTCTTGAATGAGACGAATGACAAAATTTCTAACTGCTACCTAATCGGAAGTTACCTTGTACGAATGGACTCAACTAGCCATGACTTGAGAATTGACTTTCAAAACAAAACGAAACAATATTTGATACAGGCATTAGAGAAAAACGAATATGAAGACTCATCGACAATTGCTACCATTAATTATTTGATTGGAGAAATGTGCAGAAGAACGGGAAGTTTCGAAGATGCTGTGGAGTACTTTGAAAAGGCGATGAATGACCCAAACAAAAAAGATTGGGTAGAGGAAGTCGCTATTAAGCAAAAGGAACTTGCGATTGAGAATGATGATAACAATGAAATATAAAAAGCCAGCCTCCAACAATACGTATGCGATTACCTTCGACGAACTTGGAAATCTTGCACATATATGATAAAACCTGTCTGAAGTATAATTTGAAGAATACTGATTATGAATCCAGGGGGACCTCAAGAGAAACTATCTAAAGAATTACAGGAGAAAATATTTCCAATAAACAGTTACATACCCAAGTTTAACGAACAAATTGCATTTATAAAATCTTTTACCGACGAAGATTCTCGGTGGGAAAGACGTCTTAAACTGGATACTTCTTCAAACGAAGTGTTAGGTAAGATTAAGAAATCTGAATTAAGCGAAAAGGATCTGACCTTCTACCTATCCTTAATTCAAATGATTACTGAAGGAAGGATTGAGTTCAGGGAGAGAATAAATGGAAGTTACGAAGAGGCTCTTGAAATAAAAGAATTGTACATGGAAAAACGCCAATTAGCCATAGAAGAGAGTAAGATGATTCTAAAAGGCGAAATGGGAAGGAAAATTACTAAGGCTCCTGAATTAGTTGAGAAGGTATTAACAGCGAGTCCTAAAGAGATAAAAATAAAACGGCGATATAGGGAATTACCTAAGGCATATTTTCGCAGAGGATCTGCTAAAAAAAATAAAATTGACTATGCCATAGGGGTATTACTTACTGAAATGAGTTCCCGATGCGCAATTGATTCTATCGATAATTGGCTGATTAAGTTAATCTCAAAAAAAATAACTGTGTCCAAAAATCAATTTTCAAATTGGAATACCAAAGATAAGGCAATTCGTGAGCTGAAGCTATCAAATAAGGAAAAATATAGGGCGAGTAAGGATGAAAATAAATGGCTATTTGAATGCATAGAGGTTTATCAACAGATGTTGCTGCTACGGTTAAAAGTTGAGAAGCGTTTTCGGGATTTTTATCGAGATCAATACACATCAATTTCTGAACACCTACAAAAAAGTCATTTAGCAATTGATGGAAAATAAAAATCCGCAGGTAAAATGGTCTTTAAGCTATGCCTTGGTTCTAACGAGCTCAGCCCAGCGCATAGTCCTATCGTTAGCTGCAAGCTGAAAAAAGCTAGCCTCCTGAAAATACAGACCCAACCAGTCGCTATTTGACGGCATATTGCAATTTTATACTCCTAGGATTTATCACTTTAATCCTCTTACAAAATGGTGTAAATGAGATTGTAAAATCAACTGATAAAAAAACAAAATTCTGATAGCATCCTCATATGAGGAGATTGTTGGAAACAAGTTTAGTCAAACCCTTTTCCAAACCCGAGTTGATCGGATAAATCCATACCATCCATAAACCTTCAAGCTTTGAGGATCAATCATCTCCAATTTCCCATTTGTGGTCAGTCTAAATTTAGGATGATAAAGGTTACCACAGCAGAATATTTTATCATCCTTTTTTACAAAACCAATGATTACCCAAATGTCATCACCATTGCGAATTTCTTCATCTTCCTTGGGATCTTCTGCCCCTATGAGCTGCCCATAATACTTCCCATCTCTTTCGGTTATTTTCACTAATCCACCTTCTTTATTATCCTTCCAAATACCTTCAATGGAATGCTGACCAAAAGCAACCATACATCCAAGCCCAATCAAAAAGAATATAAAAATACCGGCTTGTTTCAATGGCATGGAAGAGGATGTTTTCATTTTTCCGAACCTTCTCTCCTGTATAGCATCGTATTCTACAACATAATCTGGAGATTCCGTTTTCATTACTCGATCCCAAAACCTGAAATACAAACCATAATTCCCTTTGAACTTTTTGTGATGTAAATTATGATAAACAGAAGTGGATAAAACTTCAAATAAGATAGACCTTCTGAACCATCTAGGAGCAATTTCATATCCCAAGTGGCCATATGCATTAAATACAAATGAAGTTGTGATGAATGCTAGTATCGCGTAAGGATGTAGAGGAATGATGATGATGATAATTGGGGCAATCAACAATTCCAGGACCGCTTCAAATACATGAAATGATTGGGAAGCCAAGGGAGATGGATTGACAGATCGATGATGAAGCAGATGAACCCACTTGAAAACTTTGGGATGGTGCATGGCCCGATGAGTCCAGTAAAAATAGCTGTCTTGCACCATTAAGGCTAAGAGAATACTTAGGAAAAACCACCACATAGGATAGGTATAAAGGTCTTCATAAATGCGTGTATAGGTGTGCACAGGACTATACATAAGAAACAATGTAAATGCGGCGATGATCGTTGAGGTTTTGATCGAGTGAATAATTTCGCGAGTAAAATCCATGTTCTTTGCTAGTCGAGTTTGAATTTTGTTTTTCGAGAAGAATGTAGGATACAATTGATAAAATATCAAAAATGGAACTCCTGCAATTATGAAATAACGAACTAAGTTTGTCGTGAATACTGTGATGATGTTTTGATAGATTTCCATGAGCTTTATAGGTTAAAAAATACGGATTCAAGGATGATTGTTAAAAAAATGATCGAGGAGAGAATTACCTACCCTTAAGCGGCTTTGACTTGAGCCCCCTTTCTATCACAGAAAAGGGACTCTTAGTCTGGGCAACATGGGAAAAAGGGTAGTATTTCCTAAGTCTTTAGATGGGTGTTTGTTAGCTAATCAAATTGCTACCGCTATTTGTGTCTGGAACCCAATGGAAGGGGTGGCCAACTGGGTGCGTGCAACTACATCTAATTCCAATCTAGTGGGTAATTCGTATTATTTATTGTCAAAGTAGCAGTTTTGTTCCCATGATAGGTGATCGTACCTGGATAGGAAAAATTCCCATATTGTGTGCTTGAGCCATGGAATTCAAATTCTAAAGTTCCAGCTTCAATTTGCTGGCTAAAAATGCCTACTTTGAAATCTATAAGATTAGCCTCGAACGTACTATTGAGTACTTTGGGCGTATTAAAATTGACCTCTAGTATCCCCAATTTCTCATAATCTCCATTGACCACAATTGTATCGGAGACCAACTGAAGGGGACCGGAACTCACGCCGGTTGCAGTTGCTGCAAAAGTAGATGTATTATCTAATCTCATTTCTGAAGTCGTAAGCAGGAATTTGGTACTTGACAAAATCGCCGCAGACTGGGGAATATTGAGGAATCCACATGTCATATAAAAAGAGTAATCAGATTCAAATTTCGTCTGAAGAAATGTCCCTTGATAATCTGAATACATATTATCTGTGATTGTGGTATCGCACAGTTTTCCAGACAAAATCACGGAGACTAGTTCTTTAACTAGATTTTCAACATTTGTCGTAATTCCGCCAGATACAGCTTGCATTTCTGCGTCAAGGATCGAAACAGCTTCTTTTTCAGTCAGGGGTTGAATTTCTGGGTTTGATATCTCTGGCCCACATGCAACCAATCCCACTGAGAGAACGAGCAATAAGAAGATTCTTTTTAAATGTGTCATTTTTTTGAGAGTTAAATGTTTGACTATGACACAAATGTAGAGAGGGTGATGAGCGGAAAACGTTAACAAAAGATAATTTGTAAAATGAAATCTGGGTACATGTCAAAAGATTGACTCCACAGCTACAAATCCCTGTCTATGAATAGTTTATCAGCAAATCAGTCAAAATTTAAGACAATTGGGCCATTATCCTAAAATTTGTTCTAGGCACTACCACTCAACTGATCAAAAGGAAAAATAATTTTTGCTAAAAAATGCTGGTTAAGGCGATAAACAGAACTATATTTTGCCCCAACATCAAATCAAACGACTGACTTACAGGGACCTATACTTCCAATCATAAGCAGGCTTAGGATTAGCTGCACCAGGCATTTTAAAAGACTTTTTAAACAAAAAAGAGAAGGAGAATTAATCTTTAATGGTGCCACGGCTATCTTTCATCGGTGGGTGATAAAAGATAGATAAATTGTGTGGTGGTATATTAAATTTAACAACTTGAAAGTAACCCAATAATTTTTTTTGTCATGTACTTAGGTAAGAAATTATTCTTTTTTCATGGCAAGGCGCTTCCTAATTCTACTGAGTGAAACCGGAGTAACCCCTAAGACATTGGCAATATATTTATTGGGAACTCTCTGGTTAAGATCAGGATTCTTCTCAACGAAGTCCAAATAACGCTCTTCAGGAGTCAATAATACAAATGAGTTGATGCGCTCATAATTCTGTTGAAAAATCTTTAGGGAAACAAATTCTCTAGTTTCGTCAACTTTTTTGTCCCGGGAAAGTATTTCTTGAATCTTGGTAACATCTGCAAAGCATGCAAAAGTTGGCTCCAGGCATTCAAAATAAAATGAAGATTTATTTTGATATAAATGACATTCGGCACTTAGGAAAAACTGATTTTCCCGGTAAAGTGAGACCGTAATTTCATCTCCCTTCTCATTTACTTTGTAAGATCGAACTAAACCTTTAAAGATGAAGAAGACATTGGTATTTTTTTCTCCTGCTTCAATCACATAGCTTTTATTCCTATATCGCCTGAACTTTGCAATCTTGACTAGAATCTTTATATCCTCCCAAGTCAAGTTTTTGTGAATACCATAAAGTTGTTTGATTTTATCAAGATTGAAAAAGGATTCGACATCTTTAAAACTTAAACTAAAGGGTGATAGGTTTGATTTTTTCATAAAAAAATACAATTTCTTGTTCCTATTAGGTTTTGGAACGCCAAATCAATCTCTCATGTTTCAAGAAATGGTATGCCCCTCACCAGACTTCATATACCAACCTTCAAGCGCAAGAAAAAAACATGGATAATTCAAACCTACAACAAATACTTAGCCACCAATTGCCTTCATTAAATGAAGAATCTCTAAAAATACTTACTTTCCAATCTTCATTAATCAAATCCAGGAAGGGAACAAAGCTGATCTCAGAAGGAAAAAGGCACAATTTTTTTTATACAATCTTGAAGGGAGGGGTTAAATCCTATTACCTGAAAGATGCAAAAAAAGTCTGTACCTGGTTCAAATTCGAAAATGAATTCATAGGAACCTTATCAAGTTTTGAGGAACTTCCATCTACTGAAACAATTGAATTATTGACGGATTCTGAATTAATCAGATTTGATACCCAAGGAATTCTAGAACTGACTAAAAAAGACATTTACATAGCTAATCATTTCTACAGGGTTCTTTGGGATTACACACTCTGGTTAGAGAATCGCCAGTATCAATTACAATTTATGACAAGCCAGGAGCGATATCGTGCACTTGTTGAATCCAATCCCGAGCTTTTACAGAAAGTCTCACTTACAGACATATCTTCCTATTTGGGCATAAGTAGAGAGACCTTAAGTCGAATAAGAAAACAGCATTGATTTTGTGACATTGATCAAATAAATCCATGGTATAGCTACTTAATTTAGTCATGAGTTTTTTCGCCATAAGCGATGAAACTCATATATCTCTCATTATTTGCACTTTTGATGCTCAGTTCGGGTACGTCAATTACACAAGATGTTGGTTAGCACAAAGAACCAAGCATTTATGGAAGTGCCAAGGGCATTAGAAAACATGTTAAATTACTACGAAGGTACTGTCCTTGTCATGGCACAAGTACTTCTGAGGTATCTGATCATTGCTGCTTCTTTCAAAAATGAAATAGTAAATTACCCAAAATGAAACTCGCCTAACAATGTACAAACGACCTTGCAAGCCCACACGAATTCGAAAAAAGCCTACACGGCCACCGTTTTAGCCATTAAATACAAAGGAGGAACAAGAAAAATGCCATGATTGACCAATTGCAGCATCACTTAGGACTGGATACCGAAATTGAGCCAGAGTTATCCCAGAAGTTGAATGACCTCTGTGAAAAGGTCGATATTACAAAGGGTCAAAAAGTCATCCGGATGGGGTCATATAGTAAATATGCCTATTTAATACTCAAAGGAGCGGCTAGAAGCTACTATATGAAGGATTCAATAGAGATAGTGAATTGGTTTGCCTTGGAGGGAGAAATCGCCGTTTCTCTGGATAACTACATGGGTAAAGAGGCTAAAGAAACCATCTTGTTCATGGAGGACAGTCAGTGTTTGCGAATGGATATCGAAAAATGGAGGATTCTCGAGAAAACGGAAATTGTAGTGGCCAATCTTTCTATTAAGCTATTTGAAGAATACATCGATTTTATTGATACCCACGCTCGAAATTTAGCTGATCGGGAAGGAATGGAAAGGTACATTCATCTTATGAAAAACAACCCAGAATACATCCATAGAATACCGATCACCCACCTTGCGTCCTACCTCGGCATGTCCCGTGAAAACCTTAGCCGCCTAAGAAAAAAATATTCTCTGTGAAATTTATCACAGAATTCTAAAGACATCCAACACCCATCAGTCATCTCGGTTCAGGTCAGTAAGGAAACTTTAAACTGACCTGAATATGACTCTACAAACTCAATTTTTGAAAAGTGTCTGCCTCAAAGGAGCACTAACACTAGGATTGGTAATCCTGCTTATTCCGGCATTCTGCCAGGAAGATGAAGATCTCAAACGCCAGGAAGCATTCATTCAGCTATTCGATAGAGAAGTACAAAACCGAGCTTTTGCCCTATTGAGTATGAGTGCCATTTCTGAAAAAGCTGTATCAGATGGAGACAAGACCTTCTATAACCAATGGGTAGTTTTCGAGGAATTCCTTCAGAAGAAATATAAGCCCTATGCTGACAAACACGGACTTTCCCAAGAGCCTCGAAGCAAAGCAAAGGCAGAGGCTTTCTTTGGCAAACTAGCATCGGATATTCTTCCAAAGAAGAAGTTCTATAAAACAATGCTTGATCAAACAAAAGACTATCTCGAGAAACTAAAAAAACTTCCGGAATACGCCACTAAAGAAGACATGGAGTTCGCTCACTTTGTAGTTAAACAGGAAGAAGCGCAGGTACAGGCAATAGAGCACAGGATAAAAGGGAAAAATCAGGAGGCAGCAGACGTACTGGCTAACTTCATCAACAGCAACCAATAATTAAATTTTAACATAAACAATCACACCTTTTTAACAAATTCATTATGACTTCCTTACTTAATAGAATTTTGGAAGAACGCAAAGCCACTCCAGAAGAGGCATATGAAGTTTTCCAGAGCCTGGAAACTATTTCCACCGAATTTATGCACGGCAGGTGGAAAGGGTCTGATATTGAAACAGGTCATCGTTTCGATGGGCTTTTTGAAGCATCAGGTTGGTACGGTAAAATGTACCTTAATGATGAAGAAGTGCACCCTCTTGTATTCTTTTCAGAGGACAAAAAAGAGTTATGGTCTGTCAACCCAAAGATGATGCCCTTTAGTATGAATCTTCCAAAAGACGACCTTGTCGGTACCATGTTGCGCTTAGGACGGTTTGCCATGGAAACCAAAGAGAGTAAAGCTCGACTCCGAGATACCGAGTTTAAGGGCAGAGTGACAGCCACTATGATCTACGATGAAGTGCCCATCAACGACATGTTTGTAAAAATAGACGACAACACCGTATTAGGCGTTATGGATTTTAAAGGTGAACCAAATCGTCTCGAGGATCCTTTTTTCTTCATTTTGGAAAGAGATGATCATACAGAATATGAGATCGCCCCGCTCAAGGAGGTTCATGAAAAAGTCGTAGAGTTGTTCGAAATGGAAGTCCAGAACAGAGCATTTGCTTTGAAAAGTGCTCAAAAAATGGCTTCCAAGGCAGAGAATGACGAGGATAAATATTTTACAGATGCCTGGGTTGCATTTGAAGAATTTCTTCAAATCAAGTACGCACCTTTTGCCGCTAAATACAATCTATCCCAAGAAGCAGGACTAATAGCGAACATACAGGTAGGGCTAGGTGTATTGGCTTTAGATGTTTTACCTGGTACCATTGGGCTCAAAACGATGCTTGACCAGACGGTGAATTACAATGAAAAGCTCAAAGAATTAAGAAAAATAGCTCCAGAAGGAGAAAAAGAATTCTTTGAATTCGTTGTAGACCAGGAGGAAGCCCAAATTGCGGCAATCCAGCTATCTATTGAAGGTAAAAGGAAAGAAGCGGCCGACCTAATTACCGATTTCGTTAAAAAACACAGCTAATAAAGAAATTGGATTTCAGTGCCTAAGTACATCAAAACTCTTTATTTAGAGTTGTGTATTTAGGCACTCTTATATTTAACCCTTTCTGAAAAAGCGTGAGGCTATGTTACTGGAATTGGGGCTTCAAATTTGTTACCTTTCACATAGAGGAATAAACACGCCAAATTATGAAAAGAATTACAGCCATTCTGGTACTGGCTCTATTGGCCTTTAGTTGCTCTGACTTTGAGCAAAACAATAAAAAGAGTGTGCTAATAAACGATTTGCAAACGAAACTCGACAGCCTCGAAAAATTAATACCTGAAAAACCAAATTCCATGCAAGGACAAATCGCAACATTCTTGACGTTTCAGAAGGAAGATGCAGAACAGGCAATGAATTTTTACATTGAACTGTTCGACAATTCAAAAATTGTGGACATCAAACGCTGGGGCAAGGACGCTCCTGCAAAAGAGGGAACCATCATGCAAGCCACCTTTGAGTTGAATGGCAAGCTTTTTATGTGCAGTGATAGCCCCCCCATACATGAATGGGGTTTTACTCCGGCAGTTTCCAACTATGTAGAATGTGTGGACGAAGGTCAACTCGAACAGCTATTCAGCAAGCTGTCCGAAAACGGAAAAGTGATGATGCCCTTGGGCAATTATGGCTTCAGCCAAAAGTTTGGATTTGTCGAAGACCGATTTGGGGTTTCCTGGCAGTTGAATTTACAATAATCCGTGCTGACAATTGATAAAGTCTAATTGGCGTAGTGGCTATATAGCCCTGCGTCTTTTTAATTAAGCCTAACCGGTTCTGTGGCGAACAAGGTATGAATCCTGCTGCTTTTGCTCTCCCCAAATTTTTAGAAGTATCGCTCATAGCGAGCTTGTGAAGTAGCAAAACCAGCTGAAGGAGACTAAATCTGTCCAAGAGCAGGCTACGCCTACGGCTCATACCTGCTTTCAGCCCCTCACACACACTGCCAGTACCCTACTCTCAATGTCATTCGGAGGAAAGAAACGATAGCCGGATGACAAAGAATCTCCGACAGCACCGAAGACTTCAGGAAGCTACATTGAAGTTCCCCAGCTCCATTTTGTCTGAATTGGACAACATACTTTTCCTTATTGCCCATAACTTTGTCGAAGTGGTCTTTAATTATAAAACTTAATGATTTGACAGGTAAAGGACTTCGACTGTAAAACAAAAATCCAATTGCTTCCTGTTTGTCAAATTTTCCGCATCATAACATCTTTCAAGCAATGTCAAAATACTATGAAAAGGAGTGAATTTCTTAGAATATCTGCCATACTTGGGATTGGCATGCCCTTGTTGAGTCGCTGCGGCTCCACCAAGCCAGAAATTATCAGCCAGGCAGGTGAAAAAATCATTGTCATTGGTGCAGGTGCAGCAGGATTGTCTGCGGCTTACTTATTGAATAAAAAAGGAGCAGATGTGAGGGTTTTAGAGGCCTCAGATACTTATGGAGGCAGAATCGAGTCAGTAAAAGGCTTTACTGATTTTACCATTCCTGTGGGCGCGGAGTGGTTGCATACCAAGGAGCCGGTATTAGATGACATGCTTGCGGATAGCTCAGTCGAGGTGGATGTCCAAACTACTTCCTACAACTTCGATCTGGACCATGGATTAGATGCCGAAACCGGAGAAAGGGTAAACCTCAAAGCCATTGGCTTTTCGGAGAGTGATTTAAGGTTTACGAACTCTTCCTGGTTGGATTTCTATGAAAAATATATCCTGCCTTCCATCAAGAATAAAATACAGTACAACCAAATAGTCAACACCATAGATTATACCAATAAAAAGATTGAAGTAAAGACTCAGGAAAAGGTATTTACTGCTGATCGGGTGATTGTAACGGTTCCAGTCACCATCCTCAAAGCAGGCGAGATTGAGTTCATACCGGCTTTGCCAGGGAAAAAGAAAGAAGCGATTGAAAATTTAAACTTGTATGGTGGCTGTAAATGTTTCATCGCATTCAAGGAGCAATTTTATCCAACTTGCGTTAAGATTCAAGACGAAGGCAAAGGCCCAACAAGGGTTTATTTTGATGCTGCTTACGGGAAAGACAGCAAGGACAATGTTCTTGGCTTGTTGGCTGTTGACCATTATGCGAAAGCTTACCTCTCCCTAGAAGATCCCGAGCGGATTAATTTTATGCTGAAGGAATTGGATGATATTTTTGAGGGACAAGCCACCCCAAATTACATCAAACATGTTTTCAAGGATTGGAGTAATGATCCCTTTGCCAAAGGCACTTATTACCCTGAGTTTAGCAAGAAGACCTATTCTGCGGTAAAAAGCATGTCGCAACCCGTTGAGGATAAGCTCTTTTTCGCAGGAGACCTGTACACAGATGGCAAAAACGGTTGGTCGATGGTACATGTAGCAGCAGAAGCTGCTAAAAAAACAGTTGAGAGTTTAGTCGGTAAAATTTAATTTATCCAAATAAGGAA
This sequence comes from Bacteroidia bacterium, assembly GCA_022760475.1. GTDB lineage: Bacteria > Bacteroidota > Bacteroidia > J057 > J057 > JALEFZ01. The sequence goes on along the minus strand of JALEFZ010000079.1, from coordinate 20,429 downwards.
ACAACTGATTGGGGCCATTGGAAAATGAAATACTATTCTACAATTATTCGCATATCTCTGATATCCCGCGAGATGAAGAGCTCATCGCTGAATTTCGGATGAAAAATCCTCATTGTGATATCGAGAAACTTAGAATTTTTAAAACGGACAATAGTAGGTTCATTTATCAGGATAGGAATGCAATTCCCATCAAAATTGAAGGACTTCGGGAGGATTGCTTTGGCTTAAAGAATGAAATGGAAACAAGTTTCATTCACAGCGACAAAGACGGCAGTACGCCTGGCTATTGTAAATTTTCAATACGGCCTTATCCAAATGCAAACTCAATATTGATCACCAATCATTTCACAAAGGGAGAAAAATTCAGGAAATCCACGGAGAGAATTGTTCAAAATAAAGCATCCTTGGAAGTCCTTCAGGAATATAAAATTCATTACTTTCAATATCTCGCCGAAACAATCATTGGTTTTTGTAAGAGATATAAAATAATCGAAACCCAATTTTCAATTGATGACTTGATCCATCATGTAATTGATACCAATCCAGCCAGATATAGTTTCTACCTAAATCAAAAACTGGAAGAGCTTTACGAAGAGAATCATTTTGAAAAAATAACAGCCTAAGTCGTCGATCTAGATAAGTCTCCTAATCGCCCCCTGAAAAGCCAGACACCACCAAAAAATGAAAGAATTAAAAGTATTCCTAAATAAATTTGCCACGCTTGCTGAGCCTGATGCCTTTGTTGAGGCATTTAGTATCATCAAAAAAATTAAGAAAAAAGACTTCCTATTAGAGCCTGGTGTAAATTGTAACTATTTGGCATTCATAAGAAAAGGAACTTTTAGGGTATTTTTTTATGATCAGGAAGGAGTTGAGGTAACAGTTTGGTTCTCATGGGAGGGAATGCTAGTGGGGGACTTATTAGCTTTTTATAAAAAGTCAAAATCCATTTTTTATGTGCAGGCAATAGAGGAAAGCGAACTTTCAATTATTAGCCGTGAAAAATTAGAAGATCTATACATTGTGTATCCTGATTATTTACAATTTGCGCGCAAGTATGCAGAGCATGTATCTGTTAATGTCATGGAGCGGCTATTGACCTTACAGACAAAATCTGCTGAAGAGAGGTATTTGGAACTGCTAGAAACTCCGAACTTTTTACAAAAGATTCCCCTAAAATATTTGGCCTCATATATTGGGATAACGGATAGTTCGCTAAGTAGAATTAGAAGAAATGTTCGATAGCTCCATTTTCTTGTCATAGGACTAGAGAATCAAAGGTTCAGAAGCTGAATTTTACATCAAACAATTGTTAACTAATAATTGATGTAAAATGAACAGTTACAACAAGGACTTATTTCCATTTGAAAGCAAATGGATTTCCATTCAGGGCAACAAACTTCATTATATCGACGAAGGAGAAGGCGATGTGATTATTTTTTCACATCCACCTGTAGCCTCATCTTTTATGTATAGGGATTTCATTAAAGATCTAAGCAGAAAATACAGGTGTATTGCCTTGGATTACCCTTCGTTTGGGCTTTCTCTTTCCAGCAGCAATTATGAGCCAAGCATTGAAGGACAAGCTAGCATCCTTGAAGAATTTATTTTGAATCTGGGCCTTAGGGAAATATATGTACTTGGGCATGATACAGGGGGACCTTCTGCATTTGGAGTAGCCATGAATCATCCGCATTTGTTTAAGGGGATAATTTTGACTGATACCATCATTTATCCTGTCAGTGAGTACAAAGAATTAGACTGGATGCTAGGAATTGTGGGAGGAAAAGTATTCTCATGGTTTAATGCCTCAACAAATTTTTTGATAAATGGAACCTATCGATATGGAGTCCGAACTCGCAAACTATCAAAAGGGGAAAGAGAAGAATACAAACTATTATTTAATACTAGAAAGAAGCGCAGGCTAGTTACCAAAATGCTTTACAATTTGAAAGAGAGCGAAAATTACATGCAAGAGGTAAAGAATGGGTTTGAAACAACTTTAAACGACAAAAATGCACTTTTAATCTATGGAGAGAAGGATCCTGTTCAGGAATTAGGAATCGCAGACAGGATACATAAACTACTGCCCAATTCTGAACTGTTTTTGATAAAAGACGAGGGACATTTCCCACATGAAGGACAGCCGAAAAAAATGAGCAAAATCATTCATAATTGGATTGAAAATCATACAGTTGTCAATTAAATTAAGCAATAGCTCTTTTTCTGGAGCTATTGCACTTCTCAACTCCCTATGATGTACAAGCACGGTCAACGAGGTAAAAGGAATACTATTCTTCATCAAACCCTATCTTCCTTGATTTTTTTGCTTTAGACCATGAACTTGGATATGAACCAATTAACTCAACAGTCCATGGCATACCAAGGCTTAGTCCCAGCCTAAAGCAGCTAGCCCTATCCATATATACCAACAAAAACCAAAAAGTATACAGCTTTCGAAATTGTGTATAAGCCAGCAGCCAGGCTTTGTGCTCATCTTTGTACCAACAAAAACAATAAAAGATGAGTACCAAAAATCAATTTGGAAAACAAGGGTGGACACCCGATAGAATAAAAGATTTAAGTGGCAAAACTTTCCTGATCACAGGTACCACTAGCGGTACAGGATTTGAAGCCACACGCATCTTGCTTTCCAAAGGGGCACAAGTGGTAATGTTGAACCGCAATCCCCAAAAAGCGGAGGCTACCACAGCAACCCTAAAAGAAATGCTAGGAGAAGCTATTGATGTAGTAAATATTCAATTAGACCTGGCCGAACAAACTTCCGTAAAAAACGCTGCGGCAGAGGTAATAGAGAAGGTAAGCCGGATCGATGCATTGATTTGTAATGGCGCGATAGCACAGGTTCCTACACAAAAGATAACTGTGGATGGTTGGGAAAGCCAGATGGGAGTAAACTATTTCGGGCACTTTACGCTACAAGCTCTCTTGTTCCCTTTGATTGAAAAATCTCAAGGGCGCATCGTAACAGTAGGAAGTATGGGCTATGACATGGGCATCAAGACCATCAAATTTGATGATTTGAATTGGGATCAAGATTATACTCCCAACAATGCCTACAGCCAAAGTAAACTGGCTCAGATCATGTCTGTCTATGAATTGCAGGATAGATTAGAGGGTGCAGGCAAAACACAGCTTAAGGCGTATGCTTGCCACCCGGGTTCTTCCAGAACAAACCTTATCAATACAAGTGGCAGCTTGATGATGAGATTCATATTTGGTCTTATGAAATTATCCCCATTGACCCAGCCTGCCGAAAATGGTGCCTACCCAGCCTTGATGTGTGCGACCGAAGAGGATTTGGATCAGCAAGCATTTTATGGGCCTACAGGTCGCAACAATTGGGTGGGACCAGTTGGTGCTCATCACCTGGAAGCTCATGCCAAAGACAAGGCTGTAGCCAAAAGGCTATGGGATCTCTCAGAATCAGAAACAGGGGTGATCTGGAATTTCTAAATGAGAACCATATTATACTTCTGGATATGGACATTTTAAAAGCAGCCAATGATTGGGGCAGGGCAGAACTTGTTTCGACGCCATTTTTTGTTCTCTTTGGAGTGGCATTTTTAGCTGCAAGCATAGGGTTCTGGCAATGGGGCAAGACCGACTTGGCCAAAGCCTACGTCATACCCACTTTGGTGGCAGGAGTCATGTTAGCGCTTATTGGCCTGGGCTTATTCTTCACCAATAGGTCAAGAATAGCTCAATCTGAGAAGGCTTTCAAGGAAGACCCTGGGGCTTTTGTTGCTTCTGAACTTGAGCGAACAGAAGCAACATTAGTTGAATACAAAAACGTGGTCTTTACGGGAATTCCGATCATCATTACAGCCTGTGCTGTGGTTCTTTTATTTATAAATTTACCTACCTGGCGTGCAAGCATGATCACGAGCATTGCCATGCTAGCTGTTATTTTGCTCATTGACGGCCTGGCCGATGCCCGAATAGACCACTATAAGCAACAATTACTCTACGCTCAACAAGAAATGGAAGATTAAAATGCAGCATTTCAAGACTTTATCGGCATACCTGTCTTACCTAGAACTCCCTCCACCTGAACATCCCATGTTCAGCATCTACACCGCTATGGGTGAAGGTTTTTTGCCATGCCCTAAGGAGAGTTCTCCCCCTATTTCTAATGATTGCTATTCCATTAGCTTGAAAAAATTTATAGCAGGAGACTTAACATACGGGCGAACCAAATACGATTTTAGCAATGGTGCTTTGTTCTTCGTCGCACCCCGGCAAATCTTGCAATGGGATCGCAGCGCAGTTTTCGAGCAAAAAGGCTTTTCAATCAACTTTCATGAAGACTTTTTGAAGGGAACTGAGTTGGCGCACCAGATTAAGAAATATGGGTTTTTCTCCTACTCCATCAATGAAGCGCTACATCTTTCGCCCAAGGAAGAAAGACAAATTGAATTGATCATTGAGAACATCAAGCTTGAATACCATAACAACCAGGACCCATTTAGCAAGGACATCATCATTTCTCAGCTCGGTACACTGTTAACATACGCCCAGCGCTTTTATGAGAGACAGTTTATTAATAGAATGGAACTTTCAAACGATCTGCTGGAGCGTTTCAATCAACAACTGGAGGAGTACTTTGACTCAGGGCAATTGCAGGAGCTAGGAATTCCCAAGCTAGAGCAGCTTGCGGACAAACTATCCGTCTCACAACGTTATTTGAGTGATACCCTTAAAAAGGAAACAGGAAAGACTACCACAGAACACCTCCATATGTTTCTGATTGATGAGGCCAAGAATATTTTACTCAAGCCTGGTAAAACCATCTCTGAGGTAGCCTACGATTTGGGCTTTGAATACCCTCCCTACTTTTCAAGGCTATTCAAAAAGAAAGAAGGAATGACCCCTTCCGAATACCGTGAAAAATACAGGATGAACTGAATAGCCAGGCCAGCGCAGGTCAAATTTTATAATCGAAAGATGAATTCCGAATAAGAGAAATAGAATGAAAAAATATCAGCTAGTTGCGGTTTTCTTAATAACATTTGTTGGTCTTTCCTGTAATGAAAACACTCAGCCTTCAGCAGAGAAGTTGGAACCCAATATCAGTTTGGCTGAGTTGGAATCAGGTTTCCCCAAATGGTGGAGTTATCATTCAAAGCATATTGCCCTGTCTTCAAATTTTACCGCTTTAAATGAAAACTCGGATACAATTGGGAAAAAGCTGTTTCTGGAAAAATTAATCACTTCAAATTATATCCCCATCAGACTCAAGTCTCCTAGCGGAATTGAAACCTATAGGCTCCTTAAACTTGGCCCTTCTGCCGCCCCAGGAATTAGAAGTACCATTAAAAATGAATCCTTGACCTTTCTTAAGTATTTCAAAATGGAGGGATCTTCCTTTCCTGAATTTGACCTTACAGACCTGGATGGAAATCTATACACCAAACAAAATACAAAAGGTAAGACGGTAGTTCTGAAAACATGGTTTACGACCTGCAAAGCATGTATAGCAGAATTCCCTGAACTGAATGAATTGGTCAGCAAATACAAGCAAAACAGTGATGTGGTCTTTGTGAGCCTGGCGTTGAATACTCAAGCTGAGCTGGAAAGTTTCCTGGAAAGGAAAAAGTTTGATTACAAGGTCGTCCCCGATCAAGAAGATTTCATAAAAGATCGTTTGGACCTGACCATTTATCCAACTCATATAATCTTGGACGGAAATGGAATAATAGTAAAAGTAGTCAATAAGGCCTCGGAAATGATTTCATTTCTTGAGAATGAAACCAAGCCAGTTGAGCAGCTTTAAGCCATCCAGTCCCAAATTCCGATCAACGCAGGGAGTAACTCAAGCCCAATTGCAAGTTAAATGAAGCTGGGTAATGATTGATATTGACTTTCTGGCTCCAGTTCATCAGGCTTTTCTGAGTCTGAAGTCCTGCCGTTAAGCCTACATTCGGATTTAGAAAATAGTGGACCCTCACACCCAGCATTCCATCCAGGGTATATTGATTCTGAAACAATGAATTTGACGCGCCGTTGTAATCAACGACCGAATCGCCTGAAAGAGTTCTGCCTTGGTTTTGTACCCATGCATTCAGGCTGGCCCCGGCATATAGATCGGTCTGAAAGGCCCTGAAAGACCAACTTTTGCCCATGCCTATTGAGGCCTTCAGCAAACGGGACCTGTTGTAATGCCTGACCCTGCGCTCTGCCTCCACAGTCTGCTCTACATCTCCACGGACGATTCTCTGCTCACCTGTAATTAGATTGGTCTGTATCTGGACAATGGTATCTTCCAAGATAATGGTGTAATCTTCTAGGGATTTATTGTACTGAAACTTGCTCTCCAATTGTTGATATTGAAGGCCAAGCATGACGAAATAGCTGCCCTTGAATCTTCTTGTAAAAAGCCCTTGTACTTGAAAAGACAAAAGGGCTTCTTCATACCCTGCCCTGTCGGGCTTGATACTTCCATAGCCTGCGTTCCAAAGCGAAGGCCCTCCTTCCAGGATGAATTGATTGGCCGGTCTCCTTGGTTGGGTTCCCTTGAGATCCCCAGGATACACCTGTGGGATAGCATGTATTGAAGCATTCGGATTGATGGCTGCAAGACTTGGAGTAGGCAATCCCTTGAGGGAATTAATCTTTAAGTTCAAATTGAGACTTCCAGCCTCCTCCATGGTCAGTGAGGCTACTTTTCCTGGCTTAATTATGCTGTGAGCATTCCCAGTCCGGCTGATGCTTGCAAGTCCTACAATAGGGTCAATTTTATCTACAGAAGTACTCAATTGCTCATCCCTTGGAACAACTCCTTCTACATTCTTTGACTTCCGATGGGTGGCTGATTGGTGAAGATGAATTGTAGTATCAGCTATTTGGATTTTTTCTCCCCTGCGCTCTCCTGTAAACTCAATGGGAGGTGTATAAGTTGAACTATTGGAATCATTTGATACAGCTTTGTTCATATTTACCTCCTGCAATTGAGTAAAGGCAGGAGCCACGGCTACCGGATCTTTCACCCCATTATGAGAGACATAATAGAAAGTCAATCCAAAGGCGTAAAACAACAATAGAAAGAAACCGATCCTCTTTTTATCCTTCTTATTGCCTTTTGGAGGTGGATCATTTTGCTCCATAGATTGAATCTTATCAAAGATTCCATCTTTCATATTGTCCCAATCCAATTCAGGAGGAAGCGGCTTATTGTTGTCTCCTTGCATCAAATTTTTGATTTCGTTCAAATTAAATTTCACCGACCAATGACTTTAGGTTGTTAACTGAGAGATTCGCTCTTAACCACTTCTTTGCCCGGTGTAATTGTGACCTAGATGTTTCTGGGCTGATGTTGAGCATTTCACTGACTTCCTGATGAGAGTATTCATCTATGATGACCAACATAAAGATTTGCTTATACCCTTCAGGCATTCTCTTAAGATAGCTTTCGATTTCATCCTTTGAGAGCATTCCGGCTATTTCATTTGGATCTGATTCCAGGCTTGCCGCTGAGTCCAGAGGAACTATTTTGACAGATGAATTCTGCTTACGGTAGTGCTGGATGCATTGATTGATGGTCAGCCTGCGAAGCCAAAATTTGAATTCGCCCTTCTTTTCATCAAATGATCCGATGCTTAGGTAAACGCGGGCAAAAATCTCCTGGATTACATCCTGGTGGTCGCTTTCATTAGAAACATATCTATTAACAATTGAATAAACGTAGCGAATGCAACGCTCATACAATTCCTTGAACGCGTCATGCTTACGTTTCTTTACTTCATTGATAATAGATGGATCTAGCACGTATTTCTTTGGCTTAAGATTAATCCCCAAGTACTGGCTCGTACTTGGGGAAATAGGTTTTAATTATTACCTGCAATTATCCAGGTATTGGCAAATGTCTGAGCCTGAAGCAAAGCTAGGCTGCTGACCGCCAGAGAATTTTGTAATGCTGACTGGGTAGACCAGATCGATGTTGTTATATGCGCTTGGAGATGCATTCAACTGATTCAAGTAATCATCTCTCGTCTGGATCTGTATGGTATTGCCATTTGAGGTAATACTCACCGGGTAGTTAATGAAGTAGGCACAATTGACTGGTACTCCTCCACCTTCATTGAAGAAGAATTGGATATGGGCAGGTTTATTTGTGCAAGGCTCATCCAGGGTCTCATAAAAGGCACAGACATCAGCATCGCTTTTCAATACAATGTCTCGACCAAATTGTGTGATGGTAATTGGGTAGACAAGCTCAGTCTCCTTGTAGTCAAAAGGAGAACCTCCAATAGCCGGCAAATACTGGCTATCGCTATTTATTGTTACTGAGGTTCCTTCCACAATTAAACTCACAGGGTAGTTGATCTCATATACATAGTTGTTCAGCGTCAGAATGTTCAACGCATTAAAAAACAACAAGACGTGGGCATCTTGATCCGGACAGCTTACCGGTGCAGATCCACAAGTCGTAATGGCTACAAGCAGATCTTCCAGACTGTCGATTTGGATCGGACCAGTATTGTCTACTGCGTCAAATGGATAAACAAAATTGATGATAGAGTCTGCAAGCATACCGACTGAATCCAGCTCTGCTTCCGAATTGACAGTTACCGTATTACCAGAGGCTTGGAGAAAATCAACTGGGAAAGGAATTCTGATACAATCGATATTGATCGAGTCTGAAGAAAAAATTCCCACCCTTTTAAGAATAGGATTTACCTTAACCGTATCGGGCTTGTATTCCTGCTCCTGGAGAATGATCTCATCAATGTTTTCTCTTTGGCAGGCCGCAAAGAGCATGGCCAAAGACAGCAGTAATAAACTTACTTTACTTCCAAGGTTCATTTGTCGTAAATTATTTGTTGATAGTTTGGAAAATGAAAACTTCCGTACGGTTTGACCCACAGTATGTCAAATCTGGACAGAGCGTTGCAACGATTTCATTTTTTCTCTTGGAGAGTGGGAACCAAAAAGAATAAAAACCTAACTATCAAAGCATTAACAACAAATAAAAAATAGGACTCTTGGTGAATAGATGAACATTGACAGCATAAGTTAGCGCGCTGTTCTCTGCAAACTGAAAAGCAAAGCTCATGGAAAGCCGTTATCCAAAAAATTAATGCTTACCATCTCACTTTTAGGGATAGCACTGGTAGAAGCCTATCCCTATAAAGCACTGGTCTATTTGAAGGCCAAAGTAAGATGTTGGGAATATCCTTCAGGTTATGCGCATCAATTTCCTGGATTATTGATAAAAAAGGGTGGGAAAGCAAAAATTGAAAAAGGATTAAACAGTCTTTAAGGAAAATAAACTTTGCCCAAAAAATTAAACCTCAGAACAAGCTATTGGGATGTTCTGAGGTCTCTTTTTCCTGATTAATGTAATGCGTGCTTTGCAGGAGTATTTTCTACTGTTGAACCATTAATCTTCTGCGCGATTGGCTTCCAAATCTTCTACAATTACCCCTCCTTCCGTCCTGAACAACCAAATTTCGTCTTGAATTCTTTCGGCATCCTTGCCTTTTGGCAGGTAATAAAGGGTATAATCCTTCGAATCAGGAGAGTTAAATGGAAGTTTAATATCCATTTTAATGTCCACTCCAAAAGATTCAGGCGTACTGATTTTATAAAGGAGATTTTCGCGAGACTCATTTCCCAAAGAATCTATTGAAACCTGGATAAGCTCTCCTTCTTCTTCATCAAATTGACTAAACTCAAGTTGCAAAGATTTGAATTTTTCTCCTCCGATCAGGTTGTCCCCTCCATCCTTGGAGAAGTAGGTAACATCCCATCGACCTGAAAGTTTGTTGGTAGATTTTGCTTCGAGAGATTGAGGGGTGCAAGAGCTCAATCCCAGAGATAGGAGAATTGTAGGCACGATCAGCCCATAAATTTTCATGTGTTTCATCAATGTACTGTTAAATGTTGGGTAAAATATTTACCGATCACGAATCTATAAGTATTGAGGTCTATTCTACAATAAATGCCTTCAATGGCCTCCTTATGACTTTGAACTGTGATATTTGCCTTGAGAATGGTTAAGTCAGTCGACGAGATATAATTCTCCTGAATTGTGAGGAAAAGAAAAGATGTGCTTGTGAAACTGATTGAGTAGATACTTGTCTCCTTTTTTGTTTGATAAATCTGCTCGATGAACTACAACCTGAAGTTTGAAGCTCTTCAAGAATTTTACCCAATGATTTCAAAACAGTCTCTTAGGAGAACTAAAAACTACCCAATGATGAAATAGGGAAGGAGGCTTATCCTAAAAAACATAGGCCTAACCGTCAAAAAGTATTGGAAAATATAAAGTTCCCTATTTGGTATAAATTGAATACCTTAAAGGGTCTTATCCAGTTTATGATAACTAAGCCTTGTTAAATGAAAACTCAATTCCTATTGGTTGAATTTGTTGTCCTAAAGGATTCAAATCAGATTTCAAATTATCTTTTATCCAGGAAGGAAAAGTTCCATTCCTTTAAGGGTAGCAATCAATTGACAAGCAAAATCGAGCAAAACTTTGCAGGTGGGCCGATGCCGTATGATTTTCTGGTAATTGATCAGTTTTTGACGAAAGAAGAGGCAGTAGCATATGATAATGAAGTATTGGACTTACGAAGTGAATACCTGCACCAACGATATGCCTTTATTGTTCGTCCCAACCTGAAGGTTCCGAGCATTGTAAAAAGACTTCATATTCTCTCACCGCTCTTTACCCTTTTCCTAAACTCTGGAAAGGAAAAAGAAGTGGCTGGTGAGGCTGAATTGGCAAATCCAGCCATTTCTCCAGAGCTCGAAAGCATTGGAGAATTAAAAAAGCACGATCAGGATTCGCCATTTTATATGATGAATTTGAATAAGTTCTATAAAATCGCTCAATATGAGGACAATGAAGAAATTACTGGACCAAGAGCCTACGGAGAATATTCAAAAAGAATCATGCCCTACTTGGTCTCTGTGAAAGGCTTTCCCTCAATTTATGGTAAAGTCATCGAAGAATTAGAAACTGATGAATCAACCAATTTGCCAGACAAATGGAATAATTTTGCGATGGTCTACTATCCTTCCCGCAAGCATTTCCTTAGGTTAATGACCAACATTCCCCTTAAAGCTGTAGTTCATCGAAATGCAGGCCTAAAAAGGGCGGTCTTGATGCCATGCAGTGCCTCAAATCAATCGCTAAAAAGCGAAACTTGAAAAGGCTGAATAGAGAAAGTACGGAAAGGAGAAATTGAAACGGTTTTTCTTTTCCCAGTCCTGGATAGCATGGTGGTATGCCCCTCCCCTACCCTAGCTTCAAGTCCCCAGCTTCAGTCAAGCTCCAGAGAATTGGTTCCAAGCTAAAATTTCTCAGGGATTATCATTATTATCATTTTATAAATGACCTTTTCCAATGGCAAAAGCTAAATTAATCCTGCTTCATGGGGCATTGGGTTCAAAAAAACAATTTGAGCCTTTAAAAGATCTCTTGAAGAATGAATTCGATTTGTATGACTTGAATTTTGAGGGGCATGGAGGTAAACCCTTCCAACATCCCTATTCAATAGATGCATTTACCAATAACCTGAAGACATTTGTAGAGGAGGAAAAGCTATCCCATGTAGATATTTTCGGTTACAGCATGGGCGGCTATGTGGCTTTAAATTTTTCCTTTAAAAACCCCTCCTGGCTGGGTAAAATAATCACCCTTGGGACAAAATTTGATTGGAGTCCAGAGGCTGCGGAAAAAGAAATTAAAATGCTGAATCCTGAAAAAATCGAGGAAAAAGTACCAGGATTTGCCGAGAAACTGAGGAAAGAACATGCTCCATTAGATTGGAAAGAAGTGGTGCGGAATACTGCTTCGATGATGCGGGAAATGGGCGCAGGAGCAAAATTGGAAATGGGGGATTTTGAAAAAATAGCGACTCAGGTGAGTTTAGGCCTGGGAGAAAACGATAAAATGGTTAGCCTGGAAGAAACCCGCTCGCTTGCTGAAAAATTACCCAACGGGAAGATCGTTAGACTGAAAGATGTGCCTCATCCCATTGAGAAAGTTGATCCTCAGATCCTGGCAACTTTCATTAGAGAGCAATTGCACTAAGAAATCGTTACAGGAATGAGAGATGGTAGGCTGGGACATTCCCCTATGGCTACCAGACTCATGATCAATGATACAAGTCTTACAAAATTAAAGCTGATGGAACTTCGTTTATGGGTATGGACGGCCTTGCTGGCCAGCTTTCTTTTAAATCCCCAGTTTGTAAGGGGACAATTTGACCTGCCTTCTCCTGAACTGTTGAAGACTCATGGAATACGAAGTTTGAAGGTCTACAGAACAGCTTTGCGCTTCGAAGGGAATATCAAGGACAGTCGCAGCGGCTTGAGGCTTGACACGGCCAAACGGCTAAAAGAAATCTACTATTTTAATCCTTCAGGAAAGCTTGACTCTATTGTGTGGCACCCGGCAGGCTCAACATTCTACCAAAAAGAATACTTTTCATATGGCCCCCAAAACACCCTCAATGACTACATTACCATAGATAGAAACAAGCAGGAACTGGCTCGCAAGCTGATCGAGGCTAAAGGAAAAGACCAGCTGGTCTATAAAATATTTGAGCGAGGCAAAGTCCGGGAGATTCATTACGCAAATGCAGACAGCATCGTCTACAAAAAATTGTTTTTCTACCCTTCAGACACCAGCATTACAAGGTATCAACTTTATGATACCATTAGTGATACCAAAACTATGTTCTGGAAAAATGGCTTGGGAGCATATCGAAAAGAAAGTTACCAATGGTTTTCCAAGGATGGTACCCCCCTATCTTTTCGCCACAGCCTGGAAGAAAAAACAGCGGATTCAGAAAACATAATCTTTAAAGAGAAGGAATATAGGTTGGACTCCCTGGGAAATGTAGTAAATAAGTATTTGGGGAGGTTTGACGATCCCTATATCCAATGCAACTTCTACGAAAGACGAGAAAAGCTGGAATCCATTTATTACACAAGTGACAATAGATTCAAGGCCGATGAGCTTTTTCACAGAAAGGAAATCAGCGCACTTTTTTCTTTTAATGGAATACGCATCATTTACCTATATGAGATTGAATACTTGAAATAGGAAGCTCTCGCGGGGCTTGCTACTCATGGAAGCAAGACCCTCGAAAAAAGAGAAATGAGCATAACTTAAATTGGGGGGTTTAGGGCATAATTGGGGATTTTTACAAAAAAGGCTTGAAGCATCTTTTCCCAAAAGTGCCACAGTTGACTTTCATTTTGGGGGTGGTTTATAATTTACCCATTCCCAAAAGCACCAATTTCAAAGTAAATGTTAACTTGTTTTAACTTTGATCTACTACATGACATAAAACTGACTACATGAACTCCCTGAAACTACTCCTTATTTGCTTGATCATACTCCCACTTGGCACACAAGCTCAAAAAAGAAAAAAGAAATCCGAAGCGCCTGCCATACAACTGAATGACTCCCTTTTTCATGGATTAAAGTGGAGAAATATTGGTCCTTTTCGAGGAGGCAGAAGTGTGGCTTCAACCGGAGTCATTGGCCAGCCCCACACCTATTATATGGGCTCTACCGGAGGAGGAGTTTTCAAAACGACAGATCATGGAATCAGTTGGAAAAACGTCTCTGATGGCTTTTTCAAAACAGGATCTGTAGGGGCGATTGCCGTATCCGAGAGCGATCAGAACGTAGTCGTGGTCGGGATGGGTGAGCATGCAGCCCGCGGGGTAATGACCTCCATGGGAGATGGGGTGTATAAATCCATGGATGCGGGGAAAACATGGACCCATCTGGGGCTGGAAAAAAGCCGCCATATTTCAGATGTGATCATTCACCCAGGCAATCCAGATGTCCTATATGTAGCTGCACAGGGGGCACAATATGCCCCTACCGATGAAAGAGGGATTTACCGCAGCCAGGATGGTGGCAAAAGCTGGGAGCAGGTTTTGTTTGTCAACTCTACCACAGGGGCCTCTTCCTTGTCTATGGACATGAACAATCCACGCATCCTTTATGCTTCCATGTGGCAACACCGCCGTTATCCCTGGCTCATCGAATCCGGTGGAGAACATTCCGGGCTATACAAATCTACCGATGGTGGAGATAGCTGGACAAAGATGGAGTCAGGGTTGCCAGAGGCCTTCGGTAAATCAGGAATTTCTGTCTCCAGAGCCAATTCTGAACGTGTGTTCGCAGTCATAGAAGCCAAAGGAAAAAAAGGAGGAGTATATCGTTCGGACAATGCAGGGAAAACATGGAAACAGGTCAATAGCAATCGCGTGAACATCGCACGTTCATGGTATTACATGGAGATTTTTGCCGATCCACAGAATGAGAATGTGGTTTATGTCCTAAATGCTCCTGTCATGAAATCCATTGACGGAGGCAGAAGTTTTTCCAATATCCCTGTCCCCCATGGCGACAACCATCATTTGTGGATCAACCCACATGACAACAGCAACCTCATCAACTCCAATGATGGAGGGGCCAATATTTCATTTAATGGAGGCAAGAGCTGGAGCAGCCAGAAAAATCAGCCAACGGCACAGTTTTACCGAGTCATTACGGACAACCTGGTTCCTTACCACGTATATGGAGGCCAGCAAGATAATTCTGCGATCGCCATTGCAAGCCGTACAAACGATGGCGGAATCGACTGGAAGGATTGGCATTCAGTAGCCGGAGGGGAAAGTGCCTTCATCGCCTTTGACCCTGACAATCCGGAAACTGTATATGGGGGTACCTATCAAGGAAACATCAGCAAGTGGACGAAATCATCCAGAGAACAGAAATCCATCAAAGAATACCCTGAATTGGGCTTGAGCATCGCTCCGAAAGATGCCAAATATCGCTACAATTGGAATGCTCCGATCATTTCCTCTCCTCATGACAGAAAGACGATTTATCATGCAGGGAATGTTGTATTTAAAACCACTGATGGAGGCATGAGTTGGAACACAGTCAGCCCTGACCTGACCAAAAACGAAAAGGAGAAGCACGGCCCAGGCGGAGCGCCCTACACCAATGAAGCTGCTGGTGGAGAAAACTACAACACCATTACTGCTTTGGTAGAATCTCAGCATGAAGAAGGTGTCCTCTACGCAGGCACAGACGATGGATTGCTACACATCACCAAAGATGGAGGAAAAAACTGGGTGGACATCACCCCCAAAGAAATTGAAGATGGCATCATCAACAGCATTGATGTCTCCGAACATGATCCGGCAGTTTGCTACCTGGTCGTGATGCGATACAAATCACTGGACCTCAATTCTTATATATTCAAAACAGCAGACTATGGAAAAAGCTGGACAAAAATTGTCAACGGCCTGGATGACCCCAATGGATTTGCCAGGGTCGTACGCGCCGATAAAAAGAGAAAAGGATTGCTATACGCGGGAACTGAAACTGGCCTATATGTTTCCAACGACGATGGAGCTTTCTGGCAGCGCCTCGATCTGAACCTCCCAGTTGTAGCCATCAATGACTTGATCATCCAGGACAATGACCTGGTAGCTGCTACTTCAGGCCGTGGATTCTGGATTTTAGACGATTTGAGCATTCTCCAAAACATGACTGCGGAAAAGCAGTCCATAGCCTTGTTTCCACCCAAGGACAGCTATCGAATATTCGGAGGAAGGTCCAAAGCCGTAGGCCAGGGCCTCAATCCTCCAAGTGGAGTTACATTTGACTATTACCTGGACAAAGATGCTGATACCCTCGACCTGAAGGTAGACATTCTCCAAGGCTCCAAGTTGATCAGGTCTTACAGCAACAAAGCCCCAAAAGGATTTAAGTTCTGGCCGGGTGGCCCTTCCAAACCCAAGGTCTTGCCTTCCAAAAAAGGATACCACAGGTTTACCTGGGACTTTAACCGAGAGGCCATTCCCGCGATTGACAAAGTCTTTATGTTTGGCGGACTTTCCGGCTCCAGTGTTGCACCGGGAACATACACCCTCCGCCTATCCCTGGCGGGAGACACAGCAGAAACTAAAGCTACGATTCTTCCGAATCCTGCCATTTCATCCACTCCTGAAGATTTTGTAGAACAGCAAGAACTATTGCTCAGCATAGAATCCATCCTGGTGGACATACATGAATCGGTGATCCAGATGCGCTCAGCCAAAAAACAACTCTCCGCTTATGCCCAGCTTTTGGAAGGCAATGAAAAGACGAAGCCATTGGTTGAAAAAGGCAAAGAATTGCAAAAACGCATCAACAATTGGGAAGCAAACCTCATCCAGGAGAAGCAAAAAACCTTTCAGGACGTCATCAACTTCAACAACAAACTCAACGCCCAGCTCAAGCAACTCATGAACTATATCGATCAGGCCGATCCGAAGGTAACCCAGGGTGCCAAGGATCGGTTTGCAGACCTGTCGAAGGACTGGCAATTGTATAAGGCGGAGCGTGATGCCATTATTAAGACGGAGATGAAGGCGTATAATGAGCTTTTTAAATCCTTGGAGATCCCGGCATTGATTGTTGATGGGGATGAGTAGATTGATTTAGAAGCTATCTTCTTCAACCATAAAAACAGCAAAAATGAAATACAACTACAATTCGACAATTGAGAAATATAGAAATGGCGAAAAGCTGGAGTTTATTTTTTTTTGGGGGCACAAACTGAGCGATGAAAATCACATGGATAAGGCCTGCTTAAGTCAATGGTACGAAAGTGAATTCGAATATCAAGGAATCAGATATTCAACTGTAGAACATTGGATGATGGCGGAAAAAGCCAAACTATTTGGGGATGAAGAATCGCTAAAGCGAATAATCGACTCAAAAACACCAAAGGAGGCGAAAGAAATTGGTAGACAAGTAAAGGGCTTTTCTGATTCCATTTGGATCCCCAAAAGAGAAAGTATTGTAATGAATGGAAACTATCTGAAATTCAAACAAAATGTAGAGCTAGGGAAGTACCTGGATGGCACAGGTGAAAAGATTCTGGTGGAAGCCAGCCCATACGATAAAATCTGGGGTATAGGAATGAAGTGGGGGGAGCATGGCATTGAAGATCCCAATACCTGGAAAGGGCTAAACCTCTTGGGCTATACCTTGATGGAGGTCAGGGATAAGTTGAGGAATCCATTGGAGTAGCATTGGCATGTATTTATTGGGGAGATATACGCAATATTGCGTATATAGTATTGTTGTATGCCATTCCCCATATAGGTCAACCAAAAATTCCCTTCAAAAAAATAGGGGCTTTCTACAGCCTATTGATTACCCAAGCTAACAATGGAGCAAAAATAGGTATTGATAATCAGGAAATTACTTAACGTTAGTCAGGATTGAAAAACTGAAAAAATGATAATTCTAATACCAATAATACTATACTTGATTCTCGTATTTGGCTTGATATGGATTGTTGACTTTTCATTTAAGGCGAAAACCGAAAATATTTCGAAGAGAATAAAAAGATGGATTAAAGTATTGGCCATAATTTTATTCTTTCCACTTATCCTACTTTATCTCTCCTATTTGTTTGGTCTTTCAATTGACGACCATTATGATGTGAAAAAAGGAACTTTTTTGTGGTATGCGACAATGGACAATCAAACGATTACAGAGTTTCCAGTTTTTGATGTCAATGGCAAAGTCAAATATAATAGCATAGGTGGTGACAGTCCCGCCATAAGCACAGGTTGGGAAATAGAATATACAAGTAAAACCGATATTAAAACTTTAACAAATCAGATTGTGGAATATCTTGAAAAAGAAGGATATGAAATAAAAGAAGTTGAAGAGACGCAATTCTATTGGAAGGGAAAGAACAAGAAAAATGAAACGAATCAACTCTATTCAGGCTCGAACGAAAAGGGTGAAAGTTTAGACTTGCTAGTTCAAAACATAGGAAGTGGCCTGATTAAAATTGAGTGCTCAATTGTGTATTGATAATAAAGAAACTGCATACAACACTGTATAAGAAATCATAGCCGCCTATCGGCAGGCTACGCTTCAAATACTAAACGTCACGCGCAAGGTCAAAATACCGTCGCCAAACCCCTCGCTTTAAACTTATAAACTAGGTGTGAAATATGGGCTGGTTGCGTCCTTTTTGGCTATTTGGTTTGCTCAAATTGGATGATGCGAGAATAATTGCGGGAGTGGTGAGAGAATAATGAAATGAGACTGCTCGCGAATCATGCATTGCCTAATAAAATCAGCACCATGCTGTTTGATCTCCTAGCACTTATTTCGAATAAATGAAAAAATCAGAATGGGCAGAATCGATTCGGAATAATTTAGAGATTTACTAGTCACTAAAATTGGAGAATTTTTGAATGAATAGTTATACAGCAGTGAGCCCTAACCGGCCCATATTGTTGATACATGCTGATTGAATAATCGGAACACATTATGTGCGTAACCTCTGCTACCCGTCGCCATGCTTACTAACCCGAGCCGTGCTGAAGGTATCAATTAGAAAAAACCAAAAAGTATACAAGAATTGTAATTCAGTATAAAATAATAAAATAGCCGCAATTCTATCTTTGTGAAAGTAAGAAAAAATTAACTCAAAATATTCGGTTGTGAAAAAGCAAAGAATACTTTTTTATATCAACAAAATATTAATCGTTTACGCTGCTTCCATTTTTATAATGACGTCTTGCAGTAGCTCTAAAAATGCACAAAAAATGAGTAATCCCAATGAATTTAACTCCCAAGAAGGTGGAATTAGTGATATGGAAAAAAATAGAATTTTTGTTACTATGAATGCCACCTTTAAAGATGAAGAAAGGTGTAGAGTAGCAATGGAGACAATAGTTAAAGATGCACACGCTGCATACGGTGTGAATTCTCATTTTTGGTTCAGAAGTGACGATGGTAAATCTTTGTTTGTACTTGAACAATATGAAGATAAAAAGGCATTAAGGAAAGCTATAAGGAGATTCACATCTGCGAGAATATCCTTTTTTAGATCTATAGAAGTGATTAATGTCTCAGTTTATGGAAGTATATCTACAAGTAGTAGATTGATGTTTGCCGCGCTTAGACCACAATACATGGATTACTATGGAGGTTATTCAAAGAATGTAGCTAAAGCTAAAGAAGCTGGAATTAAAAATTTTGAACGAAATAGAATTCTTATTGCTACGAATGCAAGCTTTAAAGATGAAGAGAAGTGTAAAGTAGCGATGGAGGAATTAGTTGAAGATGCATACGCTGAATCTGGCACAAATTCTCATTTTTGGTGCAGAGGAAAGGATGGTAAGGCTTTGTTTGTACTTGAACAATATGCAGATGAAACGGCGCTAATAGAACATCTTATGGCAAATCCATCTTCGAGAGCTGCCTTTTTCGAATCTATAAAAATGGGTGATGTCTCAGTTTACGGAAGTGTATCTGATAAAATTAAAGAGATACTTGCCTCTCTTAATCCCACATATATGAATTACTATGGAGGTTATTCAAAGTAAAACTGAACGAAATTGGAGAATTGTTGAAAGAATAGCTATACAGCAATAAACCATAACCAGCCCATATTTTTGTCACACGCTGATTTTTGGAATAATAGAATAATAGCAACAAATTATGCGCGTAACATCAGCTACACGTTGCTATACCTTGCTACGCTGCGTTACAGCTTGTAGCTGTGTCGTTGGCGTCAAAAAATACAGCATGAAAGAAGAACTAAAAAGTTTATATCCTAAAAATGTCCCAATAGGACCAGGACCACTTGATGAAGACAGATTAGAGCTAATTCTCGAAAGAGAATTAAAAGAATGGAAAATAGTGAATTCCAAACTCCCAGAAAATCCATTTATTTCTAGGGCTGAGCTGTACAAGGAGTTCAGGTTTAAGGATTTTAATTCTGTATTGGAATACATGAATAAGGTTGCTATTGGGTGTAATATTTTTCCACATCACCCACGATGGGAAAATACATGGACAACTCTAAAAGTCTGGCTTACGACATGGGATATTGAGTACACAATTTCATTCAAAGACATTATGCTTGCCAGATATATGGATGAAAAATATAGTGAATACGAATCAGCGAAAGAAAATAAGCATAACAAAGAGAGAATTAAAAAAGAAAAAGAGAAGTTCATTTTACAAGTGAGACAATTAATAGCAAATAATAATCTTGAGCTTGCATTCGACAAACTAAATGAGTTTTCAACCTTGAATAGGGAGAATGAAAAAATAAATGAACTAACATTGATAATGGGGAAGCTACATAGGATTAGAAAATCCGAGAGAATTGGCGAAGTCTCAAGAGCTGAAGCAGACTTAGAATACAATAGAATAAGAAAATCTGTTTTAGATATTCTAAATCTATTCTAAAAGAAAATATTACTGCCAACAAGTTGCAAAACGGCAATAGTTGCGAGCGAGGGGAGTATTCAACTAACTGTGTCAAATTGGTTTGAAATGTAAAGAACGATTAGAGGGATTTCCTTCGTTTTTTGGGGTGAGTTGGCCCTTGCTGTGG
>JALEFZ010000007.1 GCA_022760475.1 Bacteroidia bacterium | reverse complement strand
TGACTCAAGATTGTGCTCCTCCATGTGATCTTCTGCTAGATTCTGCAAATGCAGTTTGTATCAGCAATGACTCGTTCATTGTAAGAATTGGCTTCTCAGGTACAGGAAACGACTTCGTCTTGACTGACAACCAGGGTTCTCCCTCACAGTCAGGTGCTGCTGGAACCTACACCTTCGGGCCTTATGCCAACAATACAGTGGTTGACATCTTTGTCAATGACAGCTCTAAAGCTAACTGTGATACAACAGTCGTGGGACTGACTCAGGATTGTACCCCACCATGTGATCTACAACTCTTGTCTGCCGTTCCTAACTGTATTTCCAATAGCCAGTTCCAGGTGGTAGTTACCTTCTCTGGAACAGGAAATGGATTTGTTTTGACAGACAATCAAGGTTCGCCTGCACAAGTGGGTGCAGCGGGTACTTACACCTTCGGACCTTATAACAACAATACACAGGTTAGCATTTCTCTCAGTGAGCCTACCATTCCTAACTGTGATACAACGGTTACAGGGCTGACTCAAGATTGTACACCTCCATGTGATCTTCTGCTAGATTCGGCAAATGCAGTTTGTATAAGCAATGACTCATTCATTGTAAGAATTGGCTTCTCTGGTACAGGAAACGACTTCGTCTTGACTGACAACCAGGGTTCTCCCTTACAATCAGGTGCTGCCGGAACCTACACCTTCGGACCTTATGCCAACAATACAGTGGTTGACATCTTTGTCAATGACAGCTCTAAAGCTAACTGCGATACAACAGTCGTGGGACTGACTCAGGATTGTACCCCACCATGCGACCTTCAGGCAGCAGCTCCTGTAGTAACTTGTCTACCCAATGGACAATTCAACATTGCAGTAACATTTACGGGAACAGGAAACGCATTTGTACTCAACGATGACCAGGGCTCTAGCCCTCAGTCAGGCTCGGCAGGCACCTATACTTTTGGACCTTATGCTAGCAATGCAATAGTTGAAATCATTGTAACTGACAGCAGTAAAATTGGCTGTGCCGATACACTCAGTGGATTGAATGCAAGCTGTCCTCAACCATGTAGCTTACAAGTACTTTCTGTTGTACCAAATTGCATCGGCAATACCAATCAATTCGAGATTGACATCAACTTCACTGGCAGCTCTAATAGCTACCGATTAACAGACAATCAAGGCTCACCAGCTCAGACAGGTGCCCCAGGCTTGTTTACTTTCGGACCTTATACCAGTGGAACAGTAGTTAACCTTACTCTAACTGATCTGGATACCACCAGTATTGGATGTGATACCACACTAAATGGAATTACCGCCACTTGTACCCCGGTATGTAATTTCAATATAGATACCATCTGGGCAGCCTGTTTCTCACCAGACAGCTTTTATGTAAGATTGGTTCTGGACGGGGTAAACAGTGTCTATGAGGTTAATGACAACCTTGGAAATTCGCTTACGGGAGTTGGCCCATCGGCTGTTGATACACTGGCCATCGGACCTTACTTTAACAGTACCGATGTATTCGTAACCATTAGAGATACCAACATTGCCAACTGTGATACCATGATAGGGCCAATTACGGCAGACTGTACTCCGGTTAGCCCCTGTACCCTATCTTTGGATTCTGTAACAACCATTTGTACAGGCCCTGACTCCTTCTGTGTGCAGGTTACCTTCTCAGGACCGCCTTCAACTTACCAAATCAGGGATGAGTTGTTCCTCAACTTCCTAATGGTAGACTCAGCAGGCACTTATGAACTGGGATGCTATGCAAACAATACCAGTGTATTCGTAAGAATCGAAGACATGGACAGATTTGCCTGTCAAGAGATTTCCGGTATGGTTACATCTGATTGTAGCAACCCGCCTTCTAACAATGAATGTAGTACAGCGGAGTCCATAAACTGTAATACCCTGGTGGTGGGATCAAATTCCAAGGCTACGGCAGGAGGATTTTCGGGATCTTGCAATAACCTGAATACAGGAGCGAATCCAGGGGTATGGTATAAGTTGATTGGAAATGGAAGCCTGATCACGATCAATACATGTGCGACCTTCCCATTCAGAAATACTGAGATTACAGTATTCAAGGGAACATGCAACAACCTAAGATGCGTTACGGCAAATGACGACACCCCTTCATGCCCAGGAGGACCTTCGGAGGTCGTGTTCTTATCCGACCCAAATGTAGAATACTTCGTCTTTGTGTCTACTCCTGCAGGTTCAGAAGGGGACTTCACTCTCCGAATCTCTTGTAACAACTCAAAGGTTCTTGATCCTATATTGGAGGCACGTGGTCTGAAATCCTTCATCCAGCTCGACTGGTCAATAGACATGGAGATAGATGTCGAAGGGTACAATATTGAAAGAAGTGAGGATGGAACCAACTTTACCTGGATCGGATATGAGGAGTGTCTATCTGGTAACAGCCTGACTCAACGTAACTATGAATTTGAAGACAACAACGTAGTATTCAATAAGACTTACTACTACCGCCTTGAGCAGGTTCGTAAAAATGGAGACACCAAGTATTCATCTGTTGCCTATGCAAGCATCTTCACTGATGATGACATGAAACTTGGCAATCTTTATCCGAACCCGGCTAAGACAGCCTTTAAAGTGGACATCTTTGCCAATGAAGATGGAGACATCACGCTATACCTGGTAGATGAGTCTGGTAGAATTCTTCAAACCATCGGTAGCTCACTTAAACAAGGAAACAATACCCTTGAAGTGGATGTATCATGGCTAAGAAGTGGGGTCTACTATGTTAAATTCAATTACAAAGGACAAATGGAAAGCAGGAAACTCGTGCTAATCAGATAAATTATCCTAAATCAAAAAAAGGGATTACAACTTCTTGTAATCCCTTTTTTATTTGAAATATTTGGAAGTAGAATTTTGAAAATATGAATAATTGAAGTTTTTTTGTTCAATCCTATGCAACTACAAACATCCTTTTGCAGGCAATAATTTATTTGAACCCCATTCATTATTTTTTCTAACACCTTACCTGTATTTTTGGGACCTGTAGCATGTCAAAACCATCATCTCACGAAATTTCATTAGAGCTTAATAAGGGATATGTCCTTGTCAAGCTGATTGGTAAACATAATGCCGAAAGTATTGGAGAAATTGTGGGTAAAGTCCGCAAAGCCACTACAGATAATGGCCATATCCATGCCCTATACGATCTTTCCGAAGTGGAAATGAATTTACCTGTGGGCAATGCCTATTTTTTCCCTAGGAGAATGCAAAATGACTACCTGCATTTACCCACCAATAAGATCGCGGTTGTCCAATATCAAACTAGAGATCCAAAATTCTGGCTATTCTACGAGACTACCGCAAGAAACGCTGGTCTTGACTTAAAGACATTTCCCTCCTTCGAGAAGGCAGAAGAATGGCTACTTACCCAGGCCTCCTAACCGATGGCATGTCCTTCGACCTTTATAAATGCCCTAATTCTTTTCAAAAACTTTTGGCCATACCTTTCATACTTCTTGTTTCCAACCCCAGAGACCATTTTCATTTCTTCCTCATTCAAGGGAGTTCTTCGAACCATGTCTTTTAAGGTAAAATCACTGAATACCATATAAGGAGCTATCCCCTGATCCTGGGCGAGGCCGTACCTGAATTTCCGAAGGTCCTCAAATAGCTTTTCTTCCCAGGAGTCATTGATGGTAATGGTAAGCTTCTTTTTGGGTGTTTTTTCCTTAAATGTCTTTTCTGCCCTGACCATTTCTACTTTGCGCTCACCTTTCAAGACAGACAAGCTATTTGCGGTCAACTTCAAAGTCTGAGATTGATCATATCGAATCTCTATAAGACCAAGGTGGACCATTTGTAGCAGACAATGCTGCCATTCAAAATTGCTCAGGTTGCTCCCTGCTCCATAAGTTTTGATTTTATCAAAGCCTTTGTCGAGCAAGTCTTTTTTCCTTGATCCCCTGAGGACATCAATGAGCATATTGAAACCCACCTCTTCTTTCATCCTGAAGATAGCCGAAAGGGCTTTCTGGGCGAGGATGGTTCCATCAAATAGTTCAGGAGGATTCTGACACACATCGCAATTGCCACACTGGGAAGTTTCATGTTCTCCGAAGTATCCCAGGAGGATTTTCCTTCGGCACACTTTAGCCGAAGCGTATTGCTCCATTCGATCCAGTTTGGCCAGTTGCAACTCTTGCTGTCCAGACTCTTCCAAAAACTTCCTGTGCTGGATAACATCCCCATAGCTGTAAAGCAGCAAGGTATCTGAAGGAAGTCCATCCCTGCCAGCTCGTCCAATTTCCTGATAATAACTTTCCAGATTTTTGGGGAGATTATAATGAATGACCCAACGAACATTGGACTTGTCAATACCCATACCGAAGGCAATGGTGGCACATACAATCTGGATCTTATCATTCAAGAAGGCATCCTGAGTTTTTTCTCTTGCTGAGGGACTCATACCAGCATGATATGCAGCGGCATCAATGCCCTGTTCAGAAAGTTTTTCTGCCAAGCCCTCAGTCCCTTTCCGACTCAGGCAGTAGATGATTCCGGATTGGTTGGGGCGTAATCTAATGAAATCTAGCACACGCTCGGTCTTCTTTTGTCCTGGCTGGACTGTCAGGCTGAGATTGGGACGGTCAAAAGAGGAGATAAAAACCTCAGGTGATCTTAGGTTAAGCTGTGCCAGGATATCATTTCGGGTATTCCTATCTGCTGTAGCAGTGAGGGCAATGACAGGTACTGCCTTAAACCTGTTCTTTAGGAAAGCCATCTGGGTGTATTCGGGACGAAAATCATGCCCCCAGGCAGAAATACAATGGGCTTCATCAATGGCAAAAAGATTGACCTTGACTCCTGACAGCAGGTCTTTGATCTCAGCCGTTAACAATTTTTCCGGAGAAATATACAACAATTTGATTTCGGCGATTTTGACTTGCTCAACCACCTCCATATAGTCTTCGAAGCTCATGCTGCTATTCAGGTAAGCTGCAGCAATCCCGTTTTCCTTCAAGCCCTCCACCTGATCCCGCATTAAGGCTATCAATGGAGAAACCACTACGCACATACCAGGCATTACCAAGGCAGGAACCTGATAACAAATGGATTTTCCTCCCCCTGTTGGCATTAATACCAAACAGTCCTTTCCAGCCAATATCGACTCAATAATTTCTTCCTGATTGGGACGAAAACTGCTATATCCGAAGTAGTATTGTAAGGCCTCTTGCGCTTTCTCCAGACTCAGACCATGTTTGGAAGGTCTTTTTTAGTTTTTTGAAAAAATGTGAATCGATCAGTTAACTTGATGTTTACCAGACCTCAAGTTATATGCAAACAAAG
>JALEFZ010000078.1 GCA_022760475.1 Bacteroidia bacterium | reverse complement strand
TTATGGAGTATTGCCTGTTTGCTCTTGGACTGCCATCAAGATTGGCTTCTACCTTAGTCCAGGAACCCCGGGTAAATTTAAACTCAACTTGTCCTTCAGGAAGATTCAGTTCAATGACATATAAACCCTCTTTTTCACTTTTCTGAAGTTGGAAGCCTTCCTTTCCTGGATTCCATCCCTGGAAGTTACCAGCTATGTAGATGGGATCACCATTGGGTGTATTGGTGGGCAGCTCCAGGAAAATCTTGCTTTGTCCAAAAGCTGTATTTACCAATAAAAATAAAAAGAATAAGTATTTGGTTCTTGTCATAACAACTAGCTGACCTTTCACTTAAGATTTTTTATCCCAGAAAATGGATAGAGAAATAGCTATATCTGAGCTTAAGGGCTTTTTTCTGGCCTTTGGAGAGCAGGCAAAGGGGAATCCATGTCAATAAAAGGCCAGAATCAGGTTTAATAAAAAATAAAGGCAAATAAGTCAGATTTTTAGAGATCCGACTTATTTGCCTCTATGGCAGCCTAAGCCTCATACTGCTTCATGTACTTCACAACTGCAGCTTTACCTGCCTGGACCAATTTTGTCTTATCATCCTTGCTCAAGTCAAAATCTGTGGCTTTGATTGAGCAGTCGCTAACCTCAACTGTCCTTTTTACATCTGTAGGGTCCAAATGGTAGTCAATGATCTGAGCTTTCAAAATGGTTTCGAAATTGTTGACTACGAATTTTATGAGGTGGTTGTATCCAAATTCATTGTCTGTAGGAGGGCTGCCCGGTTCGGGTATGAAGTAAAATCCAAGGGATTCTGGATTAGGACCGCTTTCCTGCCCTGCCGGCAAAAACTCCTTTTCATCAAAAATACTTAGGGGGAAGTTCAGAACCATCCCACCATCCACATATATATGATCATTTGGTTTGGAATTGCTGAATTGGAATGCTTCAAAAAACATAGGAATGGACATGGATGCGCGGGCAGCTTCTGCGAGCATGGTATCAGGACTTTCTCTAAAACTGAGTTCCTGCGCGCTATGGGTATTGACATCTGTGGCATAGAGAAAAGTATCTCGTCCTCCTGCTGCTTTTAGGTCTGCAAATGTAGCATTGGCATCCAGGCCAAGGGGAGAATTTTTTACAAGCTCATGAAGCCAATTTAAGGCAAATTCACCCTTGTAATAACCGTACTTTGTCGCGACACGCAAAGGGTCAGGCTTATCCATAAATTCCTTGAAGCTGGTCGACCAAAGTACATCCATTATTTTTGATACTGGATAACGTAATCCTACCAACAAACTGGTAATGGCCCCGGCTGAGGTTCCTGACACACGCTCTACACCCGCGTAAAGTCCCATGGCATCGAGTTCTTCCAAGGCTCCGCCATAAGCAATTCCCTTTACCCCTCCTCCTCGGAAAGCAAGGTTTTTAAAAGTTGGTTTCATGAAAAATTAAAATAATTAGGAGAAATACAGGCAAGAAGTCTTATGGGAATTTAAAAAAAATGCTCGGATTTACCTTTGGTTTATGTGAAAATTTCGGATAGTGAATCAGAGCTATCTTATTCACCCTTTTTAGCCTTTTCATGGGCAATGACCAATCTGATCTCGTCAAAGCTGGCTTCATCCCCCAGAATGGACTTAATGATGCTGGTCTTTTGGCCGGGATGCGCCCTGAGGGTTCTTAGGATGAGTGCAATCCTGGCTTTGGGGATCAACTCTTTGATTTCCAACTCTCCTTTTTCTACAAAGCTGCCCAGGTGCCTGAAAATGGTCCCTTCAGTGAGGTCTCGCTTTTGAGCAATTTCTTTTGGGGACATGCCTTCATGATATAAGGCAAGGCTCTGCTCGGCAGTAGAAATCTTTTTTACCTTGGGGCGTTCATTCAACTTAGTTTTCAATTCCCATGCCCTGAGGGTCTCCAGCTCAGGCATTTTGCCTTTAGAGCTTTCATTGACCAGAATGCTGTATTTGGCCATTCGTCGGATTTGATCCTTGAATTCTTCCTCCAGTTCTTCCAATTCTTCCTTGTAGGTTTTTAGGCCTCTTTGCCCGGCAACCGTATTGCGGATCTTTTGAATTTGCCTCAAAAAAGACAGGAACTTTGGTTCAAAGTAATCCTGGGCTTTCTGGCTCCTTTCTGCAAGTATCGCCAGACCTTGCTTCTCATCAATGATCTGCCAAAGTTGTTTGATGAAGGTATGACCAATGGGAACCAGTTTTTCAAGCTCCGTATAAAGTTCCTGACTGGCCGGGAGATATTGCTGCTTTTGCGAACGGTTTTCCGACTTGTTGAAACTGCTTACATGCTTGCCATAACTTTCCTTTAGCCCTCCGAAGTTGAAGGCCCTGGTCCCAAAATTCCGTAGATATGCCTCCTGCTCCCCTGTGACCTTGTCTTGTAGGCCAGCAAATTCTTCGAACTCACTCACAAATTCTATCAGGGAAGAACTGATGGCGGGTGGGCGCTGCGGAATCGGAGATGATAGAACCAAACCATCCAGGGATGTAAGGCGCGAAAGGGCAACGTACAACTGCCCTGGGGCGAAGCTATCGGCCACATCAATGACGGCTTTTTCGAAGGTGAGCCCCTGGCTTTTGTGGACGGTAACAGCCCATGCCAATTTTATAGGATAATGGATAAATCTTCCCAATTCCACTTCTTCAACCTGGTTGTTTTCCGGATTGATTTCGTAGCGGATATTTTGCCATTCATATTTATCTACATCCACCTCTTCTCCATCTTCAAAGCCTACGATCAATTTATTTTTACCAAGTTCTTTGACCTTTCCAATTTTTCCATTGAAGAATTGACCATCTCCGCTGGGGTCATTTTTGATGAACATTACCTGCGCCCCTTTTTTGAGCTTCATTTTCTCTGGAATGGGGTACATATTGTTTGGGAAATCTCCATCGACTTCTGCCTCAAAAACCATACTTCTGCCTTTGAGCTTTTCCAATTGGGCTTTGTTAAGGGCATCAGCTTTTACATTGTGGGTGGTTAGGTAAATATATCCAGGAGCCTGAAAATCACTTTTGTAGAATGAGTTTAGCCACTCGATGTCCTTGGGCTGTTGCTGGTTGTTGCGCAAGCGATTGAGCAAGTCGATGAACTCCTGTTCATTTTGGCGGTAAATCTTGGTGAGTTCAATGGTAATAGGGGCAGCTCTTTTTAAGGCATGAGATTCAAAGAAAAATGGACTTTTGTAATATTTGTGGAGGTAGGCCCATTCATCGTCCTTCACAACAGGCGGCAACTGCATAAGGTCTCCAATGAATAACAATTGAACCCCTCCAAAGGGAATCTGGGCCTTGCGACGGACTGAGCGCAACTGCATATCAATGCAATCCAGCATATCTGCCCGTAGCATACTCACCTCGTCAATGATGAGCAGTTCCATCTGGTTGAGCAGGATTCTTTTCTCCGCTCTGAAACGGTTTCCTCTACCAAGGCTTTCAGGTGTATTGAGCCGTACGGATAGTTGATCCTGGAAGGGAATATTTTCAGGAATGAATGCTCCAAATGGTAGTTGGAGGAGGGAATGGAGGGTAACGCCACCTGCGTTGATGGCGGCAATACCGGTTGGGGCAGCAATCACTGTATTTTTAAAAGTATTCCTTACAATGTAGCGCAAGAAGGTCGTTTTGCCTGTCCCTGCTTTACCTGTAAGGAAAATATGGCGATTGGTGGTATTGATGTACTGCGCTGCAAGAGCAGCTTCTTCATTGAGTTCTATTTTACCCATGGGTATAAATATATGTGGATTCCCGCTTTTTCCCCCTTCCTGAATGGTCAAAATGAAAATTTCTGCATCATGGCCTAAAAACTAATTCAGGTAAGAATGTAGCAGGGCTAAAGTTGATAGATCTGGGACATTGATATTCATTTGAAGAAAGTCTTTGATAGATGAATAATTCCCCAAAGAATACCCAGCGTCAGAAAAACTCTCTGAAACTTGGCCTAGGAAGTTTTATCATGTTCTCCGTTTTTGTGGCTTCCTGCATTTATTTACTTAAAAATAGTGTGTGGGAGGAGACAGGAAAAACTTCATCCACAAATGTTGAACTCAACAGTCCCACACCACTTGGATTTGTTACATTATCCGGCACACCTCTGGAGAATGGGGTCAGGTTGAGTTGGTTAGACAGGGCAGATGAATCTTTTAGGCATTTTGAAATAGAGAAAAGCACCAATGGAAAAGATTTCCTGTCATTGGGAAGTTTGAACTACGGAAAGCAGGATGGTAGCTTCCACTCTTACTCATTCATAGACTCCCTCCAAAGACAAGGGGAAGCCAATTATCGGTTAAAAAAAGTAAGTCAGAACGGCGAGTTTACCTATTCCCCACCTATACTTATCAATTCCAATACAGCCAGTTTTGACTATGCGCTCTCTTCCAATTCGAAGGGAAATGAAGTCTTGGTATATGTAAAAAAGAACCTTACAGATCGGAAGATTGGCTTTGAAGTCTGGAATTGGAATGGCTTTTTGGTTTCAACTCATCATGTCAAGGTCAAAGCGGGGAAATCGGACTTGAAACTAAAAACAGGGCATTTACAATCGGGGGTTTACATCGTTAATTCCTCCATGGAGACACAAGGAAAGTTGAATAGCAGGAAATTTATCATACCATAGGCCTTATTTTTCGTTATCCTTTTTTCTTTAGCTAATGGTTATGAAAAGTATTGCAGGTAAATTTTTTTGATAAAGTATTATTGGGTAAGATGTAATAAATGATGAATTTGATGTCCTGGCAGGTTCAGGGGGGCAAATAAGTCTTGGAAACTTGGGTTAAATAGTGAGCCAATTGGAGTGGAGATATCCAGAGGCCTGGGATCTGGTAGGGGAGGTGGAGAATAGAGACATTAAAGGACTCAAAATAAAATCAAGTACACACAAGTCAGGATATTGGCTAAGGGGACAATTAAAGTTGTCCTCTTGGCATTTTATCAATTTAGGCCTTTACTGAATGGGTAAATTTCTCCTAACTTAAAGGCATGAAACGATTTTGGCTTATTCTTTTCCTGTTTGGGATCAATGCAGGTCTTTTATTTGGACAGAGAACCATGCTTCCTTCCAATGCTGGTATCACGATTAGCTACTTTGGAGATGCTGTAGTTCATCCGGGTTTTAACATTGGCCTGGATTATCCCATCCTCATTTGGGAGAATCGTAGAGAAGTTCCGACCAAGAATGGCGGTTATAACCGCACCCGTTCTACGCAGTTGATCACCCAGCCTTCTCTTGGTTTTTACACCGCCTCGAATGACCACAATGCAGTATTTTTTCGCCTTGAGGCAGGTTATCGGAATATTCATCATCGTTCGACCTTCGGTAGGACAGCCATCCGTCTGGATGTAACTGGTGGTGCTGCCTTCATGCTGTATTCTACTGCGGGAGATGGCTCTCAGGCATCCGATCGCACAGAACTGGGAGGGAGTGTTAGGACTCTGCCTGTAGTGGCGCTTGCGCTCGCCCAGGATTATAAGATTTCCGCCTATATGTTGCCAGTTTCTTTCTTTGCAAGAGGAAGTATGATGTTTGGCAATTCGAATCTTTATCCCGGGCTTGAAGTGGGTTTGATCTTCAGGGGACTTCCAATGCTGGATATTTTGCCTAGTAAGGTCGCATGGACAAGGAATTAAGCCCTATCCTTGTGGGAAGGAAGGGCTTAACAAATTGTGTGAAGAGCCTCAGGCAATGGGCCAGGTGGTTTTAAAAACCAAGCAGTTCACGGCTCTGTTTATCGTAATTGTTGTTAAGTTCTGTTTTGATGCTAAACACAATTTCCAGAACAATGAGCGTGAATAAATTAAGAATTTTGAATGAGTTCTTGCTGGATTTCTATTCATTTAACATTTGAAGAGAAAGGGGGATAGCCCTCAATATATACCAGGATTTTTCGTTCCATTACATGAAGAATTATACTGGTATTTTTGCTTAGGTGAATATGCCTGAAATTGGACTTTTGTAAGCTACCAGAGCATAAATAGATTTGTAAAAGGAATATTGTAGAATACTATAAAAATAAAATTCTTACACGAATAGCATTTGGTGCAACACGCAAGTTAAATAAAGGTCTTTGAACCGACTACCTATTGATAAATCTTCGTAAGTTTAGAAAAAAGACTAAGAAGGAAATGAAAAAACTTATTACAATTACAGCCCTAATTAGCCTGATATTTTTTCCCCTGCTTTCACAGGCACACGACCTCATCCCGGCAAAAGATATGGATAAGGTAATCAAGAAAGCTAAATCATATCTTGGGGTTCCCTACAAATATGGAGGAATATCTAAAAAAGGTTTCGATTGCTCAGGTTTAATGGTTAAAAGTTTCGCAGCAGCTTCTTTCGACCTGCCAAGGGTTTCAAGCTCACAGCAAAAGCTGGGATTCGAAGTTTCAAAAAAGAACATCAAAAAAGGAGACCTGATCTTTTTCGCCAAAAAAGGAAAAGTCAACCATGTAGGATTAGTTACCTACGCCAAGAAAAACAAGGTGGAGTTTATTCACTCTACTACTTCCAAGGGAGTGATTATCTCCTCTCTTTCTGAGTCTTACTGGAAGTCCAGGTATCACTCAGCCAAAAGGCTTTGGGATGATAATTCTGCTCCCAGCATAGATGAAGCTCCTGTGGTAATCAGGATTGAGAAAGAAGTTAGGGATGTCCCAAACAGCAAGGTCGATAAGTTCAGAGACAGAAAGGAAACCAAAATGGTGAAGAAATCTGCAAAGAAAGGCACCAAAGAGGCTCTGAAAATCGAAAAAGACATTATAGAATACAAAGAGAAAAAGAAAGCCATTTCTACTGTTCCATTTCCTGGCAGGTTCCCCGAGGCCTCTCAAAGAGACCTTACACTTGCCGAGCTAAGAAAAATGGAGGCTGAAAGGCTCAGTCTTATGAAATACGAAATCCTTGCTCGTCATGGATTTGAGTTTACCTCCGCTTCCCTTCAAAGGTACTTTGGCATGCAAGACTGGTACAGGGAATTAGACAAGGAGAAAAACAAGAAGAAGGTTATCAAGGAACTTTCGTCTGTTGAATTGGCAAACATCAAGCGCATTGCAGCCGTAGAAAAGGAAAAGAAAACTTCTACAGATAGCCAGCACCTGATGAAGCAGGGCAACCTGATGAAGAGAAATTGATAAAAGAAATATTATCCAACCAAATACATCGCCCCTCCCTTAGGAGGGGTTTTTTTATTACACCCTTATTAAGGCCTTTGAGGTATTATTATTGAATGTCTAATTTCATACATACCCTTCCAGCTTCGGAGGGAATGTCATAAATTGCTACGGCTTCTTTTAATATCTCAAAAAACGAATTGATGCGTTATCTCCTATTTTCCCTTTGCTTGATGTTTTCTTTGACTCAAGCCATGGCTCAATACACAGAGGTATACCGTTCGGGTAGGCCAGGATTGTTCTACGGTCCATATAGCATGGGAAAAGGCATGGTCGCCTGGGAGAGTGGGGTGCTGTATCAGGCTTTCCCCCAATCCAGGGAAGGCTTCACTGCCTATCCCCAATTGTTGCGAGTAGGCCTGTCAGAAGCACTTGAAATCAGGGCTTTTCTTACCTTTCAGGAGAATGGTTTCGGGAGACTTAGAATTCCGAGAATTGATCAAATTGCCTTGACAGATATTGGCTTCAGGTACCGATTCACTGAGAATAAAGGAAGTTTACCTGCCATAGCCCTGGAAATGATTTGGGCAACCCCCTGGGTGAGTGATGCCTTTCAACCCAGACTGGTTAGGCCTTATGCATTCATAAGCACAGATAATAGCCTAAGTTCCACGCTCAATCTTGTGACCAACTTTGGGCTTGATATGAATAATTTTGGATGGACACCTTATGGCTTTTTCAGACTTGCTCTGGTCAATAGCTTTACGGGTGAACTGGCAGGCTATGTCGAAGTCGGAGGCAATCAGAGCGAGTTGGGCCAACTGATTCAGTTTGATGGGGGAGTAACCTACATGCTTACCAACGATATCCAACTGGATCTTTCAGGAGGATATGGTAATTTCCTCTCCCAAGCTTACTACTATGCTGAGATGGGTATATCCATCCGCTTTCCTCCCATATTTGCGCGAGAGTAATTATTCTGCTACGCAAAACACCCTTACAGCTCCAATGCTGTCCGTGGTAGCATAGACAAAAGAAATGGATTGGATGTCTTCGACTTTGAGAACTTTTTCGATGGATGAACCCGCATCCATCGTAAGGGTAGAATCTGTGTCCCTTAGGGACCATGTTCCTGATTGATCCGTTGCCAGATCATTGATAAAGTCAATGGTATAGGTTCCATCCTCCATGTAGCTGATTCTCATCTCAGCCAGCAAATTCTGGTAATTAGTGATCTGATCCTGGGTGGCATCAGGGGCTTCTAACTGGAATGGCCTCCATACCCGAAAGGTCAGGAACTCTTCCATGGTCTCCGGTGAATCGTTGTCGCAGGATAGAAATCCCAGGCAAAATGAAGCTAGAAGAATATATTTTAGGAAATTTTTCATGAATTCTGCCAAATTACTTTACCTGTTTATAGATTGAGGTACATAAAGAAACGGAATAATGATCGTTTTGGCTTCCCCATTTTCTAAGAAATATTGCTTTTTAATCTTTAGGGTATGGGGACCTTTTGCCAGTTTTTCCAAGTCAATGGTAAAACTTATGCCACGTTGATACGGTTCAAGTTTTCGGGTGTAAGAAATGTCTATCACCTGCACCAGGCTATCATCAATATAGAATTCCTGGAAATTCCTGAGACATTCGAGCTTAAATGCTTGTCTGGCAGTGGTATTTTCCTCATCAGAAAGACTGGAGTCCTCCTCGTATGTGCCACAACTGGCTTTCCATGCTTTTCTCTCTCTTTGGAGCCTTGGAAGAAATACTTCCAGATAAGGGTATTCAACCTTTTGGGAAGGAAGGATGGCGTTGAGTACAATCTGGTCCTGATCCTTTTCATCTCCATAGAAATTGGGAGAGGCATTGTTGGGCTTGCGGCTTTTTTCAAAGTAATCTTCTTGCCTGAAATGGGCCAGGCTTGAGTTGGCCAATCTTCCTCCTCCGAATAATCCTAGTAGAAATGATACTATGAGGAAGGTAAAAATGAAGTTTTGAATCTTCACATGGGAGTAAAAAGTAAGTATGAGATAATTTAATGGCCTAAATGCAACATTGAGGACGACTTTGGAGAATATCAGATATAAAGGGTAATGTATTTTTTTGACAATTTCATGATCCCTAAGAAATTTGATATGCAATACCGATGAAAGAATAGATGGAATCATAATAACACTAAAGAAAACAATCAGGATAAGGCGAATACTCAGTTGAGGGAAAAAAGAGTTGATGAGGAATGCAATTAGTATAAATATGGTCCCTGTAAAGCAGAATGAGAAAAGGGATAGTATAGCAGTATTGGTAGAAGCAAAAACAAGGCTTGCGGCATCATCCAGTTTTTGAACATAGGTTTCCAGGCTGGGAAAATCCTTTTTCAATTTTTCATTAAAATCGTCACTATACATGGGTACACGGGTAAACCCATCTGGATAGACAGACAAGAGCCCAACAAAACCGATCCATGTAACCCTGAGGCCAAAGTGGATCAAAAAGCCTGCAATCAATACCTGAATGCCAAAGTAAAGGTATAATACCAGGAGGGCTCCATAGGTGAGCAATTGGTCCGGCAGGTAGACAAACATCCAGTCCATCAGGTTTTCAAGTTGCTCAGGGAGGCTGAGCGCACCGAAAATGGCCACACCTGATACAATCAGCTCGGCTTCCCAACTTTGTTCAGCCAGGGTCCGGATCCATGATTTCTTTTTTTGTGCCTCTTCCATTGACTATTTCTTATCCTGAAATCTATTCGAAAATAATGATTTTTCCGCTTGTTATAAGTTTTGATTTGGTGAAAATCCAGTATCCTTTCTCCAAAAACATCATTCTGGCAAATTTTACAAATACAGGGAGATGAATAGAGGCCTTTGGCAGTAAATCATATTCTCCCAGGAGTGATGCAAAAAGTCATTAATGGAAACATGGACTGCAAACTAACTTGCATAGCATTCGAATTAAAACTTATAAAACCTCAACATTATGTCTATACGTTCGATTATCATATGCTTAGGGCTTTCTACCCTATTGGTAGGAGGTTTCGCTCAGGAGGTACAGGTGTCTGTTGATAGTGCCGAGTCCAAACTGGTCATCGACAAGTTCCTCAGCCAAAAATTAGGCCTATATCAGGAGTATAAGAATTTCGAAAAGGCCTGGATCTTCAAAATGGAAGATGGGAACTACAGGCTTGAAATCTATCATTATGATGGAAATATCCTGAAAAGGGACCGACAGGTGTTGAACCCAGAGGCCTATGAAGCATACAAAGCAATGGTGAGTCAATTGATCCGTGAGCGAATCAATGTAGTTACTTCCCCAGAAAAGCCTTCCAATTCCGGAAAATTCGATCAGTCAGGTAGGACCAATTTAATCATCAACAATGCCTTTGTATCTGCTGCTTATTATGGTCCAGCTACCTTGGCCATTGTAGAGCCCAATGACAGCAGAGCTGCGGTTGGTTTGTATTTACTTACTGCTTCTGCTGGTTTTTTTACCCCACTTCTGGTTACCCAGAAAGGAGAAGTTACAAAGGGAGAAGCGAACCTTAACCTATATGGGATAACTCGTGGTATTGCCCATGGAATTTTTGTTGCAGGTGCCATTGATGAAGATCCTGATATCAGGGCGACGCTCTTTTCAGGTATGGCTTTTAGTGTAGCTGAAGGCATCATCGGTTATCATGTGGCCAAGAAGAATGAATTTTCTGCAGGAACGAGTGCCATCATAGGTGTGATGGGAGATGCAGGGACTGTTGCCACAGCAGGCCTTGCCTTGATTGCCCAACCTGAACCGAATGGTCCAAGACTTTATGCCCTTGCAGGGCTTGTGGGTGGAGGTCTTGGCCTTTATGGAGGGTACAAATTGTCCCAAACACAGTCCTATTCCGTAGGTGATGCTAGGGCCATGCGATCTGCCCAGGTAGTGGGAAGCTATTTGCCACTGGGCTTCTTGCAGGCCTTTGACGAGGACGGCATTAACACTCCCGGAGATGCCAGGCTTTACACAGCACTTGGTATCCTTGGAGGACTTGGGGGTAGCTATTTGAATCACAAAATCACCGAGGATGTTGATTTCAGTGCAAAGCAAGGTCTTTTGATTCAAGGAGGGACGGTTGCCTCAGCTGGTTTGGCTGCTGGTTTGACTTACCTTGTTTCACCTGAGGGAGAATCAAGGCCACTTTTACTGATGACTGGTCTGGGAGGCTTGGGAGGTTATTTGTTAATTACTAATGTTTACAAGAAGTCATGGCGCAACAAGGATCAGGGAGATATGTCTTCTTTTTACATGCAGGTTCATCCAGAAGGCTTAGTAGGTGGAAAAGCAGCTGACAGATTAAGAGAAATCCAGCCACAAGGGATTCCTGCTGTGAGTATGGGTTGGAGGTTCTAGTATAAAAACAATGTAATGAAAAAAGTGGCTGCCCATAGCGACAGCCACTTTTTACCAAAACGTAAGCATCAAAATTCAATTCTTACTCAAGCGTTACCTTTCTAACGATTTTTCCTTCTGGAGTATCAATAATCAGGTAGTTGAGTCCGGTCTGAACATTTGCGGTGCTGATACGGAAGCTCTGCTCCCCAGCGCCGATAAATTCATTTCCACGGAGGATTTCTCTTCCCTGAAGGTCTACCAAACGGTAGGAGACTTCGCCAGCTTGATTCAGTTCAAGATCTACATTCAATAGGTCTGTAGCAGGATTAGGATATACTTTGGTATTAGCAAGTGCAGGGTTTAGCAACTCCTCATTGCTTGTTACTACATCCAGTAGGAAGGCAGTATCAGGAGTAACCAGCAACAGTCCAAAGGCCTCACCACCCTGATTATTCGCAGGAGAAAGGAATCCTGAAGCCAGAATCAAAGCTGCTCCGCCTTGAAGGCCTGAGGCATCAGCACGGAAAGAAGCAACTACAGTTTCATTTGCCCCTTCAGGGGTAATGCTCAAGTCGTAAGATGCAGGAGCCAATTCAAGGTATCCAGTAATATCAGTGTAAGCAGCGCTATCTACGATTACACCTGCTCCCAGAGCAACAACATCAACGGCTGGTGCATCCGTAGCACCGTGGAATACCGCAAGGTCTACATTGGTAGCAACGGCAGCTGCCTCTCTGGCACCACCCTTTACGATCAGGTTGAATGCCGTGCTGATTCCTTCGGGATTAGCTTCAAAAGTACTTGGGTCCAACACTCCATTTGCAATGATGTAGAAAGATCCATTATCAGTAGCTGTTACAGGGATGGTATCTACCACTGCGTCGGTAATTCCGGTGGAAGAAGGACTTGCGATAACCACATCGATAGGATAACCTGAAGGAATATCAAGGAAACCAGTAGCGCCACGGAATGGAACGTCATCCAGCTTCAAGGTGTCGGTTTTTACATCCAGGTAAATGTCTACAGTTGCAGCTCCAGGGTCAGCTGAGTTGTGAATAACCTGAGCGCGTGCAGATCCTACAGGAGTCAGGGGAAGGAAATTCCCACCAGCAGCAGGAACTGCAAACAAACCAAATGCAGGACCATTTTCATTGTTGGCTGGAGTCAGGAAGCCTGAGGCCAGTACGGCCGCAGCACCACCTTCCAGTCCGCTTGCATCTAGGTAAAATGGAGCGATGATGGTAGAAGGGTCCTTTGCAGCTGTAACATCAATTCTGTATTTGGCAGCAGGGATGTTTACATATCCAGAGATGTCTTTGTAGGCTACGCTGTCAAGAAGTACGCCACCATTGGAATTGATTCCTACAGAAGGAGCATCGGTAGATGAATGTACCACTGTTACGTCAAGTCCTGCACCACCAGCGGCGGCCTCACGGCCTTCGGTAAACAGAAGCGCGAAGCTATTATCAATTCCATCTGGGTTTGAGGCAAAGGAGGTGCCTGGTAGGCCAAGTACGCCAGTTGCAATGGCAAGGTTTGTTGTGTTTGCTGTAAGGGTAACAGGTACAGTTGCAAGACCATCCTGAATGCTGGTACTGGTTCCGGGAGCTACAGTTATCTCAATTTGAACCCCTGCAGGTAATTCCAAAAACTGGGTTGCCGTACGAAACGCAACATTGTCCAAAAATACGGTATCGGTACTGATATCCACATAGATGTCTACCGTGTCAGCAGCAGGATCTGCGCTATTGTGGATGACCTGTACCTTGGCAGTCTGTGCAATTCCTCCCAGGTAAGTACCCAGGATTAGGATTAGCATACTTGCGATTTTTGAAAATTGAAGTTTAAGCATATAACTGATGTTTGTGAAAGGGTTTAATGAAATGTGAGTCCGTCTCTCATTCCATCTTCGAAATAAGTACCTCCATAAACAGGACTTTGGGAAGGAACGTTTGCCGGATCGTAGGTACAGTTCAGGCTTATTCTGGTCTGAGGAAATTTTTGTATATTATTCTAAATAATTGATTTTTAGTTTTTTATGATAAATGATATGTTTGCTTTCTGAGATGATGTGATATCTGTTAATATGAAAATCATCTCTGATTTGAACATTTGTCCTCCATTTTTCATAATTGAGCAACCCATTCACATACATTTGCAGCTATGAAAGTGAAGATTGAAAGACAAAATCAGGCTGTCCACTTTGAGGCAGGAAACATTGAAAACATCAAAGTTAATATCGATGGGTCTCCCGAAGCAGGAGGAATAGGAAAAGGGGTAAGGCCAATGGAGTTGGTCCTGATGGCGCTTGGCTCTTGTAGTTCAATAGATGTGGTTTTGATCCTTGAGAAAATGAGGCAGGAATTGATAGATCTCAAAATTGAGGTAGAAGGAAAGCGTGCGGAAGACAAAGTTCCCAAGGTCTTTACCGACATTCACCTCAAGTTCATCCTTACTGGAAAACTGGATGAAAGCAAGGTAGAAAAAGCATTGGATTTGGCAGTTAATAAATATTGTTCAGTCAAGGATATGCTCCACGCTACGGTGAAAATTACCCATAGTTTTGAGATCATTTCCCAGTAGTTATTCAAAATAAAAATGGGGATCAGATATTATCTGATCCCCATTTTTATTACAGCTAGTTATCATTGAGTCTGTCCATATACCACAAAGTAAAAGAAGGAATTTGAGCCTGCACCTGCTTCTTCAATGTTTATGGTAATCACCGGATTGTTGATGCTACTGGAAGCAACAATTATTTCATTGTCAGGGCTTGAGCCAAATGAAGTGGCAATGACTACCGGATAGCCAACTGGAGTTTTGGATAGGGTAATTGAAAATTCTCCCGTTGCAGGACGACTCACAGAACTAATGCCATATCCTTGAAGTACGGTTCCTGCACTTGAGACATAACCATAGGCAAGAGGTAGGCTATTTCCATAAAGTGTACCTGCCTCTGGCCCATTGGTGCCTGTAAGGTTTTCTCTGGCCTTTACGGTTTTGAAGTTCGAACTTCCGTCCACATTGACAGATGCTGTAATGCTGTTTCCTTTGAAAAACTCTAGCATCTGGCCGTTATCACTTGCAAGACTATTCACTTTCAACTCAAGGAGGTTTTGATTCCCTACAAAAGTTCCTGTATGCTCAATCTTGGCTACAGAACCGGATCCTGTTGCTTGTTCCACATCTAGGGTAGTAGAAGGGCTGTTGGTCCCGATGGCAACTCGCCCTGTGTTGTAATAGATATTGCTCCCTGATTGTGTCCAGATTGGGGTGCCGACCTCATCTGTAGAGGGAACCCAACTCGTTCCATTATATTTCAGAATTTGCCCTACCCCTGGAGTGGTATTGGAAATATTAACGCCTCTGATACTATTTACAGAAAGGTTGTTGAATGTTCCTGATACATCTCCTCCTGCAGTGGATGAAATGGTGAGGTCATCCGTTGGGTCAGTATCTCCGGTATTGGAAATGACAAAGCCGGTGATATCAATTCCTGTTCCTGCTGTGTAGATCGTATTAGGTAAGGCAATGCTATTTGAACCTGAAATGCTGAGGGTATTTCCACTTAGCGAGAGGCTTTGAATCTCATTGGTAGCACTTCCATCAGGTAAGACCACTCTACTTCCATTGATGGAAAGCTCCAGGGTATCCTGGAATAGAGCAAGGCTTTGAACCTCATTGTCGGGATCTAGATCCTTTAGCGCAATGGCATTAGGACTTAACGTAAGCCTAAGTGTGTCATTGATTAGGGCCAAATCTTGTATTTCATTCAATGGATTGGCGTCAGCGTCATCTACAAGATCGGTTGAGTTTACCCAGTTGCTACCATCCCATTTGAGGACATCTCCATTGCTAAGGGTCGAAATGCTCACATCTGTAAGGTCTGTAACTTTCATATCTGTAGCGACCTTGGCATAAGGCACAGCCGCCAACTCCGTCGTGTCAATGGGCAAGCCATTGAGGGTAACTTCCAGGTAATGCTTCCCGGCAGACCAATCAATGGCATCAAAGCTCTGGCTGGATGTTCCTTTCCCTATGGTAAGGACAAATAGCCCGTAATCATTGGTCTGAACACCAAGGTGGTTTTCTTCATATACCTGCATCATGGAAGCGTTCAGCACCGAAAACTCTATGTTGATGCTGGTATTGGCTTGGGGGTTTCCTGTAGCATCGCGGGCAATGGCCTGATAGGAAAAGCCGCGGCTATTTTGGGCAAGTACAGAAATCGAAAGAGTGAGCAGGAAGGTGACTATGAGTGTGAGTCGAAGTATTTTCATACAGTAGAGTTTTACAAGTGTTTTCGAAGCATATACAACATACATATTTTTTGAATCAGAATATCAAAATTCATAAATGGTAAATCCCATTAATATTATTTTGATGATAAATTCGCAATATGTAACCTAATAAAGACCTTCTAGTAGAAGTGTCGTTGCAGATTTCATGTATAGAAAAGCTAAAATTTGGTGAAAAACTTCCTGGATTTCACGACATGGATAGCATTAAAAATGTTTATTGGATTCTTTATGAAGAAAAATGGATTACTGGAATATCTAGCTTCATTTGGAGCTAGTGAAGAATAAGGGGCCTGAATTTTCCTAAAAACTGTACATTCTTATTAGGAAAAAGCACCTAAAAATTGCCTAATCCCTCGAAAAATAGCTATTTGTGCATCGGTTATTGGCCTGCTTTAGCGGGCATTCAAGGCAAAACTCAAACCTATAACTGGCCTATGTTTATCATGATGTTGGTAGCCTTTGTCGTTGGCTACATTTGTATCGCACTAGAGCACCCACTGAAAATCGACAAAGCTGCTTCTGCAGTTCTTACAGGGGTAATCTGCTGGACCCTTTTTGTGGTAGGACAGGATCAGATTTTTAAAGATAATCCCGATTTAATAAAGCACGAGACGAAAACTGAGCATGTAGATTCCCATGCTTCCGAGGGGGAGCATCATGAGGGAGATCATGGAGAGGAAGCTCATGCGGTTAGTCATGAAGCAACTCAGCACTACATCGAAGAAAGTCTTCTGGAGCATCTGGGAGAAATCGCCGAGATTCTATTCTTCCTCCTTGGCGCCATGACGATTGTAGAACTGGTCGATGCCCATGAGGGATTCCGAGTCGTTACTGACCGAATTCGGACAACCAATAAGGTAAGGTTACTCTGGATCATCAGTATTGTTACCTTTTTCTTCTCTGCTGCCTTGGACAATTTGACGACCTCCATTGTGATGGCAGCACTTCTTCCAAAATTAATCAAGAAGCGGGAAGATCTTTGGTTCTTTGCCGGGATGGTGGTCATTGCTGCAAACGCAGGAGGTGCCTGGTCTCCAATTGGAGACGTTACTACGATCATGCTATGGATCGGTGGGCAGGTTACAGCATTCAACATTATTGTGACAGATTTTCTTCCTTCGGTAGTTTGTCTGCTTGTTCCACTTACCATTTCTTCTTTCATGCTAAAAGGAGATGTTGAGAGACCTGCTACAGACAATGAGAGTCATATGACTCCACCTATTGAAAACTGGGAGCAACTTCTTGTATTCTGGATGGGGGTATTGGGCCTTCTTTTTGTTCCAGTTTTCAAAACAGCTACTCACCTACCTCCGTACATGGGCGTATTGATGTCTCTCGGAGTAATCTGGGTCACTACTGAAATTCTTCACAGAAGAAAAGTGGAAGTTGAAACCCGTTCTTCTCTGCTGGTTTCAAAAGTCATTGCTCGTATTGATACACCTTCAGTGTTGTTCTTCCTGGGTATCCTATTGGCGGTTGCGAGTTTGCAGGTTGCCGGACACCTTGGGCTATTGGCTACCTCTCTTGATGAAGCCTTCCAGGGCAACATTTACATCATCAATATCCTTATCGGTCTGCTTTCGTCTATCGTTGACAATGTTCCAATGGTAGCTGCTGCCATCGGTATGTATCCTATCGAACAATATGCAGTTGACCATCCGTTCTGGGAATTGTTGGCATATTGTGCTGGTACAGGTGGTAGTGCCTTGATCATCGGATCTGCTGCAGGTGTAGCCATCATGGGAATCCTGAAAATTGACTTCATGTGGTACCTGAGAAAAATTACATGGTTGGCAGTTCTGGGCTACTTTGCTGGGGTAGGGGTTTACTACATTCAAGAATTGATTATGGGTTAAAAAAATCCTAGATACCAATAGATTAGGCCATCCACTTTGTGGGTGGCTTTTTTATTTGAAAAAATTCAAAGGAGGAAATGTTAGAAGATGCAGCAGGAAAAATAACATATGATCTTTGGCTTCGTATAGTCGTGGAGATCCTTGAAAATTTTTTTAATTGAAATATATAGCCATCAGGTAAAAAAATCCCATCCGGTGTTACCATCACCCACCCTTATGGCACCAATGGTTACTA
The DNA here is from genome assembly GCA_022760475.1 of Bacteroidia bacterium. Lineage (GTDB taxonomy): Bacteria > Bacteroidota > Bacteroidia > J057 > J057 > JALEFZ01. Next base: position 34,720 of record JALEFZ010000078.1, on the reverse strand, counting down.
GTTATATCATTCACAACCTAAATAATTGCTTCATTTATGAACAAAATTGTAAACATCAAAGCGGGGCTGGACCGAGGCGCTTATTCAAAAAAAGAAGGTTCGAATTATGTGTATTTGTATGTAGAGTTAAAAGGAGAAAAGTTAGAAAGTAAAAAAGAGAGGATTCCCCTTAACCTTGGGCTAGTTATAGACAGAAGTGGTTCTATGACGGGGGACAAAATTAAATTTGCAAAAGAAGCTTTAAAATTTGTCATCAAAAACTTGGGCCCTCAAGATAAGATGGCCATTGTAAAGTATGATTCCAGTGTGGAGACGCTTGTCGCTTCCACTTCAGTTAAAAACAAAAGTTTCCTTCTGGACCAAGTTGATAAGATTCGTCCTGGAGGTGCTACAAATTTAAGTGGAGGAATGCTGGAAGGCATTCACCAGGTAGGAACTTCCTTTCAGAAAGAAGGCACAGTCAATAGGGTATTTCTATTATCTGACGGTTTGGCTAATCACGGGATAACCCAACATGACAAAATTTTGGAATTGGCAAGAACCGCTTTCAGAAAGAATAGAATCAGCGTATCCAGTTTTGGCCTGGGAGCTGATTTCAATGAGAAATTGATGATTGATTTGGCAGAGCATGGGGGGGGAAACCAGTATTTCATAGGCTTACCTGAAGATATTCCCAGCATTTTTGCTCAGGAATTGGAAGGCTTATTAGACGTAGTAGCACAGAATGCCTCATTTTCTATCGAATTTCCTCGATCTTATTTGAGCCTAGAGAAAAGTTTTGGCATGAAACTTCAAAGTAGAGGTCAACATGTGGATGGTCGACTTGGAGATATCTTTTCTGACGATAGCAAGGCATTCTTGTTAAAATTCAAGGTGGAAAAACCCATTGATGAGGATCTGAACTTTAAGTTGAAATTTACCTATGATGATGTAGTTGTGAATATGGGTAGAATTGAGCAAGCTGAAGAGTTGAGGTTGCGAATCAGCGAGGACAAGAATACCCTTTCAGATTCAGCGAATAAGGCAGTATTGGAACAAGTGGCTATTTTTGAGTCCAACTCAAGGCACAAAGAACTTCTGGAGTCTTTGCGAATGGGCAAGTATGATCTCGTGAAGCAAGGAACTAAGGACCTGATTTCATATATCGAGGCACAGTTGCTTCATTTCCCTAATTCAGAAGAATTGAAAGCACAGTTGGACACTACCAAAGAATTGCTAAACGAAATTGATGAGTACAAGGAGCAATCCAAATTTGAGCAGGAGCTTTCATTGAAGCATTACTCTAGCCGTTCTTCTTATGTAGAAAAGAAGAAAATGAGCATGTATCGATCCCGAAATGTCATGAGATCAAAGGAGAAGGGGAATAAGTCGTGATAGAATAGGTAGAGCTGCTATGTTTGCTGGCTTTGGAATGATCTAGCCCTGTCAGGGTTATAACCCTGACAGGGTTGTTTAGGATTTGGAAGGTTTTCATACTGATCAGCTTATCTGAGGCTGATATATTCTTGTTCCCTGGAGGTATAGGGCAGGTTTTTAAAGAAAATGTGCACCTTAAAAGTGGCTCTCCTGTTTTTTAATGCTTGATTACAGAGTTTTTGGAATGTCCCAGGTATGGTAGCAGCTAACTTGATTTTAGGAGATCACGAATCTTTTGTTTCCAGAGCCCTGTCAGGGTTATAACCCTGACGGGGCTCTCCAAAAAACACAGCAGAAAAGGTCTTTCATCCTGCCCAGTTTCTCTTCAAACTTACAAGAGCCGGATGTCGGGCCGGCTTAATGACTTATTTGCAAAGAATTAGATCGCTCTATAAAAGCACCTCCTATATTTTCTTAGCTTTGGGGATACTTCAGTCCTCATTCAATGGAATATCCAAAATACAAGCAATTTGCCCTGATCGCAGGTCCGCTATTGTGTCTATCTATGGCAATGCTACCGATTGACATAATTTCGCCAAAAGCGGATGCTGTACTTGGAGTTGCCTTGTGGATGGTCATGTGGTGGGTAACCGAAACTGTCTCTATTTCTGTTACTGCACTTATTCCCTTGGCCATTTTTCCTTTGCTTGATATTTTGGGGATCAAGGAAGTTGCTAACGCCTATGGGAACCACATCATCTTCCTCTTTTTTGGTGGTTTTGTCATCGCCCTGGCGATGGAGAAAGTGAATCTTCATCGCAGGATTGCCCTTACCATAATCGGGCTTACTGGCACCCATGCCAATGGAATCGTTCTGGGTTTTATGCTTTCAACTGCCTTGCTCAGTATGTGGATTTCAAATACGGCGAGTACAGTTCTGATGCTGCCCATTGCTACTTCTGTCATTTCTTTGTTGATCAATGACAAGGATGGCTTCACAAAAAACGACCAAAATTTTGCCATGAGCATCATGCTCGGCATAGCTTTTTCTGCCAACATCGGAGGAATGGGAACCATCATTGGAACCCCTCCGACTTCATTTTTGGTGGGGTTTCTGGAAAAGGAGCACGACATCACCCTTGGTTTCCTCAATTGGATGGTGATGGGAGTTCCATTGGTACTGATCATGCTCGCTGTAAATTACTGGGTCGTGGTTAAGTGGTTCTATCCCAACCGTCTGGGTAAGTTTGAATCTTCTTCCAAGTTGATAGAAGAGCAGATTAAGGAACTAGGTCCCTTGAGAAAAGAAGAAGCCTTGGTGTTGGTTATTTTTGTAATGACTGCCCTTCTGTGGATTTTCAGAAGTCTTCTGAATGAAACATTCAATGGCCTTGACCTTTCAGATACAGGCATTTCTGTTTTAGGTGCATTAGCTATGTTTGTTGTTCCTCAAAGTTTTGATAGAGGAAAATTTTCACTGGATTGGCGTGATACCCAGAAGCTCCCATGGGGAATTTTGATACTTTTTGGTGGAGGATTGGCTTTAGCAGGAGGAATGAAAGAGTCAGGGATCATCGACTTGATTGCAGATGCGGTCAGGGGGCAGGAAAGCCTGAGTTCTTTCGCGATTTCGGCCATTCTAATTTGCATTATGCTTTTTATGACCGAAATCATGTCCAATGTAGCTCTGGTAACCATTTTTGTTCCTGTGGTTGCAGGAATCGCCATTGGCCTGGATATGCCCATGATTCATGTGCTGATCCCGCTGACCTTGGCATCATCTTGTGCTTTTATGCTTCCGATGGCTACCCCTCCCAATGCCATAGTTTTTGCTTCAGGCCACATCAGGGTTTATCAGATGGCCAGAGTCGGTTTCATTATGAATGTTTTGTCCATAATTGTACTGATTGGAGTAGGGCAGTGGATCGTTCCCCTGTTATTTTAATTGCCTGAATTCAAGTCAACAAAGGCTTTTACTTCATCCAGTATCATCCGCATGAGGTTTTTCCTCGCTTCCAATGCCGCCCAGCCTATGTGAGGGGTTAAAACTAATTTCTCTCTATTCTTAACAGAAAAATAAGGGTGATCTAGTGTTAGGGGTTCTTCCTCGAAAACATCAATACAGGCTCCTGCAAGCATTCCTTCATTTAAAGCAGTCGCTAAATCTTCCTCTTTGATGATGGCTCCCCTACCCATGTTGATCAGAACAGCATTTTCCTTCATCATTCGGATTTTTTTTAGGTCGATGAGTTGCCTGGAAAATTTGTTGAGAGAAGTATGAATAGAAAGGACATCAGAACTTTGAAGCAGCTCAGACAATTCCATATGCTGATAACTGGTGGCATCCTTCCAGCCGCTTGGAGAATGATAATTCACCTTCATCCCAAATCCTTTGTCAGCGATCCTGGCAACAGCACTACCAATATTTCCCAAGCCAATGATTCCCATTTGCTTGCCTTTGAGCAAGGGAATGTTTCGGCTTACATTGGTGAATATTTTCCCCCGACTATAACTGCCATCATGGATGTATTGCTGATGGAAATCCAGTTTATGTAACAGGTGAAGAAGTACTGCGAAGCTATGTTGGGCAACTGATTCTGCCGCATATGCCTTCGCATTTTTTACTGGAATGCCCCTGCTTTCTGCATATTCTGTATCAACATTGTCTGTTCCGGTTGCGGTAATGCAGATGAGCTTTAGCTTTGGAGCTTGAGAAAGGACTTGTTGGGTGAGTTTGACTTTGTTGATAATAAGGATTTCAGCATCCCTGATCCTATCTATGACTTTTTCGACAGGGGTATATTCCCATAAAATGAGTTCTCCAAATTTATGCAGTTCTGCAATTTCTTCAACTTGGCCTATAGTTGCAGCATCCAGGAATACAATTTTATAATCTCTCATAGTCAATAGCGTAATTTTCTAGCTATAATCAGGATTTGAGGAATGCCTGTCAATCAGTTCGATTCGCCTTATCGGTAGACTCTCTGGGTAATTTTCCTGAAGGAACTTAATCATTTTCTCTCTCACATGAACCCTTAGGTCCCAGGCTGTTCCTGAGTCTTTGGCACTGACAAGAATTCGAGATTCAACTGCGCTTTCCTTGGCTTGTGTTACCACCAACTCCTTGACCTGTCCATCCCAAAGTGGGGTCGCAGCAAGAATTTTATCAAGTTCAGCTCTCATGGCTTCAAAGGGTACATTATAGTGTGTATGAAGAAAAACTGTGCCCATAATTTCTGCATTTGTCCTTGTCCAGTTTTCAAAGGGTTTTTCGATGAAATAGGTACTTGGAAGGATAAGTCTTCTTTTATCCCAAATCTTAATAACTACATAGGTCAGGTTAATTTCTTCAACTCTTCCCCATTCGCCTTCTACTACCAACACATCATCCAATCGAATGGGTTGGGTAAATGCCAACTGCAATCCCGCAAGAGCGGTACCTATCAGCTTTTGCGCAGCAAATCCAAGGATAATCCCGGTAATACCTGCTGAAGCGAAAAGACTGACACCCAATTGACGAACCCCATCGAAAAGCATCAAAGAAAAAGCTACACCCAAAAAAACAATCAGGAAGCTTAGCAGCTTTTCCAGGATATTGTATTGGGTGAAAAACTTCCTGTAGCGAAGGTTATCTTCTTTATTAATGTCAAAATTTTTGAGGAAAATCTGTTTGATTCCCCTTAGGCTAATGATTAACCCCCAGCAAATCCCGAAAATCATCAGGATTTTTGCCGCCCTTTCAAAGCCAATACTTTGTTTTTCAGGGACATCCAATTCCGGAATCAGGAAGAAATTCAAAATTATCACCAGCCCTATAAAAAGGAAAGGAAGTATCAGTTTGCGGAAGGATTTCATTTAATTAGAGTTTTGGAATCTGCAAACTACAGAACCTCAACACATTAGCCTAACCAATATTTCAGCCCTAGGTCATCCAGTTCTTTGATCAGGTCACCATTTGGAGATACCTTCCATTCACTGGCAAGTAGGGTAATATCAGCTGCATAATGTCTGTCCTTTACCCTGAATTTCAGGCTTTTATTTCCAGGGTGCTTAGTAAATACCCGCTCCATTTCATGGACCATCCCTTCGGTTAATTCCTCTGTGAAAAACTCTAGGAAAAGGGTCTTCGACATCTTATCAAATAGTTCTTCCGAAAGAATTCGAATTTCATTGATGCGAAGCTCGAACTCGGTAGGGTCATAGCGTCTGGGTTGATAAGCACCCACGATATAAAGCATTTCATCTACCTGTATCAGGCCCCTAAACTTTTCGTATTGCTCCCCAAAAAGTGCCTGTTCAATAGAATCCTGGAAATCCTCTATGGTGAAACTCATGAATTTATTGCCTCGGCGAGAGACCCTTTCCCTCACAGAGGTAACAATTCCCGCCATTCTGATTTCTCTTGGCCTTTTTTCTTCGAGATCTCCAATGCTGGTGTTGCAGAAGGATTCGATTTGCCAACGGTAGCGATCCAGAGGGTGCCCCGAAAGGTAGAAACCAATCATTTCCTTCTCATAATTCAGCTTTTCAAGTTCGGACCATTGTTCGAGGATGATGCCATCGTCAAAGGTTCCCGTTGGAATAACTGGCTCTGGAATGGAAACACCGTTGGCTGAGCTATCTCCGAAAAGGCTCACCTGAGGAGATAGTTTTTCCTGCTTTACCTTGGTTCCATATTGAACAGCTTTTTCCAGAACATTTGCTGAATCCTTATCACTGTAGGGAAGAAAATAGCGGAACCGTTCTACACCAAAATTATCTATGGCTCCCCCATAAGCAAGACATTCGAGGGTTTTTCTATTGATGCTTCGGGCTGGCATGCGGACACAGATGTCAAAAATAGAATCATAAGGCCCATTTTCATGTCTTTCATTTATCAAACTTTCTACCACAGCGTGCCCGACGCCTTTAATGGCTTCCAGGCCAAACCGAATTTGTCCTTCTTTATTTACAGAGAACAAGGCTTGCGATTCATTTACATTGGGAGGGAGCACTTCAATTCCCATTCTCCTACATTCTTCAATAAAGAATGTGATTTTTTTGATGTCCGTGGCATTGTTCGTCAATACCGAAGCCATGTATTCTGCCGGATAATGGGCTTTGAGGTAGGAGGTTTTGAATGCGAGTACGGAATAGGCCGCAGAGTGCGACTTATTGAAACCGTAGGAGGCAAATTTGGTCATCAAGGCATATACTTCCTCAGCAGTTTTCTTGTCGACCTCCCTTTCCATGGCACCATTTACGAAGTTGACCTTCTCCTTCTCCATGATCTCCATCTTCTTCTTACCCATTGCTCGACGTAGAAGGTCGGCGCCACCCATGGAGTAGCCGCCCATTTCTCGGGCAACCTGCATGATTTGCTCCTGGTAGACCATGATTCCGTAGGTATTTTTAAGAATAGGTTCCAGAATTGGGTGCAGATATTCTGTTTTTTCCCTACCATGCTTCCTGGCGACGAAGGTAGGTATGTTGTCCATCGGTCCCGGACGGTAAAGGGCATTCATGGCGATGAGGTCCTCTATGTTGGTTGGTTTGAGTTGGCGAAGGTACTTACGCATTCCATCGGACTCAAACTGGAAGGTTGCTACGGTATCGCCTCTTTGGTAAAGCTCGTAGGTCTTTTTATCTGTTAATGGTATTTCGTCTGGATCAATTTCGACCCCATGATTTTCTTTGACTAATCTGATGGCTATTTTAAGGATGGATAGGGTTTTCAAGCCCAGGAAGTCCATCTTCAGCAAGCCACACATCTCGGCCATAGGGCCATCATATTGGGTGGTAATTACTCCATCTTTCGCAGTAGAAATAGGAGCATAGTTGGTAACATCTTCTGGGGCAATAATTACTGCACAGGCATGAACCCCTGTATGCCTTGCTGTCCCTTCCAGGGTTTTTGCAAAGCGCATCATTTTATTGACTAAGGGATCTGTACTCTTGAAGAGTTTCCCCAACTCTTCAGAATGGTCAGGGTTCTTTTCGGGGTCAAGGGCTTTTTTAAATGACATGCCCGGCTTATCAGGAATGAGTTTGGCGATACGATTCACCTCAGCCAGTGGAATCCCTAAAGTCCTTCCCACATCTCTTAGTGCAGTTTTTGCACCCATGGTTCCATAGGTAATTACCTGGGAAACGGACTTCCGTCCATATTCCTCTACCACATAATCAATCACCTCCTGGCGTCCTTCATCATCAAAGTCAATATCAATGTCCGGAGGAGAAACCCTTTCAGGATTCAGGAACCTTTCAAAAAGCAGGTCATATTTCAATGGGTCAATGTCAATGATCCCCAGGATATAAGCCACCACAGAACCTGCTGCCGAACCACGCCCCGGTCCTACGTAAACTCCCCTTTCACGGGCTACTGTTGTAAAGGACTGTACGATAAGGAAGTAGCCTGCATATCCCATCTTTTTCATGATGGCAAGTTCGCGTTCAATACGCTCCCTATGCTCTTCTGTGATTTCCCTATATCGCTTGGGAGCTCTTTCCCAAACCATATGACGTAGGTAGTCGTCCATGGATGCAAATTGCGGCGGTACCTTATACTGAGGGAGAATCATGTCCCCAGTCAAATCCATTTCAAAGACACACCTTTCTGCCAGGTGCATGGTATTGTCAAGGGCTTCAGGAATGTCGTGAAACAATTGTTGCATTTCATCCTGACTCTTAAAGAAAAATCTGGGATTCAGACGGTTATGGTCATCGGTAAACCTGAATCGGTTGGGGTCTGCATAATCTGAAGATGTCTGAAGGGCTAGAAGCAAGTCATGAGCCTCTGCATCTTCCTCATTCACATAGTGTACATCATTGGTCGCAATGACAATGAGGTCATGCTTTTTGGCCATCCTGATCAGCCATTCGTTACACTTTTCCATATCGCCGAGGTCATGGCGCTGGATTTCGACATAGTAGTTTTCCTTACCAAAAATGTCCATATACTCTTTTAGGACTTTTTCGGCTTCTGTTTCACCCTTTTCAATAAGGGTTCTATTCACCTGTGATGCCAAGCAGCAGGTAGAGGCAATGGTTCCTGCAGCGTGGCGTTTAAGGATTTCCTTATCTATCCTGGGCTTGTAGTAATAGCCATCAGTATAGCCATAAGAGCATAATTTGACCAGGTTTTTATAGCCCTCTGCATTTTTCGCCCACATGATCTGATGAAACCTTTTCTGGCCTTTTTCTTTTTTGGTCGAATCTCCATCGATGATGTAAAACTCACACCCTACTATGGGAGTAAGGCCATTTTTCTTGGCAGCCAAAACGAATCTTGGCACGCCAAACATATTTCCATGATCGGTGATGGCAACATGGCTCATCCCAAGATTGGCAGCTTTTTTTGTGAGATCACTGATCTTGGCTGCTCCATCCAGTAGGCTATATTCTGTGTGATTATGTAAATGGGCAAATTGCATTTCGTTCTCCTCTATTCTGTGTTGATTCCTTTGTAATGGGGACTTCCTTCTGAAATATGTGGATACTAAAACTATATAAAATGAAATAGATTTTCACATTAGTTTTTCAACAATGTCAGACTTGGATTTGAAGGCTTATTTCTGCCGAAAAGGTATTATCAATCCTATGTCCCGTCAGCCTTATAAGCCTGTCAGGGTGTCGTGGATTCTATCCATAAGTTTTTGAGGCTAAAGGGTTGATTATTCCAATAACCTTTGCCTAAACCTTAAAAGAAATCAATGCAGAGCTATTTTTTGTGAAATTCATGGAAGAAAATTCGTTTTTGACGGGCAAATCATAAAGGACCCTGTCAGGGTTATAACTCTGACAGGGTTTTAGATCAAAAGCTTCCCAAAAGGCTTTTAGCAAGAGAGGCTTCCCAAAACTCCCCGTCCTCTAAGCACTAGGTCAATTTTGCAAAGGTGACAATTCGCAAGAATTTCCCTGTAAGACTTTGTAAACCATTCATAATTTAGTAACGTTAAGTTTACGAAGTCGGATTATTCCCAAATGGTAAACTTTGCAATCATATTAATTTTTGCGAATGTGTCATTTGGATATTGTATCAACCTAACTACTTTTCTATGAACAACTTATTTACAAGAGCCTTTTTAGTGATGGCTTTTGGATTGCTGTCCTGCAGCTTTGCATGGGCACAGTTCACAGCTACAGGAGAGGTAAAAGACAACAATGGCGAGCCTGTAATCGGGGCCACAGTTGCAATCAAAGGTACTGCCCTCGGGGTATTGACCGATGAAAACGGAGGTTTTTCCCTTCGTGTACCCAGCTCCACAGCGACCCTACTCATTTCTTATTTCGGTTTTTCAACCGTAGAACAGGACGTAGATGCCAATTCAGGCAAGTTGTCCATCTCCCTTGAAGAACTGGAGACAACCCTCGATGAGGTCGTGGTAACTGGTCTTGCAACCTCAGTGAAAAGATCAAATCTCGCCAACTCCGTAGAGCAAATCGATGCCGATGCTCTTACCGGAGTAACCTCCCAGCCTACCATGGACGGTGCCCTCTACGGGAAGTTCAAAGGAGCTGAGATTCGCGCAAATTCAGGTGCTCCAGGTGGTGGTATGTCCGTGAGACTGAGAGGAGTAACCTCTATCTTCGGGGATCAGCAACCCCTATTCATCATCGATGGGGTATACCTTGACAACTCAACCATCTCATTGGGTACCAACATCGTAACTGCTGCTGCAGGTGGTGGAAACGCATCTACCAACCAGGATGATGCTTCCAACCGCATCGCGGACATCGATCCCGAAGACATTGAGAAAATCGAGATCCTGAAAGGAGCTTCAGCCGCCGCCATCTATGGTGCACGTGCAGCCGGTGGTGTAATCATCATCAATACCAAAAAAGGACGCTCCGGCCGTACAAAGGTTAAACTTTCACAAACCACAGGTTTCACCCGCCCCATCCGCCTACTCGGAATGAGAGATTGGGATGAAGATCTCGTTTTACAAGAATTCCCCAATGACATCGACCTCTTCCGCCAGAATGGTGTACAGAACTTCGAAGATTCTCTCTATAACCGTACAGGTCTCCTGTCTACAACCCGTGCAGAATTCAGCGGAGGTAACGCAAAAACTTCCTTCTTCGTAGGAGGAACGTTCAAAACAGAAGATGGAATCGTTGATAACACCGGTTACGAAAAAGCATCTATTCGTGTAAACGTAGACCAGCGACTTACTGATTGGTTGACCATCAATGTAAGCTCAAACTACATCAACTCTGAATCTGATCGCGGTCTTTTCAACAATGGTAATACCAATACCACCGTAGGATATGCCCTTGCCTTTACTCGTCCATGGTTCAACCTTTCAAAGGACCAGGATGGCAACTTCCCAGCCGTACCTTCCGTAGGCTCCAATGCCCTTGAGACAGTTTCTGAGATCACCAACCGTGAGAATGTCAACCGTTTCATCGGAGGTTTACAGGCTACCCTAAGGCTTATCTCTACAGAGAAAAACAAGCTGAACATCTTCCTGCGTGGTGGACTTGACCAGTACACCCTGATTACAACTGGTTACTTCTCACCAAACCTATCTTTCTACCGTGATCCAACTTCTTTGGGTGGGGTTTCTCTTGCTGGTAGAACGACCAACACCAACTCAAACTTGGAGGCATATGCCATTCACACCATTTATCCAAGCAATGGGTTGAGCTTCAGAACTCAAATTGGTGTACAGCAGTTAGACTTCAATAGAAATACCCTCATTGGTACTGCAACTGACCTTAATGGTTCTCAGCAAAACCTTGACCAGGCAAGAAACCAATCTATAGAGCAGATCAGGACCATTCAGCAGGATAAGGGCCTTTTTGTTCAGGAAGAGATCAATTATCAGGACAAAATCATCGTAACTGGAGGTGTCCGTGCTGACAAGTCTTCTAATAATGGTAATGCGAATCAGATTTTCTATTATCCTAAAGCAAACGCCGCAATCAACTTCCATGAATTTGATTTCTGGACTGTAAATGGCATTTCAAACTTCAAAATTCGTGCAGCATACGGTGAATCTAGCCGTTTCCCGACTTTCTCCTCTCGCTTTACCAACATCCTAGGACCTACGCAGATTGGTGGCCTTCCAGGTTTCGAGACTTCTGGCCTTTTGGGTAACCCAGACATTGAACCAGAGAGACAAAGAGAGCTTGAGTTTGGTGCAGACTTCGGATTTCTAAATAACCGAATCACTTTTGACGCAACATACTATATCAAAACCATCAGCAACCTTCTTCTACAAGCTCAAACACCTACCTCTTCCGGATTTACCAGCAGGGCGGTTAACGCAGGTGAGCTTCAAAACCAAGGGATTGAGCTTGGCTTGAATGCCAGAATCGTAGACAACGCAGACCTGAAGTGGGACTTTGGTGTGAAATGGTGGAGAAACAGGAACCTTGTTACAGAATTGGATGTTCCGGCATTTAATTTGGGTGGTTTTGCTGCTTCCTTGGGACAGTATAGAATCGAGGAAGGTAAACCTGCTACTCAAATTGTAGGTACCATTGATCCTAGCGATTGTGGAACTCCTGATTGTTCTGACCTTGACCCTGAAGGTGATGGCTTCGCAGTATATGGTGATGCACAGGCAGATTTTGACATGTCATTCAACAACATGTTGAGCTATAAAGGACTGGAGTTTACATTCCTGCTTCACTGGAAACAAGGGGGAGACGGTATCAACCTTTCGACCCTTCTATATGACCTGGGTGGACTTACCTGGGACTTTGACGAAACTACACTCGATCCTACTGGAGAGGAAGGCAACGGAAACTTCCGCTTGAACTCTTGGTTTGCAGGAGATACCAGCCCATGGATTGAAGATGCTTCTTACGTGCGCCTTCGTGAAATCGGTGCATTCTACAATGTTCCAAAATCTGTATTCAATGACGCAGTAGGATTGAAAGTAGGACTTTCAGCCAGAAACTTGCTGAACTTCTTTACTTACAACAGCTACGACCCTGAGGTATCTAACTTCGGTAATAACGTCCTGGCAAACAATGTTGAGGTAACTCCATACCCAAGTACCAGAAGATTCTACCTACACATTACTGCTAAATTCTAATCCATTGATTAACAAAAATTCTAAAATCATGAAATTGAATAAATTTGTTATATATCTTCTCGCAATGCTTACAGGATTTAGCATCATGTTGACTTCCTGTAACATTGAAGAGATTCCCAACCCAAACGGTCCTGACCTAGAGGCACTCCTTGAAGGTGCAACACTTGCAGATATTCAATTATTAGCAAATGGCCTTGAATCTGTATTGAGAAATGATCTTGAGTTCTATGTACAGGTAGTAAGCATTGTAGGACGTGAGTACTGGGACCTTAACGGGGTAGATCCACGCTACACCGGGGAGTTATTGGGTGAGCAAGGTGCACCTTTAGATAACAACGGCTTCTTGACTACTCGTTCGTTTGCGGCAAGGTATCGTGCCGTGAAAAATGCTCAGGTATTGATTGATGCAGTACCTAAAAGTACAGCATCCCTGAGTCAGGCTCAGCAGGATGGGCTAGTTGGATATGCCAAAACAGTCCAGGCTTATGCCTTGCTATTAGTGATCAACCGCCAGTTTGACAACGGAATCCGCCTGCCAGATGCAGTTGCTGACCCCGACAACCTGGGGAACTATGAAGACGGATACGAGGCGAGCCTTGCAGGTATCAAAGCCTTGTTGGATGAAGCTGAAGGGTTATTGGACGGAGGAGAATTCGTATTCGATATGTCTTCCGGTTTTGCGGGCTCAGGACTAGACGATGCTGCAGGTTTCTTAAAGTTTAACCGTGCCATCGCAGCTCGTGTAGCTCTTTATCAAGAGAATAACACCGAAGCCCTTGATGCCCTATCCAAGTCATTCATGGACTTGAATGGAGGTCTTGATGCAGGTGCCTACCATGCATATGGAGGAGCTGTGGGTAATGACCGTCCCAATCCCATGTTCTATATTCCTGACCAGGATCTATTTGTAGTACACCCCTCTTGGGTATCTGATGCTGATTCAAATGATCTTCGTGTAGCTGCCAAAACAAGAGCATTTGATACAACCAATATCTCTACTCCAGTGAGTCTTGCTGACCTTTCCGGTGATACCCAGGTAGCAACTATGTCCTCCAATACAGCTCCTTTCCCAATCATAAGGAATGAAGAGTTGATTCTAATCTATGCTGAAGCTAACATAGGTGTAAACAATGACGAGGCAGTAGCTGCCTTGAACATCATCCGAGCTGCAGCTGGGATTAGTGCCTATGATGGAAGCCTTCAGGATGCGGATATCCTGAATGATGTCCTCAGACAGCGTCGTTATTCTCTCTTCGGAGAAGCCCACAGGTGGGTTGACTTGCGTCGTCTGGGAAGATTGAGCGAGGTACCCATCGATAGGACCGGGGATATTGTTCATACAAAATTCCCTAGGCCACTTACAGAACTAGAATAAGGCTTAATCCTTGAATAAAAAGGGAGGCATTAGCCTCCCTTTTTTATTTTACTCCCAGTAAACTTCTGCTCACAGATTTTCGTTGTTTATGAGAAAAAAAATAACAAGCTTAGTTGACAAACTGGCAGCACTTTTTTAAAATCTGCCGTCTTTAGAAGAAAAAGATCAAAATGAAACGCTTCAAACACACTGCTTTTTTTAGCATCCTGGTATTTTCCATGGCTGCTTGTGCAACGTTTGAAAATCCTTCCGAGGGAGATGAGAGGGTTACCAGCTTCCTTTGGGAAGATTTCGAAACAGGTGAGTCTATTTTTCTTGAAAACTGGTCTCAGTTCGAATGTGATACGGTAACTCCCTGCGCTTTTACCACTGCCCGAAAAGGACTGGATAGTGTAGTCATTACAGCTACGGCAAATTTTACGCTCTTCGATTCCGTTCTGAATGTTAATTACTCCTTTGTCTTAAATTTCAACCATCGAGTGCTGATCGAACAATCCAATCTCGTAGATTCTGTGGGAAAGCTTGTTTTTGAGTCCCCAGATCGTTGGTGGAATGAGTTTTTTGTTGGGAGTCAATGGCTAAGTTTTGATCGTTTTGCCTCCTTAAGCTTTGGAAGGAATGTAAGTTTGGGAACAAGTCAGTTTTCCCCCAATTCTCCGTCTTCAGGCTTTATTTGGGTCAATAGGGTAAATAGATTTTTAGATGAAAATGGAAAGCAGTGCGCTTCAATGGATGGGGAATTTGGTGCCTTATTGTTGGAAGAAGATGTGAGCCTGGAACCCCGATACAGAATCAATGATGGAAGGTTTTTTGTGAAATTTCCCCTTGAATAATCCCTGCCAATTGGGAGCTACTCGTTCCTGACTCGATAGAAAATACCAAAATTAATGAACGGTTTTATCCCATAATTGCCCAAAACATATTCATTTGGTACCGGGTCGAGAATTCGGGTATTTGTTTGATCAAAAGCTAGAAGGTTCCTCGCTACGTCCATGCCTCCATACAGCCTAATGGCTACATTCTGAGAAAGAAAACGGTCGGCAAAAAATCCGAACCTTAGGTAAGTCCAGGGAAATGTAGGACGACTTTCACTGAGGTAATCAATGCCCTGTCTGTTAATGCTAAAAACATTCCCCAAGGCTTCATACTCGAAACCAAGCCCTCGTTCTGAATCTATTTGATAGGTTAAAACAAAATTTCCAGGAGCCGCAGCTAAAATATCCCAATGCTTGTTAATCTCCCAATAAATTTCTGCTAAGGGGACATAGTAGAAAAATCTTACCCTATAACCCGTAATTATTCCCCCACCTAGCCTGACATCAGGATTTAATTGATACCTCAGCAATCCCGCAAATAAATACTGAGCTCCTGACCAATTATAATCCCCAAATGACGAAAAACTGCCTACCTGTAAAGTTTGAATACTTGATAACCTGGGAGTCCATTGCTTAGATAAAATCAATCCTGTGTATCCACCTCCGAAAACATCCCTTTGGTCATTCGCGACAAAGTTATAATGCGTTCTATTTAAGCTAATGTTTAGTAATAAAATGGTACTGGTATCCTTCATATACAAAGGAGCCCTCAGGGTGATGTTGGTTTCGAAAATCTGGGCATTTGCAGAATCGCTTTTGTTAAATTTGGGAGAATATGCCTGGTTAAAGTAGATTACATCGGTATACCTTTGCGCGATCGATTGGATAGCTAGAAGTGTCAGCAAAAGGGCTAGACAGTTTCTTAATGTCATGGTAGATAGGATTTTATGCCAAGTAACACTTTTTCCCTGACTTTTTTAACTACAAATAGCTTTGCTTCTTAAACAAAAGATAGAGAAAAAAAGGTACACCGAGAATGGCAGTCACAATTCCTATAGGAAGCCCGGCCGGAGGGAGAATCCACCTTCCTAACAAATCGCACAATGCCAGGTATATCCCGCCCAGTAAAGTTCCAAAAACAATGTTTTTCAAATGAAGACCGCCAAAAAAGCTGCGACTAAAATGGGGAATCATCATTCCTACAAAACCAATAGGCCCGGTAAAGGCGACTGTTGCACCCACAATTAATGAAGCCAGAATCAATAGCCCAATTTTCATCCTGATGACATTCATTCCAAGGCTTTGGGCCTCTATGTCGCCTAAACCTAACACATCCAGTCGTCGGTGAAGAAGTATTCCTGAAGACCATCCCACCAGTAAAACTATGGAACAGACCCTCACAGATTCCCAATTCCCTTTGTCCAGGCTCCCAAAGGACCAAAAAACCATTTGTCTAATCTGGTCATCCTGCGCCTGGGTATAGATCAACAGGCCTGTGGCTGCGGTAAACATGGCTGAGACAGCAACACCAGCAATCAGCAACCTGGAATTGTCTTCGTAAAATGCTCGGAAACCCATTAGCATGACCAAAAAAAGACTCAATGCTGCTCCTAAACCAGCAAATAGAGGTAGCGTAAACATCGAATAAACCCCAATAGGTATTAAACCCAAAATCAAAAGATTGACTCCAAGACCAGCCCCGGCAGTTACTCCCATGATATAGGGATCTGCAAGTGGATTCCTGATCAGAACTTGCATAAAGAAGCCACTGAGCGTCAGAACAGCTCCGGTACATAAAGCCAATAAAACCCGACTCAGCCTGAGATCAATGACAATCAAACGATTGGAATTTTCGGCACCTGCCAGAATTCCAAGGATTTCATTCCATGAGATGTCCGAACTCCCTGTTTGAAGCCCCAGGACCAGGACCAAAACAAGGATTCCCAAAAGAACAAGCGAAATCAATATATTTTTATGGAGCGGGGACAAATTGATCTTTGGTAAGTTGACTATGGAAAATCTGGCTCAGCATCAGCAAACCATCAAGCAATCTTGGACCAGGGCGATAAAGAATATCCGGGTCTACAATGTGAATTTGTCCAGTTTCCTGGGCTTTGGTAAAGTACAGCGCTGGAAAATTGGCTACAAGTTCTGCGTATGCCTGATCTGAGGAAGAAGGCAGGATCAAATATTCAGGTTTCGAAGCTACAAAGTCTTCAGGGCTAATGTCTTGATACGCCTTTGGAAGTGATGCGAACACATTTTTTGCTCCTGCTTTCTCAATAAGTGTATTGAGGTAGCCCCCCCCACCAGCCACCATCAAGGGGGCATCATTTTTAATCAGCATAATGGTTCTATACTTGGCAAGTCCCTCTGTTCTGGCAATGATTCTTTTTTCCAGATCAGCCAATGAATCAGCCAAATGTTCTGCTTGTGCTTCTACATCAAGAATTACACCTAGTTTTTTAATTCCACGATATACATCCTCGAGCTTTTTGTAGGACTGTCTGTACACATTCATACCCAGCCGCTCAAGCTGAAGGACATTTTCTTCGGTGAAGATTTCATCTGTAACCAAGAGCAAGTCAGCATCTGACGCCTTGATTTGTTCCAGGTCTAGGCTGGGATAGGTTTGAAACTCCTGAACATAAAGTGCGGCCTCTGGGTAATCACATGCCTGGCTACGACCTATAAGTTTATCTTCTGCTCCAATGGCAAAGATGATTTCGGTTATGTTGGGAGCCAATGAAAGTACTTTTTTGGGCTTTCCAGGTAGAACGATCTCTTTACCTGTATCATCTATATATTTTTGAGAAATCAGTGGGGCATTCTCAATAAGTTTTTTCCTTTCCTGATTCTCAGATTTGCAGGAGAGCATACATAGCCCAAGGATTAGCATTAAGTGTCCAATAATCTTCATACGGTAAAGGTAAGTCGCAAAGAAAGTTTAGGCAAAATAGTAGTTGTTAGCCAGACGAAATTTATTTCAAAAGCTTTCGAGCTGATATCATTCTCAACAAAAAAAGAAATATATTGGTATAATACTCAATACAGTCAAGAGACAGATAATATAATGATATGGGAAGATGGGTGCATGGCATTAGGGGTTTTTCAATGGCAATCGTCATTATTGGCCTCTTATTCAAAATCCTTCATTGGCAATGGGCGTTTGAGATTCTTGTGGTTGGCTTAAGCCTGTGGGTACTGTACATAGGTTTGAATATGATTGACCTGCTCCAAAAGAGAAAACGGATGAGTAATACTTCTTTTGTTCGGCAAATATGCGGTCATCTTGGGGTTTCATGCCTTCTCCTTAGTTTCTTTTTGCCCTATATAGGTTTGCCCTTTTCTAATGTGCTTTTTATCATGGGAATTGGCTTTGGGATTGTCTATGGGGTAATGATGTTTTTCTTCAAAGCTGACGAAGAAAGATCATCTGAGGAGGAAGACATGATCAATCAGATTGGAAGCAAATCCTGAATTAATCTCTACCTTCTCTCCAATCCGGTTTTAGGAACAAAGTGAGGCCACTGCCTGCGAGGCAGTCTCTATCGAGGGGATTGGCTCCCCTGTCTTGAATCAGGAACTTTTTCCTTGGCATGTTGCAACGGG
Organism: Bacteroidia bacterium; assembly: GCA_022760475.1. GTDB lineage: Bacteria > Bacteroidota > Bacteroidia > J057 > J057 > JALEFZ01. The sequence goes on along the minus strand of JALEFZ010000078.1, from coordinate 16,535 downwards.
TCGAGAGGTCATCTACTATCCTTTTTGCCCTCACCACCCCCAAGTATGGCTTTACTTTCAGCTCTTTCTCACAAGTAAATACCTGGATAACAATGAAAGTCCTTTGAACCATTTGAGGCTTGGTCTGAATAAGTTTTACCAAGGCATCCAGTTCAGCTTTTCCCTTATCAGATGGTTCAAAAGCAAAGTCAGGATACTCTAGCAGGCGCTGGGCACCAAACATGGCCTGAGCGGACTCAAATGGTAGGCTTTGGCTGTAAACATGGCTTGCTATCAGTCCCAGATTGGCTATCATAAGAAAGCTAATCCACAATTGCTTATTCTTCATCTTCTTCGATTTCTCTGTCATCCATATCTGAGAAGGACTTGCGCATGCGGGTATCCGCTTCAATGTTTTGAAGCCTATGGTAATCCATGATTCCAAGGTTACCCAGACGAAATGCCTCTGCAATCGCCATTGGTACTTGAGCTTCCGCTTCTATCAATTTCGCCCTCATTTCCTGGACCCTGGCTCGGAAGTATTGTTCTTCAGCTACTGCCTCTGCACGTTTTTCTTCAGCTTTTGCTCTTGCAACCTTCAATTCTGCTTCCGCTTCTTCCGCTTTCAGTTCTGCGCCTTTATTTTCTCCGATATCTACATCCGCAATGTCGATAGAAAGAACTTCATAAGCAGTACCCAGTGTGAGCCCTGCATTCATGATACTTTCTGAAATGAGCCCAGGGTTGGCGAGAATGACTTCATGTGTCTCTGCAGAACCGATCGAGGATACAATTCCTTGTCCTACCCTCGCCACTACAGTCTCTTCACCAGCACCACCTACAAGTTTCTTCAACTGTGCCCTTACTGTAATCCTGGCTTGGACGATCAATTGAATCCCATCTTTGGCTACTGCCTCAATCTGAGGGGAGTCAATGACCTTTGTATTTACAGAGTCTTTTACGGCTTCCAGGACATCACGACCTGCAAGGTCAATGGCAGCTGCCTGCTCAAATGTAAGCTCGATACCTGCATTTTGGGCAGAGATCAGGGCATCTACTACCTTGGTAATATGTCCATTAGCGAGCAAATGGGCTTCAAGTGCATCCCTTCTCACATCCGGAAGACGAGCCTTTTTCGCTTTGATAAGTTCATTTACAATGACACTGGGCTGTATCCTTCTCAGCCTCATACCCAGTAGTTCGAAAATACTGATACGAACACCCGAGAACAGGGCAGTTACCCATAGTCCGAGAGGAACAAAATAGAAAGTTGCTCCTATTACTACCAAGGCCAGAATAAGGAGGATGATTTCCACGGTATTCAGGAGGTTAATTTGTTCCTGTAGGAGAAAATATTCCATAAAGTACAGTCTACTAGGTCTATGACTTGGCGTAAAGGCAGCCAAGTAGATTAAATCGACTTAAATTAAACAATATTTTTTAATCTGAACTTCTCCAAAAACAGGGAGTTATCCACCTGAACTGGATAACCCTCAGGCGAATAAAAACATAGGCATAAAAAAAGCCCACCCCTGATTCAAGGTGGACCCTTTTTTTGTTTCATCAAAAAGAAATGATTTAGTTTTTTGCAAGCTCAAGCATGCGTGTTACACTTTTTTGAACTACATCAAACTCAGATTTATTCATCTCTTTAGCCATTGAATCAGCAATGCTTCTCGCGGGGGAATTGACATCCGCCAAGAGGCTTCCGCCTTTGGCTGTAGGTTTAATATAGATTACCCTACGATCGTCTTTGGAGTTTTTGCGCTTTACCAGCTTTAGTTTCTCCAGCTTGTCAATGGTACTGGTCAGGGTACTTAACTTGATGTTAAAGTGCTCCCCAACTTCTTTCATTTTCTTTTGTTCATGATTTTGGAGGAATTCAATGATGTCTACTTCCAACTCGCTTACACCGTAGTGGCCAAGGAGGTTTTGACGCTTTACATTGAACGCTAGGACCAATTCATTAATGGTGTTTTCCAACAGAATAGCATTTGCTTCTGGGAATAATTTACTCACGGTACTCATCTGGCTCGTACAATTTTTAAGAACAATGATATTTGACAAATTGCAAAATAATACAAAATAGGAATAATTAAACAAAAAAACATAAATTCCATTCCTTACAGTACACCAATTCGAAAATGAATGTTTGTAGTAGCTTGGAATTATCGCCTTTTTTGTTTTTTCCGATATTTCAAAGATCAGTATTATTTTTTCCAATTTAAGGCATAAGTGCTCAAAATGCTTTCCAGGTAAGGAATAAACTTATCTGGGAGCATTTTTGCGGGAAAAAAAGATTATTCGTTGACTGTGCTTGGGTTGGAAAGGCTTACCGTTATAATCTCCAAGGATTTTTATTACTTCGAAACCGCTTGACTCAAGTAATAATTTTAGATCCTTTTCTTCAAAAGCTCGAATTTTTTCAATAAAACTCAAACGTTTTTCGCCGTCATTTATTTTTACTTCCTTGAATATATTATTTTTATCGGCGGATCTTTGTATCTGAAAATCAATGTTATCTATCCTTTTGGAATTTCTCGCTACTAAGTTATCTATAATATAAGGAACATTTAGGTAATCCAAAACAAACCAAGCCCCAACTTTCATAGATTCATAAATATTTGAGAGAGTAGAAAGGTTTTCCTCATCCTTTTCGAAGTATCCGAAACTCGTAAAAAGATTGGCTACCAAGTGAAACTCTCCATCAGGGAAAGGCAATCGCATGTCATGTATCCTAAATACTATTTCATCAGGCGATTGTTCTATGGCTTCTTGAACCCGCCTGGGTGCAAGGTCATAACCAAAAACTTGGAATCCCTTTTCGTGAAACATCCTGCTATGTCGCCCTGAGCCACAAGCTAAATCCAGAATTTTGGAATCAGGCAGGGGGGCTGTCTCCGAAATGATCAATTGGATCAGTCTGCTAGCATCTTCTTCCCCTCGGTGACTGTAAAGCAAAGGGTAATAGTCGCTATCAAACCAATTTTTGAACCAATCATCTTTATCATCCATTTCGGCGGAGATAAAAAAAAATGGCAAGATCGACAAAGATCTTGCCACCTAATTTTAAGTTTGTGCAATTATTTATTTCTCTGAGCCTGAATATTGACTCTCTATGCCTGTAATCAAGGCGTTCAGAGATTGAACAAAACTATTGAAGTCAGGGTTCTCCATTTCCTCCTGCATTTGGAGGGCGACTTGTTTCTGGAATTCCTTATAAGTGTCTACGACCCTTTTCCCCTTGGTCGTTGCCTTAAGAAATACTACGCGTCGATCACTCTTGGAGTGAGCCCTTTCAACAATTTTGTTTTTTTCTGCCTTATCAACGATTGAAGTCAGGGTGCTCAATTTTATTCCAAAATGGCGAGCAATGTCCTTCATTCGTTGGGCTTCTTCAGTAATCAGAAAAAACAACAGTTCCATTTCGAAAGGCGCAAGCCTGTACTTGGCAGAAATGTAAGCCTGATGTTTTCTTAAAACCTGATTCATGATAATAAATGCATCAGTCAGTTGCCCATCGAGCACCGATTGGTCCTGAAGATCCGACATGGAGTTGTGCAATTTAGGTTTGGATTGTGTAGGTTAGGTTTAGCCGGCGGTCTGACCCTCAACGAATTGACTCATTGTACTAAGGCCGTTGACCAGTGACTGAATTTGTGTCTCTTCCATTTCATTCTGTATGAGAGTTGAAATGGCTTTTACATGTTCCTGGTAATCCTGATAGAGTTTTTGACCCTTCTTTGTTACTTCAAGAAAAACAACTCTTCTGTCACTGCTTGAATTAACACGTTTTACCAGTCTCTGTTTTTCAATCTTGTCAATAATAGAAGTAAGCGTACTCAACTTCACATTGAAGTATTGACCGATCTCTTTCATTTTTTTTCTGCCTTCCAGTTCTATTAACTGGATGATTTCCATCTCAAGACCATTAATTTTGTATTTGGCCTTGATGTACTCGTGATGCTTTCTGTTTACCTCACTTAGAAGGAAAAAAGCTTTTTCGAGTTGAGCAAAGGAAGAATCAATGGGAGCAATTTCTACTGTACTCATTTGCAGGGGGAGCATTAAGTTTATTTATACAACAAATTGGGCGTTTGTGATGGCTGTATATTGATTTGGGATTTAAAATATTAATTCTCCCAAATGTTTCTAAAAAAGAACTTGTGAGTTTTGTAAACTTACATGTTTTGGTTACTAACTTAGCAATAATACAATAAATTTATAGATAGAACAACTGTTCAAAAAAAAGATTTTCGCAAACCCCTGTATAGTTGGCTGATTTGTAGGTCTTTGTAGAAGGTTGAGATATTGAAAAAAATGTTCATTTTATATAATTCTGATTCCGAAAAGTTTGAGAAGCCTTTGGAATCCTGAAAAATAAAGTTCGATTTATGAAAGTAGCTACATGTATGACCTACGAAACTCTCCTTCCTTGTTGATAATAATTTCCGTTTTGTTTGAGAAAAATCACCCTTCCGCTTTCTAATTATTCCAAGTTTTAAGTGTGCTATGATAATTATTAGAAGACTAAAAGTTGCCACGATGAAAAAAATATTAGTTCCTGTAGATTTTGGAAAGGAAGCTGCTCATGCTGCAGATTATGCCATGAAATTAGCCCAGAATATTGGGGCCGAAGTCAGCCTTTACCACGCCTATGTTTTTCCATTTACACCTATCACTGTACCATCTGGAAATAACAAGGAAGAGAGTCCTTATTTATCCAAGGACGTCATTGATCATTTGACCGAACAAATGGGAGAACTTAGGGATCGCCTGAGAGAAGAATATCCCACGGTTAAACTTCATGCTATTCTGGATGAGGCCTTCCCTGAGTACGGAGTTACCCAAAAGGCTGAAGACCTCAAGTCCGACCTAATTGTAATGACTCCAAGGCAAATTCCTCGACTCGTGAAATGGTTTACAGGAAGTGTTTCTGAAAAAATAATTGATAAAAGTAGCATACCTGTCCTGATCGTACCTGGAGATTATGAATTCAAGGTGCCTAATCACTTGCTCTATGCATCCAACTTTGACCGTGTGGATGGTGAAAAGATCAAAACTTTTCTAGAGATGTTCGAAAGCCAGCCTTCCAGGCTTTATGTCAGCTTCATATTTGAAGATGAAGGCAGGAAATATCCACCATCTGAGTTTAGCATCCTGAAGGATGTTCTCAAGGAGCACATTGCCAAGAGCCTCCCAAATCGTGAGATGAAGTTTTTGGTAACAGGGGAAGAGAATGTATTTGAAGGCCTTGAAGAACAAATCGAGGATTTCAATATCGACCTAATGGCCATGACCACTCATCAAAGGGGTTTCTTCGATAAAATATTGAACCCCAGTAAGACCCATCGAATGGTCTATGAAACTGAGGTGCCCTTGTTGATCTTCCATGCAGAGGTTTCAAATGAAGGAGCTTTGAAGGAGAAAATGTGATTCTTCAATCATTGGACATAAAAAAAGATCCCTGAATTTTTCAGGGATCTTTTTTCATGCTATATCTACCTTTGGACCAGGATCTTAAACGTTTGGGAGAACTCTCGATTGTTGATCGTAAGTTGATACAAGCCTTGAGACAAGGCCTCAGGGACGGCTATCACGCTCTCTCCACCACTCAAAGTTTGATATTTTGAGGCTACCAGCTGGCCGTAAACATTTACCCATTGCAATTCTACCCCTACCTGACTAAAGTCAGGATGTTCAACAACCAATTTTTCATTGGCAGGGTTAGGGTAGACCTTCCAACGCGAATTTGGCATATCTTCCAATGAAGATGGGATGCTCACCTCAATAGTACGGTTGAAGGTTCCTGAGCAGACACCGTTATCTACTGTCAAACTTACCTGGTATGTGCCTGCCGTGGTAAAAGTGTGGTTGGTATTCGAAGCTGTAGAGTTGTTTCCATCACCGAAATCCCAATACCAATCGTTGATACCTGTGTTCAAATCAGTGAAACTAACTGGCTGACCAGCTTTGGGCATGGCCGGCACGAAAGTAAAGTTTGATTGAGGAGCCTTTCCTAGGACAGTGCAATCATAATATTTTTTAGCTTGTACCATTGTGCGGTCCAGACCTGAGAGGCTATCGCTAGCCATGAGGACAAATACGAGGCTATCTCTCTGAAGGGAAAACAAACCTACAGGACCTGCCGAGATGAATTGAGCTACATCTATGCCGTTTTGTGGTCCACCCAAGCTACCTGTATTTGGGGCAGGAGGGGTGCGAAGGTAATCATATTTAGCCCCGTTGCTATAGGATGTAGATGATACATTTTCCAGGGCACGGGTGAAAAAGCCATGCTCACTGATGATTCCCATGGCATAATAGGCTGGATCTACGCCGGATACATCATAGGTATAGGCATATTTCTTATCAGTGGAATAGGAAGAAGCATTGCTGGTTGTTAAACTTCCCAAAACATTAAAAGCCGGACTGATGTCCCAATCCGCGTAAAGCCCAGCATAAATATCTGGAATGGGGTCAGTTGTCTGGTTCTCTAAAATATATCTGAATAAAATAAAGTTACTGTTTTCTGCTTCAGCAGATGCAAAGCTCTCATGACTAATTTTGACGCCCATGGGATTGGCAGCCATGCTATCGTCAAATACAGTTTTTGCCCTAAAATCACCATTGACGGGGCTGGTGAGCCTTATCCGCTCGAGTATTCTAAAGTCATTATCTGATGAGATCCCGTTTCTGATCCGGTCGGAGACCTTCCCCGACCCGCTGGAAACCAGGAAGCCTCCTTCAAAAATAGCGTTCGTTCTATTTCTATAGCTTACACCCAGTTGATTTCTAGGGCCTGTTATGTTCCTAAAACCAAAGTTACCAGTACTGGTCACCGTTGTATGCAGGTCATTCTCTTCTACATCAAGCTCAGTAGGATTGACCGTCAAGGAAATGTATTCAAAGTCAGTATAGTTTCTTTGGCTATCTACGTAGGTAAGTTTGAGGTTGACTTCTGCATCGAAGGGAACATTATCCTTAATTTTGAAAAGGAATGCCTGTTCATGGTTAAGCCTTGCGCGCCTACCAACCACCCCTCCATATAAGGTATCATCCAAGAACTCCAGGTAGTTGCTTTCTGCACTTTCTTCGAGGCCAAGGATAAGATCAAAGGTCGAATCCAGGTGGTTGATCCAGTTGGCAACTACATAAATACTATCACCAGGGAAGAGGTTTGTATTGTTTGCTACTCCTTTAAACCCATAGTCCAATATTCTAATAGATGGTCGGGGATCATCTGCCAATGCCCGGAACATATTAACTCGACCTAGTCCCAACTTATCCAAAAGACCGGGATTGGCGGTATAGGAATCGTCTGAAGTAATTCTTACTCTTTGAGCAGCTTCATAGGGACTTAGATCTGGGAAGTGCGCTTTGGTCAGCGCAACTGCGCTGGCTACTACGGGTGCAGCAGCAGAGGTACCGCCCCATGACCAATAGGCATCTTTATCGAAAGTACTGGCAATACTATTCCCAGGTGCTGAAATATCAACTGAGAAGTTGTAAGTAGAGTTGGTATATAAAGTGTCTCCAAAGGAAGAATTGGCAACAGAGATTACGTTGGGGAATGCAGCGGGGTAAAAGGCTTCGTCCATTCCACTGTTACCGCAGGCAGCTATTAGAGCTGCGCCGCGAATTTGAGTGGCATAATTGACCACATCGCGACCGAAGTTGCTTTCTATTGGACCTCCCCAGGAACAATTCACTACATCTACTCCTTGTTCAATGGCATAGATGATTCCTTGGTAGCCGTAAGTGATGATGCTGATGTTGTCATCCGAAGCTCCTTTAATGGGTAAATATTCACAATTGAAGCAGAGACCTGGAATCCCCAGGTTGTTATCCGCCGTAGCCCCCACGATTCCGGTTACCCATAGGCCATGCACATTACCAACTGAGGGATTGTTATCACCCAGGCCGAGCCCTCGGGTACTTCCTCCAAAATCCCATCCGGCATAATTATCTATATATCCATCAAAATCGTTGTCAATGCCGTCAATTGGATCGTCATAGTTATAGGCGAGGTTATCCTTCAGGTCAGGATGTTCGCTCCATGTACCCGAATCAATGATGCCAATTTTTACAGTGGTATCATTCCTTTCAATATCCCATGCTTCGCGGGCTTTTATTTGATCAAGGTGCCACATAAAGTCTCTTCCACCGGTGGTATCCGCCCTTGAATCAGAAGGTTGGTAAAACAATTGATGCGTGTACCAGGGCTCAGCGTACAAGATGGCAGGATGAAGGCTCAAGTAGCGGCAAACATCTTCCACATTTGTATTTTCCTCAAAAGAAAGGTAAAAGACCATTCTTAAATTTGGAGTAGAAAGCTTGGAAGTGGCTTTTCGGACCAGGGGAGAAGAAAGATTTGGGAATACCCTTTGTGTCTGAGCTCCGGGAATCTTAGAAACATAGTCATCCCAGCCGTCGATTCGGATGTCTCCCTGTCTCACCTTGGTCTCAAATGTGGGATGGATGCGAAAAATCACATATCCTTTCACATAGTCCTGGGTATTTTCGACTGATTGGGCGCTTAGGTAGGGGGAAATTACAAGAGAAAGAATGACTAACCAGGTCTGGCGTAGCATATTTTTTTCTTATGGTTCTGTAAGAGTATTAAAATTAAAAGATTTTGCGCGAAGTTGTCACAAATTGAGCTGAACCCTTGTTATTGCTGTGTGAAGGGTTTGCTTTTGAATGATTGTTCCTAATTGGTCAAACTTGAAAAATCAAATATTATTCTAAAATGACCATTAAGGAATAATATTTTCGGAAGAATTTTTGCCCTCTTGTAGAGATGGTGCCATATTAGCTGAAAACTAAATCAGATTCCTCTGCTTTCTTCGTTATTGAGTAAGTAGGGCTGGCATCCATTTCTTCTTTTGAATTAGCATTTATAGACAAATAATAATTACCTTTATCAATCAGGACTTATGATGGATTCAATGCAAAACAACGAATTTCAAAAATACTGGTCCATGCATATGGGCAAAAGCAGCCTTACTTTGCATGACTATCAAAAGGAGATGAACAAGCAGTATACAACTGTTCCCGGTATTTATGGACTTACTCCTAATATCATTGAGGAAAGATCCATGAATGTCATCGCAATGGACGTTTTCTCGCGTTTGATGATGGACAGGATCATCTTCTTAGGCATGGCAATCATGCCTCAAGTTGCAAATATTGTAAGTGCTCAGCTTCTGTTTTTGCAGTCAACTGACAGCAGCAAAGACATCAATATTTACATCAACTCCCCCGGAGGATCTGTATATGACGGATTGGGAATCTATGATACCATGCAATTGGTAAGCCCTGATGTGGCTACTATCGTTACTGGTATGGCAGCTTCTATGGGATCTGTTTTACTTACCGCTGGTGCTGAAGGCAAGCGTTCTGCGCTTTCTCACTCAAGGGTAATGATTCACCAGCCATTGGGGGGAACTCAAGGACAGGCTTCTGACCTGAACATCTATGTCAATGAGATGAACAGAGTAAAAAATGAGCTTTATGCCATCATTGCTCGTCATACCAAGAAAGACATCGCTACCATCGAGAAAGACTCGGATCGTGACAACTGGTTTACATCCATTGAGGCCAAAGAATATGGTCTTGTAGACGAAGTCTTGGGCGGAGGTACTTCTGCATAACAATAAAATCTAATAATGAGAAACGAGAGCTGTTCCTTCTGTGGCCGATCGAAGCATGAAGTGAGAATCCTTCTAGCTGGTTATGGAGGGGCTCACATTTGCGAGAATTGTGTTGCCCATGCCAACACCATCATTGAGGAGGAATTCAAGGAGAAGCCAGCGACGGTAATCAATAGAGTTCCTCGACCGAAGGAAATCATGGATCATCTTAATCAATATGTTATTGGGCAAGATGAGGCTAAGAAAGTCCTTTCAGTAGCTGTCTACAACCATTATCGCAGGGTAATGAGCATGGAGGCCATGGATGATGGAGTGGAGTTGGAGAAAAGCAATGTGCTGATGGTAGGTCAAACCGGAACAGGCAAGACTTTATTGGCCAGAACCATTGCTCGATTTCTGAATGTGCCATTTTGTATCGCTGATGCGACTGTACTTACAGAAGCAGGATATGTAGGTGAAGATGTGGAAAGCATCCTGGTAAGGTTGCTACAAGAAGCTGACTACGATGTAGAGGCAGCAGAAAAGGGCATCATCTACATTGATGAGGTTGATAAAATTGCACGTAAATCAGACAATCCTTCAATCACCAGAGATGTGAGTGGAGAAGGGGTTCAGCAGGCTCTTTTGAAATTGCTTGAAGGTTCTGTCGCGAATGTACCACCTAAGGGTGGGAGAAAGCATCCGGAGCAAAGCCTCGTTCAGATTGATACCAAGAATATTCTTTTCATTTGTGGAGGTGCATTTGAAGGAATGGAAAGAACCATCGCCAACAGGATTTCTGTAAAAACCATTGGTTATGGCTCATCTACCAAGTTTGACAACGTTTCTAAAGGCAACATGATTCGTTATGTACAGCCTGCAGACCTACGTTCTTATGGCTTGATTCCTGAGATCATTGGTCGACTTCCAGTCCTGACACACCTGAATCCTCTGGATGAAAAAGCATTGAGAAGAATTTTGGTGGAACCAAAGAACTCTTTGGTCAAGCAATACGAGAAAATCTTTTCTTTTGAAGGTAAAACCCTCAGTATTGAGGAGGAAGTGCTTGATACAATCGTAAATAGATCTCTGGATCTTGAGTTGGGAGCGAGGGGATTGAGATCAATTTTTGAAGCTATTATGCTCGACCTCATGTATGACATGCCCGATAGCGAGGAGAAACATTTTCATATCACCCTTGACATGGCAGAAGAAAAGCTCTTTGCAGCAAATCTTATAGATTTTAGAAAAGCCGGATAAATACTGGCTCTACAGATGAAAAATAGGCTGTCCCCAAAAAGGATAGCCTATTTTTTTTGAACATCTGCACTTAAGGGATAAATAGGACAAGGACAGCCATGAAAAAATTGACTGCCTATTAAACATATTCTTCCATAAAAAAAGGCCGCCTCAAAAGAAGGCAGCCTTAAGCTCAATTATAATAATCATTTACAGGATCAACATGGCATCACCATAGCTGTAAAATCTGTATTTCTCTTTCAATGCTTCTTCATAAGCCTCCATCATGAATTCATAACCCATGAATGCTGCAGTCATCATCAAAAGTGTAGACTTGGGACGATGAAGGTTCGTCAGAAATGTATTAGCGATTTTGAATTCGTAGGGTGGGTAGATAAACTTATCTGTCCATCCTTCGAGGGGATTCAGCATACCACTGGCAGAAACCGCAGATTCCAAAGAGCGCATGACGGAGTTACCAACCGCCAGGACTCTCTTTTTGGATTTCTTGGCATGGTTGACCATCTCCCTGGTGTCTTGTGGAATCATGAAATGTTCTGAATCCATCCTGTGCTTCGAAAGGTCTTCTACCTCTACCGGATTAAAGGTTCCAATACCGATATGAAGAGTAATGTAGTTTTCTTCTACACCTTTCAGCTCAAAACGCTTGAGCAATTCTCTGGTAAAGTGGAGGCCTGCTGTAGGAGCAGCAACAGCACCTACGCTTTTGGCATATACAGTTTGGTAATCATCTCTGTCCTGTTCCGTGACCTCTCTGGTGATATATGGAGGAACAGGAGTCTTACCCAATTTGTCGATAAGTTGGTGGAGTTCTTCATTCTCTCCGTCAAAAAGGAATCTAATGGTCCTTCCACGAGAAGTTGTGTTATCTACAACCTCAGCAATGAGGTCATTTTCTCCAAAAAATAGTTTGTTACCAACACGTATTTTACGAGCAGGTTCAACCAATACATCCCACAATTTTTGTTTGGCCTGAAGTTCTCTCAATAGAAAAACTTCAATTTGGGCTCCCGTTTTTTCTTTTTTACCTATCAATCTTGCTGGAAATACCTTGGTATCGTTAAGTACCATGACATCACCTTCATCAAAGTATTCGAGGATATCCTTAAATAACTTATGTTCTATCTTTCCGGTATCTCTATGTGCTACTAGCAGACGACATTCATCGCGGGGCTCATGGGGATGTTGGGCGATAAGGTCTTCGGGAATTTCGAAATTAAAGGCAGACAATTTCATTGCCATGGGCGAGGATCTTTGCGTGATATGAATGATATAAAATGACAGACAAAGTTAGGGGGTTATGAATTGATAGTCAAGACAAGAAAGCAGGCATATTGAAGCTATTTTTATAAAAATCCAGACTAAATTGATCTTCCATTTGAAAATGGAAATAAATATCATTTTTTAGCTTAATTCAATTATGCGCTTTGACCTTGAGTCAATTCCTGCTAATTTTGCCAAAATTTTTCGGTAGATGCCATTAGACACATCCATCAAATCGGTTCTTATCATAGGTAGTGGTCCCATCGTAATTGGGCAGGCTTGTGAGTTTGATTATTCCGGATCGCAGGCTTCGCTTGCGCTGAGAGAAGAGGGTATCAAGGTCGTCTTGATAAACTCTAACCCTGCTACCATTATGACCGACCCCGTCACAGCAGACAAAATATATCTCCTTCCCCTGGACAAAACTTCTATTGAGAAGATTCTTCAGGAGCAGCAGATTGATGCTGTTTTGCCCACCATGGGCGGTCAAACTGCGTTAAACCTTGCCATGGAATGCCACAAGGCAGGTTTGTGGAAGAAGTATAACGTCAGGATACTTGGGGCAGATGTAACCGCTATCAATAAAGCAGAGGACAGAGAGCTGTTTCGCCAGACCATGATGCAAATTGGCATCCCGGTAGCAAAAGCAGAAACTGCCAACTCCTTTCTCAAAGGAAAAGAGATCGCCCAGCGAATTGGGTTTCCGCTTGTTCTAAGGGCGTCCTATACCCTTGGAGGAGCAGGAGGAGCCTTTGTCAATGATCCCAAGGATTTTGATTTGCTGCTGCAAAGAGGTCTTCAGGCCAGCCCTGTGCATGAAGTGCTTGTAGAGCAAAGTGTATATGGCTGGAAGGAGTATGAGCTTGAGGTAATGAGAGACCTGGCAGGTAACAAGATCGTGGTCTGTACCATCGAAAACCTTGACCCAATGGGGGTTCACACGGGAGACTCCATCACAGTCGCTCCACCAATGACCCTGCCCGATACCGTTTATCAGGCAATGAGGGATTATGCCTTCAGAATCCTTGATGAATTGGGAGAGTTTGCCGGAGGGTGTAACGTGCAGTTTTCAACCAATCCAGATGGTACCCAAATCATCGTGATCGAGATCAACCCAAGGGTATCAAGGAGCTCAGCCCTGGCTTCCAAAGCCACCGGATATCCAATTGCTCGAATCGCAGCCAAATTGGCCGTAGGCTATCGCCTTGATGAGTTGAGTAACCAAATCACGAAGAATACTTCGGCATTCTTTGAGCCTACACTCGACTATGTAATTGTAAAGATACCCAGATGGAACTTCGCCAAGTTTCACGGAGCTGATCCACACCTTGGACTATCAATGAAAGCTGTAGGTGAGGTAATGGGGATCGGACGCTCATTCAACGAAGCTTTGCAGAAAGCATGTCAGTCTCTTGAGGTTCGACGAAATGGTATGGGGGCAGATGGAAAAGAACTGAGAGACCTGGAAAAAATCATGGATAGCCTTAGAAATCCAAAAGATGACAGGATTTTCCATGTTAAGGATGCCATGCACCTCGGCGTTCCCCTCAAAGATATCTATGAGGCTACCAAAATCGACATGTGGTACCTCAATGAAATAGAGTACCTGGTTACCATCGAAAAAGAACTGACCAGATATACCATTGACACCATTCCTCAGGAGTTGATGTTGGAGGCCAAAAAGAATGGCTACTCTGATCGCCAGATAGCTCACCTTTTAGGATGTCTGGAAAGCCAGGTGTACAAAACCAGAATTGCCCAAGATGTAAAAAGGGTCTACAAACTGGTAGATACTTGTGCAGCTGAGTTTGAAGCCGAAACACCTTATTACTATTCTACCTTTGACAATGAGAATGAATCCATTGTAAGTGAGGATAAGAAGAAAGTGGTAATCTTTGGTTCAGGACCAAACCGCATTGGGCAGGGAATCGAATTTGATTACTGCTGTGTACATGGGGTACTGGCAGCCAAGGAAGAGAACTTTGAGACCATCATGATTAATTGTAATCCTGAGACAGTTTCAACTGACTTCAATGTTGCAGATAAATTATATTTTGAGCCGGTATTCTGGGAACACATTTATGACATTATCCAGCATGAAAAGCCTGAAGGGGTAATTGTACAGTTGGGTGGCCAGACCGCCTTGAAACTGGCTGAAAAGCTGGATAGATATAAGATCAATATCCTCGGAACCAGCTTTGACATGATGGACATGGCTGAGGACAGGGGCCGTTTCTCCTCTTTGCTGAGAGATCTTGAGATTCCTTATCCTGACTTTGGAGAGGCTTCGAATGCTGAAGAAGCCCTTGAAGTAGCAAGAAGGGTAGGTTATCCTGTTCTGGTAAGGCCATCTTATGTACTGGGGGGGCAGGACATGAGGATCGTCATCAATGATGAGGAATTGACGAAGCATGTGATTGGCATCCTGTCCAAAGTGCCTGGAAACAAAGTACTTGTGGACCACTTCCTGGATATGGCAATTGAAGGAGAGGTAGACGCCATTTGCGACGGTGAGGATGTGAGAATCATCGGGATGATGGAGCATATCGAGCCTGCAGGGATTCACTCTGGAGACTCTATGGCTGTATTGCCTACCTTTGACCTTAGTGAGGGTGTAATCGCTCAGGTTGAAGAAATCAGCAAGAAGCTCGCCCTTGCCATGCAGGTAAAAGGACTCATCAACATACAGTTTGCAGTCAAAGACGAGAAGGTATACATCATTGAGGCCAATCCGAGGGCTTCTCGTACCGTACCCTTCATAGCCAAGGCTCACCAGATTCCTTATGTAAATTATGCCACCAAAATCATGCTTGGTACGCATAAATTAAAGGACTTTGTGTTCAAACCAAAATTGGAAGGCTATGCCATCAAAGTACCTGTCTTTAGCTTCCACAAATTCCCGAATGTAGATAAGGCACTTGGACCTGAAATGAAGTCAACAGGTGAAAAAATCTACTTTATCAAAGACTTGCAAGATCCATTCTTCGTAAAAGCATATAACGAAAGGAATATGTACCTTTCCCGATAGATATGGGGAACAAAAGAGCTAAGCAAAAATGGAAGGAATAGATCTATTAGTAGCTATATTACTGATTGCCGGTGGGGGATTTTCCCTCCTGGCAAGCATTTTTAATTGGGATTTCTACTTTGAACACAGCAGGGCCAGGTTTTTTGTGAAGATATTTACCCGAGCTGGTGCAAGAGTTTTCTATGCACTCCTGGGTTTGCTGTTGCTTGGAGTAGGAGTTTACCAGATTCTGACAGAGACAGGTATCCTTTAACACAGCTTGTGTCCTGTCTTGGATTGTTGCCAATAAGTTCACAGGAGATTTAGCTATTTGAAGGCGCCTAGTAAGTCTTTATTGGTTTTTATGTACCAAGGGCAAATAGAAGCAATCCTGACTGACTTGGTGAAGACATTAAGATGTAAGAATGTATAGATAATTATTCTTAAATCTAGTCCATGGCTGAGCAATCCCTCAATATTTACCACTCATCATTCATCATCTTATCCTTTTTGGGCCGTGGACTATTTTAAATCCCTTACTCTCTGGAGGGAATTCTATGTAATATTTTGAAGGGAAAAATAGTTATTCCAATGACACATGGTCTTTATTTAGTTGGATAATTCCCATTTAGCCAAGTCAGACAGCTACGCCAATACCTGATTTTTGAAACCAAAAAACTAAATCCATGAAAAGGCATCTCTTGTTTATTTCCTTACTATTTTCCATCTCTGTTTTATGTTCCCAAAACCTCCGTCGGCAGGTAGACTTTGGAGCCCAAGTATCATCGGTAACGAAGGCAATGGCGACTGAATTGGGCTTGGAAAATCCCACCGGGGTGTATATATCGACCATAATTCCTGATGGTTCTGCAGAAGTATTAGAAATACGAGAGAAGGATGTGTTGCTCTCCATCGGTGACAGCACCATTAAAAACCCCTATGACTACGAGATGATTCTTTCCAGTTATCGTGGAGGGGATCCTGTCAGTATAAAGCTGTGGCGTGGGGGACAAACGATCGAAGTGACGGGTATATTGCTGGCAAAAACAAAAGAAGATCCAGGACTTGGCCAGGTAATATATGACGAGGTTCCATTTGAAGGAGGTTTTTTAAGGACTATTACCTTGACACCCTCCGAACAATTGGAGAAAATGCCAGCTGTTCTTTTTATCCCTTCTGCTTCCTGTAGTTCTATTGATAACCTTTCTTCATGGCATCCCTACAAAAAACTTCTGGGTACCCTGACAGAAAAAGGCATGGCAGTCATGCGGGTTGAAAAGAGTGGGCTGGGTGATAACTTCAATACTCCTTCCTGTGATGAGATCAGCTTTGAACAAGAAAAAGCCATGTATCTGGCGGGTCTAAATCAACTTAAAGGCTATGAGTTTGTA
>JALEFZ010000077.1 GCA_022760475.1 Bacteroidia bacterium | reverse complement strand
TAACGTAAGTTTTCAAAGCGGTCAAGGGCCACCAAGGTTTGGCTATTGGGATGCCAACTGATCTGAACCAGATCTTCGTTGAAGGTTTTTCTTTCCACGACCTGGCCACTAGGAAGTTCGAATATTAAAATCTCATCATCCCCCTCTGCCAAGAAGGCTACTTTTGTACCGTCAGGACTCACTCGGTATTCACCAAAAAAATCTATATCCAAATTCTGGAAATTGATGATTGAGACCTCCGAATCTCCCCCCTTGATATAAAACCATCTATCAAAGGATCGAAAAACAACAGTTCCATCCAACTCAAAAGGAGTTTGTTGCTCTGTTTCATTGATGGTAACAGCAGATGGATCAGAAGAAAAGAGTAAACAGGATTGAAGTAAAAGAGATAAGCCTAGTAAGAGAACAATCCTATGTAACACAGGATGTGTAATTAGAGGTTTGTGCATGTATATGGTTGTTGAATTAAATATTGCTTAAATCTATGAAAAAAAGTTGGAATAAATCATTTTCGAAATGACAATTATGGAAGGGGAAAAATAGCTCACCACCAGCTTAAAGGCTATTTTTCAATTAAAGAAAAAGTTTAATGGTTATTGAACTCGACCCTCAATATTAACCAGCAGTCAGATTAAGTCTTGACTTTTTCAGCCTATAATCCTAATTAGCTTAAGTCGCCAGTTGTGCTATATGCTTTTATTCACTTAAAGACAACGTTTTCATTACCAGACAATTACAGTATCATTTCGGGCAATCCAGGCTGTCATTTCGAGCTTAAGGGAGAAATCTACTCCCCGTTCTTTATAGATTTCTCACTCTCGTTCGAGAGGGCCTGTTTCATTGGAAACGATGGCTGAGCCAGGATCGAAAGGACATTTACCCTTTTGAGTGCTTTTAACTAGCAACTTAAATTATTATAATCAATATCAGAAAACACATGAAACATCTCATCCTGACTTTATTTACAACCGCACTCTACCTTTCTTCATTTGCTCAAGCTGGGACATACAAAACCTATGAAGACTACGAAGCGGGGAAACTCAAAGCGTATAAAACCTATGCAACAATCTCCAATACCATGGGAGATTTTAAGATCAGTTTTGTCAATGATCAAAAGAGACTGGTAAAAATAAACCTTAAGAAAGAAGATTATTGGGGTTTTCAGACTAATCCTGAACGTGTTTTTAGGATAAATGAAGACAAGGAACCCTGTGTGATTCTCGATAAGGGTGAAATCACCCTCTATGGGAATTATACCGCCTTTACCAAAAAGGGAAAGATTTTCATGGAGAAAAATAAATACGCGGCACAGGTTTCCAAGGGGCTAAATGCCAAAATGTACAAACTGAAGAAAGAAAATCTGGCTCTCTTGCTGGAAGGAGATGCAGAAGCCCTCAAAAAGCTGGAAGAAACTGGAAAATCATTTAAGGCACTTGCAAAGTTTGTGATGGATTACAATGACTCACAAAAATAAATCCCATGATCTCTGCTTCTCCACATTAGATGGCAAGAGATTTCGTGATTTTGTGAAGGAATTTTTATAATGGGGGCTAGAATTCATTGCTAATGAAAAATCCTTCAATTAATAAAGCCTCTATTGTTGTTCTTCCCTTTCGGAACATTAGCAGCAATGGGGAAATGGATTATTTCAGCGATGGAATCACGGAGGAAATCATCTTTGGTTTGTCTAAAATTGAACAACTAAAGGTGATTTCTAAAACTTCCAGTTTCTTCTTCAAAGATCACAAGGGTACGCTGCAGGAGATTGCCGAACATTTGAATGTTTCCATCGTGCTTGAAGGTAGCGTGAGATTTGCCGGAGACATGATTCGGATCACCGCACAATTGATCGATGTGCAGGATGACAGCCATCTTTGGTCATCCGCCTGGAATCGAAAACTGGAAAATATCTTTGAGATCCAGAATGAAATAAGCCTACTGATCGCTGATAAGCTGAGGGAACAGTTTGGACATATGGAAATTGCGGAGCGAATTGCGGAGACACCAACCCAGAATTTGAATGCTTACGACCATTTCCTGAAGGGGAAGAAGTTGTTTAATAAGTGGAATCCCGCCAATGTTCAAGAAGCGATCATCCAGTATGAGGCTGCCCTAAGGCTGGATGCCAACTTGATAGAGGCCCATGTAGGTCTGGCGGATGGATATAGTTTCCTGGCAGTAGCGGGCTTTGCGCCAAGGGAAGAATCATGGCGGA
This sequence comes from Bacteroidia bacterium, assembly GCA_022760475.1. Taxonomy (GTDB): domain Bacteria; phylum Bacteroidota; class Bacteroidia; order J057; family J057; genus JALEFZ01. Next base: position 31,629 of record JALEFZ010000077.1, on the reverse strand, counting down.
AGGCCATTTTGCACTTGGAAAAAGCGGATGCCATCGATCCAGATAATGCTTCGCTCAATTTCATGCGTGCCAATCAGGCACTTTTCACCGAGGCTGATTTTGCGCAATCCATGCTTTTCATCAAAAGGTCGATCGCCAACAAGCCTTCCCATTCCGATGCTCACCGGTTTATTTCATTTCTTTATTCATTGAGAAATGAGTTCAAACAGGCAGAAGTACATATCCAATATGCCAAGTCTATTGATCCCCTGAACGAGGAAACAAAATTTTATGAGGCATACCTCTTATACCGCGAGAAAAAGTATACGCCAGTCAGAAATATCCTGGAAAAGCTGATGGCTAACAACCCACAAAATGTCCCTGTACTGATCCTCCTGTCCTATATCCTCCTCAAAACTGAAGATTTTCAATCGCTCGAGAAGCTCCTTCTGGACATTCCCACAGGACTAATTATGCCTGATGAAAGGCTGGGAATAGAATGCCTTTCTCTTGCCCTTCAGGGCATCGATGATGAGATGCATCCCAAACTGCAAATGTTGAAAAGCAAAGCCAATCGGGATAGTTCTTTTCAGGCACACATTTACCTCTTCCATTATTATTGCATCAAGGGAAAATTTGATGAGGCTTTTCAGCTGGTGGAAAAGTTATTTGACAACAAGTCCTCCATTTTTTTCCTGGCCTTTACAGATCCCCTGGCTGAGAACATTCAGAATGATTCCAGGTATCCTTCCTATTGGAAAAGGGTTTACCCCAGCATAGCAGAAAAACCTATACCCAAACGGAGCAATACCTCTTCTTTGGATGAAGACACGGCCATTCTTTTTCAAGAGAGGCTCAGCCAATTCATGAAACAGGAACAGCCCTTCCTCAATCCTTCCCTAAGCCTTAGGTCATTGGCTGCTCAGATTGACATCCATCCCAATCAACTTTCCTGGTTGTTAAATGAGCGCTTGGGTAAAAATTTCAATGAATTCATCAATCATTTCCGGGTGGAGCATTTCAAAAGTTTGGTAGTTGCACCCAAAAACTCACATATTTCTTTGATTGGTTTGGCTTATGAGAGTGGTTTCAATTCCAAAACGGCCTTTAATACCACTTTTAAAAAATTGACAGGAACTACACCTGGAGCCTATTTAAAAGAACAATCATCTTAGGTCAAAAGGTTCGGAATTATAAAACAGAACTTATCCCTGACAATCCGAACGCTTGGTTTGATCCTCATGCCTTCATTTGTAACATCAAATCAATTGAAGCATGAAAAAGCAGAAAATGAAAGCAATCACAGCCATTGGTTACGGATCTCCTGAAGTTCTTCAACTAAGCGAGGTCGAATGTCCACAGCCTAAATCAAACGAAGTGCTGGTAGAAGTTGTGGCAGCTTCAGTCACTACAGCAGATACCATGATGAGAACAGGCAAACCCTATCTCTCTCGTCTTTTCATGGGCTTTTCAAAACCCAAAAAACCGATCCCAGGGACAGGCTTTGCAGGTAAAATCATCGCTATTGGAGAAGATGTGAGCCAGTTTCGCATTGGCGAGATGGTATTCGGAGAAACGGCCTTTGGATTCAGCGCAAATGCAGAGTACCTGGTCATCCCTGAAGATGGTGTGATTCTCCCGCTACCCGAGGGATTGGAAGCCTCTAAGGCAGCCAGTTTTTGCGATGGCCACCTGACTTCCTTCAATTTCCTTAAGGGAATCGCTAAGTTAGAAGCGGGTAAAAAGGTACTCATCAATGGCGCATCAGGAGCACTGGGAACCTCTGCGGTCCAAATTGCCAAGCATTTGGGTGCCCATGTAACGGGGGTTTGCAGCCAAAGAAATGCAGGTTTGGTTAAATCTCTTGGAGCCGATGAGGTCATTGACTATACAATCGAGGATTTCACCGATCGAAGAGGTGAATATGATTTCATCTATGATACTGTTGGGAAAAGTTCATTTAAGGAAAGCAAAAAAGCCCTCCGCCCGGATGGTGTTTACCTCTCTCCGGTTCTTAAATTTCCACTGTTGTTACAAATGATCTACACCTCTTTGATAGGAGAACAAAAAGCCATTTTTGAAGCTACAGGAACAAAGCCCTCGGAGAAACTCCGAAGCATGCTGGAAGAAGTAGTCGAAATTTACAAGGCTGGTGGCCTGAAGACGGTCATTGACAGGCAGTTTCCTTTGGAAAAGGTAGTTGATGCACATCGCTATATCGATTCGGGGCGCAAAAGGGGAAATGTGGTAGTAGTGATGGGTTAATAAGAGTAGCGGCAATTAAATTCTTAGCTCTTACTGGAAAACAGTACATTTTTTCTGTACTGATTTCCAGTTTTATATATTCCCTAGGTGGCTAGGCGGAATGGGTTAATGGACATTAGTAAATCCCTATTGCATCTTACAGCCATACTTTAATTCCCACGTTTCTTTTTCTTGCTTCCATCGTCCTCCCAATCTCCCATTATGTCTCCTCTAGTTGCAGCATGTAATACTTCCAGCCTAGCTAGGAGTGCTCTTGGATCTACCCCGTGGCCATCCCTGGTCAAAGGCGCCAAGGCCTCAGAACGAGGAGTTCTTGCTCCACTGGCTTCATAATTGGGATCAAAGCCTTCTCCTGGATCATCACTCCTGTGCTCTGGAAGAACCCCATAAACATAATTGGCTGGATGGTTTGCAAGGAACCTAAAGTCTGCGGGAAGTTCCTTGATTCTTTTTCTTGACAACTTATGATGCAAGGCAGACCGGCCTTTCATCCCTGTCCGATCATCGGTTTCCTTTTTCAATCGGCGGGTGGCAGCATTCTGCCAACCACTCTTACTTCCACCACCTCCAGACTGGAAACCTGGCCTATACTGGAAATTGGCCACAGTGTCTGCAATCATATCAGTGCCCACATAATTTCTGACCAAAAAAGCTGCTAAAGTCTCCCCATCTTCATTTCCCGAATCGTAATGATACTCTATTTCAAGTTCTCTGATCTCAAGCTCGGAGTAATCCCTTAACAATTCTGAGATTTCATCTTCTTGGATTTCTGCATCTTCTGCCTCAGCTACAGCTTCTTCACCTGCTGTAACCTCAGCCCCCCCACCGCCTCCAGCAGCGGCAGCTATAGCCTCTCCTTCCTCCAAGCCTGCTCCTCCTTCAGCTTCTTGCTCAGTCAACTTTACCACAGGAGCTTTCTTACCACCCCTCTTTTTACCTAGCTGAATCGGTTCCGTGGTAAATGAGATGGAAGCCACTCTATCCTGTTTCTCAAAAGGCGTATCCTCAGATAAAGAGACATTTGATGCTACAGACCTACTATTTTTCGAACTTGATTTGGATCTTTGGCTATACATACTACAAAATAATAAATTTTATATTTATACGAATCATACCCAAGAAGAACAATATTCATTTCACATCATGGGAAGTATTGTCCCTGCAAGGTAGTTTTCTGGCTATTTTACAACTTCCTTTTTCCGACTCTGGGACAAATGTTCCGTTATACCATTGACAAAAAATATCTGCTTATCTTGAATAGAAAAACAGGTTTCAGCTATGTATCCCCCTCTCAAGAATTTCTTCCAACTCCTAATTTGGACAGCAATCCTCCTGATTTCCTGCCCAATGACTTATAGCCAAATTCGCTCCAATTCACGCTTTTCTCCCTTGATGGCACAGGATGGCCTAACAGGAAACCGCACAAGAGCAATTCTTCAGGACGACATGGGAGAAATCTGGATTGGTACTCAAAACGGGCTGAATCGATATGATGGACAAGATGTAATCAGATACCAATACGACCCTGCCAATCCCTACAGCTTAGCTGATAATTTCATCCATACCATTGTCCAGGATACACACGGCCAACTATGGATCGGGACCGCCAGAGCTGGAATCTGTAGATTTGACCCCTCCACCAATCAATTTCATCCCTTGTATGACCTCGAAGGGAATAAAGTTCTTGACAAAACAGTTGTCAAATCCATATGTATTGCTTCGGATACCCTCATTTGGATCGGAACACATCGAGGGCTTTTCCAATGCCATTTAACAGCGAAACGCCAGCTAAAGAAGATGAAGGTGTTCCGCCATGAGTCTGACAATCCTAACTCCATTGCCAGGGGCATGATCATGGATATTGTCCAGACTGATCCTCACACGCTATGGATCGGGACCTACCACGATGGATTGGATCGGATCAGTTTTGGCCAGGATACTGTCATTGATCATTTCTACAAAGGGAAAACATCTAGTTCCACTTTTCAGCATGATTATCTCCATGACCTTCAAATCGATGCCAAGGGGAATCTTTGGATTGGGACAGCTTATGGAGCATATTATATCAAAAAGCATGATTTAAATCACAAAGAGGACAGAATCCAACAAATTTCACCGCTAGAATTTGGACCAGAGGTTCCCCATGAAGCCTCCGTCAATGCCTTCAAGTTGAGCCCCTCAGGAGAATTATGGATGGCAACCGATCATGGGCTTTATCAATATCTTTACCAGAATGAAAGCCTTGAGTTTAGGGATCTAATAGAGGTCTGGGACCATTCCAAGGGTGCCAATGCCATCTATACCTTCACCATAGATCATACTGGTAGGTTTTGGCTCGCAAGTATGGAAGGGGTTTTCTACGAAAATGGCCAACAGGATGCTTTTCAACAGTTCAAATGGAAGGAAGCAGACCAACTTGTGCGAGCGGTGGTTGAAGATCAATATGGTTACCTCTGGGTCGGAACCGAAACGGAAGGAGTACATGTCTTGGACAAGGACGGGAAAGCCATATTCCAGCTTTCACAGGAAAATGGAAAGCTAAAGGGTAACTTTGTAACCGAAATTCTCATTGACAAAGAGGAAAAAGTCTGGGTAGGCCAATTTAGAGCCGGAGCAAGTAGATTGACTATTCTAAGGAATTCTGACGGTCAACCCATTTCAAGTCAGGCTTCTCATTTTGAGGGTTCAGCCTTGGGAAATCCTGACATTGAAGACATATTTCAGGATGATCAGGGAAGAATCTGGATGGCATCTCTGGCCGGGCTCATCCGGAAAGAAGTCATCCAGGATAAATTCCATTTTTATAGAGCAAGATGGGGCAATGAAGTAACACAGACATCAGATGGACGAATTTGGATGGCCAGTTCCGCCGGTCTTTATATTTATGATGAAAAAGCTGATAGCATCAGACCCTACGACTACAGCCCCAATCCAAGGATAAACCTGAGCAGGCAAATTATTTTATCTCTCTGGCCTAGTCAGGATTCTGCCTTGTGGGCTGGTACCCCACATGCGTTGTACCGCATTAAGGAAGGAGGAGAAATAATCCTCTTTCAAGAAACAAATGGATTGGCGGGAAACTTGATCCACCAGATTCAGGGAGATAAGAAGGGCAAACTTTGGCTCGCTACTCAAAAAGGAATAAGTTGCCTGGACCTTAATTCCCTAAATATTGAGAGTTTTTTTCCTGAGGATGGTTTGCCCATGATACAATTTTCCGATAGGGCAAATGCCATCCGCAAAAGCGGAGAAGTCCTCATGGGCGGAGGAGAAGGCCTGATCCAGTTACAAGCAGATAAATTGCAGTCCCCCAGCGAAGTTCCGAACGTAATCTTGACAGATATTGAATTATTCAACCAGTCAATTCCCATTTTCTGGCAGGCACAAGAAGGCAATCAGCGATACCTTTCTCAAAGCCCAAGGCATTTGAAAAAATTGAAATTTGCCTACAAGGAAAAGTCTTTCACCATCAAGTTCAAAGCAATCACATTTGGAAAAAGGCATCGTATAAAGTATCGCTATCGAATGGTTGATTTTGACAATACCTGGAACCAGGTGTCCTCAGTACAAGGACAAGCAACGTATACCAATCTTTCTCCTGGCAACTACAAATTTCAGGTTCAAGCCAGTCTCGATGGGAAAAACTGGACAGAAAAAGCACGAGATTTGGAAATTAGCATTTCGCCACCCTGGTATCAAAGCCTATGGGCATACTTTTTATATTGCATTCTGATTTTATCCTTGATTGGAGGAGCCTTTTATTTAAGACTGAGACAGATTAGAAAGACATACCAGACCCAGGTAACAATCGCCCTTGCCAGGGCTGAAGAGAGAGAAAATGTTCGAAGAAGGAGCGCAAGAGATTTTCACGATGAGGCAGGAAACAGGCTCACCAAACTTTCCCTTTACACTGAACTGACCAAAAGATTGCTAGGGAAGAATCAAGATGCCAGTCGATACCTTGAAAATATAGAAAAGAATCTCGCAGGGCTTTCTAGTGGGATGCGAGATTTCATATGGGTTCTAAATCCTGAACATGATGCCCTGCAGGAAACACTAAATCGAATTGCAGAATTTGGCAATCAGCTTTTTGTAGACAGTCCCATCCAATTTAAGACGGCCATAGACCATGAAGCCTTTGAATACAAAAAACTGGACATACCTACGAAAAGACATTTAATATTGATCTTCAAGGAGGCCATGAACAATTGCTTGAAATATTCCCAGGCTACAGAAAGTCGATTTAGTGCCTATCTGGAAAAAGACAAGGTTAAAGTGGCCTTCCAAGACAATGGGAAAGGCTTTGCAATCGAACAAGCCATCAAGGGTAATGGACTTAAAAACATGCGCGCAAGGGCAGCTGAAATCGAAATATCCCTGGATATTTTCTCTAAGGAGGGGCAAGGAACTGAAATTCTCTGTGAATTAAATACTACCCATATGGAGGATAGCTTGTTACCTTAGCAGAACTTAATTTCAGGTATAGACATGCCTAAAAGATCAAAGAAATTATTACTAAAAAGGTGGTCTTACAAGATTGGGAGAAAACTTATAGAACCCAACAACCTCTTAATTTTTTATGAATTAATGTCTCATGAATGCTGATATCAGAGTAGCCATTGTCGAAGATGACGAAGAAATTTTACAGCTTTTTTCTCTTCTCATTGAGAATTCTCCAGGTTTTTCCTGTCCATATACATTTTCGAATGGAAAAGATGCCGTTGAAAATCTGAGACCTGGACAAGTAGATGTAATCCTGATGGATATTGACCTGCCTGGCTTATCGGGGATCAGTTGTACGCAGTTGTTACGAGAGCAGGCCCCTAATGTCAACATAGTTATGCTCACCGTCCATGAGGATGATCAAGCCTTATTTGATTCCCTTTGTGCAGGAGCTACTGGGTACATCCTCAAAGAAACACCACCTTCTCAAATCCTGGGACACATCCAAAGTGCTTTTGAGGGCGGCTCTCCCATGAGTGGCAGCATCGCTCGAAGGGTGGTAAAAAGTTTTCATGCACCTCGGCAAAATTCTCCATTATCCGAAAGAGAAAGGGAAGTATTGGGCCTATTATGTAAGGGGCAAAATTATAAAATGATTGCTGAGGCATTATTTGTAAGCCCCAACACAATCAAGGCGCACATCAAGAACATTTACCGCAAACTGGAGGTCAACACGCGCGCAGAAGCTGTCAGCAAGGCACATAAAGACAGGTTACTTTGACGATTTCCAGAAAAAATATTGTCCTGAGCCATAAAAAAACTACCCAAATGGGCAATTGATTCCAGTCAATTTTCCCTCCATTTTTGGATCATGGAAGTTTAACAGGAAGACGACTCCCTTCCGCATTTCAAAAGATCTGATGTCGGGAATCTGGAGTTAAAGATGCTGCTTCCACTTTCGCGGATTATTCAACTCATTTAATAAACAATCAAGTCATGTACAATCGCGTAATTAGGACGCTGATATTGCTATCAGTGTTAAGCCTAGCTTTTACCTTTTTTTCTTGTAGCAATGCAACCATTGACCCTGAAGATACCCCTGAATTCAAAGTTTCCGGAAGCCTCACAGTAGGTGGCGAAAGCCTGAATTTGAGTGATTGGATCCAAGGCCCAACCACTTTCAGTGCACAAGGAATGGGTTTTTCAGGGAACATAGCCAAGGAAGGTATAGGAAGTTTTACATTTTTTGTAACTGGAATCAATGAAAGCCAGTTGACGGGCACACATGATTTGTCGGATACGAGTGATAATGGCAGCTTACTCAACATTATCCTGGATGGGGTCCCACTGGCAGGAAATGGTTCAAATGGAATGCTCGTAATCAGTAAAAACGAATTGCTACAGAATTCAGGTGCTGGGAGTGATATTCATTTGGTCTCGGGAAACTTCACAATTGAAGGAACCACCACTAGTGGAGCCGCTTTTTCCATCAATGGTTCTTTCGAAAATGCCCAAACAATTTTTATCTGATTTCAGCCATGATTAACAGAAATACACTTCCATACTTTGGTTGGTTCAGTTTGTTTTTGCTGCTAGGCAGGGGCATCCTTGCCCAGCCGACCATTGAGGCTGATATCAACTTGACTGTTGGTGATCGTGGGCCCGTACAGGCTTTTTCACAAGGAAATAATGTTTTTGACGCAGGATCTGCGGGAGCGAATGTTAGCTGGGACTTTACCAATGTCACAGCTTTAGGGACCGAGATTGAATGGGAAGCAGTTGATCCTTCTCAGACTCACTGGACAACTGATTTCCCTGATGCCAACCTTGCCTTCCACCTGCCGCAAGATAGCGGTTCAGATACAAGGTATTATAAAATTTCAGCAAGTGAAGTCTTATTCCTTGGCTGGGTATCGGTACTTAATTCAGACAGTTTATTTTACGACTTCAATGATGATCCTAGCCTGGACATTCTTTATCCCATGACGTATCAAGATCAAGTATATGATACAGCCAGAGGAAATGCAACAGTTAACTTTGGAGGCAGCAATGTTGTCCTGGACAGAACCATTATCCGAAACATCAAAGCGGATGCTTATGGCACATTGACTACTCCCTCAGGGACTTATAACCAGGTGTTGCGGGTACGCATAGCAGAATCTGTCGAAGACAAGACTTTTGGGCAAACTGTAGGCACCCAAAAGAATGTGAGGTACTTTTGGTATACACCCAATGAGAAGTACCTTTTGCTTCAAATGGATAGTCTCGTAATACAAAACGCAGGCGGGAATTTCCCCAGCTTCACGATGTTTTACAGTAGCGGAAAGGTAATTACCAGCCTCGAAGATCGGCAGCTTGAGAAAGATATTCATCTTTACCCTCAGCCTATTCGCGACCGCCTTCGAATAGGTTTGCCTTCAGTTTCAAGAGAGTTGGTTCAACTTCAATTTTATTCTTTGGAGGGTGCTTTAATATATAAATCGTCCCTTGTTCCAGATCCCAAAACTTCAGAACTAATCCTGGATATCAACTTACCCAATGGGATGTACCTCCTTAAACTCAGGCAAGGAAAATACAGCATCAGTAGAAAAATAATTGTTCGGAATTGAGGGAAAGGCGAAATAACGGAAGAATCAGATGTGCCACTTGCATCTGATTCTTCCATTCAATGTAAAGCCTGTACCTCTGGTTATAGTACTCAATGGATTTGCTACCTTAAACTGGAACTCGTTGGAGTTTAGCTCGCCGATTAATCATCCCATCCAGCAATCTTTTATACCTTTCTGAGGGTAGAGCTAAATCAACTTCAATGCTAGGGCTTCTCGGTTATAATCAGCTATTTGAATCAAAACTCGAAACATCCTCCCAATTGTCAGCACATCGCTCATAAAATCCATGCTCCAGACCTCATTTTGACCTTGAGAAACTTTCAATGATTTACACTTACATCAAGCACTTTTGAGATATTTTTATCTGATTTTATTTCGAATTACTCAGTCAATAAAGACTGTTTCAGGTGAGGACCTTAGCTATCATTCCCTCCGAATCAGCACCCGCTTGTAGTAGATTTCTTCTCCAATTTGTGCTGTGATGACATACACCCCATGACCATCAATAGTAATTTGTTGGGGCCGTCCTACTGCACAATGCAGCGACGGACTTTCCCAGATTTTTCTTCCAAAACTATCCGAGATATAAAGGTTTAGCTTCTCACTGGATACATTGTCCACCTGGAACTTAATCACCCCATTAGAAGGATTCGGGAATACCTGAATGTAGTTTTGCAATGGCTCATGTTTCGCCATAATGATACGGGAATAGGTAAAGCTCCCATTGAAATCAATTTGCTTAATGCGATAGTAATTATTCCCACCAATGGGGGAAACATCAACAAATGAATAATTTTGGTCTGTATCAGAATTGCCTTTTCCAGGAACAAATTGAAGGGAAGTCCACAGCTTGCTATCAATGCTCCGCTCGATGGAAAAGCCCTTGTTGTTTACCTCGAAAGCTGTTTCCCATTCAAGGAGGATGGATTTATTGGTACTTACTGCCTCGAAGTGGATCAGTTCAACGGGAAGATTCGAGGATTCTTGTATCTGCAGGCCAGACCAGGCGGAGAAAGATGCACCAGTTTGGATGGAGAAGGTCCCACTTATTTTTCCAGAAGGATCAGGTACAACGGTCATGAAGTTGCCATCGTTTTCAGCATCCAGGCTTACAGGATTTCCTGAGCCGTTTCCAGCATCATGACCAAGGATTGAGAAATCTGCTGGATTTGCCGGACCCCCGTTTTGGTCCTGGCCAAAAAATATGATGTCGTAAGCCTTGGTAGGATCAAGACCTGTAAACTCCCACTCCATGGATTGATCTGGTGGCCCGTCGGGGGTTGCATTACAACTTACGTTGTTATTAGCTCGAAAAAACACAACTGTTTTTCTGAGCAGGTCATTCCCATTGGACTGGAAGGTTTCGTATGACTTGTTGGTGGTATTCAGGCTAAAGGTAATCCCGCTTACTGTGATAGATGGGCTGGTCGTACAGCAGTTGTTGAGTTGGCCACCGCCGACCCGTAATGTATTCCAACTTCCTGTTTGTCCAGGTAGCGTCAGCCCTGCATGGTTGCTGGGTTCACCCGATGGAGAATTGGTCGTAACGCCCCCGTTCCTATTACACACGCCTCCTCCTCTCAAAAGGTCAAAGGATATGCTAATGGGTGTTTGGGCAGAGGTAAAGTGTAGGCATAGAATGGCTATGATAAAAAGCAAGCTTTTTAGAAAGTTCATTAGAAACGAATTAAAACGGGAAAATGAATACATCAGGCCATTTGAGAAAGGGAAATGGCCGTTACCTGACTGCAAAGGTTCATGATGCACAAACAAATAAATGGAGAATCACGACCTATTATCTGTTCGGCTCAAAAGCCCTGTTATCAAATCTTTAATTGGTCCAAAGATCTTGGATAAATCCATGAAAACTTTTCAGATAGCTTAAAAAAATCCAGAAAATCCTAGTTTTTTTGAACTGATAAGATAAAGGATTGTCTTGGGTTCTCTTTATGAATAAAACTGTTTGCAAAGGCTAAATTGGGATTTTGAATAAATTACGACTTGAGGATAAAAATCCCTTTTAAGGCTGGGAAAGCAAATGTAGGTAAGTTTGAAAAGCAAAATGGAACTTGGGAAAGGACATAAGGGTCAGGAATATTGAATTACCTTGGCCAATTTGAAGGATATGCTGAAACCTTCCGTTCATACTGAAATGGATGGATTTTAGCTTACGGGTGTTGAATAGGATAATGCTGGAGAAAATCACGGCTTAATTGGGATTAATCAAAAACATGTTCATGAATTAACAATCCAGCCCCTACCTAAAGACAAATTGATCAGGATAGTGTCCTTATAACCGTCATAGAACATTTACAATACGAAAATCCCACCCTAGTCATATGTTAAATACCCCCTCCTCCAATAAAAGCAAGGCAGAATAGCGTCTCAGAATTAGTGAAAAAACTTAAGAATTGGGTTTAGAACTTTCAGGGTGATCTTGATGATTAGCCATTAAAAGCCAAACATCCTACTATCCCGTTGCGCTATTTGTTGGATTCAGGCTTAGGTCATAAAGTAAAAGGGCATTTTTAGGCAATACATGACCTTTCTGTGAATCAGCATAGTGAAATTGAGTTGTTCCGTTCAAGATAAGCACAGGCCTTTTGCGTCATAACACACTAACAAACAATGACTTAAGCATGTAAGTTACAGAAAGCGATGAAGCAGCTCGGGTTAAATACCTGATAATCAAGACAAAACAAAAGTCTCCGATGTCACAAATGGGTTGAATGGATTACTCTTCATTTAAGTAAGGTTCTGATAGTCAACAGGCTCTATTTTCAGATAAAGGTAATTCTTTTTTGTCGGTTTTTGTCGCGCTACTTGTCGCGCAGGAAAGTTTGGGGAGATAATAGTGGCTTCTATCACGTTTTTGGAGGGGTTCTGACTTGCTGGGTGCATTTAGAGGAGAATATTCTGTTTTTAGAGGAAACCCTATGTTAAAGCAAGTTGAAGTTTTGAGGTATTGGAACTTAAGGGAGAAACCTTTTCGCCATAGTGTTCCAATTGTGCCAAGAGGCTCTCTCTATACTGTAAATAGGAACTTTGCCTTGAGAGGCTATAAAGGTGGGGGGGGACTTACACAGACTTTAGCTGTTTTGAGACTCAAATTTTAGGGAGAAAAAGTGGATTTTGAGGTAATTAGGGTCTTATACCTTCTGGACGCAATTTACATTTATACACTTAGGCAAGTTTCTAGCTAATTATGAAGGTTGGTAGTATACAGGAGTCAAATTGATTAGGAGAAAAATCACAAATTTGAAAGCCCAAATCTAATAATTCAAAACCTTTACATATTATTCATATAAATGAATTATCTTTAGTATTGAATCATGAATTTTATTCACAGCTTTTCTATAGCTACCTAGTTCTATGGTATTTTTTCTAAACTCTTCTGCTAAACTATTAAAAGAGGAAGATAACATTACTATTTCAATATACTCATCTAAATTACATTTCTGAGCAAAAGAAAGAGCAAGTTCTAATGCTTTTTTTGTTTTCCCATTAATAATCAATTCATCAATTTCCGAAACAGTTCCATTAATCTTTTTATCAATTGCCTTATTTTTTGATACAAATGACTTGAAATTTTCGTGATCAAAAGAAGTAAGCTCTTGAGCACCAACTCTAGTCAAAAGATCTTTAACAAGTACGAACTTTTCTCCGTGGTTGCAATACCAGATTGGATTTTTGCTTTTCTGATATTTCTTTATTAAATCTTCAAAGTTTATTAGTTGAGGCTCTGGACTTACTATACATTCCTTACAAGCACACGGAATTTTCTTCAATACTTCGATTCCAGGATAGGTTGAATGAATATCTTCCAAAGTATTTACAATTGTACCTAGAAAATAAGATGGGTCAATCCCTCTTACTCGAATTATAATTCTCCTTTTTAGCCTATTTTCCTCGATAATTGCTTCTCTCATCCCATCACTTAGTACGACTCCAGCCCCCCAAACTAATCTATCTTGTTTAATAAATTTATCTAATTGAGCAGTCAACTGATTTACCATCCCTTTAGGCATAAAAGTATATTCAAACTGCAAAATCAAATTATCTGTGAAGTCCCAATGAAAATCTTGGGGGGGATCTAATGGAAGTAAGGAAGGAATTACATATTCCTCTTTGTTTCGCTTTTTATAACATAGTTTAAATGCTTCTAACAAAAGCAGTAATTCATAATGAAGGCCTTTATAGCTCGAATCTGTCCATAGTCGATAAATGTCTGACATATCAAACAAACCTGCTTTACTCTGAATTACAGAGTCATCAATTATAAGATAAACTGCCTTTGTAGCCCATTCAGGTTGAATAATAATCTTATCTTTTAAGCCTGGAATATCTTGATACCATAAAATGTTTCCAAGATCATGCAAGTATCCCGCCAATGTAATTGCAGAATTATCATCAATTATCTTTTCTTCTTGACATATTTCCAGAAACTCCTCTAAAGAAATATATGGTTGATCCTTACTAATTTCAAAAAGTCTATCTTTAACATCCACATAAGTTGAAGGAACAGGATTTCCAACTAATGGTAAATTTTCAGCCTGTTGTTGTATAATTCTTTCAAGTCTATCAAGACCTTCATTAGTTTTTATATTCACTTCAAGAATATTCCCCACAATATTAAATTCTTCATTTTTTTTGTATTGACCAACAGAGATTTGTCTTTGGAGATTATCATATTTATTTTTTACAATAAGTATTGGACTATCCCCACCAAATAGGCGAATATTGGGTATCCAGTAATCAAAATTATCATCTTGTCTTCTTGTCTCTGTTAGCAACACATAAAGAGATCTTTTAGTTAGAAAAAACCTATGGGTAGAATGATAAATATCTTGCCCTCCAAAATCCCATAGATTTAGTTTGAATTCTGTACTTCTCTGAGGAAAAAATAAGTGCGTGATTGCAATTCCTCTAGTCCTGTCATTCGCATCAGGTAAAATTCCCTCTCTATTGCTTAATCTAATCCCTAATGAAGTTTTGCCTACACCTCCCTCTCCGACCATTAGAACTTTTGCTTCATAAAGATTGGCTTGAGATGATCCCCTTAACTCTCTGAAAAAACTTAGTACTGCTCTACGTCCTTTTCTTCCGATTTCAGGACCAGGTTTTACTAACTGATTCTCTGCTAAAAAAAGTCCTACCTCACCTTTATCAGCTTTTTGTACAGTTGAAATATCCAACCCCTTCTCAAGCATTGGAACCAAAGGCTCTAGGTCTCTCACTCTATTATTTTCAATATTCAGAAAATTAATAAACCGTAGATCTTTAATTGGCTCTAAATTACTAATGATATTATTAGAGAGGTCAACGGTTTCTAATAAATTTAAATTTTTTAATACTGAAATATCTTCAATTCGGTTATTACTGAGATTTAGGTACTTAAGCCTAGTTAGCCTTTCTAAAAAGGAAATGTCCTCTATATAATTATTACTTAAATCTAAAAAATTTAAATTATGAAGATCTTTTATAAAATTGTAGTAAGTTATTTTTGTTCGGCCAAGATCTAACCAGCCAGTCTTTTTTGAATCTTCTACTTTCTTAAGGGTTTCCTTTATCATTGAGCAAAATCTTTTATAGGGATTTGAAAGCCTATTTTACTATTAATTATGTAATATAAATTAAGACTGTGTATATAATCCATATGAAGTTATTCTATTAAACAGTTCAAATGGGGTGTCAATACCTCTAAACTTCGGATGTATTGAACTTAGCATTTTCTCCATAGAATCTCACATAAAGATCTTCTAAGTAGACTTGAATAAAGATAACTTTCTATTGAGGGTGAACTTTGACCTTCTCCCTAAAAAGCCCAACAGTGTGGCTCTAGTTTTGGGTATTCAAATTTATTTCCTTATTGATAGAGGAAAAACTCATTTCGAATTATGATTCCTCTTTTTTGCGTAAAAAAGAATTTTCTTTAATTTAATCAACTTAAAAATTTAATACTAGTAAATAATTGGCAAGTCCATATAATTTTGAAAATAGCATACCTAATCCGGAGTTTTTGATTCGCTCCATCGCTGAACAGGGGTATAGTCTTGAAACAGCCATTGCAGACCTGATTGACAATTCTCTTTCAGCTGGATCAAACAGGATAGAAATACTGACTGCTCACCAAAATAATCCGTTTAGTTTATTTATTGCGGATAATGGAAATGGCATGGATGAGCATGCACTTCGGGAGAATCTGAGATTTCCAAGCCAATCCTCAGAAAACGCACGGGACAAGGTTGACCTGGGAAGGTTTGGGTTAGGACTAAAAACTGCATCCTTTTCCCAAACAAGAAAATTTACAGTAATTTCAAGAAAAAAGGGGAAGATTAAATATGCAGCTAGAACTTGGGATGTAAATTATCTTTCAAAGGTCAAAGAGTGGAGAATAATTGTAAACTCTGAGGCTGAAATTGAAAATCTGCTTGAACAATACCAAACCCTACGTAGCAACTACCAGAAGGAATTTGTCAACTTTAGCCCTAACACCATAATTGTCTGGCAGGGACTATACAAGTTTGATTCACATTACAAGAACTTCACAGAAAAAGCTGAAAGCCTCAGCCATGAGTTATCCAAAGTAACTGCATTCCACCTAGGACTTGCCTTCCATAGGTTCCTCGAAAAGGAGGATCAGGGATTAAAAATAAGACTAAACAATATTCACGTAAAATCTTTTAATCCCTTCCCCATAGATTCTCAGGGACTGCGGGCTATCTCTCCTATTCAGGGCAGGATAAATGATGAACCAGTCCGATTAGAAGGCTTTGTACTACCTGCAAGTGCAATGGAAAAATCGGATTTACAAAGGACAATTTGGACCTATGATACCAAAGGACTTTTTGAGTTGGCTGGGATGTATTTTTACCGTGCAGATAGGCTAATTTATTATGGAGGATGGAATGGAATAATTCGTAAATCAAGACAGTTGCAATTAGCCAGACTTAAGGTAGATGTAGGAAATAATGTAGATCATTTGTTCCACCTAAACGTATCAAAATCACAAATTTCCATTCCTCACCAGCTAAGAGATGTCTTTAAAGAATATATATTAATGCTGAAGGGTGAAGCAGAAAAGGAATACTATAACCGAACCCTAAGAAATATTTCTGGTTCCAAGAAAAAAGATGTTCCGGACCTGCTAGAAAGAGTCTCTACCAACAAAGGAGTAATACTTCAGGTTAACAAAGATTTCCAGCTACTTGAAGATTTAAAGAGTGAACTTTCAAATGGGCAGTTTGTAAAAGTTAAAACGGTCGTCAGAATGCTTGTGAACCGAATAAATAAAATCAGAGGTTATAGCCAAGAAGATTACCTAAAAATTGAAAATGACAAAACTCTAGTAAATGAAGATGAATTGGAAGAGATGATAATCGGACTCTTGGAGCAAAATGTTCCCTCAGAGTTTATAAAAAATAAAATTCTTGGGGAGTTGGGGCATCCTTATACGTCCCTTTCTCCCAAAATCAAAAACATACTTAACCCAAAATAATGGAAGCCAGAAAATTCATTGTACAAATCAAGTATCTTATTGAAGACGAATTCGGGTATATAAAAGGTAAAAAAGGGCAATTTTCTAGAAGTGATTTCGAAAACCCGGAATTCAAAATAACTGTTCTGGAAAGGGCGAAGATTGTCTTTCTCCGGGTTACTGTTAGCCCGGAACAAATGGAAAATTACTATACCATTGCCCTGAATGAGTTCAGAGTGGACAATGCAACAGATATAGAACCTAGTATCTCCCTTAACAAAACATCGGGAAATGAATGGCTAACCGAACAGAGACAAACAAGTATTGGATGGAATGACAATGGAGAAATTAAAACCTACCGAGAAAGATACTTCAGATACCTCAGTAAAATTGGTCGTTCAGATAAGTATATAGAGGAAACTCGCAGGTCAAGTTTATCAATCGTCGGGAAAATCGGAGACCCAAAATCCTCCCAGCCATTTTATCGGAAGGGAATGGTAGTTGGTGCGGTACAATCAGGTAAAACAGCCAATTTTAATGCAGTAATTAATAGTGCAGTAGACGCAGGTTATGGGTTAATTATTGTTTTGTCAGGCATCATGGAAGACCTTAGGAAGCAAACGCAAAAGAGAATAGAAAATGACATTGCCGGATATAGTTCCCAGGCAGGAGGGTTTATAGGTGTTGGGCAAATTGCAAAGTTTGGACAACAAGGAGATTATGATATTCCTCAAGTTCAGATTCCAACTTCTCTCAATTCTGATTTCAATAAAAACATCAAGGAGGCAGATTTTTCACTTAATTTTCAGAATATTCTGATTTGTAAGAAAAATACAGGAGTGTTAAAGAACCTTATCCTATGGCTTAATGAGTACCTCAGAAATAATGAAGAGAAGCATGATATTCCTCTGTTGATAATCGATGATGAAGCAGATAACGCCTCCCTGAATAACTTGGGTATTAAAGGGAAAGAATATGCTACGACAATTAATGGTCATATCAGAGCACTCCTTGAACTTTTCAGAAAGAAAACCTATTTGGGCTATACAGCTACTCCCTTTGCCAATATTCTACAGGACAGAAATGATACTCCCTCAACAAGCTGGTCAATAACCGAGAAGAAAAAAGGCAAGCTAATAGAGCATGAATTCGGAATGGTGGATAACCTGTTCCCCGATGACTTTATAGAGCTTCTTTTTCCTCCGTCTAATTATATTGGTGCCAAACATTTTTTTGAAACAAGGTTGAATGAAGTTGCAAAAATAGAATCACTAGTGGTACCAATTCTGGATACAGAAAATGCATTTCCCACAAAAGTAGTGGTCACCGATTCAGGCGAGGTAGTTCCGGCAGTTGCTTTTGAAGGAAAAAGAAGAAGCTCAATAAAAGATGATCCATTCCCACAGTACATTCCCGAGTCTCTCAAGGAGGCAATCTTATGCTTTATTCTGACAATCGCTGTTCGTCTGGATCGAAAACCCAATGCCCATCAGTCGGTTTTCTTTAATCCCCATCAAACCATGTTAATCCATATCTCAAGATTTGTTGACTGGCAGAACAGGACAAAAAATCTTGTCCAGAAATACCTCGAGGATATTATGGCAGGGCTCGCAAATGACCTACCATCCGATCAAGATTCTGTTTATGGCTTGTTCGAAAAAACCTGGAATAAATATTATTCTCATGTTATAGGGCAAATTCATTCCTACCTACCACCTGATTACGATGATCCCCTGCTTGATACAAAAAGCTTCGGTAAGGATATCAAACCATTGCTTTTTGAGGCTAGTTCAGGTATTGAAGTCCTTGCCATTAACGGTAAAACCAGAGATTCTCTTGACTATAACAATAAAAACGGGAATAAATATATAGCTATAGGAGGAAATAGACTTTCAAGAGGATTTACCCTTGAAGGCCTGACTATCAACTATTTTAGCCGGAAGACAAACTATGCAGATACCCTGTTGCAGATGGGGAGGTGGTTTGGATATCGTCCGGGTTATCTGGATTGTTGCAAACTATTCACTCCTCCTCATAACATTGAAAAATTTGACCAGACAACGGTAACCATTGAGGAATTGGAAGAGGAATTCAAGACCATGAATAGGAAAAAAAGAACGCCCTCGGACTTCACATTATGGGTCATGTCGAATCCAAAGGTTGTCAGGGTTACAAGGGATTCCTTTACAAAGGGGACAAAAAAAAGAAAAATTCAGTTCAGTTCTTCTCTTGAACAGTCAACAATATTTGACATCAGTCCTGAAATAGTTCAGGAATCTTGGGACGCATTCAGAACTCATGTTGGAAAACTTGAATGGGAAACTGAAGATGAATTCTTTATTCACACAACCGATTCAGAAGGACTAAAAAAATTCCTTAATCTGAGGAATACATTCAGGAATATGGAGCTAAACGGGCTTCCCAAATATCTTGAGTTATGTAATTCGAAAGGGAAGCTGACCAGATGGACCATTGCTGTTAAACGTACAGGTTCCGCAGCTGGAGAGGGAGGAATCCTTTATAAGGAAAATTCCAACCTGCCCGAGAATTTAAATCTGGCAATAAGGAGGGCTTCAACCTCTGGCGGAAATTCACCGGTTGAAATGTTAAAGAGAAAGGTATTCAGGGCTTCAGGAAAATCTTCCAACCTTGTTACTAGGGGGGCAGATTTTTCCATAACACTATCCGGGGAACAGAAGAACCGTGCAGAGAATGAGTTTAGGGAAGAAAAATTGAGTCAGTACCTGAATGATCCCAAGTATACAAGGGAAGAGGCAGTTCAGCGAGCAAGGAAGGTAAACATTCCGGACAAAGTATATCGCAAGGCCATGGATGAGTCTGATGGAATATTGGTAATATACCTTTTCAGTACTGCACATATTTTTGATAACATCACCGAGCAAATGGATTCCGAGCTCACCCGATTGAAGGATGAGCTTGGTGATACTCCCCTTTATGGATATGCGCTTGGCTTCCCCGCCATAAACGGAAATATTGGTGCAGACTACATTACTCGCCACGAGCAGAGTGAGGGGGAGTCGTATGATGAGGCAGAAGAAAATGAGGACTACAATGATTATTCTGAAATTCTGGACACTGCAGAGCAATGAGTATAGAAGAACTGATAAATAAATGGGAAAGAATACAAAGTTATTCTTCGGGATTTGGTCAGTATTTTAAAATTGATTATGAATGTATCCCGGATCTCTGTTTGGGCTTTTCCCCTAACGAGAAAAGATGTCTTATACTTGAACTCCCTCCAAGAGCATATATTCCTTCAGTAACTGAGGATATGAAATTCCTTACACTAAGTTATCAAGCTTCATTCAATGGGTATATGCTTGAGCTGAATGAAAACTCTTTCAATGACCTTTTTAATGAATTGATTATTTCATTGCTTGGGAAAATCAGCAAGATAGATGATAACATAAAAGCTGGAGAGACTTTTATTGATGTTTTCAGAAAATGGAAAATCTTTTTTGCCAATAGTCCGGCTCCCAAAATTAGCAGCAAGGAACTAAAAGGGTTCATAGCAGAATTGATTATGCTTGACCATTTTATTGAGAATCAGCCGGATGAAGAAGTAGATAATATTGTTGATTCATGGAAAGGACCCTATGACGAAACCCATGATTTCACATTCCCGAGCCACAACACAGAAGTAAAATCTACAGAAGATGAGGGTAATTCCATTTCAATCTCAAGTGAGTATCAATTGATGAAACCTGATGAAAAAGGTCTTGAACTTGCTGTTGTCTTATTTAAGAGTAATTCGGCAAAAGGATTAACCCTTGAAAAACTTGTCCTTAAGATCAGGGAAAATATCCGAAGGCGGAAGGGAGATATTATTCCTTTCGTGGAAAGGCTGTTCAGAAAAGGGCTTCACCTAGACAATCTTGTCCTTTATGAAGAATACAGGTATGAACCTTTGGAAATAAAATTTTATGATTGTTGTGACCAGGAATTTCCTCGGCTAGCTTTCGGCCAGATTCCACCTGAAATAAGCAGTCTTAAATACAAACTTAACCTATTTTCACTGGATAAATTTGTCATCCAAAAAACAGCGCTCAACTATGGAAATATCTGAACTGATCAAGTACAGATCTGAACTCATCGAAGAAGCTTCTTCAGAAAACTCTGTCCTTTCTCCAGAATCATTTCTTCTGTTAGCTATGAGTTTTCTGAATGAATCCAAACTGACTGACTCGGAAGAGTGCCACCTTTCCTATTTTCTACAGGAAAAGGAGCAAGTCAAGATCCATGGGCATCTGTTCAATGAGTCAGAGGAAAGGTTGCAACTATTTTTGATAAATGAAGAAGGTCTTTTCGCAGATTCAAACCCGGAATCCTTTATCGTTTCCCAGAAAGCTTATTATGAAAAACAATTTGGCTTCCAGCTTAGATTTGCAAAAAAAATGCTAAAGGGTTATCTGGATGATTATATACAAGATTCAAGTCCTGTAAAGGGTCTGTTTTCCACAATGAGGAGCGCTACTGGGATGAGGCAAGTTGACGTAATCGAACTTTTTGTGATATCTCCCACCATTACTGTCGAAAAGAGAGGGCAGGAACCCTATCCCAAAAAAATAGAATTTGAGGATGAAAATATTACGATAAATTATACATGGGAAAGGAGTAAAACTCAAAAGGAGATATTGATAATCAAAAGGTTGATTGACCTTAACTTCTTTTACAATGTTCTTATTTCCCAGGGACGCAGGGAAGCCCTTTCCATTGATTTTGAAGGACAGCTGAATTCTCCAATAGAATACCTACGGGCAGCTGATGAAGACAATTTCGAATCCTACCTTTGTGTTCTGCCTGCTACAGTTCTTGCTGAACTGTACAAGCGTTATAGCTCAAGACTGCTTGAGAAGAATGTCAGATCCTTTCTTCAATTTAGAAATGCAGCAAACTCCGGGATGCTCCAAACCCTGAAAAAAGAACCTGAGAAATTTATAGCCTTTAACAATGGTCTTACGATTACAGCGACAGAGATTAAACTGTCAACCATTAACGGCAAAAATATTATAAGATCATTGATGGACTTCCAGATAGTAAATGGAGGGCAAACTACAGCATCGATATATTTTGCAAGAAAGGATGGTGTCGACGTAAGTAAAGTCAATGTAATGGCCAAAATAAATGTCGTCAAGGATGTGGAAGAGGAAGATCTTGACGATCTGATTAGGAAAGTAAGTATATACTCCAATACCCAAAGCAAGGTATCAAAGGTTGACTTGAATTCACGGACCCCGCAGCTGGTAAAATTTAAATCCCTTTCAGAAAGTATATTGACTCCAAGTCAGAGCAAATGGTTCTTTGAAAGGGCCAGGGGCGAATTCAACACCCTAGTAAGGAAGTCATCCAGATCAGCGGCAAGAATCAAGAAAGAGTATCCTGCCGAAAGAAAGTTGACCAAAGAACAACTTGGAAAGTATTATACTGCTTGGGGAAGCCAGCCATATATGGTAAAAAAGGGTGGAGAAAAGGTATTCAGGTACTTTCTTGAGCTAATTACTGGAGACGGGGACAAGAAGAAGGCAATTGTGATAGATCGGGATTTTTATGAAGATGCTATTGCAAGGGTAATTCTTTTCAGGTCCATGGAAAAGATCTACGGGAGAGGATCGAATGCTATGGGACAGATAAGATCAGCCGTAATTCCTTACTCTCTGTCTGCACTACATAAATTTACTGATGGTGCAAGAGGTGGAGAAGAATTAAATATGAACAAAATATGGAAAGAGGAAAGAATTGGAGACGAATTAACAGAGTTTCTCAGAGAATTAATGGTTTTGATGAATGATCTTATCAAGCAGTATTCTAAAAGTGATGACCTTGGTGAATTTTCCAAGAAAAAAGAGTTGTGGGATGATATATCCTCCTCTAGTGAACTTAGAAACTTTTTCGGAAGCAAAGACTTTGAAAAAATCAAGACGGCATGGTGTCAAAAAAAGGTGAAGAAAAAAACTAAAAAAGCCAAGGAAGAAATTGACTTTATGCTGCTTGTCAGGAATGCAGAAATCTATGCAAATACACTTCCTTACTACTCAAGGCTAACGGGGCATTTGGATGGTTCACTGAGTAAACTTGAAAAATACAGATTGGGCGAAATCATCAGCGCATTAAGAGAAAACGCTACAATAAAACAGGAATATATTGATTTTGAGGAAGGCCTGATTCATAAAGTCCGAACAAGCAATCCTGCAATATTTGATCAGATAAATGTTGAAAGGGATGAGACATGGATTGGCGCAGTGGATTTCATTCTCGCACAATACAACCAAGCTATCGAAACCGGAGTAAGCATTGAAGAAAAGTTCAGGATAATCAAGCAAGTAGCCATGGCAAAGGAGACTGAATATATCAGTTCTTTTGACGTAATCTGGAAAGATCTTGCAAGGGGAGAACTCCCGGAAATTGGTCAGATTGGATACGTACGGGAGTTCTGTGCCAAACATAAGTCTGTCAGGTTCTAACAGGAAAAATCCTCTTTCTGATATATCAGTTCCCTTGCTTGTCCTTTACACGATCTATGAATTCTTGAAGATTAATAATCCACTTTCGTTGTTCTGGCAGGTATGTAGGATGTAGGGACGATGGAAGCACAAGCTGTAATTTTTTCTCCTGCATTTTTATGGTTTGTCTAGGACTGATTCCCGGTTCAAGGGTAAGCAGATGTTTTTCTGGGATACGGTTCGCCTCTACAAGAACCTGGTTCCACCTTTCCTTGCAACTTGATTTTGCACCAAGGACCGTTAAGCCGGCTACGGGAAAGTCGGGATCATGGTATTCACTAATTCCTGGAAAAAGAAAGTCTGGTCTAGAGTTTTGTTCAGTAATAACTTGAGTAGAAAACTGTAACCCGTGCTCAAGGAAAATTGCATTCAAATGATTCTCCAGCGCATAACCCATCCGAGATTTACGACGGTTTTGTACTGAAAGAGAATACTTTAGAAAAGTATCTACATTATCTTCAAAGCCAAGTTTTAGTCTTTTGCCAACAATATGTTTTTCAAGGGTTCTGAAGAGCATTTCCTCATGGTTGATCCATGTTATGAGGGCATTATCCGGATCCTTTAATGAAGAAGTCAAACCCGAAGTTTCCCTTGCAAAAGAGGAAAAGAGTACGGTTTTGGGAAAACTCTCACCAAATCTGTCGAGTACCATTTCAAGCCAAACAGATTCATCTATTTCGGGTACAATCCCAAGGAGGCCAAGTATTCTTCTTTCAACGTAGCCGACCTCCCTGTTCCTCTTTCCTCCAATTGTCTCGGCAGCAAATTTCTGCCCGCTATCAATTATCCCAAACAGCCACAGAACTTGCTGCTCAACTGTACTTCCTGATCTCAAGACAACTAGCAAAACTTCATTGTCGGGCCTTTTGGCCACAACAAGGAGGTCATCACTTGCGGCAAGCTCCATTACGGGATTTGTTGGAAAATAGAGTCTGTACTCTGTCCTTTTTGGATTTTTTTCCCTTGCATCATACCATGTGAGAAATCCTTCTGATTCTAGGGTCTCGTCTTCGCCTTCCCCGAGGTATAGGAAGTCTGTATTCATGGTAACTCTTTTTGTTCCCAAGAGAGTTACCATAGATTTTATCCCGTTGAACTCATGCTGGTTGGAAGTGTCTGTATCTGCCTCTACTGCACTTAGTCTCTTGACTGCAACTCCTTCAAAGTATTCTGATAATCTTTTCATGGCCGTTTTTTTGCAATGCACCTAATTTCGCAAAAATCAGAATCATTATACAGCAATTTGGCCGCTTCATTGGTTATTTTTCCAACCCGAATTTTTCTTTCCAGAATTCGGGCTTTGAAAATGGTCATTTAAACAGATGGTAGGTTTCAAGTTTCAAAAACAAACATGTACAAATACTACAGCACGGTATTTGGGGATGACAAAATCCGTTTATCCGGTAATTTTTTTAATGTAATACCCATTGGAAACTTCATTTTATAAAGTCTTATCGAGGAATGATTCCTGGTTTGGTATTTTCCCCTTTTATCCCAGATACCATTTGGCTCCTTTTCTCCTAACCTTCTCCCTAAAAAAGATATCACCCATTAGTCCCTGTTTTTGGGAAGGACAATTTTAATTGATCTGGATTTATTTTTTTAAGCTCCAGAATATGTGGTCTCATATGATTTGCAATAGCCTCGACCACGGGAACGACAACAGCATTTCCAAACTGTTTGTAAGCCTGTGTATCTGAAACAGGAATCTCAAACTGTGGGCGCCCTGAATGATCAAAGCCCATAAGTCTTGCACATTCACGTGGAGTAAGTCTCCTAGGACGATTTTCCGGCTGTTTGATTAAAATCTCTGATCCATCCTTGTAGTACCGAGCAGAGAGTGTTCTGGCAACTCCTTCCGGACCAAACAGGCCATAACCAAACCCATTTCCCCTAGCCTTGTGCTTGGCTGCATAATCCTTTAGGTATTGCCAAAGTTTTGGGGATAGTGTATATTTTTCATTGACGAGTCCACCTTCACCTATGGTATAGGGCATTTCCGGCTCCTCAGTACCATCTTCTGGATGCAGAATTGTTGAAAGGCTTGGACCGTTTTTGGGATCAGGCACTATCAGTGATTTGAAGTCGAAGCCGGTATCTTCCCTGAAACCGGCAATAAATATCCTTTCCCTATGTTGGGGAACAAATCCTTTAGCGTCAATCACTCTAGTCTTGAAATGATACCCTAACTCCGTGAGTGTATCCTTTATTACCCTGAAAGTTTTCCCCTTGTCATGACGCTCGAGGTTTTTCACATTCTCAAGTAGGAAAGCTTTGGGTTTGTGGTGTGCTATGATTCTGGCAACATCAAAAAAGAGAGTACCTTGGGTTTCATCGGCGAAACCATGGGGTCTCCCAAGTGAGTTTTTCTTGGAAACACCCGCTATTGAAAAAGGCTGGCAAGGAAAACCGGCGAGCAATACATCGTGTGTGGGGATATCATCTACATCAATCTGGGTAATATCTCCTTCAATTGGATGATCTCCACCGAAATTGGCTATGTAGGTTTGCCTTGAAAACTTATTCCATTCGCTGGTAAAAACACATTTGCCACCTATTGACTCGAAACCCATCCTTAAACCTCCGATCCCTGCAAAAAGATCAATAAAGGTAAACCGGTTCTTATCATCCTTTCCAGAATAAGGGACTATTGGTTCCTTTGCCAGCTGAACCAGCTTGTCAATGATCACCGGTTTGGGATTATTTTCGCCATTTTCCCAACGCCTGACGGTACGCTCATTGTAACCTGTAATGCTTGCGACATCTTCTAGGCTGAGCCTTGCCCTTTCTCGCAACTCACTAAATTTATTAACATCTTTCATTCAACACATAATTTCTGGGAATCTTTTTGACAAAATTTCACTCAAAAATAACTAAATTTTTACCAAAGGCAACAGAATTGCAAAAAAAAATGGGAAGGGTTTAATTGAATCCAGATCCTGGACTACCGGGGTTTTGATATAGTATACAAGAAGGCATAAATCCTGTTTTCTAATGGCTGTCATCACTCTGATAGCAGCTATTTTCTGTTTCACATTTTGAGTGATGAGATAAGATAATTATCAAAAGATATGGAGCCCCTACGGGGACTTTATCGCGGAAGCCAAAGTATAAGCACCCCAAAACTTCGGACATATTTATGTTAAAACATCCTAATTCAAATCTCAAGGGTCTAAACCGCCGTAGTCCAATTTTACCCATAGATCAGCTTTAACTGCATTTTTATCATACCTAGCTTCAGGAATTGTGTTGGGAAATGTCCATCTTGCAAAGTAGAGTCCAAATCTATATTGTTCTTTTACTTGGCCTTGGTCCAAACGAATCCGTCCCATCTTCTCTCCTGTTCTTTGATGAATCAAATAGGAACCTTTGAACTTATCAAGAACAGTAATATTAATCTTACTTATTTCCTTATTTACTGGTATGGTCAACCTAGGATTTCGTTTCCTGATTATCTTTTTTTTGATATAAAGTGTATCATCAATGGAGACGCTACAAAGCATTTTATTTGCATATACACTTCTTAAAGTTATCCCTGATATTGAATCTTTAGGAAATTCCAGAACAATCGAACTTACATATTGAGGTCTGGATTTTGGCTCTTTGACGTTAACCATAAAAACTTCATACTTAAAAAATGAGTCTATGCTAGCCAAAAAACTAGAATCCGCGGAGAGCTTGTATTTATACTCAAAAAAAGGTTGACCAATAAATGCTGAAATTAGTTGATCATCCAAAGGGAAGTCCTTCAACCCAATTCTAAAAACTTGTTTTCTCTTGGTACCAATAGATGCCCCGACGGAGTCTTGAATCAAGGTTCTAAGGATTATTCTTTTTTCTATCAACTCTATTATATCATTCATTTCAGTCTCTTTTTGCTTTAAGCTTTCAAGAGTTTTGTGTAATGAGTCTAGGTTATCTTCTAAAACAACAGATTCATTTTGGAAGGTGTTTAAGGTACTTACATGAAAAAAAACTACGAATCCTAAGCCAATGGAACCAATTATTACACTCCATTTAAGGATCAACATTATATTTGCGTTATTCAAAATATTCATTATCATACTCATTTCATCATTTCTGTATAGCTTCTAAAATTTGAATTATTTTCTCATCATCATAATTAGAAGAAAACTTAAGGTATTTGATTAAATCTCCTTCGCTTAGTTTTCCATTTTCAATATGTCCTTCAAGCTTTGCCAGCCTCAAAGCTAATTTGCGATTAGACTCATTCAAATCCCTTATTGAATTATTCAATACTTCGATTTCATTTTGCATACCCATAACTGACAATCTAAACTCCGTGGTTTTCCTAGTCAGGTGGATAGTTCCAATAACTATACCGACAAAAAGAAGGAAAAGTAAGGGCATGCTTATTTTCTGGTTAGTTGTTTGGTCATTGGACTTAGACAGACCACCAAATATAGATGCAAACTGAGGTTGAGGTTTCTGGTTACTTTTGGATTTATCTTCATCTATTGGAATAGAAGTTGATGGATTCTGAATGATTTTTTCAATTTCATTTATATTTCTTAAGGCTGTTTTTAAGATATACCTGTAATCTTTGTTGTATTCACTAATTGAAATTCCCCCTTCGTCCTTCAACCTTTCAAGCTTAAGGTATTTATTGTTGGCGATCATCACACTATCAGCAATGCTGCGAAATGTTGGATTATCCCCGGAAAATTCTTCAAGTAGCCTATTTAACTTCTCTAACCTTTCAAAAGCTTCTTCAGTATTACCTTTAGAAATCAACGATTTTATTTCCTCTATTTTATCTATTATTTCTTCCATTTGAATGAAAATTAGTAATAGTAGGCAGTAATATAGGAATAATCCTAGTCCCGCATAAATCCTCCCTTTATGTTAGCGGCCTCCATTTCTGCGAACACGCTCCGCCAATAAATCCTCCTTCTTAAGGATGCGCAAAAACTTCAAGAAGCGACTCCCCAGCTGGCTCCTTGTAACCTTCAAGCCCTCATAGTCCACCGTCCCGGTCAACTCCTCCCGGACAAGGTCATCGTGCGAAGCACTGAGCACCATGAAGGTATCCCTGTTTTTCCCTTTGGTAAGGCACTTTCCCAGCAAACGAAAGGCCTCATCCAGGTCCCGGAAATGGAGTTTCTCCAGGGTCTCTATAAAGGCATCAAACTCTTCTTCACGCAATACCACATACTCCTCAACTACTTTTTTGATAGGGGGAGGGGGAACAACATCCTCCAGGTTTTTCATTTTCATCTTTTTGTTTTGTTCCGGATTAAGGATTTCGATGAAAGGCAGGTAGTTTTTTCCATCGACAGCCTTTCTGCCAGTGGCAATGAAGGTTCCCTTGGCCTTACGTTTCAACAATTCGTGATAGTCTATAAAGGCTCCATTATTCAATCCCACCCTGATTTCCAAGTCTCTGCGATTCGAGCTGGGTTGGATCTCATTAAAGGCCTTATGGATCATGGCCAATAATCTCTTTTTTGATTTGCCCCGGACTCGGATGGCAATCATCTTCCTGGAAGGAATGGACCTGATCAGGGCATCCGTCTGGTTATAGGTGAGCCAGATCCCCTTTTTCCACAGTCGGTCATACTTTTTTGCTAGGCGACCGGCACGGCTGATGAAGCGGGTCATAAAAGCCTTGTGGAAGAAGGGGTAGACATACTGGAGATTTATCTCAGCATCCGCATCCCGCTCCCAAAATTCGAGGATATCTTTGTCAGGCTCATCTGGCAGGTATTCAGGAATCAGGTATACCGGATTTTTTCCCTCTTCAATCTGAAAACAAATTTCACAGGAAACCATCATGGAAAGAAGCAATTTCCTGTCTTTCTCTGAATGATTGGGCCAATACCCCCTTAATATTCCCAGGTTCACCTTACCTCCAGCTATTTTCAAGCCTTCATAGATCCAGTTTCGTTGGAATAGGACATAAATCCCGTCCAATGCCCATTTTTGATCCAGGATAATCAAACGATTAAAGAGAGATTCTTGAAAAAACAGCACCCCGGTATTGTGTAAATAACGAATCAACGAATTGGCTTCTACAGCCGTAAAGCCCTCAGCCATACACATCCCTTCATACGCTTCGAAAGTCATGGTGGCTTGTGTTTTTGACAAGGCTACAAGCCTCTCTCTCATCTCCATCCAGGAAGCTGGCATTTTCATCCCAACCTCAGGCATCTCCCGTAAGTAATCCAATAAGCCATCCCTTAATTGCCTGGACTTCTTTTTTAAGGCAGCACTGGTGGGAATATGGTCTTCAATCTTAAACTCTTTTTGCAAGGCCTCAAATTCGGGAGGTACTTTGGTAGAATGACCTTCCATATCTGTTTTGGTCTTAACCAAAATCAAGGGACTGTTATAACTTTGGGTTCTGGATTTATGTAGCCAGTAGGGCAGTCGGTGGTTTTCGAAGAAGACTTCCTCACCCTCTATGATTTCTTTGGCCTTGGGTTCGTTCTCTGTTTTTTCATCCCATGCTACCAAGTACAAAGCCCGAGACTGCATGAAGAGCCGATGGGTAGCATGATATATCTCCTGCCCACCAAAATCCCAGGCATTCACCTTGAGCATTATTTCATCACCCTGTTCATCCTCAACCGTAAAAGTATTGGCGTGTAACTGTATGCCATGGGTGGAATCTTCCTCTGCATCAAAGGTATCATAAAAAAATCGTTTCAAAAGGCAAGTTTTTCCTACCCTGCCATTGCCAGCAACAATCAGCTTGGCCTCATAATTCTGGATTGCATTTTCCTCCAGGGCTTTGAGCCAACTTTTCAAATCCACGATGCAGTTTTTTTGCTGGGTTATTTCTGAAGGCATGTCCTGAAACGATATACCTTCTAACCGCATAAAGACCAGGCTATGTAAATCTTGTTGGCCTAATTCGAAACACTTAACAGGATTCCTGCTAACATCTATATATTTCAACTGATAGATTTTTTTTAGCCCTTCTAGAGATTGAAAGTCATTTCCAGCTAGTACAAGAGCTTTCAAATTCGCCAGGGTATCCAAACCTTCCAACTTACTGATTTGATTGCTACTGAGAGTCAAACTTTCCAAGCCTACCAAACCATCCAGGCCTTCCAACTTACTGATTTGATTGCTCCTGAGATCCAAACTTTGCAAGCCTACCAAACCATCAAGACCTTCCAACTTACTGATTTGATTGCTCCAGAGATCCAATCTTTGCAAGCCTATCAAACTATCAAGACCTTCCAACTTACTGATTTGATTGCTCCAGAGATCCAATCTTTGCAAGCCTACCAAAATATCAAGACCTTCCAACTTACTGATTTGATTCCTACCGAGAGTCAAAATTTCCAAGCCAACCAAGCCATCCAGACCTTCCAACTTACTGATTTGATTGCTCCCGAGATTCAACCATTGCAAGCCTACCAAGCCATCCAGGCCTTCCAACTTACTGATTTGATTGCTACTGAGAAACAGGCTTTGCAAACCTACCAAGGAATCCAGACCTTCCAACTTACTGATTTGATTGCTACTGAGATCCAATCTTTGCAAACCTACCAAGGAATCAAGACCTTCCAACTTACTGATTTGATTGCTACTGAGAGACAAACTTTGCAAGCCTACCAAACCATCAAGACCTTCCAACTTACTGATTTGATTGTTCCAGAGATCCAATCTTTGCAAGCCTACCAAGGAATCAAGACCTTCCAACTTACTGATTTGATTGCTCCTGAGAGTCAACCTTTGCAAGCCTACCAAGGAATCAAGACCTTCCAACTTACTGATTTGATTGCTCCTGAGAAACAAGCTTTGCAAGCCTACCAAGCCATCCAGACCTTCCAACTTACTGATTTGATTGCTCCCGAGATTCAACCATTGTAAGCCTACCAAACCATCCAGACCTTCCAACTTATTGATTTGATTGCTATTGAGATCCAATCTTTGCAAGCCTACCAAACCATCCAGATCTTCCAACTTACTGATTTGATTGCTACTGAGAGTCAAACTTTGCAAGCCTACCAAGCCATCCAGACCTTCCAACTTACTGATTTGATTGCTACTGAGATCCAAACTTTGCAAGCCTACCAAGCCATCCAGACCTTCCAACTTACTGATTTGATTGCTCCTGAGATCCAAACTTTGCAAGCCTACCAAGTCATCCAGACCTTCCAACTTACTGATTTGATTACTCCTGAGAGTCAACCTTTTCAAGCCTACCAAGCCATCTAGACCTTCCAACTTACTGATTTGATTGCTACTGAGAGTCAAACTTTCCAAGCCTACCAAGCCATCCAGACCTTCCAACTTACTGATTTGATTGCTACTGAGAGTCAAACTTTGCAAGCCTACCAAGGAATCAAGACCTTCTAAC
>JALEFZ010000076.1 GCA_022760475.1 Bacteroidia bacterium | reverse complement strand
CACCCCATCCTGCCAGACTTTGTAAATGGAAGCGTATTGGGCATCATAGGCCACCCAAAACTCATCATCCAATTCGAGGGTAACCATTCGGGCTCTCCAGTCTAAAACTGAACGAAAAACCCATGGTTCCTCACTGTGTGTTGATTCTTGATGGCCATTGTCTTTGTTTTGAAATCCGTTTACAAAAAGGATTAAAGCCAAAAGGCTAGGTATCAAAATCCAACTGATTCTTTTTATGTCCATAGCTAGTAGGTGAGTAGATTAGGTTTGTTCAGTCTTTCGAAAAAACTTAATAAAACTAATATGAATCTTGTATTATATCAATTTTCTGAGGAATCTGTTGATGAATTAAGCATACTCATTTCTTAATGAAATAGATATACCATCCATGATAACCTTATCTTAAAATTCCTGTATAATCCTGAACTCATGGCGATGGTTTTATACTGAAATAGTTTCTGATTAATTTTGCCTCCTTATTTATTGATTATGCTGTTAAGATTTCAAAAATATCAAGCAACCGGGAATGACTTCATTATGGTTGATGGCCGATCTAAGGACGTAATGAAGGATTTGAATACAGAGTTGATTGCGAAACTGTGCGACAGGAGGTTTGGTATAGGTGCTGACGGGCTGATCATTATTGAGGATAGTGATGGGTATGATTTCAAAATGATTTATTTCAATTCTGACGGTCGTGAAAGTACCATGTGCGGAAATGGTGGAAGGTGTTTGGTGAATTACGCCATTTCGCTTGGAATAAATGGATACAGGGAGCCTGCAAAAACCGGTGTATACAGAGAGAATTCTCTGCAATATAAATTTGAGGCACCAGATGGGATTCATTTGGCTTGGGCTTTTGAAGGCAATGTGAAGTTGAAAATGCAGGTACACAGTTATTGCCATACCCGAGATCAGCAGATTTGGATGAATTCAGGCTCTCCCCATTTGATTATATGGGAAGGTGAGGATTTGTGGGAGAAAGAAGTGAAAATGAGAGGCCGTCGATGGAGAAATCACAAAGATTATGAAGAGATGAATGGGACAAATGTAAATTTTGTCTATGAAGAGAAGGAAAATCATTTGT
Source organism: Bacteroidia bacterium (assembly GCA_022760475.1). Classification (GTDB taxonomy): domain Bacteria; phylum Bacteroidota; class Bacteroidia; order J057; family J057; genus JALEFZ01. The sequence continues at coordinate 80,864 of JALEFZ010000076.1, read as the reverse complement.
GGGTCAGAACCTATGAAAGAGGGGTAGAGGATGAGACCTATAGCTGTGGAACAGGGGTAACTGCCGCTGCCTATGCTCATTTGAAGGAAAATAGGAGAGAGGGGACAGTTAACATCAAAACCCTGGGGGGAGAACTACGAATAGAAGTGCACCAATTAGGACTACCATCAGAAGAGGTATACCTCATTGGCCCAGCGAAGTTTGTCTTTGAAGGGGTGATTAATTTGTGAGATTTTGAAGGAAACTATTTATACTTAATTTCTTAAAATCAAAACTTATATCTCAACTGGAATTTGAATTCAGTCCGTCTGTCAGAATTGATCTGATTTAGCCCTGTTCCTATTTGGCAAAGCTGCGATCCATCTGCAGAAGGTTCATTCGTAAACGGATCTCTGGCAAGTGTGCATACATTCCTGAGGCGGGTTTGAGCTACCCGGAACCAAAACTCCAATCTCCTGGTAGCTTTCCAGTTAAGGATACCGTAGTACCTGCTTCCCTGTCCTGAGTAGGCAGGAATGGAAAAAAATCCAAGCACATCATTTTCATAGGCATAGATCCTGGCATCAAAATCTTCTGCATTGAAAAGTGCATACCTACCTGTCAATTTCAACTTATAGCCAATCTTCCAGACAAGGTCTTGGTATACCAGAATTCCTGTATGTCTTTCTTCATCTCCCTGGGTGTAGAGGGAGCCTTCAATTCGGGCTTTGTAGTTTATGTTTCGGTTAATGTTGCTCTGGAAATGTATTCTAAGGGTATTTCTTTGTGTATTAATCAGGTAATCAAGTTTTTGTCCAGGAGGAAAAACTGACGCATTGCGCTGCTTATTATCGCTTCGCAATCTCACATAAACCAAGCTTCCCCTTTTGGGTTTGTATTCCAGTTGGGTCAAAAACTCCCAACCTCTGGCGGGAAAGCTGGCCCTGAAGCTATTCCAGGGATAATAGAATTGATCTACATAGGTATTCCATGTCCATTTTGGATTGGGGGCAATCCTTAAGCCAAGGTAAAGACCTGTTTCATTAGAGAGGGCAGTAGGCCTTTCAGCAAATACATATCCTTTCAGGCTATGAAAATCCACCTCATAATGCCTCGCCAGCAAGGACAAGTCTACGGTAGGTGAAAGGCTGGCCATGAAGCCCCCACTTAGGCCCAGGCCTCCTGATTTGGAACGGGCCACTTCACCAAAGAAATTGAAGTTCTGGTATACCCAGTCAAAATCAAGGCCATTGACATAGTTTTGGTCTCCCCTGAAATTGAACTGGTTGAATTCATTGACGGCTTGACTTAGCACAGATCCGAATTGCTGAATATAATGGGTCGTTCCGATCGTTAGGGTAGGAGTTTTGTATTCCAATCGACCTCCATAAGATGTTTCAAGTATGCTCCTGCGATTGGCTAGCTCTGAAGCAGTACGGTGTAAGCCACTGGTTTGTAGGTTGTTGGATGCTGAGAGGACAGGGTCAAAGATGTCTAAGTCTATGGTGCTATCTGCCAGTGCGTCATCAAGAGCAAGGACTGCATCCAGCCTGATTCTGGAAAAGAAGGTCGTGAAATGGAAATCATTGTATCCCAATTGTACGGCTGCTCCGCGTAACAATTGATTCTCATTTACAGAAGAGTAGGGGATAAGCCCTCTATTGGGCTGCTTCACGCTGTTGATCACACTTGATCCTTTCCCAAAACCAAGGCCTCTTGAAAGGACCATACCTTGTCCCAATTGAAGGTTGTAGTCGCCTATGACCAGTTGTTCGATAGGGCCATACCCCCCAATGGCCACATGGCCGGAAAGGAAATCGTAGCCATAGTATCTGTTATCAGGATTCCACTCGAAAGTTTCTCCGGGATCTTTTTCTCCTGTTACTGCAAAAGAGAAATTTTTTCCATATCTCGCCCTTAGCCTGGTGTAAGACCTGAAAGGGCTTCCTGCATAACGGCTACTCAGGCTGGTATCCTGCCCGATGACAAGGCCTGTATCATCTGTAATGTCCTTGAACGTGGTGTCAGGGGGAGTATAGCCCCTTTGTTCTTCTGCTATCCAAACAAAGCGTTGAATGAATTCCATTTCCAGACCTTCGATGACCTCTTTTACTGGAGGACCTTGGGTAAATTTCGCATTTGGGCTTATGTCTTTCGCACCGGCAGATCTTACGGTCACATAATTTTGGATTGCCCTGATTCTGGCTAGGCTATAGCCTGGAACGGCCTGGAGCTCATAAATTGAGGTTAGTTTGCCGAATTTTTTGATATGACTCTGCAACTGGTTGAATAGGATGGCATTCATGCCCGGTAGGCGAAGCAGATCCTCCTTGCTTGCGGTATTTAAGTCCAGTGGTTTTTTGGCCACCTCCTCCAAAAAATCTGTGAGGTAGGTATAATCCACCTGATCATCTACCTCTTGGCCAATGATAAAATCCTCAATATCTGTATTGATGTCATCTATTTCCTTGCCCGTACTGTCAATCTGACTGAAGGCAATATGTGTTAAAACAAGGAAGAAAATTAATAGGTAGCTGTGTTTCATCAGGGTGGAAAATCTTCGAGGCTAAAGTTTACTTTTTTCCAAAGCAGACACAATTTCTCACGTTACTTTCTGGATTTTATTTTATAAGAAGTGAAGCTAGCTTGAATTTTATTGGGGAAACTTAAAAAGTTGTTCTTATTTTTCCCCCCAAACGCAAAGGATAAAAGACTCTTATGTTTTCACCCAATACTTACTACGAAAGAAGAAAAGACCTCGCTGACTTTGTTTCCAAAGGCCTCATTGTCCTACTTGGCAATGATTATAGCAGCATGAATTATAAGGACAATTATTATCCTGTCTTCAGGCAAGATAGTTCCTTCCTATATTACATTGGATTGGATAAACCTGGCTTAGTGGCGGTACTGGATGCCGAAAGTGGAGAGTGCTTTCTTTTTGGCAATGAACCTACCTTAGACTCTATGGTTTGGACTGGGCCTGAGGAAGGATTGATAGAGCTTGGCCAGAAAACGGCGATTTCCCAGGTTTTGCCCATCGACTTATTGGGAGAATTCATTAAAATGACAAAAAGTGCTGATAGAGAAGTTCATTATTTACCTCCGTACAGACCCGAACATGTCATCAAGTTATCCTCTCTTTTGAAAAAAGGGCAGAGAGAAATAAATGCCGGTGTTTCATTGACACTGATTCAGGCCATCATTCACCAGAGATCCATTAAATCGAAAGAGGAAATTCAGGAACTGGACAAAGCCGCAGATTTGAGCGCTCAGATGCATTTGCATGCGATGCGCACTGCTCGTCCAGGTATGCTGGAGTCCGAGTTGATGGCTCAGGTTCAGGCAATTCCCGTAGCTGTGGATTCTCATCCTTCCTTTCCCATCATTTTGACGGTTCATGGAGAAATTCTTCATAATCACCATTACCACAATAGGTTGGATGAGGGTAAGTTGCTCTTACTTGACTGTGGAGCGGAAGCCAGTTCTCATTATGCAGGTGATATGACCCGGACGTTTCCAGTAAGTGGATTTTTTACTCAGCAGCAAAAAGAAATCTATCAGATTGTTGTTGATGCATCAGATCAGGTAGTTTTTAACATGGGACCAGGAGTGTCATACATGGACATGCACAAGTTGGCCAGCCGTACCATAGTGGAGGGATTAAAGGCAGTAGGAATCATGAAAGGAGATGCAGAAGAAGCTGTCGAAGCAGGAGCCCATGCTTTGTTTTTTCCACATGGATTGGGACATATGCTTGGACTGGATGTGCACGACATGGAGAATTTGGGGGAAGATTTTGTTGGGTACAATGATGAGATAAAGAGATCTTCTCAGTTTGGATTGAAGTCCTTAAGGTTGGGCAAAGATTTACAGGCTGGAAATGCCATTACTGTAGAGCCAGGCATTTATTTCATCCCAGGCTTGATTGATAAGTGGTCAAGTGAAGGCAAACTTCAGGAGTTTATTAACTACCCCGCTTTGCATGCCTATAGAAGTTTCGGAGGCATTCGCCTTGAAGATGATTATGTAATCACTGATTCTGGTAGCAGATTATTAGGAACGCCCGTCGCCAGAACCATTGAAGAGGTGGAGGAAATCCGAGCTCAGGCTATCAGTTAAGAGGAGACCCGATAAAAGAAATTTATGACCTACATAGAAAAACTGGCCCGTTTTAGAGAGAAACTTGCAGTATATGGCCTGGATGCCATGCTGATTCTCCATACAGATTCGCACCAAGGCGAATACCTCGCTGGACATTGGATGCTGATGCCCTGGTTGACTGGTTTTACCGGTTCTGCAGGGACAGTGGTCATAACCAGGGATCAAGCAGGAGTGTGGACTGACTCACGTTACTTTATCCAGGGGGAGGCAGAACTTAGGGGTTCGGGTTTTGAGTTGATGAAATTGCAAATTCCCCACACTCCTGAATATATAGAGTGGCTCATGGATAATTGTCCAGAAGGGGGAAAAATTGGCGTTGATGCTTCATTGCTTTCTGCAAGTAGGAAAGAAGGCTTTGAAGAGAAATTGGCAAGAAAAAAGCTCAAACTTGTTCCGGCTGGCCATGTCATCAATGAAATATGGAAGAATCGCCCTTCTTTACCCCAGGAAGCTGTTGTCGAACATGCAGTAGCATTTGCAGGAAAGAGCAGACAGGAGAAAATTGAGGTCATTCGTCAAAAAATGGACAGAGATGGCATTGACTACTACCTGATAATCGCTTTAGATGAAATTGCATGGACTTTTAACCTGAGAGGCAAGGATGTCTCTTATAATCCGGTTTTTTATTCCTATGGAATAATCTTAAAGGAAGGTGCCCTGTTATTTATTGATAAGAACAAGATTGATCAGCCATTAAAGAGGAGCCTGGAAGAAGATGGCATTCAATTAAGGGATTATGGAGAAATAGAAACTTTCCTCTCACAGTTACCAGAGCAAACTAGTCTAGGTCTTGATGCCAGAAAATTATCATGGAAACTCAATGATTCCATCCCTGAGCATGCGAGGCTTAGATCGGGGATAAAATATGCCGAATACCTCAAAGGGGAGAAAAATTCTGTTGAATCAGGCCATGTTAGGGATGTAATGGTCAGAGACGGGCTCGCCTTGTTGGGCTTTTTTAGGTGGTTAGAGGCGCGAGCTGCTAATGGAGGTGTAAGCGAGTACGAAGCCGGGCTGAAGCTGGAGGAGTTTAGAGGGATGCAGCCCAATTATGTGGGTCCCAGTTTCAATCCGATTGTTGGCTATAAGGGCAATGGAGCTATTGTGCATTATAGGGCGGATGAAAACAGTTCTTCCATAATTTTGGATAATGGAATGTTGTTGGTGGATTCTGGTGGGCAATACCTGGATGGTACTACAGACATCACAAGGACTATAAGCCTTGGTAACACTACTGAGGAAGAAAAACGTGATTTTACCCTTGTGCTTAAAGGCCACATACAGTTGGCAATGGCTATTTTTCCTGAGGGAACAAAGGGGTATCAACTTGAAAGTTTTGCCCGAATGCCTATTTGGAAGGCCCAGATGAATTATGGCCATGGAACCGGGCATGGAGTGGGATTCTACCTGAATGTTCATGAAGGGCCTCAAAGCCTGGGAACCAGTGCCTCTGGCGGTTCTGCTGTGCCTTTAAAGCCCGGGATGTTGACCTCCAACGAGCCAGGACTGTACCACAAAGACAGATATGGCATCAGAACTGAGAATCTCGTTCTGGTTCAGGAAGAGGGTACAACTGATAGTTATGGTAAGTTTCTTTCCTTTGAGACGATTACCCTTTTTCCAATTGATTTAAATTTGGTCGTAAAAGAAATGCTCAAGCAGGAAGAACTTGATTGGTTAAACAATTACCATAAGTTGGTATATGAAAAATTATCCCCTCATGTGGAAGGAGATGATAAAACCTGGCTTGAAAATGCCTGCCGTAAAATTTAAGTATAGCCCGGAACTGCTCCGGGCTTTTTTTATGTTCCAGCCTGTAATTCCATGGCGAATTCCTCTACCTGATTCCAAACCCTGAAGACATTTTTAAAGCAGATTTTCTCTATATCCTCATCTGAATAACCCCTTCTGAGTAGTTCCGCAATGAGATTGGGGTATTGGGAAACATCTTTTAGGCCTATTGGTAAGGTATCACCTACTCCGTCAAAATCAGAACCAAAACCAACGTGATCTACACCAATCAATGTTACTACATGGTCAATGTGATCAGCTACGACCTTGACATCGGAATACATATAGCCATTGCTTTCCATCCATTCTTTTTGCTTTGCAAGGTAGGTGGAGTCACGGCGACCTCTTTGGGGATCAAGGTAAGCTTTGAGGGCTTCTCTCATTTTATCTCCACGCTGTCTGATCAATGAATCAACAAAGGTAGAACCAAAATTAATCTGAATGACCCCGCCATTTTTTCCCAATTCATTGATCATTTCATCCGACATATTTCTTTCAAATCCTGGGGTGAAATACCTGCAAGAAGAGTGAGAAGCTATAACGGGAGCCTTGGCTATGGCCATTACATCATAAAATGCACTATCTGAAATGTGGGACACATCAACCATGATTCCAATTCTGTTCATTTCCTTCACGACTTCTTCTCCAAATGGGCTGAGACCATTCCACGTTCTAGTGGTATCATAGGAGGAGTCGCAGATGTTGTTGACCTTGCTATGGGTAAGGGTAATGTACCTGACACCTCTTTTATGGAAATGGGCTACATTGTTTATGTCTTTTTCTATCGGGGAGCCATTTTCCATCCCCATTGGGAGGGCGATTTTTCCTTCATTGAAGTGCTTAAGGACTTCTGCTGGTGTTCTGGCAATGGCATATTTGTCGGGATGGGTATTTACTACCCGCTCTACCATGTCAATCAGGGTATCAGCAACTTCCTTTGACCTTCCTGCTATTTTTTGAAGACCCGCTGGCAAGTATATGGACATGAAAGGCGCATCCAGTCCGCCTGATTTCGCCCTTGTGTAGTCGAAGTCTCCCCCTTGGGTATCTCCACCAAGATCAAGGTATTCGCGCTCAACCTGAAAACCCTTGACTCTTAGCCTATAGGGCAAATCCACATGGCCATCAGTGATGATGTAAGCATGTGCCAGAGAATCTGCCTTGGGAAGAAAAGACTCAAATTCAGCTAGTTCTGATTCAGTACTTGAGGGTTGATTTTGGCAGGAAAGAATACATCCACCTATCAGGCAGATGAGGATTATCATATGAAAATTTTTCATAGACAAGGAGTTAGTTAGGATTAGTAGTGTGAAAATTCCTTTATTTTACAAAAAAATATGCTTTTAAGGTCTGTTTTTTTATTGGCATATATGATGAGTATCTCCACCATCCTGGCTGTTGATAGCTATAAACTTTGAGACGTTTAATATGTCTAGACAAAATCAGACTTGAATATCAGATCTGCACCAGGTATAAAAACAGGCAAACTTGTGGATGGGGTGAAGGTATTCTATAGATGTTCCTGCAGAAAAAATAAAGGTCAGGAAGCTAGTCCTGACCTCTTATCACTCAATAATATTAAATCTACAAAGTTAACATAGGGTTTGCCTTTTCTACAGGAAGACTTGTCTGTACGAGCATATCTACATAGTAGTCGTAGCATTTTTCATACAACTCTTCATATTTCCCAGAAAAGGCTTCCTTTTCGATAGCAGAGGTATGGTTCATGGCAATCAGACTTCCTGTTTCCAAATGGCTGGTATTGGCATGCAAATACCAGTTCATCATTCGAGGCTGATAGGCAATTCCATTTTTCAGGCAAATAAGTTTCATCACCTCTTGAGGATACCTTGCCAAGGTGCTGGTATCCAGTACCAGTGGTTGTTGACCTTGCTCAGTCAGGTAATCATAAAGCCGTTTCTGCATTTCATAGGCCCTCTCCAATATAGAAGGCTTTGAAATTTTACCTATCAAAGCAGGAATCAACAATCTTGGATGCCTAATCAAAAAAATATTGGAGAATTTATTGAGGAAATTTAGATCAACCCCAAGCATATGATGAGGCATGTTGTTTACAAAGAGAATCCTTTTGTTCTCAAGTTGAAGAAGGTTCTCAATAATCTCCTGTGGCCGAGATTCCAAGGAGTCCAAAATAAGGTCTCTACCTGGAGGGTTCAAACCAGTTCTTCTTAAAAAGTGTGCATGGAAAGGTTTTTCAATAACCTCCGTATCATTCCGCAAAGCAAAGGCCAGGGATAGGGAATAAGCTGGATGTTGCGGACCTGACCAAAGGCACAAGCGTTTAGTCTCAGTCATGATCACAAGATGTAGTAGTAGTCAGTTTCTTATAGCACAAACAAGATAAGCATAACTTGGAAATTTGGCAATTGTCGAACTAACTACTTTTTGGGAATTTCCTTTTCAAGTTTATCCATTTCCATTTCAATTTCCTTGTAGCGAGTAATCAGAGCTTGAAATTGATTTTTCTCATTCTCTAAAAGTTTGTCGTAATCTTCGAAGTTTTGGTCAATTTTTCGCCTGATGTGTTGGACGTACGCCTTTAATTTATCCAGCAACTCTTCCTTCAATTGCTTCCTGCCCTGTTTGATTTCGCTACCAAATCCATTGATGATTTTCCCCCTTCTTAATGCAATGGAACCTCCAGCGAAAAGTAAGCCTACCGCAGAGATGATCCCACCAGTAATGTCGAATGCAGTGATTGCGGCGAGGACAGCACCAATAACTGCAATTCCACTACCCGTAGCCAGGTCCGGCGAAAAGGAGCTTGCCTGTGGAAATACCTCCTTATCTACAAAGCTGTCGGTGTCCTTCATAAACTGCTGGTAGCGATCCCTGAGTTCGCGTAAGACCGAACGACGCCTCTCCGAGATGACTCCAAAAATATCGTCTCCCTGCTTGAGAATTGCTTGCTTATTTTGAACCTTCAGGTTTATGATTCTGGCCATCTGGCTGATAGAATCTGCGATTTCTTCTATTCCTTCCTGAAGTTTGTGGGTGAAATTCTTTTCCAACTCCAGTTCCAGATCCTTTGTCAATGATTCCAACCAACGTTTGGGAGATTCATTTCTACTAAATATCGACCTGAATGAACGACCCGTAATCCTGAAAAAGCCCAGTCCCTGAGAAAGATCTCGTTTACTTTGAGAGGTAATTCGGTCATACTCCCCAAGAAGTGCTTCTGCAAGTTTGTCAACCTGTTTGTTCGACCGCTCTTCCTGCTCAGCCAGGGTATGCAGTACATCATCCCGGAAAGCCTGGTCTTCCTGGATCTGATTTTCAAGTTTACTTAGGGTAAGCTGGATTTTCTGTAAAAGGTTCCGTGAAGTATCCAGGCTTGAACCGAGCTTCAGGAGATAAGCATTTTTTGAAATGATGTTTTCCTGAATGAACTCATTGAGTAGCCTGAACCCGCTTTCTTCCTGCTTACCTTCCAATTCCATTTTGGCGGAAACTGCGAATACATTAGGTGTATCCACGCCTTTTTTTATGGCATAATCTGTAACTCCCTGGATATTGACTTGAAGGTCAGGTTCTTCCATGAGGTCAGCCTGCTGAAGAACAAATATTACTTTCTTCTGCCAATCCTTATGAATGTAATCGAAGAAAGTCCAGGCAGATTGGCGATATGGATTTTTGGCTTCAAACACAAAGACAATAAGGTCAGACCTTGGAACAAATCCTTCAGTTATTTCTTCATGCTCATCGGAAATGGTATTGGTCCCAGGGGTATCCACAACTGAGATGTCCTTGAGGATCTCTACTGGCCGAATAATTTTCTTGAGGCTTTTGTTAATCTCTATTTCATCTGCCTCTTCCCCAAAAATCACCTGTTGTATGGTATCGGTGCAGGGTTCGGGTGCCACCTTTACTATTTCTTCCCCTGTGCCTAGCAGTGCATTGATAAAACTGCTTTTTCCTGCCTTTACCTCTCCAACAATTACGAATAGGAAGGGCTCATTGATGGTATTTCTTAGCTCACTTATCGTAGAGGCCAAATCATTGTTATGAATATCAATTGCCAGTTGGTGTAGTTGTTTGGCAATTTCTTCGAGATGTATCCTGTATGCCTGAAGGCTTTTGCTGACTAATTTCATAGGGAATCACGGGCTGATCCAGGCTACCAATTTGCTTTCCTCGGTAAAAAGAGCCTGGATAGTTGGGAAATCAATATATGACAAAATCCTGAATTAGGTAGCTATTGCCTCCATAGGATTGTCAAAGATTTTGAAGGGTAAATGTAGGCTTAGGTCACAAAAAAAGCGGACCTGTAAGATCCGCCTAAAAAAAACCGAGGGACTCAATACTCAATTTGAGCAGAATCAACCCCGGCCCTTGCTCTGAAAACTGAGGGACTCAATACCGAATTTCGGCAGAATCGACCCCAGCCCTTGCTCTGAAAACTGAGGGACTCAATACTCAATTTGAGCAGAATCAACCCCAGCCCTTGCTCTGAAAACTGAGGGACTCAATATCCAATTTGGACAGAATCAACCCCAGCCCTTGCTCTGAAAACTGAGGGACTCAACATCCAATTTGGACAGAATCAACCCCAGCCCTTGCTCTAAAAACCGAGGGACTCAATACTCAATTTGAGCAGAATCAACCCCGGCCCTTGCTCTGAAAACCGAGGGACTCAATACCGAATTTCGGCAGAATCAACCCCGGCCCTTGCTCTGAAAACCGCTGACCTTTCCTGTTTGGAAAAAATCAACTGGCCGTGATTTATTTAGAATGTCTTCCGTTTCTTGAAGACAATACAAACATAATCGAAAGATTCTCTTGGATGATCATTGTTTGAATAAATGGTCAGATTTTAAGAAAGAATGGTTTTTTGTCCTCTTCTAGCTGTTTTTTCAAGGATTTTTCTGTCTTGAAAAGTCTTTAATTTCGAGAATTAAAAAACTTTGATTAGCTAAAAGAAATTTTTCTGTATACCAAACTTATTCAGATTGGTAAAATCTTAAATCCAAGAGGATCAATAAATGTGAAAGAACTTTGGGAGCAGTTATCATGCTTTCCCGTATCTGTAGTCTATTTTACAAAAAGCGGACCAAAGCCACGATATTACGCTTTCTTGTAAGGCTTGGTGCTTAAATTGACTAATTTTTAGCGGCATCAGTTATACAGCTTTCCTCAGCGATTCTTTTCCATTTTTGTTTTTCTGCCTCATATACAGGCGGATAGGCATGTAAAATGTTACAAGCTTCCTGTTTGGCACCGATTAAAGATAGTAATTCCGCCTTTTGCCAGGCTGCCTGGAAGTAGTAAGGATTCAGCTCAAGTGCCTTTTCTGCGTCATTTAACGCCTCCTCGTATTGTTTGAGGCGGGTATATAGTACAGATCGAAGAAATAATGCCTTGGATTGGGGTTGTGGATTTTTGCTTGTCGTCAGTACCCAATACAGGTCGTTGCTGGCACTTTCTAGCATAGCACCCTCGATCTTTGCTTGCCCCCTGTAAAGATAAAGATTGAGTAGAGTGCTCTGAGTATGAGTCATTTGTGTGGATATTTCTTCTCCAATGGCTATAGCTTCCGTAAATGCATTTACCGCTGATTCTATGTTACCTAGTTTGAATTCGGTTTTTCCATAGATTTCCCATGCCTCCATTAACCTTTCTTTTGAAATGCTGGTTTTTTTCCTTTTGAAAGGGTTGGAATGAATGCTTGACCAAGCCATTCTACGTGCCTGTACAAAATTTTGGGCAGTGTATGAACTTTTTGCCTGACTGAGGTATTTGTCAGCTTTCCTCAAACTTCCCGCAAAGGCAGTTGTGTACCTTTGTTTACTCTTTTTGTTTAGCCCTTTATGTGGGTGCTCCCTTAGGTCAAATTCAAATAACACATTTAACCAATAGGCAACTTGCTGACCATCGACCCTTGCAGGAACAAAATTTAAGTTGCTTAGGTGAGGTTCTACTGCATCTGCCAATAGGGGATGGCCTATCTGAGTAATCCTGTGTTCTTGGTAACTTCCCTTTGCATCAATAAGAATTCTACACATTACCTTGCCCTCAACCTTGGCTTTCATGGCATCCACTGGATATCCAATTTGCGTTTTTATTTTTTCCAGATTGGTCGGATAGGCTTCCTCATCCACAAAGATGAACTCATGTATTCCTAGCTTGGAAGTAGAAATATTTTTTTGACTGAAAACGAAGGAGGGTAAGACGATTAGAGCTAGTATGGTAAAAGCGAAATATCTGTGCAACATGAAATTACCCTTAATTATTCTTGCTATTAATTTAATATAAAAAATAATTTAATATGGGTAATAAATAATACGATATGTAGTAATTATTGTTAGCTAAGGTATTTCAGGATACCTGTAAATTAAGTTATGTTAGAATTCATGAATATTGTAAGTAAGAATGCGATTGAATCGTCCTATGAGGTAAATTTTAATACGAATATTTGAAGGAGGTAAAATGCTACTCTTTTTTTCTTTTTCCCTTAATAGTAAGGAATAACAAAAGAAGCCTCAGTTAGGAGGCCTCTTTTGTTAAATCAAATGGCAAGTAATTCTAATTCCTTCTCTTCAATTCTACTCCTTGCAAGCTGCTACTTTTGGATTTGGAAGGAGTTACAGTACTCCTTGTTGATGCAGGTCTTGCTTTCGAACTACTTGGCCTTGATGTGTTAGTAGGCTTTTTGTAGGTAGACCTTGAGGGCTTTGATTCCACACCTGGCCTTGTAATTACCTGTTTTTTATTGCTACTAGTTGTATTATTTCTGGATCCCTTATTAGAAGAAGGTATCGTATTTCTTTTTGGCTGATAAGTATTTCTGCTACTCGTCTGTGAAGAAGGCCTTACCGGCTTTTTCTCTACATGATTGTTGCTTGAAGGACGAGGAGGACGGTTCAGGATTTGATCTCTGCTTGTTGTACTTCTCTGACCTTTAACTTCCTGCTGATGTCTGGTAGACTTGATGATGGCCTGATCCAGACTTTGAGGTCTGGTACTGCTCGATTGGGACATACTCCCGTTGGTCCTCCCTTTGTTTGCAGCATGGCTCTGGGTTCTTGTCAACTGCTTTTTGCCAAGGCTGCGCATTTGAGCTTGAACTTTCTTGCGCTTATTCAGCTTGCTATTGATAAAGTTTCTCTTCTCACTCAGGCTCATCCTACGCATTTCAGGAGGAAGATCATTGTTGGGAATGTCTTGTAATTTGATGCTTCCAGTTACCACAGCATCTACAAGATCCCACTCAGGATTGAGGTATGCACCAGTTGACTTGGTGATGAAACGCTGACTGGCATATCCGCGCCCATAGTTTCCTGCCCTACGATCAAGGTTTCGCTGACGCTGAAAACACTGACTTCCTCGGGTTCCAAATGGGATATAGGTCTGGTTCAACTGATTGTTAAGGCTAAACAACTGATCTGAGTAAATATTGTCAGAGTAATGAGGCCTATAATTCTGCTCAATATTCATATAATCTCCCTGAGTCATGTATGCAGCTTCAGCCCAGCCTTGTCTTTTGCCATAATAATGGTCACCACAAAATATGGTATTCACAACAATGTCCTTATTTCTGGCTTGACGAGCAACCACCTGAAAATTGGTACCTCCTTGGTGGAAGCGCTCATTTCCTGCTATATAAACCAGTTTCAGGTCTTCTCTGGAGTATGACCAATTAAGGTTGTTAAGGGCAACACTCACCGCCCTCGGAGCGAATTCTCGGCTTCCGCCAGTCCTAAGGCTGAATAAATCCTCTGCAATCCAGTCAAGGTTGCTTGTAAATGGGACAAGTACCCTCATGTATCCATCCTGATAATTGCGGTTGTTGCCGTACTCCATCAAAGCAATTTCAATCAAGGGGTATCCATTCATGGATTCATCAAACATAATTGCATTTACCACGGTCCAAAGCTGGGATTTTGCTTGTTCCAGTAGACCATCCATCGAACCACTTACATCAAGGATCAGAGCAATTTGAATTTTATGTGTGTAATCATTAATGTAATCACCATAGTAAGGATCATCCTCATTCCACCGATCATTGTTGGTAAATACCTGGGCGGTAGAACTAGAGAATAACATTCCCAAAAATATTAAACTGAGTACAATTTTTTTCATAACTAAATGCTTAAAGGTTGTCGGGGCAAATTGAGCTATACACATTTGATTATACACCAGCTATCGGCCTACCGTTGGGGATTTAGTAGGACTTTTGAATATGCTTGCTGCCTTTTTGATTGAGGGTGTCAATTGACAATAAATGCGTGAAAAGCTAGAATTTTGGGGACCAAGTGTAAGAATTTTACGATTTCATTCATTCAAAAAGGCCATAGAAGGCTTTTGAGGCATATTTGTGGGAAATAGTTCTAAAAATAAAGTGTTAATAATTGGGAAATATTGGGCTTGTGAAGAAAAGGAAAGCTACTACTTTTGAATCAGTAGGACGGTAATCCTGGAATTACAAGAGCAAGGGCTAGGGTCGATTCTCCCAAATGGGATTGAATCCCCTAGTTTTTTTTGTGACTCAACTGAATTTGAATAATATTTTTGTGATTTAAATAATATATGCTGGTAATAATATTTTTTTTAATATTTGTCAGTTAAAAAAATATTAGGACATAAATACTTTGGTATTATTCTGTTGATTTTAAGAATTGAGATGTTGAATATGTAAGATTTTTCAATTTCGGAATAGTCAATTTTTAAAATGAATTCAGAATTACTTTCATTTCCCCTCTAATAGGCCATCTCTCAAATATTTCATTCCAAATGCTATATTTCTTCAGTGTAATATTTGCACTTAAATTTGATTGGTAGCGCACTGAGGATGAGCTAATATTGTATCAGTAGGACGGTAATCCTGGAATTACAAGAGCAAGGGCTAGGGTTGATTCTCCCGATAGGGATTGAATCCCCTAGTTTTTTTTGTTTTAACCCATTAGGTAAATATTACCTCAGCAATATATATCCCTATTCATTTGAAGCAGCCCGAAAATTTGCGTATTTTTCGGGCTAAATAATTGCTATGGAAATAAAAACTCAAGAATTTACTAATACTACTAACTACAAAGAAACTGTTTTAGCGGACTATCGACTGGCCTATATGAGCAGGGAAGCCAGTTTGATTGGACGTAGAGAAGTCCTCACTGGAAAGGCTAAATTCGGGATTTTTGGCGATGGTAAAGAACTTCCTCAAATTGCCATGGCAAAGGTATTCCGTAAAGGGGATATCCGTTCCGGTTATTATCGCGATCAAACTTTTGCCTTTTCCAAAGGAATTCAAAACATCAAATCATTTTTTGCCCAGCTTTATGCCGATCCCAACCTGGAGGCAGATCCTAATAGTGGGGGGAGGCAAATGAATGCTCACTTTGCTTCAAGGAATATCGATGAAGCAGGCAAATGGAATGATCTCACTCAGCTTTACAATTCTTATGCTGATGCTTCTCCGACAGCTTCTCAAATGCCAAGATTGGTAGGCTTGGTACAGGCTTCGAAATTGTATCGCTTGCTTCCTGAGCTTTCGGAGATGAAGCAATTCTCTAATAATGGCGAAGAGGTTGTCTTCGGTACTATAGGGAATGCGTCTTGTGCCGAAGGGCATTTTTGGGAAGCAATCAATGCTGTAGGAGTAATTCAAGGCCCTCTGGTAATGTCAATTTGGGACGATGATTATGGAATCTCCGTTCCCAATACCTATCAGATTACGAAATCTTCTCTTTCAGAAATGCTTTCTGGCTTCCAGCGCACAGAAACTGAAAGAGGTTTTGAGATTTTCACCGTTAAGGCCTGGGATTATGAGGCTTTGATCAAAGTTTACGAAAAAGCTGCCCAATTGGCTCGTGCCTTTCACATTCCCTCAATCGTACATGTTACAGAAGTAACCCAGCCTCAAGGGCACTCTACTTCAGGTAGCCACGAAAGATACAAAACCAAAGAACGTCTTCAGTGGGAGAAAGACTTTGATTGTAACCTGAAATTAAAGGAGTATATCCTGAAAAATAAGCTGGCAACAGAAGAAGAGATCAAGGAGCTCGAATCTGATGCTAAAAAAGAGGTTAGGAAGCTGAAGAAGGAAGCTTGGACTGAGTTTCTGGCTCCTATCAAAAGAATGCGTTCTGACCTTGCAGCCATAATAGAACCAATCATCGCTAAAATTGGTAATCCAGCTCTACAAGAATTACTCAACAAACTGAATAAGGAGGAAGCACCTAAGCGCAGGGATGTAGTTGTTACTGCACATAGGGTTCTGCTTCTAACAAGAAATTATCAAATTCCAGAGAGAGCAGAATTGCTTCGTTGGTACCGCAACCAACAAGAAACAGGTGATATGATATATTCTTCTCACCTCTACAGCGAATCTGAAGAATCTCCTTTGAATGTAAAGGCTGTTTACCCGGAGTTTGGAGAAGAGGGCTTGAAAAAGAGTGGCTTTGAAATCCTTAATACTGCTTTCGATAAGCTATTCGGTGATGATCCAAGGCTGGTGGCATTCGGTGAGGACGTAGGTAATCTGGGGGATGTAAACCAGGGTTTTGCTGGCTTACAGAAAAAATATGGCCTTAACAGGGTCATGGATACAGGTATCAGGGAGGCTACGATTATAGGTCAAGCCTTGGGCTTATCTGCTCGAGGGCTTCGTCCGATTGCGGAGATCCAATACCTGGACTATTTCATATATGGATTGCAGACCTTGTCCGATGACATGGCTTCCTTGCTTTACCGTACCCGTGGCGGACAAAAGGTGCCTGCGATTATCCGAACCAGAGGACATAGGCTTGAAGGCATCTGGCATGCAGGTTCACCCATGGGCATGATTGTCCATGCCCTTCGCGGAATGCATGTCTGTGTGCCTCGCGATATGACTCGGGCAGTTGGCTTTTACCATACCCTGCTTGCAGGAGATGATCCAGCAGTGGTGGTTGAAGTGCTTAATGGCTACCGATTGAAGGAGGATCTACCGACCAACTTGCATGACATCAAAATTCCACTTGGAGTTCCTGAGGTGATGGTGGAAGGGACAGACTTGACCTTGGTGACTTACGGAGCTTGTGTAAGAATTGCCTTAGAGGCGATTGAATTGCTTGAGGAAGTGGGCATTTCGGTTGAATTGATAGATGTTCAAACCCTGCTTCCTTTTGACATCCATGGAATAATTGGAAAATCTTTGGCCAAAACCAACAGGCTATTGTTAATGGATGAAGATGTTCCAGGTGGAGCTACGGCCTATATGCTTCAGGAAATTGTTGAGAAGCAAGGAGCTTATTTCCAGTTGGACAGCCAGCCCAAGACCCTGACTTCCAAGGCTCATCGACCTGCATTTGGTGATGATGGGGACTACTGGTCCAAACCACAAGTAGAACATGTATTTGAAATGGCCTACGAAATCATGCATGAAGCTGATCCAAACAGCTATCCAAAAATCATGTGATTTCAACAAAAATATCCTAGAAATTACTAGCTTGGGAATCCTTATGGGATTCCCTTTTTTTTAAGGGGGAAAATATTATTGTTTTAGAATATTCGATATTCCTGATTTAGATTTTCTTTTGGAATTCGAAATGGACTATTTTTCTATTATTCTATGGAAATAAGCAGGAGAAACCTACAAAAAGGAAAAGGCTCCCCCCAGTTGATTGAGCGATGGGAACAAAAATCACATCAATTTTACTTCTACTGTAATGAGTTGGTATTGGAATTAAGCATCTACCAATCCAATATCATCCGTTTCAGATTTTCTCCTGAAGGTAGTTTCGAAGACGATTTTTCATACTCCATTGCCCATGATGGACCTATACCTTCGCCTGAAATCATTTTTTCCGGTAAGGAAGTTGGAGATAATTTTGAGATCCATACACCCGAACTTAAGATTTGTATAAGTCGGACTCTCCACATACAGATTTATGACAGTGAAGGGACTTTGATAAATGAAGATGAGAGGGGTTTTCACTGGAATCCTTCTCAGGAGTTTGGTGGAAACAAGATCCACTGCTCCAAAAGAATTCAGAATGAGGAGAGCTTTTTTGGTCTTGGAGACAAACCCAATCGCCTCAACCTTACCGGGCTCAGATTTGAAACCTGGGGAACGGATGCATATGGCTTTGAAAAGACCTCAGATCCTCTTTACAAAAATATCCCTTTTTACCTGGGCCTACATCATGAGAAGGCTTATGGGATATTTTTTGACAATACATTTAGAACATTCTTTGACTTTGGATATGAAAGAAGGGATGTATGCAGCTTTGGGGCTCCTGGAGGGGAGATGAATTACTATTTCATCTATGGGCCGTCGCTTATTAGGGTAACCGAAGGTTATGCTTTCCTTACAGGAACCCCCGAACTTCCCCCTTTGTGGGCACTGGGCTATCATCAATCCAAGTGGAGCTATGCACCCGAGGCCAATGTCAAGGATCTGGTAAAAAAAATGCGGGATGAGGAAATTCCCTGTGATGCCATACACCTTGACATCGAGTACATGGATGGTTTCAGATGCTTCACCTGGGACAAACAAAAGTTTCCGAATCCTAAGAAACTCTTGGCTGAACTCGAGGCTGATGGAATCAAAACTGTTTTGATCATAGATCCGGGCTTAAAAATTGATCCTGCTTATCAGATTTATAAAGACGGCAAAGAAAAGGATGTCTTCTGTCGACGAGGGGATGGACCAAGATTAAAGGGGGAAGTTTGGCCGGGAGATTGTCATTTCCCTGATTTTACCGATCCGAAAGTAAGGGATTGGTGGGCTTCACTCTTTGAACCTTTTATCCAGAAATCTGGAGCAAAGGGAATCTGGAATGACATGAATGAACCAGCGGTACTTGAGGTAGGAACCTTCCCCATGGATACCCGTCATGATTTTGACGGTCATCCATGTAGCCATAGGAAAGCCCACAATGTATATGGCATGCAAATGGCCCGGGCTTCATTCCATGGAGCCAAGAAGGCTATGTTTCCCAAAAGGCCATTTTTGATGACAAGATCAGGCTATTCGGGTATCCAACGATATGCAGCTACCTGGACTGGGGATAACCTTTCGACATGGGAACATCTTTGGATGGCCAATATTCAATGTCAGCGTTTGAGCGTCTCAGGAGTATCATTCTGTGGTTCGGATGTGGGAGGTTTTATCGGGAAATGTAATGGAGAATTGCTTACCAGATGGATGCAATTGGGAATTTTCCATCCACTGCTCAGAGGTCATTCTTCCGGAGATCATGGTGATCAGGAGCCCTGGGAGTTTGGTGAACCCTATACTTCAGCGATCAGAAGTACTATCCAACTCAGGTATAAGTTTCTCCCTTATCTCTATACCCTGATGTGGCAAAATCACAACCAGGGCACACCTGTGATAATTCCAATTAGTTTTTTGGGACAGGATGACCCTGAAACCTATTTCAGGATGGAAGAATTCGGTTTTGGGCAGAACATCATTGTGTGTCCTGTCTCAACGCCAGGGGTAGAAGGACGGAAAATGTACTTACCAGAAGGTAAATGGTACAACTACTGGACAAATGAACTAAAAGATGGAAAGCAGGAATTTTGGGTGGATGCTCCTTTAGATCAAGTCCCCATCTTCATCAGAGCAGGTTCCTTAATTCCTCAATATCCCCCCATGAACTATGTCGGTGAAAGGGAGGTAGAGTTTGTTGAACTTCATCTATACCACGATACAGAATCTTATACATCGCAGCTGTATGAAGATGCAGGAGACTTCGATGACCATAAGCAAGGGAACTTTATGCTGAGGAGCTTTAGCCAGACTCAATATGAGGGAGGTATAAGAATAAGGCAATACATGAAAGGGCGTTTTTATGATGCCTATAATACCTTCCATATTTACTTGCATGGATTAAAATTCACTCCTAAACAAATCAGGGTTGATGATGAGCTTGTTCCAAACCCATTAAAAGAGAACGGAAAAGGAGTTTATCTCGAAGTTGACAAGAACTTTGAAGTAATTGTTATAAATTAGCCACACAAAATCCCCTTTTAGGATCAACCCCCATTTCTTTTGGTCCTAATCAACTCAATGGTACCCAGAGTGCTCCCCAGGTCTTGCTGCCTGTGGAGTATCCAGAACGCCTGGACATGCTCCCCCAAATTCAGCAAGCTTTGATAGGGAAGATATAGAATTGTCGCTATGTCTTTCTGTATATTTGTAATCCAAACTATTCTACAAGCAAAATTACTACAAATGAGAAATTCAAAATTTTGGATCTGGGTACTACTAGTTTTTTTGATCCCCAAAATTCACCAGGCTCAAATTCTGGATGTAGAGCCGGTTTTCGCGACCTTGGACGATTCTATTACAATCATTTATGATGCGGCTCAAGGCAATGGCGAATTGTCTGGAGTAGGGACAGTCTATGCCCACATGGGACTAATTACAGATCAATCTACAGGTCCCTCAGACTGGAAATACGTTCAGGGTAATTGGGGAACAGCTGATCCCAAGGTCTTGATGACCAGCTTGGGTAACAATCGCCATCAGATAAAAATATCAGGTCGAGCATTTTATGGAATCCCTCAAAGTGAGATGGCAATGCAGCTTTCCTTTGTTTTCCGTAACGCTGATGGTTCCCTTGTTGGGAGGGATACCGATGGTTCAGATATCTATTATGACCTTTATCAGGGGAGTGGACAGGCGTCCATCATTCTTTCTCCAACAGAAGGTGAACTTGTAAATCAAGGAAATACAGTCAACATCAAGGCAGAAGTAGCTCAAACTGCAAACCTGAGTTTGTCAGTCAATGGAGCCCAAATCGCTTCTGCCAATGGTAAGAGCATTTCAAATAGCTACACCGCCAATCAAGCAGGCTTAAATACGGTACTACTCACTATAGATACCGGAGGAAGCATCAGTGAAGATTCCACTTTCTTTCTTGTCCCTGCACCCAATGTGGTGATGGACCCGCCTGCGGGAACGGAACCTGGCATTAACTACCTCAATGACAGTACTGTTATCCTTGCCTTGTATGCACCGGAAAAAAGCTCGGTGTTTGCCATTGGAGACTTCAACGATTGGAAACCCGTAGGCGGTTCTCAAATGAATAAGTCTATGGATGGCAATATATATTGGCTCGAACTGACTGGACTTGAAGCTGGTAAGGAGTATGTCTACCAGTATTTGGTGGATGGAGTAAACAAAATTGCAGACCCATTCGCAGACAAAATCCTGGACGAAAACAACGATCAATTCATCGATAATGATACATATCCAAATCTGATTGCTTTCCCATCTGATAAAACCAGTGGCAGGGCAGCAGTATTTCAGACTGCTCAGGCTCCTTACGATTGGCAGGATGGGAATTATGTCAAGCCTGCTCAGGATGAGTTGGTTGTTTATGAATTGTTGGTGAGAGATTTTGTGGCAGCTCACAACTACCAAACTGTTTTAGATTCATTGGACTATCTGTCCAATTTGGGTGTGAATGCTATTGAGTTGATGCCCATCATGGAATTTGAAAACAACAATTCATGGGGCTATAACCCCAGTTTCTTTTTCGCCGTCGATAAATACTATGGAACCAGGAATGCACTGAAAACCTTTATTGACAGTTGCCATGCAAGGGGGATTGCAGTCATTTTGGACATGGTATTGAACCATGCATTTGGACAAAACGAATATGTCAGGATGTATCCAGCAGATGATAACCCTTTCTTTAACCAATTTCCTACTCACCCATTCAATGTAGGAACAGACTTCAATCATGAAAGTGTTCACACCAAATTCTTCAGTAAAAAAGTTCTTGAGTATTGGATCAATGAATACCACTTCGATGGTTACAGAATGGACCTTTCAAAAGGTTTTACCCAAACCAATAATCCCAATGATGTAGGTGCTTGGGGGCAGTACGATGCTTCGAGGATTGCTATTTTGACTGATTATTTTGACCATGTTCGCTCTGTGGATCCTACCGCTTACTTTATCCTTGAGCACTTTTCTGAAAATCGAGAAGAAAGGGAGTTGGCAAATAAAGGGATGATGATTTGGGGCAAGCAAACAGAGCCTTATAATGAGGCTACCATGGGGTATAACGACGGGGGAAAATCCAATTTTAGTGGGGTTTCTCATAAAAATAGTGGCTTTCAGGACCCTCACTTGGTTGCTTATATGGAAAGCCATGATGAAGAGCGCTTGATGTATAAGAACCTCAATTTTGGGAATTCTTCAGGCAGTTACAACACAAGAGACTTGTTTACCGCTTTGGAAAGAAATGAGATGGCAGGCGCATTTTTCTTTACCATTCCTGGACCAAAATTGTTGTGGATGTTTGGCGAGTATGGTTATGATTTCTCCATTGATTTTAATGGAAGGGTAGGGGAGAAGCCCATTCGCTGGGATTATTTTGCTCCACAGGCCTTTCAACGTAGACACTTGTATCAAGTATGGGCTGCCTTGATAAATCTTCGCAGGTCGCATCCGGTATTTAATACAGATGATTTTACGCTGAATCTTGGTGGCGAAGTCAAAAGAATTGAACTGGATCATCCTGACATGAATGTATTCATTATCGGTAACTTTGGCGTAACGGCAAACTCTGCGAATACAAGCTTCCAGAGCAGCGGTATGTGGTATGATTATTTCTCAGGGGATAGCATCAATGTTACTGATCCCAATGGGATGGTGAACCTGGAAGCTGGAGAATGGCACCTCTATACCGATGTCAAACTGACAAGTCCAGGAGTGACTGTTTCCAATGAAATAGAAATCACTATCAGTGAAAATGATCTACTTGTTTATCCCAACCCTGCGAATGAGAAGATCTTGATAGAATGGGAAAGAGATCTATTTAATGACGCTCAGGTAAATATTCTTTCGATTGAGGGACAGTTGATCAAAACTATTGACTCCGCGAGCAACCAAAATATCATCAGTTGGGATTTGAAGAACTCTTCCGGCCAAAAGGTGCCTACTGGCATGTATCTTCTTCAGATAAAATCTGATAAGGGAACTTTCGTCAGAAAGGTGATGGTTGGCTTATAGCCACCGACAGATTTGAATACTTAATACCACAAAAAAAGAGGCTGTCTCCAATGGGACAGCCTCAATGTCTAGGTTAGTTGTAGTAGCAAATCATGCGTGGGCTCTCATTTTGCCCTTGTAGCGTTTAATTTGGGTTTTAAGCTTAACAGTTGCTTGATCCACAGCAGCTTCGAAGGAACTTGCATGCTCGCTGGCTACCAGGGTTTGGCCAGGGACATGAATCATAACTTCAGCGTACTTATTTCCTTCCTTAAACTCATCACGAACTTTGAGGACAACCTCACCTTCGATGATGCGATCAAAGAAATGATCCAGCTTATTTACCTTTTTAGAGATGAAATCTTTCAAACGGTCTGCTGCTGTGAAGTGGATGGCTTGAATGGTCAATTTCATAAGCTTAATGTTTATGAGTTAATCGGCCTTTGGATGGGCCTGTTTATAGATTTTCTTGAGCTTGGATATGGAATTGTGCGTGTAAACCTGGGTTGAGGCCAGACTTTTATGCCCTAATAATTCCTTTATGGCGTTGAGGTCGGCACCTTCATCCAACATATGCGTCGCATAGGTATGTCTGAGGGTATGTGGACCCTTTTGATTCAAAGAACTTACTTTGCTTATCCACTTATTTACTACGTTATAAAGCAGCTTTGGATAAGCAGAATGGCCGTTTTTGCGCACTATGAAGCATGACTTATCTGCCTCTGGAAGTTGACTTTTCTCATAGAAATAAGCTTCTATAGAAGCCTTGACGACCTTGCCAAATGGAACAATTCTTTCTTTGCTGCCTTTCCCAATTACCTTTATCTGCTGGGCATACATATCGATGTCTTCATCACTTAGAGATAGAAGTTCAGACCTTCTGATTCCACATCCATACAGGATTTCGAGGATACAGCGATCCCTGACTCCCTCAAAATCATTTGGGAAGTCTATCTCTTCAAAAAGAAATCGGGTTTCATCCGGCTTTAAAAATGTAGGTAGCTTTTTTTCCTGTTTGGGAAGCTGAATCTTCTCTGCAGGATTGTAGCTAATGTGGCCTTCTCTTTGAACATAATGAAAAAAAGTTCGAATAGAAGACAATTTTCTTTTTAGTGTGCTGCTTGCCTGATCCTTTTCTACAAGTTCGAGTGCCCACTCTCGCAGGTCTTTGTGGTTCAATTGTTTTATATCTGAAGGCTTATTGAGGTCTATACCACTCTTTTCCAAAAATATCCTCAGCTGTTCCAAGTCTCTCTGATACGCTTGAAGCGTATGAGAAGAATAATTCTTTTCATATTTAAGATAATCAAAGAAGGATAAGAGCAGCATATATACCAACAGTGTAATAAATAAGCTACGTAAAATTTGGCTAAAAAAAAAGCCCACCATTAGGTGGGCTTGAAAGAATATCTTACGAAAATTAGTAATTTTCTTTAGCGTAATGCTTTTGACGGTTAACCGCCTTCTTGATCTTCTCTTTCTTAACAACGGAAGGTTTGTGGTAGAACATCCTCGCTCTCTTCTCCTTCAAAACACCTGTTCTTTCGAATTTCTTCTTGTAACGGCGTAGCGCACGGTCGATGGATTCTCCTTCTTTTACTCTGATTATAAGCACGTAAATTACCTCCTTTCTTAGTTGTTAATGGACTGCAAATGTAGAGTAAGAATATTTAAAAACAAAATGTAAATTTTAGCATAAACTAGTCATAACATATTTAGGTTTGACTTTCCTTGCCCAATGCTTGCAAAAGCAAATTAGGAGATTTTCCTAACCTAAAATTTTAACTCCTGTCAGTTCCATATGCTTCCAAAAAGAGGGATAACTCTTGTCTACTACAGATGGCTCTTTGATGCTAATGGATGGCAAGCTCATGACCAGTGGGGCGAAAGCCATCGCCATTCTGTGGTCGTCATAGGTATTGATAAGGGCAGATTTTTGAATCCTTCCCTTCACCTTCAGGCTATCTTCTGAACTTTCTGTTTCAACCCCCATTTTCTCCAATTCATTTTCAAGGGCAGCAATTCTATCTGTTTCCTTGATTCTGAGGGTGTGTAGGCCCGTCATAGACAATTCAACGCCCAGGGCTGCTCCCATTACAGCAATGGTTTGGGCCAGATCAGGGAAGGTCGAAAAGTCAATTTCAAGGGAAGAAGGCAATTCCTGATTGGTTTTTACGAGAGAAAGGCCTTGATCCGTATAAGTAGTCTCCACACCGAAATGCTTCGAAAGTTCGACAATGGAACTGTCTCCTTGTATAGAATTCTTTCTTAAACCATGGATCTCCAATTTGCCTCCTTTGGATTGGGCTACCATGCTATACCAGTAAGAAGCAGCAGACCAATCTCCTTCAATGCCATAGGTCCCACCTTTATATTGCCCTTCTGAGACATGAATGCTGTTGCCGTCCCATTTACTATCGATACCAAAACGGGCCATTAGGGCACGTGTCATGTCGATGTAGGGCTTTGAAGTGATTTTGCCTTCGAGCTCTAGCTGGACACCACCTTCTAGGGTGGGAGCAATCATTAAAATTGCAGAAATGAACTGAGAACTGATATTTCCAGGCATGGAAATCTTGCCACCTTGCATTTTGCTTCCTTTGCTGATGATGTGAAGGGGTGGAAAGCCTTCCTGTTTCCAGTAATCAATCTCGGCACCCAGTTCGCGAAGGGCATCAACCAGTACTCCGATAGGTCTCTGGCACATTCTGGGGGTTCCGGTAAGGATCTGATCCCTTCCTGTCGCAGAAAAATAGGCAGTAAGAAAGCGCATGGTGGTGCCTGCATCCAATACATCCAGGACATGTCCCTCAGAATCATTGAGTAGCCTGATCATGGTTTGGGTATCTCTGGCCTCAGCCAGGTTTTCCAATACGATTTCTTCCTGACTCAAGGCCTGAATGATCAAGGCACGGTTGCTTTCACTTTTGGAAGAAGGTAGGGGAATCTTGGCGTCCAGTTTAGGAGCGCTTTGGGATAGGCTAATCATTGACGAAATCCAGTCTTTACTTAGGGTTCCTCCGTTAGGAACTTTCAGCCGCTAATTAACTCAAAAGCTACTTAACTCAAAACAATTCTTGTTTTCAATTGATGTAATTAAAAGAAGCTGGAAAAAGCCTGCCTATGTAGAATAGATTGATAAGCAATGTAATAAAGGCTCTGAATGCTCAATTGAAAAAAACTCATTGTTTCTATACCTTTGGTTTGCTTGGGAATCGTAACATTTTAAGGTTGGAAACATTCATGCGGATAAAACTGCTTCTTCTGCTTCTTGCTTTCTGCTGTCATCATGTGTATGGACAGACAGAGAAGCAATTATTCAACCGTGGCATTCAAAAACTGGATCAAAAGGATTATTCAGGTGCAGAAATTGATTTTCAAATGGTTTTGGAACTCAATCCTAGAAATGATGTCGCCTATTTCAATCGTGGCTTTGCACGCCTGAGGCTCAAGAAGTTTGTGGATGCCATGCAAGATTTTAGTCTGGCACTAGACATCAATCCTGCCAATCCGGAGGCCTATTATAACAGAGGTTTGGCGAAAATGGGTTTAGACCTGGACAGGGAAGCGGTTCGGGACTTCAACATTGCCATAAAAGGTCGCGCCAAAATGGAGAAGTACCACTACGCCCGTTCAGAGGCAAAGATGAAACTGGAAGACTATCGTGGAGCCATTCAGGATTTGAATTACTGTATCAAACTCAGCCGAAGACGCAAGTTGGTTTACTTCGCAGATCGTGTTCAGGCCTTTGTCTACCTGCAGAAATACCAATATGCCATTGAGGATTTGGGGTACATCATCAAAAAAACTCCCGGTGATCCCGAACCATATATCGCCCGGGCGAACATAAAGGTCCAAGCTGGTGACATGGACGGTGCTTGTTTGGACTGGAGCCGAGCAGGTGAATTGGGCAGTCCCAAGGCCTATGAAATGATCCGCAAGAACTGCAAATAGGAGAAAATGATCCCTTGATAGAGAAATTTGTCTTCAAATAGGAAAAATATCCATTAATTTTATAGGTTTGCAAACCTATCGCAAATGCACTACGCCCGAGTGGTGAAATTGGTAGACACGAAGGACTTAAAATCCTTTGGGCAGAAATGTCCGTGCCGGTTCGAGTCCGGCCTCGGGTACTTAGAATACCAAATTGGTCCTCAGATACTCTGAGGGCCGATTCTTGGTTATTTTGAGACAATAGTTAGTCAGTGCTATTTTTGTTGGCATTTTATGAATAAACTATAATAAATTGGAGGAAACAAAGGATTTTGCAAATAATCTTAGAAAACAGCTTAGGTCTGACACACCTGATTTTGATATCATAAAGTCCTTAGTGTTAACTGAATTCAATAAGCATAATTCAAAAGATTTCTCTCTAGAAGATGAATTAAGTAGCGAAGAACAAGTTGAAGTGGTAAGATGGATAAACAAAGTAAGTTTTGGTGAACATTTCCCTGTTTTATCTAGAATTTTCACAAAGAAGGAATGTGTTTCTGTTCCATTTTTTTCTCCATCACTGAGCCAAAAATTAATGGTTCTAGGACAATTCCATTGCCCGATATGTAAACCTGATGAGGGCATAGTATCAACTTTGCCTATTAGAATAAGTGCAATTTCGAAACAGGCAGCTGGAAAAGTAAAAAGAGAAGCATTTGAAAATGCTATTTCGGACTATTTAAAGAGGATGGGAATTAATGAGCCACTAGATTCTAAATTATGTGTTCTTCTATTTTTTGTCTTAGGGAAAAGTAATAAAGACAAAGATTTAGATAATATGTCAAAGGCTTTGATGGATGCATTAGAAGGGACCCTCTTTACTAATGACTCTAATGTTGACCACCTTAATCTGATTAAGACTAATCATGAGGGTGAAGAAGATTTTTGTATAGTCAACATTCGTAAGTCAACCTTAAATGAACATAAAGATGTACTATTTAAAGAAATGACTCATTCATGGGCAGGACAACCTTTTATTGACCTTGAAGATTTTATTGAGTGAAATTATAGAATGTTCAGACGAGCTTCAGACACGTATAAAAATATTAGGATCCCATTTTACTGCTAAAATCTGCAATTTAACCCTCTGGTATCCAAATAGATAAAAGTTTTAGTACAAAATACGCTGGACAATTTCCGGCCTCGGGTACTTAGTTATCCCGTATTTAGCTTTATTTTAGCTATTTACGGGTTTTCTCTTTTTTGGGGTACACTAAAGGAGCCAGCTTTCGCTTTTTTTGTAGAGCATAGTTTTTTATTTATCAGCTTATTAGGTTATAGCCTTAATCATCAATGCTATAAAGATATTTTGTTCGCTTTTCGTCGTATATTCATTGTGTAGTTATTCCATTGGCTAAACCCTGCTTGAATATTTAAAGATTTTTCAGGCATATGCAGTTCTTTTAATCCTGTAACATTCGGTTCATCCTGTTTAAATATCCGTTTTGTCAAGTAGTATGTGCCTGACTGATACCCTCATTCAACAACCACCTACTCACATGAAATATTTCTTGCTTTCAGTCTTGTTCTTTACGGTTGGTGTGGCCCAAGCACAAAACGATAGTTCGAGGCCTGAATGGCCAAAATCAAGCGTCAACCTTCATGTAGGTTCCAACGTCGTGCTCTTGCCACTGATATCAGCCAGCTTTGAAAGCTATAGCCATAAAAAAGAAGGAAGGCGGCACCATGGCTTCGGGATAGGAGCCTTTGGTGCAGGGAATCCGCTTGGCTCCATCGGTCCTGTTTGGGGGGGGCAGATTTATCACAATTTCTGGACCGGGGCTGGAAATCATCACTTTGAAACCCGCTTAGGGTTGACCGTCTCCAATATACCTGACGCACCTATTGTTCCTCTGATCCAGCTCGGCTATCGTTTTCAAAAGCCCCAAGGCGCTAATTATTGGATTATCGACCTTGGCACAGGTGGCCTGGGTTTCGGTTTTGGTAGAGGATTGTAGCTTGCTATCCAGCTCTAGGTAATGGAGGCTAGATCGATTTGGCTTTTTTGATGAGGCTGAGGAGGATTTGATTGAGGTGGGTGTTGGTGATAGGGTAAAAGGTCGTTCAGAGCAATAGTGAAGAATCTTGAATACCGATATATAAGATGATCTTCTGGAAACGTTAACTTAGGATTGCCCAAAACCCAGACCAACAATCATTGTTGGATATGAATCATAATGATAAAAACCCTTTAAGAATAATCCTAAAGGGTTTCATGAGTTTTACTATAAAGGTAATTCAACCTCACTTCTTCCGCCTAAAAAGGCTGGCAATCATTTCTTTAAAGCTACCCCAGGCAATTCCTAGCCCCAACAATCCAAGGATCAATCCACCAAAAAAGAAGAGATTTTCGTTCCCAACCTTTTTTTCGCTTTTGAAGTTTTCCAATTTCTCGCATGGATCTTCTGTAGAATTGGATGTGGGGTTGGTCTTGTCGTACCAAACGGCAGTTACTGGAAGCATTTGAGAGTCAAGGTCGTTGACCGTTTTCTTGGCTACATAAGATTTACCTTCTACCATGAAGTCAAATTTTAGTTCAAAACTTGATATCTCAGCTCCGGCAATGGTCATCTGTGTTTCCAATACGGAGTCCCGAACTATGCCTGTAGTTTGAACTCCATTGTTACACATGTTTTCTACCTCTGTAAACTCATCTTTGCTGACTAGCCCTTCCGAAACAGTAATCAGGTAGTAACCGCCAAAAGCAAGACCAGCTCCAATTAAAATCCTAATGATAAAGTTTTTCATGATTAATTTTTAGTTGTGAATATGGGTGGATTTTTAAGCTGACTTTTAAAACAATTGACTGCTAGGGATCTAACAATACTAGGTTTCAAAAATTTAGTTACATATTTCCACATAAAAATTCCGATGAATCATTAATTTGAATTTTGTGTTCATTTTGGTAAAGGATACTAATTCAATTTCTTTCCCTTATCCAGGCTGAATCATCAATGATTTACTGTCGAATTCCTCTAAGGAAAGCGACAACTGTATATGACGAGACTGCCTCAATGGTATAAACATCTCTGAAAAACTTTTTTTATTTTTTATGGGCTGAACCAGAGTTTGGCTAATAGAAATCACGCTACTCCATTAAGCCCTGCAAATGAAATACCTTAGACCCTTAATTCCCTTTCTATTTAGCTGGGCAATTCTGCTCATTACCAACTCATTTCGAGAAATATCCTTGATCAATGGCCTTGTACAATTGCTTCTATTTGCCCTTGTGGTCTGTTGGCCAACCTGGAAAACTGGAAGGATGTCTTATGTAGACATTGGATGGCCTTGGGGACTTTTTTGCATAGGAGTGGTTATCCTATTTATGGGAGAGGGCAACTCCATACGGCTATACCTGGTGAGTGGAGCTTATTTATTTATGGGGCTGCGAATGGGAATTGGGGCTTTGCAATTGTGGAGAAAAGGGCATTTAGATAAGGAGTTACCTAGATATCAATACCAAAGGAGAAGGTGGGAGAAGCAAGGAAAGACCAATTTACCTTTGACCATGCAAATTGAGGTATTGATCCAAGGGCTGGCGAATGCTTCATTTTTAGCTATTCCTGCATTTATCATTAGCCATAATCCTGCTTCAGAAATTCACATACTTGAGATAATAGGGCTGATTATTTGGCTGGGAGCCTTCCTGATGGAAAGTATCGCCGATCATCAAAAATTGAAATTTCTTCGAGAGATGAAAGCCAAAGGCCTTCGAAAACAAGTCTGTAGTGTAGGGCTTTGGGCTTACTCCCGGCATCCAAACTACTTCGCTGAATGGATGGTATGGACTGCCTTGGTCATTGCTGCTGTCCCCTCTTGGTTTTCATTGCAAGGGCAAGAACACATAGTCATCTGGATTTTACTGGGGATAGGTTTATTGTTTGTATCCAGGCTTATGTACACCACCCTCGTCCATTATTCCGGAGCGAAGCCTTCTGAATTTTATTCCTTACAAAAAAGACCTGACTATAGGGCTTATACCGAGAGGGTAAATATGTTTTTTCCTGGCCCACCGAAGAAAAAAAGTCCAGCAGCGGATGAAGCCTGATTTCTATAGCTAACCCAAGTTGTCATTTGTCCTACATATAAAAAACAGGCGTTCGAAATCATCGAACGCCTGAAATTTTAAAAGAAGTCAAGACATTATTTGACCACCTTAAACATCTTCATTTTACTTCCATTCTTCACCCTAAAAATATACAATCCTTTGGGGTAAGAATGCATGTTGTGTGTGCTTAATCCACCCGTAGCCTTGAACTTATCCATCAATTTTCCAGATGTACTGAAGACTTCAATTTCGTTTTGGCCATTTGGCAACTCTAAATTCAGCACATTGCTGATGGGATTGGGGTAATATTTCAATTCCAATCCTTTCGCTTCAATTGAGGTTGGCAACAAGCAGCTACCAATTTGGTAGACGTCCTTATTGGCAGCGTTATTTTTTTCTACAGCTCCAGGGAAGGAATAGGTGTAGTAGAAGTAAATGGTTTCTCCCTTACTGGCATTCAATCGGAAAGGTACATTAGGCTGTACCCCATAACCTGGTAAGTTATTGGCATTGGTTCCGTAATAAAGGATACAGGTTGGGGTTCCAACTCCATTTTGGGAAGGAATGAAGGTCAAGGTAGGGTTGTTGTCATCATCTGAGAATTCATAGTCAAAGTCCCCATTGTAGGATGTTCCTTTACATGGTGGAGCATCGGAGACCTTGATGCTAATGGGTTTGGATTGGGTCTGACTTCCCCCATCGTCTACGGCTGTGGCTGTAATGCTGTAATCTCCAGGTGCCGGAGTCCAATTGATTTGGTAAGGTGCCTGTGTAGAAGTTCCAATCAATTGATTATCAGTATAAAAGTCAACCTTTTGCACAAAACCTATGAGGTCTGAGGCAGTTGCTGAAATGCTCACTTCATCCCCTTCGATGAATTCAGATTCGTCAAATGGCGAATAGATCGATACTTTGGGAGGGACATTGTTGTTTGGACTGGAAATTACATACACCTCATCTTTATCTGTGTATTGTCCATTGCTCACAGTCAATTCCATGAGGTAAACTCCCTCCTCCAAGGGAGAAATTGACGGTGTAGCAGTTTGATCATTTGATATAGTCAATAGGCTTGGCCCGTAGATTTGTTTCCATGAATAAGACAGGTTTGCTCCGCCAGGGTCAGAACTATTGCTCCCATCCAAGCTGGTGCTGGTTTGTGGAAGAACAACAAGCTTATTCCCTCCGGCATTTGCTATGGGTTGGTCATAATTCAAGGGAGCAGTATAGGTAAATGTCATTTTTCCCAGGTTGAATTCACCCTGATCAAAAAAGACCCTTAGGATGTTTTTCCCACTTTTTAATGGAACATTGCTGACGGTTTTTGTTCCCCAGGTACTCCATGAACCTGTACCACTTACTGTGATATTTGGACCGATCTGTTCGCCATCCATCTCAAGATGGAATGGGCCTCCTCCATTTGTATTGCCACTGGCATATCTAAAAGACAATTCATGTAGGCCTGCTTGAGCTACATCAATGCTATACTCTAACCACTCAGCAGGAGAAATGAATCCTACAGTAGCCCCCTCGGAACCATTAAGGGAAGCATCGACTTTTTCTTCCGTCCTGAAATCACCAGCATTGCCATTTGAAAGGTCATTGTAGGCGATATCCTGCCCAATTCCTCCTTCATAGAAATCATAATGACCCGCATCAAAGGTACCTGGTATCGCAATGGGGTCTCCCAGGAAGGGCAGCTGTTCTCCAACAGTAACTTCAACCAGGTTGGTAATGCTGAAATCTGTGCCATCATAAATCCGGGCATAGAAGTAGTGTCTTCCTACACTGAGGTTACTAGCCTTGAATTCATAGGGTGCTTGGGTAGTTTGTCCCAATACTGTCTCTCCATCTACAAATTCTATCTTTGTGGCCGTTCCCCCCTTTACAGTGGCAGTGAGGGTTATGCTACCCCCTGCATAGGCCTGGTCGAATACTGAACTCAGGTTTCCTGTCAGGTTTATGTCCTTGCTGGTAGCCAGTTTTTGTGGAGGTACATTCAAAGAAAAGCCATCAGAAAAATTAACCGTCATTGGGCTCATTCCATAATTCTGAGCTACATAGATTTTTTCTCCATTTTGCTGAAAGACTGCAGCCAATGGATGGTCTGATGTAACTGAAATATCGACCCTTCCCAGAACCTTCATGGAATGTAACCAGTGATAAGTTTGGGCGTCAGAAACCCCAAATTTCAATTGACGATCTGGATAAGAATCGTAGAGGGAAATTGCCTTGGCAGGATCTATGAATGCCAGGTACTCCCAATAAATGTCATGCCAAAGGTTGGGGTTGACCTCATTGTTAAGGATGCCTGTGTTGGTTTCAATTTCATTCC
Organism: Bacteroidia bacterium; assembly: GCA_022760475.1. Classification (GTDB taxonomy): domain Bacteria; phylum Bacteroidota; class Bacteroidia; order J057; family J057; genus JALEFZ01. Next base: position 47,612 of record JALEFZ010000076.1, on the reverse strand, counting down.
AAAGTTTCCTTACATAGGCTGTATCCTGGCCCAGGTATAGTGAGCCTCCGTGAATGGGGTACAGCTCAATTCCATAAGAAGCCGCAAGGTCGTTGGTCCAGAATGTCCCATTGTCATAACTATTTCCCCAAACCCTGGATACCAGGCTGTAAATCTGGTTGGGACCGAAATTGCGTTCGGACACATCCAACCAGTATTCTTCAATGGCTGTTTGTTCGGTAGTGTAGAGATAAATACCTAGATCTCTGATAGAATCATTGCCTGTTACACTTCCCCAATGAATGAGTGAGGAATTGAACTGCATACTTTCGGAAGTAGATTCCTGGTCATTCCCTTGTGGGAAGGAAGCGAATCCATTTGCCCAGCAATGCCCTGCATAAGGGCTAAAGTTTCTAAGAAAGGGGAAGTGGGTATCATCCCTGTTTGGAGAGGCTGCATCTCTGACCAGTAGGTCGATCATATCACCCCATTGGCTTGCCCATCCTGGTTCATATTGCTCCACAAAGGATGCTGCATGTATGAAGTATCCCCAGTGGAAGTGGTGGTCGTTGATATTGCCATCCTGGCCATGGCCAGCAGGGTATCCCAGCATGGCTGACCAATTTGAATTGTAGTAAAACAGGAATGCTACTTCTCCTGGACTGGCGCTTAGCCAATCTTCCAGCCTCGTTTTTACGGTGTTTTTTAACTGGTCCCTGACCAGGGTGTCTCCCATCAAATCTGCGATTCTAGCGGTCTGGATCAACCTGTTCATCAACTGCCCTTCATTATATGAGTCCGTCCAGGTATCCAATTGATCATTTTTCAAGGCTTGAACCTTTGAATTGAGTTGACCGGGGCTGAAACCTGGATTATAAAAGTCTAAAAAGGGCAGGGTAGGCAGGATGCCATAAAAGCGATTTTCTGTGCTAAATGTATTCCCTTCCAGGCATTTCAACTCTCCACGTACAGTTTGGTAGGAGTACTTGTCCGGGCTTGGAGAATTGGAGGCAAGATGTGCCCATTGGTGGGGAAGGAGTCCCATCAAAATGCTTGAATCGTTGCCTTCGAGTACCTCAGTTTCTACCATGAAGTCTGTCCTCAGGACGGAGCTTGTTTCGTCATAATCCCAGACGGTTTTGGTATTGGTAGGGAAAACATAGGCGTATTTCTTGTATTCATTGGCTACCGCAGTCACATTGGAAGCAGTCAAAGGGATAAAGGCCAGTGACCAATAATTGTTGCCATTGAGGCTGGAGGTATAGGTATTTCCGTTTTGGTTCCACACACTCCCAACAGGTCCATATACTGCAAAATCAGCCCCGTTTCGGGCATCGGTAATGATCAACATTTCTCCGGATATACTTACGGTACCTTGATTTACGGTAATCTTTGCCAGATCATTTGTATTCTTTTTAAAATATAGGAACGGCATACCGATCCCGGAGGTAGCTTCAAATTGGTGGCTGCCATTGCTCCAATCCATACTTACCGTCCAATCGCTAAAGTCTGAGACAAGGGCTTGGGGGGCATTCAGGCCTTCTACGCCTACCACCACAGGTTCGATGTTGTCTATGACTCCCCAGGGGATATACGTAACGACCAATCCACTATTGACAGTTTTCATGGTAAATGGATAGTTGAACAGGTTGTCAACATGGCCATTCTTGATTTTTGCTGACCACCAATCGTTGGTGGGGGCAGGCTTATTGGCAGCTGCTCCTGTCAGTAAAGGCGAACCTGACGGAAAGCTATTTCTTCCAGCGGCGTCCGTCCCTGGAAAATTTGTGGTATAGCTACCATCTCCAATGGGTACAAACTGGCCGAGGCTATGGGTAGGATTAAACCCCATAGATAAGGTGCAGCAGAGTGCGATGTATAGTAGTTTTCTTAATTTCATGTGAGAAGGTAAGTATAAATTTTATATAAGAATAATTAAATATGTAGCCTCCTAATGGTTTGAAGTTCATGTAAATTCCAGTAAGTAGATAAAGCTATTATTTGGATAAAATAAAACCTTGTAATATGGAAAATGATTCAAATGGAAATATAAATTATCCATTTGGAAGAATATCCTGAATATTAGAAAGTAGGTTTGCCTTCATATCTTCCGATCTGGCTAAGGTAAGTATCTCAGTTCAGAATGCTTGCTGGGATAGATTTTGATCCATTTTGGTTGATTAATGGTCATAATCCAATTCCACCAATTTTAAGAAGGTTTGTTAGCTAAAAGCGAATTTCTGCCTTTGCTGGTTGACCACTTCCTCCATCTCACCGACAGTATCCCCAAAGGCCTTCCGGCATTGTTTTACCACCTAATTGAAAGGCATTCTTATGAAAAACCTCCTAAGCAGGCTGTTGTTAGCCTTGATCTTGTGCTTAAGCATATTAGGTCAGAACCTTCAAGCAGCTACTTTTCCTGTTACCAATACCAATGATTCAGGTTCAGGTTCACTACGGGAAGCGATACTTTCTGCTAACACTACTTTGGGGCGCGATACGATTACCTTTACCATCGGTTCAGGGAGTCAAAGCCTCATTATTAGTACCAATCTGCCCACCATCACCGATGATGTACGTTTGGATGGAACTACTCAGGGCGGATATGCAGGGATTCCCCTGATTACTATCCCACGCTTTGTGCAATTCATAGGGGTGAATGCCCTCCAAATCGAAGGCTTGGCTTTCGATGGCATAAATTCAGGTGTATTTGCAAACTCAACCGATGGCGTAAGGCTTAGAAACCTGGATTTTAGCAATATAAATACTGCCATTAGCATCAATACAGGATCTGATGTGGATATTCAATCATGTAGTTTCAATAACAACTTCAATGACATCAGGCTGAGCAACATTACTTCACAAAACCTTCCAAGAGGAATTCTGATTCGTAACAACAGCTATAATTCTGGTCGAAACCTGATCGATCTTACCAATGTGCCTTCACAGTTGGTAAGCGATGCCAGCATAGTCGGAAGTTCGGTTGAAATTCCAAATGCCGGACTGGCCTATACCGGTATCATTTTGAGTTTGAGTGGAGCTGACAGTTCTGTGATCAGGAACTTGAACCTTTCAGGAACGGCCACCACGGCCGCTTCTTATTGCTTACGCATCCTCAATTCCGATAGCATTTTGGTTCAAAATAACCAATTTGGTAATGCTGCCAGAGGAGTAGAGTTAAGTGGAGTAAATAGGGGTTGGATACAAAACAATACCCTCAACGATAACAATACCAGAGGGATCGCCGTTTTTAATGGCTCTGATATCCGTGTTCTCAACAACAGCCTCAGCAATAGTGGTACAGCTATTTACCTCAATGGAATCGCTGGAAATCTTCTTCCACAAGGGGTATTGGTAAACAGTAACAGCCTTTCAGGTGGAAATATCGGCCTTGATTTGTTGAATCTCCCGCGTGGCCAAGTGCTCAGCAATGGTTCCTATCCAGGAACAAATATCAATGTCAGCCAAGCTGACCTGACTTTGTTTAGAAGTTCGGCCCTCCAGCTTAGTAATGTCGATAGCAGCATCATAGCCAATCTGAATCTGAGTGATGGAAACCCTAGCAATTTCTTTTCTGACTATGGCATCTTCGCCACGGGCTGTGATAGCCTTTCAGTGATCAACTGTGATTTCTCAGATCGTGGTTTTGGTGTAGATGCTAGAAATATGGCAGACATCAGTATTACCAATTCTACCTTTGCCAACAACAACATAGATGCCATTAGGCTTACCACCATTTCCTCTGCCTCTCTACCCAGAGGTATTGCTATTAGCGGCAATAGTTTCAATGGAGGTGGAACAGGAATTAGCATCAATGGCGCGCCTCCTCAAGTGATTGGCAATACGGCAACTGCTGGGGCTAATATCCTCCTCGCAAGCAATGATCTCAGCGGATTTAGGTCTAATGCACTGGAAGTTTCCAATTCTGATTCGCTCTTGCTCTCAAATTTGAATTTTATAGGCCTGGGTAGAACCCAGTCTACGGGTGCACTTTTTATTTCCAATGTAGACAGCGCTTTGATTGAGAACATCCAGATAAGGGATTGCCAAAGGGGGATGGATGCAGATAGGGTAAGCCGTTTTTGGGTGAGGAATAATGTTTTTGACGAGAATGGTTCTTTTGCCCTGGATATATTCGATGGGAGGGATGTTCATTTGCTCAACAATTCCTTTACCAATATCTCTACTGCCATCAGATTGAATACCATTCGAAGGGGACAACTTTCGCGCGGTGTAGAAGTCATAGGTAATAGCTTAAATAATGGAGGAACCGGACTTTCTTTGAGCAACATGGTCAGGGGCCAGGTCATCAGTGATGGAAGTTATCCAGGTACGAACATTGTAATTCCAGCTTCTGCACTTACCAGCTTTAATCAATATGGACTCTTTTTGTCAAACGTCGATAGTTCCATTGTTGCCAACCTGAACATGAACGACACCAGCTCTTCCATCTTTTTTGATTATGGAATCTCTACAACTGGCTGTGACAGCCTTGCTGTGCTGAATTGTAGCTTGCAAAACAGGAGCAGGGGCTTTGAAGGATTAAATGGAAGTGATTTCTACCTGAGAAACAATAGCTTTGGTAGCAACATCAATGATGCAGCCAGGTTCAGCGGGGTAAGTGGCCGAAACATTCCAAGAGGAATTGCCATGACAGCAAATTCATTTAATGGTGGAGGAACTGGCCTGGATATCTCCCAAGCTCCTCCGCAGGTCATTAGTGATGGTTCCATTCCCAATAGCAACATTGTATTAGGGGTGAATGACTTATCTGGTTTCTCTGGATATGCAATTGAAATTGCCACGACTGACTCTTCTGTGATTGCAAACCTTAACCTGAGCGGTTTGGGGAATTTCCAATCTTCGGGTGGGATTCTCGCTCAAAATTGTGATAGCCTATTGGTCCAAAACAACAACCTCGGGAATTCCTCGATAGGCTTCAATAGTAGCAGGATGAACCAATTGTGGCTTAGCAACAACAGCATTGCTAACTCTGGCAATAGGGGAGTAAGAATTAGTATTGGGACAGATATCCATATCCTTAATAATGGCTTTAGCAACAATGCGACGGCTATTTCATTGAATTCCATCACTGCCCAACAGACTGCAAGAGGAGTAGACATAGCAAGCAATACCTTTAATGGGGGAACTGTAGGATTGGAAATAACCAATACCCATAATCAGATAATTAGTGAAGGTGGAATTTCTGGTACCAATATCCTGCTGAATGTAAATGATTTGAGGAGCTTCTCAACCTATCCCATTTCATTGTCAAATACGGACTCCTTAATCATAGCCAACTTGAACCTGAGCCATACAGGAAGCAACCCCTCCTTTGCTTCGATTTTTCTAGGATCGGGAGACAGTGCCCTTATCCGAAATAATGTAATGGGTAATAGCAGTATGGGGGTCGACATCAATAGCAGCAACAGGGTCTGGCTAGAAAATAATACTTTTTTCGATAATTCAAGTGCAGGAATAGATATTGGTGGGGGTTCTGATATCAGAATAATAAACAATAGTTTGAGCAACTCAGGAACAGCCATTGTCTTGAATTCTATCCTTGCAGGTCAATTATCCCGAGGCATTCGCCTAAGCGGGAATAGCCTAAATGGGGGAACTACAGCCTTATCGTTGAGCAACCTGCCTTCAGGACAAATAATAAGCGATGGCATGTATCCAAATACAAATATTAGCCTGAATACCAATGATGTAAGTAGCTTTCGTACCTCAGGAATTATCATTTCAAGTACGGATAGCCTGATTATTGCCAATTTAAATCTTAGTGATACCACTTCGAGCTCCAACTTTGGTTATGGGATTCGTGCTAGTAGTTGCGACAGCCTTGCACTCATCAATTGTAACCTTGCAGATAGGTCTACAGGATTTGAAGGCAATAGGGGTAGAGATTACTCTATTCGGAATTGTAATTTTGCCAACAACAGCAATACGTCTATCCAAATTTTCAACATTCAAAGCCAGGATATACCAAGAGGAATTGCCATAGATGGAAATACCTTTAGCCGTGGAGGAACAGGGATTTACCTCTTCGAGACTCCCCCTCAAGTCATCAGCAATGGCAGTTACCCCAATAGCAACATAATACTGGATTCACTCTCTTTGATAGATTTTTCCCGTTACGCGATTCAATTAGGTAATGTGGATAGCACGATCATCTCCAACCTTAACTTATCAGGACCTAGTGTCAACAATAAATTGGCTTCAATTTTTCTTCAGGACGCTGACAGTGTACTGATTCAGAATTGTGTGTTGGGAGATGCAAGCCGTGGACTGGATATGAGCAGGTGTAGCCGAAGCTGGATCCGCTCAAATTCAATCATTAATTCTATAGGAATCAGCCAAAGTCGAGGTTCGGATACCTGGCTGCTTGGAAACTCCTTTTCAAACAATCCAACTGCTATTTTATTAAATTCCATTGCCAGTGGAAGAATAGCAGGAGGAATAAGGACAGGAGGGAACACCTTCAATGGTGGAACGATCGGAATTAGCCTGAATAGCTGTCCTCCGCAAAATATTGGTGATGGAAGTCTTCCTGGAGAAAATATAGCCTTGGGTGTGAATGATTTGACCTCATTTACAACTTATGGAATTTTTGTGTCAAATACGGATAGCGTTACTGTTTCTGGGATTAACCTGGGCAACTTGGTTAGTACCAATAGGACGGGTATCGGGCTCTTTCTATCCAATAGTGATCACATCCGAATGGATGGCTTAAGAATCCAGAATAGAGCGACTGGGATAAGCATGGGGAACAGCAGTTTTGATACTTTGAGTTGTTCCCAACTCCTAAACAATGGTACGGGCGTCAGCATGGGAAACTCTTCGAATAATAACAGGATCTTTGATTGTCGAATAGAGGGAAATCTTAGTGGAATTCAGAGATTTACGGCTACTGCTTCCGACTCCCTTAATGCTGAAAATAATTTTTGGGGAGCGAGTAATGGTCCTTTACCCCTGGGGGGAAGTGGAGATAATTTTACTGGTTTAGTGGATGCAAGTCCTTTTCTGGCTGCTGCCCCAGCTTGCATAGGGTTGGACACTTGTAGCCTTCAACTGACCTCTACTTCAGCCTCTTGCCTAGGGAATTCAGATTTTGAAGTAAACCTTGCTTTTACTGGAGCAGGAAATACCTATCGAATAAGCAATGGAAATACAGTTTTGCTAGACAGTATTCCTGCTGGTAGCTATACCGTAGGGCCATTCCCAAGAGGCACCGCTGTGAACTTCCTGCTTTCAGACCTCCGATTTTCCAGTTGTGATACGAGCTTTAGTTTGATAAATAGCCAATCTATCAGCACCCAAAATAGAAGCATTTGCGAAGGAGACAGTTTGCCATTTGGGGGGCAATTTTTGAGTGCTGCAGGTACTTACAGGGATAGCTTACTGAGCAATGATGGATGTGATTCTATCATAGTACTAAACCTGAGTGTAATTCCTGTAGGTAGAACCAATCAAAGCGTACAAATCTGTCAAGGGCAAAGTTTCAATTTCGGTGGTAGAGTTTTGACAGTATCAGGGACCTATTTGGATACCCTCACATCAGTCTCTGGCTGCGATTCAATTTCCAGCCTGGACCTGACCGTCTCACCCAGTCTCCAAACGGGTATTACCCAATCAATTTGCGAAGGCGACAGCATTGTTTTTGGTGGTAGAACCCTCAGAATTGCGGGGACTTATGTAGACTCATTGGTGTCGGCTTCCGGTTGCGATTCCATTGTCAACTTGACCTTAACTATCAATCCTGTTTTTACTCAAAATCTGAATGTTGCTGTTTGTTCCAATCAGCTTCCCTTCAATTTTGGAGGTCGGGCACTTACAGCTGCTGGTACCTATGTAGACAGCCTTCAAAGTTCGGCGGGTTGTGATTCCTTAATCATATTGAGTCTCAGTGTGAACCTCCCTGACACAACTTTGCTTAGCAATACAAGCTGCAATCCTGCTTCAGTAGGAGTAGATACAACTGTTTTGGTCAATCAATCGGGCTGTGATAGTGTAGTGATTACCACCACCAGCTTGCTGGCTTCAGATACAACCAATTTGGCAGCAAGTATTTGTGATAATCAGAGCTTCAGTTTCAATGGACTCACCTTGACAACCGCTGGCAATTATCAAGTTATTTTGACCAATCGTTTGGGATGCGATAGCGTTGTTAACCTGAACCTGTCGGTAAATCCGACCTATTCGACTTCGGATTCTGCCTTCATCTGCCAGGGACAAACTTTCACTTTTGGCAGCCAAAGGCTGGACAGCTCAGGTACCTACACTGAAATCTTTACTTCCAGCCAAGGATGTGATTCGGTTGTAAACCTTAGGCTAAGTGTGGGGAATCAAGTGGTTGAAAACCTGAGTGCCAGCATTTGCCAAGGGCAAAGTTTCACTTTTGGAAGTCAAATTTTAACCACCTCAGGAACCTATACTGAAACTTTTACTTCAAATCAGGGCTGTGACTCTGTAGTAAGCCTTCGGCTCAGTGTAGGGAATCAAGTGGTTGAAAACCTTAATGCAAGTATATGCCAAGGCCAAAGTATTTTCTTTGGCGGTCAAGCTCGAAGCACCTCTGGTATCTATACCGACACCCTGCTTTCATCCACTGCTTGCGATTCCATTGTGATCCTTACTTTGACTGTGGATTCTGTCATTAATCAAAACCTGAGTCTAAGTCTGTGTTCCAATCAACTACCCTTCAATTTTGGCGGCCAGCTCTTGACTTCCCCAGGAATTTATATTGACAGCCTTCAAAGTTCCGCTGGCTGCGATTCGCTTGTTACCCTCAATTTGATGGTTAGCCTTCCAGATACGACCATCATCCATAATACCAGTTGTGATTCTAGTCAAGCTGGAACGGATACGACTCTTTGGGTTAATCAATTTGGCTGTGATAGCCTTGTGATTACCAATACAAGTGTGTTGGGAGCTTCCGATACCACCTTTCTTGAAGTTTTTATTTGCGAAAACGAGACCTATAATTTCAACGGTCTCTCCCTAAAAACTGCTGGGAACTACCAAATTTCTCTGAGCAATCAGGCTGGCTGCGATAGCATTGTGATATTGGATTTAGGGATAAATCCTACCTATTTGATCCAGCAAGACAGCACAATTAATCCGGGGGATACTTTGATCTTTGGTGGCCAAATAATCACCAATGCTGGTAGCTACCAAGATACCTTACAAAGCACGGCAGGATGTGATTCCGTCATAAAATTGATGGTGCTTGTGAATAATTCTCAAGGCTTGGCTGCGCCAAGTAAGCTGGTCATAGGAAGTGGTACCGCCTTGCTCGCCAAACTGAGTTGGAAAGATAATTCTTCCAATGAAGATGGATTTAGAATCATCAGGGATGGAGTTGTGATAGATAGTGTAGGGCCAAATATATCTCGCTATGTAGATACCGTTTATGTGTTTGCTGTAACTGTAACCTATGAAGTTGAAGCCTATCGCCAGGCCACAACTTCTGCCAGGTCAAATCAGGCTACCTTCATCAATCCACCTAAGTTCAAGGGACTCAAACTTAATTTCGTATGTTACGATGCGGGAACTGATTCCCTGACATGGAAGGTTACCAATCCAAACAGACAAGCTCATCCCTACATTTATGCCCAATGGTGGAGCCCACAAAGGGATACCTTATTTGCGCTCCCGGGTGATTCTTATTTCAGGACCAAAAACAATCCCCAATCTCCTGCCACCTTTGGAGATGACAACATCACCGGAATTTGGTGGGTAGATCATAGGTTGCTACCAGGTGTTCCCAATAGCGTAATCACCAGCAACATCAAATTGAATATTCCTTGCCAAGGACTTCGTTTGAGAAATATGCCTCGTTCTCCAAAGGCTGGAGATATATTCAAAGGAAGCCTAGCAAGAAGCATTTCATTTAAAAGCCCTGACATTACAAATGATATCCTGGCAAATGACCTCAAGGTAATGCCCAATCCATTTTCGACTAATCTTACCCTAAGAACCATGACCTTGAAAATGGGGGCATTGGTCAGGATAACGAATATTGCCGGACAGGAGTTGATGAGTTTGGATGTGGATTTTGTAGAGGATGTCAAAATTGACTTAAGCCATTTGGCGAGTGGATATTACTTCCTTGAAGTCAGGATGGCGGAGGCTATATTCAGAGAAAAAATAGTAAAAAAGTAAAAGGGTAGTTTATCAAAAGATCAATTCACCGATCAGGCAATAAGTCTGGTCGGTGAATGCTTTTTATAAGGTCTGGGTAAGCAGTTCTACTGGACAAGTAGGTAAAATTACCCCAAGTGGCTTTTGGGTAGAAGTACATATTAAGCTAAGGCAAAAGTTTAGGATTTTTGATTCATAGAACAATGTTAGTGGTATACGTCGCTCTTTAATGGCTGGGGGAAAGCATGTTAGCACAACCAAAGGGAGTGAGTCCATCTGGCTCTACCTTGAATTTACTACCCATCTACTACTAAAGATTCTTATATCATCTGGTTTTTAGGGTAGCCTTCCCCCAAGGTTACCCTCTTCTGTTTTTTAAATAATAATTTTTTTGGAATTGAATCATTTGACTTAAATTTAAATCTACTCAAACCATTAGAATCTATGATCAATCCGGAAATATTTGAACCATTGGTAAGCCAGGACTTCTTTATCCCCTTGAATGAAAAGGAAAACCTAAGGCTTGTTCTGAACAAGATTGAAATATTCGAGGCAAAAGAGAATGAAAAGTCCGCTCCTCAGGGTTTTGCTCTAATGTTCAACTCCCCGGGAGAAGATCGCTACTTGAATCAAGGGACATATTCCGTTAAAAATGAAAAACTTGGGGAAATGAATCTGTTCATGGTACCAAGGGGAACTGGAGAAGACGGGATGCAATATGAGGTAATTTTTAATTAGAGAACCGTATAAAACTGATCTATAAAAGAGAGGAGGGCATAACGATGTCCTCCTCTTTTTTATAGAATAAAGCCTAATTGCAATTGTGATTTCCTTCAAAATTTAGGCTTCCACCTTGCACAGAGAGGCTTCCATTGCCGCGATTGCTGATACAACCTTCAATTTCGACCTCTCCATTTCCTTGTTTGATGAGCTCTCCGTAGTTGTAGATAAATAATCTTTGTCCGGAAACGTTGGTAGAGATCTTATCGCCCCAGCGAAGGTTTTGGTCGGTCATCACCCGGAATGTAGCTGAAGGGTTGATGGTCAAAGTAGCAGTATGGGTAGAGTCAAATGTACTTGTCCCTCCATCCAACCACTGCAACTCAGCCTGGCTTCTGACAATCAAATTGTGCTGAAACACATTGTTGAGGCGAAGCATGGAAGGCCTTTGTTGTGGATCAGGCCCAATAGACAGGCTTCCCATATCTGCATTCCCCCTTACAAAGCTTAAGATCCTGGCTCTGTTCCAATCCAGGAATTTAACATCGAGGGTATCCTCCTTTCGGAGTCCGAATTCCCCAAGCAGGATTGATAGTTCATCAATTTCAATCTTCTTTGGAGAGCCTGAACTTGACGAGGTCAATAACCTACCTTCTTCTCTTACATCAATCCTTTTAAAACGATTCAAGCCTGTAAATATCTCTGTACCAGCTTCTACAACAAGTGAACCCCTATTAATAACAAAACTGTTTACATTATTTGTTAGCCCACTGACACTCAGGCTTGGAGCGGGCCATTCAGTAAGAGTCTGAGAACCAATATGCAACTCCTTGGCCTGGCTGAAACCATCAGAGTCAAAACTCCAACTCCCATAATATAGAAATACATCTCCCGTACAGTTGAAATCACCTAGTCTGTTTCCACCTGAATCACTGAAAAACAAGGCATCTGCAGGTGTTACACTGCCTCTATTGAGGAGGTTAAACATCCCATCAATGTTCCGAAATGTGATGGGATTTTCTACAAATAATTGGGCATCATCAACTCCTGAGCCTTCTACGAATACACTGGCATAATTGAAAAAGCTGGAACCGAAAACTCCAAAGAGCGGATTGCCTGAACCCGACTGGCGGAGGGTCATGCTTCCTGACAACCTCCAATTGCCACGGTTTTTCAAACTTGCCCCTCCATTTGCATATTCGAAAACAAAGGATCTTTTGATGGTTGCTCGATCCATGATGGAACAACTTACATTGCCATCTAACACTGCCAAAGCTACCTGGTCGTGCAATGTAATATCATCTATGGCATCTCCCACCAGAACCGAAGCTTTTTTATCTCCCTCTATCCTCATTCCAGCCAGGTATAAATCGTTAACATTCAACAGGATGCTGTCTGAGTTGTTGAACGTCCTGGAGTTTGTGAAACGGATTGCTGCCCAATCTTCGATTTGATTGCTGGCTTGGAAAAATACAAGTGCACCAAGAATGGAGCTATTTTGGCTTTCATTTTCAATTTGGAGGATTGCCCTGTTTTGAATCCGGACATTGGTTTGTATTTGAATCGCTCCTACGGGATAGACTTCTTGCAGGCTTCCAGTGGAGGTAATGACTACCGTGTCCAATCTTGCTGTAGAAAGGATAATGGCCCTATGTGATTGATTGGGGACTACATCGCCATCCCAGTTTTGGGGATCATGCCAATGTATGCCATCTCCACCCCCATCCCAAAACAGGTCAGTAAGAGTTCCAGGTGAATTGTTTGTCTCAGCGGTAAACTCAACTGAGTCCATGGCGATTTCGCCATTGGCGTTGGTGGCTCTCAGTAGGACTTTATAATCTGTAAATTGACCCAGGGCAACAGATTTGCTAATGTTTACTTCATTTTGAGCAGGGTAGGTACTACCCTCCCAATCTCCGAAAACCAAATTCCCATTTTCTCCCCTTCCCACTCGAAACTCAAGCCTGTTGACCCCATAAAAGCTATCGGTAATTCTCGCCTGAACTTGAACAGAGTCTGTATTTTGATCAAACAAACTTCCATTAGCCGGAGAAATGATCCTTGCACTTAAGCCCTCTGCCAATACCTCAATTTGAAGGAAAACTTCATCCTCATCCTGGGGCTCGTCAAAATTGGCTCTTAGCCTTGTTTGATACTGTCCGACGGTCAATGCGGATGGAGATCCGTTTACCATGATGGGTTCCAGGTGGATTTGGATAGATTCCATCCCTGAATTGGGAGTCTGGCTCCCATTCGTCCAGCTTGTTTGCTTCTGTCCATCAATTTCGAAGAAAAGCTCTCCGCCCGGTACGGCATTCTGGTCTTCAATTTCTAGGGTAAGGCTTCCCCTATATGCAAATCCCTCACAGTCAGTGGGGTATTGTATTTCAATTTGAGAGCTTGATCGACCAGGACCCTGAACAAGTAGTGGTCCCACAGGAGTGATATCAAGTGTCTGCTGGGTATCTGGACACCTTTCTTGCTTACATCCGAAGTTTAGGGCAAGACAAAGAATAAGAATCGAGGTAGTAAGGTGGTTAAATAGCTTCATGGACAGATAGGAAAATTTTTAAAAAGCTGGATGACATAGTTATCCATCCATTACAGTCGAAATGCTTATGAAGATATCACCTTTATTTGGGGAAATAATTGATCTTTTTTCTTAGGCATGTTGTGCTTATTTGGCGACGGTTTTGGCGACAGGAATAAAAAAACCCTGCCAGAATAAACTGACAGGGTTTTGTACCCAGGGCCGGACTCGAACCGGCACGGGTTTCCCCAATGGTGTTTGAGACCATCGCGTCTACCAATTCCGCCACCTGGGCAATTCAATCAAGAAGGAGTCTTAATCCCCTTTTTTGAACGATGGATGGCAAAGATAGTTTCTTTGGGGGGATTGTCAAAGATTTTTTTCAATCTTTTAACAATCGAAAATCAACTAATTTTTACCCAGCTCGTATCCCTTACCTTGATCAGCATCACAAAACACAAACTCCATGCGTAAATTTGCTATTTCCGACATTCACGGATGCCCCAAAACCCTCCAAACACTCGTGGAAAAGCAGCTCCAACTTACCAAAGGGGACAAGCTCTTTCTGCTGGGTGATTATGTCAACCGTGGTCCCGATTCTTTTGGAGTAATGGACCTCGTCATGCAATGGCAAGCTGCTGGTTACCAACTCACCTGCCTACGTGGCAACCACGAAGATCGCCTTGACCGGGCTTTCAAAGAAGGATTCTATCCCCTGGAGGACAAGTATTCCAATTTCATTGAATCGCTGAAAATCTTCCACCAAGAAGACAATTACATCATGGTCCATGCTGGCCTGAACTTTCATGCCGAAAATCCCATGGAAGATCAATACGCTATGAGGTGGATCAGAGATTGGGAGGAGGATTCAGATGAAGAATGGCTGGGAGGAAGAAAGGTAGTCTATGGCCACAAAAGAAAGAAAAGAAATGAGATCCAGTCATTTGTCCAATTCCAAACCCCGTACCTGGGCATCGACAATGGCTGTTGTATGAATGATTCGGTCGAATGTGAGGGCCACCTCTGTGCCTTACAGTTGGGAAACGAAAAATTGACCTTCCAGAAAAACATTGACATGAATCCAGGAACAGGCGAGGAAAGCTGGAATTACCTTTTTGCCTACATGGCCTAACCACCCGTTTGGGTACTGTCCTTACTGGCAGCCTTTTCTTTCTTTGCCTTTCGTTTAAAGAGGTCTGAAAGTTTGTCAAGGTCTTTTTTATAAAAAAGACCAACACCAGTTTGATAGGCATTCTCTTCGATCTCCAGGATGTCTTGCCTTCCAAATACTTCCAGAACCAGTTCTGAGGGATTGGCTTGGCCTTTGCCTCCATCTTTTCCTGGGAGGAGGCGAACGGTTAGGGAAATATTTCCAATGATTCCTTCAATGTTATCGGCGGTGTACTCCTCTAGCAGGTTGCCATCTCGCTCGATCTTTACGCGATCTCCAAAGAGTTTGGCGGATACCTGAAGGTTGATGTCATTGATTTGCAGGTTTTGATCAATGCCTGTATTTACATTTACGTTGAGTTTGTTTCCCGTTGCCCTGGATACCCAGTAATTCAATTGGTTGTTGAGCAATTCCGAGAGGCTGGTTGCTACGGCATTGGTAGCAACATCCAGGGTGCCGAAATCGCTTCCCGCAAGGCTACCCTGGGGGGCAAAACGGTTGAATACAATCAAGCTGAATACCTGGTTGTTCAACTCTTGCTCGTCAAATTCATTGACCGACTTGATGTAGGATACCAGGCTTGAGGCCGTGGTGGCATTTACGCCTGGAAATTGAATTTCAAGACTTATTTGAGGCTGCAGCAGCGGCCCAGCCATTCTCATGACTACATTGGTGCGAATTCGAGAGGTATTGCTCGGTTCAATAGCCGAAAAGTCTGCCAGGGTTTCATAAACGGCAGTGATCTCAATATTCCCGCCGAAGGCATCTCCATCCCAGGTCAATTTAGAGCCTTCGATTACCTTGAATCTTTTGTTGATAAAGTTCTCCATCGTAAAGAGGTAATCCCCTTCCTTGATGATATATTCTCCATAAATTGAAAAAGTGCCCTTTTCATTCAGAATCATATTGATATCACCGACTCCTTTTGCCCGAATGATATCACCAACCCGCTCGTCAAAAATGATATTTACATCCAGGTCTTCCGAAGCGAGAGCTGTCAAGTTGAGGTCAAAACCCAATAACTCAGTTTTTGCCTTGAGCAGTTCCTCGTCCTTTTCTCCTTTGAAGACGATATAATCCGGCTTGTTGAATTCGCTTTTATAGTCGGCAGGAATGTTCAATTCAGATCCAGGAGCGAAGGAGGTAAGTGCTTGTACAGAGATGGTTTCAAGGTCTCCAGTGATATCTGCGATGGCCTCATCCAGAATCAAGGTGCCGTAAAAATATTCGTTGTGCCTGGATTCGGTCTCCATCAGTAGGAAATTCTTCGCAGAAGCCAGCTGGAGGTTAAATTTGAACTCCTGGAATCCTTTGTGGCGTATATCTCCATACAATTCGGCTTCATTGTCAAATCTGTCAGTTACTTTAATGTTCTGAAAGTTGATGTGTTTGTTGTCAAATAATACCGAACCATTAAAAATATAGGAAGTCTGGAAGTAAGAGATGCCAAAGCTCGCCTGCTCAAACGATCCTGTCCCCAAAGCGATGGGTTCATCCAGTGTACCTGTAATGGTAAATGATTCCAAACCAATTTTTCCTTCCAGATTATACAATTCCCTCCCTACAAATGGTGTGAAGAAATTAAGGGGAATCCCTTGATCACTTAACAATTTAAAGTCAAGTGGCGATTCTTCATCATCAATCCTATAACTACCAATGAGCTTGAGGGTAGTATCGCGTTTTTCATCCACAAGGAAGGTTCCCAGGTCTACGATATTCTGATCTGCCGACCAGAAAGCCCGGGTAAATATGTTTCCATAATCATAATCTTCAAAGCTGAATGCACTTACCCTGGCACCTAGTTCTACCAAGGGCTTCCCTAGCAGAGATCTTGCAGTAATGGTCCCTCCCAGAATCCCTTCCAAATCAAAGTCCAGGGGATAAAATTCGTTGATGGTAGTGAGGTCAAAGCTGTTGAACTGAAGTTCAATTTTATCCAGGGGATTTTCAGAAATCCAGCCATTGACCCGGTAGTATCGTTCGTCGTTCTGCAGGATAAGGTTGTCAATGTTGATCTCATTTCCCTTAACCACAATGCTGTGGTTGTTGTCAATGGCCAGTGTGTCTCCATGAATATCAAGTGAGGAGCCTGAATCCAGGACCGTTTTAATAACCCCTCCTGTCTGGAGGTAGGTGGAAGCTGAAAAGCTGGCAATGCCTTTTGATTCGCGCTGGGTAAAATCAACGGAAGATTTTACTTCTTTTCCGGTAGAATTGGCCCTGATACTTAGTTCGTCCAGGTGGAAGCTATCAGCCAGGCGGAGAGAATCAGAAACAATTTCTCCATCCATGTTGAACGAATTCTCACTAGGCACCTTAATGATGGTCATCTCTGCAAATGGTGAATATGATACCATTTTGTCATATTCAATGTAGCCACCGCTATAATTGATGTTGAGTCTTTCTACAGGTGCCAAGCCCGGACTTTCCTGGTTGGCTCTCATCAAGAACAAGCCTTGCACAAAACTTCCTGGGTCAATATTTAGCGGAACATCGAAGAAATCGAAAACCTTATTTAGACTGTCTTTGACAGCCATTCCCATCTGGATTTTCAGATCCAGGCTGTCATAAGTCTTGCTTTTGTAGTACTCCTGAGTAAGGCTATCATTGTTGCCAAAGTATAGTTGAGTCTCCTTGCCGAGGCGGAGCAAAAGATCAGTAGCTCTTTTGTAATCAAAGTTTCCAGCAATGTCAGCATCCAACAAAGAACTTTTTAGGTTTAGATACTTGAAATTTGAGGAATTTTCGGAGGCATTGAAATACAACTCTGGAACATTTATGGACTTACCAGATTCGGTATTTAAAATCTTGGCATTGCGAAGGCTTATTTCCCCATTCATTAGGTCTAGGGAATCTCCACTTATATCTACATGCATTCGGGTGCTTGCCAATACATTTTCCTTGAAGATACCATAAGTCTTTAAATTTAGCTTATCCACCTTGCCATCAATCTTGTAAATAGAGGGGGAGGCTTGCAAGTCAATCTCCATGTTGACATCAGCAAGACCTTCGGGATCTTTGAAAAATAGTTTTCCATCAATTTTTCCCGTGGAGACTTTCATATCTATGGCCGCAGTATCCAGTTGGTATCCCTTGATATCTGAGTTCACAACCTGGAGATCCAGTAGTGCGTCAATGTTATCCAGGTCAATGCCCTCTCCTTCAACCGAACCTTTTACATTTAACTTTTTCGAAACAGCCAATTCCTCTAATCCAAGGGCATTGAGATTCAGGTTCTCTGTTAGGATATCACCCTTGTAGGATAATCTTTTCTTGTTATCCAGCATCAAAAGGTCAAGGTTGGCTACAATTCTTCCCAGTTCAGTGTCCATCCCCAGGTTGATATTGAAGTCATTGAGGCTACCATCAACCGTCCCTTCAAGTTCTAATTTATTAATCGGTTTCAAAAAATCGGGGAGGCCAAGCATTGGAAGCAACTCTTCTACCTCTCTCAGTGAAATCCGGCTTTTATCAAATAGGGCATTGAGCTTAAGCCTTTTCGGTTTGTTGTAGTTGTAAACCTCTACCTTTCCAGCAATGAGGGTTTGTTTTCCCGTACCCAAAATGAGGTCTCTTGTAATAATTTGATCCCTATTGAAATAGGATTTTCCCTGAACTGAAACTTTGCCTTTTAGCGGGAAATCACCACGAAGGAAATAGCGGGAGTCATTGAAATCGAAGACAGAACCCCTTTTCAGATTCATTTCTGCATAAAACTTGTCTCGATTTTTGGCCAGCTCAAGGAGTCCCATTTTGGGGAAACGAATGGAGCCATTCAGACTTGATTCATAGGTTCTCAGTCGGAAGCGATCTATGTCCAGTTGATTTTTATCTTCAATGTCAGGATTGGCTTGATTCTTTAGATGGAAACTGAGAAATGAAATTTGAAAGCCTGAATAATCCTCTCTTCCTGAAAGGGCACCCAAGTCAATTTCCATTTGATTTTTGGGGAGAAGTAAGAGGGAGGTTTCAAGATTTAATTCCTTGAACTTGAAATTTTGACCTATGAACCTGCCCTTATGGGTAGAGTCAATCTTATGGCTGGTGGAATCCACGTAGGTGAAAATGCCATCAGAAACAATCAAGTCTGAAAACCTGATAGCCAGTGGTTTGGGTTTCTTTCCACTGCCCTTGGATCTGAAAGAATCAATGATGTATTGATAATTAAATACACTATCCGGCCTTTTGTAGACATAAATAACCGGCTTGTTGAATTCAACCCCATTAATTCCCACCTCAGCAACAGAATCTCGTGGAGAGAAAAGGTAATTCCACAAGGAAAAATTCAACATGGAGAGGCGCATGGATTGAATATCTGCCAACATTTCCCCTTGTTCATCCTTAACCCTAAGACCATTAAAGGCTATTTTTGCAGGCAGCGCTACATTTACTTCATCCAACTCCACCTCTGTACCAATTCTGTCTTCAAGGATCCAATCAGCTTGACTTACGAGCCAGGTTTGTACTTTAGGAATGCTAATGCTCCAAACAGTTATGAGTACCAGGAAAAATATAAATCCTAAGGCAAAACCAGTGGTTCTGAGGAATTTAAACTTTCTGTTATTTTGAGGTTTCCTAGGCAATGTTTGTCGAAAATTATTCTGATAAGGGCGAAAAGGTGGCTCAAAAAGATTTCAAAAGGCTGCTTTTAATCAACGCGCAAGGTACAAAAAACTGACTTCAGGAGGTTCAAAATTAACCTATATTTTACGCTATTTGCAGCGTATGTGGGTGAATGGATAACATTGATAGCCACCATACAAGTAGATTCATTGACAAGAGATTTTATAACTTTGTAGCTGTATGAAAGAAAATCCATTGATATTATCTATCGAAAGCTCCTGTGATGAAACATCAGCGGCGGTATTGGAGGGGGAGAAGGTGCTATCGAATATCATCAGCTCACAGGTTCAACATGAAGAATATGGAGGGGTAATTCCTGAGTTGGCCTCCAGACTCCATCAACAGCATATATTAAAAGTGGTCAACAAGAGCTTAAAAGTTGCATCGAAGGAATTAAATGAGCTGGATGCAATCGCTGTAACAGATGGTCCTGGCCTGATGGGCTCACTATTGGTTGGCAACAGTTTTGCCAAGGCCTTGTCCTACGGACTTGGGGTCCCACTTATCGGGGTTCATCATATGAAGGCCCATGTGTTGGCTAATTTCCTAACAGACAATCCGCCCAAATTCCCTTTCATGTGCCTTACTGTATCCGGTGGCCATACGCAATTGGTTTATGTAAAGGATTATGTTGACATGGAAATCATTGGAGAAACCATCGATGATGCCGCAGGAGAAGCCTTTGACAAAGCTGCAAAACTCATGGGGCTTCCCTATCCTGGCGGACCTCAAGTGGATAAATTGGCAAGTAAGGGCGACCCAATAGCCTTTGGTTTTCCAGAACCTGAAGTTGGCAAATATGAGTTCAGTTTCAGCGGACTCAAAACTTCCCTATTGTATAAATTAAGAGATGGGCTGAAAAAAGACGAAAACTTCATTGAAACCCACAAAAATGATATTGCAGCTTCCTATCAGAAGAAAATTGTGGATATCTTATTGAAAAAGCTGGGGCAAGCAGCAAAGGATTACAAAGTCCAGGATCTTGCAATTGCAGGAGGTGTTTCTGCCAACAGCGAACTCAGGAGAAGACTTATCGAGTTTTGTGAAACTAATGGATATACCGCACATATTCCTCCCTTTGAGTTTTGTACGGATAATGCAGGAATGATAGGATTTCTTGCTTATAAGAAGTTTTTGAAGAATGACTTTTTAGCCATCAACTCAGTTCCATTTACCCGTGGAGGCTTTTGATTTGAATTTATAATACCAAAAGTTTGCCTTGCCAGTAGATGTCATGGGTCGATACTTTTACCATATAGACACCTCGGTGCAAACTTGCAAGGCTGTAAGCGGAGATAGAAGCGTTGGCATTCTGCTTGAGGACAAGTTTGCCAGCGGCATCATAAATTTCAATTTCGGCGGGAAATAAGCCGTCGGGCAAGTAAAGATTTACCTTGGCAGCTGCCGGATTGGGATAAATCCTAATGTCCTCAAAATTTGGAATGGGGTCAGGCTGTCTCGGAGCTTTTTGGCTACAATCTGAAGGGCTTAATAATAGGCTCAATGTATCTGATTTTCCATTCCAATTCGCAATAAGAATCAATTCAATTTCTTCAATGGTTTCAGGTAAACCTTCGAGGGAAAGAAATTGGCCATTATTTCCTTGGACTCGATAGAACCAGTTTTTAGGAATTCCTAGCCATTCATATTGTGCCTCATTAGGACCGACAGCTTCGAAAAGATACTGCCTGGAGGGTTCATCGGTACAAATTTCAGTGCTTCCCAGGATAGAAATACATTCAGCAGAGTTAGGCCTTCCAACCCCAACGGCAGCCCAGGCATTTTGTATCTGTGCCAATTCTTGTGAGCAACTTCCAAAGATATCTTCAGCTGCAATCATTGAAGCTTGCCTGGCATCTGAAAAGTCGGATGCTGAAAGCAGGTAAAAGCGAACCATCCTCAACAGGATTTGCTCCCCGCTTTCGATGCCAATTGGGCGCACTTCTATTTGATTTTGTTTTCCTCCCTGGGTCAACAGGTAGAACCAATGGCCAATTACACTGGAGTTCTGGTGTATTCCACAGTAGTCATTTCCGAAGGGGGGGAGGCCTGAGGTGGGTGTGGGGCAGTTTTGTGGGTCATTGGGAAACCAAAAGGGGTCTTGCTCTGAAGCGAATTTTGGCATCAGGTATTCCTGAGGATCTTTCAAAGACCTTACAGGAAAGGCATCTTCTCCAATTGTCCAATCCCAGTCCCCATTGTCCCCCAGCACACTTTTTTCTATTAGGAAACCAAATATGTCAGCTAGGCCTTCTGCCAATGCTCCTGACTCCCTTTCCTGTTCCAGTCCGACATATTCTTCAATAAAGGCATGGGCATACTCATGTCCTACAATATCCAGGGTAGCCAGGCTATTTCCGGCTATTTCTCCCAGGTAAATGTAATGGGCATCCTTATCCTTGAGATAGCGAGCGTTTTCTATTGTTAAACCGTTTGCATCTTTCCAATTGACTAGTAATCTGGTCTCTTCGCCTCGTCCTGCTGGTCCTGTCCAACCAGAGGCATTTGAAAAATAATTCATGGCCTGAATCAGGCACCAATGGGCAGTCGTGGCAAGCTGATGATGAGTGCCCCAGGATTCATCGTTATGAGTAATTTTGTCCAGGCTCCGCCATGACCTGCCTTCTCCAAAGCTGTTGGTTTCATAGAAACGTGTAGATAATTCCCATGGTTCACAACTCTCTAGAACCAGATCTTTATTGGGCCATGACCTGGACCGGACATCCATATTTCTTTGGCCATAATAGAGACTTTCAAAGCTGGAGTTTTTTGATTGGCAGAAAGATGACTTTGAATTCACAGATAATACGTCGCCTGTGCTTGCATCAATCCAAAGGGTATAAAGGTCATCAGGTTCTATGGTCCTTATTTCTACTTTATAGGCCAGTATAAAGGTAGAGTATAAGTTATTTTTTGGGTAATAATGAAGCTGAGGTTTTGAATAATAGCTTGCATCCAGGGTACCAGTACTTTCTTTTATAGATGCCTCCCAATCAGGGTTTTCCCAAGCGAAATGGGCACCTTCCAACCGTTCTATAGCCTTGGAAATGATTTGCGCCTTACTGAGGATTCTAATATTGGAGGAAGGCAAGGCATGCACAGGGATATAGCGCCCCTGAATGGCATGGTAGAATCCCTCCTTTAGGTGAAACTTTAATTGAGCACCAAAAACCGGGATTTCCTGATAAGTTTGCTGATAAATCAGGTGTGCTTGTCCGGCAGACTCCTCTTGCCTTTGAATCAGTTTCAATTCAGGTTTTGACAAGAATTTTATCTCCTGTAGGAGGGCGTCAATCTCCTTTTCGTGAAAGGAGTTTTCCGGAAACCACCATCGATGTTGTGTGCAGCCTTCGCATACCGGTACCTCCTGTGATTCCATCTCGTTGGGGTTGTTTTGAGCCTTGAGGCTCATCCAACTGAAAAATATCAGAAATATGGTGATTTTGGGCTGCATACTTCCCTTGTTTAAGGATTCTTTAAAGTCGCAAGAAATAGTTCCAATTCAAAATTATTGTGCTTTTAAGCCCTTCTAGCTATCCCAGCACAACTCTTCCAACTCTGCTATGGCTCTTTTTACCCTCGCAGGGGGAATGGACATCGCTGACAGTTTTTCTTTCTGGTTTAGAAGTCCTTTGGCAAGGACCATACCCGAAGATAAGAGTTCCTTTTTCTCTTTTTTGGTAATAGAAGTAAGGCTGGTAAGCGGATAAAGTCCCGATGCGTCAATCAAATCTTTGAGGTTCCCCCTTTCAGGAAAACTCCATGATATAAGATGTAGACCTGCGCATGTACCGTATTTCTGAGCATCATCAGTGAATTCCCCATTGGTTACGATCCAACCTTCCAGTTTTTTGTCTTTATGAGCCTTTACTGTGCTCCATTTGTTAGCGATATCCCTGAATCTGGAATCAATATATAGGGGAATTTTTACATCCAGGCGTTTGGTTGGCTTGGCCCCAAATTTACATTCTACTGCAATCCTGAGTTTGCCATTGTCCCCAAGAACATCAATTTCATGAGAGATGCACTTCCCCTTTTCATAAACCCCAACTTCTACCTCGAAACCTCGCTTTTTCAACAACTCCCCAATATATTTTTCGAATGGAAATCCTGATGGCCCCAGCTCCATGATGGCTCTTTTGAGCTTGTACCTGGCGGCCATGGCACGGCCTTCTCTTCGAAGAATGGAAAAGGCGCGTTGGTATATTTTATAGGTAGGTATGCCAGGATACAATTCCTTTTCTACCTGTTCGATAATTTGCCGGGTAGTTTCCTGAGTCGCACCTGCTTTGAATAAGGAGTGTTCGAGCTTCGAAGAGTCATAATAGACTTCTTCTCCGGAGGCTTTTTTTATTTTTATGTCGCTACTTTTTTTCATGTATCAAAGAAAAATTGACTTACTTTGACATCCTTTTAATAAAGAATAGAGATTGTTGATCTTTATTCAATTTAAAGGAAACATCATTTTTTAACTGATCAATAAATATACGCTATAATTTATTTGCTATGCGTGTTATGAAGTTTGGAGGGGCCTCGGTAAAAAATGCAGAAGCCATTCGAAATGTTGGACAAATTTTAGAAAACTTTCGCGATGAAGCCCTATTGATTGTGGTTTCTGCCATGGACAAAACAACCAATCACCTGGAAAACCTGGCTTTTTTGGCTAGAGATGGCAAAAAAGAGGCAGCCTTTGAGCAATTTAAAAAAATAAAACGCTTTCATCTGGGGCAGGTTGAGGAATTGTTCAGAAATGGGCATAAGGAGGAGGTGAAGGCTAAGGTCATGATTCATATTGATACAGTTGAGAAGATTCTAAATGGAATCTTGCAGCTTGAGGAGTTCCCCCCATCTGTCTATGATCGAATCGTTTCTCATGGTGAGGTGCTTTCTACGGTTTTGGTTTCAGAATATTTAAAGGATTGTGGCAGGGATTGTATTTGGTTGGAAGCCAGTAAGTTGATCAAGACAGATGCAAACTTCAAGCAAGCGGGGGTAATCTGGTCATTGACTGAAGACAATATTCAGGAAAAGGTAAAACCACTTATGCAAGGAGGAAGGGTTATCGTTACCCAGGGCTTTATCGGATCTACGACCAATGGGAAAGTGACTACCCTTGGAAGAGAGGGCTCTGACTATACCGGATCGATTTTCGCTTACTGTTTGGATGCAGAAAATTTGACTGTTTGGAAGGATGTAAAAGGAATCCTTAATGGAGACCCCAGAATCAGGCCTGATGCTATCAAGCATAACGAGCTTACCTATGAGGAGGCAGTCGAGATGACATTCTATGGAGCCAGTGTCATCCATCCCAAAACCATAAAACCCATCTACTCAAAAGATATTCCTTTACTCGTAAAATGTTTTACGGATGTAAACGAATCTGGTACTGTCATAAGTACCAAATCACAGCCCAGTCAGATTCCCTCCTATATTATTAAGAAAAAACAGGCTGTCCTGACCATCAAGCCCAAGGACTTTTCCTTCATGGAAGAAAGACTCATGAATCACGTATTCGAAATGGTTTACAAATCAGGGGTGAAGGTGAATTTGGTACAAAATTCTGCCATCTCCTTGAGCCTTTGCATTGATGATGTACCTTCAAGGAGATCAAACCTTACTTCGATGTTATTGGATGATTTTACTGTAGAGGAATTTCTTGATTTGAAGCTGTACACCGTTTTGAAGTATAAACTCATGAACCTCAAAGATGCAGCAGATGCATTGATGGTTCAGCAACAAGGTCAGAACTTATTCTATGTCAAGTAGTTAAGTTCTTTTAGCTTAGTTTTATGAAAAGGGGGAATTAAATTATAATTCCTCCTTTCCATTTTGTAGGATCTTCATTTACTTGGATCAATAAAATTGCAAAATATATGCTGTACAACAGACTGGGAAAATCAGGTCTAGAAGTTAGTGCCTTTTCATTTGGCTCTTGGCTGACCTTTGGTAAGCAAGTCGAAGATGGGACTGCTGAGAATATGATGAAGGTAGCCTATGACAATGGGATCAACTTCTTTGACAACGCAGAAATTTACTCTAAAGGCCAATCGGAAATCGTGATGGGCAATATCCTTAAGAAAATGGAGTGGTCCAGAGATAGTTTTGTCGTTTCCTCCAAAGTATTCTGGGGTGGTGATGGGCCAAACAGGAAGGGCCTTAGTAGAAAAAGGGTGGTTGAAGCTTGTCATGCAGCCCTAAAAAGACTTCAGGTAGACTACCTGGACCTTTATTTTTGCCACCGCCCAGATTACAAAACTCCTGTGGAGGAGACGGTTTTTGCCATGAATTCCTTGATCCAGCAAGGTAAAATCCTTTACTGGGGGACATCAGAATGGCCGGCAGAACGAATCATGGAAGCTCACCTGGTTGCAAGGGAAAATAACCTGATTCCTCCCCAAATGGAACAGCCTCAATACAATATGTTTGAGAGGAAAAAAATGGAGCTGGACTACCTAAGTCTGTTTGACCGTGGGATGGGTACTACGATTTGGTCTCCGCTTGCTTCTGGTTTACTGACAGGTAAATACAATGACGGCGTATTTGAAGGAAAGGGTACCCGACTCGACATTGAAGGTCTAGAGTGGTTGAAGAATCGCCTGGAAGGACAGGAAAGGCTTCAGAAAGTAATCAAGTTGACCGAACTAGCTACTGAGCTTGACATGTCAATGGTTCACTTGGCATTGCTTTGGTGCTGGAAGAATTCCCATGTAAGTACTGTTATCTTAGGAGCTTCCCGTGTTTCTCAACTTGAGGAAAACCTCAAGGCATTTGATCACAAGGATAAGATGACCGATGAGGTGATGGGCAGGATTGACGAAATCCTTCAGAATAAGCCTGTGAGGGAGGAATTCAATTAAGAGACTTTTTAGATCTTATACAAAGAATGCCCTGTCAGAAAGAAAATCTGACAGGGCATTTCATTAAAGATTTCAATGAGGCATCAAGGCATGTGAACCAGCTTTGCTGTACCGATTATTTTGCCGTTCAGGCTCAATTGACAGAGATACATCCCCACAGGAATTCTCTCATCCAGGCTCCAGCTAACTATATGACTTCCTGCTGTCATGGTTTTTTCCGTAAGGGTTTTAATCCTTCTTCCATAAAGGTCTGTGATGTTTATTTTGACTATACCACTTTCTTTCAGTTCAAATGGAATATTTATCCCTTCAGCAAATGGGTTGGGGTAGGGAGGCAACAAATAAGCTGGGCCAGATTTGTCTGTTACTATATCGTCCTCAAGTCCCATGATAATGTTTGGTGTGAAGGTGATCTCAGCATCACAATTTGTCGGGAAGTCTTCCACATTTTCGACACTGTCTGTCGCTACTGAAACGAAGCAATAAGTGTTTCCAAGGGTGGCAGGGAACCTATCCTGGGTCAACTCAGTACCCCTTTTCCAGATTTCATATGCTCCTCCATTTTCAGAATAATAAAGATCGTAGGCAGAAACACCTGCACCAATATCGCTTCCTTCCCAAACCACTTTCAGGTGGAAAGAGTCAGTCGCTGTTACTACCGGGAGCACTTCACTGTCTGGAGCATCTGCATCCAGGGTATTGAAGGCCGTATTGGTAATGATGGGATCATTGATGTCAAATACAATCTCAGCTTGAGCTTCGACTGTAGTTCCTGTTGTAGAATTGCTCCTAGGTAAAATGGAATAATTAACAAAGCCTTCCCCTGAGGCAATGGAGTCATTTACAGGCAAGAATCCAGCAAAAGGACTGTTTGGAGAAAGGCCTGTAGTCGGGTCGATAGATTGGAATACCCAGAATAACTCATTATTGACAAGGTCCACACCTGCAGTTACCTCCAGGTCGATTCCAAGGGAATCAGGAAGGTTGAGCAGGGTACTGAAACTACTTCTGTCAGGCGGAACCTGGAAGGTGTATGGACCGAAGCCAAACTCACCAAGTCTGAAACTCAATGGATTGAGATCTGGATCTATGGCTTGTCTGATTTCTACTTTTTGAGCTGCCGTGGTCGCGAATTCAGGGTCATTTTCATAGAAAATGGTATAATTCATTCGCTTGCTTGCAGATACCCATGCTTGTTCTCCGACACCTGCTGGACCTTGGATTTCGTTTGGATCGCATGAGGCGAGAGCAGGGATGGTTTTACAAATGAAACTTCCACAGCTAACTGCGTCTCCAAGTGCACATGCTGCTGCATTGGTGAAGTCGTTTCCACCTGTGATACAGTTGTAGATCCCCAGGATACACCCTGGAATTCCGATACCAGTCGGGATGTCTATTCCACAGTCAATCAGGGTGATTCCACATCCTGCTGCCTGAAAGTATGTGTTGCATAGATCCTGAGCTGCTCCAGCGATATCGCAGTTATTAGGACCTCCTGGGCCACCGCCTGATCCACCAGGACCACTGGGTCCATTTGCACCTCCTGGGCCACCATTACCACCAGGTCCACCGGGTCCACCAGGACCGCCATCTCCGCCAGGTCCCCCAGGTCCACCGGGTCCCCCAGGGCTACCGTCTCCACCATTACCCCCGGGTCCCCCAGGTCCGCCGGGACTACCAGGTCCTGAAGGCCCTCCTGGTCCACCGGGCCCCCCAGGTCCACCCGGGGTATTGGGATTTCCTAGACCTCCTGGTCCACCAGGACCACCTGCGCCGGGTCCACCAGGGCCATAAGTTGTTCCACCAGGACCACCTGCTCCACCTGCTCCAGGCAGGATGGTTCCGTTTCCAGGTCCTCCCGGCCCTCCGGGTCCCCCTGGCTCTCCAGGCTGTCCTGGCCCACCTGGGAAGCCTGTTTCTCCAAAGCCTGGTGTCCTGGCATTGAAGCAGAGGAATAAAGTGTCATTAACCAATTTCAAGTCAAAGCTTCCACCATAGGTGTCATTGAAATATTCAAAACCTCTGGTATCTAAGCTGAAGTCATTTGGATCAAAACCAATTACACCCCCACTTGCGCTTAAGATAGGCCAGCAATAAGAATATCCTGGACCCCATGAGCTTAGGAAGGAAGGGGTATTGTCAACCAGGTTCATGGATGCTAATTTGATGGTAGCTTTATTGCCAGGGGAAGCAGCTACATTCACCACTCCATTTACATTATAATAATCCCAGCCACGCGTACTTCCCGCTGCCCCATCCAATGCATTTATCCTCCATAAAAGGTCATTGCCCCCAAAAATCATCATGGTATCATTCCAGTTGAGAGAGGAAATCTGGCTACTTTCGACCTCATAAGTGAAGGGGTTACACGGAACACATGAATCTGGCACATGGCTAAGATCTGTTGGGCTCAAAAGTCCCCAATCTTCGTAAGTTTCAAAGACCTGGTTGAACCAGGCATTTTTGTCTTGTACCAGCGCCAACAATTGAGGGTTCCTGTTCAAACCACTGCCAGCGACATCTGCAAGGGCTTCTGAGCGATACCGTTTGGCAATTCCCGCCTGAAGATTCATGAATTGGGTTGTGGTCATGGGGTTAAGTTTGCCATCCATGCGCAGGAAGCCTGCTGGATAGCCTGAGAATTCCATCTCAATTTCAAAAGTTTCATTAGGCTGCATGTCATATCCAATAAATGGAATATGCCTGAATCCTCCGTAATCCAGGAAATCGTCCAAGCCAGTACTTCCATTGCCCAAGGCACTTTGCTTGTACACCTTCCCGGCTGTGTTCATGCGATCTAAATTGACCTGTTGTTCGATGATGAAATCACCTTTCACAATCGGAATATCCAGGTTAGATCTGTTTTGGACGATGTACTTGATGGTTCCTGTCTTTCCTACCCTGATGGCTTCAGGACTGATGTCGGTAATGACCAAGTCAAAGTCCCTTGCTTTTTCTACGGTTATTCCCTGAGTCAATTCTGCGGTACTGTTGTCGGGATTGGTGATCCGAAGGTCATAGGTGCCTAGTGGAACAGCACGCATATTCCAGCGGACTCGCATTTCCATGCTGGAGATGAATTCAGTAATGGTTCCGGTCTGAACAACATTACCTCCATTCAGGATCTCGATTACACTGTTTGACCTGAAGCCTGCTCCCTGGATTTTTGTGGTTACTATACCCTGTCCCACTGTAGATGGGCTGACATTTAATATGGAAAATGGCAGCGTACGGACCAGTATTTCTATGTCCTGGGGGTTAGTTGTATTGGTTTGAGAGCGGGCAAAAATCAGGTAATCACCAGCCAAAGTAGTTGGGACTAAAATATCATGGTTGGCAGCACTACTCGTATTACGGAAATCGAAATCCGTTCCTGAAGGAGTTCTATCATGAGCTACAAAAAGCTCATTCTGAACATTGGGATTGCTTGAACTCAGGCTGACGATCATGTCCAGGTTGGCGCCTGGGGTTACTTTGTAATATTTAACCAGCTCAAAATCAAGTTTGGTTTGCTCAACTACCCCCACAGTCAACGCCCTTGCATCAATGTCGGTCGCCATATCAGCCGAACCTGTATTGTTGCCAAGGTTTTGTTCAGGAATGGTATTCTGAGCATTAGCCAGACCCAGTTTGAAGTAGTCTCCAGGATTTACGTTGTCTACCCTTTCCCTTACAACCCTTGTTAATGAATCACCAGCATCTAGGTCAATGTATGTTCTATCTATCCCAAATGTTTTATCATTGTTGTCCAATGTGGTATTAGGAGAGGAGAAGACAAGGTTTTGAACTTGCCCCAAAGCGGTATTGGGGCCATTATTTCTGAGGGTATAAGTTACATCAATGCTATCACCCAGGAATGCCGATCCGGGGGAAAGAATCCTTGAGATACTCAAATCTGAAGGCGGTTGCGGATTTATCTGGATTAGTTGGCTGTTTTCATTGTTGCCTTCATCCATTTCAAAAATTGCACGGCTTGCGTCTGTCCAGCAACTCAGGAAGTAATTTCCAGCCACATAGTTCGGAATATTAATGGTCATACTCCTCTGAAGGCTATCTCCTTGCGGAAGCGCTGCACTTTCTCGCAGAAATCCGACCTGGATTCGTTGTACCGTAGTTGCTGAAGGCACGTTGGTAAGGTAACACCTGTCATATCTATTGGTAAGCGGAATTCCGGCATCTCCAACATTCTTAATTTGATAATCGAGTTGAAATTGCTGGCCACTCGTAACAATCCCCGGTGCCTGAAGGTCATTTAATACCAAGTCCGGCAGTATGGCAGGGCTAACGTAAACTGGAAGAACCAGTTTCTGGTTTTCAGGCTTTAAGTCATTGTCAACAGATCTTGCGGGATCTATTTGAACAATGAGGTAATAATCTCCCTGAGCTTGAATAGGGATTCGGAGTGAATCATTGACAGCATAACTACTGCCGGGCTTTAGTCCTCCTCGATAAGTCTGATTGCTAAGCCCAAGGTCACCATTATCAACAAGGGTGTCCCTGGATAACCATACTCGATCTCTCCATACCAAAGATGAGGTTTCCCAATCTCCCTGATTGGAGACTTGATAAGACAAACTTACTCGCCTGTCAAACAACATGGTATCGTTCCATGATGGACTTCCAATGCGGATATCTGCGAATTGTTTATCAAGGTAAACCGGACCCAAACCAAGTGATTGGGTAGACGCGATGTTGTTGTTTTCTCCCAGATGCTCGTAAATATCATCCTTATCATCAGCAAAGATGTAGAAGTAATAATTCCCTGGATCAAAATTGTTGTAGGGGAGGGTAGCACTGGCACTATCTTGATATATGCCTGTTGCTCCCAGCTGCTTATTAATGGATTTGAATGCCAATGGATACAAGGAATCCCGAGTAAGGCCAGCTTGTTTCCCAAAATATATCCCATCGGTCCATTGACCCACCGCCTCACCATCGCCTTGGTTGATGACACTCCATCCAAATCTTCCCAGTTCTCCCAACATTATTGTATCATTGAACACTGCTGCGGAAACTCTGAAGTCTGGTGAAGGAGACAACTGGACACTCACAGTAGATGGACTACGTGTAAGGTTGTTGGCTTCAAAGGTAAATTCAAATATTTGTTGGTCTGCATCAGTGGCTACGAATACATAATAGTTTCCACTAATTCCATTGGGTAGCCTAAACTGCTCATTTACCTGATAGTTCTGTCCTACATTAAATTGAAGGCCCTGGCTATAAATGACACTCCCTATCTCAATTGCAGTATTGGGGTCGAAATTAGGGTCGGTTTGGATGTAAACCCTGTCCACCCATGTATTGGTCGGGGGCGTGTTTGCGCCCTGGTTCTGTACCCGCCAGCCTACATTTATTAATCCACCTGAAAGCCCTTGGGCAGGGGTCATCAATTGGTCAATAGCCAGGTCTGGTGGAGGGGTTAGGGTAATCTGTACTGCTTGGGTAGAACTGGTGGTATTATTACCTTCAAAGGCATTTTCTATGACATCATTGTCTACATCCGTAATGACATGGAAATAATAATCTCCACTGAATGAGTATGGGACCTGAACCCTTTGTGTCCTGAGTCTGGAGACCCCAATCATCATGGTGTCATTCCATCGTAATTCGGTAAGGAAAGTAGCAGTGCTTGGATTGTAGACAGAATCCGGGGAAATGTAGACTTCGTCTCTCCAGTTTCCATTCAATAAAGCTGCATCCCCTGAGTTGACCTGTACATAACTCACCTGAATCGAATCTCCTCCAAAAGCTGTACCTGGAGTCCCAACAGAGGCAATTCTAAGGTCAGGTGCAGGAGAAGGGTAAATGGTGATGTCTGCATAAGCCCAGTTGTTTTGTTCGTCTATCTCTTTCATCTTGGGACCTGCATGGAAAATCCTGGGTTGGCCGGGAGCGCAGTTGGTACAGAATGCATCTGTGTGGTCTGTAATTACAAATAATTTGTAGACCCCAATCAAGCCAGGAGGCAATTGTACCTGTACTTGCCTAGTGTAACTATCACCTGGATTCAGAAAGGTCAGGTTAGGAAATGCACCCAGGAGTATGTCATCAGCAATCCTCAAGTCCAGGTCTGTCGAAAGCCAAACCCTGTCTATCCAGCTTTCTGTACCTGTGCTTCTGTTGCCCAGGTTGGGGATCGTCCAGGAGACATCAATCAGGTTTCCTGAGGGGACACTGGAGTTGAAAGTAAGCTGAGTCACCGTCAGGTCTGGGAGCCCGGATGTCGTAAATGTATTGATTGCAGAGGGAGTTTCGAAGCATGAGTTTTTGGCAACAACCTGCCATTGATGGACAACCGGCCGCTGTAAGGTGAAGATGGTTACAAAGGGATCAGTTAGACCTGATCTTGTCGCAGTAGCTGGTCTGGGCTGATTGGCCTCCCATACATATAAATCATATTCAGTAGCATTTGAAGTCGTAGTCCATGAAAATCTGATCGGTAAATCTACTTCCAATGCCTGGTCTACTGGGGTGATAAGTTGGGGCGCACCTGGGGGAACAGCATTCACCACCACAACCTCAATGCTATCCCTCACCTGACAGCCTTCAAAGCTAGCATTTACAACAAAGGTGGTGGTATCAGGAGGGGACACCGTAATGCTGGGTGTTGTGGCGCCATTGGACCAACTTTGGTTATTACTTGGTGAAACATTCAAAGTAATGCTGTCTCCAACACATATCCCGGGATTTCCAACTGTGCTAATTTGCGGAGCAGGTCTCACCGTAATGGAAACTGTATTAGATCTGCTTGTGCATCCATTATTGCCTACCTTACTTACATAATAATTGCCGGTCTCAAATACTGGTAAAATAGGACTGGTAGAGCCGTTTGACCATTCGATGCCATTGGTTTCGCTACTTACCAGACTAACGGTGTCTCCAAGGCAAATGCTATCCATTCCCATGAGGGTAACGCTTGGAGTATCGGGGTTCATAAGAGGGGTGATTGTAAAGAATGCGGTATCTCTACATCCTAACCCATTACTGGCTGCAACAGAATAGGTAGTTGGCTGGGTAGGATATACATAAAGCAAACCATTGGTACTTCCAGTATTCCACTGATAATTTGATCCTCCATTAGCTTGTAGGATGGCAAGATTGCCCGAACATACTGTGCTAGGACCTTGGATGCTTGCTTGCAAAGGAGGAAGGTTACTCACAAAAACTAGGATGGTGTCATTGAATACCCGCTGGTCATTTACAAGGTTGACGTAGGCTTGTAGTTGGTATATGCCAAAAGCACTCATGTCAATGCTCCCAGGAAGGTCAATTTGTCTGTCTTGTCCAGGTGCCAATGGCTGGTTGCTAATGGTAGCACTTGGACCGGCGACCCCATTTATTATCAATCCAACTGTATAATTGGACTGGGAGTTGAGACCTGTATTGGTAACTCTGATCTTGACATTTTCTTGCGCACTTAATTCACAACCTGAAGTCGGTTCAAGGATGCCAGATACACCAAGGTCATTGTTTACAGGAGTCAAAGTATCTCCAATGCTGGCGCTCAGGAAGGGGTTGAAGAGGACAAAGTCTGATACAGCATCGCCCAGCCCTCCTGGATTGGTGGTCGCATTTTCAGGGCCTGAAAGATCTCCCCACCAGTTGTCGGTAGCATCCAGATTGGTCGTGGTGAAGTTGTTGATAGCAAAGTTTACACTCCCGACGAAATCACTGTTGTGAACTTCAGGATTGCCACCATCGCTTCTGATCCCGGTTTCATTCAATTGAAAAATACAGCTATCCAAAGTAGACATCCCATCTACATTTCTGAAAGCAACTTCATTCTCAAAAAACAAGGTCTTACGGACTGAAATGCTTCGGTCAGTGTTTATACTTCCCCTGCTGATCCCACCTGCATAAAGGAATTCACAATGTTCAATGACAACTGGAGTAGGATCTGGGTTGATGATCAGGGAGCCTGCAGAACCTGCCTGAGGTTGGGTGGCGGCTCCGTCATTGTTTGTGTCCCCTCCCTTGGAGTCGTCCCGGATGCTGGTAAATATAATGGGCTGGGTGGCTGTACCCATCAACTCACCTTCTCCATCGATTCGCAGGCTAGCATAGGCATTCATTCCCTTAATGATTACTCCTGGGTTTACAATAAGTT
Organism: Bacteroidia bacterium; assembly: GCA_022760475.1. Classification (GTDB taxonomy): domain Bacteria; phylum Bacteroidota; class Bacteroidia; order J057; family J057; genus JALEFZ01. The sequence continues at coordinate 13,479 of JALEFZ010000076.1, read as the reverse complement.
TGGCGTTATTTCTAACCCTGATCTCCTGGAAATTATTGATTAGGTAAGGCACTGCTGGTAAACCAAAATTTTGGGGCAATTCCAGTGTGAGGGTATCATTCTGATAGGTTTCACTCAACAAGCCAATCGCATTGTTAGAGTTAGCCGAATAAGTATTGTTCGTAAAGGTAGGGTTCGAACCCAGGCCAAGGCTTAAAGCTACATATGTACTTTGGCTAAAAGTAGAATTGCTGACATTGGGTTGCGAAGTTGAATAGCAAGCAAGGCCTATTTTACATCTGTCAAATTCAGTTTGGTTAATGTTAAGGTCACCATAAACCCTTAATGCTCCCCCGCCCAGGCCATCTCCATATTTGAATCTGAGATAGCTTACATCTCCGAAAGTAGCCAAAACATAGCCAGAATTTCCGTTTTGAGGTGTAGATGCTGAACCATCATTATTGGTATCTCCTGCCTCTGAATCATCTGCCAGGCTGGTAAATACAATTGGCTGGCTAGAGGTGCCATTGGCGATCAGCTCTCCATCGCATCTTAAGGTCGAATAAGAGTTGGTGAATTTGACTATAACTCCAGCATCTATTTCGAGGACAGATGTATTTCTTATTCTTACTTCCTGAAAGGAGTTGATGACATATGCCTGGTTGCTTAGGCCATACTGAAGGGGGGAACGAAGGTGGAAGGTATCGTTGCTGTAGGTCTCTGAGCTAATTCCAATACCATTTATGCTATTGCTAGTAAAGGTATTGTTGATGAAACTAGGGTCGCTACCTAATGAAATACGAATAGGTTGTGAGCTGTTTTGATCAAAAGAGCAGTTTTGGATGGTAGGGGTCCCACCGATATATGTGGATAACCCAACTTCATTTTCAAAAAAGGTACATTGGTTTATGCTAAGGTTTCCATAGATTCTCATGGCACCAGCTCCCAACCCATCGGAATACCTGAATTCTCCATAGTCAAAATCCCCATCATTCAATCGAACATATCCTCCTTGCCCATTGGCGGGACTGGTAGCTGCACCATCGTTGTTGGAATCACCCCCTACATTATCATCTCTAAGGCTGGTAAAGATAATAGGATTGGTGGAGGTTCCATTTGCATCTACTTCACCATCAATCCTTAAACTTGAGTAAGCGTTTTCATGCTTGACAATCACCCCTGGATCAATGATTAGCATGGCATTATCTCTCACCCTTACTTCCTGGAAGTCCGAAAGAAAATAGGACTCATAAGGCAAACCATAATCTGTAGGTTTTCTAAGGTAAAAAGTATCATTGTTTAGGGTTTCAGAAGGAATACCAATGGCTGCGAAATCATTCATGCTGAAAGTGGGGGCAGTAAAAACCGGATTTGCACCCAGGGAAACCCTGATTGGAGCTTCCTCAATTTCTTCAAATGCACAATTGCTGACTGCTGGCTCGCCTTGGTTGAGAACCGATAAGCCTCGACCCCCACGTGCAAAAAGGCAATTGCTGAGGCTTCCATCCCCGGACATGTTTAGCATGGAATTGCTAGACCATGCTCCATAGATAAAGAGACAATGAGTCATCTGGCTCGTAGGATCACTGGTGGCATCAAAACTGATGCTATTCCAGTCACCGGAAGCAGGAGAGCTTGCTGCGCCATCCCCATTGGTGTCGCCTCCATGAAAATCATCCTTGTAGGAGGTGAAAACGACACTGTCTGTTGCAGTTCCATTGGCGCTGAGTTTCCCTCTTACTCGAATGGTAGAAAAGGGAGATTCGAACTTGACCACCACACCAGCTTCAATGGTAAGGGTGACCCCTGAATTAACTGTAATTGAACCCGTCAAGACATATGGACTGTTGACCTGTGTCCATGTAGTATTCGCATTGATGGTTCCGCTTACAGTAGTTTGGGCAAACATGCCAAGCGGTAGAAAACTGCATAAAATGCAGATTAATAGGGCTTTAGAGAATTTCATAGTAGCTGGTTACTTCAGTTTTGTTTTTTGGTGTGAGTTTGCGGATGGTGAATCAGAGGCTAAAAATTCGAATTTAAAATAATTCATATATGAATTTATAGCAAAGTAAATCATCATTCTGCTATCCAATTACCGAACAAATTGAGGTACTGGGATCTTATTGTTCCATTTGAAATAGCAATTGTAACTTTTTGAGCGTATTTTTTGAGTACAAATTCCAGCATAAATAAAGCAGCGCATGAAAAAACTAATCCATTTCTTTTTTTTTCAATCCTCTTTATCTCAACAAGCCATGCCCAGCATGCTGAGATAAATATTTGTGATGAAGAAAATTCCTACCACCCCATTGATGAACAATTATTTGCAAGGAAGGATTCCCTCAAGAATTTGGGAATTGATAGTATTTTGATTTATCGCCATTGGAGATATAGAAACGGATTTAATGGCTATGGGAAATTAATTTGGGTTAAGAATAGAAAGATTTTGGTGCAAAAAGTCCTGTTTCACAATGGAAGTGATAAGTATGGATTTGAAGCCCTTGAAGTTAGGGAACTACATTCGGACAGTGCCATGAACTTCTATTTTGAGAAAAGGGTAGATACATTGACTGACAAAAATCCCAAGCCTTTTATTCAAATGACCCATGATGCCTCACATTTTTTAGAATTTTCCTATCAAGACATCACATATTGCTTTGCTTTAGATGGAGCTATCCGTGCTGAGCATCCAAATTACTTCAAATCGCAATGGATCAATCTTTTGGCAGATGAAAAAGATGTCATAAGAGTTTTGGGCAGAAGAACCCATGCGGATCTTTCCCCCTCATTAAATTTGAAAAAGAAAAGGCGAAAACGGAGGGGAAATAAGTCTAAAGTTGGTACTGAAAAAAAACACTAACAGCTAGCCTAAAAACTCAAAATTTGTCTTTCAACTGATGTTACTCATTTGAAAGAAGAATAATATTGCGAATATTCGCAGTTAGCAAAAATTAGTTGTGAAATTACTGAGGAATCTCATTTTGAAATCCGTCAGCATTAAGTATTTTTGCCAAACGCTCGTTGTAAAACCATTTTGTGAAATAACAATTATATGCCTGAACCCACCAAGATCAGTGAAACCGTATCAATCAATATTGACGGTCAATCTTATGAACTACCAGTTGTTACGGGTACTTATGAGGAAAAAGGAATAGATATTACCAAACTTCGTTCTCAGACAAAATATGTAACGCTGGATACTGGTTACAAAAACACGGGGGCAACCAAAAGCAGCATAACCTACATCGATGGTGAAAATGGTGTATTGTTGCATAGGGGATACCCTATCGAACAGCTCGCAGAACATGCAGAGTTTCTTGAAATTTGTTATTTGCTTTTCATTGGTGAACTGCCAAACAAAGAGCAACTTGACAACTTCAAGGCTGAGATCAAAGCCCACATGGGACTTCCCGAAAATGTAAAGCACATCCTTAATGCACTTCCTGATGAAACTCATCCTATGGGGATGCTTTCAACAGTGCTAAGTGCCATGACAGGTTTCTTCCCTGACTCATTGGATAGTTGGACAGATGAGAAAGTAAGATGGGCTTCTATTTACCGCCTTCTTGCCAATATGCCTGTATTGGCTGCTTACATTTACCGCCGACAGAAAAAACTGGATTATATTGATCCAGATCCATCTTTGAGTTATGTAGGAAACTTCCTGAACATGACTTTTGGAAACCAGGACGAAAAGGTTGCGGAAGCCCTGGATACCCTTTTGATCCTGCATGCTGACCATGAGCAAAACTGTTCTGCATCAACTGCAAGATTTGTTGGATCATCCCATGTAAACCTATTTGCTGCGATTGCTGCTGCCAACAACGCCCTTTGGGGGCCTCTGCATGGTGGCGCCAACCAAAAGGTACTTGAAATGCTTCAAGGGATTCAGGATGATGGAGGTGATGTCGCCAAATATATCAATAAGGCTAAAGACAAAGCCGATCCTTTCCGTTTGATGGGCTTCGGACACCGCGTCTATAAAAATTATGATCCCAGAGCCAAGGTGATCAAAAAGTATGTTCAGGTGGTACTTGACCAACTTAACATTGACGATCCCATGGTAGAAATAGCAAAAGGACTCGAAAATGCTGCCTTGGAAGACGAATACTTCAGTAGTCGAAAACTTTTCCCTAATGTAGACTTTTACTCCGGTATCATTTACAGAGCCCTTGGAATCCCCGTAAATATGTTTACGGTAATGTTTGCGCTTGGTCGCCTGCCGGGTTGGATGGCTCAGTGGAAAGAAATGAGAGAAGGAAAAGAGCCCATTGGTCGTCCTAGACAAATCTACACTGGATACACAAAAAGGGACTACATAGACATTGAGTCTAGGTAATTTTGCTTCGAAACTTGAGAAAATGAAAAAGGTGGAAAAAAAATCCACCTTTTTTTTATGAATCTGTTTGGAGTTTTATCAGTTCCATAGTTTTTTCGTACCTTCATTAAAACAAAATGGGATTGCTTATGACTAATAATCACATTTTTGATTTTGAGCGACCAATTATTGAATTGGAGAGACGCTTGGAGGAGATGAAAAGCATTGCTTCTGAAAATGGAGTAGAGATGGATCAGGCAGGGGTTGAACTAGAAAAGAGAATCTTTGACCTTAAGAAAAATATATACAGTAACCTAAGCCGATGGCAAAGGGTTCAGGTTTCAAGGCATCCTGCTAGGCCTTATTCTTTGGACTACATCCATGCGCTGGCACCGGACTTCATCGAGTTGTTTGGCGACAGGAACTACAAGGATGATAAGGCCATGATAGGTGGCATGGGAACCTTGGACGGACAAACTGTTATGTTTATCGGGCAGCAAAAAGGCCGATCCACCAAAGATCGTCAGTACCGAAACTTTGGAATGCCGAATCCGGAAGGATACAGAAAGGCACTCAGGTTGATGAAGCTGGCTGAAAAATTTGAAATTCCTGTAGTTACCCTTATCGACACTCCGGGTGCATATCCTGGCCTTGAGGCTGAGGAACGTGGACAGGGTGAGGCGATTGCCCGCAACCTGATGGAAATGGCCAGGCTTAAGACGCCTATCATCTGTATCATCATTGGTGAGGGAGCCTCTGGTGGAGCACTGGGTATTGGAGTAGGAGACAAGGTTTTCCAGTTAGAAAATACCTGGTATTCCGTAATTTCACCTGAGTCCTGTTCATCTATCCTTTGGAGAAGCTGGGAAAACAAGGAGCAAGCTGCTGAAGCCCTTAAGCTGACTGCAGAAGACAACCTTAGGCTTGGCATCATTGACGGCATTGTAGAGGAACCTTTGGGTGGCGCTCATAAACTGCCTACTGATGCCTTCCAGGCTGTAAAGCAGGTCATTCACAAGGAATTAGCCATCTTGAATGAAATTCCTTATGAAAATTTGCTCAGAAACAGGATTGATAAATTCAACCGAATGGGAGTGTATGCCGAAGCTGACTCTTTGGCTGCAATATTCGGGGCACAAGGTGGAGAAGGTGAACTTACTCCGGTTCCAACACCCTCCTAATCAAAATCAAAAAATAAGTTAAGGCTGACTAGCGATAGTCGGCCTTTTTTGTTTAAAGTTTAAGCCATTTGGATCTGAGAGCTATAACCCTGACAGGGTTTAAACCCTGTCAGGGTTAAATTTGAAAAATTATCCCAATTCCAAATTTCAACAGCTCAATTATCCTTCATTTTGAAAAAATCTATATGGGTACTTGATAATGTGGCTTGGATTCATAGCTGAAAATATATTCAGTAATTTATAAGGGGGGAGATGCTTATGCCTTCATTTTATATCAGGCCTGATCCAAGATTATATGTGAGCTCCATGAACAATATCAAAATGACGGATTTTATCATTTTGCTATAATTGTCCTTTAAGTTAGGCTTTCTTTCTCAGGTAATGATTGCGAAATTCTTGAGGGGTTTGTTGCATGATGGCCTTAAATTTCCTGTTGAAATAGGATACATTGTTGTAGCCGCATTCAAAGCAAATCTGAGCAATTGATGAGTCGCTGGAAATCAGTAGTTTAGTGGCATGGCTGATTCTAAATTCATTCAAAATCTCTGTGAAGGTTTTTTTTGTATGCTTTTTTATGAATTTGAAGAATGCTACCTCTGTCAGATTCAACAAGTCTGCAACCGTTTTGACCTTGATTTCCTCTTTAAAATGAAGCAAAATGTAATCATAAACCACCTTGACTCGGTTTAGTTGGGTTGCATTCAGGCTCAAGGAATATTCTTTCGTACAAATTGCCCTGACATCTGCTGCCCTGGAAAATAAATCCAGTAGGCTGAACAGGTGAATCATTTGTTGAAATCCCTTAGAGTTTTTTAAGAGCTCAATCTGAACCTGTGCTTCCAGGCGGGTCGATTTCCCAAAAACCAGTCCTCTTTTAGCAAATTCAAAAAGCGATTTAATGTCTCTCAATTCAGGCTTTTGCATGAACACCTTTCCTAGAAAATCAGGAGTCATTTGAATGACAACTTGTTGGCAATGCAGGTCTGTAGTAAATCCGTGGGGAAGATTGGAACCAAACATCACAAGGTCTCCTTCCAGGTAGTCCGAAATCTGATTTCCAACGAATCGTTTGCCAAAACTCTTCTCGGTAAAACAAATTTCAACCTCAGGATGGTAGTGCCAAGCCTGGCTCAGGAGAGGCCTGTTTTCTCGGATAACAGTCTTTACCGTAAATGACCGTTCTAGTGGATCGCTTATTTTTTCATATTCCGGTTTCATTCGGCACAATAATTCATATTTATTAGATATAAGCTACAAAAAAGTATAGAATAGTACTATTCAAGTATAGAATCCTGTATTCTTTTCCTTTTGAGCTAAACTACCTTGGGTTTAAATATTCGATTTTTTGAAAAGGACGTATCGCTAACCGCCAAAAAAAAGGACTATGGCAAACTTCAAATTACTACAAACTACAATTCAGAGATTGGCATTTGCGCTGTTATTTTGCGCCACTGCACTCTCTGCTCATGCCCAAGGAACGGTTTCCGGAAAGATCAAAGACCGAAATGACAACAGCCTCGTTGGGGTGACAATTTTGATCAAAGGAACAAGCAGAGGAACAATCACAGGTGCAGATGGATCCTATAAGCTGAGTGTTCCCCAAGGTAAGCAAGTATTGGTTGCTTCATTTATCGGTTTTTCCACGAATACTGTTGAGGTAACTATAGAAAGTGGCCAGACTTATACCCAAAACTTTACCATGGAAAAAGACAACCTATCCCTAGATGAGGTGGTTGTAACGGCGACTTTCGCCAGTCGCTCCCAAAAGGAGGCACCTCTTTCCATGACTTATTTAAACTCCAACCAGATTCAAAGACTCACTTCCAATTCACAGGCAGATATCTTGCGTTCTATTCCAGGTATCACCGCAGAAGGTGGAGGTGGTGAGGTTGCTTCTAATATTTTTGTTCGAGGCATGCCTTCTGGTGGGCAGTATCAGTTTACTCCTCTTCAAGTAGATGGACTACCTGTGCTGAGTACATTTGGTCTAAATTCTTCTGCCCACGATGTTTATTTTAGGAATGACATTGGTATCAGAAGCCTTGAATTTGCCAGAGGTGGTGCTTCTACCTTGTTTGGAGCCGGTTCCGTAGCTGGTATCATCAACTATGCCTCCATCACAGGTGGGCCTGTGTCTGACAACAAAGTTCAACTTGAGTTGGCACAAGGTGGGAGAGCAAAGGTTGACTTCCTTTCTTCAGGAGCATTGGCCGAAAACCTGTACTATGCCATTTCGGGCTTTTATCGTTATGACGAAGGGCCATTGGAGACAGGATTACCTACCAGAGGATATCAAATCCGCGCAAATATCAAGAGGATTTTTAATGAAGGAAAAAGTTCATTCACAGTTTACGGTCAGGCCATTGACGACAATGTTCAATTTTACCTGCCTTACCCCCTTGCCAACCAGAACGGTGAAAAGGCCAGACCAATCGGGAATGATGGAGAAGAAATATTCACGATGCTGACCAGTGAAGCAACCAGCTTTTCCTTCGATACACCTAATGGAGTCTACGAAAGTAGAATTGCTGATGGGGTCATTACTCAGGGAAATTATGTGATGGCTGACTTGAAGCATAATTTTGGGGACAACTGGAAAATTTCTTCTAAAGTAAAAGCAGCCAAGTACGACCATTGGTTTAACCTCTTCCTGGATGGAGATGGGATACACAATACTCCCGAAGCCCAGGATACTTACTTGGAGGATAGAGCCTTGCCGGCTGATGCTTCATTTACCTATGTTGACAATGGTGAAGGCCTCGCAGGAAGCGACCTGCTGTTTGAAAACAGGATTTTGGATCGTCAACGACCTATGGAAGAAATGGCTGGTGAGCTAAACCTCACAAAATCTGTCAACGGGCATAACTTCACCCTTGGTACATTCCTTTCCGATACCAGAGCAGAGGATAACAACTGGCTATATAGATATCTTGGTGATTTCAGCAATGCTCCGCGCATGGTTGCTTTGTCTTACATGGATACTACAGGTCAAATGGTCAACTATTCTACAGGAGGATTCATCAGTGGCAATCAGACTTCAAACACCACCATTGAGAGTGTAAAAAGAGCTTTCTATTTTGCAGATGAGTATCAAGGAGAGAAATTCAACTTCGATATTGGTGTCAGGGTAGAGCAAGCAACTGGTTTCATCACGAAGGAATCAGGAGTAGGATCGAACAACTTCCTTAAAGGAAGGGTAGATGCTACAGGTTTTGCTATTGCTGGTGCAGGTCTTTACAAATTGAATAGGAATACCAGCATTTATGCCAATGCTTCCAGGGGATACTTCTTCCCGGAATTAAGGGGAGTGAAATTTTCTTCGCCAGGAGTTCCTCAAAGCTACGAACCCGAAGAGGTAATCCAGGCTGAAATTGGAGGCAAATACAGCAGCGGAAGCTTGGCTGCCACAGGGGCTGTTTACCTTGTTGCCCTGAATGACCGTAGAAGTGTAGACTTTGTGAACCTTCCTTCAGGGGGAGTTACAGAGGAAGTAAGCGTTCAGAGTACCCGTACAATCGGAGTTGAGGTAAACGTAAATTACCAATTGGTACCTGGCGTCAATCTATATGGAAATGCTACCTATCAGGATGCTCAGTTTACCAAATTCGAAGGGAATAATGAATTGGTAGGAAAAACTCCACGTAGACAACCTGCATTCATTTCCACACTTGGAGTTTCTGTTGAAAAAGGTGGATTCGACTTGGATCTTTCAAACAATTTCCTTGGAAGTAAATTCGCTAATGACGCCAATACGGTTGAATTGGACGCATACAGCATCCTCCGAGCAAATGTAGGCTACAGAATCTCCCTGGGAGAAGGTGATGAAAGTGTCAGAATCGGTTTATCTGGCTTTAACCTATTAAACTCTGACGGTGTGACAGAAGGCTCTCCTCGCCAAGGAAATTCTCAGATTAGCGGAGGAGAATTTTTTGTAGGCCGTCCCATCCTTCCAAGAAGAATATTCATCCGAATTCTATTTGATTTTTAATCGAAGCTAGAAATAATTCATAGGGAAGAGATCCGATTATTGGGTCTCTTCCTTAATTCTCAGAGCTTTTATCTTTTCCTTTCATTGACCTTCAAAAAGAAAGAAAATGCCTTTGGATAATTTATTAAGCCAAGCCCACAAAGTCCTCGAGACAAACTGGAGGGATGGTTTTACGATTCCAACAGACAAGTTGTACCCCTTTCAGTGGAATTGGGATTCAGGCTTCATTTGCCTGGGGCATCAGTTTATGGATATTGGGAAAGCCATCCAGGAAATGAACTCCCTTTTTTCCGGCCAATGGGAAAATGGTTTGTTGCCACACATTATTTTTCATAGCGAAAATGAAAAAACCTATTTTCCCAACTTTGATTTTTGGGAAACTGAGGTTAACCCAGGTGCGCCAACCAAACCAAAGTCCTCAGGTATTACTCAGCCTCCAGTTCATGGATTTATCCTGGAAAACCTTTTGAGAAATAACCCTCAGAATGAGGAAATCCTGGCCTTTGCCAACTATATGTTTGATAAGATCCTGAACTATCACCGATTTCTTTATACCTATCGAGACCCGTTTAGTGAAGGCTTGATGTATATTTTCCATCCATGGGAATCAGGAAGAGATAATTCCCCCCTTTGGGATGAATCCTTGAATCGAATTCACATCAAGGAAGGAGAACTACCGCAATACCATAGGAGGGATACCTATCTTGCAGATCCTGCCGAAAGGCCAACCTCAGCTCAGTATGACCGCTATGTTTACCTACTTCTTCTAGGTAAAAAATATCAATATGATGGGCTTGAAATTGCCGAGGAAAGCCCCTTGCTAATCCAGGATGACATGATGAATGCCATCCTGATCAAGGCAAATGAAGCCTTGATCAAGGTAGGAAAACAGTTGAGGAAGGATACTGCTGAGATTGAAGAGTGGCAAAGTCAAAGTCTTTATTCCTTCCGAGAAAAACTATGGAATGAAGAATTGGGAATGTTTACCTCCTATGACCTTAGGTCTGGTGAGCAAATCAAGCACAAAGAGATTGGCGGAATTATACCGGTATTTGCAGGGATTCCTGATTCCCAACAAGCGGAAAAAATTAACCAGTACCTCTCAGAACTCCATGATAGAGGCTATTACCTGACACCCAGTTTTGATGTAGACAGCCAACTATTCGATTCAAAGCGTTATTGGAGGGGACCGGTATGGCCACACATGAATTGGATGATTTTCCATGGCCTGAATGATTATGGTTTCAAAGACACTGCTGCTATTGTGAAATCAGATACTTTCGAAATAGTTGAAAAATTCGGCTTCTTCGAGTATTATGAACCTGATAAAGCCCTGGCTGCAAAATTGGTAAGGGGCTACGGTGGAGGCTTATTTTCCTGGACCGCATCTTCAATCATTGACCTTATACACTCGTCATGAATTATTTGGACTACACTGTCATTGCAGTATATGTAATAGGATTTTTGCTACTTGGAAGACTTTTCCGGGGCGCAAAATCAGGAAGTGAATATTTCCTGGGGGGAAAAAGTTTTGGTTGGTTTCCACTCTCCCTGAGTACAGCAGCTACCCAGATCTCTGCCATTAGTTTCATTTCTGCCCCAGCATTTGTAGGCCTGGCCAAAGGTGGAGGAATGAAGTGGCTTACATTTGAATTTGCTGTCCCTCTAGCCATGCTTTTCCTGAGTATATTTCTGATCCCACCCATGTACCGAGCTGGAATAGTAAGTGTTTATGAGTTTTTGGAAAAGCGGTTTGGGACATCTACTCGGGTACTGCTAAGCCTTGTTTTTCAGGTCAGTAGGGCTTTTGCTACCAGCGTAATGATTTATACAGTCGCATTGATCCTTACCAGTGTGGTGGGTGTGCCAATGTGGGCCACTATTTTAATCATTGGAGTGGTTACCTTGATTTACTCTTATCAAGGGGGAATGAAGGCGGTCGTTTACGGAGACGCTATCCAATTGGGGCTACTGGTACTGGGTATTTTGATTTGCTTCTTTGTAGGACTTGATTTGCTAGGAGGTTGGTCTGAATTTATTGCCAAGGTCGATACAGAAAGGCTTACAGCAGTAGACTTTGATGCACTGGGGCTAAGGGAAGGTGATAATTTCGGTTTTTGGCCTATGCTTATTGGGGGATTTTTCCTGTATACCTCTTATTATGGAACTGATCAGAGTCAAGTTCAACGACTCTTTTCTGCTCAGGACATGGGAACTGTAAAGAAAACCCTCTTGGTGAATGGATTAATCAGATTCCCCATTACCCTTGTCTATTGTATCATGGGGTTGATCATTGGGACCCTTGCCATAAATAGCCCGGAATTCATGTCGATGATTCCTGCAGAGAAACCGGATCTTATGATTCCACTCTTCATCCGAGAGTACCTACCTCATGGGGTAATTGGTATACTAATGGTAGCCATTCTCTCTGCTGCCATGTCTTCTTTGAGTTCAACCGTGAATTCATTGTCAGCCGCCACTATTGAAGATTTTTTTAATCGGGATAAGCAGCTAAGTGATAAGGAATATGCCTCTTACTCTCGTTGGATTGTGCTTTTTTGGGGAGTTGTTACGCTGATCCTGGCATCTTTTACAGGCTCTATTGCCCAAACGGTAATTGAAGCCATCAATAAAGTTGGCTCTGTTTTTTATGGACCTATGATTGCCACCTTTATTGCAGCTATTGGCATCAAAAGGATTAATGAAGGGGGGATTAATATGGGAATTCTTAGCGGTGTAGCCATCAATGTATATTTATGGTTATTTGTACCCAGCGTTTTCTGGTTTTGGTGGAATGCTGTAGGGGCAATTACTACCTTGATAGTGGCCTACTTCGGGAGTATGATTTTCAAGAATGAAGATAGAAAACTTGAAGTATTGGGCTTTACTGTAGAGTTTAACCGAACCCATACAATTGTCCTGCTGCTGTTTTTTGCTGCCATTGTCTTGGTAAGTGTCTATTTCAAGGACATGATTCTATGAGAATTCTTATCTGTCCAGATAAGTTCAAAGGCTCTTTGACTGCCGAAGAGGTATGTACCTTTTTGGCCGAAGGAATCAAGATCTCTAGGCCAGAGGTGGAAGTTATCACTTGCCCTCTTGCAGATGGAGGAGATGGTTCACTTGAGGTAATCAGCCAATATCGAAGCATAAATAAAGTCAGCCTGTCTGTACAGGATCCCCTGGGTAGGGCAATCAAGGCCTCCTATGGCCTTGCTGGAAATACAGCTTTTATTGAGTTATCATCTGCATCTGGCTTGGTTTTGTTGGGAGAGAATGAAAAATCTCCCATGGTAAGCAGTACTTTCGGAACAGGTCAGATGATACTCGATGCCCTTCAAAAAGGATGTAAGGAGATTTACCTCTTTATTGGAGGAAGTGCCACGAACGATGGAGGAATCGGGATCGCTGCTGCTTTGGGATATGATTTTTATGATTTTGAAAGTAAAAAGGTCGAACCATTAGGTAAAAACCTATCCAAAATCGATCGAATAGAATCAAGCAGGCTAGCTTTTGACTTTGATGAAATTGATGTGAAGGTTATTTGTGATGTAGATAATCCTTTGGCAGGGCCTCATGGGGCAGCAAAAGTTTATGCTCCACAGAAGGGTGCCAGCGAATATGAAATTCAATTCCTTGATGAAGGACTGAAGAAGCTGTCTCAAAAATGGCTTCAATATGGAATGGGGGATGTAGCAAGTATTCCAGGAGCAGGTGCCGCCGGAGGCGTAGGAGGAGGAGCCATAGCTTTCATGAAAGGCAAGCTACAATCAGGGACTGATACCTTTATTGAGATCAGTAAATTGAAAGACCAAATGGAACTGGCTGACCTAATCATCACAGGAGAAGGAAAACTTGACCAACAGACTGCACAAGGCAAACTGATCAGTGGAGTGGCAAAATTGGCCACTGAATTGGGCAAAGATATCATTGGCATTTGCGGTGATGCAGAAGCAGGTATTGGAGAATTACTTGGGTTCAGAAAAGTTTATACCATAATGGAATACTCT
>JALEFZ010000075.1 GCA_022760475.1 Bacteroidia bacterium | reverse complement strand
CCCACATTTACCGAACGGCAACGTTCCATAGTGATAGAAAGCTCTGTGCGCGTCCAGGTACCCATCCCATCGTTTTCAAACCAGGCAACGATGTCGTTGTCATCCTCCGCAGAAATGATGTCCAGGTCTCCATCGCTGTCCAGGTCTCCTGTGGTTACATCCTGAACCCTGTCAGCAAGGTCAGTTACCATTTCAGCTGTGTTGAAGGTTAGGTCTCCATTTCCGGATACGAACCATACATTATCCCCTGAACTGGCGGCTATAACAAGGTCAAGGTTTCCGTCTCCATTGACATCGGCAGCTTTGATGGCCTTGATCCCACGGAGGGAGTCCGTGATCAATGAGTCAGGAAGAATCTGCGAATAGGCAGCCTGAATTCCCATGAAAAGGCAGATCAGTGCAAAGCTACCGATCAGCTTGATGAGTCCAGATTTAGGTGTAAATAAGTTAATCATGATTAAGGTTTTTTAGGAAAAGTTTGAATAATAGTGTCCTTTGAAATTTTTGATCTCAAAAATTTCAGTTTGCGAGCATGGTATCCGGCACTGAGGATTTGTCCTAAATTACCCCATGATTCCTTCTACCAATATCTGTTTCCCAATCAATGGGAAGTATCAATGTATTTTGACGGGTTTGGGTAAATGAATGATAGCAAAATCGTTATTGGCACTATAAATGCCCCTATTGGCAAAATTTTGCTTGCTTTGTTCATTCTCGGAAAGAGCTAATTTGTCCATGGCTCTATTTACCTGCTTACCCTTCCTGAGGCATCTCCTCCCATTAGTTTTTCAACTTCAGAAACAGTTACCAGGTTGGCATCACCATAAATAGTATGCTTGAGACAAGAAGCGGCTACCGCAAAATCCAGGGCTTTTTGATCATCTTCAGGATATGTCAGCATTCCATAGATCAATCCCCCCATGAAGCTATCACCTCCTCCGACTCTGTCCACAATGTGTGTTATTTGATAGGTAGATGCTTCAAGGAGATTTTCTCCATCATACATGACCCCTGACCATGTATTATGAGAAGCACTGATTGAACCCCTAAGTGTGGTAATGACTTTTTTTGCCCTTGGAAACCTCTCCATCAACTTTTTAAGTACTGATAAATAGGCCTTTCCATCCACAGAAGCTCCATCAGTTACATCTACTTTTTCGGGATGGAGTCCAAAATGCTTTTCGGCATCTTCCTCGTTTCCAAGGATAACATCGCAGCCTTCTACCAGGGCAGGCATCACCTCAATGGGTTCTTTGCCATATTTCCACAGTTTTTTTCTGTAGTTCAGGTCTGTAGAAACTGTTACCCCCATTTTGTTGGCAGTTTGGATGGCCTCAAGACAAGCGTCTGCTGCGCCCTGAGATAAGGCAGGAGTAATGCCTGTCCAATGAAACCAATCTGCACCTTCGAATACTTTTTCCCAATCGATCATGCCCTTTTCGATGGTACTCATGCCTGAGTGGGCGCGGTCATATACCACCTTACTTCCCCTGGAAACTGCACCGATTTCCAGAAAATAAATGCCCAAACGCTCCCCGCCTCTGACGATATGGTCTACACCTACACCTCTTTTACGCATTTCCATCAATGCACATTCCCCAATGTCGTTGCTCGGTATTCGGGAAACGAATTCTACATCCAGGCCATAATTTGCCAGGGAGACAGCTACATTGCTTTCCCCTCCGCCATAAATGACGTCAAAGCTGGAAGCCTGAGAGAACCTCCTTGTAGAAGGTGGAGTAAGGCGCAACATAATTTCCCCAAATGTGATTACTTTTTTCATCTTGATTCCTGACTTTTAAATGGAATTGGAATGTTTTTTCTGTTAATGAAAGTTTGGATAAAAGCTTGGTATTTGGGCAATACTCTCCCGACTCAAATTATCCAGCACAACCTGGATAAAATGAGTACAGATGGGAGAGACATACTACAAATACTACTACTACTAAAAACTGGCCTTGATCAAGGGGAATTTAGCCCTTGAGACCGTATTTCATCAGGAGAAAAATAGTCCCCCATTGATGTCAATATTTGCTCCGGTAATAAAGGTTGCTTCACCATTGGCCAAGTATCCAACCAGGTCAGCTACTTCTTTGGCTGCTCCTTCTCTTTTTAGCGGAGTAATGGAGGCTACCTTGGAACGGATTTCTGATTTGGTGAATACGTCATGGAAAGTAGTAGCAATCATGCCAGGGCATAGGGCATTTACCCTGATTCCCTGAGGCCCAAGTTCTTTGGCCATGGAACGCGTGAAGGTCATTACTGCTCCTTTGGAAGTTGCGTAGGCAGAAGCTCCGCCACCGCCGCCATCACGTCCAGCTTGAGAAGCCAGGTTCACGATAGATCCTCCCTCAGTCATGTGTGGAACCACAGCCTTGGTCATCAGGAATACGGATTTTAGGTTCAGGTCCATAACCTTATCCCAAAACTCGCTATCCATTTCGGTTACCTTCTTACGGGCAACCAGTCCTCCTGCATTGTTTACCAGTACATTGATAGTTTGGCCGAATGCAGCCTGAGTTTCGCTGATAAGTTTCTGAACACCTTCCCAGTTGCTCACATCAGCTTGTACTACAAGGCATTCTCCACCCTGTTCTTCGATTTCGCGCTTGGTCTGCTCCGCAGCCTCGCTGTTGTTGTAATAGTTGACAACTACCTTGGCTCCCATTGAAGCCAGTTTGAGTGAAATGCACTTGCCAATGTCTCTTCCTCCTCCGGTAACAATGGCTACTTTTGAATGATTTTTCATACCTGTTGTGTTATACTCTTATTTTGTTTTCGTGATACGGGTTCGATCTTGCCGCCCAGGAAGATGGCCAGTATGCCAAATGGGACCAGCAAAGCACCTAAAATGAAAAATGGAACGTAACTGCTTTCGGTGATGATGGGTACAAGCTGAATGGTGATTAAAACCCCAACTACAGCTGCTGTACCCCCAAGTCCTGCAAGGGACCCTACTGTTTTTCCACTGAAATAATCACTGGGTAAGGTTTGAATATTTCCGATTGAGATCTGGAAACCAAAAAGGATTACGGCAATCAAAGATACCGCCAGGGTAGGGGTACTGGCTACGGATGTCAAGAGAAGAGAAGGCAACATCAGGGCGCCCCCGATGACAATGCTCGTTTTTCTCGCTCTATTTACAGACCAGCCTTTCCTGATCCAATAGCCTGAAAGCCAACCTCCTAGCAAGCTGCCTAATGCTGCCCCTACATAGGGTACCCAGGCAAAGAGTCCAATTTCCTTTACTTGGAAACCAAACTGCTCTGCAAGATATATCGGAAGCCAGGAGACAAATAACCACCAAACAGGGTCAAGGAAGAACCTGGAAATGATCACCGCCCAACTTTCTTTGTAGGCAAGTAATTGTCCCCAAGTAGGCACAACTTCTTCCTCTTCGCTTGTTTCTGAATCAGCATGCTCTTCATCAAAGGCTTCAAGCTTTTGACCTTCAAGGATGTAGTTTTTCTCTTCATCGGACAGCCAGGGATGTTCTTTTGGTCCTTTTTTATTGATGATAAGCCAGGGTATGATCCATAGCAAACCCAATCCTGCTACAAGAAGGAAGGTTGATCTCCAACCGATTCCCTCATACATGACTGCGATAAGCGGTGCTGAAATAACTGCACCCAGCGAGGCACCTGAATTGAAAATCCCCTGGGCAAGTGCCCTTTCATTGATGGGAAACCATTCGGCATTGCTCTTGGTGGCTCCAGGCCAGTTTCCTGCTTCTCCAAAGCCAAGGCCAAAGCGCGCAGCACTGAAGCCAAAAACTCCCCTCGCCAATGAGTGGCAAGCAATTGAAACGGACCAGATCAGGATTGAAAATACAAAACTTATCCTGGTACCTATGGCATCAAATATCTTCCCAAAAAGAGACTGACCTATGGCATAAGCCACCATGAACACAGAAATGATCATTGCATAGTCATCCTTGGTCATTCCCAGGTCCTCCGAAATGCCGGGCCACATTACTGCCAGTGCATTCCTGTCTATGTAGTTGATGACAGTCGCAAGCCCTACCAGGCCTACTATCCACCATCGTAATCCTTTTAGTTTCATAACATAATGCTTATTGGTTCAAAAACTCATCCCTCATGGGGCTGAAAACGTCAATCAGAACTCCCTTTTTCAGGCATACACATCCGTGAGAGATGAAAGGAGGAATGTAATAGGAGTCTCCCGCCTTAATCGTGCGAACTTGAGATCCGATCGTCATCTCAAACTCACCACTTTCCACATAGGTTACCTGAGAATGGTGGTGGCTGTGAATGGCTCCAACACCTCCCTCTTCAAAAGCTACCTTGACAAGCATGATCTTGTCATCATAGCCATGGATCTGTCTTTTGAGTTTGGGATCGATTTGTTCCCACTCGATTTCAGAACCAAATAGAAATTCCTTACTTCTGCTCAAGTTATTCATCTTTATTTGCGTTTTTTGATTTTGTAATGATGTGGTAGGGACCTTTCCAGGTATAAGTCCTTGAATCAATTTCCAGCTTATGATTCTGTTCCTCAGAAGGGTTTTCATTAGCTTGAATTATTCTCCACGATCTGCCTGATTTGTGCATTATTGTAATGCACAGATATTTTTTCGAATCATAGTTCTTCTCAATTCCTTCTATCATGCCATAAGGGCTAGCTGGAATCTCCGAAGCATAATCGTAGGAACCATGTGCTTCGATACAATTGATAAAAAGGACCTCTTTCTTGTCTTCCTTACTTTGAATGAGTACTGGGTCTCTTCTCAAATTGAAATTGGAATCATTGGCACCCAACCTTCCCATGAACCACTTATCTCCCTCTGGGTTCCAGCTATACATGGTGTAAATTCTTTTATTAGCCATCCAGCTAAAGTGATTATTAGCTACTGAAACATTTGACATTGCTTCCAGCCAGATGTGCTGGTAACCATATGATTTGCCCAAGGCTTGAAGTTTATCTTCCTGATGTAATGGGGGACTACACTTGATCATCTGTCCCATGTACCAAAACGGAAGTTCCCAATCAGCTTTTGCCCCAGAACTCCCTCTAAACAAATCCACCAGCAAAGGCTTGGGGAAAACGGGATCCTTGAGCATGATCACTGTTCGATGTAGTTTTACTCCTTTGTAAGAAAGGCTGTCCACTACACTTACCAAGTCATAGTCTTCCTTGTTTTCTCGGGCATGGTAAACATAGGGAGCTACATCCTCTGCTTTTCCAATCTTTCCATTGTTTTGTGAAGTCCTGTTGACAATCACAGTGTTATGAGCAATGGTATGCTTGGAAAAACTTTTATTCTCCGGTAAATACCTGCCTCCTCCTTTTTGATCAATGTTTACCCATCTGGCAGCTCCATAATCCTGGAAAACCTCACCTTGTTCATCATACAGGGAGTACGATAACCTATCAAAGTGTCCATGCCCGCCTCCATGTGAACTGTATTTTAAGACCATGCATAATTCCTGATCGGGAGTACTTGCCGCTCTAAGGATTGTCAATCCTCCTTTGCTACCATCCCAGCCATCCCTAAAACTTATTGAGGGGCGCAGTTGTCTTTTTCCATTGCTTTTTTGTAAATCTTTCGCAATGATTCTTCCTGCTTCAGTCAGCATTACTTTGTCTTGCTTGGAGGCAATTTCCAACAATACAGGGCTTTTGCCCATGTAGGCATATCCGATGTTCACCGCAGCGATCATTCCTCTGGAGTTCCATGACATTCCCTTTTGGGCATCATTTATAGGGAATACCAGTCCATTGGCATCTGTCTGATTGAGTAAAGAAAAAATGGCCCTTTTGAGAATGGAGTCTCGGTAAGCCAGGATTTGTAGCTCAGGCTTTTTCCTGTTGAGTTCTTTGGCAAAAATCAGGTAGGGGTAAATGGCATACCTGTGATAATAAGGCCCTTCAGAGAAAAAACCATCCGGAGAGAATGCAAAATCGAGTTGTGCCAAGAAGCCTTCCTCTTTTCTGGTTTTGACCAATCCTCCATCGTTGTCTTCTTGCCCTTCAAAACTTTGTGTATGCTTTAGCCCATACAATGCCTTCGATACCAAGCTGCTGTCATCCATGGCCAAGCCAGCCATTCCGACCGCTGCACATGCCCAGGTACTATGGTTATGAATCCTGCTGAAGAATCTGGGATTTTCAATAGAAAGAAAATCAGCCATGGGCTTGATGAGTTTTTGCTCAATCTGCTCCTGCTCTTGCATACTAAGGGAAGCCCTGATGTTACCATAGGCTTCACTGGCAAACAATAGCCAATTGGCATCATTTAAACATTGCCAGAACAGCTTTCCAGGAGCATAGGATTTTCTGCTGGGATGAAGCCCAAGACCTGGATAAAGGTCGGTATAGGCGAAAAGTAAGTTCTTTACGAAGTTCGCATATTTTGCTTCTCCCGTAAGGGTGTACAGGTTTGCTCCGGTTTGAAGATAAATCCAGTTTCTTTTGTGTTGTTCATGTGAGAAACCACCTGCCATATCTTTAGGCAAAGGGACAGACAATTCTGATGCAAGGATCTTTTCAAAGTCTTTTTGAGTCTGCGCAAGTTGCTGTGCAAATTTTGAGCTTTGCTTTCCTTCCATGGGCTCTTGGGCTGTCAGGTCAGTGCCTGAAAGTATGCCCATGAACAGACAAATTAGGGTCGATATGTGAATGATTTTTTTCAAGAAGCTCAGATAATATTTGGTTTACCCCTCCATGAAGACCATATCAGCTCCATCTGTATTTGACGGGTAACAAGCCTTGATATGGAGAGATTTGTCATCGTTGAGGAATTATGAGTTTTCTTTATATGAAGAAGGAATCAGAACAGAGAGCCCTGCTTTCTTCTTTTTATTAGTAGGTGCCAAACTGGTTGTACCGGGAATCCACTGATCAATGAAAACTTGATCGTTTTCTCTACGGTAGACCTTCATACTTGTGTAAAGGCGTTTATTGAAAAAGTTGAATTTTTTATCCTGGGTAAAATCCACAGGCTGAGGGCCAGAATCTTTATCATACTTATGACAAGGGATGAAATTTTTAGCCTGATAAAAAGGTATCCATGGTGACTGACTAAGCCCATGAAGTAAGCCGATAGGGAAAAGAGGCCTTCCAGGGGAGTGAATTTGAGCTTTGCCACTCTTGCCCTGCTTGGTGGTGTTTAGGAATACACCATTTCCTCCGCTGGAAACATGGATGGCAGTCGATGCATCATCCTTCAATACTTCTATAGCCTCTAGGTCATTCATAGATATAGATACCAGAAGTTTTTGCAAGGATTCCCTGATTTGTAAGGAGGATACTCGCCCAGGGATGTCTAGGCCTATCAATCAGCCATGCCAGAAGGCAAAGTGAATAATTGATAAAGTTGAACTTGCGAGTTAATTCCGTAGTCATATTTATTCTGAATTTTTTTGCTGAATCCTCTGATTATCAAAAGCTCACAACGCCAATTTGTGTGCTTTTGACAAGGTCAATAGGTACAATAGTATCCCTTCCACTCCTCATGGAAGAGGGTAGAGCCATCCATCGGGCTACTCTCGAAGCCTGAATCAAAAAAGTTGAGTACTTGTCAGCTTACTACTTGTTGCCTGACTTTCTGCTGTATTCAATGATGTCACTTAGGTGAAGCTCCATTAAGCTCATAACTTCCTCAGATTTTCCATCAATGATAAGTTGGAACATATCCATGTGCTCTTCAAGAGCCTTCTGCGACCTGCCATCTTTGCATACACCCAACTCATTGAAACTCTTTACAATGTCAGGCGTAATGATCAGCATAAGCGACTTCAAGACAGAGTTTTTGCTGGCTTCTGCAATTTGAAGATGGAACAATAAGTCCTCTTCAACGGCAGATCCTCCTTCTTCTACCTTTTTCTCATATGCTGCAAGAGCGATTCTGATATTTTCAATATCTTCTTCTGTTCTCCTTTGGGCAGCAAGGCCTGCAGCATGCTTTTCCAGCAAAACACGTGTCTCAACGAGCGAGTTGAAGTCTGTAACTTCAAGTTTCAAAACATCAGTGATTAAGCCTTCCAGGGCTGTAATCCCCATCCCAGCGACTATGGTACCACTTTGTGGCAAGGTTTTTAGAATTCCATAGAATTCCAGTTTTTTAATCGCATCGCGGACATTGGTTCTGCTGACCCTTAATACCTCTGCCAATTTACGTTCAGGAGGAAGTTTATCACCAGGAGACAGTTGCCCCGAAGTGATGAGATCCCTAATTTGTCGAATAATCATATCCACAGGATTAGCTATGGCGATCTCCTGAAAATTGGAGAGAATTTTATTGGTAGGTCCTAAATCCATAAAATAAAAATTGGTTAACCAATTTTGGTTAACCAATTATAGGCAATTTTTTTTGTATTCAAAAAAAATCATACACTTTTTTATGACCTACTGATTTGGAGCATTCCCCAATTTATAAAATGCCCTTTGTAGTGAAGTTGAGAAACCGCCTTTTTAGCCTCCTGTGGCAAATCCGGGGTATAAAGTCATGCCTCCATCTACAAATAAGGTGATTCCCTGTACATATTCAGATTCATCAGAAGCCAACCAGACTGCTGCCTTGGCGATGTCATAAGGATCACCGACCCTGTCATAGGGAATCAGTTCCAGGAGGGCTTTTTCCGCAGCTGGTGTAGCCCAAGCACTGGTATTGATGGGGGTCTTTATTGCACCAGGTCCAATGCTGTTTACCCTTATCTTAAGTGGAGCAACTTCCTGAGCAAGGGATTTCATCATTAGCATAACCCCACCTTTTGAAGCGGCATAATTGGCGTGGGTAGCCCAGGGAATTAATTCATGGACTGAGCTCATACAAATGATTTTCCCCGCCGAGCAGGATATTTCAGGCCTCACACCGCGCTTCATGAATTCCCTTACTGCCTCCCTTGCACATAAAAATTGCCCAGTAAGGTTGACATCGATGACTTTTTGCCATTCTTCCAGGGTCATGTCCCAAAAGCTATTGTCTCTTTGAAGACCAGCATTATTTACCAGGATATCCAGGGTTCCATAGGTCTCACAAATAGATTGAAACATGGCCTGTACTTCTGCTTCCTTACTCACATCTGCCTTGAGATGAATGGCCTCTCCACCTTGAGACTTTATCTCCTCTACCACTTCAATTGCCGATTCTTCATTGAATACCCAGTTGATGACAACCTTTGCCCCTTCATTGGCCATTTCAAGGGCTACAC
This sequence comes from Bacteroidia bacterium, assembly GCA_022760475.1. Lineage (GTDB taxonomy): Bacteria > Bacteroidota > Bacteroidia > J057 > J057 > JALEFZ01. The sequence goes on along the minus strand of JALEFZ010000075.1, from coordinate 3,898 downwards.
CCTTACCAATGCCGGAGTTTGCTCCAGTAATGAGGGCAACTTGCCCTTCTAATCTGTTGTATGGACCTTTAGCTACCATATTTTTAGGCTGATATGTTGTTAAATGTTTTTGAATTACTTGTTGGATGAGCTCTTTTTTGAATATTGCCATCCCACCCGGTCTATCAGTTCTGCTACAAGCCCTGTCCAGCCTGCCTGGTGAGATGCACCTAAACCTCGTCCTGTATCTCCATGAAAATATTCGTGAAAGAGTATCAGGTCCCTGTAGTGAGGATCAAAATGATATTCATTTTGTTGACCGTTTATCATTCTACGTCCATTTTCGTCCCGTTTGAACATATTGATCAGCTTGAGGGAAATGTCATCGGCAGCGGTCTCAAGATTGACAAAGCGCCCCGACCCTGTGGGACATTCCACAGAAAGTTTTTCTTCGAAGAAACAATGGTAGTTTCTCAAGGATTGGATCAGCATGTAATTCATCGGCAACCAAACTGGGCCTCGCCAATTGGAATTCCCGCCAAACAGATCGGTTTCTCCTTCGCCTGGCTCATAATGCAAGCCAAATTCTTGGCCATCAATGTTGACAACATAGGGCTCTTCGTGGATTTTGGACAAGGAACGGATTCCTCCTGGACCAAAAAACTCTCCCTCATCCAGCAAGGCCGAGAGCAGTCTTTGCAGCCTTTCTTTAGGGACCAGAGACAGTAGGATGTCTTTGCCTTCATGAAAGGATTCTATGACCAGGTGATCATCCTGGTATTCGCGGTACTCAAGGAACCATTTTAACCGATTGTGGAAATCCGGAAGGCGTTTTAGTTGTTCTTCTTCAATGATCAGGGTGGCAAATAAAGTAGAAAGGCCGACAAGAGAACGGACCTTTACCGGGACAAATCGTTCATTTGGCAAGGCAAGGATGTCATAAAAGAAGCCTTCCTCTTCATCCCATGCACCCGTCCAATCTTGATCAATGCGGTTTAAGGATGCGGCAATGTAGATGAAGTGTTCAAAGAATTTTGTGGCCATATCTTCGTAGGAAACCTCATCTTCTCCCAGAATCAGGCTGATCTCAAGCATATTCAGGCAGTACATGGCCATCCAGGCTGTCCCATCTGCTTGTTCCAGGTGGCCTCCACCCGGGATGGAGCTGCTTCTATCAAACACACCGATGTTATCCAGGCCAAGGAAGCCACCTTCGAATACGTTGTTTCCGTTGCTGTCTTTTTGATTGACCCACCAGGTGAAGTTCAATAGCAGTTTTTGGAAAGTGCGTTTAAGAAAATCCTTATCGCCCACACCATTTTTTTCCTTATCCATCTTATACACTTCCAGGCAAGCCCATGCATGAACGGGTGGATTGACATCGCTGAACTTCCATTCGTATGCAGGAATCTGGCCATTGGGGTGCATGTACCATTCCCTCAAGAAGAGGATGAGCTGCCTTTTGGCAAACTCGGTATCCACCATGGCCAGAGGGATACAATGAAAGGCCAGATCCCAAGCCGCATACCAGGGATACTCCCACTTGTCGGGCATAGAAATGATGTCTTCATTGTTCAGGTGCATCCAATGGGTATTTCGTCCTTCCTTTCTGCTATCAGGGGGAGAAAGCTTCCCGGGATCTCCTGCTAGCCATCTTGGAATGTCAATGTTGTAATACTGCTTAGTCCACAGCATGGAAGCGAAGGCCTGCCGCTGGATGTTTTCCAGGTCATCGTCCTCACCTTTTTTGAAAGGGGCATAAAATGCATTGGCTTCTTCTTTTCTCTGCTTAAAGATTTCTAAAAATCCGGTACCCAAGGCTTCATCAGTGGTCAATTCCTTTTGAGTGAGTCTTAGGCGAATCTCCACAGTCTCTCCGTAGACCAGGTGAAACTTATATACAGGGGAGGTTTTGGTTCCCGTTTTTAATGGGTTGACCTTATCTATGTCTCCATCAATTATGGCATCATGGAAGGCGTCCTTCACATATAGACTGGTATTTGGCGTACCGAAGAGTTTTTCGTTGTTGGTTTGGTTTTCGGTAAATAACACAGTCTCAGCTTCCTCAAAAAAGAGATTGTAGTTCCCTGTTTCAGGATGCTCCACTTTGATAAAGGCTTTGCCATGGGAATCTTTTTCAAGGTAAAGGTTTGGCTTTTGCTCCATCAAACCAAAAGACCACAGATTCCTAAACCAAAGGGTGGGCAATAGCCAAATACTGGCGTCATTTCTTCCCCGGTTGGATATACTGATTTTAATTAATAAGTCCTCTTCATCTCCTTTAGCGTATTCCGTCTCAACGTCAAAGTAGTTGTTATCAGCAAATGCAGGGGTATCCAGCAACTCATACTCCTCATCCAATCTTCCCAACCTTCTATTGGTCTCCAGAAGATCTTCATAGGGAAAGGCTGCATGGGGATATTTGTAGAGGTGTTTCATGTAGGAATGGGTGGGGACATTATCGAGGTAGTAATAGAGTTCCTTTACATCCTCCCCATGGTTTCCTTCTGGTCCTGTAAGGCCAAAGAGCCGTTCTTTAAGTATGGGGTCATGGCCATTCCAAAAGGCAATGGAGAAGCAAATGCGTTGCATGTCATCAGAGATCCCTGCGATTCCGTCTTCACCCCATCTGTAAGTCCTGCTTCTGGCATGTTCATGGGGCATGTAGTCCCAGGCATTTCCATCAGGACTATAGTCTTCACGTACAGTCCCCCATTGTCTTTCGCTAAGGTAAGGACCCCATTTTAGCCATTTACTACCGGTTTTGTAGGCTTCTTTTAGGCGTGCTTCTTCTTTATTTTGAGTGTGCTCTTTCATTGCTGTAAAGTATATTTAGGGGTAATAAAACTTTCCTTCTTTCAAAATAGTAGGAGATTCAAACTTATTGAAGGTTTGAATGCCAGGTTTTGTCTTACACTTTATGCAAAAGTAGCAGCGGAGGGGTGCTTGGCGTGTTACGTAGGTAACAACAGCTATTATTTAAAATATCTTTAACATCCTTGAACGGCAAACGTTAAGGTTTGGCCATTTAAAGGCTATTTGTCATTTGGTGTACATACCTGAACTGGCCATTTTTCAACTCTATCAAGCCCTCCCTTTCAAACTCATTCAATAAAAGAGAAACGGTTTTTCTTGAGCACCCAATGAGCGAGGCCATTTCTTGCTGCGTCAAACCGTGTGTAATCCATGGATTGTCTTTTTCATCCGAATAATGGGCAATACTGAGGTCTTTCAGGAGTTCCTCAAGCCTCTTACGAGCATCCTTATAAAAAAGGATTTCAAGTTTCCTTTCCAAGCGCTGTACGTTTTGGGCAATTTTTTTGTGGATTTCTATGGCAAATGGTACGTAATCCCTGGCTAGTTCTCTGGCTTTTTCGGAACTCATTTTACAAATTCTTGTTTCCGTTGATACCACCTGGGCAAAGTCTTTGTGGAAATTGCTACCAAGGTAAGAGGTCTCGCCTAGTAGTTCTCCCTTTCCTAAATATGCTTTGATGTGTTCATTGCCCTCGGCGTCATAATAACCAACCTTTACCTTCCCTTCAGCAACGAGATAGATTTGTGAGGCAATTTCATTGGGCATGAAAATGAAATCGTTTTTTTCATAAGCCTTTAAGGGATGTTGCCTAATATGCTTGTCGTATTTGTAAGGGCAGAGGATATTGTACAAATCCACCTCCTCGAAGAACCAAATTTTCTTGTTCATGATAATAGAATAGGGAGTAAAGGAAGATTTATGGGCTTGTATGAATGGATAAATTAATATCCTATTAAAAATAGACAAAATTCAGACTTACAACAAGGAAATTGAAATTTGTGTTTTGACGAATAACCCTGTCAGGGTTATCTTTAGAATTAATCCAATATCCTTATAGCTATTCTGCAAGAGGACAAATCAAATTTTCTAAAGGCGGTTTTT
>JALEFZ010000074.1 GCA_022760475.1 Bacteroidia bacterium | reverse complement strand
TTGATGGGGAATTGTATAGATTTGATGGACAAAGTTTTGAGGCTGTATATAAGGAATTTTGGGCTATTTTTGAAGATGCACTTATCAATTGTGTCCGAAGGTTGAAAAATGGTCAATTGGCCATTGGAACCCAGGATAAAGGTTTGTACATCATTGGCAGAGAGGGAAATCTTCTTAATAAACTTGATAAAAACAAGGGATTAAATAGCAATAGCATCCTGGATATATATGAGGATGCTATTGGTAACCTTTGGGTAGGACAAAACAATGGACTGACCTACATTTATCTTGGGCTGCCCTTTAGCCTGATTGATCAAAAAGTAGGAATCGAGGGTCCGGGCTATGCCGCAGCCTATCACAGAAACAAACTTTTCCTGGGAACTTCGAATGGTGTCTATGAATTGAAGGAAAATCAATTTGAAAAAGCGGTTTCGACCAGTGGGCAGGTTTATAACTTTTATTCCCAAAATGGCCAATTTTTACTTGGCCATCACAATGGAACATTTGCATACGAGAATAATAAATTCAAATTGGTAAATGACCGGCAGGGAAGTTGGATGTTCCAGCCTGTCAATGGCAAGGAAAATACGCTCATAGGTGGACATTATGCTGGCTTGCAAATATTTGAATGGGCAGATGGTCACTGGCAAAAAGGAAAAGAGGTCAAAAATTTTAAGGAATCATCAAGGTTATTTTATCAATCACATGATGGATCAATCTGGATTTCTCATGGATTTAAGGGAGTTTATAAACTTGAGCTTAATGCACAAATGGATTCTGTTATTTCGACAAGGCATTATGGGGAAAAAGACGGTTTCCCTTCCAATGAGTTGATCAACTTGTTCAAGGTACAAAACAGACTGGTGTTCGGAACCATCCGTGGTGCCTACCAATACATTCCCCAACAAGATAAATTCAGACCTGATTCTTTGTTGTCAAAATACCTGGGTAACTCAGGAAGATTGATTGATTTAAGTGAAGACGTCCTAGGAAACCTGTATTATATCCTTGACCGGAAGGTCGGTTACCTAAAAAAGAATAGATCCGGTGCATTTGTCCATGAAAAAATCCCATTCTCTCTTTTGTCTCCTTTGCTCCACGATGACCTGGAAAAAATAATTCCTACTGATCTGAACCAAGTCCTGATCAGTGCACGGGAAGGCTTTATAGCCTTCGACCCCAGCCAAAGGGCTTCATTCGGAGATTCCCTTAAGATATTCCTAAGAGAAATCCATTCCCTGACCAATGATAGCCTACATTACTTTGACAACTTGTCAGCCAAACAAAAAAACAGAAAGACCAAGGTATTTAAATTTCCATTCAAAGACCGATTCATAAAAGTAAGGGTCAGCAGCCCCCAGCATCAATCTTTGGGAAAAGTTCAATACAGATTCAAACTTAAGGAATTTGACCGAAATTGGACTCCCTGGTCTGAGGAACCTTCAAGGGAACTGAATGGACTTTCTCCGGGAACACATGAGTTGTGGGTAGAGGCTAAATCTTCAGGAAACTTAGAGAGAAGCCTACTTGCAATCATTTACATCTATCCCCCATGGTACTTGAGCTGGTGGATCAGGATTTTTTATGTTTTAGGAACCATAACTGCCATGATGTTGGTGGGTTGGCTCTTATGGAAACGCTTTATCCTCGTCCAAGACAGACTTATCAGAGATAAGGAGGAAGCACTTCTGGTAAAAGATGCAGAGTTGGAGAAGGTAGCCCTGCAGTCAGAAAATACCATTCAAAAAATTCATAAGGAAAAACTTGAGTCCGAAATAAAATTCAAGAATCAGGAACTGACCACTTCCACCATGCACCTGCTGGCAAAAAATGCATTCTTGCAAAGTCTCAAAGAGAGGCTTGAACAACTCGCAAAAGATAAGTCCAAAGGAGCAAGTGCACAGAATAAATCCATTAGGGGAATCATTCAAAGCATCAATCAAAATCTCAACGATGAAGAAGAGTGGGAGAAATTTTCATTCCATTTTTCTCAAGTCCATGGGGACTTTTTTGCCCGCCTGAAGGAAAGGTGCCCGGAGCTTAGTCCCCAGGAGTTAAAACTATCAGCTTACCTCCGAATGAACATGACTACCAAGGAAATTGCCCAATTGCTTAACATCTCAATTCGTGGAGTTGAAACGGGTAGATACAGGCTAAGGAAAAAATTGGAGCTTGACTCTAGCGTCAACCTCATCGATTTTATGATGAAGATCTGATAGCGTACAACAAGTAGGAACTTTAATAATATAAAAACCTAATTATCAATCCATTAAAATATCCCAAAAAGGGATTGACGAATAAATGCAGGGGTATGTGAAGTACCGAAAAGTAGTCTTGTAGTAGTAAATAAAATCGGTTTTATACAAAAAACTGATACTTTGAGTTCACAAATAATTCATGAAGTACCCTGTTTTTTATAGATGGTTTACATCATTGTTTGATTCAAAAATATCCATATAGAGGAATAGACTTTATCATGTAGTGGGTTAATCTCCCCTTGGATATTTATGGTCAAAAAGAACCTGATCTCCCCAGCCTTTTGGGGAGAGCTTACTGTGCACTTTTTCCAAATAATATGAACTATTACTATTTCGCTATGAAGCCAAAAAAACTTCTTGCAGGATATCCATGGGATTCCAATTCTCTATTCACCACAAAACTGTCAGATCACCTCAAGCAGGCAAAGGCCTTTCGCCTTCTGACATACCTTCTGATGATAATGTCTATTTCATTGCCAATGCTTTCTCAAGCCCAGGAAGTAAGTGGTAGGCTGATAGATGATTCAAGCTCTCCACTTATCGGAGCAAATGTACTTGTCAAAGGCACAACCAAAGGTGCGATTACAGATGGTGAAGGTAGGTATACTGTATCTGCCTCTTCAAACGACTCTCTAATTTTTTCTTATTTAGGTTATGAAACCAAAGCTGTTTATGTAGGTGATCAAACAGTCATAAATGTACAACTGCAGCCAGCTGAAAACTCACTCGACGCAGTTGTAGTAGTTGGGTACGGCCAGACTCAAAACCGTAAAACTAGCACCAATGCGATCAGTTCTATCGGCTCAGGTAGAATCAGTGAGGTTCCCGTAAGCCGTCCAGAACAATTGCTACAGGGTACAGTACCTGGGGTGGTAGTTAGTCAGAACTCTGGCTCTCCAGGTACCCCCCTGACTATCAGACTTAGAGGAGTCAGTACTGCGGGTGGGGCACAACCATTGATTCTTGTAGATGGGGTTCAGGTACCAGACCTAAACTTCCTGAATTCCAATGACATTGCGAACATTTCTTTGCTAAAAGATGCTGCTGCATCAGCCATTTATGGAGCAAGGGGTGGAAATGGGGTTGTCCTTGTTCAAACCAAAAAAGGGAAGCGTTTCAGCGATGGACCCGAGATTTCGATCAATGGCTCTACCGGTTTTCAAAACCTGCTTAGAAAGCCTGATGTAATGGACAGAGACGCATATGTGGCTTACTATAATGAGTTTGCCGAAACTGATGCCAACCTCAATCCAATCTCGGATGAAGACAGAGCCAAGCTAGCCAATACCGATTGGTATGACGAAGTCTTTGATGACAATGTTCCTGTCCACAATTACAACATCTCTTTGGCAGATGGTGGTGATAGATATTCTTACTACCTGTCAGGAGGACTTTTTGACCAGAGAGGTCTGGTAGGCGGGGAATCTGGCAAATCACGATACCAGCGTAACAATGTCAAGATGAACTTTGAGGTTGATGTCCTCAAAAATTTAAACTTGAGTGTAGGTGTAGATTTGGTAGATGTAAACAGAAATTTCCTGCTTGAAAACCAGGCCGGAACATTCAGTGCTGTTATGAACTTCCTGCCTGCACTTCCTGCCATTTATCCTGTATTTGATGAGGAAGGAAATCCATATGACATGGGTCAGTTCGGTACAGGTGTTGTGAATG
>JALEFZ010000073.1 GCA_022760475.1 Bacteroidia bacterium | reverse complement strand
CTAAAATTTAGCGATGCAAAAAAAGTAGCATATAAAACTAGGAAAATCGCTGAGATTAATGGGCTGTATTTAACTGAGATGGATTATTTGCTGTATATGATTAAAAACGGCCGTTAAGGAATATATAGTTTACAGAATAAGGCTTCAAAACAACTCATTCATGTTTTGAAGCCTTAATTTTTTCACTGATCCAGAATCTTCCAGTGATTATTGTTTAGCCTTCCATTTGATTCAATACATCCAGAACTGCCTCATTAAATTTCTTTGGTTCTTCTTCGAGATGTCCATGCCCAGACTTTTCGAACCAATAAATTTTCTTTTTGCCATTCATTGCCTTGAGTTTGAGTTTCACCTCCAAGTGTAATGAAGGTCTTGTCATTCAGTTCTGCTGAAGTTTTTTCTTAACTGCATTGTTGCATGAAAGCAGAAACACCAAGTCCAAAATGGTAAGTACTCTGATCATATGATTATTTTTTCCCCAATTCTGCTAATTGTTCCATAGCGAATGCTTTGTATTCGCCTTCTCCAAACTTTGCCAACCTTCCATAATATTCGAGTGCTTTGGCATTTTTATTTTGACTTTTATAGGCGTAAGCCATGTTGGAGAGGGTGACTTCATCAGTGGGTTCCATTTCCAATACCTTTTCAAACCACGAGATTGCTTCATCATATTCCTGATTTACCAACTTGCAAATTCCAATATTGGAGTAACCAAAAATGTGATCGGGGTAGATCTCTCGAAATTTTTCAGCTATTTGGCTGACCTGATCACAGAGAGGAGGATCTTGGTCTTGTACCATGCCATAAATGTAATCCTGAGTTGCATTAATTTCTGCATCTGAGCCATCGTCCAGCGTATCCCCCATCTTCCAAAGCCATTGATGGTCAATTGCCTTGCCTTTATCCAGCATCTTGATGATGCCATCGGTTTGTGCTTCAAAATTATTATTGTCTCCTAGTACATAAATCCTTCCCAAGAGCATATCCAGCCTTTTCGGATGCTTGGCGATGCCCTTCTCCAGAAAAGTGATGCCTTTATCGAAAAGCTCTTTCTCATAGAAAATTCTTGAATCTATGTATCCAATATTGTTTCCAGAAGAGTCCTTTATGCTAAGCCCTTCATCTTCACGGGGGAGGCTTGACATAACCATGACATTCTCCCTCGCCTGAAGCATATAGAAATTAAAACCGGAGACATATAGTTCGGGGTCGTTGGGCTTTTTCTTTTCCCACCTGCGGAGGAGTTTTTCTGTATTGGCTGAATCCTTGGCTTCGAAAAGTTCTTCATACTGGGTGAGAAAGTCTTCTTCAGTTTCCTGTTTACAAGCAAAGGGAAGGATAAGGAGGAGGAAAAGGGCGTATTTAATTTTCATGGAATGGGTAATTGGCTTCTGATTAGATACTTTAAGCTAGCACATTTAAGTTGCTTATTAAAATTATTCGAAAATTCTAATCAACTTAGCGCACTCAACTTTCCAAAGACTTCCAAGAAGGCATCTCTTTCCATTACTGTATAAAAAAAGAAGGCTCCTAGCCATCCATGGAATATGCCAAGGACATAGAGGTTTTTTTCTTTCAGGTAAATGATACAATAAAATATGGCTAATAAGAAGGTGCCTAGCACAAGTAGTTGGAAAGGAAAATGGACAATGGAGAATAAAATAGAAGTGAATACAACAATTAAAATGCCTGGAATGCTTTGGGACTCCATGTCTCTTAGGTTTCCTGCAAGCAGCCCCATCATCAAAAAATGTTGAATACAGCCCCAGATTGGATATAGGAAAAGTAGGGGTATGATGTGCCAACTCATGATGTTGGTTCCAAGATATTGGCCGATGACAAAGAATATGAAAACAGAGAGCAACCCAAATGGAAGTACAGTTAGGAAACTCTTCCAGAAATTATCTGTTCTGAAACCCCAATAGTATAACAATGCTCGCTCTTTTCTACATCTGATAACTACATATACTATCCAGAAAATGCAAGCCATAGCGATGTATATGAACCGCCAATTAAGCAGATCCATGAAAATGAATTTGCCGAAACCTGTTATGCAGACAGCAATTATCTCAAACCAGCGCCGCCTATCAGGAATATGAATAGACGAATCCTTCATCGAAATATTTGCTTGGATGGAATTGTCAGGAGGATGATATGGGGGTACAAATCTCTATCAGGAAACCATTGTTATCCAGTACATAGCCCACCTTTTGGCCCCAAGCTTTTTCCTTTATGGGCTCAAAAATGCTTGCACCTGCTTCGACAGCCTTTTGAAAATCTGCCTCAATCTCTTCGGTGGTGAATGCCATTTCAACCCCGATTGGTTTTTTTTCCAACCTAAGGGCCTCGAAACCTTCGGAAAAATTTGAATTTCCCAATTGTAAGGAAGCAAAAGCGATGCTGGTCTCTCCTGTCAATAGCTCTCCGTAATCTTCTTCAGGCGTGATGAATTTGATCTCAAAGCCAAATGCTTTGTGATAGAAGTCAAGGCTTTGTTTGACATCTGCCACATAAAGAATGGTGTAACGATACTGCATAGTGCAAATAAGTTGAGTTGTGGAAGGGTTCAGTATGTACCAGGCTAAATATTATTGGATAAATTTCCCTGGTTAATCAAAGTCATAATCTGAATCGATGAGGAAAGCATGTAGGATCTTATCCCTGAAGGAGTGGATATGCAGGCTATCCCGGTTTTCGTTCAGTAGCTTCAATTTAGAAAGTAAAAATCGGGTCATGCTGAATATTTGAAAGGAAAATTTACCCGAATTGACTTACCTGTGCCACCGAGCTCTTCGACCTCTACAGTCAAAATGTACCATCTGTCTACTAAAAAAATCGCTCTCTCCTTTATAGGTTCCAATGCCGCCATTTCCCCGTATGATTTTTTTATTCAAAATCTTATAGACAATGTCAACATCTTCAGAATTGGCTTTACCATCTCCATTTACGTCAAGTACGACTATATCTATGGCTTCGCCTTTCCTGTGGCGGCTCTGGGAGGCTGCACCTCCAAATTTGGAAAGGATCCAGTTATCCAGTTGCCACCTTCGGCCACTGATGGTAAATATATTTGTTTTGTAGCCTTTTGCTTTCAGCTCTTTTTTCAGTTCTGTATAGTAGGCTTTGGTTTTGGGGTTTACTCCAATCAAGGAAGTTGTATAAAACCAACTGATCAGCAAAACGACTCCCAGGATTATAAGTAAAACTCGCAAGAAGCTTTTTCTTTTCCTGGCCATCTTACTTCTGAAGTTTCCTTAGAGTCTTGAAGTTTCCAAGTTTATCCAGGAAGGATAAATCCTTTTTCGCATCTCTTTCCATATTTTCTTCCGCCAATTTGATGATGTCTTCCTCGGCTTTAAGGAAATTTCCTGATTTGAACATGGGAGCAGGATCATATTCTATTGCCAATTGTGCTGCCTTGGCGGCCTTCTCTCCTCTGAGTTGGTTGACAAGATGTATGGCCATATCCATACCGGCTGAGACCCCTGCTGCAGTTATGTATTTCCCTTCTTCTACAAATCTTTCCCGAGTTGGTATGGCGCCGTAATCCGAAAGGAGTTCTATAGGCTTCCAGTGGGAACTTGCTTTTTTCCCTTCCAACAAGCCCGTAGCGGCAAGGATTAGAGAGCCAGTGCAGACAGATACGGTCTTCTGAGTACCTTCATCCATTTTTTTGATCCATTCCAATAGCTTTTTGTCTTTCATTTCTTTGACAAACGCAATGGTAGATCCTGGAATCAAAAGGATATCAGCTTTTTCGATATCACTGATTTTATGTTTGGATTGTATGCTAATGAAATGGCTATCGGCTTTAATTTCTCCTTTTTTCTTGGAGACAAACTTTATGTTGAAGCCTTCGACGTTCCGCAGGATTTCATAGGGGCCTATGGCATCCAGCATGGTCATTCCATTGTAGATGTATATGATTATTTCCATGGATAGATTCTTTGGGTGTTTTGTTGGAATATACGAATAAAACCAACTGATGATGCCTATTGAGCTTCAATATCATGGACTGTGATTTCATCACCGAGACAGGTATCATTGCTGATTTCCCATTTTAGTTTTACTTCAAAAGGAAAAATAATGTCCTCTGCTTTTAAGGATGAGGTATCTGGCAGGAAGTAGAACCTTTTGCTTTCTCCATTTATATCAATGAAATAGCCGCCACAGCATGCGCACGTCCTTAAATCCAATCCTATGATGGTTCCCCTGTCTTTGAAGACTGCCTCGGTATTACAGGATATAAAAATGCTGCTCAGGAAAAGGATTGTTACAAGATACTTCATTGGGAATGAGGCTTTTTTGGGATCAATTTATCCTTTTCATGGGAAATGATCTTTTTTCAAGTTTTCCATCTATTTCTCCTGCAACTTCCGCATGGATGGAATCAGGGTTTATGAGGGAGTAAGAAATAATCTGGGGAAAATCGTGTTCTGGATTCTCAAAAATCATCATCCCCTTTTCAAGTTTGGTATTTTTAAAGCGAATGGCTTTTCCTTCGTTTTGGGTTGGTACAGTTGGGATGAAGTATAATTGATCATCCTCTACCTGTATTTGAATACTTTCTAAAAGCAGCGTGTCTCCTTCCATTATCTTGAAACTCCTACCTAGAAGTTCGTTCTTGGAAGTTTGTTCCCATTTTTCGTATGTACTTCCCTTTCTGGATTTCATTTCCCAGGTACCTACAAGCCATGACAGGTCATTTTTCTGCTTTTGTTTCTTACATGAGGAAGCCGCAAACAGTGCCAACAAGAGGCAAAATGACATGAGAAAGCGCATATTTTCCATGTCAAAAATTTACGATTTAATCATTTACCAACAAATTCCTGGCACCTCTTAACCCACACTTTTGGTACCTGTTGTAGGCTTGAGCTGCGAGTTCCCTGATCTCTGTTTTGGAAGCTCCATTGATGTATCCTGTCAGGGCATCGTGGATGGTATATGCCTCTGGAGCCATTAGACCTGTAGTCCATAGCAATGGATTGACATTGGCCTTTTCGAGATGCGGAGAAAAATAATCCTTGCTGTAACAGGCTAGTATGATGGTGTTTCTCTTTTTCCCATCTGTATTTTTGAATTCTTCGTCCAAATGGAAATCCATTAACCCATCATGTCCAATGTAAGCCAAAAGATCGGAATTCCCCATGATGCCAATGGTTTTGCCCTTAAGCTGGAGGGTATCTTTTTGCTTCCCTGAACTGCTTCTAAAGAAATCCTGGATGGTCTTTTTGATGTACTTACCATTATAGGCATCTGCTACGAGGTAATACTTTTTTGATCTGTGTTGGAAGACTACCCTTTCCATTAGAATAGAATTGGGAGCAGTAGCCTTAAGCAATATCCAGTCAGAGCTTTTTTTGAAATAAGTTTTGATTCCATATGCGCATCCCCAATAGAGGTTGTTTCTGGGATCTTGGCCATTGCCGATGCGGGCTGGGACGGGTGCGATCCATTGATGCTTGTTGTCAGCCAGAGCTACAAAAATGTGGATTGTTTTGTAGGTAGAATCAAAGGCCAATTCCTTTGTTTTATGGCTATTCGCTGCTGGATTAGGCTGTCCATTGCAGGTGGTCAGGAGGAAACTTCCCAGTAAAAGAAAAAGAGCTGTTTTCATGAGTTATAAATAAATGATGAAAGGTTAGGCTTTATTTCAGAATACGGCCAAGGACATTGGTTACAAGTTTCCGGATATTCCAATAAAAAATAGGCCTGCTCCAATTGGAACAGGCCTATTTTTTCTAATCTAATTCAGCTATTCAATCTGAATCTTACGAATCACGATTTCATTTCCAATCATAACTTTAACCAAGTAGATACCGTCAGCGGCATCACTTAATTCAAAGCTCTGAGAGATGTTGCCACTGGCATTAGAGATAATTTCTCTTGCCATTAGCTTTCCTCTCATGTCTACAACTTCAATGTTTACATCAGTTACCTGAAGCAGGTTGAAGTCCAACTGGAATTTGGCACGAGTTGGGTTTGGATATAGCTTGAGTGAGCTTACATCCAACACATTCTCCAGTCCTACCTGAATGATGTTCAGGGTATCGGTAAATGTTACGGTATCACATACGTTGAATACAGTCATTGAAACTACGTAGTCATCTGTACCTGGGAAGGCGAAGCTGAAGCTAGGCACATCCGAGTTCGTACCTGGGAGCAGTTCGTAAGAAACGGAGTCGTCTCTGGTAGCGGTAGATGTGAATACTACGGTCAAGCCATCTGGATCAGATGGGTCCAATACCCAGGTATAGCCAGCGGTAGGTGCGGTACAAGTAACGTCAATCTTCTGGATTGTTGTGTCGTTGTTACAATCACCATAAGCGATCTGAGTAATGGTATAGTTTCCAGGTCCTGGGTAGGTATGTGTACCTGAAGCTGTGGTAGAAGAATCTCCATCACCGAATAGGTATTTCACAGAGTCAGCACCTGTGGCCAAGTTCATGATATCTACCTCGTTGTCATCTAGGTCAGTTGCAGAGAAGGATGAGACGGTAGAGTCTTTTACGTCTACTGTTACAGAACCAACTTCTCTGTTACATAACGGCACAGTTACTACCCAGTTGTAATAGAAGTAGTAGAATCCTGAAGTTCCAAGTCCGTTTGCGGTCTCTGTGATGGAGAATACTCCTGGAAGGGTGTAAGGATAAACAGCACCGCTGTTGTTGCGGTACATACCACGAGTTGGTGCAGGGGTAACAATGGCGTATCCTGTACCTGCTGGGATGGTAAATCCAAGATCTACAACCTGAGGTCCAGTAGTTACAGTGAGGGTAACTTGGGTTGCTGCCACAACGTTTCCATCGCTATCCAATACTCCGATAACAACCGAACCTGTATCTGAAGGATAAACAGTTACGGACTCAAGGGTAAAGGTAGTCAATGCATCGAATATTAGACCAGCATCCGAGGTGAAGGCACCACCGCCACCGATTGTGTTGTCAGGAGCACCTCCTGAAAGTGTGTCCTGAATCTCTTCGATCAAGTAGGTTGTTGACATGGTCAAGGCAGGAGTAGTGTAAGCATCTCCGGTGTCAACTACAGTTGTATCCATTCCGCTGATCACAGACCATTGGTAGTTAACTCCAGCACCTCTTGGATCTACAATGTTCAAAGTCGCAGTTTCTCCTGAACAAACAGGGTCGAATGGGTCAACTTCTGGCGCAAGTCTGCTAGAGAAGTTGATGGTAGCGACAAGTGTATCGTTTCCGGTATTCTCATCAGTTCCGAATTGAGAAACTGCAGTAATGGTATAATCTCCACCTCCGAAGGTATTGAATGGACCGAATGTTACGGTATCAGACGCACCAGAAGCAAGGGCAGGAGTTCCTCTCAGGGTATCTACAAAGCTCCAGATCATTCCTGTGCTTGATTCAACCAATACTTCCCAAGGCACTTCGTTTTGATCGTTGAAGCCCAGGTTTGATAGAACCAACTCACCGAAGGTCATGCTGTCTCCACAAGCTCCGTTTGGTTCCAATAAGAACCCAGCGGCAGATAGGTCATTGTCATAGAATTCGCTGATGTTGATGTTATCGATGAAGATATCGTTGTCTTGTGGGTCATCGATCGTTCCTTCAGTACCGTAGAATGCTACTATTGCATCCTGACCAGCATAGGTAGCACCCAGATTGATTGTATCAGTCTGTCCGCCTGCAGGAATGGTCAATGAGTCGGTATACAGAATAAGAGAAGTCCACGTAAGACCACAGTCAACGGAAATATAAACACCTACGGTATCATCAGATCCCAGGAAGGTCGCAGGAGTAGTTGATGCAAAATCAGTGATGGCAATATCGTAGAACAACAAAGTCTGAGAAGTAATGGTGAATTTTGGACTTACCATCCAGGAATTCGTTCCAAGGTTCCACAGGTTTACTTTTGCAGCATCTCCGTTTGGATTTGCTGCATTATTGTTGTAATCATCTCTCACCCAGTCAGCAGCCTGGTTTTCAGTTTCTGGCCTTCCAGCTCCTGTCCACTCAGACCATCCACCTGAAATAGCTGGAAGGTTACCATTGGTATATCCATCGAATGTTACTACTGGTAGTGAAGTACCTGAAGATGGTATAGAAATCCTTGAGGTACGAATGGTATCGTTGGAAGCTACTGTATCCTCTGGGCTGGTGATATAAGCCTCAAAGTCATAAGTACCAGTCTGAGAGAAGTCAGCAGTTGGTGTAACTGTGATATCAATAGAAGCCAAAGAAGCCAGTGTCCCAGAGTTTACAGTAGAGGAATAAGACTGTACTGTTGCATCGGGATTGGTGATATCCAGGAATACTGTAACTGAGTCAGTGGAGAAGTCCAGTGTTCCTGAACCCGCATTCTGTACTGAAACAACAACGGGTTGAGTAGCACCACCACAGCTTAGGTCAACAGCAGGAGGAGCTTTGAACTCTCCAAGCGCCTTATCTCCTACAGTCAATACCGTGACATTGATGTTATCCAGGTAGAAGTTGTTGTCCTGTGGATCGTTTACCGAACCACTTGATGCATAGAAACCTACAATAATGTCCTGCCCAGCATATGGGTTAAGGTCGAGGGTATCAGTATCTCCGGTATTGCTCAATGTAGAGTTGGCATCATACAATCTTACAAGGGCGAAAGAAGCGCCGCAGTCAGTAGAAACATAAACACCGACTGAGTCATCCGTTCCCAATGTAGAGGAAGCAGTACCACTGAAAGTGGTTAGGGCATAATCGTATGTCAATACAGAATTAGAGTCTGGAGTGAACTTGGGACCGATGATCCATCCAAAGTTTCCTGTAGACCAAACGTTCAACCTGGCTGCATCTCCATTTGGGCTTCCAGGGTCATTTCCAAAATCATCTCTTGTCCAATCAGAGAAAGGATCTCTCTGGGTAGGCTGGCCTTGGCCATCCCACTCATACCACAATGGGAACTGAGCATTCAGGTTGCTTCCGGTATATCCTCCAAAGTCTACAGGAGGGAAGGTTCCACCTACGGAAGAATCATTCACGATGACAGCAACAACTGTGTCATTTGAAAGGATTACATCAGAAGTAATGCTTAGGTAGCCTGTAACCGTGTAAGTACCAGGAATGCTAAAGTCACCAGAACCCACAACAAGGTCAACGGTACCACCTGCAGGTAGGGTACCAGCAGTGAAGTTCTGACTCAAGGTCTGTGGAATTGGACCTGTGATATCCGCAGTAAGTTTAAGTGTATCCGCAGATAAGTTGATAGGCGAGTTACCTACGTTTTCAATCTGTAGGATAACATCCTCCATGTTGGTCAAACATCCGGGTGTAGTAGGAGCAACTACCGCATTGGTTTGAGCGTCAGTTGGAAGAACCTGTCTTACATTGATGTTGTCAATGAAGAAGTCATAATCCTCCGGATCGTCAACAGTACCGTCATCTGCTCTGAAGGCAATGATGATGTCTTGGCCAGCGTAAGGGGCCAAACTAATGCTTTGAGATACCTGGGTATTTGGGATGGCATCAAGAACTGTATATGACCTCACCATGGTGTAAGAAACTCCACAGTCAGTAGATATGAATACAGCTACGGTATCATCAGATCCCATGGCAGAACTACCAGTAGCGTTCCATGCGGTAACGGCAATATCGAAGGACAGTTCAGAGTTGGCAGCAGCAGTAACCAAAGGTCCTACAAGCCACTCTCCATCCAGGAAGTCGCTATAAAGGTTGATGGCAGCAGCAGTACCATTAACTGTAGTCTGGTTGGTGAAGTCTTTAGCAGTCCAGCTAGAACCACCGATCACAGGTGCAGCGGTAGAAGGGCCATTTCCTTCATCCCACTGAGGGAAGTTGGCATTCAGGTTAAATCCGGTAAAACCGTCAAAAGTAACAGGTGTAATCGAATTACCTACTGAAAGAGGCGCATTGATGGTAGTACTGATGGAGTCATTAGCTGAGTTCCCATCTGCCGCTGAAGTAGTATAGCAATTAAGTGTATACAGACCACCGTTTCCAAGGTTGGCAGTAGTGGTAATCACTACATCAACAGTTGAGCCAATTGGCAAGGTGCCTGTATTCAGTGTAGCATTGAAGCTGCCTGCTACTGGACCTGTAATGTCAACATTGGCAGTCAATGGATCCGTGGCAAGGTTAATGGCAGCGTTACCCACATTGGAAACCCTAAGGGTTACAGTGGTATTGGGATTTGGACATCCAAAGGTCGCCTGAGTTGGGCTAAGGATCGCCTGAGCTTCAAAGTCTACTGGAATAGACTCCTTGATATTGATGTTGTCAATGAAGAAATCGTAGTCCTCAGGGTCATTGACTGGGCCATCTTCTGCTCTAAATCCAATCACAATGTCTTGTCCTGCATAAGCTGCAAGGCTGATGGATTGAGGGGTGAGTACATTCAGAATGTTATCAAGAACTGTGTAAGCTCTTAGAAGTGTGAAGCTGGCTCCACAGTCAGTTGAGATGTAGACAGCTACCGTATCATCTGATCCCATGGCAGAGCTGCCTGGGCTGTTCCATGCCGTAACCCCAATGTCATAGGTCAACTCAGTGTTGGCAGTGGCGGTTACAATAGGACCTAATAACCACTCTCCATCAAAGAAGTTGCTATAAATGTTAATTGAAGCAGAGGTGCCATTGGCATTGGTCTGGTTTAGGAAGTCCTTTCCGGTCCAGCTTGATCCTCCAACTGTGGGAGAAGTTCCTCCATTTGCCTCATCCCACTGAGGGAATGTGGCATTCAGGTTACCACCTGTATAGCTATCGAAAGTAACTTTCGTGATACCGGTACCTACTGAGGTATTTACGGTGTAGCTTGCTAGGGTAGTGTCATTAGAAGGAACAGTATCCTGCGTCATGCTAGTATACGCTTGAATATCTGTAACACCAGCCTGAGTAAAAGCTCCCATCATTGTGATGGTAAAGGTGTCCACGGCATTCGGAGCAAGTGTACCGGTAGATACTGTAGAAGTGTAAGTACCAGTGTTGCTTCCCGAAAGCACAGCACTCAGCGTCAATTGATCTACGCTGAAGTCAAGGGTCGCAGTTCCGTAGTTGGTTACCTCCACAGAAATTTCTGTATTGGCTGAAAAACACTGAACCGCCTGGGGACTAATGATGTCACTGACTCCCGCATCTACGGGGCCCATCATCATACTTTCTGAAGCCCTGAGGGGGCTTATTGTGTGATCAAAAAGGTTAAAAGGAAAGTTCGCAAGGTTGGAAACATAAGTGTTGGTGGTTCGGGCCACTTGAGTAGTGGCATCTGTATTTGAAAGGAGTTCGTTGCCCTTGTCATTGCGGGCTTCGACTTTTCCAAAAACAGACACCATTGTCAAGATCCAAACCACTAGAGGGATGTAAATTTTCCTCATAGTAATTGGGTTTTGGATAATAATTTAGGATGGTTACTTAATCTGATATGGAAGATATGAAGATATAGGAATTTCTCAAAGAGCTTAAATTATGGTAACCTTCAGTTAATATCTTCAAATATCTGTAAATCAATATATTATATGTTTTGGTAGATTGTAACAGACTTAATATTTTCCAGTATTTTATTAGTTTTTTCTTTTTGAACGAAATCTTTCTCGGAAAATATCGCTTGACAAGCCTGAAGTAAGTCCATCAGTGGCCAACCTACATTTTTGAAATAGTCATCTTCAACCGTCTCTCCCCGGAGAACATCTTCGTCATGCCAACTTTGAACAATGTTCCAGCAGGCCTCGCAAGAATCGAACAGCAAAGCGTAGAGGTCTTGATTTTCTGAAATGTCAGATTCTTTATTCTGTAAATATGGGTAGGTCAATTCCAGGGCATTAAGGAGTTCCTCCTTGATGATTTGTAATTCAATAGCTGTCTGGCTCCATTGTTCAAGATCACCTTCTAAATTTGTTTTCCCATAAAGGCCATTAATGAAGCCAATTGCTCTTGAAATCCTGCTAAGGAAAGTCCAAAGTTTGGTGCTTATTTGAAATTCAGCATTTGAGTGTTCATTTTCAAAACTTTCCAGCCATTTTCGGATAGGGATGTCCAGACCGGAGTTTTCTCCTTCTGCAGCTTTAATGGCATGTTCAAGGATGCGTGATTCAGTTTCGAAATGCTCAAGAGCATCCAGGCCAAGGGAAGATATAGCCATATCCAATACCTCTTTTTCTGCTATCCCTGGAGAATCTCCCTGTAGTTTGAGGTAGTAATATCCAGCTTCTAGCAATACCTTTTTGGGGATTAAGCCAATTAATTCTGAACCTGTTACCCTCATGCCGAACTTTCTTGCCAAGGCATCCACCTCTTCAAACACTTCATGGATGGGAGCTGCATGGCGATCTGTGATATTCATCGAAACCTGGGCTAGGCTGTATTCATCCATATACCAGCCAATGGCTTTGAGTCCCTTGAACTTGCCTTTTACCCTCAGTGGATTTCCCCAGGGATCTATTTGAGTTTTGCCATTTTCTTTTTTCAGGTAGCCACTTTCCCGGATGAGTCGCGCAATTTTTTCTGCTTTTGTGGAATCGTCTGTGTTGAGGTTAATGTTGTAGGCGATTAAAAAATCCCTGGCTCCAATTACTGTTTGACCAGCACCTTCATTGAATTCTATGGGGCCGTAATCAGGTTTCCACTCCTCCTTATATATGTTGGTTTTGAAGGCTTCGTAGCCTCCTTTTCTAATGTGAGCAAGATTTTTACGCCCTGGTATCTTGGCAGATTTTTCATATAGATAGACAGGTATCCTGAGTTCTTCGCCGACTCGCTTTGCGAGGTCGTTGGCGTAGCCGTTGGCTTCTTCCCAATCAATGCCCCGAATAGGGATGAGTGGACAGACATCAGTGGCTCCCATACGCGGATGCACTCCTGATTGTTTGCTCATGTCGATGAGCTCTGCTGCAAGTTTAATGGCCTGAAAGGCAGCTTCACAAACTGCGGCAGGTTCCCCTACGAAAGTCATAACTGTACGATTGGCGGAGTAGCCGGGGTCGACATCTAGCAATAACACGTCTTCAACAGCGCGAATCGCTTCTGCGATTTGTTCGATGACCCATTCGTCTTGGCCTTCGCTGAAATTTGGGACACATTCTAGTAGGGGAGTCATGATTGGAGGTATTGGCTTAGGTGCAAATAGACCCCGTCAGGCTTATAAGCCTGACAGGGTGATGATTCTTATTTAAGAACTTCCAGTTCTTTTCCGATTCTGATGAATGCATCAATGGCCTTATCAAGATGTGCTTGCTCGTGGGCAGCAGATAACTGCACCCTTATCCTGGCCTGCCCTTTGGGCACTACTGGATAGAAGAAGCCTATCACATAGATTCCTTCGGCCAAAAGTTTATCTGCAAATTTTTGGGCAAGAGGAGCATCATAAAGCATGATGGGCACAATGGCATGCGTTCCCGCTTTGAGGTCAAAGCCTGCCTCAGTCATTTTGCTGCGGAAATAATGGGTATTGGACTCAAGTTTGTCTCTGAGTTCAGTTGTTTCAGAAAGCATATTCAATACCTCGATACTTGCTCCTACGATAGAAGGGGCAAGGGTATTTGAGAAAAGATATGGCCTGGAGCGCTGGCGAAGGATATCAATGATGGCTTTTCTCCCAGAAGTAAACCCACCAGAAGCTCCACCAAGTGCTTTTCCAAGGGTTCCGGTAATAATGTCAACCCGCCCCATCACATCACAATGCTCAATGGTACCTTTTCCTGTTTTTCCTACGAAACCAGTTGCATGGCATTCGTCTACCATGACCAGGGCCTCATATTTATCTGCCAGGTCGCAGATTTTATCAAGCTGTGCAAGGGTGCCATCCATGGAGAATACCCCATCAGTCACAATGACTTTGGTTCGACAGCCTTGTGCTTCTTTGAGTTGGACTTCCAGGTCTTCCATGTCGTTGTGTTTGTAGCGGAAACGCTGGGCCTTGCAAAGCCTTACCCCATCAATGATGGAAGCATGGTTCAATTGATCTGAAATAATGGCATCCTCCTTATTAAGTAGAGGTTCGAAAACGCCGCCATTGGCATCAAAAGCCGCTGCATAAAGAATGGTATCCTCAGTACCCAAAAATTCTGATAGCTTATCTTCAAGTTGCTTGTGGATGTCCTGCGTTCCACAAATGAATCGAACCGAAGACATCCCAAATCCATGGGTATCAATGGTATTTTTTGCTGCTTCTACCACTCTGGGGTGAGAAGAAAGACCAAGGTAGTTGTTCGCACAGAAATTCAATACCTCAGAACCATCAGAAACTTTAATGTCGGCTCCTTGAGGCGAGGTGATGATTCGCTCTCTTTTGAAAAGGCCTGCTGCGTCTATTTCTTCGAGTTCGGTGTTTAGCCGTGTGATGAATTTAGAATCCATGTAAAATTGAGTTAGTATGGGAAAGCTCTATTAATCTTGTTTGGCTAAAGTTAAAAGGCTTTTCCCAAATGGAAAAACAGTTTCTTCTTCCGTTTTAAATTAGATGTAGAGAGTTTAGGTAGGAAGATATTCCTGGATAAAAATGGAGAGCGAATATTTTTTGATAACTTATGCTACAAATTCAATTTATAGTTACCCCCTTGTTATGAAGAAATTTTGCCTCTTTTTCTTGATTGTTCTAATGAATGTGTGCCTTGCCATAGGACAGGACAATCTGGATGATAAATATATGAATAAGGTAGAAAGCCTGGATGCCATCATGGAAAACCTCTATGGAGTAATTTCCGGGGAAAAAGGTGAAGAAAGAAACTGGGAGTTGTTTCATTACCTTTTCGCTTCCGATGCCAAGTTGATCCCTTCAGGCAAACCCAAAAACTCGGAAGTCAAAAAAGTCAGGTATATGACCCCCGGTGATTACGAAAAGGGCTCAGGCAAATACCTGGTTGAGAATGGATTTTTTGAAAAGGAAATACACAGAGAAGTTGATATCTTCGGATCTTTGGTTCAGGTCTTCAGTACCTATGAGGCTTACCATAGCGAATCCGAAGAAAAGCCTTTCATGAGGGGGATAAATAGTATTCAGCTTTTGAATGATGGCAAACGCTGGTGGATTGTGAATATCTACTGGACCCAGGAATCTGAGGACAATCCTTTGCCTGCCAATTACCTTCCAAGATAGATGCTAATTTCCCTTTCTTTCACTACCTAACAATTGAACCGTGTCGAACAATAGACAAAACTGGAACAGTAAATTGGGCTTTATCCTGGCCGCTAGTGGTTCTGCCATAGGCCTGGGGAATATTGTCTTTTTTAGCTCAAATGCTTACCAATATGGTGGAGGTGCATTTTATCTCCCCTATTTTATTGCTCTCTTTGTACTGGGCTTGCCCATCATGATGCTGGAATTCGGAATTGGTACGATGACCGGAAAATCCTTCCCTATGGCCTTAAGCCAGTTGGCTGGAAAAAGGGCAGAATTTGCAGGATGGTGGTCGGTCATGTCGGCCATGTTCATTACAGCGTATTACGTCGCTATTCTGGGTTGGGCATTTGGAATGATGGTAGGTTCCTTTGGAAGCCTTTTTGAACCGGGAATTACCGCACCATTTACACCATTCGAAGCACCTCAGCCAAGTCCAAGTGCGATGGTGTACTTCTTTCACCTTATTGCTACCTGGTGGCCAGTGATTTTCATATTTGTAATATGGGGCTTAAACCTGCTCATCCTGCAGAGAGGAACAGAATCCATCGAAAGAGCCGTTAGAATTTTTGTCCCTCTTATGTGGGTATTCATGATCGGTCTAGTGATCAAGGGGCTTACCCTTGATGGTGGCTTTGATGGGATCATGTACTTGTTTACCCCTGACCTGGAAGGTATTTCTGAGGCAGGAGTGTGGAGAGGAGCCTTTAGTCAAATGTTCTTTTCTCTATCATTGGGATTGGGGACCATGACAGCATATGCTTCCTATCTTCCCAAGGATGCTGACCAGATTAACAACTCATTCCTGGTCTCCTTCCTCAATTGTAGCTTTGAATTCATTGCAGGGCTGGCAATTTTTTCATTGCTCTTTGTCTTTGCCTTGAACCCCGCAGGATCTACCCTTTCGCTTTCATTTTTTGTGATTCCTCAAGGGATTAACGAACTCTCCTCTTCACCCTGGATTGTAAGGTTGTTTGGCTTCTTATTCTTCTTCCTAATCGTAATTGCAGGACTGACCTCATCTATTTCGCTGATTGAAGGTCCCGCTTCTGCCTTGATGGATAAATTAAAAATCTCCAGAAAAAGAGCTTTGGCCTTGGTGGCGATTCCCTGCATGATCGGATCAGTACTTTGTACCCTGCCGATTATTGTAGACAAGGGGCTGAGTGGAAATGGAACCCTGGGTTTGAGCATTCTTGATATCACCGATCACTGGGTATTTAGTTATAGCCTTTTAATAGTCGGATTCATGGAGGCCATAGCAATCGGTTGGGTGCTGGGCGCAGATAAATTGAGGCTTGCCCTCAATAAACACTCCAAATGGAACATAGGCCCCTGGTTCAACATCTTCATAAAGTTTGTCGTTCCCGGAATCTTGTTGACCGTGATTGGAACTTCATTATGGAGCGAACGCGAAGGCCTTTATGGGGCCAATGTAGACATGGGTTCCTTCAATTGGCTTCCTATTTTTATTCCGATTTTTTGGCTACTTATCAGTCTTGGAGTCGCATTTTACCTTACCTCACGTCCTAATCCAGAAGAAGCATGAAAAAGATTATCATAACAGTTACCCTTCTATCATGGTGCCTGGGGGCCATGGGCCAATTCAAGTTCTCCAACGATGCGCCCAAAGTAGGAGAAAAGATCAACATTGAATTCGAGAAAGAGATTGATCAATTGATCATTACTTATCGGCCGAATTCGGCTGTTGAAAAAAATGAAAATATTGCCATTGTACCTGCTTCAAAAACTGTAGAATGGACTCCCCAAAATCCTGGGGTTGTGGCTATTTCCTACTCCGTAGAAATGGAAGAAAGCCAGGGACCTTCAATGAATATTTCAGTTCGGTACAATGGCTTGTCTTATGAGGGGATCATAGTGATGATTGCTGCGGGGCTGATTCTATTTGGAGGGGCCTTTGTTGCATTCCGAACCCTTTTCAGGGATGAGGAAGAAGATGGTACCAGAGACCTTGATCCTGACCAATTGCCTGATACATGATTAGATTTCTTTTTTGAACCAATTCCTATGAAAAGAATTCAGCTTTTTGAATTTGAAGACTTCAAGTGGTTCCCTTCCTGGATGAGGAGTGCCATTACCAATCTGCTTGTTGTATTGCATAAGATGATGGGAATTCCTGAAATCCTGGGGAAACTGCTGGCAGATATACTCAAGGAAAGAGGGCTTAAACAAATCATTGACCTCGGCTCTGGTTCGGGAGGTTCTATGCCCTTGGTAATGGATGAAATCCACAAGATTCAGGGTATGGAGGATGTGAAACTTGTCATGACTGATTTGTACCCCAATCCTGAGTTCGTCAGAAAGTTCAACGAAGATAGCAATGACCTGGTGCGCTACAGCAGCACTTCCCAGGATGCTACCAAACTGTTTGGCACACCGGAAGGCCTCAAGACCATGATCAACAGCTTCCACCATATGCCACCTGAGGCTGCGAAGGGAATTTTACGATCAGCAAAAGAAAATCGCCAGCCCATTTTGATCTACGAAATGGCTGAAAATAATATTCCGACCCTTATTTGGTGGCTGACTCTGCCATTGGGATTGTTAATTCTAATGGTTATGGTGTTGTTCATGACTCCATTTGCCAAACATGTAAGTTTCAAACAGGTGATTTTTACCTACCTTATTCCGATCATTCCTATTTTTTATGCCTGGGATGGCCAGGCCTCATTACCTAGGATGTATTCCCTGGATGACTATGATATTTTATTAGAAGGTTTGGAGGGGGATGATTACAAATGGGAAAAGGGGCGAGCAAAAAATGAAAAAGGCAGGGCGACAGGTACCTTTTTGATTGGTTTGCCACAATAGAGCTTAACTCAAGAGCCACCTAAGTACCTAGTAATTCTGAAATAGGAAAAGGTATTCGTTTTTATCTGCTAGTTGGATATAGTTGGGATTTTTATAATAAGCCTGACAGGGTTTAAACCCTGTCAGGCTTAGAGATAGCAGAGCCGGAGGGCGTAATTCTCCAAAGCATTACAGATTTTTCCTTATCCCTATCTCTAATCCATAATCTTGAAGGCTTTCCCTTACGCTGCCTTCCGTAAGTGCATTGAATTGGCCTCTCAGATAAGGTTGGATAAATAGCGAAAGGCTTTCTGTCAAGTCTGCATGTACCCCTACAGAAACCTTACCCATTAGGTGAATACTATTAACAAAGGAATCAGTGGAGGTAGAAGATGAGTTAAGGGTCTCTTCATCTGATATTTGCTTCTTTCGGGTGCTAAGATAAATCATTGGTATGACCCCAGCCTCAGCAAAAGGCCTTACTTTCCCTTTGCCTATTTCAAATCTAAGTGCTAGCGGTAGCTCAAGTAAATTGTACTTGCTAACCAAAGTTACATCTATAGACTCATTAGATGGGGTGATGGTACCTGAAGAGTCGATTCTGTCAGGGAAAAGCACATCCTCCTGAAAAAATTTATACCCAATGGATGAATAGCCAAAACCAACCCTCAGAAAAAGATTTGAAAATAGCCTTTGATTGAAGTGCAGTCCAAACCCATAACCTAGGATAGGTTCCTCTGCATCTCTATTGCTAATGATGGCAGTGGTAATAGGATCACTGTCCAATGGAGCCAGGTTTCTATAAGAGCGAAATCCCTTAATTGATACGTCCAGTGAGCTATTGGATTGACCGAACAAGAATAGTGGGCAAATGATTAGGAAGACTGCGAGATTAAATTTCATGCTGTTTTTTATGTAGAGACGAATCTATGCCTTTTGTGGCTGGGTATTGGCATGGTAAAAATTTGTGGATTTATAAATAGTAGCTTATGCTTTTTATAAAAATTATAAATAAAAATATATGAATTCTTTTTCTTTACTTTGAATCAACAAACAAACAAGGTGCTTCTTTGGAAGCGCAAAAGTTTTAATAGGTGTTTTGTGGTATTTTTGACGTTTTATGGTGTGTAGATAGGAACACACATCTCTTTTAAGAAAGAGGGTCGTGAGACCACTTTCAGCGATCATTTAAGCGTTCGACATTGTAAAGGTTGTTTTTGAGTAAGGCCATACCCGGGGGGGCGTGGCCTTTTCTCCTTTAATAAATGTTATTTTGGCCGTGAGATAATTCTTCAAAAAGATCTCAAGGGACATTCCTTATGATAAAAGGCATTTTTATTTTTTTCTTATTGCTTTCTTCGAATGTATTGCTGTCTCAGACTACGCCTGATTCAAGCCAACAGGGGATTTATGTTTCCCCAAAAGATGATGAGCTGGCACTTGAGATTTACAGACAGGTAGAAGAAGTTCAGTGGAAGGTGGGGAAATCCAGGGATGGAGCCACTACTTTTTGGGCAGAACCTATAGACCCCAGTCCTGAAAATGCCTATTTGAGAAGGTCTTTCCTAAAAAATGTAGACCTTGATGATGTATTGAAGGCGCATTATCTTGAGAATGCCTCATTTTTAGCATTTATCAATAAGGATAATTTTGAAAAGGCAGAGGTATTGAATGTGTTACATCAAGGAGAAGATACCTACCACGCCATAGTTCGGACATTTTACCGACTGCCCATGATGCGTAATCGCGAATATGTCCATCATCTATACCTGAAGAAACTGGATGAGCACACCTATATATTTTCTTGTCGCCAAGCAGATGAGGAGGAAATTCCTCCGGTAAGCAAAGGCTATGTCAGAGCTACCATGTATCCTTCCGGGCAACTGATACGTCGATTAGAGGATGGCCGAATTCAACTGGATCATTTGATGTCTACCACTTTGAATGGATGGTTTAAGCCTTCATTTACCAACATATTCTTGAAAAAAGCCCAAGTAAGGATCTATTTGGAGGAAGCAATTTTAGCAAAAGAATATTTTGAGAAATTGAAAAATGGAAATTGATATGCACAGGTATACATCATGGCTGGTTGCTATATTTTTTTTGTTGATTTCATGTGAGGGACCCAACGGAGAGACCAATTCTGTAGAAAAACCTCCAATTCCTTTGAGCTTATTAGCATCAGCGACGGCCAGCAGTTCGCCCGAGGCAGATCCTGATTTATGGCTATTGGCACATATCGATGTGGAGACCACAGGCCTCCTACCTGGCTATCATGAAATGATTGATATTGGCTTGGTATATACCAATCTCTCAGGTGAAATCCTTGATAGCCTTTTTCTAAGGATTCATGCGAATCATCCTGATAGGTGCTCAGCCATTGCCAAGCAAATAAATTCTTATGATCCAGCAAGGTGGGACTCTTTGAAGGCCTTGACGACTCGGGCAGCAGTAGATTCAATTCTTCATTTTCACATGCAGACGGCAGTTAACAGGCCTACCCTTATGGTTTCTTTCAATTCCCATTTTGACCTATCTTTTTTGGATCAATTATTCAGGGAGGAAGGACATTCCTGGCGGGAGATGTTTCACTATTTTGTACTTGATATCCCCTCTATGGCTTGGAGCCAAGGGTACAGGGATCTTTATTTAGCAAGATTTCGTGAAGAGCGTGGGATTGCAGACGAATCTCATGTAGCAGAAGAACATACCGGTATAAGCGGTGCGATGAAAAATGTGCGGATCTATAAAGAATTGGTAAAAGGGGCAGGAAAATAAAAAATGCCAGCCCATTCATTGAACTGGCATTTTTTCATTAGTCTTGATCAAAATCCAGTGGCGGAGGGCCGGGAGGAATGATTCCTTTATATGTATAATCTCCCTTTCTTTCTTTGAATTCTGCTTTTACATTTTCAACCAACTCGGGATTCATATACAAATCCACCATGGTCATCGCTAAGGCTTTGGAGGCATAACTCATTCCCTTGTGTCCGATTGACATGCCACCGCAGGCCACTACTGCCCATGAATGCCATGGCGTACCTTTCGGCGCGGTAGTTGCGCGCAACCTGACAGTGGGTACTACCCAACTTACATCTCCTACATCTGTAGAGCCTCCTTTGGGGTTTTCGAGTGTTTCCTCCAAAGGATTTATTTTGCTTTCAATGCCTACAACCTCACTTCCTGTAGCTGCCTGTATTTTCTTGGCAAATTCCTGTTCCTCTTCTGTATAGGATATGGCGCCCAAACTTTCCAAGTTGGCTTGCATGGCAGCACCCCCAGCTCGATTAGGAAGAATTTCGTGAAGGCCGGAAATCAAAGTGATTTTGTAGTCCACATTGGCCATCATGGCCGCACCTTCAGCAATCTTTTCTACCTGTTCCCACACTTTTACCATGCCATCTCGCTTCGAGTCCCTTACCCTGGTCCAAATTTTGGCGTAATCAGGAACTACATTGACTACCTTTCCTGCGTCCTGAATGTGATAATGAATTCTCACCGTCGGTTTGATGTGTTCGCGGTAATAATGGATACCGGTTGTGTACAACTCAAGCCCATCTGATGCAGAGCGACCATTCCAGGGATCGCTTGCTGCGTGAGCAGCTTGGCCATAGAATTCTACCAGAAAATCTACCAATGCCAGGCTGCTTTGCACATCTGCCTTGGTTTCGGCACTTGGGTGCCAATCCATCATGACATCGACATCATCGAAAAGTCCTGCACGGATCATCCACAATTTTCCGAAGAATTTTTCTTCCGCTGGAGTTCCATAGAATCTGACAGTACCTTTGATTTTTTTCTTCTCAATAAGCTCCTTAATGGCTGTCGCTGCACCCAATGAAGCTACACCGAAGAGGTTGTGTCCGCAGCCATGTCCTGGAGCACCTTGGTGAAGAGGATCCTTGGAAGGGACAGTTTTTTGGGAAAGGCCAGGAAGTGCATCGAATTCTCCCATGATCCCAATGATGGGTTTCCCAGAACCATACTCCGCCACAAATGCAGTTGGAATTTCCGCCACACCTTCTTTGACGGTGAAACCTTGCGCCTTGGCGTAGTTGATGAGTGCTTTTGAAGACTGGGTCTCGCGAAAGGCAATTTCTTCGAATGACCATATCTTATCACTCAGTTTGGAGAGCTCTTCATACTTGCCTTCAAGAGAGGAGATAACCACCTCCTTATTCTTGTCGATTTTTTTGTCCTGTCCCATCAATCCAATACACAACAGGATGAATGACAGGAATGTCATATATCTTTTCATAGCTTTAGAATGTTAGATGTGATCTTTAATCTAGTTAAAAATCCATCCATTCGCCACTAGAACGTTATACATGTATCTGATTCAAGATTACCTGATCCGTAATTTCGTCATCATCTGCCAACAGAATGGCCTTGCTCAGAATTACTGAAAATGTAGCATCATCATCAAATGGCAAGAAAACCTGGCTGGCACGATTTTTTGAACTTCTATCAGGAATGATACATAGGTATTGATCATTCGGCTCCATCAAGATATTGCCACTGCCTAGGTGAATCTTGTAGGTTCTAATCTTGCCCTTCACGATTAAGTATTTATCTGTAATCTCACATTGATCCCCGATTTTGAGTTTGGGAATCATATTTTCAAGAATGTTCTTCCGGGTTTTGGCAGTTTCAGATAGATCTGCCTTCGAATAGCTTGACCAATAAGAATAATGAGCACCTTGATCCCATTCGTCCTCTAATCCAATCGAACAGACCCCTACATAAAGATCTGCATCCCTCATACTTTCCGAAAAAATGATCTCAGGTACTTCCAATAGCCTGATTTCCTTGTTACTGTTTATTTCCTGGAAGGATACCTTCCCTGTTACTGCTAAGTCCCCCTCACTGGATAGGTCAAAAATTACTTTTAGGCCAAAATCTTTGTATTCTAGGTATGGGTAATCGTAGGAATAAATGCCGTTGTAAGTCCAATGCCTTTGTCTGGCCAGGGCAGCAAGCTTTTGATGACGGACGATGTGCCTTGTAAATCTATTGGAGAAAGTATCGGTCTCAAGTTCTGCCTCAGTAAGTAGGTAGATTTCTCGGAAAGCCTGCTTAAAAGGCTGCTTGATTTGGTGCCGAAACATATATGCCCTCCATGCCTGTACTTCTGCAACGGTGGCTTCGCAAGGATGCCAAAGGCTTACCTTACTTTCTTCCAGCCCCCTTAGTTCATCTCCCTGAACGTCGACCAAACGCCCATGCTGGAAAATGCCGTTTCTCTTATTTCCTGCCAATTCAAATTGCCAAATGAGTTTTTTTGAGATGATCTCAAGGAGCTTATGGTTAAGCAGGTAATGCACCCAATCTTTGAAATTCCAGGATTTCTTATAACGCCAAAATGCTTCAAACCTGTATTTTTGGCTTGAAAGGGCTTTTTTGATGTCTTTGGCTCGAGCCTTCCACAAGGTAAGCTCTACATCATGCTCATTTTTTACTTTTGCAGGCACGCTCTTTTGGGGGGAGCCATCCGGTTTGAACCAGGATATCTGAACTTTGGAGTAGCTTTCCACCCTGATTTCGGATGCATATTTGCCAAATTCTTTTGTCAGGCTACCCTCTTTTAATCCATAATCACTGATGAAGTAATCTTCGACATCATTGGGATTTAATTGGGTATAATTGATGGCGTTGTTCACAGATTTTTCGAGCGCTTCCTTGAATACAGGGTATTTAGCCTTTGCCTTCAGCCCCAGAAGTGCTCCCAGACCTTTTATGCTTTCTGATTCTTCCAAAATTCTCAATGCCAAATCTCCAATCTTTCTTGATGTGGGGCCTACACGAGGGATTTTTGTAAATGCCTTTTCTATGTATTTGACCAGAATATCAAATCGATTGGGAGTTTCCAAAGCAAAGGTCAACCACAAGAAAATTTGAAGGACAGCGACTTTTTCACCTACAAACCATCCAGCTCTTTTCTTCCCGGATTTCATGATATTGCTATAAATATCCAGGATAAAGGCTTCATAGGCTTGATTATCAATAATTGTCCTTGCTTTCTCCAGAAGGGAAGATGCCTCAGGAAGGTTGAAAAAGTTAACTTTTGATATATCTGCTATCAATTGATAAAAATCCTCTCGGTCATGGGTGAAACCCAAAGGATGTTCCCGGATTTCCTGCCATTTTTTTCCCTTTCCTATATTGGAAGCCTTGATTTCTATAGTTGGATTTTCGGGTAAGGGATAATAAATTCTTAAAGCATCAGGACTCCCGGCCAATACCCGTTCAATCAAATCCCAGTAGGTATCCTTTTTTCCCATAGGAAAACTTGCTTGCACCTTATCTACTCCCGCCAGAAAACTTTCGGTGGGTTCCCTCTCCTGTAGGTAGTAGTTGATCAACTCAAGTATTACATCCTTTCCAAGTACAAAATTGTTGAGGGCAAAGGCATTCCAACTTCCAGATGGTGTGTGATATAATTGTACCTCTTCGTTCTTGATGAAGATTTCAAATATATCCAAAAGCTCCTCCTCACTCATTTCTGATACAGCAAAGGGGACACAGGATTGGAAGAGGTGCTTAAAAGGATAATATCGATTGTAAAGTGGTTCAAGATCTTCCAATTGTAGACTTGCGTGTGTCTGAGCCAACTCAGCTTTTTGCTTTATTATCCATGCCGAAAGCAGCTTGATCAACTCATTGCATATTTGCCCTTGCTCCTGGCGGTTAAGATGTTTTGTGATGTAAAGAAGGGTCTTGAGTCCTGAAACTCGATAATATACTTGTCCTGAAGCGGTTAGCCTTTGGTATTCCTCAGTGTATTCTTCTAATAGTTGTGCTGCTGTTTTCATTATCTAAAAATTATCCTCCTACCAAGGGGGTAAGTCTAACAAAACTGATTCTCCTTTCTGAAAGAAGGTCAATTTCCTCATCCAGATCAGTTACCTGCTTGTTGTCCACCAACACAAAAAAAGCATTCCTTTTAAATGCATTTAATGCCACATAAACCTGCTTTTCTGCATCAATTTTTCTTTTACCATCAATGGAATAACCGTTGAGTGTAGCTTCTGCATCTGTTGGTTTCACAAGTCCATGAAAATATTTGGGAAGACTCTCGTTGTATCGCTTGACTTCTTCTCTTACACGCATATCAATGATTTCCCTTAAGAGGTAGGAATCTTTGTTGATTTCCAGGCTTATCTCATGGAGGATTTTACCTGCAAAGTTCTCATCCAGGATATTTATTTTCATAGAAATGCTATTAATTTTAGTTAAAATTGCAAAATAATGAGAAAGATGCAAGTAAATATTAGCATTGTCTAAAAACTATTGCTGATATAACTCCAGGGGTAAGTCGTCAGGATCAGCAAAAAAGGTGAACTTTTTACCCGTATGTGGATCTATTCTAATATCTTCCGTCAGGACTCCTTTTTCATTGAGCTTTTTTGCTGTTTCCTCTACATTCTCTACTTCGAAAGCCAAATGGCGCAGGCCTTGTGCCTCTGGTCTGGAAGGCCGCTTGGGAGGGTCCGGAAAAGAAAACAGTTCGATGACGTACTGCCCATTTAGACTCAGGTCGCATTTCCATGAATTGCGTTGCTCCCTGAATACCTCATTTTCTATCTTTAGGCCTAAAATCTCTGTATAAAAGTGTTTCGACTGTTGGTAATCTGAGCAAATAATGGCGATATGATGGATGTTTTTTAACATAAATGAGTTAGATCAAAGTACATACTTGCCGAATAGCTTGTCCAACTCGGCTTGTGGATCTGAGCACAAACCCGGGTGAACCTTAGAGCTTTGTAAAATGGTACTTTTGGTTGCAGTAAGCCACCTGAAACGTTCAGCAGCATCGAGCTTGGCAATGTAATCCGGAAACTGCTTCCCTATCGTTATCTCCTTCCAGGATTTGAGGTATTGTTCGACTTCACTCAGGTTCAGATCGGGGCAAAAGGCCTCGAGTCTCTCCTTGTTTAAGTGATATTTCATGCCCAGAAAGCGCTTCCTTTTACAAAAAAGAATCAAGCCCACATTGATGCACTCACCCCGTTCTACCTGAGGGACCAAGCGAACGATGCCATATTCAAAAACGTGCTTCTCTTGCATCATCTGCTTCTTTTATGAGTGTATCAATCATTGAAAGCCTCGTTTTAATGAATTGAAAGTAAACCTTTCGTGCTTCATCCGGACTGATGTCCCTGCCTTCTTCCATGAGCCATTCGTCAGGAATACTTTCTAGAATACCCATCAAAACATCTTCTGTAATGTTTTTTTCAAAAAGCCCTTTGGCGTGGTCAAATTCAGAGGCCCGGTGTAAAAGAACATGGTCTTTGATTCTTGGAAACTTCCTTTCTGCCATTTCCTTCCAATTGTCCCAGGAATGGTGGAAGTATAGGCTGGCCCCATGATCAATGAGCCATAACTGACGGTTCCAGTTTAATAAGTTGGTGTTTTTATAGGTCCTGTCTACATTCGTTAGGATGCTATCCAGTAGGACAACCCTAGAAGATTCCCATGGATCAGCTTGCGATACGCTGGGATCATAGGTGATCGAACCTGCCAAGTAGTGAAGCCCAAGATTTAGTCCTACACTGAATTTTAATAAATCCTGGATTTCCTCATCAGGTTCTGTTCTTCCAAATGAATCATCAAGATTCATGAATACGAGTTCAGGCACCTGTAACTCCAGGGCCCTGGCCATTTCTCCACCAATCAACTCTGCCACAAGGGCTTTTTTCCCTTGTCCAGCCCCTCGAAACTTTATTACATATGAAAAACCGTCGTCTGCCTCAACAATTGCAGGCAAGGAACCTCCCTCTCTCAAGGGCTGGACATACCTGGTGACATCGACGGTTCGGATCTCAACCTTGCTCATGCTTGCAAGGTAATATTTATTTGATTTGCCGCTTAAGAAATTTCACCCATAGCCAGCCTATTACAATCCATCAATACCTCTTGCAACTCATGCCCATTTGATCGTAATGGATCTATGGCTTTTATCAATTGTATCCTTAAAGAAAAAAGGGCTTCCTTGTCCTTTGCGCCAGCCTCTCGGGCCATTTTGACCTTCATTTTGGCTTGAAGCTGGTCTTGTTTGGGGTTCAACCAGCCATTCAGTTCAGAGCATTGATGACAAATACCCTGCTTGTTGACCAGGGAACATCTTTTATCAAAAACGTTTGTCATCGTAGCCCTGGCATGTTGCAGAAGGTATTTGGTTTGGCCGAGGCTTTTTCCCAGGATCATCATGATCTCTGAAACAGAAAAGTCATAGACATCCTTGAGTAATAGAGCCACCTGGTTTTCAATGAGCAGGGTCTTGGATACACAGGTAAAACAAGTATCAATGTGTTCCTTGATCTCAAATTTGCCATAAGGAGAATTCTGAGAAACTTGTTCGATGGATTTGCCCAAGTCTGAGTTACTCATGACGAGCTCTTTGGCTTGTTGGGAAACATCTGCAGTCCAGCGCTTTCTTTTTTGGAGTTCATTGTAAGCCAAATGGGTTGCGATCTGAAATACCCATGTCTTGAATGAAGATTTCTGTGCGAAGGTGCTCAGTTTGTCAAACGCCCTGATGAATGTATCATGGGCAATGTCTTCAGCATCTGCCCGGTTGGCCGTGAGCCTGAAGAGGTAGGATTTCAATTGGTCATGGAAACCTCCAAATAGGGCTTGAAAAGCATTGATATCCCCTTCGATGGCAGCTTTTAGTTGTTGGTCTGTGTGCGACATAAGAATGGTTTGTATGCCAAGGCATCCCTACAAAATGAGGGATGCCAGGCAGCTTATATCCAATTTAAGGCAAGTTCTGAGTTGGCAAAATTCTTTAATTCAAATTTTCCATCTTCTTTTTCAATTTCTTTTGCATTGGGAATGTAGGCCTCTGGCATCAGA
This sequence comes from Bacteroidia bacterium, assembly GCA_022760475.1. GTDB lineage: Bacteria > Bacteroidota > Bacteroidia > J057 > J057 > JALEFZ01. Next base: position 39,603 of record JALEFZ010000073.1, on the reverse strand, counting down.
TAAGCGACCTTTTCTACGCCCAATTTGTAGTACCTTGGGTAATGCTCATTCTTTTGCCAATCGGGAAAATCAGGCGGCAGATTAAGCTGGAAGTTGCGAACGTCGATCACAAAGTTTTTTGCCTGATACTCAAATCCGTATCCCAGATAATTACAGCAAGCCTCTTTGAAATCATCATAGCTCATGTTTTTGTGTCCATCTTCCCATGAAAAATGCAGGATGGCTTTTTCTGAGCTAAATTCTACTCGGTAGTTATTGTCTTGGTATAATAGCATAATGGTAAATATTGATTGGTGGTACTTATTTGGTTTTAGTTACAGCTGGGGTAAGTTGGGTTGGGCGTCTTTCAGGGCTACACATGTTGTTATCCGCTGGACGAACTCCAAAGCGGAGTCCGCCATCTTCATCGAGTGAGAGGAGGTCGTGATCCTCATTGCATGCTGCTACACTTGCCCATAGGGCACATCCTGACTGACTGATGTCAGTCTCTTGGCCTGGGGTTAAGCCACATGCTGTAAAGCCAAACGCACTGATAAGGCCCGAATCCGTAGCGTGTAAGGTCAGAAACTTCTTTTCTTCCAGGAAAAGCGCTTCGAATGCACCTTCAACTACTTTGGATGCTTCCCCAACTTTATAGGTTCCGAAGGTTCGAAAGCTAAAAAGCTTGTTTTCCAGTTTGGAATCGAGGCCAAGGGTAAAGTCCAGGCTCCAAGTACCCTTTTCGAAGGTGAATACTCGTTGACCAAAGGCATCTCCATAAGCATAAGGCTGTAAATCCTGGTAGGTACCGGAAAGAGATTGAAGTTTCGCCTTCATTTCATCCATGGAGGAAAGCTGTGCCTCAGATGTGCAACTGGCCATCAGGATTATGATCAGTGCAAGGGTTGAGATAATAATACGTTTCATCAGATTTCAATTAATGGTTAACAAAAACTGATCTGCTAAATCAGTCATTTGCAACTCTGACATTTGGGGGCGAGGAAACGGATGAAAAAAATGAAGATTTTTTGATTATTTTTATTTAAAGTGTCGTATAGAGGTATATAGGCTAGAAATTCATTCCTCCAAAACCATAGAAACATGAAAACTTATACAGTTAACCTCCGAAAATTCAGGGCATCCCACATGACTCGCCTGAAGTCTCAAGGAAAGTACCTTCTTGTAGCGGTTTTGGTTGGCATCTCTATTCCACTTGTAAATGTTGGGTTTTCAGGCAGTGCGATCTTGCCACTTGCAATATCTTTGTTGTTAGGCCTGGTTGCGCTTTATGCGGGTGTAAGGCAGAGTCTGAATTATCAAGAGCGTCTCATGAAATCCTATTCGCTCCAGACTGATGGGGAAAACTTTGTTAGTTATCAGGAGGAAACCCAAAGCATACGCATCTCAAAGGAGCAGATTTCAGCTGTGGTAGAAGATATTGAAGGTAACCTGATCATTATTTCAGAAAGTAATAACCTAAGCATTAAGATACCTGCTCATGTGAATTCCAGAAGGGAGTTGGTTGAAGTACTTGGTAAAATTACTCCCATTCATACCCAACCGGAAGATCAGGCCAAAAGGCAGGCCTATATTGGTATCTTTTCTGTTGTGTTGATGGGATTGGTATTTATCCTGAAAGAACCAACCATAGTCGTACCCGGTGGTATCATCCTAATCGGTTTGCTGCTTTGGTCTTACAATGAGATTCAAAAAAGTACCTCTGTTGATCGAAAGACCAAGCGCTTGATGAACCTAGCCTTCATTCCTATGGGAGCTACTTTAATCAAGATTTTAAGCATGCTTGCCATCAGTTGGGGCATTATGTAGGAAGTTGGAAGGTTTTTTTGCTGAGTTTTTATTGACCAAATGAAGTCGCCTTGGATTCTTCCCACTTCCTGAGTTGTTCTTCAGTGAATGGGGCATTTTCAGGCCTTTTCCCTATGAGGCGGGCAGCTTTGAATTGCAAGGGATTGTCAGTTTTAGCCATTAGGTTGTAGACTTTATCAATACCCAAAGCGAGTAGATGTTCCAGGTCGAATTCCTTATCGGAATTTTCATCCAGGCTTTTGAGCTCTACAAATCTCCACAAGTCTTCAACTTGCCTGAATTTTACCAAAAGGAATGCACCTAGGTAAATAAGCGTCTTGTCGTATCCTTCCGGATAAACAGGAGATAATCTTTTTCTTAGAATTAATTCTTGCTTGAAAAGATATTTTACCAATTCGTAATCCTCCTCAATCCTCAGGTCTTTTATTAATACCTTTAGAAGTCTTTGTCTATTAAATTGAAGTGATTTCGCGTCAAGGCCTTCTCTATCAGCAAAATTATCCCAAATGTCAGGATTCTGCCTTACCTGCGCCAAAAGATCTACATCAGCCTGTGTCATTCCTTTCCTTTTTCCCAAACAAACAACTTTTTGGCAAAAGTGAAAATCCTGTGTCGGGACTAAAGCTGGAGTTTACCATAAATGGCAAGATGATCAGAGCTGCTTCCCGGCAATACTTTGAAAGATTTCCCTTTAATTTTCCCCCTGTAAAGGATATAATCAAGGGTAATCAAAGGCATGGGCAACTGTTCAATATTTGGAAAGGTCCAGCCAGGGCCATAGCCAGTTTTCTTGTACAGGTCCGCCCAACGATGCCTCAACTTCCTGTAAAGTGGTTCCATTCTGGGGGTATTAAGGTCTCCAACCATGACCATGGCCTGTCCTGAGTGGTTTTTGTCCAAATAGGCTTGCAACTCTTCCATTTGGTTTTTCCTATCCTTGTAATTTTGAGCATACAAAGAGAAAAAACGATCCGGATTTTCGACTGCAACAGCAGGAGAAGCGAGGTGTACATTGACAAAAACTACCTTTTGATTGTTTATGCTGATCTCGGCAATCTGGCAGAATGGCTGCTTGGCGGTGTTTCGCAGCATTTTGTAGGAAATAATTGGGTATTTGGAGTATATCCCAATCCCATAGGTATACCTGGATCGCAAGTCTTTTTGATATTTGTAACGCCTTGCCAGTAAGGGAGCCAGCTTGTTTTTCCAGGCAGGGGTGAGTTCTTGTACAAAAAGCAGGTCTGTTTCGTTGGCTTTTATCTCATTAAGGATGTTTTGCTTATAATTATTTTTGAAGAAAAGGTTGTAAGAAGTCAGTGATATTTCCTTGGTATTTTTTGAGAGGGGGACCCATCTTAGGCGTTGGGTTCTGTCTACCACCGCATTCACAAAAAGTATCAGGAGGATAAATGCGAGGGCTTTGTCGATATTTTTGAAGCCCTTTTTACGCCTAGTCCATAAAATTAGCAAGCCCATTAGCATTAATGGAAATTGAAGAAAGCCGAGCATGCTACCTAACAAAAAGTGTGTTTGACCAAGCACAGTAAGCAGTCCAATTCCAATAATCAAGCCTACTAATACGTTTGTGATTTTGGTTTTCATGGGAAAGTCTGGAGTTAATTGGCTAGTCATCAGGAAATATGAAGGAAACAGTATTTATAATTTGTTCATATTTCTTATATTAAGATAATCACCAGTTAATCATTTGTTTATTTATGTAATTGAATCGTTATGAAGCCCCGAATCACAGATAAAATTAAGGAAATTGATGTAAAGGAATTTTTCACCAAAGAGCCTCAAAAAGACAAAAAGGAGGAATCTAAGGAAAAACCAAAGAACAAGGATAATTGATAGGGGACTGAGCAAGTTTTCGGATAAACGGACTTATAGACTATTTTGCTATTCTCTCACAGGTTCCACCATGATCACCTTCTCTCGATCTACAGCTACCATTCCTGGTGGATCACCTTTGCGCTTACGGATATATTTACGTGGAGTATACTGAACGGGTACAAGTGTATCGTTTTTTCTTTTGGAATAAAAAGCTGCCAACTGTGCGGCAAACTCAAGGACTTCAATAGGTAGGTCTTTTCCTGCCTTGTGGCGAATGATCACATGTGAGCCAGTTACGTCCTTGGCATGAAGCCAGGTGTCATTTTTGTTGGCAAATTTGAAGCTAAGCTCATCGTTGTTGCGGGCATTTTTTCCTACAAAAATCTCAAATCCACTTCTTTTGTAATGCCTGAACGGGCTTCTATCTTCCTCTGCTTCTTTGAGTTCCTTTTTGAATCTCCGGTAAAACTGCTTCATGCTTTTTAGCTCCTGGAAGAGGAAGCCATCCTGATTAAAAGACAATTTTTCTGGGAAGGACAGTCGGTGAAATTCTTCGTAATCCTCCTCTGCCTGGAGCAGCTTATTTTCTATATCCTCTAGTTGTTCTTTGAGGTAAGCGAGTCTGGATCGCCTCATTTTATGCTTGTCGTAATATTTTTTGGCATTTTCTTGTGGATTCAGGAGTGGATCAAGTTTTACATCAATTTCCTGATCCAGGTAGAAATCATGGAGCTTGACCTTTTTTTGATTGGGGGGAATGTTGTGCAGGTTTGCCATTAAAAGGTGTCCAATTTCTTCGGGACTTCTTTCTGTTTCGAGTTGCTCAATGTTTTTTAAATAGGACTCATAGACCTTTTTGTACTTTTTATAGGGTTTGGAAATTTCTTTTTCGACGGACTTGAATTGGAAGCGATAGGAGTCGAACTGGAAGGTAAATTTTAGCCATTGCCTGAGGGCTTCATCAATTCCACTTTGTAGGAAGGAGTCAGCGGCTGCATCGGGTGGGAACATATAGAACTTTATCCTGTCTTTCTCCTTTACGAGAAAGTAGTGTTCATCCAGGGACTCTTCCTTTACCTTTTCAAAGCCTTTTTTGAATGAATTGCCCTTTTGAATCTTGGAAAACACCCTTGCTGCAAAATACTTTTCATAAATCAGGGAAATCTTTTTCAGGCTCTGTCGTACTTCTTTTTCATCAACAGGGGATTCTACTTGAGTGGCGTCCGGGTTATAGGGGCCTGCTGCTTCCTGAAACTCCCAATCAGATTCTTGTTGGTTATTGAATAATTCGATGACTTCACCATTCCTTCTCAGCAAGACATTGGCTCGTAATCCATGCATTTTCAAGACAAAGTCATATCCATTTTCCAGTTCCAGGATGAGTATCCTCTCATAGGGAACCGTCCTCACGTTGGTTAGCTGGAGTTGGTAGGCAGGCTCGAATAGGTCTACTACATTCTTTCTGGCTTTGGAGTGCACGTACACAGGAACGACATAGGTATGTGGGGTATGGCAGCCAATACGAAGGTATATGCCCTCGATTTCAATGATCAGCTCATTTCTGTTTTGGGAAAATGCAGCTTGTATGCACCCGCCTTTGAAGCGGTCCAGGAGAAACTCTCCCAGTCGTACCAATGTGTAGTGGTGAAAGTGCATACTATCATATAAAAATTAAAGGGTATGTTTTTCAGATGAGTGGAGTGATAATCACAAATAAATGCAATGCTACTATAACGGGCAAATAGCTAAAAGGGTTTGAAGCAAATCCCTTAACTTTGTCTCATGAAAAAACTCGAGGGGCAAGGACCTTATATCCTGATGATTGAATCGGCTACTGCGGTGGGCTCAGTTGCCTTATACAATGGAGATAAATTGATGGGGCATACTGATATCCATGTAGGACGTACCCATGCGCGTCTTTTATTGCCTATGATTAGCACGTTATTGGAGCAACTTCAGGTAGATAAATCTGTCATTGATGCAATTGCGGTAAGTAAGGGGCCGGGTTCATATACAGGATTGCGTGTAGGGGTGTCTAGTGCCAAAGGTTTGTGTCTGGCTTTGGGAAAACCCTTGCTGGCTTTGGATAGCCTTGAAATCCTTGCTAGACAGGTAGAAGTAATGGCCAGGCAGTTGGATGCTTTCATTTGTCCAATGATCGATGCAAGGAGGATGGAGGTCTATACAGCCAGCTATGATTCAGGGATCAAAAGAATGGGGGACATCCATGCACATATTCTGGAAGAGGACTCTTTTCAGAATTTGTTGGCTGAGCGAAAAGTGATATTTGTTGGTGATGGTGCTTCGAAGGCTGAACCTCTGTTCGTAGGCAATGAGCAAGCTATTTTTCTGCCACATGTTTTGTCTACAGCTGTCAATCTTGGACCAACTTTGTTGAAGAAATTTGAGGAAGGAGATTTTGAAGATCAGGTATTGTTTGAGCCTTTTTATTTAAAGGATTTTGTAGCGACCAAACCCAAGGATAGGTTACGGTCATAGGGGTAAAGGAAAAATTAGCTTATAATACAGGAAATGATTTAGCGTTAATAAGGTCAAAATAATGTAAATGCTTCCTTCATTGGGCAGATTTCGCTTTAGCTGAGAGAATTTTAGTATTTTCAGATATCAGATAGTTTTCAGATAAATATTAAGAAGATAATTAACGATACTATTGCACAGTTCCCCGGCAGTAGCATATAGATAGAAATATTTTTAGTCCATCAATCATAAGCATATGAATAGAATCATACCCAAACTACACTGGCAGTTGCTGCCATTAATGCTGCTAGTATTATTTACTTCCTGCAGCAAAGAAATTGAAAAATTTTCCGCAGAAAAGCCTTACGCAATTGAGTTGACAAGGGTCAGGAGTTATTTCCAGGCCACGTCCATTCTGGACAGGCTAACGGAAATGAAAGTGCGTGCTTACGCGGTTACCCTTCGGGATACTGGAGAATCCAGCAATCAGTGGTTCGTCATACTCAGTGAAGCAGAGGCAGATTCTCAAAAAGTAAAAATTGCTATTGATACCCTTGAAAGCCGTTATTCTCTAACTGGGTTGAAAATGGTAGACTATTTGTCGATCCAGGATTTTGAAATCATAGAAGAAGTTGATCAGTCCAATGAAGTAGAGAAAATTGCAACCGAAACGCCTGACCTACCTGGCAATGTATATGATGTGGTGCGAAAATTCCCACAGACAAATATGTTTAACGTTGAAAAGGCCTTTATTTTCAACTTTCCTTCAGACCAAATTCCTTATAGAAAATACCGAAGCTACAACAATACTAAACTTGACCTTCCAAGAGGGATAAGCAAAAGGGAGGTCGCTCGACAAGCAAGTGCGATGGCTGAGGTGATTTTCAAGGACAACCTATATCAGGATCAGGTTACGATTGAAATTTTAAAATTGAAAAAAGGGCATAAACTGGATGAAGTTCCTCGTGCAATCCTCACCCAGAATAGTCCCAACCAACCTCCGGTCAAAGCTGACAACATAGCGTGGTTTTATGCGGCTCAAATCCTTAATACCGGTAGGTATATCCAGGAGGTATTTGAAAAAATAACCGTTGAGGCAGCATCTCCATTGTATGGGTACAAAGTATTGATTGAGCCTCGTAAGGGGTATGTCAGGACTTACTTCATACTGGTAGATGAAGCTGGCGAGTATGTCTACTTCTCTCAATCTACTGATAAAACTGATGAAGAAATTTTGGGCTATCTGGCTGGTATTGGGAAGGGAGAGGGCATGTTTGCCAATAATGAATTCCACAACTCTTTCTTCACCCTTCCCGAATGTCTGGGATATGGCGATGTATTTTTGGGGCAAAACTCCAGGCTTTTGGGTTGGGATTATGCCCGGTCTAAGGGCTATCGAAACTGGGCCAAAGCCATGGTGGGACACACAGAGTCCTATATGGACTTTTACAATACTGACCTGAAAAGGTCGTGGTCTTACGCTGCATTTGACATCCTGACTCCTGAAAAGCGTAGCTTCATTTATAACGACATGTATGCCAAAGAAACAGGTGGAAACAAGGAATCTGTTTCTGTGGGGAACCAGAGTGGATTTTTTGTTCGTGTGCCTTTTATTGGAATGAATGAAATCAACTATCCCAACGGGAGGTATATCATGGCGATTGATGGCAACATGAGCAAGTCTAAACTGATGGAGCGCGCCCTGCGTTTTCAGTCGGGTGAGGTCTTGACAGAGGAGGATCTTTGTTCTGAATACAGGGTAGTCTTTTACGCATACCCGCCTGGAACGAAGTATCAGAAGACCAATGGAGAGGATGCAAAATCAGCTCCTGGGCACATTTTTGTAGGGTTTTACAAGAATAACAAAGCCATTAGGGTTAGAGGATTTAGTCCTAAGGGTTATTTTGATTTTCAGTCTAGCAAGTTGTCCGAAGAGGATTTTTTAGTTCCAGCTTCAAAGATTAATTTCTCTGCAAAGGTAAGTAAGGAGCTTTTTGACAAGGCCATTAATATCGAAAAGGATGGTTATTTTTTGGGCTTGAATGATTGTGTGAGTTATGCGGCTGATGTGGCAGAAGAAATCGGACTGAATACTCCGGGAACTCTTGACGGGGTAGTTTCTCCGATGGGCTATGTTAGGTACCTTAGAGACAACAATAAAAATCTTGAGCAGCCATTGCAATAGGAGGTTGCATATGGTTGAGATATCGCAATAGCCCGAAAATTATTTTTCGGGCTTTTTGGCGTTAGGGGGGTAACAAAGAAGTTTATTACTGATATTAAAGTGAATGCAGGGATCTAGTTCCCTACTTGTTTAACCTTTAAGCCTGAAAAAATGAAAAACATTCTGCTATTAACCCTATCAATTTTCTTTTGCCTAAGCTCCTTTGCCCAGTTTACCCTTGACAATATGATTGGTAAAGAGGGAGAGAAATATGATTACTTCATCGAAAAAGGGCTAAAAAGGTACCTGATTAAATCAGGAAAACGAGTAGTTGTAAATGAAGGGTTTGGAGCTACGATAGATACGATTTATTGGGACAATTGGGGATTTCGTGAGGGAATCTATATGTATGATAAAAAGAAGGCATTAAAAGGGAAAAAAGGCCTTCAGCCTAAGACCATACAAATCCTTGATGGTGCCAATATGTATAGCTTCACGCCCAAGGATATGGTCTATACCCGAATCAACAATCCCTTGCCAAAAACTGCTGCTGACATGGATGGGAAGGATTTTATCAAAAATGAGGAGAAGATGGTAGAGCAATGGTTTGGCGGAGAAAATCTTGGTACAGAGCAAGTTGATGGCAGGATCTGCACGAAATACAAAGCATTGGGAGGGATAAGCTGGGTATATAAAGGCTTGGCATATAAGGGGGAAGCGAAATTCATGGGAGTGAAAAGCAGTTTTAAGGTCAGCATGATACAGGAAGACATCCGGGTCGCTGAAAGCAAGGTGGTAATGCCTAAGGAGGCGATCTCGGTATTGGAGAATGCTCGGAGGAATTAGGTTAATTAAGCCCTGACAGGGTTATAACCCTGTCAGGGTTATTTGTCAAATGCTAAATTCCACTTGTTAACTCGCCTCCAAAAACAAAAAGCAATTGCATAAAGCCTGCCCATAGTCCTAATAAAGCACCTACAAGAATGAGTTTCCATTCGTCCTTTTGGAAAACTGGTCTTAAGAAGCTGACAAACTCTACAGGCCCAAGACCTTGCATCCGCGTACGAAGCGTATTTTCGATATCCAAAGCTTCTTCGGTGTATTTAAAAATGTATTTGATTGTTCTGGGGAGTCCTTCTACAAATTGGGCTGCTATTTGTGTTTTTATTTGAACATATTTCTTCGTTCCCTGAGCCAATTGAAACAGGGGTTTGGATAGCCCAGCTACACCATCCACAGCCTTTTTTACATGTAGTTGTAGCAGGTGCTGGAGCCTGGGGGCGCTGGGGCCGTGGATCATCTTATCAAAGATTTGTTCTGAAGTCAGGATTTGCTGTGAAATTATCCTGGCGTAAGCAGCAGCTACTTCCGATTGCCTTTTTATGAAGAGTCCCTGGAAAACAAACGGACCAAACCTTCTAGGCCGTAGGGGAACAAAAATCATCCTTAGTGCGAGGACATTGGTTGCCCAACCAACGAGGAGGCCAGCAACTGGCAGGGTCCATGCAGCCATGGCTTGGGGCACGTTCAGAACCAACTGAAGGAGGAGAAAAAGGGACATTTGGAAAATCCCAAAGAAAAATCCGAAATAAAGCCCTGATTGCTCAATGAATCGAAATTCCTTATCTCCAACACGTAAAAAAATCTGGTTGAGGAGCTCCCGATCGCTTTCTAGGGCTTCTATGACCATGGCCTTGAGGTCGAAGAGCTCTGTGATATTCATTTTTACGTCTTCCATCAGTTCTTCCACAGCTTCAGGCAAGCCTTCCGACATGCGCTGAAAAAAGCGCTCCTTCAAAATGGCTGGAGCAGACTCCCAAAGAACCGGAGCAACCCGTTCCATGGTGTCGTTGACTACCTCGATGGAAAGGCGATTGAGGGCAGGTTCTATTTCTTCAGCGACCCTCTCTGGGTCAATTTGTTCAAAGCGATCCTCAATGGTGATAAGGTTCTTAGTGAGGAGATCTACAGCTTTTCCAGCCATTTCACCAGCTTTGGAAGGAATAATGCCTTGCCAGCCCAGTTTCCCCAATCCAATGAATTCTAACGGGTAAAAGGTCATCTTTAATGCCAATACATTGGTACCCCATCCCACTATGGCTGAGATAAAGGGAATGGAAGCAAACTTCCAAAACTCAACATTTGACACTAGAGATAAGAAATCCTCCCACATAATCAGACCTTAATCAGTGGCTAATTTACTCATTTCCACTCAACAAAAAACCCGACCTGTGCTGAGGTCGGGTGTATTTTATGAAATAAATCAGGTATATCAGTCGGTTTCCAACTTCAGAATGTCCTCATCTCCAATTTCTTTGAGCCAAAATTCGGAATTGCTCAAACGCAAAATTTCGTACTCTCTTTTAAATGGAATAGTGGTATTGGTCTGCTGAAGATCTAATTCGAAGATGGTCTGATCGTTGTCCAAATCCCAAGTTCCAATAAAATCTACAGGAATCCCTAAAATTTCAAGGGTTGCCTCTGCGTCTTTATCGTCTTCAAAGTCAAAGACAGCTTCATCATAGTTATCTGAAATATCATTTCCTGCACTATCAGTTGCAGAAATAACTTCCCAGTTTTGTGAGATGCGATTTGTGGCAGAAGAAATGCTAAGAACTGGACCTTCTGGGTATTTACATCCGGTCATGGCAGCAATAAGGGCAAGAATACCCAATATTTTTCCTAAGCTTTTGTAAGTCATAAAGTTAATAGTTTGATTTTTCCGATAAGTAACGATTCGAGGGGAAACTTTAGTGTTCACGCATGCAAAAGACATATCCCTATAAATATAGTTGCATAACAAAGTTTGGTTAATATTTTGATTTTCAGTCATTAGGAATGGTGACTTATGGGGTTGTTTTTATCTAATCGCCTAACTATTTTGCGCGCGCTGAAATGCAAGAATATTAACCCTTCAACATTAATTTTATGGCTATTAAAGTTGGCATTAATGGATTTGGTCGTATCGGACGATTGGTATTCCGCGCGCTTCTTGACAGGGAAGACGTAGAAATCGTAAAGATCAACGACCTTACTGATAATGAGACCCTTGCTCAACTTCTAAAATTTGACTCTGTTCATGGAAAATTCCAGGGAACAGTTTCCTTCGATGATGAATCAATCACTGTAAATGGTCATAGAATCCTCGCTAGTTCTGAGCGCAATCCTGAAGAACTAGGTTGGGGAGATCTAGGTGTAGACATCGTAGTAGAGTCTACCGGTGTATTTCGTTCCCGCGAAAAAGCAGGTCTGCACTTGAAAGCAGGCGCCAAAAAGGTTGTTATCTCTGCTCCTGCGAAGGGGGACGTTGATGCGACTGTTGTGTTGGGTGTAAATGACGATGTCCTTACTGCAGACATGCAAGTAATTTCAAATGCGTCTTGTACCACCAACTGCTTGGCACCTATGGCCAAAGTACTTCACGAAAAATTCGGAATCGAGAGTGGTTTCATGACCACCATCCACGCATATACCGCTGACCAGCGCATTCAGGACGCTCCTCACAGGGACCTTCGTCGTGCCCGTGCTGCTGCTGTCAACATCGTACCTACGACTACAGGTGCTGCTGTTGCAGTAGGATTGGTTCTTCCTGAATTGAAAGGAAAGTTGGATGGAATTGCTGCCCGTGTTCCTGTACCTGACGGTTCATTGACTGACTTGACTGCTACCCTTAGCCGTGAAGTAACTGTAGAGGAAGTGAACGCTGCCATGAAAGAGGCTTCGGAAACATACCTGAAAGGTATCCTGGAGTACTCTACGGATCCATTGGTAAGCACTGACATCGTAGGAAACCCACACTCCAACATCTTCGATAGTGAGATGACTCGTGTACACGGTAACACTGTGAAGGTTATTGGATGGTACGACAACGAGTGGGGTTACTCAAGCAGGGTAGCTGATTTGTTGGTGAAGATGGCAAATCTTTAAGATTTAGCCAGAGCAATTAAAGTATAATTTAAAGAGGGGGTATCCACTGGATACCCCCTCTTTTTGAGTTTAATAAAAGGCTGAGGGAGAGGTATAAATTTCAGGAAGGAAAATTCAATTACAACTACCCTTATTTATATAATTCATTCCCTATATCAACTTCAATCCCTAAATTGCAGGTCTAAATCGATTTTTTAGACTATGAATAGAATTTTCATTGCTGGCTTGTTGCTGACTATGGCCTTTTTTTCTTGCCAACCAGCCAAGGATAGCTCAACTACCACTACTACCGAAACATGGCCTGACAGCCTTCGCTATGAGCAAGAGTCTCATTTGAAAAACATTCGCCAACTTACGTTTGGAGGGGATAATGCAGAGGCTTATTGGTCTTATGATAACAGCCATCTCGTCATGCAGATATCCAATCCTGAGGAGGGCATTCCTTGTGATCAGATTTACTTCGGAAAGGTTCCTATGAAGCCTGGGGAAAAATTTGAGAAGAGTTTGGTGAGCACAGGAAAAGGAAGAACTACCTGTTCTTATTTTATGCCTGGAAATGAGCAAGTTATCTTTGCCTCTACCCACATGAACGCTGATAGCTGTCCTCCTGGAGTAGATCGTGCCAAGATCAAAAAGTATGTTTGGCCGATTTATGATTCCTATGAGTTGTTTATCTCGGATAAGAATGGAAACGTAGTTAAGCAATTGACAGACAATGATGTGTATGATGCCGAGGCAACTGTTTCTCCCATGGGAGACAAGGTCGTATTCACATCTACGCGATCTGGTGATTTGGAACTTTACACCATGAACATTGACGGAAGCGATATCCAGCAGATAACAGATGGCCTGGGATATGATGGAGGTGCGTTTTTCTCTCCGGATGGAAGTAAACTGATATTCAGGGCATCCCGCCCTCAAGGAGAAGAAGCTCAGAAAGAATACAAGGATTTATTGGCACAGGGGTATGTCGCCCCTTCCGACATGGAACTTTACATTTGTAATGTAGATGGAAGTGATCTGAAAAAAATTACTGAGTTAGGAGGGGCCAATTGGGCACCATTCTTCCATCCTTCAGGTGAGAAAGTGATATTTTCTTCTAACCACAAGTCTGGGGGTAGGACTTTCAATTTATTTATGGTTAACCTGGACGGGACTGGCCTTGAGCAAATTACCTTTGACTCAGTCTTTGATGCATTCCCCATGTTTTCTTTCGATGGCAAATACCTTGCTTTTTCCTCCAATCGGTTCAATGGTGGAGGTCGTGCTACGAACGTATTTGTGGCTGAATGGATAGAATAAGTAAAGGCTAGCGAAAATATTGAAAGACCAACTATGATTAGGTTGGTCTTTGTAATTTAAAAATTACTTCGAGGGTTTTTCGTAGTTTAATTAGTTAGAAGATCATAAATTGAATTTTACTGTAAAAACCTCATGAAAAAACTGGCTCAGTATAGAATTTTTCAACACGAAGATGATTTACTTGCCTTCGTTGAGCGGTTAGAATTAAATGATATTCCCTATGAAACAGCTAAGTATGCCAGTGGGCTTGATCATACGTATTTGGGGGCGGGGGCAGGAGTCGAGTATGTGTTGAGAATCCCCCAAGAAAGATTTGAGCAAGCGAATATGATTCTGGAGCGTGAGGCAGAGGCTGATTTTTGGAAACTTCCGCCCGAGTATCATTTATTTGATTTTTCTGATGAGGAACTGAAAGAAATTATTCTAAATCCCGCGGATTGGTACCGAAAAGATGTGGTTTATGCAGGGAAGATCCTTGATCGCAGGGGAGTTTCTTATTCAATTTCTGAAGTAAGGGAAAGTATTAGGCAGAAAAGTGAAGAGGCGAATAAGAGTCGTAGGGCTAATTGGGGCTTGTTGTTGATTTCATATTTGATGTTGCCGGCTAGTATGTTTATAGGCTATTGGCCTGCCTCTTTCAGTGTTTTCTCGGGAATCTTTTTGATCTTTTGGAAAAGAACGGATGATCATGGGAATACTTATCCCGTATTTGACAAGGTGAGTAGGATGCACGGTTTTGCCTTGATTACCCTTGGGACCGTTATATTCCTAATTTTTTGGGTTTTGATATTAACTGTTGGGCTTCCTTTTTGGAATTAAGGGGAATAATGTTTTTTCAACCCTGACAGGGTTAAAACCCTGTCAGGGCTAGGGACAATACCATGCTAATGCCCCTAACTGCAACAAATCTCCTAGAATTGTACCTTCGAAACGACAATCTCTTCACCTCGCTTTACCTTCACCTTGGCTTTATCGCCCGCAGAAAACTTGGATAAGGCCTCCATGTAGGTGTAAATGTCTGTTACTTTTGTCTCTCCCAATTGGATGATGATGTCTCCGCCTTTCAAACCTGCTTGCTGAGCAGGACGACCGTCCAAAACAGCATCAATGCGCATACCTTCTTCATTGTTGGTGTAGTCAGGCATGACTCCAAGGCTAACCTTAAAGCGAGAAACCTTACGTTCCTCTTCTTTGGTTTTGGTATATTCCAATTTGCCCTGCTGATCCAAATCTTCAATCAACTGAACCACAAAATCTGAGATTTTCTGTATGCCATCAAAATTGATCAGGTGGCTATCGTCCTCGGGCTTGTGATAGTCCTGGTGCTGACCTGTAAAGCAATGTACCACTGGAATTTCCTTCAAGTAAAAAGAAGCGTGATCTGAGGGGCCTACACCTGACTCTGTAGTTTTGATGGTCAAACCATGCATATTGGCTTTGGGATAGAAATCTTTCCACGCTGGGGAAGTTCCTACACCATTAAGGACAAGGGTGTTTTCTTTATTGAGCCTTCCAACCATGTCCAGGTTTATCATATAATTGATATCACCTAACTCAAGTGTAGGTTCTTTTACAAAGGCTTTTGAACCAAAAAGTCCCAATTCCTCACCTGAAAAAGCCATGAAAAGGTAATTATTTTTCTTCGCTGCAGATGTTTTCAGTTGACGGGCGATCTCAAGGATGCCCGCAATACCGCTGGCATTGTCGTCTGCCCCGTTGTGGATGGCACTATCTCCCGGAGAGCGAGATCCAAATGCTCCATATCCCAGATGATCGTAGTGGGCACCAATTACAACAGTATATTCCGCATTGTTGTCAATGTATGCCAGTATGTTTTTCCCAGTTCGTGCCTCTCCCTCGTCGGCCTTGGCATGTGGGTTGGTGTTAAACATAAAGTCAAAAGGCTGAAACCAACCAGACTCTCCCTTAGGACTTAGACCCATTTGCCCGAAGCGGGTAGCGATATAATTAGCTGCCATTTCTTCCCCAATTTTTCCCGTCTCGCGGCCTTGCATGTAATCAGATGCTAGGTAGACCACATCCACACGGATTTGATGTAGTGGGTCTAGTTCTTGAGCTTGAGTAGCCTGAGGGAATAATGTTGCAAAAATCAATATTAAATAAAGGATATTTTTCATGTGATGTTCATTTTCAAATCGAAGTAAAGATAGAAAGTATCTGATTTTAACAGTATTTATTAACAAAGAGACTTTTTGAAAGGTTTTCAATCAATATGACTGAATGAATTTTTTAGATATATTAGCAATCCAACGAAAATATATATCATGAAGCACATCCTGATTTTTCTGGTCATGATTTTGACCCTTAGCCTGACCTACGGACAAAAACAAAAAGTCTCCTACCTGGATTCGAATTTCCAACCTGCATCCCAATCCTTTTCTTTGTATGAGTGCATTGAGGGGCCTGATGGCAATCTTTATAAAAAAACCATTAGGAAGAAGGTGGACAACTCTCTGATATTCGAATATTGGTTTAAAACCAAAAGAGAATCACGAAGACTTGGAAACTTTGTGGAAGAAAAAGCCTACGATGAGAATGGCCAATTGATTTCTCAAATAAAAAAAGACAGATCAAAAAGAAGCCGTAAAGTAAAAGAGTATTATCCAAATGGTAAATTAAGATCTGTTCTGGAAGAGAATAAAGATTTTACTGGCTTGGATGAGTCCTATTTTGAAAATGGAAGCCTAAAACATAGAGCAGTATGGAATGATACCAGGCCTTTGTCCTACTACTTAAACTACCCAAATAGTCAGCCAAGAATTCAGGTAGAATTTGATTCTGTGGAGTTTAAATACAAGGATGCCTTCAAGTTCTTCTACCCTGACGGGAAACTTATGGCCAAATTCTTAAATGGCCCTTCCACCTCCAAGATAGAAATCCAGGTTTTTGATAGAATGGGTCAACTCATTCCCTCAGAGAAAGTTGACAGCCTTTTACCCACCATAGCCATAACAGAATTCAATGCCTTGATGCCATTGCAGAAAAATGATTCAAACACAGATTTGATTGAATCATCACCCTCAAATATGAACATCGTTATGAGGTCTATAGGCTATCCAAAACCGGCGCGGGATTCAGGTATCCAGGGAGTTGTCATTTTGAGAATGTTGTTAGACAATAAAGGTAATCCCCAGTTCTTTTATCCGCTAAATATAGGGCATAGAATTCTCTTTGATTCAGTAGCATTGAAAGCGATGAACCTTAGGTTTGAGCCTGCAATGAAGGACGGACGGAAGGTGTCTTGCTGGATTAATATCCCCTTTAATTTTAAACTCATTGATTAAGAACCATCTTTTTTTTACAGTTGGCTTTTTAGAACCTGGGTTTATCATTTTTTTGAGCTTTAGCACCTCTAAAGTTCAGAAAAATCATTTCCTCAGAACTTTAAAATACTACCTGTAAACTCAAAAATCTAAAACTAAACAGCTTCTAAATAAAACACAGAAACCTCATCTCATGAAGAATATAATCGCAATCCTGTTTTTTATTAGTCTATCCAGTTTTCTATTGGGACAAAACCCGGGTAAAAAAGTGGGTTATATGGGAAGTGGATTTTTCCCAACAAAAAAGGGAAACGCTAAATATATTTTATTTGAAACTACAGAAGGAAAAACATACAAATTATCTGGATACGGTGTAGAAGGAAATGATCTTGCAATCGAGCGAACATACAAAAGCAAAAAAGCAGCCAATAGGTATTGGAGAAATTATACTGATGAAAAAATATATTATCCTGGTGGTAAACTAAAGACTCATAGATCCAGGAAGGGGATCTATCCCAAGATGACCGAATCCAAAAGAACCTATTATGAAGATGGAACGGCGAAATCAATTCTGATCAAGAAAAATTCCAAAACGGTTGAAGATCAAGCATTTTTCCCTGATGGGAGTATTCGGAGGGAAAACAAATGGCAAAATGGAAAGCTATTGAGTTTCAGGGCCTTCTTTCCAAATGGTAAGCCTCATGTGAGTGGTGAATTTTCTCCTATGAAAGATTTCAAAGCCAAGACGCCTCTGATTCAGTATTATCCAAATGGGTCTCCTTTTATAAAAAGTGATATGGCAGATATGGGTAAGAGAAAGTCGGTTACTCAAACTTACTTTGGTAGAGATGGAAATGAAGTTAAGGTGGATAGTAGCCTGAATGGCTTTCCTGATTCTATTGCTTCAGATTTGATCAATCAGGAATTTGAAATGAGCATTTCCAATGCAATGCCAAGAGAAGATGGGGAGCCTTATCCCCTAAATATAGAAGAAGTGAGGCAGGACATTGGATATCCACTGGTGGCCAGGGAAGATGGGGTTCAGGGATCAGTAGTAATGAGGATAATGGTAGACAAAAGTGGGGTAGCAAGGTATTTTTATCCTATAAATTTCGTTGACAGGCGCTTGGCAGTACCAGTAATGCTTTACATACTTGATCTGGAATTCATGCCTGCAGTCCATAATGGTGAGCCCATTCCGTTTTGGGTGAATATCCCTTTTAATTTCAAAATGCTAAAGTGATAGGCTAGCCCTGTCAGGGTTATAACCCTGACAGGGTTGTTTATGATTTGCAAAATTATTCAATCACATCGATGGCCGCATCGCCCCAGAGGGCTTCCAGTCGGTAAAAATCTCTTGTCTCCTGCTGGAAAACGTGGACCACCACATTTACATAATCCAAAAGCACCCACTCACCAGCATTCAAGCCTTCCTTGCTGATCGGTTTGTCAGATGCTCCTTCCCTTACTTCCTTCATCACCGATTCAGCCAATGAAGAAACATGTCTGTCCGAAGTACCTGTACAAATAACAAAGAAGTCGGTGATGGCTCCATCTACCTCCCTTAGGTCCATTCTAATGATTTTCTGGCCTTTTAGTTCTTGTAAGCCTTTGATCGCCAGATCTGTTAGAGATTTTGCATCGATAGCGAGTTTAGTCATTCAAAAGTGTTATGCGTTGACAAATAATTATAAAATGAAAATATGAAGGGTGAAATTTTTAATTTTCCTGTTGTAGTTTTGTCCCTGTTCAAATATAAAGAATCTTTTTTTTAATAAATGGCATTTCATCCTCAATCGGACCTCCCAGATTTCTCCGAAATCAAACTAAGTGATTATCATTACGAACTTCCGCCAGAAAGGATCGCCAAATTTCCATTGGAAACAAGGGACGAATCTAGATTACTCCATTATGATAAAGGGACAATTAGGCACAACAACTTTTTTAAGCTGCCAGAACTGCTGCCAGAAAACTCCCTGCTTGTTTTCAACAATACAAAGGTTGTAAAGGCACGGCTGTATTTCCGACGCGCAACAGGGGCTCTGATTGAGGTACTTCTATTAAACCCCAGTCAACCCTCAGAGATTCAACTGGCTCTACATACAGATACTTCCTGTACCTGGAATTGTATCATCGGGAATAAAAAACGATGGAAAGAAGATGAGGTACTAACTCTGGTGCTAGAATTAGGCGGTAAGGAACATACATTGGAAGCAAGTTGGGTAAACAAGGCCGAAAATGAAGTTCATTTCAAATGGGATTCAGGATTATTTTTTTCCAAAATTCTGGAGTTTTCAGGCAAACTCCCCTTGCCTCCCTATCTCAACCGGGATGCCACAGAAAAAGACTTACTGCAATACCAGACGGTATACGCAAAAGAGGAAGGGGCTGTAGCCGCTCCCACAGCAGGCCTCCATTTCACTCCTAGGGTAATCCGGGAACTCAATTCGAAGAATATCCCACAATTGGAGGTAACCCTGCATGTAGGCGCAGGAACTTTCCTCCCCGTCAAGGAAGAGGAGGTTGCCAAGCATGACATGCACGAGGAGCAATTGGTCATCGAATTGGAAAAAATAGAAGCCCTCCTTGCGCATGATCGACAGATCATTCCCGTTGGAACCACTGCTATGCGCTTTTTAGAATCGATTTATGCCCTGGGAGCCTTGATTTTAGAAGGAGAGATTAATGACATCTCAGCCCCTTTCAAAATACCCTCTTTTAGTCTCTATGATCCTAAAATCACCTATTCAAAAGAACAGAGCCTTCATGCGATTGTAGATCTCATGAAAAGCCGGCAGGTCAACCGATGGATAGGAGAGACCAAAATATACATCCTTCCTGGATATACTTTCAGGCTTTGCCAAGGGATCATTACCAACTTCCACATGCCTGAGACTACCCTGATGCTCTTGGTTGCAGCCTTGGTAGGAGATGATTGGAAAGAAATCTACCAATCAGCCCTTGACGAAGGATATCGCTTCCTGAGCTATGGAGATAGTTCCTTGCTACTTCCAGGCTCAATTTAGTAGCCCAAAGGCTTTCGAAACCTCCTTAACTGGAAGTTTACAAACCTTATCCTTACAGACATATATGTAAGTCTCACCAGGTATAAGTTTATTTTCCAGCAATGGAATGCTTCCCTCGTCATTGCCTCCTAGTAGGTAAACCCCCGCGTGGAATTCACGGTTCCAGGCTGCCAATTTTTCTTTGGATTCCGGTCCAACAATTGCAACCTCATATGGCGGGTAAACGAAGCGATTCATCAAAACACCATAGTTGGCGAAAAAGGGTGCAGAGTCCTTCAGGTTCTTTTCAACCTGATTCAAAATCAGTCTTGATTTTTTTAGGTAGTCCTTATTTTCCTTAAGGGTTCCCAACATATGAAGGGCTTTGGCAAAGGAAGAGTTGGAGGAAGGAATGACATTATCCTGCAACTCCCTGCTTCTAGAGATCAATTCAGGGTCTAGCTCTGAAGTGTAAAAGAAGGTACCAGAATTATCGTCATAGAAATGCTTAATGGCGTATTCCATTAATTTATCTGCCTCATTGAGCCATTTTTCATCAAATGTAGCCTGATAAAGTGCCAAAAATGCCTCAATACTAAAACTGTAATCGTCTGCAAAAGCATTGATGCTGGATTTACCCTCCTTATAGTTCCTGTTTAGGCCACCATCTTGCCTTAGGGCTTTGTTGAGGATAAACTCTCCATTTTGAATGGCTGCTTGCAGAAATTCCTCCTCACCGAAAGCCTTGTAGGCATCTACATAGCCTTTGAGCATCAGGGCGTTCCATGAAGTTAATACCTTGTCATCCAAGCCGGGTCTGATCCGTTCTGAGCGAATTTTTAAGAGCTTTTCCCTGGATTTGTCAATGATTTCCTTTGCTTCCTCCTGGCTGATACCATGTTTTTGGGCGAGAGTTTCCAGGTCTTTTTTGATATGGAGAATATTAAAGCCTTCCCAATTGCCCCCCTTTTTGACCTCAAACCAATCACTGAACAGTTCTGTATCTTCACCCAAAACGGAAAGGATTTCATCCCCTGTCCAAATGTAGAATTTGCCTTCTTTGCCTTCACTATCCGCATCCAGGGAAGAATAAAAAGCTCCTTCAGAATTGGTCATTTCAGCTTTTATCCAGCCCAGGGTTTCATATACAGTTTGTTTATAGGAAGGATCTTGGGTAACCTGATATGCCTTGGAATATAAACTTACCAATTGCCCATTGTCGTAGAGCATTTTCTCGAAATGTGGCACCTTCCAATTTCCATCGGTAGAATATCTGGCAAATCCACCCCTCAATTGATCATAAATTCCTCCATTTTGCATTTCGTTGAGGGTGGTTGTAACAGCCTCCAGGGCTTTGGGATCTCCATTGTAGTAATGGTGCTCCAACAAGAATTCATGAACGACGGGCATGGGAAACTTAGGAGCACCTGAAAGGCCACCCTTGTTGAAGTCAATGCGCTTCCTGATAGAGGAAAATGCCTCATTCAGTTGATCTTCCTTAAAGTCTTCTTTAGAAGGAACCATTTCAGCGTAGTTGAGCTCATTGATGCCTTCAGATATCTTTTGAGCCTGATCGTTGAGCTTTTGCGGATTTTCTTGGTATAAAGTCTGGAAGAATGTCAAAAACTTCATCCACTCATCTCTGGGGAAATAGGTTCCTGCAAAGACAGGTCTTCCGTCGGGCAATGCAATGGCGTTCAAGGGCCATCCCCCCCTACCATTGACAAGCATGGCAGCGTTCATATAGATCTGATCTATGTCAGGGCGTTCTTCCCGATCAACCTTGATGGATACAAAGTTGTTATTCATCAAACTTGCCACCGCAGTATCTTCGAAAGACTCATGTTCCATGACGTGGCACCAGTGGCAGGCCGCATATCCAATGCTGATGATCAATAACTTATTTTCCCGCTTGGCTTGCGTGAGGGCGGAGTCTCCCCATGGGTTCCAGTTGACAGGATTGTGGGCATGCTGAAGGAGGTATGGACTGCTGGTGTTGATGAGGGCATTGGTATAGGAATGCTTTTCACCCTCGATCGCCTTTTGTGTTTTGCTGTTGCATCCAAAAAGTAGAATGGATGCACTAATTGTATAACAAAAAAATTGGAGGAAAGCCCGCATGGTTTTTCCTCCAATTTCAAAATTATGTGGCTTTTTTCCTACCTCTGGATGATTAACTTTTTAGAATGGGTTTGACCACCGACCCTTAAGTTAAGCAGGTACACTCCGGGACTGAGATCCCCGACGTTCATGTTTATTTTTTGAAAGCCATTTCCTGAAATGCTTTCAGATTTAACCACCTGCCCGTTTAGGCTGACGATAGACAAACTTCCTCTAAATTCTGCTTGGGTGTAGACCTCAATAGGCAATTGTTGACTCACCGGGTTCGGGAACTTCATCTTAACATTTTCCGAACGCATGTCAAAAAGGTTCAGTGTTGCTGTTTGGCTATATTCGAACTTACCATCAATATCTACCTGCTTGATCCTGTAGGTTATTTTTGTCTGGGAAATTTTACTCACCTGATCATCAAGGAAATTATAGCTTTTTACTGTTTGACTGTTGCCAGCGGCTTCCACCTGGCCTAAGGCCTGGAAGTTTTCTCCATCTCCCGATCTCTGGATTTCATAATAATAGGAGTTCTGTT
Source organism: Bacteroidia bacterium (assembly GCA_022760475.1). Taxonomy (GTDB): domain Bacteria; phylum Bacteroidota; class Bacteroidia; order J057; family J057; genus JALEFZ01. The sequence continues at coordinate 17,157 of JALEFZ010000073.1, read as the reverse complement.
CAGTTGCGGTTGCCCATTCCAGTTTGGCTGCCTCACCTTTAGGCTCTACCTTGAAGAAAAGCCATTCCACCGGGAAGTTTGCCTCTGATACACTCATGGTTATGCTAGCAATGTTACTGGACCTTCCTCCATCATTGACAACTACGGAAAAGAACCTGTCCTGTCGATCCATAGTGGAAGAGGTGTCATTATAGACTACTTGTTCAAGAACTGCCTGATATTCGGCCAGCGTGGCTTGACCTCTCAGTGTAATGCTATGCCCGTCTGGGGATATGGTTGCCGTAATGCCTGTTGCAAGGGGATCATAGCTGCTGTTCATCCTTAGGAATTCCTTGCTTGCGTCTACAGGATTCTCCAGCGTAACGCTCGCCCAACTCATTTCTATATCGTCCTCATCATCAATGTCGGTTTCTGATCCGAAAATCGTTTGATCAGGCCCACCGGGATAGAACAATGATTGATAGTCTCTACCTGCTGCATTTCCATTGAGGTCCAGCACAGGTGCTTTGGAGCATTTCTGAATGACCAGGTTGGACAAAATGGCACCTGGATGTCCAGGAGTGGCTCCATGTGGAGTGCCATCATAAATATGGGAGCTTTTTGTACTATGGAAAATCCCAGCCATGCCACCTTGTAATTTTGTTTTTACCGAGTCGTGTAGGGTAGAGGTTGTATTGATCAAACCGCCACCGCCGCCACCACCTGGACCATGCTGGTCGCCTGTTGTAATGTCTGCACCATCTCCCCCTTTAACTGAAATTTTGAGCCATGATGGATTTACATAAGAATCAACATCTAGAAGTACAGATCCGGCTGCTCCCCCACCGCTAGACCCATCATTGATGGTGATGTCCTGTGCATCAGCGCCATTAGCGTTAATGGATACGGGTTTCTCCATGATCAATTCTGGTGTTATGATGATCACGATTCCACCTCCTCTTCCACCTGGGAATGATGCACCATTATTTTGATGGCCTCCTCCTCCGCCACCGCCCATGAACAGCCTGGGCACACCGTCGTTATATAAGTTTTCCAAAGAGAGTCCCCCGAGGCCTCCCTTGTCGATGTCGCTAAGATTGCCGGCAGAATTACTTTTCCAACCATGGCCTCCAGTCCCTCCCGAGCCGAAGTTGCCACCGCCACCACCGCCACCGTTGTGGTCATTTCCTCCCCCGCCACCATTGGCTAATTTCCCTCGGCATCCGTTTCTTACCGCTTCTACAATGCCCTCACCCTTCCTTCCACCTCTTCCTGAATTTACATCACATACATAGGTGAGGCTTCTTCCTGTGGCAGAACCATTGAAAGAACCGCCTTTGAAACCTTTGCCATTGGCAAGTAAATTTCCATTTAGCCTTATCCTGTCATTGGCAAAAAGGACAAGTACTCCGCCTGTGGTTCCGTTCCATGGCATGGCTTTAAGGGAATCCGAAACCCTCACAGAGTCGTATTCGGGAACCCGTATCAGTTGTACAGCATGCTGGGTGTCATAAGTCTTGCAGGGTTCAAAGTTGAGTACAATGGTGTTGCCAGAGATACTTTTGATGTAGTTAAATTCATAAACTCCAGCGGATTCCCAACTAATGACATTACCGTAATCGGAATTGTCTGCATCAGATATGATGGCTCCTTTCATTTGGATCAGGAGTACCTTATCATTTACAGAAAAGTTGCTTGCATCGCTTACCGTGATTGAATCATTTGAAATGGTAGAAATCTTTGTATAATCATTGATTACACCACTGGCTTCTGCAATGGTGTTGGTCCTGAACAAAAACACTCCTGCCAGAATCACAGAAGTTGTGATTCCTACAAGCAGGATTCGTCTTCTAATCTTTCCTTTGGGAGCAAGTAAAGGTTTGTTTCTTTGTTGATTAGACATGATGCCCCTAATATCTACCCTGTTTATTTCAAGTTAAAAACTATTTTATATTTGAATTAATGGGCTTGTTTCATGGATTCTTTTCTAGTAGAATGTGTTTGGAGTCGGCTTAAGGGTTGATTGTTAGGTAGTTGAGCTTTTTTTAAGGATACAGTATATGTGCTAATCTTACAGCTATTGGGTACTTTATTTTTTGGGATAAATAAAAAAGGGGCCTTTCAAAAGGCCCCTTTTTCTCAAACTATTCTTATCAATTACAGACCTTGCTGTTTTCTGATCAGGTTCAAGGCAGAACCTGCTCTTAGCCATTCGATCTGAGCTTCGTTGTAGGTATGGTTGGTCATGAAGCTGTCTTCACTTCCGTCTGCATGGTGCACGGTTACCTTGATCTGAGATCCAGGGGCCATACCTTCTGCATGGATGGTGAAGGTGTCATCCTCCTGGATCAAGTCGTAATCCGCAGGATTAGCGAACGTCAGGCCAAACACACCCTGCTTCTTAAGGTTGGTTTCGTGGATACGAGCAAAAGACTTCACAATTACAGCCTTTACACCCATATGACGAGGCTCCATGGCCGCGTGCTCACGAGAAGAACCTTCTCCATAGTTTTCATCACCGATGATGACAGATGATACACCTGCGTTTCTGTAAGCTCTTGCTACTTTTGGTGAGTCGTCATATTCTCCGTTTAGGGCATTTTTAGTCCCTGGAGTTTTTGTGAAGGCATTGATTGCCCCCAGCATTACGTTGTTGGAAATGTTGTCAAGGTGTCCACGGTAACGCAACCATGGCCCAGCCATTGAGATGTGGTCAGTGGTACACTTGCCATATGCCTTGATCAACAATTTCAGCTCGCTGACATCTCCACCATCCCATGGGGTGAATGGAGTCAGCAACTGTAGTCTTTCGGATTCAGGGTTGACGACTACTTCGATTCCGCTTCCGTCTGCTGCCGGAGGAATGAATCCTGCATCTTCCACGTCAAATCCTTTGGCTGGAAGTTCGTCTCCATGTGGAGGATCCAGCATCACTTCTTCTCCATTTTCGTTTATCAACTTATCTTTCATTGGGTTGAAAGTCAAGTCTCCGGCGATGGCCAGGGCGGTTACGATTTCAGGAGAAGCTACAAATGAATGTGTGTTAGGGTTTCCGTCGTTACGCTTGGCAAAGTTTCTGTTGAAAGAAGTGATGATGGAGTTCTTACGATCGGGATCGTCCATGTGGCGCGCCCACTGACCAATACATGGTCCACAAGCATTTGCCAATACTACACCACCGATTTTTTCGAAGGCGTCCAACTGTCCGTCTCTTTCTACAGTGTACCTTACCTGCTCAGAACCTGGAGTTACGGTGAATTCCGACTTGATCTTGAGATTTTTATCTACGGCTTGCTTGGCAAGTGAAGCTGCCCTATCAAGGTCTTCGTAAGAAGAGTTGGTACAAGATCCGATTAATCCTACTTCTAGCTTGGCAGGGAATCCTTCTTTCTGGACAGCCTCGGCAAACTCAGACAGAGGCCATGCACGGTCTGGTGAGTAAGGGCCATTGATGTGTGGCTCAAGCTCGCTCAGGTTGATTTCGATTACCTGATCGAAGTAATCCTCAGGGCTGGCGTAGGCATCAGCATCACCTGTAAGGTGCTCCTTTACACCATTTGCCAATTCAGCCAATTCGGCCCGGTCGGTAGCGCGTAGGTAACGGGCAGTGGACTCGTCATATCCGAAAATAGAAGTGGTAGCTCCAATTTCAGCACCCATGTTACATATGGTGCCTTTACCAGTAGCTGAGAAAGAGGCAGCTCCTGGACCGAAGTATTCTACGATGGCTCCTGTACCTCCCTTTACGGTCAGTATTCCAGCAACCTTCAGAATTACATCTTTAGGAGATGTCCAACCTGACATTTCGCCGACAAGTTTTACACCGATCAGCTTAGGCATCTTCAGCTCCCATGGCATACCTGCCATTACATCTACCGCGTCAGCACCACCTACACCAATAGCGATCATTCCAAGACCACCCGCATTTGGTGTGTGGGAGTCGGTACCGATCATCATTCCTCCTGGGAAAGCGTAGTTTTCCAGTACTACCTGGTGGATGATACCTGCGCCTGGCTTCCAGAAACCAAGGCCATATTTATTAGAAACAGAAGCGAGAAAATCATACACTTCCTTGTTGGTGTCAATTGCAGTCTCAAGGTCTTGCTCAGCACCAACCTTTGCCTGGATCAGGTGATCACAGTGTACGGTCGATGGTACGGCTACCTTTTCTTTCCCTGCCATCATAAACTGAAGGAGGGCCATCTGCGCAGTTGCATCTTGCATGGCTACGCGGTCCGGTGCGAAATCCACATAATCTCCCCCGCGTGTGTAGGACTTGAGGGGTACCTCAGGGTATAAGTGAGAATAAAGAATTTTTTCTGCAAGGGTCATTGGTCGACCCAATACGGCGCGTGCTGCTTCAATTTTACCTGGAAGTTCAGCATACACCTTTTTGATCATGTCCAAGTCAAATACCATGGGATATATGAGTTTCTGCTGTTAAAAAATGAGGACTATGGCCTAAAACTCGTGTTTCAAAACCTTATATGCAAGTCCTGATATCTGAGATTGGCCTTTAGCCGCAAACTTACGATTATGGTAGGTTAAAAGCGAATATTCGCTATTGATTTATGTCAGGAGATTTTGACAAATCCAGCCAGAGAGATTGGCGGGTATTCTTTAAATCAGATAAGTTGAAAACAATGTTAGGGAACTTGGGTAATTTTGAAGGAAGAGGACTTTGGAGGAGGAGGTTTTCTGCTTGGGACTGAAAAAACCACTTGATGAAGAAAAATAGAAAATCCAATAAACAAGAATAATAATTTCATAGCTGGGAAGGAATTGATTTAGTTCGAATAAGTGGTTAACTCAGAGAATATGATCAGCTTATGCCGTGGTCTTTTCTTTCCATAAAACGAAGGATAAAGGCTGAGATTCCCCCTACCAAGCCAAAAAGGGCAGCATATAAGCCTATAGCTGCCAAGACCAGGGAATAATTGAACAATCCAATTACGACCAAAGACGCACCTACAGCCACCAAAGCCAATCCTACCCAGCCCACTATTTCCAAAATCCTTTGAAGTTTGCTGTCCTTTTTCTTTCTGAGCTTAAAGCGTTTTTTCTTCTTCTGTAAGAAGTTTGAAGATGATTCCGAATGAACCTGATGAGAGGAAGTAGAAGGACTGGCCGAACCTGCCACTGAAAACAAGGGAAACGTGATCAGAATGCTGAGGAGATAAATGAGTTTTTTCATTTTTCTAAAGGTTTTGTGAATGAGTAACAGCGATGTGTGTGCTACCTTACATCCTCAATTAGCCAGAAAATCACAGGAACTAATTATCGTTTATTCCCTTACCACTGCCTTACTTGTTGATTTGTACAAATTGGGTAGGAGGATTTATAATCTTTTAGTAAAAAATCCAAAGATAAGGTGGTTGCTCAAACCTTGTTTTGCCAATCAGCAATTAATTGTCTTCTCTAGGCAAAAATCATTCATCCAAGACTCCTACACGGGACAGGATAAAAGGACCTACCTTTTAGTCTTGAAGATATAATTAGCCCGTCAGCGAACAACGGATTTTCGCTGACGGGTTAATTATATTAAGCTCAAAAATTGGGCTAGGACTTTAGGGAAATAGCAAGGTAATAAATGATAGCAATGATAGAAGTTAAGCCTAGCCAGATAGCCCTACGTGCCATTTTAAATCTTTTACCCTTTTTGTCTGACCCTTCCTTTTTTAACCTGGATGATGCAGATATGCCCATAAATCCGCCTACAATGCTTGCTAAAATTCCAAGAAGATATATGAATATGCTACCAACAAACAAGAAAAACGGTAAGGTTCCCAGGAGACCTATATTTAAAAGGATAAAACCAACTATTAAAGCCACAACTCCACCTAAAGCAATATGATAGGCTAGCTTTGCCAAGTTTACCCTCTTAGGCCCCTTTTTCCGCTTTCTTTTTTTTGAGCTACGGTGGAAGCCATGAAGTGATTTTGACCTAGACCCTTTGATTTTTGGACGAAAACTTTCCGATTGTTGGGTAATTGTCGAAGGGCGGCTTCTTTCTCCTGAAGCAGTTAGGTGATTGAGCTGTCCAAAAAAGATCAACAAAGTAATAACAATTAGTTTTTTCATTGAGTAGGGTTTAATGGTGAATCATACCCTAATTAGATCTGAGAAGTGGTGGAGATGAAATTGATTCTGGAAGGCAAATCTGCCAATTGGCACTAATCCTTCATAAAATAGATTTTGGCCATTATTTTTCGATTTTTTAATTAAAGTTGACTTGAATACAGCATATTTGGTGATTATTAATTGATCTTATGGCCCAAACTCCGTTTTTTCGCCCCGTTTTCACCGAGAGACTTCTACAACGCCTCATGCAAGGTGAGGTGATCAACCTTGTTGGCTCTGACAAGCATGGTGCAAGCCGCATCCTCTTCGACATCCAACAGCGAAATGAAGAAGCCGAAGAGAATATCCTACTTCTGCTGTCAGATATGGAGGCCTTTCAAGAGGATTATCAGGCTTTTCTTAAAGGAATTAGTACTGCCCTGGGACTACAAGAAGCTGCCTTTGACATGGGAGAGTGGATTGAGGCAGTAAAATTATCAGGGGTTCGGCTTTTCCTTTTTCTAAATCATTTTGACAAGGTGCTGGACAAATTTCCTCCTTCATTCTTCGAAGACCTCAATGCATTCTTATTGGCACCCAAGATGTCCCTTTTGGTTATTACCGAAAAACCGGTCGAAATGAACATCATGAGGCTGGATAGCTTTATGCAAGCTGGACAATTTCAGCCTGAAGTCCATAAGCTGCCCCCCATTGGCTATAAGCGGATCAAGGAGGAACTCCTTCGTGTACAGCCTCAATTGGACGATTGGAATGACCTTGCCAGCCTGATCTACTCCCAGGAAGATGTCTACGGTTTCATGCAGTTTGTAAGGGCCAAACTGGAGTCAATGGAAGTTGGAGAATTGCTCAATTTGGATCAATTGGGGAAAAGTTGGCTGGCTGAATTTAATGGAGAAGAATATAATCCCAACGGTAATGGCAGCAATGGCCTAAAAGGATTTTTAGGTAAATTTTTCAAATGAGGGCTATTTCTTAATTTTGTTCAAAGCAATTCAAGGCAGGCTTATGTACGCAGATATCTTTAAAGAAAAATTCCCTCAAGACGAAAAAAATGGATTGTTCAAATTTCCCCAGTTACCAGCAGTGAGACTTGGTAGATTGTTGGCCAGGGATACCCGCATTTCCAGCCCCAACGATGTCGTCGCCTTGCACATGTATTCGGGGACTTTTTCAGGGAGCAATACCATCATATTCACCACTGATAAATGCTTTTATCCCTCTGGTTCATTTGAATTGGAGGACATCCAAAAGGTAGATCAAAGTAAAAGCAAACTTACGGTTATCACCAATCAGCAAAATCAATTCGTTTCCCACCCACTTTCTACAAAAAATGAGCAGGTAGCCAAAACCATTAAGCGAATTCTGGAAAGCTTGAAAAGAAAAGATCCTGTTGCGGAAAAACTGGTTAAGAAAACCTACGAAAATTATTCCCATACAGAACTGGATTGGTTGAACCTTAGAGATGAAATCATGGCTACCATTGATATGCTGTTTGAGCGCTACAACGATGGGAAACTAACTTTGCTTGAGTATGAAAGTAAGAAGGAAGAACTGATGAGTCGCCTTTAGCAATCCCATAAATTGTCAATCAGCTCACAACAATTTGCCATCCAGACTTGTATTTTTTCTAAAATAAATATCTGATGGCTCCTGATTTCAAACAAAAACTTTTCCTTGCCCTCAAAATATGGCTGGCAATATACCCCGCTATTACATTGGTTCTCTGGCTTTTAGGTAGCTATCTTGCACCACTGCCCTTATACCTGAGAACCATGGTACTGACATTAATCCTTGTGCCAAGTATGGTCTTTGCCCTCCTTCCATTAGTTAACAGGATTTTTGGGGTATTTGCGAAGAAATAAACTTTAACAGCAATGATCCAACTGTAAGAAAGGTAGGGAGCAAAATCATTTTTAATTTATAATAAAAAATATTCACTTTCGGGAAATTGTTAATTTATCATTTCCCTATGAAGTGGCAATGTATTTTTGCTTTCCTTTTTCTCCCCATGGGTTTAATGGCCCAACTTACAGGACCTTATGCCACCACTTTTAATGGCAATGGACACCTTGTCCTGGAGTTCGATAAAGACAGCATCTTCACTTATCAGATGATGCGAAATCAAAATGGCGAGAAAGGAAGGGGAACATATGCCTATCTAAATGACACTTTGACTTTTAACTTCATCCCGTTCCTTGATTCAGGTAACGTAGACTGTTCATTTCATCGTTTCAAGAAAGATAGTGGGCAAATTGCTCCTCCAACTCCCCTAGAAGGTCGCAAAGATACTACCCCTCCTAAGGATTCTATGTTTGTCCTCTTCAAAGTGATGGATTGTCAAACCGGGTTACCGATAGAGGAAGTTGGCATAGAGGTGGTGAATAAAAAGAAAAATTATCCCCTTGGTCAAACGGATACCGCAGGGGTACTCAAGGTGAAATTGACACATAATATCAGAAACAGATTTAGGTTGACAACAAATTCTCCCAGCTACCATCCTCGGCAGTTCAACTATATTTTTGATTGGAATTCAGAGGTTGAACTCTTTCTTTATCAAGCAGAAACTACCGTTTTGGAGGAGGGGATCACCAAACAATTTTTGGTCAATGGAGTCAGCAATAAAAACCTGGAAATAACCCCCATTCCTACGGAGAACAAGGCCTCGATTGTTTTATTAAGGGGGAAAAACCTTAAAAAGATTAATAAAATAGAGTATAAAGCCTATCAAAAAGCGCTTGAGAAAGGAGATCTGCCTGATAAAAAGGAAAAAGAGGAGGCTTCTTCAGCCAGGGAAGTTGTGGCTGAGAAAGCTGAGGCTGAAAAGTCTCAAGATAAAGAATAATTTGATTAGGCCAGGTTCATCATGAACTCATTCAGGTTGGCATCACTGGGCAGATCAAGTTTTTTCCTAAGCCTGTACCTTCCAATTTCGACTCCTCTTACAGAAATGCCCATTAGAGGGGCAATTTCTTTGGTTGACAAGTTCATCCTCAGGTAGGCACAAAGTTTTTTGTCCTTGGCTGTGAGGTTGGGGAAGCGATCCTTGAGTTGCTTAAGAAATTGCTCATGGACTTCATCAAAGTGAAATTCAAATTTCTCCCAATCTTTGTCCAGTTGGATGTCATCCTCAATGGTCCTGAGTAATTGCTTCAACTGTGGCTGATTTTTCGGAGGAGTTTCTTTTTTAAGCCTTTCCAACTGCTGTTTGATTGTCAGGAGCATCTCGCTTTTTTGCACCAGGTGCATGGCATAGGAAGCTAGTTCTTTCTTTTTGTGAGACATCTCTGCTTCCAGCTTTTCATTTTTTAATTTGAATATCTCAGCCTCGGATTTTTGTACTTCTTCCCTGAAGGAATCTTCCTTTTTCTGGTGATGAGCGGTTTGTTTCTGTAATTGTAGATCAGCCTTTCTTTTCAGGTTCTGGTTTTGGATGTAGAATGCCAAAAAGATCAAGCCAATCGTCAGCAAAAGGAAGATAAGCTTGGCTATGTTGCTTTGATACCAAGGTCCCTTGATGGTAAACTTATAGCTTGTTACCTCACTTTCAATGCCATAAATGTTTTGTGCTTTTACCTTGAAAGTGTAGGAGCCAGGAGAGAGGTTGGTATATTCTTTTTCATTTTTCCTTGTCCAGCCTGACCATTTTTTGTCCTCCCCTTCGAGGAAATACTGGTAAGAAACCTGGTTGATGTATTCGAAGTATGGAGCTGAAAACGAAAAGCGAAAGTCGTTGCTAGACTCGGGAAATGACAGGACAAAGCCCTTGGTTTGTTTGCCACTAAGTCTACCGTTTTCTACAAAGTTTCCATCAAAAACCGAGGAGTCTTCCCCATTTATGATATTTACCTTCCTGATGTAAACGGGCAGTGTCGTAGAAAGCTCTGCATCCTTCTTGGGATTATAGAGTATAAAGCCTTCATCTATGCCTATAAAAATGTGATTGGGGTCGTAGGCATAAATGTGTTCGAATCCCTTGACAAGTCTTTGAGATAACTGGTTGAATCTAAGTTTGTTGACCTCCTTTTGGACAATTCCTTCTGTGATTTTTAATAGACCAAATTCATTTTCCGTAGAAAACCAGATGTTTTTTTGTTCGTCTTCTATTAACCTGTTGACAACGACCTCATCTCCGAAAAGCTCATTAAAGTCCTCATAGGGTTGGAATATTTCCTTTTCTTCTATGAATGTATAGATCCCCTTTTCTGTGGTGAAGAAAAGCATGTCTTGGATGGGAGCTACATTGATCGAAAGGTTGGAGGGCAGGCCATGTTTTGAGTTGAAGTAGTCTACACTTGCAATGGATTGGCCATCAGCAGCCAGTACAATTCTGTAGACTCCTCTGTAGGGATGGGTTACCCAGATTCTTCCTTTTTGATCTTGAGCGACTACCCTGGCAGATTCATCAAATCCCTCCAGCTTTCGTTGATAAACCCACTTTTGCCCTATTTTTTTGTAAAGGAGGAAGCCGTTATAAGTTCCTTCGATAGCCATGTTGGGCTGGTTCCGTAATTTTTGGAATGTCCATGCACCTTGCACATTAGACATAGGGAGGATTTGATCTCCATCAACCTTGAATGCTCCTTCGTGCTTGCCAGCAATAAGTTCTCCATCTACCAGATCAAGGCTCCAATTTGCTCCCTCTTGAGAGGTCTTCACAAGGTCAAATTGTCCTTTGGATAAGGGGTCAGGAGGGTTTGACCAGTTTTGGAAATATATGCCCTGATTGGTGGCTAGGTAAAGGCTATTGTTATGGATCGCTGAGGAGTAGGCCGTCCCTTCTACCCCGAGTCGGTCATCGAGGAATGAGAAAGGCGATTGCAATTCTATATGGGAAATGCCATTTTCCAATCCCAGCCATAGATTGCCCTCACTGTCCTCCAGCATACAGAGGATTGAGTTGTTGGGCAGCCCCCTGCCTTTATTGATTTTACGGAAAGGTTTTCCTCCTTCCTTCAGGATTAAAAGGCCATTCAAGGAAGTGCCTATTGCCCAATATCCATTCCTGAGAGACAACACGGAGTATATCCTGTTTGTCATGAGGTAATCTGCTACCTCTTCTTCCCAGCTTTCCAGGACACCATCCTTTAGGGTAAATATTCCTTGTTCGGAGGTAAAGATGAGCAGTTGCTCGTCCTCCAGGGCAAAAACCTCACTGATTCTTTTTTGAGAGATCTCTTTGGTGAATGGGATCAGCTGAAGTTTCGTTCCATCCCAATATTTCAGGCCAATGGTTTGATCCTGTACATAAAGTTTTTCATCGACGAAGAAATAATTTTCGAATTTATTTTCAGGCATGATTACCTGAATGGAAGAGTCCTTTTGAAGAAAAATCCAGCGTTGTGTACACCAATAAACACCTTCCTCAGCTACGAAGATTTTCCAGACATCTTCAAACTTCCGGTAATCTGCAGGGATCAGGTCTACCAGTGAATGATAAATCAGGCTTCCTTGTTCGTTTGGAAAAAAATATCCCAGCTCATCTTGTCCACCGATGTAGAGTTTGCCTTTGTCATCGTTGGCGATGGATCGAACGATGCATTTGTTGGGCATGGTGTAGAGTTTCCAACTGCTTCCATCAAATTCCAATAGCCCCTCATTGTTGCCGAAATACATGATGCCACGATTGTCTTGCTTGATGGCCCAGTTTTGTGTTTCAGCTTGGTAGTCCTGTTTGGAATAGTTGGTGATAGGAGGAAGACCTATCTGATGTATTTGGGAAAAAAGTCCTCCCAAGGGGAGGACTATTAGAGATATAAATAAAATCTTACCGAATAAACGAGAAATCATAAAGACATCATTCTACATAAAATGGGGCATTTGCTGTTGCCACATTTCCATTTTTATCATGTGCATAGACAAACAGCCTATATGCACCAGGCTTTAATGGAGCTTTGATTTTCAGTGCTCCAGTGGTTCCTGTGCTTAAAAAATTGTCCTTAAGATAAGAAAAGCTCTGATTTTTTTCGGTGTATTTGATTTTTACTGGATCAGGTACAACCTCGGCATCACCACCTGTTCCTGTCAATCCAATCTCGGATTCAAGGATTTGCCATCTGTAATCCATTTCATCTCCGTTGGGGTCTTTGACGTCTGCCATGATGCTACAGGTAGTTCCTGGCTGGAGGTAGATGTTTTGTATGGCTTCTTTGCCATCGATTTTAAGGGCATTGATGTGTGGCGAGCGGTTTTTAGGCCATTTTCTCGACCAGCAATACTCCAATACATCCATTACTTCGGTTTCTTCACCTGATTCCAGGAAAAGGCCATACCATGTAGGAGTTGTTTCTTGCTTTTGTCCCCAAAGGAATACGTATGATCCCAGGCATTTTTCCTGGTCGGCATAGATGCCTTTTTCGTAGCGCATTTGGTAGGAAGCAGCTTTTTGGCTGGAAGTCTGCTCGATAGGAGCTCCCCATTTGGTAGTAGCAACCTCCCAGTGTCCATTAGGACCCCACTCTGTGATGATGTAAGGTCCATCCCAGCCGAAAGAACGGATTTCCTTATCAATGCCAATCAGTCCACCATAAGTATTGATGCCATAAATGTCAATTTCAGGTGCTCTTTCTTTGATCAACTGCACCTCTGCCACATCTAGTCCGGCTGTTACCGTCATGGTGGGGTGGTTGGGATCTTCCTCATGGATCATTTTAGCGATGTCATTGATGGCGTTCCATACCTTATAATCGCTGTACATAAGGTCATTTTCATTTCCAATTCCCCATAGTAGGACAGATGGGTGATTTTTATAAGCCCTTACGACTTCTCTGAATGCTTCCAACTGTGCCTTTACCGCTTTGCTGTCGTCATAGTCGAAACCCTGACGTTCTTGTCCTACCCATAGTCCAAATAATACTGTCAATCCTTTTTCTTCGGCCTCATCAAGTACGGCAATGGCTTCACCACTACCCCAGGTTCTTAGTGAGTTTGCCCCATAGGAAACTGCTCTGTCAAGAAATTTTTGACCACCAACTCCATTGATGTAATAGGGCTTGCCTCCACGGTACAACTTGAATCCATTTCCCTCCTTTCTTACCTCCACCTTGATGGGTTTTTTTGTGTTTTGTCCAAGAGCTGGAGAGAAAATTAAGCCCAAAGACATTATTACGATAAACAAATGTTTCATAGTGTTTAACGATGTTTTAATTTGCGAGTGATGTAGAAGAAAATAAGCTACGAGAAAATTGTCGTAGTTTAATATTTATACTAAAATTTATTCAAAATGCTTAACTGAGGCAAGTAGAAGCCCTTTTGATGTATCTGTGATGTATGCTATTTCTAGCATGATGTAGTGGTATTGTAGTACGTCTTTTTAATATTTTCAAAATATAAGATATATTTGAATTAATCGGAATTGTCAAAAATACAATCCCATGAGGCTACTACCGCTATTTATGAAGAGCATCTTCTTGATGTTCGCAACTCTGCTATTAATTATTCCTACAGGTGCTCAAAACCTGGCACAGGAAGCAGACATTGGAGATCCTGAGGTATCGCTCGGATCCGCCCAAGTGGAAGAGACAGATTCTACGGATATCGTGGCTCTACCCAAAGGTTATCTTACTCCAAAAGGAGACTCAGTTTTACGGCTTAATCCTCTCAAAAAAATTACCCTTACCGGATACTACAGGTTCTTCGGATATGGCAGGGATATGACCATGCCTTATCCAAACCTTGCACCATTCGAGAGGGCTTATGGAGTTGGAGATGGATATCGTGAACCCATGTTGTCATTACTTGCCATTGGCCGGCCAAATGGTAAGACAAGTTTTATGACAGAGATGTTTATGTTTACCCCCTATGCAGGAAACATAGAGGACAACGTCTTTACCATGAACCTTGGGATTAACTTCTATGGGAACTTCAGAACCCAGCATGGGAAATTTGGTATCAGGGCTGGGGGTATCCATTGGTACGCCATGAGTCCATTTACCATGGGGATTTTCCAAGCCTTTGACCTTTACAGTATTTTCGACAGGACTCCATGGGAACCTGTGAACAATACAGAGAAGTATGAGGCTTACTACAGCTCGGGATCTATCAACCGGGACACCCGCTGGAACAACCGGGCTTTTCAAGGTCTGATTGTTGAAGGGGGGGATCTGCCGGGAAGAATGTCTTTCGCATTCCTCTTTGGTAAGTCCCAGGTAAACGGAGGTCTCCCTGGTGCAGCTACTGATCCATTGGCAACCATCATCAACCCAGGGGTGGCAGGAAACCTGCCGACTTATCAGGGATTTGCCGGAAATATCAGGAGTACTCCAAACTCCATGACCGGATTCAGGTTGAAAAAAGACTTCAAACAAGGTTTCCTTGCTTATAATACCATTTATAACAGGAGCCGCTTGGATTCAATTCAGCCACTATTCCAGACTTACAACGTCCACACCCTTGAATACAACTTCAATGTGGCGAAGCTGAATATCAGTGGTGAGGTTGGAGCGGGTAATTTTTCCTTACCTAACATCGAAAATCCTAGATGGGGTGAGGTTGCCATGCTTCGTCTAAAAGTTCCTAAGGATTATACATTTATTCCTCTTGAACTTCAGCTTTACCAGGTAAGTAAAGACTTTTACAATGACAATGGTGAGATTCAAACCTTCTCCAACCCAGAGATCCAGACCCAGATTCTGGGTGTGAATCAGGTAGGACAGGCTGCTGCAGGTGGTGCCCTTACGCAAGTAGGCCAGTTGGCCCACAACCGCCGAGGCTTCAATCTCTTTGCCGAGAAGGCTGTTGGACCTTTCCAGCTGAAAGCTGGTTTGGGAATCGCGCAGGAACTCGATACCATTACCAATGAACTTTCCTATATCCACAGGATCAATGGTCTGGCTATGTCGAGGCTCTACAATCCCTTTCCGGCAGGAGCTACAGGGCCTACTATCGTTGGGCCTTACCAGCGAGTCATCACCTTCTTCCGTGGAGCCTACGAGACAGTACGTCTTACCGATCTGGATGCAGGTACATTGGAACCACTTACCCTAAAAAATTACCAGGCACTGGACTTGGCCCTGAAGTACAAAACCAAGGTTTTCAAGAAGCCGCTTTACTTCTTCTACCTGGGTTCATTCATGGGAGCTTCTCCAAACGCCCGCTTGTTCCCGGTCTTCAATGACGAAACCTATTTACATGCTCAGTATCACGAATTCGACCTTTACTATGAGCTATTCCCCAAGTTTATCCTGACTGGATACTATGGTTTGGAAAGAATCAAAGGCGGAGTGAACACTGAACTTGATATCGAGTCCCTTCAACCCAGAAACCAGTTGGGACAGGGGATCGGTGTAGGATTTGATTGGACCGTAGCTGAAAACGCTGCTTTCTATCTCCGTCAGAGATGGATGAACTTTGAAGACAGAAGTTTTGCCTTGGACAAGTATAGAGGCAATGAAACCACACTAGAACTAAAAGTATTTTTCTAACCCATAAAGTCATGGATATTACCAGCTTACTCTCAAGGGTATCTAAAGGTCTACTACTACTAATCATCGGACTAAGTGGGCAAGTATTTGCTCAAACAGAAACCCCACCCAAAGTCTATATCAATGGACTTGGTCGTGCCCTCATCAATTCGGCCCAATTGGGTGGAGAAGTGGCCGACGCAGACAACACTACAGCCAAGAATACCTTGGACGGCGAGTTCTTGCTAGATTTAAAAATCAACGCTTCCCCAAACGAAAATACAGAAGTGCAGAGTATCCTGCGTCTAAGGAATGAGTTTGGAGGCTTCTTCGGAACAGGAATGTCCATCGAAGTCAGGGAGCTTTTTGCAAGAGGAGTTGTGGCGGATGTTTTCCGTTACCATGTGGGAGACATGGACCTTAAAAAGACACCCTTTACGCTTTATCAATATGATACCGAAGGAACTGTAAATGAACCTGAAATCTTCAAAGGAAGAAGAGAGGTGATTGATTACGAACAGTTCTTCACTGATGAAAATACCCGCAGGATGCAGGGAGGAAAGTTTGAATTGGGATTGGCAGTAGGAAGTTTCCTTCCTGAAGTGAATTTCGAAGGCTTTTTTACCCGAGTGAGAGGTACTGATTTCTTTTCTCTACCTAGCCGTTATGTAGGTGGTGGTAGCGTAGAATTGGTAAATGGAAGATGGGGTTCGTTAACTGGAAACTATGTGAACACCTTTGACATTCGTTCAATTGGAAACTTCACTACTGGAATCCAGAATCCCGTACAGTCTCTTGAGCTTGATATTTCTATCATGGATGAAGAGAAGTACAGCCTTGACCTGAAAGGTGAGGCCGGTCTTTCCAGAATCACAGAACTAACAGATTCCGCAAGTACATTTGAAAGAACTGATAGCTTCTTCGAAGGGAAACTTGAATTCAAGCTAAAAGAGAAAAATCTGAAGTTTACCCTTGGGTTCAGAGATGTGGGACCTGATTTCTTCAGTATCGCTGCTCAAAGCAAGCGTGTTGACTTCCTGAGAAGCAAGGCCTTCTTCCATAGATTTGGTAATGAGCAGGTTGTGAGAAATACTTCGATTTTCGACTTGAACAGAGATCGTAATCTTTACACCTTTTCTCTTTCAGATGCCCTTAGAACTTATGATCCAAGGCTATCCAATACCATGCCTTATGGAAACGCTACTCCTAACAGACGCGGAGCTTGGGTTGCAGTAGATCACGGGACGGATGAGTCTGCCTTCGAAGGTGGCCTTGAGTATACCTTGATGCAGGAAATTCGTGGACAGGGAACATTTGAGCTAAAGACCTTCAACCTTCTTAGAATCAGGGAGAACATCCACATCCACAAATTGATTGACCGCGATGAGGCATTGACTTTGACCCTTGGATACCAATTTGAGAATACCAGCAGGGGAGGAACTGCGGTTGAGCAGGTGAACCTGACCTCAAACCTTCTTGAAGCGGGGCTTCAGATAGAGTTGTTTGACAACTTTGACCTGCTCCTTGGAGCGAAGGTCTTGACTGCCAGCGGCAGCGATTATGTGCCAGATGTCGTTCGATTTAATGTAGTGAGAGACTTTCCTCCTCGTACAGAATTGTCTGACAATGAAACCCTTCTTGGTGCAGGTATCCGTTACAGGTTCAAAGAAGGAATTTACCTGAGTATCCAGTGGGATCG
>JALEFZ010000006.1 GCA_022760475.1 Bacteroidia bacterium | reverse complement strand
GCTACTTTTTTGGCATCGCTAAATTTTCGAGCCTTGAAAAGCAAAAATGCAAGGGTTTTATTGTTGTAGTATTCATTCTCCAAAGCAATGGATTGCCTGGTCCATGAAATTGCATTGTTGATCTGTTCAGCAGAGCTAACATTCCTATAGATCAACCATGCAGAAGAGGAAAGTTCCTTTGCAGAAGTTACAGTATGCTTATCGAAGTAATAGGCAGCTCTCTGAGCAAAGCTCTCCCAATCTCCTTTTTGCTTGGCATAGAGCATCTTCAGTTTATCAGCTGTTTGGTCTTTGTCCTTGATAAAAGTTGAGGCCACAGAAACCGCCTTCAGATAAGACTTTTCGTCATTTTCCTTGACAGAATTCTTTACTGTCTCCTCCAATACCTCCCAAATTTTGGTATCTACCTCCTCCCCATATTTTTTGCTATACTTTGGATATTTGGCCAAAAGGTATTGGAATTCTCTACTCTCCAGATCAGTAGTCAGGGCCTTGATGGCCTTCCAATTTTCAGCCTCCTTTAATAGTGCCTTTTCAGATTGGGTCTCAAAGTACTTTTGGGCACTGGCAGAGAAGTCTTCCTTTTTTTCTGCCTGGATCAGGGCATAGTTCAGTAGAATTGCAGGGTCATTGCTGCCTTCCTCTACAGCAAGGCTATAGTAATCTTCAAAATTTTCAGGAGAATTTGCCTTTTGAGCCTCCTTCATTAATTCTGAAGGGCCCCTGTATCCCAACTTACGCAAGACTACCTTCCCATTGTAATCAAGGAAGAGCAGGGTGGGCATGGCATTAACTTGATAATTAGCCGCAAACTTTGGCCCTTCTCCACTTTCAACATCAATTTTTAGGTTAATGAAGTTCTTGTTAAAAAAGTCCGCAACCTTATCATTTGAGAATGTATTCCTGTCCATCATTTTACATGGGCCACACCACACGGCATAAGCATCAACAAAAATGAGCTTTCGTTCTTTTTTAGCCAATGCTTTGGCTTGCTCAAATTCCCCTTGGATAAAATTGATTTCTGTTGCCTGGGCTGTTAAAACGAAAATGAACATCCCCAGGATAAAGCCTGTATACTTGATAAAACTGTGCATGATATTTAGTTATTTGGGTTGTAGCTGAGCAATAATTTATTGAAAATTAAGTGCAATATCTATTAAAGTGATTCGACAAACTTATTAATCAAGTTACACAAAAGCCGTCACATTTTGCTTGTTTAACTTGTCTCTGGACAGACAGTTATTTATCATCTTCCCATCCAACTAACTATGGCTAAGAAAAAAAGTCCTTATAGAGGTGTAAGCCTCAGCTATGCTTACAAGGAAATTATATATCCTCGAAGGGGAATGTTGCTATTGGGATTACTCCTGGTAGTGGTAAACAGAGCCGCAAGTCTGGCCCTTCCCATCGCGCCCCAGTACCTCTTTGATGAGGTAATTCTGGAAAAAGCAGGAGGCGGTCTCGACCTGGACATGAGCAAGCTCCAAGTTCTTATAATGGCCTTGGGAGCAGCAGTAGCCATCCAGGCCCTTACTTCATTTTCTCTGACCAGATTACTAAGTGTAGCAGGTCAATACCTCATTGCAGAATTGCGATCCAAGGTTCAAAAACACGTACTCCATTTACCGACCTCCTACTTTGACAATACCAAATCAGGAGACCTGGTTTCCAGGATCATGACTGATGTTGAAGGGGTTCGCAACCTTGTGGGTACAGGATTTACACAGCTAATTGGCGGTGTTTTATCTGCTATCGTCGCCTTCGGGATACTCATTTACTGGTCCCCATTCCTTACGCTGATCTCACTTGTACCATTGGCAATATTTGGAATCATTTCAGCCAGGGCATTTGGAAGAATCAGACCTATTTTCAGAGATAGAGGAAAAATACAGGCAGAAGTTACCGGTCGATTGACAGAATCAATGGGTGGAATCAGAGTCATCAAAGGATTTCATGCCGAGGATGCAGAGATTTCTATCTTCAAAAAAGGTGTCATCAGGCTATTCGAAAATGTCAAAAGTTCTTTGACCACCACTGCTGCTGTTCAAGCACTAGGTGGGGGTGTAGCTGGGGTTTTGAGTATGCTAATATTCTGGTTTGGTAGCCAGGAAGTAGTCAATGGTCCTATGACAGATGGACAGTTGATTTCTTTCGTGTCCATGCTCGCCTTCCTTGCCGCTCCAATTCTTCAATTGGGCAACATCGGTAGTCAATTGACAGAGTCTTTGGCAGGCCTTGACCGAACCAGGGAGTTGTTGGATACCCCAAAAGAAACGGATGACCCAGATAGGACCATAGAAATAGGAGAAATCAAGGGCGATTTCATTTTCAATGACGTACACTTCTCTTATGAAGATGAAAAAGAAGTAATACATGGGGTCAGCTTTGATGCTCCAGCAGGTTCTGTTACCGCCCTGGTTGGAAGTTCTGGCTCTGGAAAAACGACACTCGCAGGACTCGCGGCAACCTTCCTTAAGCCTGACAGTGGTTTGATTACCGTAGATGGGCATGACTTAAGCAAGGTGACTTTAGATAGCTTCAGAGGCCAATTGGGTGTCGTATTACAAGATGACTTCCTTTTTGAAGGCTCAATCAGGGAAAATATCTTGTTCTCAAATTCTTCTGCAAATGAAGAAGACCTTCAAAATGCAGTCAAGGCGGCCTACGTAAATGAGTTTACAGATAAATTTGAGGAAGGACTGGATACCTTGATCGGGGAGCGAGGAGTCAAGCTATCTGGAGGCCAGAGGCAACGTATTGCGATTGCAAGAGCTATCCTGGCAAATCCCAAAGTCTTGATTCTTGATGAAGCGACCTCCAATCTGGATACAATTTCAGAGACATTTATCCAAAAATCCCTGGATGAATTGATGAAGGACAGAACCACCTTCGTGATCGCTCACAGGTTAAGTACCATCCGTAAAGCTGACCAGATTTTGGTTATCGATGAAGGAAATATCCTTGAACAAGGAACCCATGATGAACTAATTGCCAAAGAAGCCAAATATTACCAGCTGTATACCTACCAAAGTAGGATCTAACCTAGATTGAGGCCTTGGCAAATGTCTTGTCTACCTTTGTCAGGGTCTCAATAAAAACTGCTTAGCTATTTTCAATGCTGCTTCCTCGGGATGGAGGAACGTGTTGTCAATCCTTAAAATTTCTTTCTCAGCAAACTCTCCCTCCTCCGAATTACATCGATGATCTTTGCTACTCTGAATCAAATTCCTCTCCGATCGAGCTAAGTCTCTTTTTGTAGGTTTGTTTAATAACCTGTTTTCAGTTCGATTTCTTTCTTTTCGTACGTTTATATCTGCCGATAACTCTACGAAAAATGCCCTGCCCCCTCTTTCCTCAAATATCTCCGAAATAGCATCTACATATTTTTCATCTTCAGGATCATTAAAATCCCAGACCAAGGTGAAAATTAGTCCTGCCAAATCACTTTGGGCAAGTTCTTCAAAAACAGCAAATCGAATCCGATCATCTAGCTTCCTGAACTCAGGAGTCCCAAAATCAAAAAAATGATATACTAGCTCAATTGACATGTGGTTATGAAACAACTTATAGCCCGTGAGCTTACTCAACTCCTGTCCTACGGTCATTTTGCCCACTGCTGGCGGGCCTAGGATAAACACAATATTCATACTGCCTTTTTACAATCAAATAAATTACTGTATTTTAAATATTCGTACAGTTTAGAAATTATTTCCTATGAAGCCCCCAAAACACGTATGGTTCAGGATCTTTACACTACTGATGCTGGTCAATCCCGGCATTGTTTTATCCCAATCAGCTTCTGAGTGTAAAAATAATGACTGCAGCCCGGAGATTTATTCTATTAAGATAAATGAAGCCAGCAAGCCAGCTGATGGAATTTACTCTCCACAGAGAACCAAGAATTTTATTGATGCCTACAAAGCCTTTGTTCAGGTATCCAACACCTATTCGCAAAGCAAATCCTGGAAAAACAAAAATGAGAATTTCAGACTTAACGGGAGCAACTGTCTAAGGCATAATCAGTTGACAAGCTATTTTGCGAAAGAATATCTCCAAAATCCAGGCTTCAAGAGTTTTATTGACAAGGATTATCCCAATAGTAACTTTATGGAAAATGGTTTTCAAGCCAGTAGAAGAGCTCTGAACCTGAAGAAAAGAATGGAATTCAGTTGCCCTGAAGAACTCAAAGAACTGGAAAAGAAGCCTGGCCCATCTATGGCAAACCTTCCAAAAGATTTCAAAGCCCTTGGAATAGAACTGGGATATTTCAACCAGCAAGGAGAAATACAGAAAACCCTTGATCCAGCCAAGCTTACCAAAAAGCAGGAAATTGCAGACCTGAAACAACGTCTTAGCCAACTTCCTGCGAATCAGCAAATGGCAACGAAAATACAAGACATAGATAGTAATCTAAGAAAGGGAAAAAGAAGAATTGAACAAATTGGGAAATTTGTTTCCGCCTTTTTGCCAATAATTACCACCTTCATTGCGCCCCAAATACAAGCATTAGCTCAGATTAAACGAATCGCAGATGCCCTCGCCAATCTTTTGGGTTGGCAGCCTAAAATTCCAAAGACAGGGCTCCTGGGAAAAATATCTGATCTATTCCAGCGAGCCAACAGACTAAAAGAAAAAGCTGAGGGCATATTAGATGCTTCTAAGGGCTTAACAGGGAAGACAGAAGGCCTTGGAAAACAAGCCGAGGATGTCCAAAATAAGTTGGATCAGCGCATCCAGAAAGTTGAGGAGCTAAAAAAACAGTTAGAGGACCTTCTGGCAAAGAAGGAAGACCTGGACAACAAGCTCAACGACAAACCCAAGAAAATTCTTGATGAGTTGAAACAAAAAGTAATCGATGCAGAAAAGTCCTCAAAGACACTGGCTGATGAGGTAGCGAAAGAATCTGCCTTAAAGGATAAAGTATTGGCTCAAGTTGAGTTATTGGAGAAATTCCAAGAACAGCTAAGCAGGGAAAAGGAAAGGCTACAAAGTGAATCAGACCAGATTTTAGGTAAAAAAGACAAACTAGCCAAAGAAAACGAGGCTTTACAGGACGAAGTTGCACAGGCAAAAGAGGAGGAGGACAACCTCAAGTCCATGAATGAAGTATTGGCAGACTTTCCCCCGGGAGAAAGTCTTAAAGAATCCTTGAGCATTTGTGAAGAAGACCTTAAGGAAATTCTACAGAAGTTGAATCCCGCCGCAGATACAAGGACACAAATTCAGGATAGCTACAAAAAGGCTTCAAAAAAGCCAGCAAAGATACTAGAGAACCTTAAAAAGTTAATCGGTAAGCAGGAAAAGCTGAAACTTCCCGAAAATGGCCTGGCCAAAGCTGATCGCACAATCAAAGCCGTAGACGGTTTGCTGAAAAAAGCCCGTTCCCTAACAAAAATCGCAGAAACACTCACAGGCAAAAAGTCCAGACTTCAGGAAGAGTTGGAAAAGGTGGATGCAAAATTCAGCTTGGTCCAAGATGCCTATAACAACCGAGATCAAAAGCTCAATGAACTAAAAGGTGAGCTAGTCTCCGTTTTAGCTGACAAAAAAGGCTTGGAAAATCAGATTAAAGCAGCAAGCGATGGAGCTACGGATATAGAAAAGGCCTATCAAGATTTCATCAAAAAATACAAGATCTTTGAGGAAGAGTCCAAGTGTATAGATCAAAAAGAACTACGGGACAAAATTGAGGCAATGAAGGATGAGCTGGATGAGCTAAAGCCTGAAGCTGACGAGTTCAAAACGGAAGTTCAGGAACTAGAAACGGAAAAAGAAATTCTGGAGGAAGAGACAGACAAACTTGAAGAATTAATAAGCGAAGAAGAAAGCCTCAAGGAAAAACTGGGCGAAGACATTGAGTTGAACCCGGTAGAAGTCAAAGAATGGGCTGAGAATTTTGAGGTGAGAAGGGAGTATTGGGATGCTACTTTTCATCCAGACGATGAGGTTGTAAAAGGCTACAAAGGGCGTTGGTTCAAGGTCAACTTCAAAGATGCAGAGAAGAATGTGAAGCTCCTCTTCGGCCCGGGGAAATATTTCATGGACAGAGCTGATTTCAGAGATAGCTATGGCTCGGTCATAGGGGCTTTTGTTACCGAAGCCCTATACTCGATTCGGAAGGCAGAAGAAGGAAGCATCAAACTATTTGTTCAGGGAAGTGCTGATATCACAGGCCAAAATACTTTCAAAGGAAAACTGGATAAAAAATTCTTTTACAAAGAAGTCAGCATTTTACCCTACAATTCTGAAACAGATGGATTTGACGGGACTTCTAAAACCAAGGCTGTTTCAGAAAAAGCATTTACCAATGATGACCTTCCCAACCTCCGAGGCAGGTATCTCAAAGAAATGATCTCCATTTATTCTAAAAAACTTGAACCCATACTCTTAGAAGGGACGGTAAAGAAAAAGGTCGACGCTGGAGATAGAAATGCGATTGTCTACCTCTTTATCCCAGAAGAAATTGTAGATGCTTATGAAGATTAATAAAATGGGACTCAGACTGATGTAATAGCCTGAGTCCCATTTTCATAGACTTAATATTACTGACCTTCTACTTTATAAGCTGCCTTTGTCCATATGCCTCTAGCCATTACAGGCCATGCATTTAGAGAGAAAAAGGGAGAATATACTTTCTGTTTCCGCATATATTTAACTGCTGGCTTTTGAGAAAAATCAATGACTTCCTCCTCTATTTCATTTGGTTGGATATCAGTCGCATAGCTAAACCTTCTTTCTTTTAGAATTTTTCCATCTGCCCCTTTTAGGGTTTGGTAATTGGTAAAGCCATATTCGCCCAAATTGTGTTCGGCAATCACCAGACTTTGGTCACCCTTTTTATAGGTGCTCTCAGCAATCTCAGCATCTCCTCCTACATCTTCTTTGCTGGCAGTTTTTTCCCACTCCCCCAGGTCAAACTCTCCAAAATAAGGAAACGAAAATTTGCTATCTGTGATTAGTGCATTTCCTTTTTCTTCTCCTTTTTTCTTTACCGTTCCCCCAAATACCCATCCTTCTTTTCCATCATCCATTTTGACCTTCACCCAATTTTCCTCGTAGGCAACCCCTCTCAGAACGATCAAATCCTTCTCCTTGGATACTTCTCCCAACAGGGTCAGTCCATCCTCTGAAGTTATGGTTGCAATAACCTTGGCTTTGGTATCTGGGTTTTCACGGACATTCAACTTGTCAACCCAGGGATACACAACATTGGGGCTTACATTTGCTGCTTTAGGCTCTGTTTTTGAAGGGCTGTCTTTTTCACTCTCAGTGTTGCCACAGGAGGATACCATAAATAAAATAGAAAGACAGCATCCAAGAATGATTAGGGAATTGAGTTTTTTGAAATCCATAGGGTAAATCTGTTAAATCACCGAGTGTCAATTGTAGGCCATTGCTCAATGATATTTTGTGTGTATTAAAATTTAATGGAATTTATTTCGCTAGCAGAAATAAAAAAAACTGCCACTTGAAAAATGACAGTTTTATCAATATTATCTTTAACTCTGCTCAACAAACAAAATAGTTCGTCAAACTTCCCTGCCCAATGCCTGAAATAAATCATGTCTAAGCTGGGCTGGAGACTCTACCAAAATAGATTGCAGTCCAACCGCTTTTCCCCCCTCCACATTTTTGACATTGTCATCCATGAAGATGGCAGTGGCAGGATCTACATGGTATCGTTCAAAAAGCAATTGATAGATCTCAGGATCAGGTTTAATCACCCCTTCAACCCCAGAGACTACTATTCCCTCAAACCATGATAAAAATGGATAGCTCTGACGCGCCCAATCAAATGACTCCGCAGGCCAGTTGGTTAGTGCAAGCAGGCGATATTTCCCTTCATCAACGAGGTCTTTGAGCATAGAGACAGTTTCATCAATTGCCCCATCAAATTGCTCCGTATAGCGACCATAATAAGCCTTGATTTCTGCCTCCCACTCAGGATGTTTTTCCAGGAGTTCCGCCGTTCCGTCGGCAAAACTCCGTCCCTTGTCCTGCTCAAGGTTCCAGGAATAAGGGGTAATGTTTTTCAGGAACCATTCCATCCTTTCCTCCTCATCGAATATCTTCCGATAAAGATACCTTACATTCCAATCCACCAAAACACCTCCAAGGTCAAAAATCAGGGTATTTATTGCTGCCATTATTTCTCCGAATTACTATATGTCTAGGAAAAGCACCCTATTTTATCCAAACTTTTTGGATAAAACTACCATCTTTGGTACTCAGTTCGCTAAAATATAGTCCCTTGGCCAAATGCCCAACATCCAGGCGTGAAACACCATTCGCTCGAATAGGAACCTTCATTACTTCCACCCCCAAAGAATTGTGAATGGCGATAATTCCTTCGCTTTGATGAGAAGACTCTACATACAATATTTTGGAGGCTGGATTGGGGTATACCTTAAATAGGTCTGAGACCTCCGGTTCGGTTGTCGAAACATTAATCCTGACCATTTGTGTAGATGAGTCCACACCACAGCTGTTTTTTACGATCAGCTTAACCAAAAATTGCCCAGGATCTTGAAAAGTATAGCTCCACTGAGAGCCACTTCCGGTACTTCCATCACTTACTTCCCAAGTAAAGCTGCTGCATTCCTGGCAATCTGCCTGAAAATCAAAGTTAGAACCGTTTCCATCTACTGAAAAAGTAGGTATTGGCAAATCCAAAACAGCGACCTTTACACTATCTCTTATGATACATCCATTTGAATTTCTGGCTTCTACCCAGTACAAACCACTTTGACTAACTCTTATTTCACTGTCCTTGCTGTTATCATTCCAAATGAGTTCTTGATAACGACCTGTTGCAAGCAGGGAAATGGTATCGGGTCCGCAAAGGGTAGTATCCTCACCTATGTTTACCTCTGGACCTTCCAGAACAATAAATTCTTTTCTCTCCTGTCCCAGTAAGGTGCCATTAGCAGCAAAAACCAGGGCGATAAAGGTATCTGAGATACCAAGGTTAGGTTGGAATACGGGTCCGGAAAAACTTGAGGGTTCCCATAAAATTTGCAGGTTTGACCCATTGGGAATATTTGTGCTTAGACTCAGCTTGTCTGTAGAACAAACAGAATCTACACTAGGCTGGCTTTTTACCTCAAAGTCAATACCGACAAGGGTACTCAGGGTGAGCGTGGATTGCCCACACATTTCTACCATGCTATCTGCAATGATCAGTTCAAGGTTCCCCAGCTCATTCAAATCCACCGGAGGGCTAACTTCCAAAATCACCTTGGAATCGTATTGAGAGCCGTCGCTACAATCATCCGCAATGACTTGGTTTATCGTATAGGTTGTGGAAATGCCCGCAAAGCTAAATTTGCTACTTGATAGTTGGGCACAACTTATAGGCTTAGAAAACTCTACTTCAATTTGATTCCTGTTAGGCATCTGAAGTTTGGCCTTTGCCTTTATGGCTTTGTTGTCAAAAAGTACTGCAGTGGATGCGCGAAAGTCAATGGTATACCCCCCATCAAAAAGGTTGTAACTACTTACATAAAGGAGATAAGTTTCCCCCTCTAAGGCAGGGATACATGGTAGGTGTTGGAATCCACAAATTCCGGCAGTTGCTCCATCGGCGCCTGTCACCCCATTGCAAGGACCTGCATTGGTAATAAAATTACAGGCGACTTCAAGGCTGTTGTCCACCTTGATATCCGAGCAAGTAGCATTTGTAAGGTTAAATACACCAAAATCTATGTCTTGTTGACTGGAATCTGGAGTAATGGTAAAGCAGATATTACCTGCTTTCAACACGTGGATCATGTACCACGCACCATTTTGCTCTCCCCTACCCAGACAGGAAAGGGTACTGTCAATTTCTGCTAAGGTAGGACCATCGCCACGGTAGGAGTTTGATTCATATATGATAGAATCACAAACCGGAATGGCGTTAATACAATCTTGTTGTGGCTGATTAGGGGGGTATTGAGCCAATGCGTTCATCTTCACAAGGAGGAGAAGGAAGATGAAAGACAGGGAAGTTTTCATCATGTAGGTAATTGGGTTTTGTGCGTAGTCGAAAGTTACTGCATTTCTGCAATATATTTTAATCCGTAAAAATACAAACGGAATCGATGCCTTTTTTATTAGGCATTCGTTCAATTTTTCGAAAACTACCTCTCAATTACCCTCAATAAAGGATTACTTTTCCATGTCTTTTTCAAGGATTTCAGCAATATCGAGAATTTGAACTTCTTCTTCTTTGTTCAGCTTCTTGATTCCATCATTGAACATCACCATACAGAATGGACAAGCGGCAGCCAGGACTTTTGCTCCAGTTGCTACAGCTTCTTCGGTTCTTTCCTGGTTAACTTCCTTGTTGCCTTTTTCGGCGTCTTTGAAGACCTGGGCACCACCACCACCACAGCAAAGCCCCTTGGTACGGCATCTTTTCATCTCAGTTAAGTCCGCATCCAGGGCTTCTAGTACTTTCCTTGGCGCTTCATATATGTCATTGGCGCGTCCCAAATAACAAGAATCATGAAAGGTGATTTTCTTTCCCTTAAACTCTCCACCTTCCTTGATTTTTATTTTCCCTTGGTTGATCAGGTCCTGGAGGAAAGTAGAGTGGTGAATAACTTCGTAGTTTCCACCTAAGGATGGATACTCATTTTTTATAGTATTAAAACAATGTGGACAGGCAGTGATGATTTTCTTTACCTGATACATGTTCATCAACTCTATGTTCTGCATGGCCTGCATCTGAAACAGAAATTCGTTTCCGGCTCTTTTGGCAGGATCTCCATTACATGTTTCTTCAGGCCCCAAGACTGCATAATCAATATTGAGCGAGTTCAAAATTTTCGCAAAAGCCCTTGTTACTCGCTGATAGCGGCTATCAAATGATCCTGCACAACCTACCCAAAACAAGTATTCGGGTGTTTTACCTTCTGCGGCAAGATCCGCCATTACTGGAACCGTGTGATTAGACATGTAGTTAGTTTTTCTTCGAAAATTAAACCCGAAGGCAGAGAAATCTTTGTGTTCAGACTCTGTCCCTAATTTATTATTTGATGCTTGCTAATGTCTATTTTCAAATGACAGCAAGCGTTTTTTCTAAAATAACTCATCCCAAAGCTCCCCAAAAAAATACGGAACCTGAGAAAATACATTCCCAGATTCCGTTAAATCATGCTATCATACAAGTATTACCTTGGATATGTCTGTGATTTATCTTCTTTCCTAAGAATGTATGTACTTGATATTGGATCAGTAGCTTCCTCACCAGGGTTGATTACAACAGACTGTAATTTCCAACCCATCTTCTCTAGCATATTGAGTGCTTCTATGTGGCTAGATACCACCACCAGATTTCCTTTTGCATCAACGATTCCTGTACACTTTTTCAGAACTCCTTGTCCATAAATTAGTGGGGCATCAGCAAAACAGGCCTGGCCGAAATTCAGCTCTACGAAGAACTGCCTTCTCAGAACTTTTGCAGGTCTGAATGAAAGCGAAACAAGATTTTCGTTCACTTCCTCCACTGGGATTCCTGCCACTGTATAGGAGACATAAGAGCTTTGACCAAAGGAATTCTGGCCAAAAACGCTAAGAGAAAAAAACAATCCAAAGATCAAAAATACAGTTTTCATGGTGTTATATATTAGGGGTTTAACAAAGTTTATGCCCCTAACATATAATGTTATTTCTATTACTTAAAGTCGGCCTTTTCAGCCGTGCAGGCTTGGCTAGCCAGCGTGTTAAATTTCCATTCCTCAATACCGGAATCTTACTCTTCACCCATTTCTTCCGCCCACTTGAACCTATCCGCTGCAGGCATTGCCCAAGGCGCACCATTGTTCTCTACATTGTTGAACATAATCCCCCATTCCTCCGGCATACTTGATTCTTCCATCACCAGGTATTGCCTTAGTGGAAGGATGATATCCAGGTGATTGATATTCACAGGGCAAGATTCCACACATGCGTTACATGTGGTACAAGCCCTTAGTTCTTCTTCTGTAATGTGATGTTCTCCAAGTAAGTAATGACCAGCTACTTCTTCAGCCCCTTCTACACCATTTGCAGGAACAAACTCTCCCTCTTCATTGGGCTTCAGTTTATATTTTTGAATTTCTTCCAATCGGTCTCTGACGTCCATGACTACCTTACGAGGAGATAACTTTTTCCCGGTTAGGTTTGCAGGACATACTGAGGTACAACGGCCACATTCCGTACAGGTATAGGCATCCATCAGGGACTTCCAACTCAGGTCAGTCACATCCCTCGCCCCAAAACGTTTGGGATCATCCTCATTTTCTACTGGCTGGTAAGAAGGGTCAAGGATGGCCTTCATTTCTTCAGTCACCTGGGACAGATTTTCAGCTTTTCCTTTGGGAACCAGGCCTACGTTTGAGAAGAAAACATTGGGGAAAGCCAAAAGGATATGAAAATGCTTGGAAATCGGTAAGTATACCAGAAAAGCCAATACAGTCAGCAAATGTCCCCACCAACCCACGCGCTCAATAACCTCCAAGGTATGGTAATCCTGAACGCCACCAAATATTGCAGGGCCAACAAACTGGCTAATGGCAAAATCGTAAGATCCGCTTGCTCCTGCAGCAATTCCAGTGGCATGAGAGTGTCCTGCATTATATAGCACTTCATCAGCTCCATTCATAGTGAAGATGAACACAATAAGGGCAATCTCAAGGTAGAGAATAATGTTACCATCCAACTTAGGCCATCCATTCATCTCATCCTTTACAAATCTGGGTATCTTCAGGAGGTTTCTGCGTGCCAGGAATATCAATGTCCCTACAAATGCCAGCACAGAAAGTACCTCAATCAGACTAATGATAAAGGTGTAGAAACCTCCTAGGATAGGCCTGAAGAACCTGTGTGAACCACTAACCCCATCGATAACAATTTCAATCAGCTCGATTTGGGTAAATATGAATGCCACATAAATAAACAGGTGGAAAAGTGCCGGAATCCAACGCTTGAACATTTTCTGCTGCCCAAGGGCTACCAGGGTCATTTGCTTGAAGCGCTCCCCCTGACGATCGGAACGGTCATCTGGACGGCCAAGCATGATTGCCTGACGGATTTTGCTTGCTTGCAATCCGAAGTAAACAAAGCCAGCGCCAAAAGTAAGCACGAAAAGAATTTGTTGGATCATAGTGAGTATTCCTTTTTAGCAATGAGTGAATGCTAACTTACAAACTTAAAATGTTATGCAAGCATAACAAATTTACAAGATGCCTACAAATGAGGCAAGAAAGAATTATTACAAGCTGAAATTTGGAATGGGTCTAAATTAAATGAAGAAAGCCCCATTCAACAGAATGAGGCTTTCAAGCATATTTTCTAGACAATAAGCCTGGAATTAGGAATTATCATCCACATCATGCACCTGCACATCTACACCATCCCAGCTTTCCTGACTGGATCTTCTTCTCCTTTCAGAAGACATATCATCCATCCTATATTCGGAGGAAATTTTTTCTTCAACGATTTCTGGCGATGCCTGCACAACTTTCTCTTCCTCCTCTTCATCTTCCGACCATCCTGGAGCCATCACAGCCCCGACATAATGGAAGAATAGACCAAGTCCCCATCCTGCCATTGGCCACACTGGCCATGGATATCCTCCAGCATTTGTAAAAAAGTAGATGAACCACAAAAAACCCATTACGCCAAGGTAATTCATGAAGTGAATTTTGAAACCTTTGATGCGTCCTTTTCGCTTTCGATTTCGGTACTTTCTTCTAGACATATATTTTGATGAATGAGATTCGAGAATCAGATATATTATTGACGGAACATATGAACTTAAGTTGAAAATAAGGATTCATTTTTCGCCAAACAAAAGCATTTTTATAATAGTTTCGCATGTTTCACAGGTCTTGTACCTATACAGTAATTTAGTTGATCCATGAAGTTTGGAAAGTTAACAGATATCTCTCAGGTGGATTTTTCACTCCCTCCAATCAATGAGGCAACACTTCAGAGACTTGGTGGCAAACCGGCTGAAAACAGCTTCCAGGCATTCATCGGACTCCCACGTTGGGCATCCAAAGATTGGATTGGACAATTATTCCCACCGAAAACCAAGCAGGCAGATTTCCTCTATCATTATTCCCTGTCATTCAACACCATAGAACTTAACACTACCCATTATCGAATTCCGACTCCTGATCAGGTTTCCAAATGGGCGGAACAAGCATCTGATGATTTCGTTTTTTGCCCGAAGGTTCCTCAAGTCATTTCTCATTACCGCAAGCTCATCAACTGCGACGAAGAGATTTACCAGTTTACGGAATCCATCAGGCACTTTGGTAAAAAGATGGGTTGCAGTTTCGTTCAGTTGCACGAGTCCTTTGGCCTTGCACAATTGGATAACCTCAAGGACTTCGTGAAGAATTGGCCAGCAGACCTCCCCATTTCATTTGAGTTCAGGCATGCCGATTGGTTTGAAGCACAACAGGTATTACCTGAGTTGATTGAGACTTTGACATCCCACAGGATGGGAATGGTGATTACTGATGTATCGGGGCGTAGAGATGTCCTTCATACAGACCTAAGCAACAAAACAGCCATGATCCGATTGGTGGGCAACGAGCTTCACCCCTCAGACTATGCACGAGCTGAGCTTTGGTTGGACAGGTTGGAAGTTTGGGTAAAAAATGGATTGGAAACATTGTACCTATTCCCTCATCAACCCGAAGATCCTCAGGCAGCAGACTTTGGGAAATTCATTATAGAAGGATTAAATAGAAAATTTGACCTAAACCTGAACATTCCCGGCATCCCCAAAAAACCGGGGAACCAGATGAGTCTATTTTAATGGGCAGAAATACATGCATAGGATCTAATTTGTTTAATTATCAAGGAGTTTCGGGAAAGTTCCCAAGATTTTGCTTTGCTTTATGAAATGTGTTTCTCTATATTTGCATGTTCCAAAAAACAAGTTAAATCACATTAATACATGTATCTCTACAAGGAACTAAAGCAGGAGATTTTCAAGAAATACAGTCGAGGCCAAAACGAGCAGGATACTGGTTCACCTGAATCACAGGTTGCCCTTTACACCTATCGTATTCAGCATCTTACTGAGCACCTTAAGAAAAACAAAAAAGATGCCTCAACTCGATTAGGCCTACAAAAACTAGTAGGTAAGCGTAAGCGTCTCCTTAGCTATTTGAAGAAAAAAGACATTCAACGCTACCGCGCCCTAATTGCAGAGCTAGGACTACGTAAGTAATTCCCACCTCTTCGCCATACGTAGCAACTGACACTTTAGACGATCTAGTCCGACATATGAACTTAATAAGAAAATCCACCCATCTCCCTGATGGGAGGGAAATCATCCTTGAAACAGGTCACCTGGCAAAGCAGGCCGATGGCACAGTAATGCTGACGTGCGGAGAGACCATGCTGATGGCAGTATGTGTTGCCAGAAAAGAAGTTGATATTGAAAAAGACTTTCTTCCACTTTCTGTAGACTATATGGAGAAGTTTGCATCTTCTGGACGCTTTCCAGGAGGCTTCTTCAAAAGAGATGGAAGAATGGGAGAGAGTGAAATCCTTACCTCCCGCCTAATTGACCGAGCAATCCGTCCACTTTTCCCGGATGATTACCATGGCGATACACAGGTAATTGTATACCTGATGTCATCTGACATGAATGAGCAGCCAGATGCACTGGCTTGTCTTGCGGCATCTTCTGCCCTGCTTGTTTCTGACATCCCGTTTAATAAACCGGTTGCAGAAGTCAGAGTTGGACGTAAAGATGGCGAATTTGTTATCAACCCACCATTCGCAGACATGGGAGCTTGCGACATCGATCTGATGATCGCCGGTACTTCCGACTCTGTAAACATGGTAGAGGGTGAAATGAAAGAGGTCAGCGAAGAAGAAATGCTAGAGGCCATGAAATTTGGCCATGAGGTAATCAAGACCCTGAATAGCCTACAGGAAGAATTCAAAACTGCTGCCGGAAAAGAAAGCCGAGAGTACGACACCCTCGAGTTTGATGAGGAGCTCTTCAATAAAATGGACGCGATCCTTGCAGCTCCATTCGAAGAGATTACCCTCGGAGCCTTCGGTAAAGAAGATCGTTCTGAAAAGTTCGGTGCACTTAAAGATAAAATTTACGAAGAATTGGGTGAAGCATACGAAGAGGATGACCACTTCGATGCGAAAGTAGGCCAGTACTTCAAAAAGATCCAGAAGAGGGTGGTACGCTCTCTGACTGTTAAGAACCAAAAGCGTCTTGACGGTCGTAAGCTGGACGAAGTTCGTCAGATCTGGGGTCAGGTTGGCCTTCTACCCAGGGTTCACGGTTCTGCCGTTTTCACCAGAGGTGAGACTCAAGCCCTTTGTACCGCTACCCTTGGTACCAAGATGGATGAGCAGACCATTGATACAGCTACATTCAAAGGATCTAAGAAATTCATGCTGCAGTACAACTTCCCCGGTTTCTCTACTGGTGAGGTAAAGCCCAACAGAGGGCCTGCAAGACGTGAAATCGGACACGGTAACCTTGCCGAAAGGGCATTGAAAGCGGTGGTCCCCTCAGATATTCCATACACTGTTCGCGTTGTTTCAAACATCCTCGAGTCAAATGGGTCCTCTTCGATGGCATCTGTTTGCGGAGGTACCATGGCCTTGATGGATGCGGGTATCCAAATCAACAAGCCTGTATCCGGTATTGCAATGGGGCTTATCACCACAGACGATGGCTTCGCAGTACTCTCCGATATCCTCGGTGATGAGGACTTCCTGGGAGACATGGACTTCAAAGTCGCAGGTACCGAAAATGGCCTGACTGCCTGCCAGATGGACATCAAAATCCAGGGGCTATCATGGGAGATTGTTGAAACTGCTCTTAAGCAATCAAAAGACGGAAGGCTTCACATCCTGGATGAGATGTTGAAGGTGATTCCTGATATTTCTGAAGACCTTTCTCCATACGCACCACGATTCTTTACCATGGAGATTCCTAACGACTCCTTCGGTACAGTTATCGGGCCTGGCGGAAAAATCATTCAGGAAATCCAGAAAGAAACTGCTACAACCATTGCATTGGAAGAAGGTGAAGGAAAAGTGGGTACAGCGACCATTTCTGGTAACAGTGCAGAAGCAATCGCCGCAGCTGCGCAGCATATCCGCAAACTGATTCAGGTACCAACCATTGGTGAGGTATACAACTCCAAGGTAAAAACCATCACTGACTATGGTGCTTTCGTAGAGTTCTTGCCAGGAAAAGAAGGTCTGCTTCACATTTCTGAGATCTCTTACGATCGTCTGAGAAGCATGGAAGGAGTCTTCAAGGTAGGAGATGAAGTGCCAATCAAATTGGTAGGCGTAGATCCTAAATCCGGAAAATGGAGACTCTCACACAAAGTTCTTCTACCTAAGCCTGAAGGTTGGGATGAAGAGGAAGCTCGCCGCAAAGAAGCTCGTGAGCAGCGCGGAAACCGTAGAAACAACGGTAGGAGAGACAACAGAGATAGAGATTAATTCTTTCTTGAGATATAAAGTCGGTTTGGTCTTCCAAACCGACTTTTTTTTGTACCCTTTCAACCCTCTCATTTTTTCTTTATCTATAGTGGAAGAGCATTGAATATCAAGACCTGCCTTTGAAAAAAGCCTATACTTTCCTTTTTTAGTATAAATTAAACCATCCTTCACCAATGGGTAAATTCTTCACCATTCATCGTGCAGGCAAGGAAGCCCTGAAGAATTTTTTTGCTGTAAGCTTTTTTATTTTGCTTATCGCCGGAATCGGGGGCGCCATCGTTTGGTTCCTCATGGTTCGCCCTCTTCAAAATAAGACTGAACCCGAGAAAACAACCGTAAAGGAACAAGTTGACCCTAGCCCTCCAACTCCCAGCACACCTGAAACCAAAAAACCTGAAAAACCAGAAGGAGAGAAAAAGCCTTGGGAAAAAGATGCGGAGGAGAAAAAAGAAAAGCCCAAGTCCAAACAAGTCAATAAACTCTTTTAATTCACTTTAATTCGTTCATGAGAAACACCATCTATCTACTCGCTTTCGTATTTGCCTTTAGTTTAATGGCATGCGAAAGGAAAGCTGAACCCAGCACCCAAGACCTCCCAAAGGAGACTACTCAAAGTACCACCGAAAAACCTGAGTCGGAAGCCCCAAAACTACCACCAGGTGAATCTTCACGTTTTCTGGCCGTAAGTCAAGGATCTAAAGGTCTTCGACTAGCTGTAGTTGACCTACATCTTGAAACCTATCAATTCTACCCCGTCAAGAAGGATAAAGTAAACTTCGGAGAGTGGGACGCAGAAATGATTGATGAGGCATTTGAAAAAATGAGATCCAAACTGAAAGAGCTTTATGAAGGTTATGAAGTACCTGCCAATAATGTGCGCTTCTTCATTTCTTCAGGTTTTAAAGCACAGATTTCAGATGCCGGGCTTTGGGGAAGATATGACAACTGGTTGAAGAAGACTGGTTATGGCAAATACGTAACCATCGTATCGCCGGAAGAAGAAGCCAGGTATGGATTCATTACTGCTGTTCCACCGGATCTTAGAGATCAGACCTTCTTTATGGACATTGGTGGCAGCAACACAAAAATGAAGACCAACAAATCTGAAAGCTCCATGAAATTCGGGTCCAGAACAGCATCTGGTCATTCTGTAGAGGACATTCAGAAACAGGTAGACCGCTCACTTTCCGCTATACCAAATGCCAGATTCAAGAAAGTTTTCGCCTACTATGGTGGTGGCCCTTTCATTACAAGCTGTGTCATGAATCCTATTCTGAAAACCGCCAAGAAGTACGACGAACCCTTCTTCGAATTTTCGATGGAACAACTGCTGGAAGCAGAGCAAAAAGTTAGGAACAACTGGGGTGAACTGGTCAATTCTCCCGATTTCCCCGATTTCTATTCTCAGGAACAAGTCCTGAACTGCATATTCATCATGAAGGCTTATGCAAAGAAGGCTCCTCCATCGGCTTCACTGCTCTTCATCAACCAGGACATGGACTGGAGTGTGGGTGCTACGGCATTGGCACTGATTGGAAAATAATTTTCAGAAGCTGTTTAAATTTAGATTTTTGAGTTTACAGATAGGATTTTAAGGTTCTGAAAAAATGATGAACTCAGGTTCTAAAAAGCCAATTGTAAAAAAGAAAGATAATTTTTAAACAGCTTCTCAAGCCCCAAATGTAAAAAAGCCCGGTCAATGCCGGGCTTTTTTATTTAATCATCACAATCACGCTTCCTGGGATAATCCTTATACTTTTTCTTTCCTTTTTTGCAATTGCAGGGAGTCCGCCCTCTGTCATTTCTTCCGCGATCTCTGTTACGGTCATCTCTATAACTTCCCTCGCATTGGTTGATCTGGTTTTGGTACCAACTTACCTGATCGCGTAGGAAAATATTTTCCTCCTTGAGCATGTCGTATTCCTTTTGAAGCTTATTTTCTCCCCAAAAGTCCTGGCTCAAACTATTGTAATTATAACGTTTTCTCTTTCTAGGGTATCTGCTGTAGACATTGTCCTGCATACATCTATTCAGGCGAGCATCAAGGATCTCCACTTGTCTCTCCAACCTGAGGTTCTGCTCCCTCAATCTTTCATTCCTTGTCCTGGCTTCTTTCCTCTTACGCGAGCCAAATAATTCTGTAGTTGCATCATTGATTTCAAGATTTCCTGTTCCTACGATTCCTCGTGTGAGCTGGGCTTGGGTACTTGTAGAGATCAATAGGGCTAATAAAACTGTAAATGTGATTTGTAAATGTTTCATAACAACTTTGGTTAATGTTTACACCCTTTTGTCGCATAAACATCTCCAAAGTCGCTCTAAACGTATCTCTACTGAACAGGAGTGTCACAATATTGATTGAACGTGTCTGGATTTTGTAGAGCAAGGCCAAAGCCTATTCCCAAATAGGGATTGAATTCTTCATTTCTTTCTCGAAATGATAAAATTATTCTAATAATGAGAAAAATATGATGTTTTACCTGACCTCCAGCGCATCCCATAATACCTCTACCGGATGCAAAGCCTTCTTTTGGGTACCATCAGCAATCTGATGCCTACAAGAGGTTCCAGGTGCGGCAATGATTGTATCCTTTGAGGCTGAATCCACTGCTGGAAATAAAACCAGGCTGCCTACCTTCATTGAGACGTTATAATGTTCCTTTTCGTACCCAAAAGAACCAGCCATTCCACAACAACCTGAAGGAATAACCTCAACAGAGTAATTTTCTGGAAGTGAAAGGAGTTCCACACTGGGATCAACCGATGACAGTGCTTTTTGATGACAGTGCCCATGGAGCAAGACCTTCTTTTTGGCTTTTGAAAAGGCATCCTGACGTATTCTGCCTCTTTTTATTTCTTTGGCAATAAATTCATCTATCATCAGGGCAAATGGAGCGATAGCCTTGGCCTTTCCCTTGAATTCATCAATCACCAATTTGGGATATTCATCCCTGAAGCCCAATATCGCAGATGGCTCAATCCCCACCAATGGGGTCTCCTCACTCAGCAGGTTTCCAAAGACTTCGACATTGTACATAGCCAATTTCCGGGCTTCCTTGAGCAAGCCCTTCGAGAGATATGCACGTCCGCTTTCTTCATGCTTCGGCATCATAACCTGATACCCAAGGCGGGTCAATAACTCCACAGCCTTGATGCCAATATCTGTATCGTTATAATTGGTAAACTCATCACAAAACATGAATACCGAGCCTTTAGAGCCATTTTTGGATGCCTCAGCATCAAGCCTATCCTGGTTTGAGTGGAACCAACTCCTGAAACTCTGTTTATGAAGTGTAGGTAATGAGCGTTGGGAAGCTACCCCAAGAAATGACTTAAGTACTGAGCTGGTCAGTTTATTCCTTAGGAAAAAGTTGGTAACAGCAGGTAACAGCATTCCTAGGCCATTTAACCTTCCGATATTGGCGATGGCCTTGCTTCTGAGGGGTACTCCATGCTTTTTGTAATATTGATGCAAGAACTCTGCCTTCAGGGTAGCAACATTTACATTTGAGGGGCACTCAGAAGCACAGCCTTTGCAGGAAAGGCAGAGGTCCATGACTTCATAGATTTCCTTGTGTGCAAATGGATTTTCAGCCTCGGACCTTGTCAAAATTTCCCTAAGGATATTGGCTCTGGCTCGGGTAGTATCTTTCTCATCTCTGGTCGCCATATAAGAGGGGCACATAGTCCCCCCTCCCAGGTGTGTCTTTCGGCAATCCCCCGAACCATTACATTTCTCGGCTGCTCGAAGAATGCCTTCTGTTTCGGAGAAATCAAAGATTGTGTCGAATTGGCGGGTTTCCTGCTCTGCCTCGTAGCGTAGGGCTGTATCCATCGGAGGCGCATCTACAATTTTTCCTGGATTGAAGATGTTTTGTGGGTCCCAGCTCTGTTTTACCCTTCTAATCAGGTCATAGTTCTTTTGCCCAATCATCAGTGGGATAAATTCAGCACGAACCCTACCATCGCCATGCTCCCCACTTAGGGAACCATCATATCTCTTGACCAACTCAGCTGTCGACCTCCCGATATCCCTGAACAGCTTCCTGTCTTCTGTTTTTTTCAGGTCCAGTATTGGTCTTAAATGTAGCTCCCCAGCACCTGCATGGGCATAATAGACTGCTTTTTGCTGGTAGCCTTCCATCATCAGGGTAAATTCCTGGATGTAAGCAGGAAGTTTTTGAAGCTCGACTGCGGTATCTTCAATAACAGCTACCGGCTTGGCATCACCCGGGACATTTGCCAACAATCCAAGTCCAGCTTTTCGAAGGTTCCAAACTTTCTTGATATTTTCTCCATAAATGTATGGGAAGGCATATCCCAAGCCTGCCTCTTTCAAGTCTTGTTGAATGGCTTTCAATTTCTTGGTCGCCTCTTGTTCTGTATCCCCCCCGGCTTCAATGACCAAAACTGCTAGAGGATCGCCCTCGAGGAAAAACCTGTATGGCTCGTACATCCGATTTCCCTTGGTGCAGTCCATGACGATTTTATCCATCAATTCTACCGCCCTGGGTTTGTGCTTCATCGCCACCAAAACCGCTTGCAGTGACTCATCGACACTGTCAAAATGTGCACACATCAAACTAAGCTCGGCAGGTGGCAGCGGATCACAATGAATTT
Organism: Bacteroidia bacterium; assembly: GCA_022760475.1. Lineage (GTDB taxonomy): Bacteria > Bacteroidota > Bacteroidia > J057 > J057 > JALEFZ01. Next base: position 317,759 of record JALEFZ010000006.1, on the reverse strand, counting down.
TTATCTCAGTAGTAAAAGCCAAGGTCCCTTCTGAGCCTGTGAGTAGTTTACAGAAATTGAACTTTTCTCCATTATCTGTAAAAACTTCAGACTCCAGCAAAATATCTACTGCATATCCTGTATTTCGTCTATGAATACTGGGATCAGGAAACTGATTGCGTATTTCGTCCTGCGCTTCGGGACTAGACAATTCAGCATTAAGGGTCTGATAAATCTTCCCTTCCAGTGAATTGAGTTTACACTTTTCTTCAAAATCTTCCTTGCACAATTCTCCAAAAATTGCCTCAGAACCATCACTCAACAATGTCCTTAATTCCAGGACGTGATCTCGGGTACTTCCATAAACAATCGAATAGGAACCACAGGAATTATTCCCTACCATTCCACCAATCATAGCCCTGTTGGCGGTAGATGTATTGGGTCCAAAAAACAGGCCGTGTGGTTTTAGGTATTTATTAAGATCATCCCTGATTACCCCTGGCTGCACCCTTACCCAGCCTTCTTCTTTGTTAACCTCCAGGATACGGGTAAAATATTTGGAAATATCTACCACAATTCCATCTCCCACACATTGACCAGCCAAGGAGGTACCTGCTGCCCTTGGAATAAGGGAAACGCCTTCCGTTTTGGCGAAATGGATAAGTTGTTTCAGGTCATCCTCTGTCCTGGGATGCGCTACAGCCAGCGGCATTTCTCTATAAACAGAAGCATCTGTGGCATATAAAATTCGATGGGTCTGATCGAGGTATAATTCCCCATCGAGGGAAGCAGCGAGAATCTTTAATTTACCTTCTGTCATCCTTTTGAAATCAATGCTGTAAATATCTTGGGGTTCATTTTGGGATTCATGCCAAAACGCAACTGAAATGTCTAAATTAAACTGTTCACCAGCAAGAATTTTTATCATTCTCCTTCAGGAAAATGTCTATCTGGAATCATTAAAAATTCGGCTTTCAAAGCTAACTTTCTTGCTGAAACCCAAGACTATTTCCAAAAATAAAAATGAGGGCTACAAAAAGCCCCCTTCTAATACTCCACCTATAACTCATTTTAAGTTATTCATAAGCCTTTCCTTCCAATACCAGATTCTTGTTACCGTCCATTACTTTTATAAATTCTTTGCTGTTCATTGGTTCGCTAAACATTGGAAAGTCTTTCGCAATGGCATTGTTGTGCTCTTCCAGACTCAGACCTGCACAACAATCCGTGAGGGTGATGACATTATAACCATTTTCGTAGGCGGTTCTCATGGTAGACTCGACACAGCAGTTGGTCAGGAAGCCACCGATCGCTACATTTTTAATGCCTCGGCTTCTAAGGATAAAGTCCAGGTTGGTGCTGTGAAAACCACACAAACCTCTTTTTCCTTCTATGACCAAGTCTCCTGGTTCAGGCTCTAGTTCCTTTATAATTTCTACCCCCCATGTAGTCTTTTTAAATGCCCCATTATCAACCACCCCTTTTAAAATACCATATGGAGTACTGGTCAATTCACTATAATTTTCTGCAAATGAAATGGGAATGTGTATGACCTGAACTCCAGTTGTACGGGCGTGTTTTACCAAATTTACTGTATTGTCAAGCATGTTAGTTTCATCCATAACAGCTTTGACAGCCTCATGAAAGATCCCTCCTACAGAGGTAAAATCATTTTGGAACTCGATCAGTAAAATAGCAGTCTCTTTTTGATTCATCTTTTTGGATTTTAAATTAATGACTAGGCTACCTATAAGATTATCAATCCCTTAGGTTAATCTAAAATTAGCTGAGCAAGTTGAAAGCCGATGTCACTATGTTGGCAAAGAATAGCACATTCTTCCCTTGTCGTTTTCTATCATCCATAAAAATTGATACATTATTTTAATGGAAAAGATGTCTTCACTACCCTTGATTCCAGCCAATGGTATTTCCACACTCGTCGAGCAAAGGCGTGGGCTTTCCCTTGATCAGGGACAGCTGAATATTTATGAGACCAGAAAGGAAACCAGGGATTTTCCATTGAGCTTTGAAGGTTTCACCATTACATCCATGATACTTGGCAAGAAGAAAATCAGGTTTGGAGATGAAATCAAACGTGAATACCTCCCTGGAAATACGGTGATCGCTCCCTCTTATTCCAGGCTAAGTATTGACTTCCCAGAGGCCAGTTTTGAAACACCTACCCAATGTACCGCCCTTACCCTAGAAAATTCTTACGTCCAAAATCAGATCTACCAATTCAATGAGGCTCTCACAGAAGAAAGCCTTATCGGGAGTTGGCGTATCCTAAAGCATCCCATTTTACTTAATAATAACCAGGATCTAGTAGCTATCCACCACAAGATCATGAAGTTGGCAGCATCTAATACCCCATTCAAAGAGCTACACATCCAACTATTGATGAAAGAAATAGTACTCTGTGTATTGAAACTGCAAAACCTGAAACGTTTGATGAAGCAGGCAAGTCAAAATGCCAATGATTCAGCGTTTTCCGCCATTATCCATTTCATAAAAAGGAACATCTTCAACGAAATCCAGGTGGAAGATCTCCTGAGGATTTCCAACATGAGTAAATCAGCCTTTTACAGAGCATTTGTTGATGAATTGGGTGTTTCACCCTATCAATTGGTCATTAATGAAAGGCTAAATTTTGCTAAAAAGCTCCTTCTTGGAGAAAAACTTTCTGTAAAGGAAACGGCTTATGCCTCTGGTTTTTCCAGTCCCAACTACTTCATCCGCCTTTTTAAGAAACATGAGGGCATGACCCCAAGGATGTTTGTGAAGTTAAACTGTTAGTTCTATTCAGCTAGCTCAAGCTGCTAGCTGGGCTAATTGCTTTTATGTGCTAAAGACAAATCGTCATTACCAGACAACCTACAGTGTCATCGCGGGCAAGCCAGGCTGTTATTTCAAGCTTAAGCGACCTACCCCCCTACTTTATAGATCTCTCACCAACATTCGAAAGAATATGTTCCATTGAAAACAATAGCTGACATGGACCGAAATGGCATTTACCCTTTTGAGTGCTTTAAACTGGTAACTTGAGTTCATTAACAGCTTTATACCCGCTTCAATTCCATTCCCAACAATGATCTTGACCAGGATGGGGGTAGGTGAATGGAGCCTCCAAGCACATTCTGGCTGGCACCAGTTACTGTTGAGAGGCTTGTGGACTCTCCCAACAAGGTTCTCAAACCAAGGAAGGCAAAAATAATCGCTTCCTTATAATCAATCCAGCTTTCGGGAAAGTCATTTGAAATGACTACTCCACTTCCCTGCAAATAATGCTCTATCCTGTCCATGAGCAGTGTGTGATGTCTACCACCGCCTGTAACCATCATTTTTTCAGGCCCTTCTTCAACCTGCTTCCGAATGGCGTTACCGATTTGATAAGCAATGTGCTCAACCAGGGTGCGGAGTAAATCCTCATATGGCAATTCAAACCGACTCATTACAGGCATCACTTCCTGTACGACCCATTCCCAACCTAGGGATTTTGGCCCTTCTGCATGGTAATATGGCAACTGGTCTAGTGAGTTTTTTAATGCCTCACTGACTTGCCCCCTGGCTGCGGCTTCACCATTGGCGTCATATTTTATTTCCGCTTCAGGATGAACCTGTTCATAAATATAATTCAGGATTCCATTGCAGGGTGAGATGTCGTATGCCAATTTACCATAGGTCAGGTTAGAAATGCCTCCCAGGTTCAAGAAGAGCTCATGATCGGGAAAAAGGTATTTCTCACCCAGGGGAACCAGTGGTGCTCCTTGACCTCCCAGGGCTACATCCTTGTTTCGGAAATTGCTTACCACTGGGCAATTCAGGTAGGAGGCAACCGTTTCGCCATCACCAATCTGAGCGGTAAAATTTTTCCTGGGTTGGTGGAAGATTGTTTGTCCATGAACCGCGGCGAAATCCGGTTTCAGGTCATAATTATTGATAAATTCTTTCAACTGTTCCCCATACCAATGCCCCAGGTAAACATGAGTTTTGGCGTATACTTCAGCAGATTGTTCGGCCAAATGTAGCAAGCGGCTTCTCCATTTTTCATCGAAGGGAATTTCAGCAGCATTGAGCAACTCCCAATGGTAATACTCCCCATCTACTTCAAATTTTACATATGCAAGGTCCAGGCCATCCATGGATGTACCCGACATACTCCCTATTCCCAAATATGTATTGGCTCGATTCATCCTCTTAACTTAATAAAAAATGGGCGAGATTGAATCTCGCCCAGATTGAATTACCTTATCGGTATGCTTAATTAACTGCGGGAAACATAGTTTTGGCTAATATCACTATTTGCTCCCTTAGCTAAACCTTTGATCATCAATTTGTAACAAAGCTATTAATCATTATTGAATTCTTTGCAGGCAAAAAACGCAAATTTCCTACATGAATTCAGGCTCAATAGCTCCAGAGGTGGTGTTCGAACTCAACCAGATCTTGCCTGCGCTTCTCTGCCTCCCATAGGCTTCTTACGCCTTGCCCTCCTACATTTATCAGGAAGGAATGGAACATTCTCATCTCAAGGGCCTGGGCGATGGAAAGAGAAGAGGCATCATTGGCGCGGGTTTTCCATTTGGTCAATTGAAGTTGATCCTTCACATCCTCCCACTTGAATCTTGCCAATACTTTTTCGGGAAGAATTCCACTGGGATCAACCCAAATCACTTCGAAGAAGTCGATCTGGTTAACCATCATAGAACGATTTTTGTCAAAAATGCGATCCTCTACCATGTGAATCACTTCCTCATAAGGGGCCAAATCCGCCTTGTAGGGTCGGTCTTTCTCTTCGTCGTCTTCCTCGATCACATCCTCTTCCCATTCATCATTCCAGTCGTTGTCTCCAGAAGCATCGTCTTCCCAAACTTCTTCCTCTCCGGCTCCAAAAACTTCGTCTTTGGTTTCGAAATCACTTTCCCAATCTTCTTCCTCTTCTTCTCCTTCCAGTTTCATGTCAAGGGCCGAGTCGTATTCCTTCATTTTGGATTCTAACTCCTGATAATTCAGGGTCTTTTTCCAATCATAAGGATCGTATGCCTGGTATTTACCGGCTTTGAGGCCATTTATAAGGGAGGCCACCATTCCCTCCTGTTCGGAGAATTTTTGGTTGTCGGTGTAAAGGTTGGATTCGTGATGAACCAGGGGGCGATTAATCTTTTCAACCAGGCTGATGCGGTTGACTATTCTCTTTCTAAAAAAGTGATCATCTGGTCGAACGGGAACCTGAGCAAATAGATTCCAGCTCATTCCGATACACAAAACGGTACACATCAATAATCTCAGCATAATCAATAAAATTGATAGGACAATAAGTGTAGCCGTGCATCATAGCGGATGAAGGGTATTTGTTAGTTGTAAATTACTTGTTGGGTATTGTTGTCGATTATTGAATGTAGGAAATAGGGGTATGCCCTACTTTATAGGAGAAATAATTTTAGGAGAGAAGATTTTTAAACGTGAAATTAATTGAGATTAAAGATGGGCATAAATGCCACATACTTGGTGTTCATTGCCATGCAATGAGCAGATTCTTGAAAGCCAACTGTAAAAACGAAAAGAATAAACCTTAAAAAGTCTCTAAGAAAATTTTAGGCAAAGGAAATCAGCACATGGCCTTTTTCAACAGATTCCTTGGGGGAAACGTGAATTTTGGAAACAGTACCTTCCCCGGGAGATTTGATTACGTTTTCCATTTTCATGGCTTCCAGGATGAGCAATGGATCTCCTTTTTTGACTTCCTGGCCTTCTTCTACTTGAAGAGAGTGAATCAAGCCTGGCATCGGCGCTTTAAGGCTATCCAGCTTTTTCGCTAACTGATGATCCATCCCCAGCTCTTTGAGCAGTTTTTCAATCCTGGATACAACTTTGACCTTGCTACGCTTTCCATTGATACTAAGCTCAACGAACTTTTCGCCTGCATCTACCTTTTGAATAAAAACATCGTAGGACTTCCCTTCATGGTTAACCTTGAAGAGCTGTTCATTTATCCTTGTAATTTGTGGGGAGAAAGGAGAACTGTTGAGTTGTGTTTCCCCTGCTTTTTTAGTGATTTGAAAAACGAAATCTTCGATGAATGCTTCAGTCATAGCTCATAGTCCGTATTGCAAAGGCAACCTATAACATGCTTTGGAAATAAACAATGACAAATCTCTCTAGTTGGTCTCTATTTTTGAAAATTTCTTAAAATTTTCGGGTCTCTTTTCCTGATCAAATGTGATCAACAAAACGGGAAGGAAAATCAGGTTGCTGAACATCGCAATTCCAAGGGTCATAGAGGTCAATAGGCCTAATGCCTGGGTCCCACCAAAATTGGAATAGGTAAAAGAGACAAATCCTGCAAACAGAATCAATGAGGTATAGATCATAGATACCCCTGTATCCTTGAATGAATTAGAAACTGCCTTCCTGATTGGATCACCCAACCTTCTTGCCAGTCGATAACGTGCCAGAAAGTGGATCGAGTCATCTACCGCGATACCAAATGCTACCCCAAAAACTAGCGCAGTTGAGGGTTTGAGTGCAATCCCAAGGAAACCCATGATCCCAGCGACCATTACGAGAGGCAATAGGTTAGGGATCAAACTGATGATTACCATTCTGAAGGAGCGGAATAATATTCCCATCAATATAGCAATGATAAAAAAGGCCAGTGCCAATGATTGAAGCAAGTTGGTAACCAGTTGCTCGTTGGCCTTCACAAAGATCCTGGTTGTCCCTGTGATGTAAGTGGTATAGCCTTTGGTGGAGTCTGGATTTGGTGGGAAAATAGCGTCCAGGTCTGCCTGCAAAGAATCGACCAATTCTTCCATTTTTATAGATCCAACATCTCTTACAGAAGCTGATACACGGGTAATCTGGAAGGTAGAGTCGGTGAGGTTCTTGGAGAAAGTCAGTTCCTGGAACATCTGTGTATTCCTCACATAGTCCGCAATGAAGTTGTATTCATTTCGGGTGGGGAGGTCATAATCTTCTCTCCCACCCTCGAAGAAGGCCTGCCTGAAAAACTTGGCAAAATCGGCAATGGAAATGCTTCTTGAAATATCGTTGTAGGTCGCGAGGCTGTCCTGCAGGCGAGAAAGCCTTTCGAGGTTTCTCCGCTTATTGACTTGGCGTGGCTTTTTAGCATCTATCAGAATTTCAATGGGAAAGGCTCCGTTGAATTCATTCTCAATGTATTTCAAGTCAGAGACGACATCACTGTCTTGTGGAATATCATCTGCCATGTAGGCTACGGGTACCACCAAGGTCATTCCCCAAAGAGAAATCCCTACCAAAATTACGGCAATGATCATGACTGCCCAGCGATACTTGAGTACGATGACATCCAGCAGATTGATGGCAACATTCAGGCCTCTGCGCTGCAAATGCTTGGTTTGTCCCTTGGTCGGAGGTGGTAAGAAGCTGAATACAATTGGAATCAAGAGCAGCGAGATAAAGAAAGCAGCCACCACACTCAAACTTGCCACAATCCCAAATTCACGCATGGGCTGAATCTCTGTAATCGCTAATACAGCAAACCCAATGGCAGTCGTAGCATTGGTCATAACCGTAACGATACCGATTTTCTCAACTACGAGAATCAGGGACTTCATTTTGTTTCTCGTTCGGAGAAACTCGATGTGATATTTTGTTATGAGATATACACTGTTGGGAATGGTGATTACTGTAATCAATGCAGGGATGATCCCGGTAATCAGGTTGAGCTTAAACCCAAATAGTCCGATCAATCCCATTGAGAAGATGATCACACAGCCCACCACCAACATTGGGAAAATCATGGTGTAAAGGGAGCGGAAAAACAGCAAAAGTGTGATTGCTGTAATGATCATGGCAATCCCCAAGAACAAGACCAGTTCTTCACGAATCGAGGCATGAAAGGTGGCTCGCAGGATGGGTAGGCCAGCATACCTTACCTTCACATTATATTCTTCGGCAAAGGCATCAACAACCTTCTGCATTCTTTCTACAATTGCCACTTTTTCATCCGTATTCATGCGATCGGGATCAAGGGAAATGGCCATCAGGGTAGTCCTTGCAGAATCATTTTGCAGGAATCCATCATAGAAGGGAAGATTTTGCAGCCTTTGGGTGAGGCTATCGACCTCCTCTTGGGATTCCGGTCTTCGCTGAACCAAGGGGACGAGTTTGAAGCTACCGGGGGAGTCTACCCGCTCTATGTCATAGAGCTTACAAAGGCTCACCACGGAGTTTACTGCGTCTGTTTCTTCGAGTTCTCTTGTCAGGTCATAGAGCCCGTTGTAGAGCTTCATGCTACTGAAATCCGCATCCATAGAGACTGCCACAAGGTTGGCGTCATCTCCAAAGTGGGTTTGTAGTTTTTCATATCCTTCAAGCACATCTTCATCAGTCAAAATAAGCTGTGAAAATGCCTGAACCGTTTCGGTTCCTCTTTGGGTAAACATAAAAAATGTCACCAATCCGAGGACGATAAGAATGGGAACCCTTACTCGAATGATAGATGTTGCTATGGTCTGCCAACCAGAATTCATAAGCCGCAAATCTAGGAGTTTTTTTGTGTCAAGGAGAAATCAAAAGTCATCTTCCTGGTAAATTTCTGTATGAACTTCGATTCCCTGACCATTTTAATCATTATTTTAGAGCAGCAGGCATTAGAAAAATGTCTACCCTTCGATTCTTTGAGTTGCTTTTTTCCGACTGAAAAGAAGCCACAGGTTTAAAATTGCTTCGACCTGCAGCCACCATCATATGGGGATATACTCCCTTTCCAAACAGAAACCTGGCAACTTCAGATGCCCTGTTTGTACTCAATTGCCATCCATCCTCAAGCCTTGGATCTCCTTTTGCTTCCGAATTGTCGGTATGTCCTTCAATCAATACCAGATATTGCTCCGAATTTCGAAGGCTATCTGCCATGAAAGTCAAGGCTTGTCGCATGCCTTCGGTAAGGCCACTGGCTCCGGGTTGGTATTCCAGCGTAGCTACATGATTGAGTCCTTGTGGACTTGCTACCCTTGCATTGCTTTCAGTGCTACTTACATTGACGGGATTGGGATATACGATCTGCTGGTTGAAATCGCCTGGGGTAGCAATGGTAATGCTTACCAACTCTTCAGAATTGATGCTCTTATCGAGTTTGGGAAGAACCTGATTGATGTAGTATTGGTACTTTTGATTGAGCCTGCGTTCCGCTTGCAATTGGTGGGTTAGCGAATCAACAGCAAAGCCAAGGTTCTTTTTGCTTCCCTCACTCTGGCTACATGAATTCGCCAGTCCAAGGATACTCAAAGAGAGCCCCAACCAAATCATTTTAATACCGATGCCTTTTTGCTTTGCTATCAAAGTACCCCTATTCTTCTTGCGGTGCAGAGGCTTGAAATACAATGTCGAAGCAACATTTCTAAACCTCAAAAGTCTGGCAAAATTACATAAAATAATCGAAGTTAACAGAGACTATCTCCCCGAATCAGGGCAGATTGAAGATTTTTAAAAGAAATCCTCAGAATTAGCACAAAAAATCAATCAGAATGAGGGTTTAGTTTGCATACAGTTTCATTTCCGAGCGATTACTATTATTTTCCCAATCCAAAAATTATTTGCTGATTATGGCCTTGAATCTCCCACTGCTAGAAAAACTCTGCCTTACTCCTGGCCCTCCAGGTGGCGAAAACCCCATCCGACAGATCGTTTTGCAAGAAATAGAAGGACTTGTAGATGAATGCAGGGTAGATAATATGGGCAATGTCATAGCCCTCAAAAAAGGAAAGGAAGCCAAAAAGGTCATGGTCGCTGCCCATATGGACGAAATTTCTTTTATCATCACCCACATTGATAAAAAAGGTTTCGCTCGCTTCCACACCCTGGGAGGCTTTGATCCCAAGACACTGACCGCACAGAGGGTGATCGTCCATGGAAAAACAGACCTTGTAGGAGTAATGGGCAGTAAACCCATTCACCTGATGTCAGCCAAAGAAAGGGGAGTAGCTCCAAAGATTCAGGACTATTTCATCGACTTTGGAATGCCCGGAGAAGAGGTAAAAAAACACATACGAGTAGGAGATAAAGTTACACGTGAAAGGGACTTTATCGAGCTTGGAAATTGCGTTTCGACCAAATCACTGGACAATCGCGTATCAGTCTTCATCTTGATTGAAGCGCTGAAAAAAATAAAAGATCCTGCATTTGACTTCTATGCAACCTTCACTGTGCAAGAGGAAGTAGGACTTCGTGGAGCGACTACGGCTGCCCGACAGATCAATCCTGATTTTGGTTTTGGTCTGGATACTACCATCGCCAACGACCTACCTTCAGCAGGAGATCATGAATACATCACCCAACTGGGTTTTGGGACAGCCATTAAGGTCATGGATTCTTCTGTGATCGCAGACAGCAGGATGGTTCGCTTCATGGAAGAACTCGCAGAAAAGAAAGGAATTTCATACCAAATGGAAATCCTTACAGGTGGTGGAACAGATACCGCTATGCTACAAAGAGGAGGAGACGGTGCCATCGCGGGCTGTATTTCCATTCCGACAAGACACATCCACTCGGTTGTAGAAATGTGCCACAAGGATGACATTCAGGCTTCTATTGAACTCTTGGCCAACTGCGCCACGGAGATGGATCATTTTAGCTATGAATGGTAGCCTATGCCCCTGATTAATAGGGCGATTCGTGTCATTTTCCTATATTTGCAGCCCCACAAAAAAAGACTAAGCAAGCAATTGCCATATTTCCTCTATATATGGATTCCAAAATGAAAGAATATTCCGATGCCCTTGAATTTATCCGACGCCAATACAAGGGAGAACAGCCAGAAATAGGTATCATCCTTGGGACAGGACTCGGTGCCTTGGCAGATCAAATCGTCCAGGAAAGGGTAATCCCTTACAACTTCATTCCTCACTTCCCCATCTCAACTGTGGAAAGCCACTTTGGACGCTTGATTTTTGGCAAGCTCGGCAATACCAGTGTGGTTGCCATGCAAGGAAGGATGCATTATTATGAAGGTTATTCGATGGAAGAAATTACCTTCCCAATTCGCATCCTCAAACTCCTGGGAATCCATACCCTGTTTCTTTCAGGTGCAGCAGGTGGGGTAAACCTTGATTATAAACTGGGAGACCTGGTGGCAGTTTACGACCACATAAACCTACAAACAGACAACCCCCTGAGAGGAAGTAATATAAATGAACTTGGCCCCAGGTTCCCAGACATGAGTAAACCCTATGACATGAAACTGGTCAATAGGTCGCTTGAATTGGCCAAAGAAAAAGGTTATAACATGCACAAGGGGGTATATGTGGCTGTAACAGGTCCGAATCTTGAAACCCCAGCTGAATATCGCTTTATGAAAATTATCGGTGGAGACCTGGTGGGTATGTCGACTGTTCCCGAAGTTCTTGTCGCTAGACATATGGGGCTATGTGTTTGCGCCATTTCGGTCATTACTGACGAATGTGATCCCGATAACCTGAGGTCATTCAACCTTGATGAAGTCATTGAAATTGCCAAACAGGCAGAACCCAAATTGACAGATATCATTTCCACCCTGATTAAGGAACTTTAACCCTCAAACAACCATTGCCCTGCTTGAAGTCCCTTTGATACCCAAGGACAAGCATTAAGTAATTATCCTAGATGCGGAGGAGATTAAAATATATTTTCGGAGCAATCCTTCTATTTGGAGGAATGTTGCCGGGGCTAATGGCTCAGGTGTATACGGATAATGGTGGCGAACAGGTCAACTTCCCAGGAGATCCTGGATTCAGCAATATAAATCTTGCACCGGATACCTCCAGAAATGATACAGGATCTGGTAAAAAGATCAAAATAAAACCAAATGTGAAGTTTTGGGATCGGGATGCACTATTCCTACATCAGGATAGACAATATTCCCTTGAGAACAGGCTTGGAAATCAATACAAATATGATGAAATCGAATGGCAGCAGGGCTTTATTCAAAGCTTGGGTCAATCCGGGAAACCATTCCAGGTCTGGCGAGATGGGGTAAAAAACCAAAACTTCATCCTTGACCAATGGAAAAATCCCATCCTGAATAGCTACAACGACTACATCATCGACGGAAAAAACAAGGCACAATTCATTGATACAAGGACTCCATATGTCAATGTCCTGTATATGCAAGGCCCTGACCGACTTCAAACTACAGATGTAACTGTTTCCAGAAACATAAACCCATTTCTGAATACCACCTTTTATATTCAAAGACGACTGTCAGAATCGGCTTATAGAGACATGGTGACCGATCACCTGAACCTCTACCTTTCTGCCAACTTTCATGCTTTTAAAGACAGGTATCATGCCTTTGCAGTGGTTTCATATAACCTCCTCAATGATGCCTTCAATGGAGGGATTCCCAAATCTGGCACCAGCAACTTCCTTGTCCAAAGCGGAGACCTGATTACCGATAGGTCCGTTTATTTTCCTCTATTTTCTAATGCTGAATGGAATACAGACTTCAATGGTAGCTTTTTCAAGTCTAATAACGCCCCACTGCTTGATGATGCCCTGAGAAAGAATCGCATGCGGGAGATTTACCTTGACCACCAGTACGAACTTATCCCACTTTCTGATAGTGCCAAGATTAAAAACAGGCTTACTCTGAGGAATGAGATCATTTGGGAGATCAATGATTTGGATTATTCAGATGCCAGCATCAGTACCTCCAACCTGGAAGCAAACCTCATTCCCGTTTATGCCAGCCTTGATTCGGGCTCTAATTCTATAACTGAAGATTGGCTTAGCCGCAGGTTCAAACTAAGTGGAATGGCCAGTTATTCTCTCCAAACCAAGGGAGGGTTCCAGGTAAATGTGAATGGAGGCCTGGATTATCAGGTACTGCAATTTGTCAAAGATACCACCCTCACCACCCTAAACAGTACCGACCAAATAGTCAATGGCAGCATTTCATTTCCCCTTGCCAGAATAGAAGGCCATCTAAGGCAAAGGTTTTCTGACAGGTTCTCCGCAGAACGAGACGTTCAAATCAAGGCACATTTGGAGCCATGGACCCAAATTCAACGATATAAGAAGCATAAATTCTTCGTCAAGAAGGACAGTTTGGGAGAGATCCCCATTCCTGATTCCTCTGCGAGATACCGCCCCGTTTCTGTGGATGGTGCTTTTACCCTCCGAGATATGAACCCCAGTTTGTTCCAGACATTTTTCGTAGGAGATTCAGGGAATGCTTATGTCCCCAATAGAAATTTGACCAACCAGTTGTTTACCCATACAGAGGCCAGTATTCGATATGATTTTCCTGTTAAAGTAGGACTTAGTGATACCCTTTTGCCAATGTATGCCAAACTCCGAGGTTTCTTCACAAGGATTGACAACCCCATTTACTACAACTCCAATCTCGAAGTAGTACAAGACATGGACAATGGCATCAACTGGATTGGATTAGAGGCCAGTTTTAGGCTGAGGTTCTGGCGAAAGTTCTACCTGGAAAATACCATTGCTTATCAAATTGAAACTGCAAGCGCTGACAACTTGGAAACAAGGTTGCAGGAACAATCTGCTCCCAATTGGTATGGAAACTCTTCCCTTTTCTATGAAAACAACAAGGTCGCCTTCGCTCAACAATTTCGTGCAGGTATTGACCTGAGGTACTTTGGAAGATTTGCAGGCCAGACCATAGATCCAATCTCTACTGAATACTTTGCCACCAACTATGAAATGACACCCTACTTCCGAGCAGGTTTATTTGCAGTTCTAAAGCTCAGAGGGGTTTATGTTTGGGGGCGTGTCCAGCATGTCAATGAGTTTCTGTTGACAAATGGCTACTTCACCACGCCATTTTACCCCATGCTTGAACGCGTCGTGAGCTTCGGTGTCAACTGGAGCTTCTACAATTGAAAAATTCCATTTAAGTAGTCGAGCTATCTCATTTCGGCATCCTTTGGGCCATTTTCCCTAAAATCCAGTGTCAAAAAACCTCGATGTAGCACCACTATATCTACATTTTTTTCCTTGGCTTTTGAAAAAACTGACTCCCCAAAAAACCAAATTCAATGTACCCAACTACCTAAAACTTGGATTAAAGGACTTTTTATTAGTTATTGCTTCTACATTATAAGTGAATAATTATTCACCTACACTCTTAGTGAGTAAACGCTATTGGGATAAAAACCTCATTAGGATATTACCCAGGTGAGAAACTAACTACTTAACTACCAACACATTCCAAACTCCCAAAAAGCTAAATGACTGGCAAAAAAGATCCAAGGCTATAAAATCCATGCCCAAACCAAAAGATGAGAATAAGATCAAAGTGCTTTTTGAAGCTTCCTTGAGGCTGGTTTTACAAACCGGCTATGCAGACTTCAGAATTGCCAGTGTTGCTAAAGAAGCAGGACTGGCTACAGGCACGGTTTATATTTATTTCAAGGATAAGAAAGCATTAATCAATGCCTTATACCAACAATTAAAAGGGGCAAAAATGGAGGAGACCTTTGAGGGATACTCTCCTGAATTAGCCTTCCCAAAAGGATTTAAACTGCTATGGATCAATTATTTAAAAGCCAGTTTAAAACATCCTGAAAGGAGCCTGTTCATTGATCAATACCAGAACTCTGAAATTCTGGATGATAAATCCAGATCCATAAAGGAGGCAGCATACATGCCATTATATCAATATCTTCAGAAAGCTCAAGATGACCTTTTTATTAAAAATATGCCGGTTGAAATTATGGCCGCTAGCCTGATGGGAAGTGCCAAGGAGGTCTCCAGGCTTTATTTTGGGAAGACAGATCAAGTCGATAAAGACATTGTTGAATCTTGTTTCGAAATGGCATGGCAAAGCATAAGGAGATAATTTTTGCATTATAAGTGAATAATTATTCACCTATTTAAGAATCCAAAATCAATCATATAGATGAAAACAATCAAACGAATCTTTAGCTCAATAGGGATAATTTTAGTCCTTATTATTTTTGCATTTGTGATTTTCATGAGGCTACGATACGGTGGTGGCAAAGCGTATCAAGACATCTCTACCGCCCCCATTTATAGCCAGAATGAGCTTATCGAAGTTCTGGCTTTTGATGAGCCTATCGGAAATGTTGCAGCCTCCAAGGATACCAATCAAATCACACGGGTATTTTTTACCATTCATCCAGAAAGTAGGCCAGACAAGAACAAGTTAATGGAGATAGTTAATGGAAAGGCAATACCTTATCCAGATGCGTCCTACCAGGATAACTTCAAGGCAGTCCTGGGGGTATTTACGGATCTGCAAAATCGACTTTGGACCATTGACCATGGGAATCATGGATTCGATGAAGTGAAACTCACGGCATTTGATTTAAATTCAAATAAAGTCTCCCAGGAGTTTACCTTTCCTACGGATGTGGCCAAAAAATTCTCCTTCTTCAATGACCTTACCGTCTCTCCCGATGGAAAATATATCGCAGTAGCCAATGTCAGTTTTTTTGGTAAGCAGCCAAGTCTTGCAGTCCTTAAACTGGAGAGTGGAGAAAGCAAAAACCTGCTGGAAGGGCACTCAAGTATGCGAGATGAAGGATTTGTCCCTGTAACTCCACATAAAAAAATGAGGTTCTTCGGTGGAATGGTAGATCTGTTGACAGGAATTGATGGGCTTGATTTCAGCAGGGATGGAAGGTACATGTATTATGCACCCATGGGCAGTTCAAATCTATACCGCATTCCAACAGAGGTGGCTTTTGATTTCTCAAAAACTGATGCACAACTGGCAGAGGCAGTAGAGTCTGTTGCAAGGAAGCCTTTAAGCGATGGAATTCGAACTGACCATCAAGGCAATGTTTACATCACAGATGTTGAGAATCAGGGAATTTATATCGTAACACCAGAGGCAAAGGGTTTTACCCTGATCAAGGATGAACGAATTCGCTGGGCCGATGGCCTCTCCCTCTCCGGTACCAACACCTTCTACCTTGCAGATAGTGATATCCCCAATCAAATGCTACAGAGCAAAAAGCACATAAAAGAAAATGCTCCTTATCACATCTATCGTTTTAAAGCATGGTCCGAGAATAAGTAATGCCGCCTGAAATCAAAAGCCCCGTCCAGATTCATTAGGATGGGGCTTTTTTAATCATTGTCTACTTAAAAATTTTTGAACCGATGGTAAGCAGCTTCTTCCAAGCTGGCTCTTTGGTCTGGATGAGCTATTTCGATCAGGGCTTTCGCTCGCTGGCGAAGGTTTTTACCAAACAGGTTCGCTACTCCATACTCTGTAACCACATAGTGAACGTGTGCCCTGGTGGTAGTTACCCCGGCTCCTTCCTTTAGAAAAGGCACTATCTTGGATTTTCCCCTTTTGGTGGTAGAAGAAATGGCAATTATAGGTTTCCCCCCCTCAGAAAGCGACGCCCCTCTGATAAAGTCCATTTGCCCTCCTACTCCAGAAAACTGCCTTGGGCCAATGGTATCCGCACAGACCTGACCTGTAAGGTCAATTTCAATGGCACTGTTGATTGCCGTTACTTTGGGATTCTGTCTAATGATGGCCGTATCATTGGTGAAACTGGCATCCTTAAGTTGAACAAGAGGATTGTCATTTATGAAATCATAAACAGCCTTACTTCCCATGACAAAGGAGGAGGTAATCACATTAGGTAGAACAGCCTTTTTCTCCCCGGTAATCACTCCTTTTTCAACCAGTTCAATCACTCCATCAGAAAACATTTCCGTATGAATACCCAGTTTCTTATGTGAACCCAGGCATTTCAATACTGCATCAGGAATAGAACCTATTCCCATTTGCAGGGTCGCTCCATCTTCAACCAGTTCGGCTATATGCTTACCTATTTTAAGGTCAATTTCAGATAAAGGCTTACTGGGAATCTCATGCAAAGGTCGATTAACCTCTACCAGCAGGTCAATTTCATTGTAATGAATAAAACCATCGCCCATGGTACGAGGAACCTGAGGATTTACCTCCGCAATGATAAAATTGGCTTTTTCCAGCGCAGCAAGGCTTACGTCTACGGATGATCCCAAAGAACAATACCCATGTTTGTCAGGTGGAGAAACGCTAATTAGCGCCACATCCACAGGCAAAATTCCCCTCCTAAATGATAGAGGAATCTCACTTAGAAAAATGGGAATGTAGTCGCCATAACCCTGATCCAGGGCATTGCGAACATTCGATCCCACAAAACATGAATTGGTCTTAAAGCTGGCTGAAAGAGCCGGATCTGCATAGGGCGCCTGTCCCTCGGTATGGATATGAATGATCTCAACATCCTCCAATTCAGAAGCTCTGGCCGCAAGGGCATGAGTCAAAGAAAGCGGAGTCATTGCCACCCCGTGTACAAAGACACGATCACCTGAACTAACGGAGCTTACCGCCTCTTCTGCGGTTAATTTTAAATGCCTGGAAGCAATATGTCTCATAATATTTGGCTTGCTGTTTTCAGCCACTATTTAGGGCACATATTGCTTTTGGCTAATGATAAAGGATATCCGTAGAGATGAGATTACTCTCTACTCATTATCATCTTCGTCTCTTGCTCCGGGTGCCGGAAATACCAGATCTGTACTTGAATAAGTATAGCCGAAAGTAGCTGTAGCTTGGTAGACTTGTTTTACAGCATCAACTACTTGACTCTCAGACAATTCCTTCAAAGGATGTATGTAGGCAGTCCATACGACTCCCTCCGAGATCGCATACTTGACATCCAATGCTGTATGGAAGTTCGCAATCAATGCCTTTGTTTTCATTTCATCGGTCAAGTCCTCTTCATAGATTATTGGAGCAATCATCCGCATGCGGTTATTTGCTTCATCTGTCAAAACATAAATCATAAGGTCTTTGACCAAAATTTGCCATTGTCCTGAACTGCCTGCCAGGCTATCAGCTTGCTGAGTTAAAACTTTCTCAAGAGAAGAATTATTCATGCTCTGTCCAAGGAGACCACTACTACAGGTGATTGACAAGCAAAACAACAGGAAGGTAATTTTCATGGATTAAGGTTTAGAAATAAATTACGAATTGAAGGCAGCTGGTGGCGTCTCCCCCAAGACTAATTTTAGAATTGAAGGAAGTAATTACTTCCCTAAAAACTTATTGATATCAGCCTTGAGTTGCTGATTTTTTTCTAACAAAGTCTTATTAGCTCCAATTGCCATTCCTGATGAGCCTTGTATACTTGAAAAAATATTGGAAAGCAAAGGCCTGTCCTTGACGACCAATTCTCCTCGATTCAAGCCTCCAAAGTCCATGTTATGGATAAAAAAGTCGCCCAGATAATTTTTATAGATGCTTTCAAGGCGTTCGTAACTTTTGGCTGTATTCTCTTGTTGGGAGTAATAAGCCTCAATACTTCGCCTTAGTTCAAAATTGTTGATTAGCTTGAGGTCACCTGAATTTACGAGGGTTTTGTAGGTGGTATTTTCAGGATAATAGCCAACATTTCGTGAAATGGCATATATCATCTGACGTGAACTATCTTTGAGGGGTAAGTTCGCTAGAAGTACAGGTCGAAGTTGATTGATCAAATTGATCTTTTCGAGCGACTGCTTTGTATTGGTTTCCAATTGTTTAGCTTCTGAATCCAGATCAAGGACCAGATTTTGGAGGTATTCATTTCTCAGCTGCCTATTGGAAACATTGCTACCCCAGTTGTTCAGCCAAAATGCAAGTGTAATCCCCAGAATAACAATGGCTACCTCTCCAAGGGCATATTTCCAGTTAATCTTCATCAGAATCTCGTTCTTGACCTTTAGAAATCCTTTTAACAGCCTTGATATTGCCTGGGATCGGAATGACAGATAAAGCCTTTTCCCCTTCCTCTATATAGAAAAGGTACTCACTGTTATGTCCAATCATCCTTACGTTTTTCTGGTCCCCATCTATAAAATAAACGGTTCTATTGGTCTTAAAATCTCCCGTTTCTATGCGCTCCTTCATCTTGGCTCCTCCTCCCCAACCAAATCCTATAAACCCACCAAAAAGCGCAAAGCCTGTATATACAAACAGACCCGTCCTTATTCCTTTTATTGAAAGGCTTCTATCTAATTTTTCGACATTGTGTTTTTCTTGATACTCGGGATCTTCCCTTTTTTTAAGGTGTTGCTTTCTCTGGTAGAACAGCAGTCCCGCCAGGGCTGCAGGTAAGGAAAGTAGCATGATGCCTAAAAGGGGCACATTGATAATTTTAATGATTGGGCTTAGCAGTACATCCACTACGCTGGAGTAACTGATGATATTTACTCCCAAATAGCTATAGTAAATGGAGTCTCCCGCAATTCCAATTACAAGGAGATACAAATACCCAACAGAAAAGAAATCTTGAAGAGACCAGTTAATTCCCTTGTTCTCCTTAAGATTTTTCTTTTCGAGTTCTTCCTTATTATTTTCTTCCATGATCTAATTTAAGAATCACACATCTCTTTCGAAGTAGAGATAAATGTAAACGGCAAAGCCAAAATCTGTTGCATCGGTTGATACCAATCTCCAGCCATCTTTGGCTTTTTCATCTAATTTAGCTTGGATGTCTTTCGTAGAATCCTTGACAATGTGCTCTTTATCAAGAGTAACTTTAGAATAGTAAATAAGAGACTCGAGTTTGTACTCCTTGGTTTGCATGATTCGAAAAATTTATGGTTCAATATTATATATGAAATCTAATTTTTTTTCTGATAAAATCAGAATGATAGAATTTTCATATATCCCCAATTAAATCATCAGCAAATGGATAGTAAATAAAATGGCTGCCTTTTTCAAGGCAGCCATTTTTATTAGGTTAGATTTCTTCAATTAGTTTTCGTACCAGAATTCTACATAATTGCTGTAGTCTCCGATGGCTTTACGGTTATGGTGAAGTCCCACCATAAACTTAAGGTCGTACCTTCCAGAGCCTGTACAGTGAAGCTGGCTGTATGGAATGAACATACTCAAGTCTGTAAAGGTGGTTTTTTCATATTTCGGGGTGAATGACCTATGAACAGACACCTGACCACTGGTTGTGTAGAACTTCTTATCAAAGTCCTTCAACACAGACCCGGACTTGAAGTAGAACCATGCAATCATCTTACATTCTTCCTGCTGAAGATAGTTGATGTCAAACTTAGCGTGGATTCTCATCCCTTTCTCACCATTTTTGGTAATGTTGTGGTCTACCCATACTTTCTGAAACTTGGTCGTGGCTACTTTCTTTGGGTAGTATTTCCCTGTATTGGTACTACCTGAGCCAGTGTTTCCACTTCCAGTCTTGGTTTTGGTGGTGGTGGTTTTGCTGGTCTTTACAGGACCTGTCAACTCCTTCGCTGATAACCAACCATTGGTAATAGCAGCCAGTCTTGCAGACTTAGGAGGGTGCGTACTACTTCCATTACTAGATCCGATTTTCTCCATGGCAACCCTTGCTTGCTGAAGAGTAGCTCCCATCTTATAAAGTACAAATCCTGAGAATTTATCAGCTTCCAACTCTTTGTCAGGACGGCTACCTGTATTTGTCAAAGTATGTCCGGAAAGATGGTGTCCGATCTCATGGGCAAGGATACTGATGGCAGACCAGTCAGTAAAAGTAGACTGCTTTACCTTTTCCATGAAATACTGATTATACAGGATATATCTTTCGGTACCATAAACTACTGCAGCAGCATTAGGTACATTCGCAGCCTTGATCGTGAAATTCGCAGGTAGGCCTGTATATTTCATGATACGCTTTAGCGCAGTTTCAGCTTCCTCTCCGGAAGAGAAACCGTAGATGTCAGATTCTGTCAACTCTCCTACGAAACTGCATGAGTGGTCTATATGGATCCTTTGCTGAGCCGAAGAAAGGGCGAACAGGGAAAGAAAAATGAGTGGAAAGGCGATCAGTCTTTTCATTTCGCTGTAAGTTAGGGGATTGATAATTGGTTGTTTTATATATAAAAGGATAAAATTCCTATTCGTTACAAATTATTTTCTAAAAAACTCAAAATCCCTAAAAAAAGATTTTAAACAAGGTGTCAACCTCAACTTCACGGTCGTAATTTATCCTAAAATGACACCTTATATGACCTATTGTTATTGCTATAGTATTAACATACGGTACCTCTAAAGGTTAGGTTCCTTTTCTCCGAATAGAAGTTCGGAAAAGAATCCTTACAGCAAATAAAAGAAGAGTTAGCTCTTTATGCTTAGGCTATGTTATCCTGATAGTTAGGCTATTACCCTCTGTACCTTTTGAAGTAACAGATCATAATAACTCAATTGTGGATTCAACTTGGACTGCAGATATAACTCGTAGAGAAAAATTTCGTTGCCGCCAATCTCTGAAGATCCAAAAGCTTCGGAATATCCTTTATAAGCAGCCTTCAGAAATACTTTTTTTCCTTCTTTTTCGGCAGTGTTGAGTCTTTGCAAGATCTCAAGGAAGCGAACTGCCTTTCCGAAATCTTCATCCTTCATCAAAGTCCGAAAGACCTTTTTAAGGCCTTTGTAAGAGGACTCTACCTCATCAAACCTACGAGCTTCGAAAAGATTAACCAGCCTAAAGACTTTTACATAAAAACGAATCTCTTCTTCAATTTTAGGAAAATACTCCTTTTGAATCAATTTTTCCAGTACTTCTACTGCCTTGCCATAATTTTTTTGACAAAAATACTGATCAGCAAGACTTATGTATAAATATTGCTCGTTAGATTCCTTTTTAAGGATTTCTTTTTGTGAAAAGGCTTGATCAAGTACCTTACTCGAATCTGACAACCTTCCCATCAACTTTAGGGCGATGATTTTGTCTGAATAATAATGGAAGGCATACTCATTAAAATTCTGCCTTTCATACATTTCCAATTCCTCCCAAAAATGTTCCAATTCAGCCAATGCCGAGTCTAGCTGTAATAATTTCAAAAGGGAGTTGATCCGATATATCCTCAAGCGGAGAGATACCGAATGATTTTCTTGGTTGAAGAGCTTTTCTTCCTGGAATTGGCCGAGCATTTTTCCCGAGTACTCAATCAGCTCTTTGTAGGCTCCTTTCTGTATCAGGATGGGGATGACGGTGTTCATGATCATCACCTGCCCCTGTGGAGAGCGGAATATATGTGCATGTTCTTCAAACTCTGAGCGGATAGACTCCAAGGTTTGAATTACGGAAGGACTTCTTTTAGATCTCGCAAAGTTACGCTTCGATAATTGCTGGGTGATGGTTCCCAGAACCTCGCTATTTGCTCTTAGGATTTCTGTCTTTTTAAGATTTTGTCTTCTCCTTTCAAGGATGGCTTCAATGTCTACTTCGAAGTTCATGGCCAGTTTGACCATCTCATCATAAACCACTTCCAGGACATTAAACTGATCCTGGTCAAGCGCTGCTTTCTCTGCCTTTTTTAATTGATAATATGCTTCCCTATATAAGCCTCTTTCCCTCAACAGCATGGACAATTGGATATTGGCCAAAGCTTCGATGGCATTCTTGTAATTGAAGTGGTAAAAAAGCAGGCTTTTCTCCAGGTTTTGAAGGAGTTTGTTTCTTAGGCGGTAATAAGAATTTTTCGCCTTGCTATCCACGCTCCCATAAAGCTGGGTAACTACGTCAAGTTCAGTATCTTTGAAGTCCCCCGAACGGATGGCATCAAAAAGAATCAGAAGCTTTTTCTCTTCATCAGCTTTGAAACGATTCGATAGGATTTTGAATCGTCTTACTTCATCGCTGGTTAGGTGTTCAATTATTTTTTCAAGGATATCCACAGAGCAAGAATTATGAAAGGTTCAAGAAAACGGAGGGGGGAAACATTTTTCAAATAAAATAAAGGACAATGCCTTTAATTCAAAATTACATTTGAAAATTACCTTTTTAATCAAAAATGGTAGCAAAAAACTAAAAGTAAATTATTATTAAGTTTAAATAATCTTAAAATTGGATCTACTTCGCTTAATTATTTTTCTATTTATATAAATATAACGAGTTTTTCAACTTAAGGTGTCATCAGATGCCTGTTTTATCATCTTTGCCGAAAGTTCCTTACCCAGATAAGAATCAATTCCATAATGGATCAAGTAGAGTAAAGGGGTAAGTAAAATGGCCATTCCGACCTTGTAGAGGTAATTTACCGTCCCCGTAGAGAATACCATGGCCATAGACCACTTAAGTTCTGGCTTGGGTCCAATATAAAAAGCGATGAACAAAACAATGAAACTGTCGATCAACTGGGAAACCATGGTAGAGCCGGTTGCACGTACCCAAATCTTCTTTTCGCCAGTCCATTTTCTTAACCTTTGAAATACAACTACATCTACAATCTGCCCAACCAAAAAGGCAACCAGTGAACCTATGATTATCCAAAGTCCCTGTCCAAATACCCTTTGAAATGCCACATTTATATCAGGTTTTATGTCTGCATTGATGTCAAGCCAGAAATCTGCGGGTACAACTTTTATGGCCAAAAAGACCATGAGGTAGGCGTAGGTAATCAGGACGACCGTTAAGTATGAGAGGAGTCTGACCCCTTTTCTACCAAAGTATTCATTGATGATATCAGTCATGATGAATACCACTGGCCAAAGAATTACCCCTGCAGTCATGGTAAAAGATCTGTCAGGAACGCCAAAAAATGTCCAATTGACGGGTTCAAATCCCAGGCTCCTCTCAAAAGAGAACAATTTGACACCAATGAACTCTGCGATGAGTGCATTGGTAACAAAAAATCCCCCAAGAACGATAAAAAGTAATTGTCCTTTGGAAAAGTTTGTAGAATTATTCATTGGATTCCGTTAGTTCTTTGAGCTTGAGTACCTGGCCTTCTCTTGCAATCTGCACATTGGAAAATATCTCCTTGGCCTCCTCCATAAATGGTGTCAAATCCCGATATCTTGCCGAAAAATGCCCCAAAAGAAGGTGTTTAACCTCTGCCATCTTGGCTAATGTAGCCGCTTCCTTTGCTGTACTGTGGTAGGTTTCGTCCGCCCTGGATTTCATATCGTGAAGGAAGGTAGACTCATGGTAAAGCAGCATGGATCTCTTGATGTATGGCACCAATTTCTCAACGAACCTGGTATCGGAGCAATAAGCATAGGACATCGGAGGCTCAGCCTCTCCTAAAACCATATCTGGCAATATTTCCCTTCCATCAGCGAGCTGAATGGTATTTCCTTGCTTGAGCAATTTGAAATAATTATTGGGAACTCCCAGTGCCTTTGCCTTATAAAAATCAAATTTGGGCTTTTTGTTTACTTCTCGAAATAAAAAGCCCCTGCAAAATACCCGATGCTCAAGTGGAAGGCTTGAAACTTCGAATTTATCGGTCTTGTAAATGACCGCTCCGGGCTTATAATCTTCGAGAGGAAAAAATTCGAGTTCGTAAGTGAGGTAGCTGTGTGTTTGCGCAAAGATAACGTCAAGAACATCCTTGAGGCCGGCAGGAGCAAAGATCTTCAAGGGATGCGTACGTTCGTACATGCTCAGGGAGTTGAGCAAGCCAGGTACACCTAGTACATGGTCTCCATGCATGTGGGAAATGAAGATTGCATCAAGGCGTGAAAATTTGATCCGGTTTCGAATGAGTTGAATTTGCGTACCTTCTCCACAATCCACCAAGTAGTGGCGATCATTGATCGTCACGATTTGCGATGATGGCAAACGCGAGTTTGTCGGAATGGCAGAACCAGTTCCAAAAATTCTTACTTCAAAATTACTCACCCCTTAAACCGAATCTTTTTGTCTGTGATGGCGTAATATTTCCTTAGGCAAAGCTTGTTATTCCGAGTCGCCCAAGTCTGTCTCTAGTTCCCTCATATTGATAAAGTCTCTTGCTTCTTCAACATTTTGCTTAAGGGTAAGGACAGAATTTAGTTGGGAAATGGTGATCAACTTATTGACGTGTGGATTGATGTTACAGATTACCATTACTCCACCTGTTCCCTGGAAAAGTCTATTTGCAGTAAGGATTGAGCTTAAACCGGAACTGTCTACATATTTGACTTCATCAAGATCCAAAATAAGGTTTTTTACCCCTTTGGTATTCAGGTTGACGAATTCAGCTTTCAGGTCAGGAGAAATTCGGCTATCCAGCTTATCGTCAAGCAACTTCAAACTAGTCAGGCGTTCTTCTGTATGAGTTTCAATTTTCATAGGTTCCTACACTTAAAATCAGATCAAAGATAATCAAAGTTGTGAAATCCGCACAAAGTATGAATTTTACAAATCACCGCTGGGCAGTTGCCCTCATTATTATTTGGGCAATGCCGTTTCTTAACAAAATGTATGCCCAGGAAGAAGTTAGCATTTTAGATATCAGAAAAGGAGTTTACAAAAATGTAAATGATTACCGTCAAGAGCTAAGGCTCAATCGATTGCAGGCGAAATCAGGTTTGAATAAACTGGCACAGGAGCATGCTGTCGATATGGCAGAAGGTCGGGTGGAGTTTTCTCACAAGGGCTTCGACAAGCGATATAAGGCTGCAAAAAATTATTTCAAAAGAGGAATTACAATGGCGGAAAATATTTATTTTTCCACCTATCCCTCTTCAGAAATCGCTGAAGGTTCGTTAAATGGATGGATTGAAAGTCCTCCTCACCACAAAGCCCTGAAGGGGAAGTACAGCTATACAGGCATAGGAGTTGCGAAGGGTACAGATGGATCGTATTTTGTGGTCCAGTTATACGCTGAGTAATGTTCCAAGCTGCTCAAAAACTGATTGATGGTCCTTTCATTTGACGGAGAAAATATTCCTTTTGTCGTACAAAAATCCTCTGACAGGCGAATTTCCATTCGTTTCAAAAGAAATACTACCCTACTTGAAATAAAGACCCCAAATGGCAAATTAGATGGGCAAACAAGAGAAGTCCTCAATGCCAATAAGTCCTGGATCGTCAAAAATTACAGGAGTCAAAAAGTGATTCAATCCAAAAGGGAGGAGTTCTTAAAAAGGTTAAGAGCCGGAAAACTACTTTTTAGGGGAAGTGAAAGAAAACTCCTTATGATCCAGGGTGAAAAAAGATGGGTCAGATTTGAAGAAGAAGAAATTCATATAAGCCTGAGTCTCCGAGAGCGGGAGGCAAGCAAAGAAGGGGTTGTATTTGGAGCTCTTAAAGCCTTGGCAAAGGATTACCTTTTGAAGAGAACTAAGGAATTGGGAAAATGGACCCAATCTGAATTTGGCGACATCAGGGTCAAGAATATCAAGAGCAAATGGGGTTCATGCTCAAGCAAACGCAATTTGAATTTCAATTGGCACTTAATATTTCTACCGGATCCCCTGATAGATTATATCATTATTCATGAACTCATGCACCTTCGAGAGCTGAATCACAGCCCAAGGTTTTGGGAGTGGGTAGAGAAATATTATCCCGGATATAAAAAGGCTGAAAAAGCGATCCGTGAATACGAGTGGTTGATAGGCATTTTTGATGACTAAAATGCCATGTGAAGAATTAATTTATGTCTACGAAAACTAAGAAAAATCTTGCTTTTAAAGACCTCATTCTATTTGAAGACGAGGATATCATACTGATTAACAAGCCCTTGAATGTAGCGAGTCTGGATGATAAAAGCCAGCAAAACATTCATTTTCTGGCTAAGGAATATGACAATGACTTGCGCTTGTGCCACAGGCTTGACAAGAATACCTCAGGGGTTCTTTTACTTTGCAGGAAGGATGAAAATTACAGAAACATTAGCATCCAATTTGAGAAGCGTAAGGTCAAAAAAACGTACCATACCATTGTAGGCGGTGTCCATCGCTTCGATCAATTGGAAGTTGATCTACCTATTTATGTTTCTACGAACAAAAAGGTCAGTATCAGCCATGCGAATGGCAAGCCTTCCAAAACCATATTTGAGACCAACTTAGCTTTTAGGAATTATACCCTGATAAACTGTTATCCAGTATCGGGCAGGATGCACCAAATTCGTGTTCACCTATCGGCCATTTCTTGTCCTATTGTAGGTGATAGCCTTTATGGCGGGGAAGACATCCTGCTGTCCAACCTGAAAAGAAACTACAAATACTCCATGAGAAAGGAAGAACGTCCTGTCAATCATGGATATATGCTCCATGCTCACGAGCTTAATTTCACCCACCCGCAAAGTGGCGAAGCTATGAGCGTCGCAGCACCTTATCCAAAAAACTTTGAGACAACCTTAAAGATTCTCAGGAAGTATAATTCATAGGTAATTATTGTCATTCGTTAATAATTGCCCCGTTCATTTTGATTAACCATACATAAGCAGAATCAAGCATAAAACAGCATGGCAAATAAAGAACACCTTGCAAGGATCAAAGAAGGCGTCAAAGCCTGGAACGAATGGAGATCAGCGAACCTGGATGTGATTCCTGATCTGAGTATGGAAAATTTTGAGAAGCTGGAATTGAGTGAAATAGACTTATCCAAGGCAAATCTAAGGTCAAGTATTTTTGTGAGTGCAGATCTATCCAAGGCTAATTTTGAAGGTGCTGATCTTTCAAATGCCAGATTGGACGATGCGGATATGAGCGAGGCTTTACTTTCGGGAGCTATATTGGAGCATGCCAGTCTGGAGAGTGCTGACCTGCATAAGGCAGTTCTAAATGGTGCCAATATGTCAGCCGTTATTCTTGCAGATGCGGATTTGAGTCAAGCTCGTCTGATTAACTCTCAGTTGGTAAAGGCAAACTTAAGGGATATTGACTTACATAAGGCTCAGTTGTACGAAGCGGATTTACAGGAAGCAGACCTGACTGATGCAGACCTTAGTGAAGCAAATCTCGAGCGTGTGAATATGGACAAGGCAAGGCTCAACGCAGCTGATTTGAGCAAAGCCAACCTGAAAGATAGCCTTATCACGAATGCAGAAGTGAATGGCGCCGACTTTGAAGAGGCTGACCTATCGGGAGCCAAACTCGAGGGCACGGATATGGATGGAGCTGTATTTTAGAAAGAATTAGGTATAAAAATATAAAAGGGTAGCCAAGGCTACCCTTTTTTCATGCGAAAAGTTACCAAGACTCTGTTTTGTAATGATGGCGCTCATGTATAATTTTTCCATCTTTCCACCTTTGGGTAGAAATTTCCATGAAATCTCGATCTCCCCATTCCTTATGTTTGAACTTATAATTCCATTCCACTACCGACATGTTATCAGAAATAATCAGGCTACAAAGTTCAGCTGAATAGTCTGTAATGCTAGCCAGAAAATTTTCCATCTCAGTACGATGAGCTTCCAGGGAAATGGTAGGAGCATTTTCATTTTCATGCTTTACCAGGGCATCGCTATAAAATTTGTCGTGAGCTTCCTGGTATTTGAACCCTTTTACAAGTTCTACGAATTCGTTTACTTCTTTTTCAAATGTTGTTGTCATGATTGAGAAATTAAATGTGAAACAAAGCTTTTGTCTTTGGCGACATGCTGGGCATACAGCATGGCAGCACCTGCCATGGCAATGTCCCTTGCGGTAGCAATCACCCCCAGAAAATCCCCTGATGCTGCTTTGGGAATGTGGATCACTGCAACAAACAGTAAGAGCAAGGCCGCCAACAAAATTGCCGCAAGGCCATCGAACCTTTTTAGCACTGCGCTTAGTGTAAAGCCAAGCAGGCATAGCCCAATGAAGTACACCCAGAAGGCTGGAAAAGGAAGCCATGCCGGGACGTAATCCAGGCTGAATTCCAATGGCCCAAAATGGAGTAGGCCAAAGACGGCATAAGGCAGAATAAAAAGCCACTTACCCAGTTTTTGGAATAAATTCATACGCTTTGAATTTTTATTTAAACTCTATGATTCAAAGCTGC
The DNA here is from genome assembly GCA_022760475.1 of Bacteroidia bacterium. Classification (GTDB taxonomy): domain Bacteria; phylum Bacteroidota; class Bacteroidia; order J057; family J057; genus JALEFZ01. Next base: position 289,092 of record JALEFZ010000006.1, on the reverse strand, counting down.
GACTCTTGAGGATAGAAAGGTTTGACCTATGTCAAAGTTTTGCTTTGAGCCTACTTAATGTCGCTTCGGATAGGCTGAGGTAAGAGGCAATCAAGCGATTGGAGAGCCTTGTGAAGATGAAAGGATGCTGATGAAGTAGCCATTTCACGCGGTTTAGGGCATCCATACTCATGAGGCTTTGTACCCTTTCGACGGACTGGGAATAAGAGTCTTCCAGGAGTTTTTTGTAGATCAGTTCGAATTGTGGGACTTCTTGACTCAGCATTTCAAATGATTCTCTGTTTATGTAAAGCAGGTCCGAAGGCTCAGCTGTCATGATGCGCTCATTTGAAGCTTGCTGATTCACAAAACTTCGCATAGCTGTTCGCCATTCGTTCTCAAAGGCCAGGTCTATGGTGCTTTCGTCGCCATTGTAATTATAGCTTGAGACTTTGAGACATCCTTTAACAATAAAAAAGACCTTGTGGCATATTTCTCCTGCGTCAAGCAGGACTTCATTCTTTCTTGTTCTCAATTCATCAAACTGATCCACAACCCTGTTAAGATCTGCCGGCCTTCCTCCCAACTCTTTGACAATGAATGCTTCCAAGGATTCCTTCATGATTTTTTGCTCCTGTTATTCACTTAAAGTTAAGGACTTCATCGACAAGTCATACTTGCGAAAATGCTTTTCGAGGGAGCGCTATTATGCAACTTTGGCATTTCCAGCTTTTCATTTCATTGAATCAAGAATTTCCCATCACGAATTTTTAGGATATGCATGCACGATTTACCCTTTTATTAATCCTGTTATTTTGTGGCTCTTTGGCTATGGCTCAGCCTGCAATTGTCCAGCGCAGCATGGAAGGAGCAAAAGAATTTGCAGGAAAATCAAGGATCTACGGCGCCAGACTAGGGACCAATTTCTCAACGCTCTTTGGTGATACCTATTCTGGCCTTGGCTTTAGGACTGGACTTGTACTGGGAGGCTTTGTTCAGGTAGGGCTCAATGAAAAATTTTCCGTCCAGGGTGAAGCTAATATTTCTATGGAAGGAGCCCAGAACAATAATTTCAAACATTCTGAGGAATCTACAGCCATATATCAGCAGAAACTGAAATACAACTACCTTCAGTTCCCCATTTTGGTCAATTACGCTCTTGATAATAATGTTACCCTAACAGGAGGAATTCAGACTGGGATCAAACTCGCCGCCAAGGAAAGCAGATTTCTGAAGGGAGGCAGTCATAATGAAGACATTGGATTTGTAGGAAGTAGGAACTACACCAACAGGATTAAAATATTCTATCCTACCATTGTTCTTGGAGCCTCATACCCTCTTCCTTTCGCTGAGGGGCTTCAAGCGCAAGCAAGGCTACAGACCAGCATTTTCGACAACGTAAAGAAAAACGCGACCCAATCCGATGGTACTCATCCTTTTGTGTTTCAATTGACGCTCAGTTACAACATAAAGGGAGAGTAGGCTCAATCCGGAATGATCTTAAGATCATTCCGGTTTCATTTCTCTAGCGAGTTCATTTGCCAGCCTCAATTCAATGGTATCCACCACCAAGTGGATCAATTCCACTGGATTGTTGGTAATCCCGAATGCATGTTCGGGCACTCCTTTTTCCGGATTAAAATTGGTGATATAAAAGATGGTTTGGGGCAAGGCTTTCCCCGCATGTTTCTGGTGTATTTTTTTCAGGAAATCTACTCCTTCGCTCTTATTCCCCCCTCTGAAGATATCTGAAATCATGATGTCGTAAGATTGCTTTTCCAACTCATTTTCAGCCTCTTCTGAATTTCTGACTACCGTTATCCCATTGTGCTTATTTATCTGAATTTCACGCACCAACTCTAATTCAATGTCGTCATTCTCCATCGAATCACTCACCCAAAGAATTTTGAAACTACAATCATTTTGATCCAGTTTGTTTATACGTGTTTTCAGGAATTCACCTGAGCGTGAGAGGTCTTTATGGAGGATTTTTCTTACCTGAAGGTTTTCTTCCAGACCTAATGCGTCAATTATACCTTGAGAATCCTTATCTATCTTTTCCTTTCTATCCTGAAGGCGATTGAATTTTACGAATTGGAACCTTTGGAGCAATTGATTGACCTTTTCCTGCAAGCCTTGACTTTCGATGTCTGTTTTTCTCTTGAGGAAGTTCACGTATTTGTTCATTTGAGCAAAATCCAGTTCCTCAATGATTTCTTCTGTATTGAATGAGTTGGTAGCCTGATTAATGGATGTCCTTCTAAGCTCCTTGTATTGCTTCCAATTAAATTTCAACAAAAACTCAGCCGCAGCTTTGGCGCCTTTGGCAAAGAGGTCTCGCTTATCGTCTTTGGAAATTTTAAAGTTGAGCCAATCATGGCCATCAGTAGGTATGGCTTTCACCAATTGACTGAAATCCGGGTTACTCTTGATGAAATCCATGTCCCTTGCAAGTCTTGCTGTATCAAAGGCAGTAGCCAGGATACCCAGGGGACCTAAGTCTTGGTTTTCATCGGCACCTTTTTCCTGCCTATGGTCTACCCCTAGTTTGGCACCTAGTGTAGGTCGTTTGGGCAGCCGGTTGTGGACATGGAAGATATCGATGGGGAAATTTGAAATGACTCCTCCATCCACCATGAGGGACTTTGAGGGGATATTCAGGATTTGTTTTTGTTTTTCGAACCACTCTTTGTCGGGGTCGAGGTTAGAATCCTGTACATTTCGTTGTTGATTGGGGTTATAAATGCTTCGAAGCCTCCGGGTTCTTTCCATTATGGTGGTGTCTGGCCTCAGTCGCTCAATCCAATTGATTTTATCCAGGTCATTATTTGGGAGGGGATCAAGGGCTTTTGGATAGAAGAAGAGGGGAATGGACATTGAAGCCCTAACGAATTCAGCGGGATTCACTTTTTCTTTCCAATTTTCGCCAAAATAGAGGTGAGCATCTTCGGGGAAAACGGCCTTCATTTTGCAGGTAACGTCTGAGGCTACCATGGCTATTGGGTAATTATTTGCCGAACCTGTGGCATTGGGGTTGAATCGTTCTACTTTCCCTGCTTGAGGCCTGTAATAAATGGGATTTTCGAAGCGCTTCATTCTCTTTTCAAGCTCAAGGGTATTTTCTACCCCTTCCTCTTTTAGGCTATTGGACACCCATTTTTCGAAAAACTTTCCTTCATATAGGCCATAATTCTTCTTGAGGGTCTTAAAAATAGGCCATGCAAGGATGGTTGCTATACCCATTGGCAATGGAATAAGAATTATAGCCAATGCAAATTGAAGCCAAAAGACTCCCTTTGCCAAGAATACCAATGTCAGCCATATTGCTAAATAGAGGGCGGCTCCGATAATGCTTTTGGCCATGAGTCCTTTGGTTTTAGAAAGGTTCAGCAGCCAATCCACCCTTTTTTGGAGCCTTTTCGAACCATCCTGAAGTTCTGCAAGATTAAGGCTGTTCAATTTTGGAAGGATCTTCTCTGTTTTTGCCTTTTCAGGATCATCCAAGGCAGCCATAAGGAGGGTATTGATGGCACCAGCGGAGGTCCCTGCGAGTTTCATAAAGCGAATCCCTGCCTTCTCCAGGACATAGACATAGCCCACCAGGGCTACACCAAGTACCCCTCCACCTTCCTGGACGAGGTCTACGAACCAATGTTTTTGGCCATTTTCTTCAAAGAATATATCTGAGGGTGGGTAAACATCTGTGATTCGTCGGGTTTCCTGTCCCAGGGCATAGTTGTTGACGGACTCAACGGCTTCCTTGACTTCCTGGAGGAAGTCGAGGTCATCCTGGTCGGAGATTTGAAGCTGGTGGTCTCCTGCGGCCCCTCCGAAGCTGTCCTTGGCGAACTTGATGAGTTCATTTTCTCCTTCGAAGAAGGATTGGAGGTCTTTAAGGTGTTGCTTGGAAGTAGGAGTATCGATGTTGTTGCTTGGCTTACCCATTGTAATGCTTAAGGTTTACACAGGAGATTGTAGTGCAAGAAAATACAAAAAAGGGATAGGAGAGGGAAAATTTCATATACTATCCAGGAGTCCAAAAGCTCTGGGAACTCAACCCCTATCCTTTTTATAATAGAATCTATGTGAAACTTTAGGCATGAAATAATTGCCAAATCACAAAGAAACTAATAAAATAATTAAAATTTGTCATCAATTTCAGGTACAATTCTTGTTCATTTAAATTAGAACAGTTATATTTATCAAATATCAAGAACCAACCAACAAATAATTGATTTGCAATAAATTATGAACCCAAAAGTAAGATTTAATTATAATCAGGCTTTCATTTTGTTGCCATAATACATAACTTTGCAATCTAAAATTAATAGTTATAGAAAAAATTTACCATAATTCATATTATTCTCATGCACCAACTAATCCCAGACCTGATGGAAAAGCAGGATCATAACTCTGAAGAGATTCAAGGCTTTAAAGATCACCTTGCAAAAAAATACGGATCCAAAGACCCAAGAGACCTGCAAAACTTCCATTCTGAGTTTAAGGTCTACAAAATTTGCAGGATGTTGAAAGACATCAGAAATCAACAACAACTTACCCAGCAAGAATTAGCTGATAGAATTGGGACTCAAAAAAGTGCAATTAGCCGCATTGAAAATGGTGCAGACATGAATCTTTCAACTCTTATTAAGATTTGTGATTATGGTTTGCAAAAACCTCTTCATTTCGTATTTGGAGAAATTTTGCAGTAAAAAGGACTGATTTTCAGTAGAAAAAGACAATAAAAGCATTATGCTTTCATGTAATAATACGCACAACAACTGTTAACTAGCATATTTTCTTAAGACATAAATTTGACCTTACCCGCTAATGGGTAAGGTCTTTCTTTTTACTACTACTACAATATTGTTTAAAAAATGTATCAAAAATTACGAAATCCGAAAAACATCCCAGGGATGGTGGGCGGAAAAGACTTGCTGATTCTATTGTTAAAATATTTTAATCCATACAATTATGACTATCCGTAGGATCAATTTTCTGCATGAATTTATCCAATCTTACAGAGGACTCAATTTCTATGAGCAAAAACAGTCAGATTTTGCTCTTGCCTACATTGAGTTTGGAGAAAAATTCCCTACATCAAACATCCGTTTCCCCAAAGGCTTTCCTGAACTTTATGAGATTAGGGTGCCTGCAGATGATATTGACTTGAGAATTATGGCCTTCTATTCTGAGGTGGATTTATGCCTTTACCTGACTCATTGTTTCAGGAATAATAAGAATACCAATTTAGGTTTTGAGTATCTGACAGCTGAAAAAATTAGAAAGAGATTTTTTGATTTACCCTAAATCGAAAGAGTATGTATACTGGAGAAAATTACTTAGACTTTCTCAATAGGAAGTATGGATTTTTAGGCGAAGAAAGAAGAGTTAATTTCCATAGAGAATTTATCAAAGCTCAGCGAAATAGTAGCCTTAATCCCAAAAAGAGACTTTTCCCAAGGAAGGAAAAAAAGGACTTTGATCAACATATGGAAGGTGTTTCTCAACGAGAAGGAAATATGGAGAGAATTTTTGGTCTCAGAGGAATTGTGATCCAGGCTAATGGAGTATTTTGTAAAGTCCAGATTGGTGATAAGGTTATAGAGGCCAAATCCGATAATGAGAACTTTTTAAAAGTTGGCAACTGGGTCGAAATAACAGGCCATTCCCAGCCATGGTTTCTTGTTCGACGAATTTATTGCTAATCTCTTAGGCAGGATAAGAAATTCCTTTTCATAGCTTTAAAAGCGCTATCGTTTTACAAGAATGATAGATGCAAGTCAATTTTGAGCATAATTCTTCCATAGGCATTTAAGATTGCTTCATATATTGCTCTAAAATAGGTTCTTACAATTTTGCTTTCTACATGCTCATCGACTTCGAAAAGCTCAAAAAGCTCTACAAGCTCTCCAGAAACCTCAGTTTCCAAGACATCACTACCCTCCTGAAGGCTGCCAAGCCCGTCTCCTTTGATCAAGGAGAGTATATCTTCAAAGAAGGAAGTCAGGACCGTACCGTTTACTTTATCCAAAAAGGACTGATCAGGACATTTCTTGCCAAGCAGCAAGGCGAGGACATTACCACTTGGTTACGCTGGGAAGATCAAGTTTTTGCCAACATTGACGAACTGCTGTTCGAGCACCCTTCGCGCTTTTATGCTCAAGCGGTAGAACCTACCCAGACATTGAGCATTTCATTTGATGTGGCACAGGAGATTGCAGCCCAAAATCCCAAACTGGAAGAAAATCGAAAATATATGCTGAGAGAAATCATGAAGACCAACTTCAAACACTCAGAATCTTTCATGTTGTACTCTGCAGAAGAGCGATACCTCAATTATATCGAACAATTCCCACATATTGTCAATCGTGTTCCAGATAAGTATATCGCTGGGATACTTGGCATTACCCCTGTCTCACTTAGCAGGATCAGGAAGCGGATCATTCAAAGAGAAATGGGAAAAAATGATTAATCAGTTCATTAATTAGCCCAAGTTGCCAGTTGTGCTACATGCCTTTATTCGCTTAAAGACAAAGTTGTCATTAACAGAAAACCTACAGTGTCGGTCTGGGCAATCCAGGCTTTCATTTCGAGAAGCCATGTTCCATTGGAAACGATAGCTGAGCCTGGATCGAAATGGAATTTACATTTAGGATGTTTTAAACTGGCAACTTGTGTTAATTAACAATTGTTAATTGACATTCTTAACGATTGTTAAGTTGACCTATGGAAGTCATGTCCTACCTTTGAATCATCAAGTTATCCATTAAACAAACAATTTAATTTTACTTAAATGAGGCGTATTACAAGCTCGATCGTAATGATCACGGCTACCCTATTCCTTTGCCTAATGGCTTCCTGTGCCGATCCTGGGAATATTCAGGATGACCAATTGACGGAGGAAGAAGCACTGGAAATCGTTGAAGCATATATAATCCCTGCAGACGGAGGGGCGATGGCGGATGTGGAAAGCATTACCAGCGAAACCGAGAACATCACTTTGGCAGATTTATGTGATACAACTTATCTCGACACGTTCATTTACTCCTTTGTAAGGCCTAATCGCCAAGCCACTAGCGAAATCATATGGAACATGAGCGTGCTTTGCAACAATTTCAACATTCCACAAAGTGCTTCCGTTTCAGTCCAAACTTCCGTAGATGTAAATACCCCAAGAATCATTTCGACTGGCAATAGTACATTCGCAGGGACAGTCACTGGGCTTGAACTTCGCTCACCCAGCATGAGTTGGAGTGGGAATTATATCCGAAGCGGGAATTCGGACCTTACTTTCCGAAACGCCAATGATACCGATACAGAACTGGACCTAAGTCTTACCAACGTAGTGATAGACAAAAGAGACCAAACCATCCTGTCAGGCACAGGGGTATATACCCTTGATGTCCTCATAAACGGGAACAGCCAGAACTTCCAAGGCACCATCGCCTTCAATGGAAATCAAACCGCTACCATTGTCGTGAATGGAACTCCATTCACAGTAGACCTAAGACCCTAATTGCCACAGCTAACCAAAGCTCAACATTCATGACTGAAGATCTCCTTTCTCCCAAAGTGGGGAAGGGGAACTTCAGAATTTCTCTAAACTATAATTTAATGCCGTGAAAATTCAACTTCCTCATTACTTGCCATTCATTATGAATTTCAGCCGATATTTTCTAATGGCTGGTATCCCGTTCCTCATTTTCTATGTCCTTTACCCAGGTAAATTCTCCAGACAAAAGATCCAGGAAAGATGGGTCAAACAAAAGGACTTGATACATGAAGTCCTTCATTCTTTAAAATCAATGATCATATTCATCGCTGCAGCATGGATCGCCCACAACAATGACCTTGGGGGTTATTCCCGGATTTATACTGATGTGAATGATTATCCCATTTGGTGGCTGCCTGCCAGCATCTTGCTTATCATGCTGATTTATGATACCTACTTTTATTGGTTGCATCGAGCTATGCACCACAAGGCATTTTTTCGTTGGACACATCTAGTTCATCACAAGTCCACCAATCCTACTCCCCTTGCTACCTACTCATTTAATGTTATCGAAGCGATAATGGAGGCAGCAATGGGCTTCCTAATATTTATCCTCATGCCTGTCCATTTGCTTGCACTGTTATTTACGGTTACCCTGACCTTTGCATTTAATGTCTATGCTCACCTCGGATATGAAGTCATGCCACGTTGGTTTCGACGTAGTTTCCTCTTTGAGATTTTAGTCACTTCCGTACATCACAACCTCCACCATCATAAATTCAAGGGAAATTATGGACTTTACTTCAGATTTTGGGACAGAATAATGCATACAGAGCATCCAGATTATGTCAAAACCTATGACCGTATACAGGAAAAGCGTTTTGGGGCTTCAAAAGTTAATGAAATGAAAAGGGCTCATTTTCCATTATTACTATTGATGATACCTCTTGTGGGTACATCGTTCCAGGAGAACTCAGCACTTGAGGGAGTCTGGCGAGATGATGTAGGTGGGGGAATTGTATCAATTTATAAGGATGGTGATTATTACCAAGGCAAATTGATTGGGGCGATTGACCCCAAAAAAGACGCCAAGGTGAAGCGTATGAACTTCCATGTGCTTGAGAATTTTAAAATGGAGAATGAGAAAGAGTTTTGCTGTGGGAAATTGGCCCATCCCAATTTTTCTTTCAAAGTAGATGGCAAACTGAGGCTGAAAGACGATTCTACCCTTGTGATCAATGGCCAGGTAGGATTTTTCATGCAGACCAGGGTTTGGAAGAAAATTGGATCCAATGAATAGATTAATGCCTTGTAAGCATCAATACGAGAGGGATTTCTCGAACAGAAAAGGTGAAAAAGGGTAAGTTCACCGGATTAGATTTTAAGAAAAGTAATTAAACAAAAAAGGCTTCACAGATGTGAAGCCTTTTTGTCGATTTTTAGGAAGCATCCCGTAGGGGAATCGAACCCCTGTTGCCAGAATGAAAATCTGGAGTCCTAACCGCTAGACGAACGGGACACGTTTTCAACCAAGCGATTGCTTAATTGTGGGCACAAAAGTAATTTCCTTTTGGATACCAGTCAAGTCATAAACGAAGATTTTTCAAAAATTGTTTCAAACATCCTCATCTTATTCTTTTTCTTCAAAGATTCTTGAAAATAAAAGCCTTTACTCACCAAATCTTTAAAATCTCTTAATCTGAATTGCGTTATTTGTTTGTTCAATGAAAAAGCGCTCAAAAACAAGCCCACTTTACACATGAAACAAGCTTTACTCCTATCTATTTTAACCATATTCAGCCTCACATCCTTTTCCCAAACGGGTAACCTTAATGGGCGGATTGTAGATGCTGAGACTGGAAAACCCTTGGTCGGCGCTTCAGTATTCATCATTGGAACCTACAAAGGTGCCTATGCAGACGCCAGTGGGAAATACAACATCACAGGTGTCAAGGCCAAAGATTACTCTGTAAAGTTTTCCATCATCGGATACGCTGAGAAAATTGTGAATGGCGTTTCCATTCCTTCAGGAGGCAGTAAAAAACTGGATATTCAACTGACACCTTCTATAAAAACATTGAATGAAGTTGAAATCGTAGGGAAGAAAAACCTGATTGACCTGGAGAGTGGGCAGTCCAGCGTTACGATTGGTGAAGAAGACCTTGCTGAGATCAGTGTCAAGAATGTGCAGGATGTGGCTGCTTTACAGGTGGGTGTCAGCCAAAATCCTGATGGCATCCAGATTCGTGGAGGCAGGGTGTATGAAACAGAGTACCTGATCGATGGGATCAATGCACAAGATCCCCTGGCAGGTACAGGTTTTGGGGTAGACGTAAGTGCTTCTGCTATCAAATCAATCGAAGTAACGACAGGAGGTAGCGATGTAGAGTACGGTTCGGGTAGTTCAGGTGTGGTCGCAACCAAAATTAAAGAAGGAAGCAAAAAGTTTGAATTTGACCTGACATTGAGAAGAGACAACCTCAATTTCAGCGCGAATAAAGAGCCTCAGATGGTTCAGGAAGGCCTGGGATGGAATACCGATCAGGTGAACCTCTCTCTTGGAGGACCTATTTTCAGGGATAAGCTGACCTTCTTTGTAAGTGGGGGCATGTACCTCTCGGACGGCTATCCGGGTCCAACAGCAAGACAAGTTCGTTCCTCTCTTTTCACCAATGATACCCTTTGGGCTCCTCGCCAGGACAATCGCTGGACAAACACGGTCAAGCTCACCGCAAGGATTCGTCCTGGACTTAAGATTTCATTGACCAATCAGCATTCCCTTAATATCAACCAATCTACCAGGTCTCTCCAGATTGTGGGTAATGACGAGATCGTAACGCCTGGTTTCCAGTTTCCATTTAGCTTGAACCTGGACAACGCCAATACTTATACCCACAGATCCAACCTGACTGTTGCTAACCTGACGGCGGTATTGGGTGAGCAATGGACCATGAATATTTCGGTTGGAAGGCTTTTTTCTAACCTTCGAACTGATGCAAACGGAAGGCCATTTAGGGATTCCACCCTAGACAGGGTTTATGACGCCTTCTCCATTGTAACTGATCCTGTACAGCTTTGGGATCCATTTGGGACCCTGGCTACCGATCCTGCTGTTTTCGTCTTTCCTGGACCCGGATTGGTCAACAATGGTGGTTTGGCAAGTCGCTGGCACGATCACTATGTAGAGGAATATACATTTAAGCCCAAGTTTTCATTTGAATCTAAAAATCAGATCCATTACGTTGAGATGGGTTGGGAACATAAAATGAAAGAGTACCAATGGATTGATGTTACTTCTCCATGGGTGGGTGCTCCAATTCAGATCAATGACAGTACAACTACCCAATCCAGCAGATTGGGTTCAAGCAGTGACTTCTGGTTTGTGAGGCCAATCGAAGGTGGTTTCTTCGTGGCAGATGAAATTGAATATAAAGGAATCATCGCTTCTGTGGGAGCAAGGTTAAACTACTGGGCTCCGGGAAGATTTGCTGATGAGGCTGTGAGTGATTCCCTGGCTCCTGTACTTCCACAAATCAGGGAAGATTATATGAATGAAACCTTCGGTTTTGCAGGTCTTCGCTGGAAAGCCAGGCTTCTGCCACGTGTGAGGGTATCATTCCCCGTTACTGACAACAATGTCTTGTACTTCAACTATGGACATGCCATGAGAATGCCTCATGCAAGGTTTGTCTATGCCGGTCTGGACAGGGTATTCCAGGACAGGAGTTTCCTCGCCAACCTTGGTAACCCCAACATCAATCCGGAGGTGACTGTTTCATACGAAGTAGGCTTGAAATCGCAGTTGACCAAAGACTGGGCACTGACTGCAACGGCCTTCTACAACGATAAATTCGAATACATCGTAACTCGTCAGGCAGAGGTGAGTATTGGAGGTCAAAGGGCTTCTCAGAGAAGGTTTGCCATCAATCAGGATTACGCACGTATCCGTGGATTGGAATTGAGTCTGACTAGAAGAATTGGAAACTGGTTTAGGGGAACCCTGAGCGGCGCTTATCAAATTGCAACAGGAAAATCCAATTCCGCTGCAGAATCGGCGCTTCAAATTGCACAGCAAGGCTTCGTCAACACTACAAAGGAGCAATTTTTGGCTTGGGACAGGCCATTTGACTTCAAGTTTCTGGGGATATTCACTCCACAAGACAAAGCGGAGGTGTTTGGGCTTCCCCTAAAAGGATTCAGGGCAACCGTGGTAGCCACTTACAAATCAGGTTTGAGGTATACACCCTTCCAGTTTGTTGGAAACAATGAAGATACGGGACGTCCTGAGTGGGAAAGAATTGATGATCAACCTTTTTCAAGGGTTGGCTCTCCATGGTTTTGGGCTGATCTGAAAGTAAGCAGGGACTTCAAAATCTTTAACAAGGTTCAGGCTTCGCTTACTTTTGAATTGAAAAACTTCACCAATTATAGATCTTCGACCATCATCAATGGGGTAACAGGGACTGCCTTTATGCCAGGCGATGATGTGCCTATCTCGGCGAGAGATCCCAGGTTCCCTGATCCACAGGATAGGGGAACGCCGTTGGATAATCCTGCAAGGTTCACTGCGCCCAGGCAAATGTGGCTAGGTGTTCAGATCAGCTATTAATTCTGTTTTATTTTGATTTGGAGATAATTTTTTCTACTAGCCCTGTCAGGGTTATAACCCTGACAGGGCTAGTAGAAAAAAGTGCATTTACCCTAAACTCCAAACCTACCATTCAGGTACTTCAGTGTAAGCATGTAGGCGATCTCCGCAGACTCCTTGTCATACCTCGCTCCTGAAGGATTCGCGAAAGCATGCTCCGCATTGAAGGAGTGAATCGTAATCTTTTTTCCTGCTTTCTTCATATTCCCTTGGAATTCGGCAACCACCTTCGGATTAATCCTTCCTTCAAGACCTGCAAATATTCCCAATACATCCGTCTTTAAGGTCTTAAGACGATCGACATCCTGCTCAGGCATTCCATAGTACATCACACAGCCTACAGCCTGGTCTCCCAGTTCAAGAGCCGTCTGCAAAGACCATCCTCCCCCAAAGCACCATCCAATGGTGGCAATTTTGGCGTCTTCACCTGCGTAAGCCATCGCCCCTTTGATCAACTCATTGGCACGCTTTTGCTTCACACCAGTCATAAGTTTCATGGCACCGGCAGACTTTTCAGCTACCTTTCCATCATAAAAGTCCAAGGCCAACGCATTTACCCCCAGGTCTTTGGCCAGTTTTTCGGCCTCTTGCTTGATGTTGTCATTCAGTCCCCACCATTCATGGATGACAAAAATATACTTGTTCGTCTTTTTGTCGGCCTTGACGAGGTAGGCATTCCCTTCTTCCCCTCCCGAGGTTTTATAGGTAATCATCTTCCCTTTCGCAGAGAAATCAGGTGCTATCTTTCTGACATAGGGATGCAATTCGGAGAATCCTTCCGTAGCAGCCATTTGGTTCCATGTAGCCATTGCATGGCAAAGGGTCTCAGAGTTGCCCTGATATGACAAATCAGGGCTGCTAACTCCCATGAACAAGATGGCAGCCAACAACATTAGTGGTGAATAGCGTTTCATTTGTTGAATTGAATTGGTTTGAAATTGTTTTTGAGTGCCGAAAATACGGCTGGAGAACGAGCGTGTCCCCTAGGTATGCTGAAGATCGAGTTTATTTATTTCTGGCAAAGTATTTAAGATGTATTTATGCAGGTTTGTCCAGTGCTTTACACTATCTAAAACCCAGCCATCAGAAGATATTGCCAAATGATCTTCCCATTCAACTATGACCTTATCAGGATTGTTAACCAAATCAATGTTCCAACTATATTTATTTTTACCAGCCAATTCTCCCATAAGGGTTTTGAGTCGGCCACTATTGGATACAGGTTTATCCAAAAACCACTGCACTTCTTTCGTACTCAGCTTATTTAGGCTGTCTCCAATGAGGGTCAGGGCGGGCATTGTTTCTTCGACCCTCCTGTAAGTACCATGAATACTTGCGATGTCCCTTACTGTTCCATCTCGACAGTACAGAATTAAACCTCCACCAAGTGCCGCTTCTACGGTAATGAGTAAATTGTAACCATCAATTACCAGAGGTTTTTCACCGATTTTTTCCAGCTTGATTTCCTTCTCCTTGCGTCCATTCATGGCCTGATCTGAGCAGCATCCACGCCATACCGCGTGTCTCTGACGCTTATTGAGTCGGTAGCGGTTGCCCACCAGTTCGAGCGAAGAATTGCTCGAATACCCCTTGGACAGAAGCCAGGACATGTCCCCTACAGCTTGCCGAAGGACAGGAACCCATTTCGGACCAAATAGTATGACGTCATTTGAATGAGCACCCCTGTGCTTTTGTTTGGAAGGCATAATACAATATAGCAAAAAGTACAGGTGCCCGACATAAGCACCTGCATAAACTATTGAATTGATCCTAAAATCAACTTTCTTCTTTGGAAACTCCTTTTCTTGCAGACCTTCTTCTCCAAAGCAACACCCCAAATATGGCACTAAGCAAAATGAATGGCCATATATAAACCAAAGCCAACAAAAATTCAGTGATCAGTACCCAACCCTTTGCCAGATTATCTCCCATGCGCTCAAAAAATCCTTTGGCCTTTTTGGTTGAGCTGGCAACAGCCAGTGTTTTATAGAAGTGTATGCTAATCGTACTAAAGGCAGTCTGATCTTTCAAATAGCGCATCCTTCCCTCGATCCTGTCTATGTCCCCACTTATCTTCTGGAGTTCTTTTTCTAGTTGAATGATCTCGTTCATTTGATTGGTTTTGGGGAGCAATTGCCTGTATCGGTTCGCCAAGGCCTTTTTATTCTCAAGGCGAAGCTGCAAGTCAAAAAATTCCTCACCAACATCATCTACCTCTATTGTACGACTGTCATATTGCTTAACACCTGCATCCAGAGAAAGCATGAATGCATCAAAACTTTGAGAAGGTATCCTTAATTGAAGGTTGTAAGATTGTTGATACTCTCCCAACACCTGATTTTCCCGGCTGATGTATCCCTCAAATTCCTTAACCAACTCCTTAATCCTGACATAGGTTGACCCTAGCTCCGTAACCTCAAACCTCAGGTTACCCTTCTTGATGAGCATCAGGTTTTTTAGATTTTCACTAACATTTTCCCCATCCTTGAGGTCTGTTTTGGGTGTAGACTGACGGATATTGGACTTGTCAATCGTCTCCATTTCAAAAGTAGCATTAGTAACCCCTTCATTTGACTGACAAGCCAAAAATAGCGCTGAAAGTATCAGGAAATAGATTGTGTATTTCATAGAATCTGGTTTATCCTAAATTAGCAAAGATTCTAGCTCCTTCCTATGCGGATAATAGACAGATGGCATCGAAAACTAAATCTTTAGTTAAAGACTTTCTTTTTAGTAAGCCAAAATTCATTGAAAGTAATTTTCTTATTCAATGGCTACTGACTATCCCCTGTTTATACGCCAGGCACTCTTAGGTTTGTAGGGATGGATTTCTTTGCTGGCAGGGCCCTGCTTCGCATGGAAAAGCTGATCCGCAATCAAGCTGGCGATTTTCGCTTCATCTTCCGTCAAATCCTTCTTCAAGACCTGAGGCGTGAAGTACTTCTTGACAAAGTGGGTATCAAAATTTCCTGAGGTAAAGGCCTCATGCTCCATTACGAATCGACAGAATGCCAAGGTAGTTTCAATCCCGACGATCTTGTATTCATCTATGGCACGAATCATCTTCCTGATGGCTGCAGGCCTATCTGCGGCATGCACAATCAGTTTGGCAATCATCGGATCATAATAAATCGGAATGTCCATTCCTTCTTCAAAACCGTCGTCCACCCTTACACCTGAGCCCTGAGGCCTGCTGTACACATGCAATTTCCCAATGTCTGGCAGAAAGTTGTTGGTAGGATCTTCAGCATACACCCTTACTTCCAAAGAGTGTCCATTTATAGTCAAATCTTCCTGGGAAAAGCTCAAAGGATGTCCTTCAGCCACCCTGATTTGCTCTCTTACCAGGTCAATTCCGGTTATCATCTCTGTAACAGGATGCTCTACCTGAAGGCGGGTATTCATTTCTAGGAAATAGAAATTCAGGTTTTCATCCATCAAAAATTCTACCGTTCCTGCATTCACATAATTACAAGCTCTACACACATTCACCGCCGCTTCTCCCATTTCCTTACGAATTTCTGGAGTCAAAATCGCAGAGGGAGCTTCCTCAATTACTTTTTGGTGGCGCCTCTGGACAGAACACTCTCTCTCAAAGAGATAAGTTACATTTCCATGCTGATCAGCCAATACCTGGATTTCAATGTGTCTAGGTGAGCCTACGTATTTTTCGATAAATACCCTTCCATCTCCAAAATATGATTCAGCTTCACTGACAGCACGTTCCATCTGCTCCTCAAAGTCTTCGGCTCTCTCTACAACCCTCATCCCTTTACCTCCACCGCCAGCAGATGCTTTTACCAAAACCGGAAACCCGATTTCCTCAGCTACCTTTTTGGCATCTCCAATATCTTTAATGGCCTCATCCAAACCAGGTACCAAAGGTACATTGTATTGCTTCACGGCCTGCTTAGCCTCTAACTTACTTCCCATTACCTCCATGGCCTCAGGAGTTGGACCTATGAAGGTGATTCCAGCCTTGTTTACTTTTCTGGTGAATTCTGCGTTCTCGGAAAGGAAGCCATAACCTGGATGAATGGCGTCAATGTCATTGTTCAAACAAATATCGATGATTTTTTCTCCCAATAGGTAGGATTCATTCGAAGGAGGAGGACCTAACAAAAAGGCCTCATCAGCAAATTTTACATGGGGAGAGGCTACATCAGCCTCAGAGTAAATCGCAATGCATTCAATGCCCATTTCGCGAGCGGTACGCATGATTCTAAGGGCTATTTCTCCACGGTTTGCTACGAGTAGTCGTTTGATCTCTTTCATCCTGCTTTGGGTATAGATTTGTGTATTCCTTGGGAGGGAAATATAAGAGTTCTTTCCAAAAAATCTAATGACACAGGCTTTCAAGCAGGGATTTTAATGTGGGAAGTTCACTTTCAAATTTACCCCACAGAAGGGATTCTTTGGGAGAATGCCATTTTTGTAGTTGCTCATGCAAATTCAAGACCCATTTGGAATTTTCCCATTCTCCCCATTTGACTGATAAACCAAAAGGGTGATCTAGGTTAAATTTCTCCCAGGCAAATTCTTTTGTGAAAAGCAGGGGCTTTCCCAGACTCATGAATTCGTAGAATTTTGTAGGAATTTTCCCTACAATATTGGGCTGTAAGTGATAAAAGGCCGTTCCGAAATAACAGCCTCGGATCAACTTGATGATTTGTTCGTAAGGTACATAACTTTCTCCGCCAATAATGCTCAAGTAATTTTCCAGTCCTGCTCTGGCCGCTTCTTCCCGCACAAATTCCAACACAGACCTATCATTTGTATGCCCAGCCAACACCCATCTGATGGGCTTTTCAAAACAAATGGCCTTCCAAAGCTCACAACTCTCCTTGACTCCCCATGCCCAGGCCAGCGTTCCGGTACTTAGCATATAGGGTTCTGAAAAATCTGAAGGGCTGATATCTGGTTCAGCTGCAAATTTGTTCCTTAGGAAAAATGTTTTACTAGAATCGGCTGGCAACATTCCTTCATAACAATCTTCCGCATATACCACGGCATCCAAATAATCCAGGGCCATACTTTCCTTCTTTCTGACCCATCGGGCAAGAGGTTTTCTAAGGAATGCAGGATAATGAGGTGCATGAATGATGTTTTTATAATAATCCTCATGGGCATCATAAATGACCTTGGCAGATGTCCTTTCTTTTAGCCACCGCCCCAGACCTAAAAGCTCAGGACTATGAAGTACATAAATATCTGCCTCCACCTCCTTGAATTTGTGTTTATGGCTATGGTTAAAGAACAACCTTTTCAGTGATAGTCGAGAAAATAGGCCGGTAGCCTGTAAGCTAATCGACTCAATACGAGCATCCCCTGATCCTTGTGCAAAAATGACAGTCTCATACCCCAATTTTTGAGCCCCCTTTGCCCATCGGTAAAAAATCCTGCTATGCATCAGGGGGTTGAGCACAGAAATATGGCAAATTACACCCTTACTCATACCTGAAAGGATTTGATTTTGGCCAATGTGATAAGTCGCAATAGAAAAGAGGCTGCCAGGGTAAACAAGAAACATATTCCACTAACTACCCACCATGGCCAATCCAACATTTGTAGGGCATAGAATAGTCCCCAAAGGAGAGCTGCCAGCAGGAAGAGTCGAATAGTCTGGCTGTAAGGAACCTGTATTTCCAGAAAAAACTGAATATAGGCCAGGTAACAAATGCTCAGCAAGGCATAAGATCCCACCGTAGTCCAAGCAGAAGCAATTGCCCCATATTCAGGTATGAAGATTACATTCAAAACAATGTTGAGCAGTACGGAAGCTATAGCCATGACATTTACCTTGGATTCATGCCCGGTAGAAGTCAATAAGGTGCTAAAAATGGCAAAGCAACCATTGATTGCCAGCGCGATAAAAATAGCTCTTAGGCAAGCTGCAATTACTCCCAATTCCTCAGTTGTACTTTGGTCAAATGGGAATAGCAATAGTTCAGCATAGAACCACACCCATACAGCTACAAATATTAAAGGGATAGCCGTGATGACTTGTCCGAAGTGTAGCAAGCGCTCTTGTTCTTTTGGCTTTTCAACAAAGAATGCAAATCGAGCGAAAAAAATGGGTAAAACCGTCCATAAAAACATCGACATTGCCTCCAACCAGCGATAAGCGGCAGCATAAAGTCCATTCTGGACGGCTCCGTCCTCTACCCGCAAGCGTTCAAGCATCACCTGATCGACCTTGTCGTGAACCGAGTACAAAATCGTCATCAAAGCCAAACCCAGGCTTGACTTCACAATATTTTTTACAAAAGGCAGGTTCAGCCGAGGTCGAAACCAGCCATACAATCGTATGATCAGGGCATAAAAAAGCAAGACCGTTAAGCCAATAGCGATCAACCTGGCATATATAAAGCGATCAATGGTAAGCTGTGTAAAAAACAGGTAGGCAGTCAAAAGCAATAAAAGGATTCTCTCAGCTACGGATAGAAAGCCATCCAGCTTGAATTTCTGCGATGCCCTGATATTCGCTCGAAAAAACTCCATCATTTGCCCTCCACCATGAACAAAGCAGAGTAAAAAAAGGAAATAGATCTGTCGCTGGTCGTACCCGATCAAGCTCCCAACCCCTACCATAGCGACAGGATAGAGGATCATGATGAGTAGTTTGAAGGCAAATAAATTTGGGAAATAGCTGGCCATCAATTCAGGTTTTCCAGCTATCATTTTGGTGGTGTACTGATTGATGCCCAGATCAGAAAGGCTCAAAAACAGAAAGCCAAAAGAAAGTAAAGCTCCATACATCCCCCATTCGGCATGGCCTACTTCATCCTGAATCCCCATTTCTACCAAAAGCCAAATAGGCTTAATCAATAGATTGAGCAGGATAACTATAGAGATATTAGCAAATAGAGATTTGATGGCGTTTTTCGGTAAAGATAGCAATGAAATTAAGTCTGTTACCAGAGAATTAATTGCCTTGTAATAATTTATCGTATATTCTTTGATTGAAACTATCTCTACTACTTAGCTCTCGCATTATGGAATCCTCCATCCTTACAACTGTTTTTTTACCTGCTTCGCTATTCATCATCATGCTGGGCATGGGACTTTCCCTGACTCCGACAGATTTTAGGCGAGTGATTGCCAATCCCAAGGCTGCACTGATCGGTCTGGTCAATCAATTGATTTTTCTGCCTTTGATTGCCTTCGGAATCACACAGCTATTGAAACTCCCTGTCGAGATGGCCATAGGTTTGATGTTGATCTCAGCTTGCCCAGGTGGTGTTACCTCAAACCTGATCAGCCATGTTTCCAAGGGAGATACTGCCCTTTCGATCTCTTTAACGGCAATTAGCAGCTTGATCACCCTGATCTCTTTGCCTTTGATCATGGGTTTTTCTTTCAATTATTTTACAGAATCTGATAAAGTTGTGGATGTAGATGAGGTAGGAATGTTGCTCCAAATATTTGTGATTGTTATAGTTCCAGTGGTCATCGGAATGTTTGTTCGCTCTCGCAGTGAGGCATTTGCCATCAGGATGGATCGCCCTGTGAGGATTCTGTCAACCATTCTTTTCCTTCTGATTCTGGTTTCAATTATCCTGAAGGAAAGAGAAAACATCATCACCTATCTGGTACAAGTGGGTTTGGCTACCTCAATCCTCAACCTCAGCACCATGCTACTGGGATTTTTCTCTGCAAGGATATTCAAACTAAATCTCCCCCAATCCATCACCATTTCAATTGAATCAGGGATTCAAAATGGGACACTGGCGATAGTAATTGCCAGTACGGTCTTGGCCAACACGACCCTTTCCATACCAGCAGCCGTATATAGCTTCCTAATGTTTTTTAGTGGGGGCTTTATGATGTTTTATTTTGGGAGGAGGAAAGACGGCGCCTGATCAAGCAAGGCTGGTCTCCGCCACTGTTTCCCATTTACCCAAAGCTGGGTTATAGTTGCACTTGGCAGGTTTGGACAATGGATCATTTGGATTCTGGATATAGGCCCTGCAATCGGTGCAGATATACCTGAATTCACAGCTTTTACAAACTTCTACCTGGTCTTTGTTGATGTTCCAAAGTTTGGTAAAACCTTCTTTTTTCAAGACTTCCTCAAAATCCGTTTCATTGGCCAGACCGAATGCCTCCACCATCGAGGGACAGTTTTTGAGCATGCCATATTGATCTACAGAGATCTTTCGGTTCAAACAACTGTTGTGATTCCAGCCCTCCGTGAAAGTCTTTTCATTGATGATGAAAAAAGAAGGACTTATTACCCCACAATGAGTTTCAGAGTCTATGCTTACTTTTGAGAATTGTAGGTTCCCCATTCTCCTAGGAAATCCTTCTGCAAACCAAGTAAAAGGCGAACTGTGGACATTGATAAGGAAAATCTGTGGAAAGGTTTGAACCAATGAATTTAAACTCTCCTTCTCAAGACCTACGCCATGTTTCATGTGGATCTCTACTGAGATTATGGCATACTCCGACACTTTTTCCATAAGCTCCTGCCAAAAATCGAGGCTTTTGTTTACAAATGACCTGACTTGAATGTGCCTACAGCCTAAGCCTTCCAGTTGGGACAGGATATGGTCCCAATCGTGGGCACTTTCTGCTCCTATATCTATGATGCTATCTTGGATCTGAGCAGGGCTCATCCAATCCATGCTCATCTTAGGAAAACGCTCGGAATCGTCGCAATAGAAAAGCATTTCTTGCTCAACCAAAAAATCAAAATACTCCTGGATGGTGTCGTTGTATTGGTTGTCATAAGTCTGAAAAATCTCCTCTTTACGCTTTCCCCTGTGCAGGGTCAAGATTTCGTAAAGGCTGTTGGGTATATATAGGAAGCTTTTTCTCTGCAGGTCACATACGATGCTTCTTGAAGCTCCCTTTACGGGAATGCAGCAAGAATAAAGAATGGGAATATTCTTTTCCATGGTTTAGTGCTTATTAAATGAATCTGTTGGGATCTTTGAAACAGGCCTGTAACTGTGGTACAAACTCACCTGAGAGCTTCCATAATGGTTATAAATTCCTGGACAGGAATTTTGTTCTTGCTGTTGGATATCTCCTGGCAACATCTTCTTTACCTCAATTCTGTAAAATGTCAAGGGAAATTCCGACGGGCCAAATTCTGGATACATTTCTTTGATTGATACCATGGCTAAAATCTTGCTTATGAAAAATCTTTTAACGTCTTCGCAACCTGAAATTCAAGCTGATAGTTGCAGTTTTCAGATACATAATTAAACTGCCCAACAGGGTTTACTTCAAGGAAAATATACCTACCATCCACTGACTTGATCAAGTCAATGGAACCACAGTTCAAACCTAATACTTTCATGAACCTGGTTATTTTCTCTGATATTGTATCTGGCAATTTGTAAAGCGTACACCTGTTTTGCCCTTCATACGCTTCCATCCTGTTGTCAGTTTGTGTTGCCTCACTTAACTGAGAAAATATGGCCATGGCAAATAATTCGTTGCATAGAAAGAATACCCTCAATTCATACTCCTTCTCAATTTTCTCTTGAATACAACTTGGAAAAAAGTGGTCTCCCACCTCTAAGGAGAGTCCCTCATCAATTCCTACGGTATGTGAACTTGCCTGATAATAGGTATTTCCACCTTCCTTCCAATTCATCGAAATGATTTCCGAAATTCCCTTCAGGATATAGGATTCCCCTGTCTCTTGAAGGGCCTGAAGATGCTTTTTCTTACTAAAGATATAGGTCTTCGGAATATCCAACCCACAAGTCTTGGCAAGTTGGAGATTCTTGAGCTTGTTAGCAGCATTAACTTCAATCAGTCCATTTCCAATAGAAGGGATGTCAGCAAGTCTAGCGAATAAAAATTCCCTTAGTTTGGCCCACTCATCCTGGATATGGAAATGAAGTTGCTCCAATAGAACAGGCTCCCCCCCCGCTGCTACTTTCACAGCCATTTTCAAATCCCCTCTTCGATACCAATAGGCTTTGACATCATCCAAATCAAGCTTTTTACCTTCCAATTCCAGTTTGATGGACCAATCATGAGACCTGCTTTCAATTCGAATAGACTGAATAAACTCAGATTCATTGATTCTTAGGAATGGCAACTTGAAATATGTCAACCAATCAATGACATCATTAACTGATTTATCAATCGTTTCGGCTAGGATCAAAATCATTACAGAAAAACATAAAAAGGTGGAGCAATTTTTCGAATTTTCAGGGATTGAGACATTAATGGTAAACCAATCTGCTGCCGAGAAGCATTTACCTTCTTACTTTCTTCCTCGGTTAAACGGATCATCTGATCACCCAGGTCTACTCCTTTTTGGATAAAACTGAGCGATGTAATGATGTAGGTAGAACCATAAATTTCGGGCTTACCATTCTCCAAATTTGTTCGGTCTATGATATAGGCATATAGCCTAGCGGGAAGGTTCCCCTTGCACATTTCCTCCCGTAGTATCAGCGAAAGTTTTTGATCTGTATCCCGGTATAGATTGTGGAGAATCACGGAGAAGGCGTACCAGTCCTGTGCCACAAAATGAGCTGGGCCAATCTGCTTTTCCCCTTGATAACCCGTTTCTAAAATAATTTTCTTCAACTCAAAAAAACCTTCAGAATTTACTCGGTCCCATCTTTTTTGAAAGAGTCTTTTACCCCCTATTTTCATGTTAAAGGGAAATGACCGTAAACCTTGGTCTCTTTTGTAGATTTTATATACCCTATCCCTAAGTTCTGAGGGCTGAATAGCTTCTTTTCTTAAGTTTTTAGCCTTTTTCCTCAGGCTTTTCCATTCAGGATGAGCCTTTATGAAGTCAAATTCGGTCTTCTTATTCAAAAGACTAAACAATACACCCATATTTATTGCCTTGGTCGAATAGGCAAGTGTCTGGCTAGTGTCTTTCAAATAAGCGGAGGTAATACTCGCATTGAGATAATCCCTTGCAAATCCATCAAACTCCCCCAATGCCTCTCGATATAGTTTATCAGCAGCCTGGTAGTCTTGTTTTGTCAATGCCATCTCTGCCAATCCTATTTTAGCATAATAGGCCTTATATGGACAATCACAGGCAAAAAGACGAGAGTTTAGCAGTAACAAAACGACAATTATAAAATGCTTGGCTTTACTCATCGGAATAAAGTTTTGTGATGAATGTTAAGCTTATTCGGAGATACCTTTAGGATAAAAATTAACCTCATATACGGCAGGGGATTGCCTAGAAGGTCTTATTAGGCTACACATTATCCAAAATACGAACTAAATGGGAATTTTCTTTTTTGCTTAGAGCGATAGGGAATATCCCCCACATAAGGTACACTTCCGAAACCACCTCTTACATTTTGCAATGTACTTTCCTTACATTCAAAACCCAGGTAGAATCTTCCGTCCAACTGGTAATAATAAGTCTGTCGATACTTGCAATAAGAAATTGGGGCATTTAGGGCTTTCATCGCATCCAAAATTCTGTATAGTTGACTCTCAGAAAGGCCCAACTTCTTAGAAAATGCTTTGGGAGATCCTGTAGATCTCATCCTGATAAGTTGATCAATTTGTTCCAATCGGAACTTGTACTTTTCCAGATTCATGGTTTTGTGCTTTAAATTAAGACCTAGTTAATTTTACTATTCAGCATGTCCTCAGATAGGCTCACTGTCCCAAAAGTATGCTTTGAAAAGAAAATTAATTTCAACCTAAATAATTATTTAAATGATAAATCAATCAGTGTATATTTTTACCATTTCTTATGAAAGCTATTTTGTCGGTTTACCACTCCTCGGGGATTAGTTTACATTCATTTGACCTCAATTCGACAGTGTTCCATAACAGAAAAGTAAAAAAATAGAGCCCGAGTTTCAGGCTCTATTTTAATAGTCGGGAGCTTAGGCGTAAACCTTAACCCACTTGACTTCTCCTCTTACAGTTTTAACGACATCTTTGTGGCCGTCGATCTCTGTTTTTTCTTTTTTTCCACCTACAACGTTGTTCAACTCGTTGGTGTTCAATACTTGACGAGAATCAGAAAAATTTGCTAAAGATTGCATAATGATAAATATTAGTTGGTTAAAAAATAGATTACATACTTCATTTCCATAGAAGTTCAGACAGTTCACCCTCCCCATGTCAAAATATTTCAAGCTTCAAAGGAAATATCCCTTTTGCTGAAACTTTGCATGGATCTTATACCCTTGGCTTAAAAAATATTCAAGCTGGATTTTATGGGATTAAGACTTGCTAAAACTTTTAAGGAATTCTTGTCTGCTCGACGAAAACTAAGGTAGAATTTGCTACTCTTATTTTATGCGAGTCTCTAATTTTTTTCAAAAAACCTGAAAAAACTTTTTTAGAGTGTGCATATCTCAGAGATAATCCGACCTAAACCTTTGCTTGATTCACTCTCCCCGTGAGGTTTCGCCAAGATGCGATCAATCAGCTAATCGTCATATCGCGACGAATACACTATCCTAAAAAGGGACTTGAGCTTCATCAGACAGAAGGAACCTGCCTTACTGCCAAACCAAAAAATAATATGCCAGGTTCTCATTTTAGGAGCGCACCTTAACTTTTTTGATTTATTCCAAGCTAGGAAAGAGAAACTTTGTGCTTGTTAAAAGTAAACCTTTATCCACACTAACTCCCCATAACGATCTACCTTCATCACGTCTTTTTTTCCGTGTGGACCAGCTGTGCTTATTTTCTTTCCACCATATACATTTCTAAGTTGGGTGGTAGACAATTGTTGATCTGAATTAGAAAAATCCTTTAATGATTTCATGATTTATGCGTTTTATAGTAAAAAAATGATTTTAGTATCATTCAATCAAACCTCTTTAAATCATGGTCAAATGCCTCTATGATTTATTTGCATTCATATTTTTTCAGAGGAATAAATGTTCCATTCTCAAAAAAATTTAAATACCATTGTAGGGCTGAAACCACTTAAATGAAGAGATATTTGATTGTTTAATGAAAAAAGTCCGTTCTGTTTGTTAAGATCTAAGGTAGGAGCTCCGACTCTTATATTATGCGAGTCAAAATTTTTTTTTGAAAAAATCATTTACGGTATTAATAAAATCAAGTAAAAAGTATTCTAATAACCCAAGAGAGACTTTTTACTGATTGTTATTAGATTATAATGGAAAATTTTTCTTGCAAAAATTTTTTCCAACCATTTAATACTTACTAAAAAATCAAACAACAACCTTTATTCATGTATAACAATTAGTTCTTTCTGAGCTTCCCCCCTCCCACCAATACATTATTCAATAAGAAGCTAAAAACAACCATGAAGACTAGATTTCCCATCTACACGCAATTGGATGCGATGGATTGTGGTCCTACCTGCCTTCAAATGATATCTGCACATCATGGCAAGTATTATTCGCTACAATCCTTACGAAAATTAAGTAACATCACACGAGAGGGGGTATCCCTTTCAGGTGTAAGTGAGGCTGCCGAAGAAATCGGACTCCAGACACTCGGTGTTCGAATTGATTTTGATACCCTAAAAACCAAGGCCCCACTGCCTGCAATTGTCCATTGGGATCAAGAGCATTTTGTGGTAGTCTACAAATGCACATCAAAGAAAGTCCATGTCGCAGACCCTGCGCATGGCGATGTGGTCTACAGCCCAGAAGAATTCATAAAAAGCTGGTGCAGCGACGAACATGAGGGCCAACAAGAAGGCATTGCTTTGCTGATGGAGACCACTCCTGAGTTTTATGCCCAGGAAGGAGAAAAAATCTCCAGAAAAAACTTCAGCTACTTTTTTCAGTACTTGAAAAAATACCGCTCCTACATGGTCCAACTTATCCTTGGGTTGTTTCTTGGAGCCTTATTGGAACTCATTTTTCCCTTCCTGACCCAGACCATTGTAGACTTTGGTATTGGAACGCGAAACATCGGTTTTATTTACCTGATTTTGGCAGCCCAGTTAATGGTGTTTCTAGGAAATACCACGATTTCGTTTATCCGGTCATGGATATTGCTACATGTAAGCACCAGGTTCAATATTTCCTTTATCTCTGATTTTTTGCTCAAACTCATGAAGTTGCCCATCAGCTTTTTTGATTCAAAGATGGTCGGCGACCTTATCCAAAGAATTGGAGATCACAGAAGGATAGAGGAATTCCTGACCCAATCAGGGCTCAACACCCTGTTTTCAAGCCTGAATATTGTAGTTATCAGCTTTGTTCTCGCATACTACAGCATGAAGATATTCTGGATATTTTTAATAGGTACCCTTCTCTATGTGGGGTGGATTCTTCTATTCCTCCGAAAAAGAAGGGAACTAGATTACAAGAGCTTCGCCAAAATGTCCGCCAATCAAAGCAAGACTATAGAACTACTTAAGGGAATCCAGGAGATCAAACTTAATAACATCGAACGCCAACAAAGATGGCAATGGGAGAATATCCAAGCGGGCCTATTCCAGGTCAACATTAAGCTCCTTACCCTGGGACAATACCAGCAAGCAGGTTCCTCCTTTTTTCTTCAGTGCTCACACATTTTGATCACCTTCACAGCTGCCCTTGAGGTCATTAAGGGAAACATGACCCTGGGTATGATGCTTGCGATCTCTTATCTATTGGGACAATTATCAGGCCCAATCAATCAGCTTATCCAATTTATCCGAGACTTCCAGGACGCAAAAATAAGCCTTGAGAGGCTTGGAGAAATTCATGATAGGGAGAATGAAGAATTAACAGAAAATGGATTATTAGAATTGATCCCTGAAAGCAAAGACATTACAATTGAAAATTTGAACTTTCATTATGCAGGATTTGGTTCACCCAGGGTGCTTGAAGACATCAAGCTGAATATACCCGAAGGCAAAACCACCGCCATCGTCGGGATGAGTGGAAGTGGAAAGACCACGTTGATCAAACTCCTTCTGAAGTTTTACAGCCCAACTGAAGGACAAATATTTGTTTCGAGGACTCCATTAAACCAAATCAAAAACAGCACATGGAGAAGAAAATGTGGGGTAGTCATGCAGGACAGCTACATTTTCTCAGAGAGCATCGCGTACAACATCGCCCTGGAAGAAGACATCGACAAAGCCAGATTGCTAAAGGCAGTCCAAACAGCAAACATCCAGTACTTCATAGAAGGGCTGCCGATGGGGTATAATACCAAAATCGGTGATCAAGGCATCGGCCTGAGTGCAGGTCAGCGACAAAGGCTCTTAATCGCAAGGGCTGTCTACAAAGATCCAGAGTACATCTTCTTCGATGAGGCTACCAATGCACTTGATGCCAACAATGAACTCATCATCATGAACAACCTGAATACCTTCTTCAAAGGCAGGACAGTTGTCATTGTGGCCCACAGGCTCAGCACGGTGAAGAACGCAGATCAGATCATCGTCCTCAAAGGGGGAAAAATCATCGAACAGGGTTCCCATCAAACCCTTGTCAACAAGAAAGGAGCATATTTTCAACTCGTCAGCAACCAACTCGAATTAGGTCAATAAATTATGGACTTAGAATCAATCATCATAGACTCAAATGATCCTGAAAACATTGAACTGAGGTCACCGAAGGTTCAAGAGATCATGAACAAGCCACCCAGATGGATCGTAAGTTGGGGGATTACTGTAATAGCTGTTGTCATCGCAGTTATCCTCTTCCTTACATGGAAGATAAAGTATCCTGAGATCATCCCTGCGAGGATTAGCCTCACTACCTCGCCCCCACCTATCAGGCTAGTTTCCTCCCAGAGTGGAAAGTTGGTCCATATATGGGTCCACGACCAGGAAGAAGTAAAAGAAGGGGCATACCTGGCTGTACTGGAAAGTTCCTCCAACTATGAAGACGTCTTCTTACTTGAAAAGCAATTGGATACTCTCAGTTCGTGGCTTTCAGGCGAGCTTGCCATTTTACCCAAAATCGAATGGAAATTGTACCCTCGACTAGGTGAGATCCAAAGTACCTACTCTAGGTTTCGAGAACAGTATGAGCAACAGAACTTTTTTCACAGGAGTAAAAACTACCGAATAGAACAACTCCAAAACCTGACCCAACAGGTGGCAAATCTGGAACAATTGAACGCTAACCTTAACACACAGATTGAAATTTTTGATGAGGAAATCAAGTTGATCGAGCGAGAAAAAGACATCAACAATCAACTCTTCGAAGAGGGGGCTATCTCTAGGCTAAAAGCCGATAAGGCCAATTCAAGCTATCTGTACAAGAAAAGAGCCGCAGAACAGTTAAAAGGTTCCATTTTTAGCAATCGCATTCAGAAAGAAGAATATGAAAAGAGGATAGCCGAACTGAAGCAGGGAAGCCTGAAAGAAAGGCAGCGCCTGGATGTAGGATTGGGCGAAATGCTAAAAGAATTAAAGGCAGCGGTAGACCAATGGAAGAAAAACTACCTATTCGAAGCTCCCTTTGATGGCCAGATCACCTTCAGTAAAATCTGGGCAGAAAATCAGTACATCAAGGCTGGTGAAGAGGTCATGAGCCTTGTTCCCCCAGGGAAAGAAATAATAGGAAAGGCATTTCTCCCAATACAGGGAGCAGGAAAAGTTTCTGTTGGACAAAAAGTCAACATTAAACTGGACAGCTATAATTTCGAAAGGTTCGGCATGCTGCTTGGTGAGGTATCGTCAATTTCTCCCATTCCCCAGGGAGAAAATTACAGCATGGATATCAAACTAGTGGATGGCATGAAGACCACCTATGATAAAAGGCTGGTTTTTACACCAGAAATGAGTGGTCAAGCGGACATTATTACCGAAGACCTAAGGCTGATTGAGCGGATATTTATTCAGATGCGTAAAATTCTCTCCCAATCCAACCAGCAGCACCAGCCAGAAAAGGATGAAAAAGAGAAAAATAAAAAGGAGAAGACTACAAAATAAAATTATTTCAGGATTCTGCTTTCCATAGCAGAATCCTGAAATAATTCCTACCCTTTTAATTCCTCTAACTCTACCTTAACCGCTTCTAAAAGCCTGTCACAAACTGACTCAAACTCTTGGACGAGGTCATCAAGCTCTTCCCATTTTTCTTCAGTCTTAGCATTTTTCTCAATGCTATTTACAAGATTATCAATGACCGAATTTCCCAGGATATTAATGGATGATTTGTATTTATGAGCAGTAGCAGAAAGTGCAAGGTAAGAACCACTTTGTAGCTGGGTTTTCATTTCAGTAAGTACACCAGGAGATTGATCCTGGATAAGTTCCAATATTTCTATCATGAACTCAGGATCGTCTTCTGACAGCATACTCAACTGAGCAAAATCTATTTCAAGCTCTTTATGGGTCATATGATTTCCAGTTTTTCTACAAATTTTAAAAATTAGACAACATCCACATAGTTTAATTCTAGAAATATTTAACATCCTAATTTATCCCAGTGTAATACCTACCCTTTTAATGAACTCATATTTAGAACTTACCCAAATAATTTTATGCAAAATAGATTTTACGGTATGCAAAGAAAATTCTCTAATCGAGTTTTTGTAATAGAAGATGACCTTATTTTTGGCAAAATCATTCAGAGAAAACTGGAACAAGCAGATGATTCCCTGGATGTGAGGGTTTTTAAAAGCGGGGAAGACTTCTTCAACAACATTCACCTTAATCCTGAAATAGTCAGCATTGATTACAACTTGCCTGACATGAATGGCCTTGAGATCCTAAAAAAAATCAGGCAATATGATGAAGATATCTCTACCGTAATCCTCTCCGGACAGGAAAAGGTGGAAGTAGTTGTAGAAGCTTATACCAATGGAGCATCTCAATACATCATCAAAAATGAGAATGCCCTTGTCGAACTTTCCAATGTGGTCAAGCACCTCAGTAGCCACGTAAACCTGAAAAAAGAAGTTGAAGAACTTCGTCAGACGGTTGCGGATAGAGCCAAATACTCCAACGTGGTGGGTGAAAGCGCAGGCATCATGAAAGTCCTTCGCCTGATTCAAAAGGTGGAAAAAAGCAACATCCTGGTCCTGGTAACTGGAGAGAGTGGTACAGGAAAAGAAGTTATAGCCAACACCATTCACTATAACTCACCAAGAAAGAAAAAGCCATTTGTTGCAGTAAATGTTGCTGCGATTCCTGCAGACTTAATTGAATCTGAGCTATTTGGGCACGAAAAAGGTGCTTTCACAGGAGCGACGGGAAGGAGAATTGGAAAATTTGAAGAAGCCAATGGAGGTACCATCTTCCTGGATGAAATCGGAGAGATGGACATCAACCTGCAAACGAAACTGCTAAGGGTACTTCA
Organism: Bacteroidia bacterium; assembly: GCA_022760475.1. Classification (GTDB taxonomy): domain Bacteria; phylum Bacteroidota; class Bacteroidia; order J057; family J057; genus JALEFZ01. Next base: position 258,776 of record JALEFZ010000006.1, on the reverse strand, counting down.
GGAAAGTGCCATAACCCGACTAGGAAGCAACCGAGAAATTAAGCTGGATGTCAGGGTACTTGCTGCAACCAACAAAAACTTGAATGAAAGGGTCCGTGCAGGACTATTTAGGGAAGACTTGTACTACCGCTTGCAGGGATTTTTAATCCATCTTCCTCCCTTGGGAGCAAGAGGCAATGACATTGTCATCCTCGCCAAGCATTTCCTCAACAACTTTATCAAGTCCAACAAAATGGCTGAGAAGCATTTTACCAAAGATGCACTGCAAGAACTCCTGAACCACTCCTGGCCAGGAAATGTGCGAGAGTTGAAAGCCATGGTAGAAAGAGCTGTCCTGATTAGCGACACCAATGAGATCACTTCCGACGACCTGATATTCTCTGATATTATTTGACTTTAAAACCAATCGCTTGTGAGCAATAAACCACAACTCGATCAAAGCGGGAAATTGTCCCCTCTATCGGTTCTTGTAACCCTTGGAACAGGACTATTCCTCACCATCTTGCTAATTTTCGTCTACAATAGAAATGATATCGCAATTGCCGATTGTAATATTTCCTATCCTGGTGACGCAGGAAACATAAGTTTAACCATAGGGGATTCGGTTTGCATTCCCATTGGCAGTGTCTTTACCGGAACTGTGAGCAGTTTCCCCACTGGAAGTAAAATTACCGTACAAAGTGGAGCTGTATTCAAGCCAAGTTCGATGTCTACGGCAGCTGGTTTGATGATAAATGAAGGTGAGGCCATTCTTCCCAATCTGGTACTGGGGAGTGGATTCAGGCTGAATAATGTGGATACCTTGAGTTTTGATGGTACCCTCAGCCTTTCAGGTAGCGTCAACATTGAAAATATGGAGGATGGAAGGATCACCTTTGTCTACCCACTCTTATTTGATCAATCTTCGACATTGGAAAATAAGGGAATTCTGTATTCAGGATCAGATGTGGAGTTTGCTGCCAGCTCGATATTTACCAACAATGGATATTTTGTAGGATTGGGCTCCTTTGAATTCAACTCTGCTTTAGAAAATTATGGATTGGTAAGCTCTGTAGGGAGTATCAGCTTGGGAGGTACATCCAGCATGAACAATTATTGTTCGCTGCTTAGTGCTACAGGTTTTGTTAATGACAATCCCAACAGCCAAAACGCAGGAATTATCCTTGTTCAAGGGGCCGGAGGAGCGCCAAACGACCTCATTGAGATCAATCAGGCATTTAATAACCAGGCTTCAGGTTATGTCGCGGGCGTTAGATTCACCAACAACTCTACGATTACAGGCTCGGGAAATTTCTATTTCTCAGGAGAAACCATCAACAATGGATCTTTTGGAGATGATGCGGTTGGGATTAATTTTTATGATGACAGCAGCCCAAGCAACATCATGGATATTGAAAATACCACACCAGATGCATCGGTTTCCAGAGATGCAGGATCCATCCCGGATTCTTTTTACATACCTCCAACTTGTGATGTGGCATTTTTACCTGCCTTCCTCCCGGTTGAATGGCAAGATATTTCGGTTTCCTACGAAAATGGTGCAGGTGTGATCCAATGGTCTACCAGTCAGGAAATTAATCATGACCATTATGAAGTAGAAAGATCTTTGGATGGCAAAAGTTTTGGTTTTGTGGCCGAGGTAAATAATCCATCTAATACCAATGGCAACCTCAAATCTTATTCTTATACAGATTTTGCCATTCAACTGAACGAGAATCGCTCAATATACTACAGAATCAAACAGGTTGACATCGATGGGAAATCAAGTTTGAGTCAGGTTCTGCAGTTGTCTACAGAAATACAGGAATTGCCACTGAGTTTTTCAGTAGCAAATCCAGTAATTGGACAAAACCTTAGCCTAAATATTAGTTCGAATGAGACAGGACAAGGTGAAATCTCACTTCTGGATAGCCAGGGAAAAATGGTTTATAAAAATTCCATTAGCATAAATAGAGGAAGGAATAGCAGGGTTATTTCTCTGAATACTCTTCCGTCAGGGATGTATGTAGTCGAATTAAAGGCTAATGGGAAGAAGTTGAGCAAAAAAGTTATCCTTCATGCTCTATAAGGAGAAATTCAGAAAAAAACCTACTAATTGGATTTCCAGTCAGTAGGTTTTTTTACATTATTCCATAAAATCTACCTTGCCTGTCCCAAGGTTGTAATATGCAGGAACGATTTTTAATGTTCCCGCTTCAACGGCGCCTTTAATGATTCCTGAACGCTCTTCCAATTCATCACCTGTCATTCGGGCATTGGTTTTCACGACGTCATTCACCACCCCACTTTCGGTATTTGCGATGGCAGGGTTAATGTGTGCAAGGAGCAGATTCAGGTTATAGCCATTGTTTCCACCTTGCATTGCAGCTGTAACAGCTCCACAACTCTCGTGTCCCAAGACCACAATCAGATTGGTCCCAAGATGTGCAACTGCATATTCAATGCTGGCAATAGATTCCACATTGGCCACATTACCTGCAACACGAATCACAAAAATCTCTCCCAAACCCGTGTCAAAAGCCAATTCAGGTACTACCCTTGAATCTGCACAAGAAAGGATGATTGCGTAAGGATGCTGTCCCCCTGTTAAAGTTTGCCGACGGCTAGAATCATTTAGCTCTCCATCAAGGCTATCCTGAACAAAACGATTGTTTCCGGATTTCAGCCTGTCAAGGGCCTCGTTCCAAGTCATTTGGTTAGTAGGTGTACTCATTATTTAATTTTGCTACAAATCAATTAACATCACTTATAAAATTAATAAAATATATTAATATTAAAATTCTTCCCTATATCATATCCTTTTTCTTAATCAATCGCCACGAACCTTTCGCTGGTATCTCGTTTTAACTTGATGAGTTCACCGTGATAAGTAAGCATATGGTGCACTGTCCTGATCAGATTACCTGCTTCATCTGTCTCTTCATTCTCCATGTAACACTTTTCGACTTCATCGGTCATCAATGCATCTGTTTTGAATGTCAAGTCTGTCCCAGCACCACAATTACCTACATCAGTCATGGAACCAAGTTTGTAGACCTGAGGGTTTGTAACCGCCAATGGGTTTGTAATCACGTACAGATATGCAATCCTACCGTCCATGGCCTCAAACTCTTTTAGACACAGCAATAAATCATGTTGGGAATTGTGGAGCCTTCTAAGGGGTTTGATTTTAAAGTTTAATCCACTGAAGTATTCCCCTTCCTTGCTAAGCAGCTCTGAAGCATTGAATCTTTTCAATAAGCCCTCGTCCAGGATAAGCCCTTGATTCGTTTCAAGCAACTTTTCCAATGATCCATTGTCTCCATCAGTGGCAAGACGCAAGTCTTCAATCAACTTGTTCTGATCAGGCTGAGAGTTTTTACAAGAAAAAGAAACCAGCAGCGCACAAAGGATGGCAAGGATAGTACTGGTTGAGAGTTTTGTTTTCATGATTTAGTTAGTATGCTAAGCATTTAATGATTTTGTATTGGTCTAATGCCTTAAAAATGGGATATCATCACAGCTAGAATTTTCCCCATAGCATTAAAATTCAAAAATTTCACAAAATCAAATCAATTCAGAATCAGGAAACAAGCCATTGAAATATTTAAAATTGATCACATAATTCATTGTAAATATTAAATTTTAATACATATATTTTTGACATTTTAATACCATTTTGTAAATTGCTAATCCTAGGAATGGTTTAGGTTGATTAGGATCACGGCTGCAACTGGACTCCTAAAATCCTATCACACAGTTTATATTGTTGGATTTTATCCCCAATCTCAGTTGGGGAAGACACTCATTTACCAAGACTTATGGCATCAGGTTCCCTGGCTCCCAGCAATCATGTGGGCGAGCAAACCGCTTACCCTTCTATGTACCATCCTTCCTTCGAACACGATGCTTGTGGCATAGGCTGCATTGCTCAGCTGGATCAGAAGGCATCCCATGCTGTAATCAAGGATGCATTGGCCATGCTCGAGAACATGGAACACAGGGGAGCCACTGGAGCAGATCCAAACACAGGGGACGGAGCTGGTATTCTGCTGCAAATAGACCATGACTTTTTTAGCGAGCGAGCCAAAGAAGCTGGAATAAATCTTCCAGAAGCAGGGAGATATGGCATTGGTATGTTATTTTTTCCAAAAGAAGATAAGGCATATCATCAGGCCAAAGCTCATTTAGCCAAAGTATGTGAAGAACATAAAATTGAGTTGCTAGGCTATAGAAAAGTTCCAACGGATGCACAAGCTGCAGAACTCGGAAAAATGGCCCTAGATTCTGAACCCATCATCGAACAGGTATTCTTCAAATCCAAACTTGACCTATCCACAGAAGCCCTGGAAAGGAAACTTTTCGTCTTCAGAAGAAACCTTTGGCATACTTTCGAAGGAAAGGCGAAATGGGAGCTTCATTTTACCTCACTTTCTTGCAAAACAATCATCTACAAAGGCCAGCTCACTACCTGGCAGCTAAATAAGTATTATAAAGACCTAACTGACGAGCGATTCAAGTCGGTATTGGCTGTTGTCCATTCTAGATTTTCTACCAATACCTTTCCTAGTTGGAGGCTTGCTCAGCCTTTCAGGTACCTTGCTCATAATGGCGAGATCAACACCCATAAGGGAAACTTAAACTGGATCAAAGCCAAAGAAGCAGTCCTTAAGTCAAAATATTTTACCAAGGAAGAGATCAGTAAACTCTCTCCGATTTGTATGGAAGAGTTTTCTGATTCCAGGAACCTCGATTCAGTTGTAGAACTCCTTTTGCTTTGTGGTAGGCCACTCCCACATGTCATGATGATGCTCATGCCCGAGGCTTGGCAGAATAGAAGCGACATGGACGCTGAGCTCAAGGCCTTTTATGAATACCACGGAGCCCTTACTGAGGCTTGGGATGGTCCAGCTGCAGTTTGTTTTACAGATGGCAAACAACTGGGGGCAGTTTTGGATAGAAATGGTCTACGCCCGGCCCGCTACACACTCACTACTGACCAGCGATTTGTATTGGCATCAGAAGAAGGTGCACTCCCTATACCGGCTGCTATGGTAAAGGAAAGAGGCAGGTTAGAGCCTGGAAAAATGGTATTGGTGGATGTAGAGAACGGCTGGTTCAAAAAAGACCGTGAAATCAAGGAAGAACTCATAAGAAATCGCCCTTACAAGGATTGGTTGATCGAGGGCAAGGTAGAACTAAAGTCGCTTCCTGATCCGGTAGAAGAAGTTATTTCTTCCACCATCGAATTGGAGACCAAACAAAAATTATTCGGGATTGGAATCGAGGAAATCAAGGTCTTGCTCCAGCCTATGGCTTTAAATGGCAAGGAGCCTTTGGGCTCAATGGGAGTGGACACGCCCTTGGCTATCCTCTCAGAGAATAGTCAACACATATCGCATTATTTCAAGCAGCTTTTTGCTCAGGTGAGCAATCCCCCCATCGACCCCATCAGGGAAAAAAATGTCATGTCGCTTGGTGGCTGGATTGGAAGTTCCAAAAACTTCCTGACCGAGAGCAAGGAACATTGCTATCACATTGCATTGGATTCGCCTGTTTTAAGGGAAGAAGAAATCCAGAAAATCCGAGAAATCGCAAACCCTAAATTCCATCCACATACGATTTCGATTTGCTTTGAAGGATCTGTTAGCCTGGAAGATGCTGTCAACAGGATCTGCGACGAGGCCATGGAAGCCCTTAGCATGGGAAAGAATATACTAATCCTGAGTGATAAAGGTATTGCAGAAAGCGAGATGCCTATTCCAGCATTATTGGCTACATCTGCAGTACATCACCACCTCATTCGAAACAAAAAGAGACACCTTGCAGCACTAATTGTAGAGACAGGCGATGCAAGGGAAGTTCATCATTTTGCGACCCTGATTGGATATGGTGCAGCAGCGGTTATGCCGTATCTCGCTTTTGAGACACTTCACCAGCATGAGGGACTCTTGGGCTGGGAAAACTACTCCTACGCTGAGCTAGAGAGTAATTACATCAAGGCCATCAATGCAGGTCTCCTTAAGATCATGTCAAAAATGGGGATATCGACTCTCCAATCTTACCATGGGGCCCAGATATTTGAAATTGTAGGATTAAGCCAAAGACTTGTTGATCTCTGCTTTACAGCCACCGTTTCGAGGTTGGGAGGAATTGATTTCGAAGGATTAGAAGAAGAAGTAAGGATCAGAAAGGAAAAAGCCTTCGATGAGAAGGGGCTTGAACACGAAGGAATATACCAATGGAAAAGAGATGGGGAGACACACTTATATAATCCTGCCAGCATTCACCTACTTCAGAAGAGTACAAAGCTCAATGATTTTAAGATTTATAAGAAGTATGCAGCTGTAATCAATGAAAACAACCAAAAGTTTACGACCCTACGGTCCTTGCTCGATTTCGACAAACTAAATCCCATCTCTATAGATGAGGTTGAACCTGTCGAAAACATTCTTAAACGCTTTGCGACGGGAGCTATGTCCTTCGGTTCTATTTCTTACGAAGCACACAGCACCCTCGCCAAGGCGATGAACCGTATCGGAGGCAAAAGCAATAGCGGTGAAGGGGGTGAAGATCCTGAGCGTTTTACCAAAATACCAGGGAAAGACTGGGAGCGCTCCGCAACCAAACAGATAGCGTCGGGAAGATTTGGAGTTACTATCCATTACCTGAGTGAAGCTGATGAGCTACAAATCAAGATTGCCCAGGGAGCCAAACCGGGTGAGGGTGGTCAATTGCCGGGTTATAAGGTAAATGAATGGATTGCGAAGGTACGACATTCGACTCCAGGTGTAGGCTTGATTTCGCCTCCTCCTCATCATGACATTTATTCGATTGAGGACTTAGCCCAGTTGATTTTTGACTTAAAGAATGCCAATCCATCTGCAAGGATATCAGTAAAACTGGTAGCCAAGGGAGGTGTTGGAACCATCGCTTCGGGCGTGGCCAAAGCCCATGCAGATCATATTCTAATATCTGGCTACGATGGGGGTACTGGAGCCTCCCCAATTTCCTCTATTCGACATGCAGGTTTGCCATGGGAAATGGGCTTGGCAGAAACCCATCAAACCCTTGTCAAAAACAAATTGAGAAACAGGGTTGTAGTTCAGGCAGACGGGGGAATGAAGACCGGCCGCGACCTTGCCATTGCAACCCTCCTGGGAGCAGAAGAGTGGGGAGTTGCCACAGCTGCATTGGTTGTTGAAGGTTGTATCCTCATGAGGAAGTGCCACTTGAACTCCTGTCCAGTGGGAATCGCCACACAAAATCCAGTACTGAGAGAAAAATTTACTGGTAAGGTAGAGCATCTTGTCAATTTCTTCCATTTCCTTGCTGAAGACTTACGCGAGCATATGGCTATGTTGGGATTCCGCACGGTAAATGAAATGGTGGGTCAGACACAAAAGTTAAAAACCAAAGCGGGGCTACGCCACTGGAAGCATGAAAGCATTAATCTTTCACAAATGCTTTTTGCAGATCAAAACAATGAGGAAGAACTTTATAAGAGCAGGGATCATGACCACGGCATTGCTGATGTTCTTGACAGAAATTTCATCAAGGCCTGCTCACCCATAAATGAAGGTACCTCATTGGAACTGGAATCTTCTATTTTTAATACCAACCGCAGTACCGGGACCATGCTGTCTCATTATGTGATCAAAGCAACTTCAGGCAAAGGGCTTCAAGAGGGAAGCATTCGTCTCAAATTCCGCGGAGCTGCAGGTCAAAGTTTCGGCGCCTTTGGAGCTAAGGGCATCCGATTTGAGCTGGAAGGTGGGGCCAATGATTATGTAGGTAAAGGGCTTTCCGGTGCAGAAATGATCATTTTCCCAGATCGTGATGCCCCCTATTCTCCTGGAAAAAATATCATCATTGGCAATGTAGCATTTTATGGTGCTACCTCGGGCAAGGCCTTTATCCGAGGCATGGCAGGAGAAAGATTTGCTGTACGTAACTCAGGATTGGAAGCTGTGGTAGAAGGCCTTGGAGACCATGGTTGTGAATACATGACAGGTGGGCGGATAATCGTATTGGGCCCTACGGGAACTAATTTTGGAGCGGGAATGAGTGGTGGACTTGCTTTTATTTATGATCCTGACAAGAAATTTGAGAATCAAGTCAATGCCGAAACCCTGGACATCGGCGATCCATTAACCATAGAAGACAAGGAATTTATCCAGGAGATGGTGGAGCGACATAGAAAAATCACAGGCAGTAGAATCGCCATGAAATTGTTAACCGATTGGGAAGATGCCTTTAGCAAAATTACCAAGGTATTCCCAAGGGACTACAAGAAAGTCCTGAAATCTTCAAACATTCTGAATGTCAACCCAAAACGTTCAAAGCTAATTGGTTAAGAAGATCATTATCATGGAAAAAAAATATATCAACAAGCCCTTGGCCTTTTTAGAATTGCCAAGGGAACTACCATCCGCCCAGGAACCAGAAACCAGAACCAAACACTTTGGAGAATTTCTGGAACCCTTTCCGCAAGAAAAAACCGTTGAGCAAAGCGCTCGCTGTATGGATTGTGGAATCCCGTTTTGCCATTCTGCCTGCCCTCTTGGGAACGACATTCCTGCCTTTAACGAGGCTGTTTATGAAGGCAATTGGGAAAAGGCCTTTCATATCCTTGATAAGACCAATAACTTCCCAGAATTTACTGGAAGGGTCTGTCCTGCTCCCTGTGAAAAATCTTGTGTGTTAAGCATTCAACAGTCTCCTGTTAGTATTGAGCATATCGAAAAAAGCATCATTGAGGAGGCCTATCACAAAGGCTGGGTCAATGTAAAGGCTCCCAAGGCCAGAACGGGCAAAAAAGTGGCTGTGATTGGATCTGGACCTGCCGGTCTGGCTGCGGCAGAGCAACTAAACGAAGCTGGGCATGAGATAACAATATTTGAAAAAGATCAAAAAGCTGGTGGACTCATGCGTTATGGGATTCCTGACTTCAAGTTAGAGAAGTGGGTCATTGACCGCAGGTTATCTTTTATGGTCAAGGCAGGAATTAAGTTTGAATGTGGAAAGGAAATTGGCAAGGACATCTCTGCGGAAGATATTCAAGCAAATTTTGATGCAATCGTTCTATGCACAGGAGCACCTGTGGCCAGGGAAATGGAGATTCCGGGTAGTGGCCTTAAGGGTATCCATAAAGCAATGGAATACCTCACCCTTCAAAATCAGGAGATAGGAGGAGAGACAACAGCTACAGGCATTTCTGCAAAAGATAAAAAAGTATTGGTTATTGGAGGGGGAGATACAGGCTCAGATTGCATTGGAACAGCCCATAGGCAGGAAGCTGATTCGGTTTACCAGATTACATGGGGGTTGATGCCCCCTGAAGAGCGAAAGCTGGAGAATCCCTGGCCAGAGTGGCCCATGGTATTCGAAACTTCCAGTTCTCAGCAAGAGGGTGTTGAACGGCAGTGGAACATCCTTTCGAAGGAATTTATTGGGGATGAAAAAGGAAATCTGACAGGTTTAAAGGTCATTGAGATCGAATGGGAGACTGGGAGAAAGGGCTTTAATGAGATTGAAGGAAGCGAGCGTATCATTCCTTGCGAATTGGCCTTGATTTCAATTGGTTTTCAAAAACCAAAGAGGAATCCTCTATATGAGGCCTTCGGAATAAGTTTTGATGAAAAAGATCTACCAAATTTTGATAATTACAAGGCTACAGAAAGTGTATTTGTGGCGGGCGACCTTAAAAGGGGAGCTTCATTGATTGTTTGGGCCATTCAGGAAGGCAGGGAGGCTGCTGCTGCTTGTCATGATTTTTTGTCTCAACGGTCAAGTGTATTGAAAAATTGACAATGAATTTATTGGGGTATTAGTTTTTAGGTGAATTGTGTCCCGCCATATTGGCGGGATTTTTTCGTTTAAAATGCAGGCTTATTGTGAATTTGAGTAACCCTTTCTTCTATTCTCCGAATGAATTATGAGAAGCTATCCATTTATGAAAAACCTACTCCTACTCATTATTTCCCTTTTATTTTTCTCTTGTACCAATCCCGCAGAAAAAAAAGCCGCAGATCAATCTGAAAAACGACCTATTAAATATCCATTATCTGGACTCACGCCTACTATTTTCCAGGATAGTATTAAAATAATTGGAGGCTATGGCTCAGACCTTTTTCCTCATCCCAGTTTGGAGGATGCATTTTACCTGCTTACTGACCGAGGGCCAAATTACGACTGGATAAGCAAGGATGGTTCAGAAGCCAAGGGTTTTGCGATACCAGATTATACCCCAAGGATTGGCTTATTTGTCCGCAAAGAAAATACCTATGAACTGGTAAAAACAATCCTTTTGAAAGGTCCTGATGGCCAGGCCTTGACTGGCCTTCCAAATTTACCCGGTAAGGGTGGGACCAACGAGGCTGCCTATGCAGCGGACAGCAGTTTGCTAGAAAATGATCCCAATGGAATTGATCCTGAAGGCTTGGTAGCGTTGAAAAACGGAGATTTTTGGGTGAGTGATGAATATGGCCCCTACCTCATGCGATTTGATTCTAATGGGGTCTTAAAAGAAAAATTCAGCCCTTTTGATGTCGATCATGATAAAGGAAATTCTCTACCCAGGGTCTTTCGAAAAAGACGCCCGAACAGGGGAATGGAAGGGCTTACCATCACGCCAGATGGAACAAAACTTGTCGGAATCATGCAATCAGCCCTTTACAACCCGGATAAATCCGTCAAAAAGTACGCTAAAATATGTCGAATCATGACCTTCGATTTGACGACCTCTCAGACCCAACAATATGCTTATGTACAGGATTATCCAGGCTTGGCTTTGAGTGGTATATGTGCCATATCCAATGATAAATTTCTAGTTATCGAGAGAGATAGTGATTACCCGGAGGTGGAAGTTGACCCAGGAAAAGTGGTCATTTCGACTCCAAGCGAATACAAAACCATCATGGAAATTGACCTCAGTGAGGCTACGGACATCAGTGATCCAAGGAATGGGGCACTAGGTTTGACCTATAAAATCGACATAGCGGATGAGGACAAATTAGGAGAGGTAAAGGATTCGAATACAGACATTATATCAGCTGGCTATACCATTGAACAGCTAAAAGACAGCCTGGGTTTGGCAAAAGTCGGCATTAAGCCTGTGAGGAAGCGCATGGTCTACGACCTACTTTTTTCGGAGATTCCGTACCTGCATGACAAGGCCGAGGGCATTGCTTTCTTTCCGAAGGATAGCTGCATTGCGATTGTCAACGACAATGACTTCGCGATTGACAGCGATAAGAAGAGGGGTGTTTTTCAGAAATTGAATCGAATGGGTGAAATGGAACGAACGGAGATATATTTTTTAAAATTGAACTGAGTAAGCTGGCAGCTTGGTATTGCGGCTTTGCCCAATTAGGAACCCTGACAGGGTTTTAAACCCTGTCAGGGCTACTGATCAGAACTGGGTTTCAACCAAAAGAAACCATATCCATAAGGCCATCTAAATCAAGCAGGCCTACATTCTCGATGTTTTGAATAGCCATCATTACACTTGTTCTCTTGTTCTTCGACACGAGGAGCCTTTAATACAGGGAACCCTGACAGGGTTTTTAACCCTGACAGGGCTAATGAATGGAAATCACAAAAAAGTATTTTAACTTATAGGAAAATTAAACCCACAAATGATAGACTACCATAAACTAATTAGTGAAAATAGAATAGACGAGGCCTTGACTAGCTTATTGGATTTAGCCAATGAAAAAGGTCAATTAACTCAAGCCGTATCCAAACTTCAAAGAGATTATACCGAGTTAAAGACCAATCAAATACTAGGAATCCTAAGCAGGGAACAGATCAGAGTTGAAAGTGCTCAGGTTATTAATTCTATTATGCAGACTTATGAGTTTTTGTATAAAGAAACTACTTCTCCTAAGGACATTAAAACTCAGAAAAGTAAACATAAAATCTATTTCTCCTATTCCTGGAAGGATGATAAAGAAAGGGAGGGCTTTTCTCCCGAAGAAATTGAAAACAGGAAAAACCTGGAGATCGTTGTAGACAAATTATACAATGATTTGGAAAGGGATGGATATCAACTAGTAAGAGATAAAGTTGACTTGGCATATGGAGAATCCATTTTGGAATTCATGAAAGATATGGGTGAAGGCGGCTTAATACTCGTTTTTATTAGTGACAAATACGTGCGATCTGATTATTCAATGTTTGAGCTATTTGAAATAGCCAGAAACAATAAGTGGGAAGAGGAGCTAGTAAGATCAAGAATCCTTCCCATTAACCTTGAAAATCTTAGGTTTAATACTCCTCAAAGTATGAGAAAGTACCTAACCCATTGGAAGGCTTTAGAAAAAGAATGGGAAGAGTTGTATATAGAGAACCTGACTGCTCTTGGTATAAGACGAAATTATGAAAAGGTTGCCAACATAAAAGGGAAGTTGACCACCTTACTTGATTGGCTTTCAGATTGGAACTCAATGACAATCCCGCTACTTAGTGAAGAAAACTTTCAAAAGGTCAAGGAAACTATAGATAAGAGATTAAAAATTTTGGATTGATCAAGCAGGCAATCAAAAGGCATATGTAAATATCCCCCCCTCTACGTCCTTTTTCATGAAACAAACACAACCTAATCATGAAAAAGCAAATACTCCTTTGGCCCCTTTTATTTCTCCTTACCCACAGCCATGCCCAAAAGGGCTGGTCAGGCGTATGGCAAGCCAGTTCTAAAAACCAATACCACTGGTATTGGACAAGCTGGTCAGGACTGAAAGACAAGGACAAGGAAATCCGTAGTCAAGGCTATCGCCTTACAGATATTGAAAGCCTGCAAGTCAATGGCCAAAGAAAGTACTATGCCACTTGGACAAAGGATCATTCTGAGGTCAGATACCTCTACAAAACAGTTGGATATACCAACTTCCTGAATAAGAAAAAGGAACTTCAAGGCTCAAAAACCCTCATCGATGTAGAAAGCTACCATGAAGGAAGCCAGCAATATTTCATGGGTATTTGGAAATCAGGCACTAAAAATCATGAACTCTGGCGGCTCAGTAGCCACATCAAACTCACAGAAAAGATGGTCCAGCTCCAAGCCAAAGGACTTCATATCGTAGATGTGGAAACCTACCTGGAAAATGGACAACAAAAATACCTGGCACTTTTCACCCAAACTACAGGCAGTAAAAACAGGCTTTATCAATTCACCAGTTTTACCAAATTCAAAAGCAAACGAGATCAATTGATTGCTCAAGGCTGGCGTCCCTCAGACTTTGAAAGAAAAAGCATCAATGGAAAAACCTATTACCTCTGCATCTTTGAAAAGAAAACAGGCGCTTGGTCTATGAGATCAAATGTGGATTTTTTGAGTTTTAGAGCCAATCGTAAGCAGAAATCCAGTGAGAATGTGGAATTGGTAGATTTTGAAGTCCATAATACCAATTCTGCAGTCTATAGCCCTCCAAATAAGTACACATACAAAATTCAGGAGACACCTGACCTCTGTCAAAATGACGATGCATTCCCAGAGTCTGCAGGAACAAGTGATTATTGCGGACCCGTGGCAACTTCCAATGCATTCGTTTGGCTTGACAAAAATAATTACCCCAAAATTAATCCCTATGCCAACAGCAAATCTGGTCAAATCAAAATGGTACTTGACCTGGCCAAACCCAAATACATGAATACCGAGGAAGGCAGTGGTACCGGTCCCTCAAAAATGATCTCAGGCATAAAAAAATACCTGCAAGACAAAGGCTATAGTCCTAAGTCCATTGAAATGGCAGGTTGGAAGAATTCATCTGACAAAATTGGATCAAAACCAAAAATGGATTGGATCAAAAAGGGAATTCTCGAACACTCAATGGTTTTCCTGAATGTAGGTTGGTACGAATACGACGCCAATAAAAACAAGTACACCCGAGTAGGAGGCCATTGGGTCACGGCTATTGGATATGGGGTAGATCAAAATGGCAATGAAAGGAGTAATTACATCATCGTGCATGACCCTGCAGGCAGGGCTGGAAAGAACAAATCCCAACAATACGTCAAACTCAATAAAATCGCTAATGCAAATCTTGATACAAAAAGATCCAGTGGGCCTACCAATGCCAGTGGGTACTACCGAGCTTCGGGAACACTTAAAATAAAAAGCATTGCAGACAGGTCTATTTTGGACAATGTAGTAATTGTCAGAATGAAATAGCTCCTTTCTCAAGGTCAAGTGTAAACTGGTACGTTCATTTTCATGGAAATAAAAAGGCCTTCACTTTTGTGAAGGCTCTTTTTATTTGATGTGGAGAATATCGGATTCGAACCGATGACCTCTTGCATGCCATGCAAGCGCTCTAGCCAACTGAGCTAATCCCCCAGAATGGACAGCAAATATAATATTCTTTAAACTTGTGTCCAATTTATTCCATAAAAAGCTAAGGAAAGATTCATATTTTTTACAAACTTATCGTTCTAAATATGGCGAGGTCATTTAAGCTGGCATCCGCCTCAGGGTCAATGTTATATGGAATTTATCTCTTTCAGAAGAATTTTTCAAGCGCTCTTCCTAATCCTGATGATTTCCCTCGTAGGGGTGATTGGATTCATGCTGATTGAAGGATATAATTTCCTTGACTCCTTTTACATGACCGTCATTACCATGAGTACCGTCGGATTTGGTACCATCGGAGAGCTCAGCAATTCAGGAAAGGCATTTTCCGTTCTCTTAATTATCTTGAGTAGTGGAACCGTGGTTTATGCTTTCACCACCATTACAACCTTCATCATCGAAGGTGAAATGCAATTAATTTTAACAAAGTACCAATTGAGTAAGAAAGTAGACAAATTAGAAAACCATTACATCATCTGCGGAATGGGTAGGAATGGACGTGAAGCCGCTACCGAGCTGACCAGACAAAAGCGAGACTTCGTCATCATTGAACGTGATGAAGAAGTCATCGAGGAGTATACGGAAACCCATAAATACCTCTTTATCAAGGGCGATGCTACGCATGAGGAAATCCTGGAACAAGCCAAAATCCATGATGCAGAAGGACTTGTGAGCTCTCTTTCCACCGATGCCGAAAATGTCTACATCACCCTGACAGCCCGAGGGATGAATCCCCGCCTCAAAATAGTAGCCAGGGCATCCAATGAAACCACCATCAACAAGCTCAAAAGAGCCGGTGCAGACCACGTAATTGTGCCCAACCTTATTGGCGGAAGAAGAATGGCCAATGTATTGACAAGGCCTGCACTGATGGAATTCGTAGACATCGTAACCGGGGAAGGCAGTTCACAGCTCCACCTGGAAGAGGTGGATTGCGACAATCATCCCAAACTCGTAGGGCAAACCCTTGCAGGGCTCAATATTCGTTCAAAAACAGGGGTACTTGTTTTGGGTGCAAAAAATGGGGAAGGGGAACTGGAGCTAAATCTCGCTGCCAATAGAAAAATATCAGAAGGAGACAGGTTATTCATCCTGGGGACTGATGATGAACTCAAAATTTTCAAGGATACTTATCTATCCTGAGATATCACTTCTTTTCTTCTCAAAAACTCAACCTCAAAAGCTGGAATCAACTTGACCAGTAGGTTGTTTATTTCCTCAGAATTGAGGTATTCGCCGGCATAGACAGCCCTGTCATACAAAGCTGATGCCTCGATCAAAGGTTCACGATGCTCTTCATTCAAATGATGCATCATGATCAATTCTCCCTCCAACTCCATGGTAGTCAGTGCTTTTAACTTGTGCTCCTGATCAGGGTCCAAGTAGGACTTCCACAGATCGTTGACGACTTCAATTTGTCTTTCAGGATCAATTAAACCTGAAATTGATTTTAACTTGAACAAGGCCTCTTCAAATTGCTTCTTATTGTTTCGAAGCTTTAGGCGTTTTATCACTGGTTCTTTTAATACAAAAAAGAGTCCTATTAAAAAGACAATCCCCGCCAAACTGAGCAGAATAATTAAGGTATAGTTTGGAGGATCAGTCATCTCAATGGGTAAACCAACAGCTCGGAACTCTTCAACCGAAGCACCTTCCAAATACCTGTAATTCAGCTGGATACTATCAACCTTAGAATAAATATCAAGCGTATCTTTACCCTGAACATAGCCAAAAGGCAATTTGAGGTATTGAACTTCATTCATTTCAAATGTCCTCAATTGATAAATGGCAGTATCATAAGAGATTCCATCTACAGTCCGTGTAGGAAAGGCCTTTTGACTAATAAATTCAAATGGCTTGAAATATTTGCTCTTACGAGGAAAAATGACTGGAGTCCTTTCAGGGTGAGAAACCGCAATTCGGAGTCCCACGGGCTTACCAATAGCCGTAGTATCCCCCAAGAAGTCAATACTGGCCTTTACCTCTTGACCGAGAGATCTCCCGGCAAAAGAAATAATGAGGAAAAGGAGAATATATAACTGCTTAAGGCCCATTTGGCTTAATGGAATATTATGGTGAATGTTTGTTTTACGGCTACCCAATATTACGGAAAAGAAAGAGACTGATTACACATTACCTGATTAGCTGTCAAGATGGCTGAATTAATTGCCCTTTCCTACGTTTTCCCTGAATTCTCTCCCTGAAATAGCGCTCCATGACAGGAATGTAATCCTCCTTGGTATTCACAGATAGGTATCCAAGTCCATTTCGTTTACAGAGTTCAGTCAGGTGTCGCTCTATGCTCTCGAAGTTTTCCTGCAATTGCTCCCTGTAGCCCATATCACCTGCATTCAACCAATGCTGGCGATTTGTTTCAATGTCTATGACA
Source organism: Bacteroidia bacterium (assembly GCA_022760475.1). Classification (GTDB taxonomy): domain Bacteria; phylum Bacteroidota; class Bacteroidia; order J057; family J057; genus JALEFZ01. The sequence goes on along the minus strand of JALEFZ010000006.1, from coordinate 242,055 downwards.
GGAATAATCCCTGCACCTTCATGGAAAATTTCATTGGGGTGGAAAAGACGAATCAGGATGATCTCATGCTTATGGGCAAGTTTGACGAGGGGGGCTTCGTAGTTGTCATCCAGAAAATCTGAAATGATAATGACTACACTTCGCCTCTTGAGGACATGGTGGGCAAGCTCAAGAGCATTTTTTATGCTGGTTCCTTCGCTTTTATTTTTAAATGAAAGAACACCCCGAATAATTTTCATGATGTGCTTCCTGCCTTTGTCAGGCTTATAATACTGTTCTATGTGATCAGAAAAGGTAGCCAGCCCAAACTTATCGTTGTTTTTCATCGCAGAGAATGCCATGATTGCTGCCATTTCCATCCCGATGAAACGCTTATTCTCCTCCGCTGGACCAAAATCTCCCGAACCACTGGTGTCAAATAGTACAAAGAGGGTTTGTTCCCTTTCCTCCTTAAATTTTTTGATATAAGGCTGACCTGTCTTAGCCGTTACATTCCAGTCAATTGCCCTGATGTCATCCCCATATTGATAGGGACGCACCTCATCAAACTCGAGTCCCTGGCCTTTAAATGCAGATTGATACTCACCCGCGAAAGTGGCATCTACCATTTTACGGATTTTGATCTCGAGCTTTTTTACTTTTTTGAATAGATCTTTCATAGGTTAAGGGCAGCACACATGGTCAGTCATCTAGTTTACTACAAAAGTCATGCTAATGCCCTGTAGTACAAACAGATCCTGCTCCTCTAAATTTCCGACAATTTATCTATTCAAAATAAACAAAATTAACAGAAATTATACGGCAATCGGTGCTTTGATGGTCGGATGTGGATCGTAACCCACCAATTCGAAGTCTTCGAATGTAAATTCAAGCAGATTTTTCACATTTGGATTCAACTTCATCTGAGGAAGGCTCCTTGTACTCCTGCTCAGTTGCTCCTTGACCTGATCAAAGTGATTGTGGTAAATGTGGGCATCTCCAAAAGTATGGACGAAATCCCCAGGCTCTAAATCACAAACCTGAGCAATCATCATTGTAAGCAACGCATATGAAGCAATATTAAAAGGCACTCCCAGGAATAGGTCTGCACTTCTTTGGTACAATTGGCAAGAGAGTTTGCCATTCGCCACATAAAACTGAAATAAAGCATGACAGGGAGGTAAAGCCATATCTGGTACATCCGCTACATTCCATGCACTTACCATGATTCTCCTGGACTCAGGCTTATTCTTGATCATGTCCACAACATTGGCGATCTGATCTATGGTCTCCCCATTGGCTCCCTTCCAACTGCGCCACTGTACCCCGTATACAGGTCCAAGTTCACCATTTTTATCAGCCCATTCATTCCAAATGCGAACGCCATTTTCCTGCAGGTATTTGACATTGCTTGATCCCGATAAAAACCAAAGCAATTCGTGGATGATAGACTTCAGGTGTACCTTTTTGGTGGTAACCAAAGGAAATCCCTCAGAGAGGTCGAACCTCATCTGGTAACCAAATACCGAGCGGGTACCTGTCCCTGTGCGGTCTCCACGGTCCACTCCATTGTCCAATACGTGTTTCAGTAAATCTAGGTAGGTACGCATATCTACTAGCAATAATAAAGGTGAATGTGTTACTTTGCTATCAAATCTTCACTCAAAACTAAGGGGATCATCAGAAATAAATCGAATGAAGTTATCCCCAATCACCTGAATAAGTAACTACATGAAAGGCAAAAAAGTCTCTGAGACCTATACCTTGAAAACAGAGCTTGTCATGCCTGATGACAGCAACAACCTGGGTAACCTTATGGGAGGTAAACTCCTTCATTGGATGGACATTGTTTCGGCAATTTCTGCCCAAAGAGCTTCAAACAGGACGGTTGTAACGGTAGCAGTGGATTTTGTGGAATTCAAATTACCCATTCCTCAAGGTTCAATTGTCATCCTGGAAGCAAGGGTTAGCCGTACGTTCACCTCTTCACTGGAGGTTCGGATTGATGTCTCTGTAGAAGACCTCTCAACCGGAAATAGAAAACATTCTCATGTTGCTTATTACACCTTCGTAGCCGTAGACCAGTCCGGTAGACCCATTCCTGTCACGCCAGTCATCCCTGAAACCGAGGAGGAAAAGCAATGGTTTGAAGAAGCACTTCGTCGCAGAGAATTAAGGTTACTCTTAGCAGGAAGATTGGACATGGATCAAGCCAAAAACCTGCAAGAATACATCTATGCTCGTTCCAAAAAGGAATAAAAAAAGGGAAGGATCAGATCCTTCCCTTATATTTTGGAATACTGCCTCGAAAAAAACTATCACTATTCCCCGAGACAGGTGATTTATTATTTAGGAGCCAACATCATGGTCATTCTACGACCGTTCATCTGTGGTGGAGACTCAACTTTTGCATACTCGCTCAGGGAATCTACAACTTTCTTCAGTACATCTCTTCCTCTATCCTTGTAGATGATACTTCTCCCTTTAAACTGAACATAAACTTTCAGCTTATTACCTTCCTGCAGGAATTTTTCAGCATGCTTCAATTTGAAGTTCAAGTCGTGCTCATCGGTGTTGGGACCGAATCTAAGCTCCTTTACCTCTGTGGTGGCTTGTTTTGCTTTTTGAGCCTTGCGCTGCTTTTTAATCTCATACATGAATTTGGAATACTCCATGATCTTCACAACCGGTGGGTTGGCGTTTGGAGAGATTTCTACCAAATCAAGTTCAAGACTTTCAGCTCTTGCAAGGGCGTCTCTTGTTGAGACAATTTCATTTGCAGTCTCGCCGTCAATTGATACCAGACGAACCTGAGGAACTCTAATTCTGTGGTTGATCCTGTGCTCAGGTTCTTTGTTAATCCTTGTTGGCTTTCTACTACCTGTTCTTCTTCTACCCAATAGAAATAATTTTAGTGTAACAAAAATTTTAAGTGAATAATGAATAAAAGAATCTCCATATTGAACGATCAATTTGGAGTTAATTCTCTTATGACTAATTAAAGATACGAAATAATTTTTTGATGTGTTACAACTCAATCATTCATAAGCTAAAAATATTTAGTCAAAAAACATAATACACTCAAAATCAATAAAATAAATACTAAAAATAAAAGTGCCTCATTCTAACCTATCTACCCTTTCAGGTCAATTTTTTCTAAGCCCTCATACTTTACACCTGCATTTGTATACCTCCATCAAATGACTAGAAATTATCAAATACCACCTACAAACCATTCCCCCTCCATATTTATAATGGATAAGCCCAAGAATTCGACGGCACAACACCTATTCACCAAATAGAATTTGACGGGCTTGCTGCAAACTTTAACTTGGTAAATCAAATCCCTAAGGTTAATTTTCTGCACTTTTTACGCCATGCTTGCAAGTAGTCCTTGCTTCTGGGGTGGCCATTAGAAAAATTCTCAAACATTACCATACTAACTACAGCATCATGCTAATCGGTGTACCAAAAGAAATTAAAAACAACGAAAATCGTGTCGCGATGACTCCTGCGGGAGTCATGGAGCTCGTCAAGAGAGGACACAATGTCATGATCCAGACTCAAGCTGGTATTGGCAGCGGTTTTTCAGATGAAAGTTATAAGGAAGCAGGAGCCACCATCCAGCCCGACATCGAATCCATTTATGCCAATGCAGAAATGGTCGTAAAAGTAAAGGAGCCTATTGAGGTAGAATACCCACTTCTTAAGGCAGGACAGGTTATTTTCACCTATTTCCACTTTGCATCTTCTGAAGCCTTGACCATGGCCTGTATCAAAAGTGGTGCTATCTGTATTGCCTATGAAACTGTGCAAGAAGCAGACCGTTCGCTTCCACTATTGGTTCCTATGTCTGAAGTAGCCGGAAGGATGGCTGTTCAGGAAGGTGCCAAGTATCTTGAAAAACCCGAGGGTGGAAAGGGAATCCTGCTAGGAGGTGTTCCAGGAGTAGCCCCGGCCAAAGTCTTGATTCTGGGAGGAGGTGTGGTAGGAACCCAGGCTGCAAAAATGGCTGCTGGACTTGGTGCCCAGGTCAGCATCCTGGATATCAGCATTCCTAGGTTAAGATACCTTTCGGACATCATGCCAGCCAATGTTACACCACTTTATTCTAATGAACATACAATCAGGGGTTTAATATCTGACCATGACCTTATCATTGGAGCAGTGCTGATCCCTGGAGCGAAGGCACCACACTTGATTACCAGAGACATGCTCAAAGAAATGCAACCGGGAACCGTCTTGGTAGACGTCGCTGTAGATCAGGGGGGTTGTATCGAGACTTGCAGGCCGACCACTCACGAGAATCCTGTTTATGTGATTGACGATGTGGTTCATTACTGCGTAGCCAATATGCCTGGGGCAGTTCCATTTACCTCGACCATTGCCCTCACCAATGCAACCCTTCCTTACGTGCTCCAATTAGCTGGAAAAGGATGGGAAAAAGCATGTGAAGAGAACCCGGTGCTGAAAAAAGGCCTCAACATCATAGAAGGCAGGGTAGTTTATCAGGAAGTTGCAGAAGTATTTGACCTTCCTTACGAAGAAATTGTAGCCTAAATCGCAAGCCCATCTCTCGGGATGGGCTTGTATATCTTTCCCAGCATGAAATTTGCCTCCACTATCATTCTAATTTTGGCTGCCCTGGTCTTGACTGCGGGTATTATTCTTCAGCTTAATGGATTTCCTGGCTCCTTCCTTGCTATTGGGCTAGGAAGTATGGGCTTAATTGTTGGTACTTTATTGAAAGTTATCGGCAGGAGAATGCCAGAGGATCGCAATTAAGAAGAAATGAGGTTTAATTTGGTCAAGGCGTCCTGAGAAGCCCTCTGCTCCGCAGTTTTCTTGTTTTTACCTTCACCAATTCCCATGGTTTGATCACCGACTCGTGCTGCGATCCTGAAGATTTTCGCCCTTCCATCCCCGATTTCTTCAATCACTTCAAAGACAAGCTGTCCCATTTTGGTCTTCTGGACATACTCGATCAGTTTATTTTTATAGCTGATGATTTGTCTTTCTACAGAATGGAGGTGGACATGTGGCTCTAGGATTCTTTTGTACACGAATCTCTTTGTAAAATGATAGCCCAAATCCATATAAATAGCACCAATCAAGGCTTCAAGGGCATCCCCATACATGGATTCGTTGATAGAGCCGTTTTGGCGATGCCTGATCAGGGTATCTACACGAAGTTTTCGGCAGATTTTATTGAGCGACTTCCTGTTAACGATCTTGGATCTCATCTCTGTGAGGAAGCCTTCACCCTTGGTGGGATAGATTTTGAAGAGAAATTCTGCAATGATTGAATCCAGAATAGAATCTCCAAGGAACTCTAATCGTTCGTTGCAACCTCTGGCAGCAGCTTTTTTTCTGTCTGCCTCAGTGGCTAATCCATTGATGGACGAACTATGGGTCAGTGCAAGCCTGTATAGAAAAACCTCCTTGGGAACGAAACCGGAAATTTCATACACATCTCTCACGAACTCTTTGTCCCTGGAAAAATAAAGGTTATATGTCTGTCTTGGCGTAAGCATTCAATCCCGCATCCATGTAAAAATAAAAGGTCAAACACCAATTTTCAAGTCACTTGCCCCAGAATAATTTCTTAGACGAGTTTCTCATTGATGTTTGACCCCTATATTACTTAAAAAAATCTTACTGGACTTTGGTAAACAGCACAGAAGCATTATGGCCTCCGAAACCGAAGGTGTTCGAAACACCTACATTTACCTCTCTAGCCTGGGCTTCATTGAACGTATAGTTCAAATCACAATCAGGATCCGCCTCTTTGAAGTTAATGGTTGGTGGCACCAGGTTATGCTTCATAGCGAGCAAAACGACGATGGCCTCCACAGCACCGGCAGCACCCAGGAGGTGTCCCGTCATTGACTTCGAGGAACTTATATTCATTTTGTAAGCATGCTCACCAAAAACTCTTTTAATGGCTTTGGTTTCGGCGATATCACCAAGAGGGGTAGATGTTCCATGCATATTGATGTAATCTACGTCTTCTAGGGTAAGGCCAGCATCCTTCACGACATTGTTCATTACAAGAGCAGCGCCATCTCCCTCTGGATGAGGGGCAGTAATGTGGTGTGCATCAGCAGACATACCAATTCCTTTCACTTCGCCATAAATTTTGGCTCCGCGCTTCATGGCATGTTCGTACTCTTCCAGGACGAGGACACCTCCTCCTTCACCCATGACAAAACCATCTCTTGTAGAGTCAAATGGCCTACTGGCAGTCAGGTATTCATCATTTCGGGAGGAAAGAGCTTTCATCGACATGAAACCACCAATTCCAGCATCTGTAACTGCAGCTTCAGCACCTCCTGCCAACATGCAATCAGCATATCCGGTTTTGATCATCATATAGGAATCTATAAGACAATTGGTAGAAGAAGCACAGGCAGAAACAACAGCATAGTTAGGTCCCTGTAGTCCAAACTGCATCGAAATATGTCCCGAAGCGATGTCGCTGATCATCTTCGGAATAAAGAATGGATTGAACTTGGGTTCCTTGTCTTCTGCTTTCAGCTTGGCGTAGTACAAGAGTTCTTCCTGAAAAACACCAAGACCGCCGATCCCAGATCCCACAATCACACCAAAGCGCGTTTTATCAATGCTATCTAGGTTAAAGTCTGCATCGGCCATGGCCTCTCTTGCAGCGATGATGGCATAATGAGAAAACAAATCCAGCTTTCGTGCCTCTTTGCGGTCAAAGTGATCGGCAGCTTTGTAGTCTTTCACCTCGCAGGCAAACTTCACCTTGAACTTTTCAGTATCGAAGTGCGTGATGAGGTTTGCCCCGCTTTTACCTTGGGAAAGACCTTCCCAAAAAGCAGGGACAGTGTTACCGATGGGAGTTATGGCCCCCATTCCAGTTACTACTACCCTTCTTGATTGCATAAAATAATGTTTTTTATCCTTACTCGGAGTCTGCGTTCTTTTGGAGGTAGGTGATGGAGTCGCCTACAGTTACAATCTTTTCTGCATCTTCGTCAGGAATGCTCAGATTGAACACTTTTTCGAATTCCATAATCAACTCCACAGTATCCAAGGAATCTGCTCCTAGATCATTGGCAAAACTAGCCTCAGCAGTAACTTCTGTTGGCTCTACACCAAGTTTGTCAACGATGATCTCGGTAACTTTGCTTGCAATTTGTTCAGATGTCATATCTGTACACGTTAAGTTAATAATAAGTTAAATCTCTCAATGAAAATTTGGGCAAATATAAGAACTTTCTGATTCTTCCTACCTTATGCCCAGGCTTTTTTTATCTTTGAACAACCCTAGACCTGCGTTTTGGCAAAAAAAAGATCCTTATCAGAAATTCCCGATGACCAGTATAAAATCCTGGGAATCAATACAGAAGAAAAAATCTGGAAGCTATCTCATGTCCTCAATGATGTCCTTGGTCTTCAATTACAGAGGGTCGAAAAGTCGGCTGAGAAAGCCAAAAGTCCAGAAAAAAATGATGCTTTTAATCTATTTAATTCTTCATTTAAGGACTTTCAAAACCGAGAAGCAGAATTTTTATACCTTGATGAACAGAATATTCCAAATTACACTGTAATATTGTGCCCGGGTGCAGGGCGAATTTTACCCAAACCCGCAAGACCTTTTAGATATTTCCTCTTTTTGCATTATACTACTACAGATTTCGAAGAACAGGAGTGGATTTCCTGGAAGGAAAAGTTAAAAGCCTCACCTGTCGTTCTTACCATCTTCGACCTATCAAATTTACAGGAACTAAAAAACATTTTGTCTTGAGTTCTAATCACATCCGCCGTACCAAAATCGTGGCCACCTTGGGCCCAGCCTCCACGAATCCCGACACCTTGCTACAAATGGCACATGCCGGAATGGACGTAGCCAGGCTTAATTTCTCCCATGCAGACCATGAGACCCATAAAAAGTCTCTGGATATGATTAGGGAGATCAATGAAAAGTATGGTAAAACCATAGCCGTGCTCCAGGACCTTCAAGGCCCCAAGATTCGAATGGGAGATCTTGTAGAAGATTACCCCATCAAGTCTGGACAAATCCTGACCTTCCAATGCGATATCAAAAAACAGGAAGAAGGTTCTGATATTCTCCCCATCGTCTATGAAACCTTTGCGCAGGACGTAGAGGAAGGCGAGCCCATCCTGATTGATGATGGAAAGGTTGAACTAAGAGTCAGCTCTACCAACGGTGCCAACCTCGTAAAGCTGGAAGTAATCGTAGGAGATATTATAAAGAGTAGAAAGGGAGTAAACCTTCCTAAAACCAATATTTCTGTCCCTACCCTTACAGAAAAAGACTTCAAAGATTACGAATTTGCCATCAAGCACAATGTAGAGTGGTTGGCACTTTCATTTGTACGTTCAGCCAATGACATCCGTCTATTGAAAGAGCTTATCCGTTTGAAAGGTGGCGTAAGCAAAATCATAGCCAAGGTTGAAAAACCTGAGGCCCTCGAAAACATTGATGACATTGTAGCAGAAGCTGATGGGATCATGGTAGCCCGCGGAGACCTAGGGGTAGAAATCCCCATGGAGGAAGTACCTGCCTGGCAAAAACGCATCATCAAAAAGTGTAACCTGCAAGGAAAGCCTGTAATCGTAGCTACACAGATGATGGAATCCATGATCGACAACGCCCGTCCTACCAGAGCTGAGGCGAGCGATGTAGGTAATGCCGTAGTAGATGGTGCCGATGCTGTGATGCTGAGTGGAGAAACCTCTGTAGGTAAATATCCTGTAAGGGTAGTAGCTTCCATGTGTAGAATCGTGGAAAGTGTAGAAAAGGAAGACCAGAGCATTTACTATAAAAACATGGATACAGTACCTGAAGATGCAGAGGTATTGAGCACTTCCATCGTTAAAGCCGCTTGTAAATTGTCGAAAGAAACCGACGCAAGAGCGATCCTGGCCATGACAAGATCAGGTTACACGGCCATTCAACTTTCCAGATGTAGGCCGAAGTCATTTATTTATGCCTTCACCAATAACCGCCAGGTATTGACTACGCTTAACCTCGTTTGGGGTGTGCGTGGGTATTTCTACAACAATTTCAAGAGTACCGATGATGTCATCCAGGATGTACACGAAATCCTTAAAGAAAAGGATTTGGTAGACCAGGGAGATATCCTCGTCAATACCGGTAGCATGCCTCTCATGGAGCATGGCCTGACCAACATGATCAAAATTAGCCGCATGAAGGAAAAAGGCCATATGAGACCTGGCCAGAAAACCATAGCTAAGAAAAGAACGGCTTCCAAGGCCAAGGCTAAGTGATAACAGCAAATGAAAAAAGTGATGTAATTCGCTTTTTATATTGAATCACATAGCTTTTTGATAGATTTGGGCTTTTTGCGAATTTAATCCACCGCAAAAAGCCCTTTGCTTTTAGGGTAAATCAAGCTCATCCAAATCCAATAAGCAAAGAGTTATTCTAGAAGTTATACTTAGGTCCCTCTGGGATTAATGATAAAGAAATGAAAAATATCCAGGCAAACCTCCAGTGGATCATCATCATAGGGATCATTGTGATCCTGAACCTCATACTGTCCAATTTCTTTTTCCGCATTGACCTGACCAAAGAAGGCAGGTATTCCCTCTCTCCCTTAACCAAGGAAACCGTGAAGGAATTTACCCATCCGGTATTGGTGAGTATATACCTGGAAGGAGAATTCCCTCCAAATGTAAGGGAGTTTCAGGATGCCATCCGGACTACACTTCTTGAAATGAAGCAATATGCCGGAGATGACCTTCAGTTTCAATTCATTGATCCGACAGAGAATCCAGAGTTGCAAAAAAGCCTTGTAGATAGAGGGCTATCCCCCATACCTATTAGAGTCAGGGTTTCTGCTTCAGAAATCAGAACCAATCAGATGTGGCCAGTTCTGGAAGTCTTCTCAAATGAACGTGAAATCTTCGTAGACCTGGTGAAGGGAGCCAGTGTAATGACCACCCAAGGACCTAACATAAACTTCGCCAAAGCCGAAGCAGACCTTGAATATAAAATCACATCAGCCATGCGTAAACTCAATCAAAAGCGTGGTGGGGTTGTCGCATTTTTACAGGGACATGGAGAGCTACCTCCTGATTCCATTCCGGAATTGGTTACAGAAATCACCAACAATTACAACCTCTTTACCTTTGACCTTCAGAAGGTTCCTGATTACTCAATCAGTCCCACCGTTGATGTATTGGTGATTTTACAGCCGAAAAGAGCCTTTAGCGAAAGAGATAAATATGAAATAGACCAATACCTGATGAGAGGGGGTTCTATCCTGTGGATGCTGGATAATCAGTTGGTGGACCTTTCCTTATATAGAAATCAAAGTACCCTTTCTGAGCTTAGGGAGTTGAACCTGGATGATATGTTTTTCAAATATGGCTTCAAGCTGAATTATGACCTTGTCCAGGACATGGAGTGTGAACCTACGGAAATCGTAGTCCCAGGCCCTTCGGGAAGGGCAAGTTTTGAATCCAGGAAATGGATCTTTTATCCCATGATGCTTCAATTCCCTGACCATCCCATTTCAAGAAATGTCGACGCCACTTTGATGAGATATGCCAATTCCATCGACACCTTTTCTATTCCCGGTACACGCAGGGAGGTATTCCTGAAGACTTCAAGGTTAAGCAGAACTGTCCAGGGCAAGCAATTCATCGACATCAATGATTATCTCCAAAATCAGCCTCCCCAATCCTTGTTTAACAAAGCAGACGGGGTAATTACAGGCCTGCTGGTAGAAGGGGTTTTCCAATCGCTTTTCCAGAACCGGAAGCCTCCAGTAGATTCTATTGCGACCAAGCCTCCGACGGCTTTGTTTGGGCCTCAAAATAATCCTGCATACCCAGGTAGCCTTGCCATCATCTCTGATGGAGAATTTGCACAAGGCAAGAAATTTCGCAACCGCAGGGGCTTCATCCCTTATGACAACAAAGCCCTGATCATGAATGCCCTGGATTACCTAAGTGGCGATAAGGCCTTGACCGATATTCGCTCCAAAGAGGTGGGTGTTCGTAGAATTAACCGAGAGAAGGCAAGTAAATTCCCGCAATTGCTAAGGATTACGAATCTCTTGCTACCAGTACTTTTGGTGGTAATTTTCGGTTTTATCCGATTTTATCTTCGCAGGAGAAAGAACCTTAACCGCAAAGCCTAAGACCGTTTTCGAAGTCATTTACAGATGGAAGAATTGCTTTGAAAGCCCTATCTTAACATGGCTATCAAAACACCATCAAATGAAACACCTATTCTGCTTAATTCTGGCCTTTTCAGGGGCAACACTTCTAGCTCAAACCAAGCCAGAGGTAAAAGAAATTGCAGCCCAATTCCTCAGGCACTATGATCAACTAGAGATAAAAGATTTAGCTAATCTTTTTGCTGAAGATGCCACTTTTGCGGATCAAACCATCGCGGAGCAGAACAACGGAAAACCCATTCTGCTGTCAGGACAAAAGAAAATCCAGCAGATGTATCAACTCGCATTCAAATCTGCATCGAGTATCGAAAGAATCATTTCTCATAGCTTTTTTTCAGGAGAAATGGCGGTTTATCAAGGGAAAATTAAAGTTGATTATGGAAAAGCTGGGGTCTGGGAAGCAGAATTTATACATGTTCTACAAATCAGAAATGGGAAAATTCAAAGTCAGGTGGACTATGTCGATTATGTGAATTCAAGCATGAATGGTAAAATAGTTATGGAACCTACCTCAGACCTTAAAGCCCTGGATAGCCTTTCAAAAGTGTTTAGGAATAGAGAGGTGGTCAGTGACTTCAGCCATCTTTTGGCGGAAAACATAACTCTATCTACCAAAGGCCTCCATGCTATGCCAGGAGAATTTAGTGGTGAGAAATACGTATTCATTGAAGGTAAGCCCAAGGTCAAGGATAAACTTGCCAAGAGCCTTAAAGTAGATACGTTGAGGCAATCCAAAACACTGCTTAGCTTTATTTCTGGGAATCAATGTATTTATTTGATACAAAATTTTGAAAAAGGCCCTGACGCTCAATGGCATGCTGAAAACCTTGCAGTTGAGGTCTTGACCTATGATGATGCCTTAAAGATAAAATCCATAGACACAGTTGTTGACTTTTCGCCCCAAAATGAATGAAAACATACCTGCTTCTTACGGTGCTTTGTAGTTTGATATGGCTTGGGTTGGTTTCTCGCCCTACACCTTCAGACCATCGAATCATTGATTATGTAATTGATCCAAGAGAATCACACCTAAAATTCTATTGGAAGAAAGAAAATGGACAGCCAATCAAGAGCCTGGGGAAGCTAAAATCATACCTGGAGGGCAATGGTCAAAGCCTTCTTTTTGCCATGAATGGAGGAATGTACCTGAAAGACCTTTCTCCTCAAGGCTTATTTATTGAAAATGGAGTAGTCAAAAAAAAGGCAAACAGAGTTAAAAAAGCCTATGGCAATTTCTACCTGCAACCCAATGGTATTTTTTACTTGACTCCTGATAACCAGCCCATTATCTGTACCACTCCCCAATTCAAAAATGGAACAAAAGCAAAGTACGCCACCCAGTCAGGCCCCATGCTTGTTATTGACGGCAAAATCCATCCAAAATTTACTAAGGGCTCTTCAAATACACACATTAGAAATGGTGTGGGGATATTGGAAGACGGCAGACTCATCTTCGCCATCTCGAAAGAGCGGGTAAATCTTTATGATTTTGCCAGTTTTTTTAAGGAAAAAGGATGTAAAAATGCGCTATATCTGGATGGTTTTGTCTCAAGGGCTTACATTCCTTCCAAAGACTGGATTCAACTGGATGGAAATTTTGGTGTGATCATCGCTGTAGTTGAGTAAATAATTCCTTAGCTTGGGATAATTTTTTAATTCACATGAATACAACTAAAGTAGTTTATAAGGGTAATCTTCGCACCGAGGCCACCCACATAAAATCAGGTGATACCCTGCTCACAGATGCACCTATTGACAACAATGGCAAGGGAGAAGCCTTCTCACCTACTGACCTTGTAGCCACTGCGGCATTGACGTGCATGATTACCATTATGGGGATTTCTGCTGAAAAAAATGACTTCAGCATGGGAGAAGTAAGCGGAGAAGTAAAAAAGGTAATGACTTCAGGTCCAAGAAGAATAGCAGAACTTCACATAGAACTGGATTTTCAGAATCACAACCTCAATGAAACCGAAAAAGGCCTTTTGGAAGCAGCAGCCCTATCTTGCCCAGTTACCAGAAGCATCCATCCTGAAATCATGGTAAATGTCAAGTTTAATTACTCCTGAATAGAACGGCACATAAAAAACAGACTCCTTTGTCCTGCAAAAGAGTCTGTTTTTTATTCTAATCCGATTGGATGATGCTTATTAAGCTGCAGTCAGAATCCCCTGAGGCTCAATCGAAAAGTGGCTTGCGTTGTGGACTGCTTTGCCATCTTTGATCAAAATTACCTGGGGAGATTGATGCGGTACATTAAAGTCCGCAGCAACCTGATTGGAAATATTTCTGAAATTAATCAGATCCAAATAATGCAGTTCTACAGATTCAGCTAGCTGTTCCGTCGATTCTTGCAAACCGTGGAGTACGTGAGCAGAGATGCCGCAGCGAATGCTATGCTTGAATATGAGCTGAGGTCTTTGGAAAGAAGCTTCTACGAGAGCGTTCAACTTCGCTCCAGAGTTCAATTCTTGCCAGTTTTTCATTTTTCTTATCTATGGTTACCAACTTTCTTTGCTTGGCAAACATTGCGAGAAGAATAGCAACCTGTTGTCGTAATGGCTACAAAACCCAACAAAAGAATGGCGATGATAACTAATTTGGAACGCTTCATTTTTTTAAAATAGGTTTGGAAATTGTACGGAAATATAAAACACTTTATTGTAAAAGTAAAAGTCAGAATTGGTAAATGACTGAGGAAGAATTAAATATTCTAACAAGTGAAAGTGTGAGGTCTACAATAAGAGAAAATCTTAAGCAAGATCCTGCTTCCTTTGCACTTTCGCAAAAAAACAACTCCTTCCCCACCGCTTTGGTTTCGACTCAGCTCAAATATCTACAAAGGGCTAAGTCCAAACTCCCATCTTATTACAACAAACTTTGCATAATCCCTCCTGTATCCTACGAGCAAGCTAGCAGCGAAGCCGCGGCAAAACTCAAATCCTATGCAGGCAAACGATGCCTTGACCTTACCATGGGACTCGGTGTGGACGCATTGCACTTTTCACATTCTTTTGACGAGGTCTTGTCCGTCGAAACTAATTTAAGTCTGGTCCAAATTGGAAAAATCAATTTCAAACTTTTAGATCGTCAAAACATCAACATCATACATCAATCAGCCGAAACATTTCTAAAAGCCTATAATGGACCTGTTTTCGATCTTATCTACCTTGATCCAGCCAGGAGAGATCAAAATGGGCGTAGAATCAATGACCTTAAAGATTGCCAACCCAATGTTTTTGAACTGATTCCTCTCCTCTACAAACATGCCTCGAAAGTTGTGATCAAGGCTTCGCCTCTGTATGATGTAAACGAAGCTCGGAAAAAAATCCCATCCCTCAGTCGCATATCCGTCAATTCGATACAAAATGAAGTTAAAGAGTTGATTCTGGAAGCTGAGCCGTCAATCCCTGCGTCAAAAGTCCCTCAACTAGAAGTAGTTACTTCGTCCAAAGGCAAAGCTAGTAAATTTTCCTTCGAATGGGGCGAAGTTTCGAACCACAAAACTACCACTTTTGACCCTCCACAATTTCTTTATGAGCCTGATGTAGCATTTTATAAAATTCGTAAGGTATCCCAGTTGTTCTCGAAATATTTCAAGCATTTGCCAGGAAATATTACACATGAGATGGGATTTTTCCTTTCTTCGAAGCATCTCGAAGAAGATTTTCCTGGTCGTATTTTCCGGATTTTGGCTACAATTTCCTACAAACCCAAGGAAATCAAGCGTTTTCTAAAGAGCTCAAACATTACCAAAAGCCATGTAGTTGCCAGAAATTTCCCTTTTCCAGTTTCTAAAATCAGAAAAGACTTAAAACTGGCTGAAGGGGGCGATATCTACTTGATAGCCACCAAACAAGGAAAGAAAAATGTCGTTTTTGCGACAGAACGCCTGCTATAAATAGTTTCCTTCCCAAAAGCATAAACAATTTTCATCCTCAGGCGTATTCAAGCAAGCGAAAGAAGTTTTAGAATAGTTCTTAGGACAAGGAATGGTTGATGATCCCTCGGGATGGTTTTCCGTTCCTTGTTTTTGTATTCATATACCACATTTATTTTGAGCCATATGAATTCTCTTGATACCATTATTTTCGGAAATGGCTGTTTCTGGTGCACAGAAGCAATTTTTCAGGACCTCAGAGGGGTTGAAAGCGTTGAATCAGGTTATTCTGGAGGACATGTAGAGAACCCAAGCTATGAGCAGGTTTGCAGCAAGACCACTGGACATGCCGAGGTCGTAAAAATCACCTATGACCCATCAGTCATTTCAAGGGATCAAATCCTCGATATTTTCTTTGTAACCCATGATCCAACAACCCTTAACAGACAGGGAAATGATGTGGGCCCACAATACAGATCTGCCATTTTTTATAAAAATGAAGAGGAAAAGGCCGCTGCAGAAGCAGCAAAAATCAAGGCTGGCCCGCTCTACGACAATCCTATTGTAACAGAAGTAAGTCCGTTGATCAATTATTATCCAGCGGAAGGCTATCACCAGAATTACTTCAATCAACATGGTAATCAACCTTATTGTGCCTTTGTCATAAGGCCTAAGGTGGCAAAATTCAGGAAGCAATACCTGGATATGTTGAAAAAGTAAAAAATATCCCGGAAGCCTGAGCTACAGGTTTCCGGGATTACCCAAAATGGCCATACACGAACTATATATTGACCTACTTTACTACTTTTCTTGCCCTTCACCAGAATCACAAGAGCGAACTACTTAACACACTACTATTACTTCTAGGATAGTGCTGGCCATTTAGCTATAAGTGCGCTTTCCATGGTTGAAGAAAGACACCGGGTCAATAGCATCTCTCACATTACAAAGGAAGGGATTTAAGTCAGGCAGTGCTGCCCCTAATTTTGAGGACAATCCTACTATCTTCGGAATTTTCTACTTTCATCAAATAAAAAACCCCAGCGACCACATATAGTGGCTGGCTGGGATTCCTAATCGACTTGGCAAGGCCTTGATACTAAACTATTTGCATTTCTACTCCCATCTCCGAACCAGAGGAAATGGGCATTCTTTTTTTATGCCTTAGGCATTTCTAAATTATCCGCCAAATCAGGGTCTTAGCTAGTGGGGGTTTCTTATGAGCTATAGATTTCTACCGTGAAAGAACGTTTGTTACTGAGTCAATACTTATAGGTTTCTTTCTAAAACATCTACAAGTTAGCAGCGACAAAATTTCTTTCTGTCCCCATTTTTTGGGGCATTTGATTTTTTTTTAGCTCGGATAGCTTTTCTTCATCTGATTTGGGATAAAAAATATGCTTAGGCAGGGATCGAGGGGAGGTCTCCTATACCCTCAAAAGCAAAGATGTGGAGTAGTTGACAAGAATAATGTTCCAGGGAAAAAGAAGATAGGTTTTCAAGGCAGGCATCAGACATCCGCCAATAAGCATCATCATCCATCCTGGCTATTAACTCCAAATATTCTTTAAACTCAGCTCCATTTTCGGCCAGGAATCCATTGATTCCATGCAAAACAAAATTGCGGTTTTCACCTACATTGCTGGCTATGACCGGGACTCCGCAGGACAGGTATTGTTTGGCTTTGAATGCGGACTTTGCCTGGGTAAAAGGATGATCTACCATGGGAGAAAGGCCGATGTCAAAGTCAGAAAGCATGTCATAGACCCATCCATCATCTTCCCATTCCAGGTTTTCAGGAATTTCTAATTCAATATTGGGCTTCCCTGCAAAGTATGCTTGAATTTCAGGGATGTCTTGAGGCATTTTGACGCCGAGAAGAGTCAGTTTAACAGGAAAGCCAATTTCATTGAGACAGGGAAAAAACTCCGTGTACAGGCTGGTCTTATGTGAAAATGGACGGGAAGTGGCTTTTCCATTCCCAAAATCACCTACCCAGCCAATGTTCAATTTGTAGTTGCGCTTATCCTTCCGTGAATCGTGATTGATTACTGGAGATGTATTGATATATACCTGCTTATTCAAATGCCTGCAATATTGCTGTAAAGCCAAGCTACCTACCTGGACATAATCACAGTTTTTGATAAAGTGATGAATTGAAACGGGATCGACTCTATGATATTCAGCATCGTCCAGGTCATAAAGGCTTGGCCTACCAGAGAGGGCAAGGAGAATCTTTAGAGAATTGGCATAAAATCCATTTGAAAATACCTTCTGGATTACGATGACAGAATCAGGCTTAGGGAAAAAAATGATTTCCAGACATAGCTCTAAAAACTTAAGAAGGGATTTAAAGTTTTTCTTGGGATAATAGAAATCGTAGGTGGACCTACCTGACTCTGCCAAATGATCCATGGGATATTTGCCCCGGTAGCGAACACTTGGCCCTACCAGGCCGTAATAAGCAAACCAATAAAAATGTGCTTTGGGAGGCTCTTGTTTTTCGGGTTGTTGCTGCATATGATAGGAACGCAATATCCATATAGGATGCTGCTTAGAGAATCCTACTTAGCATCAGAGAATTTGAGGAACTCATTCAGGAACTCCCCTATTAATTGTGTATTTTTGCGACTGACATGCCAGATAAAGTGAAAAATATCCGTTCCTTCAGCCTTGAGGAACTCATTGTAGAGATGGAAAAGCTAGGCGAAAAGAAATTTCGCGCCAAGCAAGTGTATGAATGGCTTTGGAAAAAGCATGCTGCTACCTTCAATGAAATGAGCAATTTAAGCAAGCCCCTGCGGGAAAAGTTGTCTCAAAATTACAGCATTGAACAGGTCAAAATTCTGGATTCTCAAAAGAGTTCGGATGGGACGGTCAAGTATGCCTTTGAACTTTCGACAGGACAGATGGTGGAAGGGGTGTTGATCCCCACGCCCAAGCGTATTACAGCTTGTATTTCTTCTCAGGCAGGTTGTTCGCTGGATTGTAAGTTTTGTGGGACGGGCTTCCTGGATCTAAAAAGGAATCTCTACCACTACGAAATCTACGATCAGGTACAGCACATCAACAAGGAAGCAGAAAAAACATACGGTCGTCCCCTGACCAATATCGTTTATATGGGAATGGGAGAACCCCTTCTCAACTACAAGAATGTCCTCTCATCTATTGATAAAATCACCTCCGAAGATGGCATGGCTATGTCTCCGAAGCGAATTACCCTATCCACAGCGGGAGTCGCCAAGATGATCAAGAAGTTGGCTGACGACAATGTCAAATTTGAATTTGCGCTCTCGTTACACGCAGCCAATGATGAGACACGATCGAAAATCATGCCCATCAACGATTCTAACAATCTGGAAAAATTGACAGAAGCCCTTGAATATTTCTATGAAAAGACCAAAACAAGGATCACTTATGAGTATTGTATTTTCAAGGATGTCAATGACTCGATCCAACATGCACAGGAATTGGTAGAATTTTCGAGGATCATTCCTTCCAAAGTCAATGTCATAGAGTACAACCAGGTAGAGCTGGCCGACTTCGTAAACACCACCCGCAAAAGGATGGATGCCTTTATACATCACCTGGAGAAAAATGGAGTCATTGTCAATGTAAGGCGCAGCCGAGGCAAAGATGTAGACGGAGCCTGTGGCCAATTGGCTTTGAAAAACTGGTGATTTGCTATTCTTTTTCCTCAATCCATTCAAACAAAGACTTCAAAATCTCTTGAATTTGTTTCTGATTGCCCTCCTCATACGCTTCATACCTGTAATTGTACTTGAGCTTTTCCAAATCAGTGGATGATAGTTCATCACCAAATGGTCCAGCCGCAGCCAAATGCTTTTCTTCCTCGCCCACAAACTGATAGGTCATGATGAGAATTCGCTTTTTACGGATATAGGTATCTGTGATCACCTCTACCGTTGAAAAGGAATATTCGTCCTCATAGATGCTGTTATTGATAAAACTTTTCCCAAACTCTTCCACACTCCGGTAGGATTCGGGTATCCGATCTTCGAGACCATTTTTAATCAAGGGTAAATAGGCTTCATACCTTAGGGATTCTTCTTCAAAATGTGCCCTAATGGTTGAATCCGAAACTGGGTAGCCATAGGTCAACAAATATTTCAAAGATTGTGAGCTTAGGTATCTATTGAGGGTGTTTCCCAAAAAGTAGGTTGCAAATTCTTCCCCTATTTTTTGCTTGCCCATAACGAGAAACAAGTCAAAATAATTATAGGGCCTGACCCCTAAGGTGAAGAGTTCTCCTTCTTTCTCGAGTAAATTCTTGGCACTATCTAGGTCTACTTTGGCATATTTCAGGATGTTGTCAATTGTTTCTTGAGGAAGGCTATCGCGATTCCAAATATTTTTCTGAAAGGCATCTTGAAAAAGATACAAGATGGTATTTCGGTAAATTGCTTTATCCATAAGGCCAAATAGAAATTCCTTATCACGCTCAATCCAGGCGGGATTCCTGCTGTAAGGTGTTAATGTACTCCATGTGCTCGAAGGATCCAGGGGAGGGGCTTCTTTCAACAACTCCATACCGAGCTGGACATTGGCTTCGATATCTTTACTCCGATAGTTGAAGAGATTGCTCAATAGCCTGCTTTTCAAATCATCGGACAGCTTTTCCATGTAATATGCCTCTCGAATCAGTTTGGCTGGGGGTATGGAATCCAGCTCAAATATCTTATCTATCAATAAATCCCGAATGCCATAATATGAACTATCGTCAGCATAAGAGTTGTTAAGCAACCCAAATAGATTTGGGAGGTCTTCTTTCTTAAATTTAAGGTAATTGATAGCCAACTTAGCCTCCTGCCAATTCTCTTTATTAGAAGATTGTAAAGCCTTTTCCCATTCGTCAAACTTTGGCTTTAGCAACTCCTCATTCCCTTCGGCCTGATCTCCAATCCATTTGAAAGAGTCAAAATATAAGTTGTCCATGGCTCCCATGCTCTCTTCGGATCCAGTGTAAGAATGCATGAAAAACAATCGCCCCCCTTGAAGCCAGAATCTGTATCTCTTCACCAGGTGGTTGTTAGATTCCATGAATACAAGCTCTTTCTTTTTGATGCCACCCTCAACTATATCCCTTTCCTTTATGATGCTATCTTCTTCCGCCACAAAAGTCTCTTTCAATTCCTTCAAAAAGGAATCTTCCTGTGCCACATAATAAAACGGTTTAAAGTCGTAAACACTGGTGTTAAATGCCGCCCCACTTAACTCACTTCTGGTAGAATAGCTGGTAAGGTCATCGATGTATTTAGCAAAAAAGTTATCTGTTGAGTCTGGAAATTCATAATAAGTACTGAATGCAGGCACTTCAAAGTCTTCTCCTTCAGGTTTTTTACTAGTCAATGGAATCGTATCGTAAGGGAGAAACTCCAGGGAATTAAAAAAATCATCCACATTCGCCATGCCTCCATTCAGGGTCAATTCCTGATAAATAATCCTGTAAATCCTGTTTCCACGCAGGATCACCCTGAATCTTGCCTTGGACATCCCCTTGATTATGAAGTCTCTCTCCCTTGCTTCAAAGCCTTGGTATTCAAGCGTATCAATTTCTCCCACAGCCTTCCAATCCTCCTCAGTTTCTTCAAGAAGATACCTGAATACATCCTCTTTGTTGTCCATATTGAAGCCTGTTTCATAATCTTCGTAGCCAACAAGGCAATTGGTCATGCTTGATAAATCCAGGCTAACATAGAGGTGCATCGTTTCCTCGCTTGATCCCTGCTCTCCATATTCGAAGGCTTGAGAAGGGATTTTTTGAGCTGTAGCAGGGATACGAATTCTATATGCCCCCTTCTTATCTACGAAATCCCTCCAACCAGGCAAAAAGATGTCATTTTTATATTTGTCTGCATACCCGGTAAATACGGCTGGGACAAATTCTACTTGATAGCCTTTCTTTCTAAGCAGATTGGGGATGCCGTACTTCCCAACAAGGTGTCCACTACCAACTGCTGCAAAAAGACTCCGTCCCCCCTTCATGACGGTATCCATCGAGTTTGCCATATCAATGTTCCGGTCTTTGTATACCTTGCCTTCAAGTGCTTCCTTACCAATGACTTCCTCCATTTTTTCCAGGTCTCCTGACTCATACATCTCAATCCATGCATAAACGGGGAGACTCTGCTTTCCTCTTTTGAGTGATTCTTCAGGATTCCGGAGTACCTCCAGTTGGTTATTGATTGATTCCAGGCCTAATACCTCCTTTTTGAGCGAATTGGCCACTCCCAAAAGGTAAGCGTCGACAAACACTTTCTTCTCCTCTTTTTTTGAAAGGATTTCCTTCCAGGCATACTTCAACAACTCAGGTCTATAAATTTGCTCATTGGTACTGTCCTTCGGCTTGGTTTGCCTCACAGAGTCCATCTTTTCATACAATCCTTCTGTGAGGGCAATGGATGTCATCTTGGATAATGAGTCAGGATGGACTTCAATAGCGAAGACTTCGCTATTCTCCAAAGCGATCATGACCGAATCGCTAAATTTGAATGCCCTGGAATCGCGGACATGGATTGTTCCATATAGGTAGGAGGGCTTTTCAAGCCCATTTCCAGTGATCTTCCAAAGAAGTTTGTTGGTCTGGCCCAGGATAGGTGTGGCGAGGCAAAGTGATATGCCTACGAATAAAAGGACATACTTCCTAAAAAGTGTATTCATGGTCTGTGTCAAAATGTAAATTAAGTTTATGGGGCATAAAGCCCTTTATTTGTCTTAACCATCAAGGCAATCAATTACTATTTTCAGGAAGATAATCATAATGCCCTGGTTAATCTCACGCACTTCTCCTTCTTCCTCTTCAGCAATCACACTATCTATGATATAATTTAGAATTTCCGGTTGGTTGTATCCGACGGCCAAATTTCTGGCAGAACTGACAAAACCTGACTCATCACCAGCCAGTTTTTCAAGCAGTGGCATATTGCTTTGTTCCACCTTATCCAACTCTTGTTCAGAAACGGTGGGCAAGCCATCCTTTCCTTTGGACATGATTTTCCAAATGATCACTCCCAATACCAGCATCAATTCCCTTTCTTCCTCATTAAAGTCATTCTCCCCAATGGTCATCAAATAGGTAAAAACAAATGGCTGCTCTTCACCAAGGTCATTGACCATTTGCTCAAAAACTAACTCATTTTCCAGAAAAAATAGCTCTTCGGTAATCTCATCAACGACGGTCGCAGGGATGGTATTCATTTCTTTTTAAGTTGAAATAGTAGGGCAAGTTTTCACTCAACTGTTAATCAATGGTCAAATAAGGGCAATTTGAAAGATATTGCCAAAGAAATGTCCGCTTCCCAGCTCTTTTTCAAAAGACTTATTCCAAGATTAGCCCTGGGTTAATTTTTGGATGATGCTTGAAAAAAGGCATGAAAACCCGCAAATTCCCTGCAATTAGAACATCATTATGCTTCAATCTAACAATCCTACAAGCTCAGAGGCCTGGAAAGCCCTAGAATCTACATACCATACCATTCAAGAGAAGGGTTTTGACCTAAGTCGACACTTTGAGATTGATCCCCAGAGGTTTGAAAAGTTTTCTGCGACCTTTGAAGACATCTTATTAGACTACTCAAAAAACCTCATTACAAAGGCGACAATGGAACAGCTTTTTGAGCTGGCGGAAGAACTGGAAGTCAAGGATGCCATCGAAAAGATGTTTACCGGTGCTCGGATAAACCAGACCGAAGACAGGGCTGTACTTCATATTGCCTTAAGAAACAGATCGAATAAGGCGATTATGGTAGACGGAGAGGATGTCATGCCTGCAGTAAATGAGGTGCTGGACAGGATGGAAGCATTCTCCAACAAGGTAATTGATGGTAGTTGGACAGGATTCTCAGGGAGCAGAATTACCGATATCGTGAACATTGGAATTGGAGGTTCTGACCTGGGTCCGATCATGGTTACCGAAGCCCTGAAGCCTTACTGGAAACCAGGAATGAATGTACACTACGTTTCAAATGTAGACGGAACCCACATTGCTGAAAGCCTGAAAGGCCTAAATCCGGAGAGTACCCTCTTCATGATTGCCTCCAAGACCTTTACCACCCAGGAGACCATGACCAATGCGCATACAGCAAGGAATTGGTTTCTGGATACCGCCAAAGATGAAGAACACATCAAAAAGCACTTTGTGGCACTATCAACCAATCGCGATGGAGTGGAGAAATTTGGCATAGACCCAGCCAATATGTTTGGCTTCTGGGATTGGGTAGGGGGAAGATATTCCCTTTGGTCAGCGATCGGGCTTTCAATTGCCTGTGTCATTGGCTTCGACAATTTCCGCCAGTTGCTCGAAGGAGCACACAGCATGGACAAGCACTTTAGAGAGACTCCATTTGAAGAAAACTTTCCGGTGATTTTGGCATTGATTGGCGTATGGTACAACAATTTCTATGGATCTGAGACGGAAGCCATTCTGCCTTACGACCAATACCTCCACAGATTCGCAGCCTATTTCCAGCAGGGCAACATGGAATCCAACGGAAAATATGTAGGCAGGGATGGAAGCCCAGTAAGCTGGCAAACCGGCCCCGTAATCTGGGGCGAGCCAGGTACCAATGGACAGCATGCCTTTTACCAGTTGATCCACCAGGGAAGCAAAATCATTCCTTGTGATTTCATCGCACCTGCCATATCTCACAATCCTGTTGGGGACCATCACCCCAAGTTGTTGGCCAACTTCTTTGCCCAGACGGAGGCTTTGATGAAGGGAAAAAGCTATGAAGCTGTAGCCAAAGAATTGGAAGAGTCCGGAAAATCTCCTGAAGAAATCCAGAAACTCGCACCTTTTAAAGTATTTCTTGGCAACCGCCCGACCAATTCTATCATGGTCAAGCAGATTACTCCCTACACATTGGGACAGCTCATTGCCATGTATGAACACAAAATCTTTGTTCAAGGCGTAATCTGGAATATTTTCTCCTTTGATCAATGGGGAGTTGAACTCGGGAAGCAGTTGGCGAAGGCAATTTTACCTGAATTGGGCGGAGATGAAGCGGTCAGCAGCCACGATTCCTCTACGAATGGCCTGATCAATGCATATAAGTCTATGAGGAAGGCCTGAAAAGGTAACAAATAATTTATGCAGCTAATTCTATTATTTGAGAGGCGGTAGATCTTTTTCTGCCCCTCTCTTTTTTATTTAAACAAAGTTCAATGGCCGCTGCTTAAGTGAATGGGACAATTAAAACTATCCATTTGGAATGAAAATCTACCTTTATTTCTCATCTTCTTTTGAATGTACTCACGAAAATCTCCCTTCAAATCGTTAATATTGAAGAATAATTTCCCTACAAAAAAATACAGCTACATATGAAAATCGGGATCATGGGAGCCATGCCTCAGGAAATTCATTCCATACTCAAAATTGTGGAAGAAAAGGAACACAAGGAGGTGGCCATGCGAGAATTTGTAACTGGGAAAATTGAAGGGATAGAGGTTGTAGTTGTTTTTTCCAGAATTGGCAAAGTAGCTGCTGCCAGTACTGTATCCATCCTCATACTTGAGTTTGGGGTAAGCCATGTTATTTTCACAGGTGTAGCTGGAGCTATCGCGCCTGGGCTAAAGATCGGAGACATAGTCGTAGGAGAAAATCTCATACAACACGACATGGACCCAAGGCCTATCATGCCCCAATATGAAATTCCTCTGCTTGAAAAAACCTACTTTGAAACGGATCCTGTCCTTTCCAGAATGGCTGCCCATGCTGCTAAAGAGTTCTTCCTGGATCATGATGTTTTTCCTTACCTCAAAACTATTGGAAGTGATGATCCGAAGGTAATGATGGGAGATATAGCCACAGGAGATAAATTTTTTAGCTTCCAAAAAGACAAAGATGCTCTGTTAGGCGCCTTGCCAAGTATCAAATGTGTAGAGATGGAAGGCGCTGCTGTAGCCCAGGTTTGTTTTGAATTTGGCGTTCCATTTACCGTTATCCGAACCATTTCGGATACCGCTGATCACAATGCAGGGATGGACTTCCTCAAGTTCATAGATGAAATCCTCGTTGAGCTCTCCCCGGAGGTCATCAAAGGTATATTATCCAGGATGCGAAAAAGCCTCATCGAAAATTAAGCTCCTATGGAACCAATGACATTATTTTCCCATCTTTAGGGCTTCAAATTTATTTGCCACAAAACATGGGAGTAGTACAAAAGCAAGGGGTATCAGCGGCCATCATCAGTTATGCGGGTGCTGCTCTTGGATTTGTCAACAAGGTGGTGCTGTTCACCAACTTCCTTACCCTCTCTCAAGTTGGTTTTTTCAATGCCTTACCAAGCCTTGCCTTGATGTTTTCCCAATTTGCAGCCTTGGGAACCCCAAATGCAACGCTACGCTTTTTCCCCTTCTTTAGGCAAAAGGAACGCAAACACAATGGCTTTCTGTTTGGCTTTTTTCTGATCAATCTGGTAGGCTTCGGCTTGTTTTCACTGATCTTCTTCCTTTTTCAGGACCAAATACTTGACATTTGGTCAGTCCAAACCCCCATCCTCCACGAAAAATATTACCTGCTCTTCCCCTTTGCCTTTTGCTACCTCATGATCAATTTCTTCGAGGCTTACCTCCGTTCTCTCTACAAAATCGCGGTGATGAGCCTCGTTCGAGAGATCTTGCTTCGTCTGCCAGCAAGCATTGGAATCTGCCTGTACGCCCTTGGATACATTGATTTTGACTTTTTTGTAGACTTTTATGTTGCCCTGGTGATCCTGGCAGCCTTTGTCCCCGTGATCTACCTTATTTACCTAAGGCAGTTTTTCATTCTACCCAACTTCGGAAGGGTCTGGCAAAGGCTTTACAAACGAATTTTTGGCTACACCCTGGCGACCTTCCTTTCATATGGCTCTTCCATCGTACTCAGCTACCTGGACCTTTTCATGCTGACCTTTTATGTCAAGGAAGAAAGAATCGGAATATTTTTGGTCATGAGTTTTATTTCTTCAGTGATCACCATCCCATATAAAGCCTTGATGAGAATTTCTGGTGCTTTGGTGGCAGATCATTGGAAACAGAAAAACATGAAGGAAATGCAGCGGATCTACCAACGCACTTCGCTCATTAGCATGATGGCTGGTGTCTTCATCTTCCTTGGGATTTGGATCAATCGGCAAAACCTCTTTTCGATCATGCAGGGCGGGGATTATAGCCCAGGTTTGCCCGTTTTACTGATTTTGGGACTGGCAAAGGTCTTTGACATGACGGCAGGGCTAAATGGCATCATCTTGAGCACTTCCAGAAAATATATTTTCGATACCTTCTTCCAATTGGCACTCATCGGGATCGGGATCGGCACCAACCTATGGCTCATACCACAGTATGGCATTTATGGAGCTGCTGCCGCTACGGCCATTTCCCTTGTCAGTATCAATATGGCAAGGATCATTGCAGTTTGGATCTTGTTCAAGTTACAGCCCTTCAGTAGGCCGATGCTGCTCATCATCCTGATTGGAGTGTTGGGCTATGGAGTGATAGAGTTTATTCCTCAAATGCCCTTTTTGATGGATATTCCTGTCAGGTCATTGATTTTTACCTTGATCTTCGGAGGATTGATGTTAAGGTTGGAAGTCTCAAAGGATGTCAATGAGTACATAGAAAGAATTGCAGCAAGATTGGGCGTACCTACTTTACTGAAACCTTTTTTGAAAAGAAAAAAATAAGATGGAGCAAGAGATTCAAATAGGTCAAAAACTCATCAAGCCAAATGGCTCTGTTTTCATCATTGCTGAAGCAGGAGTCAACCATAATGGAGACTTTGCACTTGCAAAAAAACTGGTGGATGCAGGCAAAGATTCAGGTGTTGATGCAGTAAAATTTCAGTTATTCTCTGCTGACAAATTGGTTACCAAATCAGCCAAGCAAGCTGCCTATCAGAGCAAGAATTTGGGAAAAACAGAATCGCAGTATGAGATGCTCAAGCGATTGGAGCTACCTGAAGAGGCTTTTGCAGAGCTAAAAGCATATACAGAATCACAGGGAATGACCTTCATGGCCACCCCCTTTGATGAATCAGCCATTGATTACCTTCATGGACTTGATGTTAATGCATTCAAAGTAGGTTCAGGAGATCTTACCAATATTCCCTATCTGATCTATATGGCCCAAAAAGGCCTTCCGATGATCGTTTCTACGGGAATGGCTACCATGGATGAAGTAGAAGCAGCCAAAACGGCTATCCTTTCTACGGGCAATAAACAAGTGATCTTCTTACACTGTACTTCGAATTATCCTACCCCACTCGAAGATGCCAACTTACGGGCCATGCACACCCTTTCTGACCAGACCAACAGCCTTTTGGGTTATTCTGATCATACCGAAGGCATCCTGGTACCCACTGCAGCAGTGGCCATGGGTGCTGTGGTCATCGAAAAGCATTTTACCCTGGACAAGAATATGGAAGGCCCTGATCACAAGGCATCATTGGAACCGGATGAATTGGCTGAGATGGTCAAAAGCATCCGCTTGATGGAGGTCGTCAGAGGACGAGCAGAGAAGGAACCAACCGCTGCCGAACTTGAAGTTGCCAAGGTAGCCCGCAAAAGCATTGTTGCAGCGGTGGAGATTCCAAAGGGAAGCCTAATTGAAGCTAAAATGCTGACCATTAAACGTCCTGGAACAGGTATAGCTCCTGCTGAATTTTCAAAAATCATTGGTAAAGAGGCCGCTCAGGAGATTCCCCTGGAGGCCTTGATTAGTTGGGAAATGCTCAAATGAAGAAGATACTCTATATCAGTGGAACCCGCGCCGATTATGGGCTCATGCGAAGGACTTTGAAAGCCATTGAGGCCTCAGATCATTTAGAATTAAAAGTCCTGGCCACAGGCATGCACCTGATGGAATCCAGGGGATACACGCTGAATGAAATCAAGGCTGATAATTTCGAGCTGATTGAGCTTCCTGTCATCTTCGAAGAAGACAGCCGTGCTGCCATGGCGGCCTTCGTGGGAGACAGTCTGCGTGGCATGGTAGATATATTTCAGGCTGAAAAACCTGATGTAATTCTTTTATTGGGAGATCGTGGAGAAATGTTGGCAGCTGCTTCTGCGGCTCTTTACCTAGGCATAGCAGTAGCTCACATCCACGGCGGTGAAGTGACCTCTACCGTAGACGAAGCTGTCCGACATGCCATCACCAAACTCGCTCAGGTACATTTTCCAGCTACAGAAGACTCTGCTAAGCGCATCCTGAAAATGGGGGAATCCCCAAAACACGTTCATGTATGTGGAGCCCCTGGCCTGGATGGAATCGATGAAAGCCTACTGAGTAAAGAGGAGCTTTTTGAAAACCTCGGTTTCGATGTAAATAAAGCCCTTTGTCTCCTGATACAGCATCCGGTGAGTGAGGAGGTTGAACTTGCAGCTTCTCAAATTGAAGCAAGCCTGGAAGCCATTCTTGAAAAAAATCTTCAGACTGTCATTGTCTATCCCAATGCAGATGCAGGTGGGAAAAGTATGATCGAAGTAATACAAAAAATTGAAGGTCAGGCAGGTATAAAGACCTTCAGCTCCCTTCAGCGTCAAAGATTTTTGAGTCTAATGAAGCATGCTTCTGTAATGGTAGGAAATTCAAGTGCTGGCATCATAGAAGCGCCTTCTTTCCAAACCCCTGTTGTAAATATTGGAGAAAGACAGTTGGGAAGATTGAGGGGAAAAAATGTCATTGATGTAGAAAATGGCAAGAAAAATATCCTCAAAGGGCTGGAAATGGCCTTGGGGGGGGAAGATTTCCAAAACCAATTGAGGGGATCGGTAAATCCATATGGAGATGGAAAAGCTGGAGAACGGATTGTGGGTCATTTGATTGATTTAAAAATAGATTCAGATTTGCTTCAAAAGCAGATAGAATATTAGATATTTGTAAGGGCAGGTGGGTCTTGCCTTCTTTTTTGTCTATTGGAAAAAACAACTAATCCTATGTCTGAAGAAGATCGCTTTGATGGCTGGAAAGCCCCCGAACTTGAAGATGGAAAACTCACCAAGTGGAACTGGATGGTCCAGCACAAAGATAATCTTGAAATTGGATACAAGTCTGACATTGGTGCCTTTACCTATATCAATGCCAAGCACGGCGTAGAAATTGGTGAATGGGCACAAATTGGAAGCCATTGTTCCATTTATAGCCTGAGCACCATTGACAACAAAAAGGGCAAAGTAACCATTAAGAAAAATGCCCGCATCGGATCACACGCTGTGGTGATGCCCGGAGTTACGATCGGAGAAAACTCCATCATTGGAGCCTTCAGCTTCGTCAACAAAGACATCCCGGACAATGTCATCGCTGTTGGTACACCCGTAAAAATCATCAGAACAATCGATCAGGAATGAAAACAAAATTGAATATTCCTCTGTCCAAGCCTGATATCAGCGAGGCAGAAATTCAGAAAGTAAACGAAGTCCTTCGCTCTCCTCGCCTGAGCCTGGGACCTGTAACACAGGAGTTTGAGGAGATTTTTGCTGAAACCATGGGGAGCAAGTATGCAGTCGCGTGTAACTCAGGAACCTCTGCCTTACACCTGGCCATCCGTGCCCTCGGAATTTCAGACAGAGATGAAGTGATCACCTCACCATTTTCCTTCATCGCCTCAGCCAACTGCATCCTTTTTGAAAGGGGAACACCAGTGTTTGTAGATGTAGAAGCCAACAGCTTCAATATGGATGTTTCATTGATTGAAGCAGCTATCACTCCAAAAACCAAGGCCATACTGCCGGTACACGTTTTCGGGCAATGCTCCAACATGACCGAAATCATGGCATTGGCCAAGAAATATAACTTGAAGGTCATCGAAGATGCATGCGAAGCTCCTTTGGGCACCCACCGGGGGCAAATTTCCGGTACCATAGGAGACTGTGGCGCATTTGGTTTCTATCCCAACAAACA
Organism: Bacteroidia bacterium; assembly: GCA_022760475.1. Lineage (GTDB taxonomy): Bacteria > Bacteroidota > Bacteroidia > J057 > J057 > JALEFZ01. Next base: position 212,097 of record JALEFZ010000006.1, on the reverse strand, counting down.
AATGACCACCGGAGAAGGGGGTATGCTCATCACCAATGACGATGAAATCTATCGCCTGACCAGGAGCATGCGCAACCAGGGCCGTGGAGATGACATGCAATGGTTATCTCACACCCGTCTGGGGTACAACTACCGAATCAATGAATTGACTGCCGCACTTGGAGTGGTACAAACCAGGCGTCTACCAGAATTCATTAGCCAAAGGCAAAGACTCGCTAACAAATACCTTGAAATGTTAAAAGACATTGACGGTATCAGGCTGCCTGAAACTTCAGAAGGCAACGAGCATGCGTGGTTTGTATTTGGGATCAGGGTAAGAGAGGAAATCAGAGATCAATTGATCGAGGAATTGAACAATACAGGAGTCCAGTCCAAAGCATATTTTTCTCCCTGCATCCATCTTCAGGAATTTTACATGGAAAGTTATGGCTACAAAGAGGGGGACTATCCTGTCGCTGAAAGCCTAAGCCACGAAATGGTCATTCTGCCCTTTTATCCACAGATGACGGATGAAGAGGTCGCTTATGTCTATGAAAACCTCAAGACAATCATGGGCAAATTAAACTAAACGATTTTCAGTTCTGCCTGGACTCCAGTCCGAGGCAGAGCCTCAATGAGATACTTTAAACTCTGATGAACGAATTATTCGAAGGCAAAGACATACTCGTAACAGGTGGTTGCGGATCAATAGGTTCCGAAATTGTTAAACAGCTTATCCCATTTGATCCCAAAAGAGTAAGGGTGCTGGACAACAGTGAATCGGGACATTTTAACCTAAATCAAAAAATAAAATCCAATCGAATCAGAAACCTGATCGGAGATGTCCGAGACAGAGACAGGATTTTGAGGGCAGCAGAAGGCGTAGATTATATTTTCCATGCAGCCGCCCTGAAGCATGTTCCATTCTGTGAGTATAACCCCTTCGAGGCTGTCTACACCAATGTGATCGGGACAAAGCATGTAGTCGAGGCAGCTATTGAAAACAATGTCCAGAAGATGGTTGGGATCTCAACAGATAAGGCGGTTAGCCCAATCAATACCATGGGAGCCACCAAATTGCTGGGAGAACGCATCATCATCAATGCTCCCCTGGGTACTTCCCAAACCAATTTTGCTTGTGTACGCTTCGGTAATGTCCTCAACTCCGTAGGTTCGGTTATTCCATTGTTCAGAAATCAGATTTCCCAGGGAGGTCCGATTACGCTTACCTCTGAGGATATGACCAGGTTTTTTATGACCATTCCCCAGGCTGTTTCACTGATTCTAAGGGCGGCAGAAAACATGAATGGGCGAGAGATTTTTGTCCTGAAAATGAACGGGCTCAAAATCAAAGACCTGGCAGAAGTAATGATCCAGGAACTCGCCGCTAAATATGGCCATAAGCCGGATGACATCGAAATCAAGGTTATTGGACTGAGGCCTGGAGAGAAGTTGTACGAAGCCTTGTTTACCGAGGAAGAAAGACCCTTCATTGAAGAAACTGACAGCATGTTTATCCTAAGGAACTCGCCTTACGACAATTTCCAGCCGGACACCCATGCAAGTTTTTCCAATTACAGTTCTGACAACATGGAGATGCTTTCTCAGGAAGAAATCAGGGATTTGCTGTATAGGGAGCAAATTCTATAAAGATGGGAAAGACGCTCAGGATATTCATTAGTACTTCGGGGCTATCTGCCCTCTATCAGTCCATTTATGCTAAAAATACCAAGGGCAGTGAAGACCAAGACCTCTTCATTGTAGATGCTTTGGCACTAAAGCCTTCGCAGAAGGGTCCGATTTTGCAGGCTATTTCTCATCATGCCTACGATTGGGTCGTGGACATGTCTCTTCCAATGGCAGAAAACTCTTCGCAGGTGCCAAGCCTAAAAAAGCGATTGACAAGAAAGGCCAAAACCCTTCCAGGCTTCAAACAAGTCTATGACATGCTGTACCAAAGACAGCAGGCTCAGGAGAGCAAAAAGTTGCAGGAAAGGCTTGAGGAAAAATGTGCAGATGCATTTGGTATAGACTATGAAGCCTTCAAATTGCATACCCAGCCCCTGGTGAAGCTGAACTCATCCATCAAAAATAAATTTCCCACGTCTGATATCTCTTATTTCGAGCATGGATTGGGAGACTATCTGGATGTCATGGATGATGAAAGGGGGGCAAAAACAGGCATCAAATTTCACTGTGTATTTGATGAAGAGTTAAGGGCCTTTCAGGAAAACAGGGGTTTAAAATCCAGCTTTATTCACCCTGTCGTGAGCGAAAAAGGATTTCTTCAGGATGACCTGAAGCTAGAGACCTATTTCCCATTGATCAATAAAGTAGAACTCCCATCAGAAAAAGCCCTAGTACTAATTGCCACTCAGGCCTTGAAGCAGTTTGAAGTTTCGGATGCCTTTTGGGAAAAATTTCTGGACTTGTGTGTGGATCGAATCAACGAACCTAGCCAATACACATTTTTGATTAAACCCCACCCCAGACAGGAAAAGGAAGTCATTGAAAAAATCATTGACCATTTATCGGCAAAAGGCCTGGATGTGCTTATCTGGGATAAGCCCGAGCTGAAAAGCCTCAACCTGGAATTGATATTCAAGAAAATGTACGGAAAGGTGGCCTATGTATTTTCGCCTTTCTCTTCGGCAGTCTTTTACCTTTCAAGGCTCTATCCTGCCAAGGAAACCCAGTACTATTTCGGCATTCAGCCCTTATTTGAATTTACCCAAAACAGCCCTCCGATGTATGTGAAAAGGTGGAAAGATCTTTATCCCCTCCTAAAGGAAGTCTTTGGTAAGCATGTAAAGGAAATCCATTGATTAGACCTCTATTTCCAAATGCCCACCTTCAATCAAAAACTTCATGAAGGTATAGTCCAAGGGCTCATCAATGTCAAAACAAAGATGGGTCATGACATAAACTGTAGACTGATGGTCAAGGGTAACGCTCTCGAAGCCTTCGACGAAGAACTCTCTTTTGTAGAAATAAAATGAACCATTGATATCGTAAACCTTGGGGGCTACTTGCCTGGATAAAAAGGGTTTATCAGGTCTTTTTGCCAGCTTGACCAAATCATTATCCGCCTCCTCAACCATATTGAAATAGGGATTTCTTCGGGCGTGGCTTACGGAGTACAGGACTTTTGCTTCCTTCAGCCGCTGAATTTTCTCCAGGGCTTCTGCAAGGTCTTTTTGGGTGCGTAGGGGTGAGGTTACATCCAGGTCAAGCACCAGCTCATAGCTTTTTTCAAAGTGCTTTTCTGCCCATTCCCATGCATCGCGGATCACCGCCACTTTCCCCACTCGGTCTCCAGCCAGGCTTTCAGGCCTTCGGTAAGGAGATTCGAGGCCATGCTTCGCTGCAACTCCCCTTATTTTTTCAGATTCAGTTGAAAGGACAATTTCTGCCCCATGATTCTTTGCAAAAGTTTGAGCAGTCTGTATAGAATAGGCAATGAGGGGCTTGCCTCCGATGTCAAGGATATTTTTATTCGGTACTCCCTTGGAACCTCCACGGGCGCAGATGGTAATCAAAATATTCATGACTTAAACTTATTAGCTTGAAAAACAATTTCATAGTTTTAGAGGAGATTGTTTTTCGATACTTTGTTGATTATCCCTAAAAAATGAAAAATCTTCTACTACTACTCAGCCTAATCCTTATGAGCATGACTGGATTCTCCCAAACTGATGCTAAACCTGTGAGAATTGGCATTGATGGCTTTACCCATACCCATGTCCACTGGCTATTGGGGAGAGAAAAAAGGGGAGACATTGACATAGTCGGGATAGCAGAACCCAATAAGGAATTGGCTATGAGGTACCTGAAGCAGCATGGGCTGGATACAACTCTTTGGTATGCCAGCCTGCCCGAAATGGTTGAAAAAACCAAACCTGAGGCCGTCTGTGCCTTCAACACCATTTCCCAACACCTGGAAACCGTGGAATACTGTGCAGCAAGAAAAATCCATGTAATGGTCGAAAAGCCCTTGGCTGTAAGCCTGAAACATGCCAAAAAGATGGAGCAATTGGCAAAGACCCATGGCATTCATTTACTTACCAATTATGAAACGACCTGGTACCCCTCCAACCATAGGATCTACGAACTCATTCACAAAAATAAGTATTCTGCAATCGGAGAAATCAGGAAGGTAGTAATTCATGACGGTCATCCAGGACCAATTGAGATTGGCTGCAATGAAGAGTTCCTCGAATGGCTCACAGATCCTGAACAAAATGGAGCAGGTGCCCTCACTGATTTTGGTTGCTATGGAGCAGACCTCATGACCTGGCTCATGAAAGGAGAAAAACCCTTATCTGTTTTCGCTGTTACCCAGCAAATCAAACCTGAACTCTACCCCAAGGTAGATGATGAAGCAACCATTGTATTGACTTATCCCAAGGCACAAGCCATTATCCAGGCCTCCTGGAACTGGACTTACAACAGAAAGGACATGGAAGTATATGGGAAAGAAGGCTATTTTCTTGCAAAAGACAGGTCTACCTTGATGTACTGGGAAAATGAAGGTCAGAAAGAACGTCAACTGCCTCTTGCCAAGCTGGAAACTCCCTTGGATGATCCTTTTGCCTTATTGGCAGCGACGGTTCGGGGAACTCATAAAGTAAGCGAAATCGAACTTTCCTCCCTTGAGGTCAACATGACAGTTATGGAAATACTGGACGCGGCCATGAAATCTGCAAAATCAGGCAAGGCGATTCAACTTCGTTGATAGGTGAAGATTCTTTTAGCCCAGGCGAAAGCCAAAACTCATTCCTAGCCAAGGTAAAAAGTCCGGGAAGATATTTGATGGATCATCCCCAAGGTAAAGTACATAAACAGGAAGGCGGAAAATGACCTTTTCTCCATGGAGTTCATAACCCATTCCAGCAAATGGAAGGGGTGAAACCTCTTCAAAGTTCCAACTCGTTTCACCTCCAGTATTACTTCTGGTCAGAGATGTCAATGTAGAGTAGCCAAGAGGGATAAAAAGCCTGTGTTTGTCTCTTCCAAAAGTCTTGTAGATGTAGGCTGTGAGTGGAATTCTAAGCTCCGTTGACGAAAACTCTACCAGTTCATTGGTAGCAGAGTCGGTCAGGAATTGATTGCTGCGAGAAATAGAATTAAATCCTGCACCCATGCCTATTCCAAACTGAGGCTTTTCCCAGTAGGATTCCAGGGATAGGGACCCAAAGAGGAATACCTTACCACCTACCTCTGCATTGAGGATAAACTTCTGTTGTCCTTGCATGGGAAGACAAAACATGAACAGGACAGCCAGTAACACAATTGAGGAAAGTCGCATACAACTATTTTTTTTAAATATAAAAATTAGGCCATGTTTTCCGAGGAATTAAACCCCGCTATTCAGAAAATAACATGAAGTCATTTTAGGTTGCACCCCTCTGCCAGCCTTAAGTTGCTATATTCAATTTTTCTCCTAAATTCGCCTTTCTAAAGTCTAATCCTCGAAAACAACGCTAATGAACTTTCCAGAAGACCTCAAATATACCAAGGAGCACGAGTGGATACGTATTGAAGGAACTACTGCAACTGTTGGTATCACTGATTTCGCCCAAAGCCAATTGGGAGACATTGTTTATATTGATGTAGACTCAGTAGGCGACCAGGTGGATGCCAATCAAGTTTTCGGATCAGTAGAAGCGGTAAAAACTGTTTCTGACCTGTTTATGCCCATTTCAGGAGAAGTTTCTGAAGTGAACCCTGCCTTGGAAGACCAACCAGAATTAGTGAACGAAGACCCATATGGAAACGGATGGATGATCAAAATTACATTCGAAGAGGGGGTTGACATGAGCAGTTTGATGGATGCTGATGCATACCAAAAACAGGTAGAACAAGAGGCTTAAACCAGCCATTAATTTCATTACATGCGAATTCTTTTTTGTATTGCTTCACTGGCATTTCTCTTTGCTTGTGGGAATGAGAATAGTTACAGCCCAAAATCAGATTGGGTTGCAGCACCGGATACTTTCCAATTTGTTATAAAAACCAACAAGGGAGAAATCCTTGCAGAGGCCATTAGAGACTGGAGTCCTGAAGGAGTAGACAGACTTTACCAACTTCTTGGAGAGTCATATTACGACAGTTCCTACATTTTCAGGGTTCAGCCTCCCTATGTGGTGCAGTTTGGTATTTCGGGAAAGCCAAGTGTAAGTCAATATTGGCGTAAGCACCCCATCCATGACGAGCCACTGCGACATTCCAATCTGAAAGGAACCATTTCATATGCAAGGGAAGGAAAAGACTCAAGAGATACCCAATTATTCATTAACCTGGAAGACAACTTCAAGCTGGACACGATTGAGTTTATGGGACTAAGGGGCTTTCCGCCAGTTGGAAGGATCATTGGAGAGCAAAGTTGGAATACCTTGAATCTATTAAATGGCAGATATGGTTTTGATCCTGCCAACCATCAGGAAGAAATGTACAGCCAGGGAAATGAATATTTCAAAAGCAACTATAGCGACCTGGATTTTATCCTTAGGGCAGAATTGCAGCCTTAACCCAAAGGGCTTGACCTTCGTTAAAATATAAAACACTTTCCATGTCCTATACCGACCTTTTCAAAAACGAATGTAAAAAGGCCAAAGCCCTCATTGAGTCAAAATTGGGCAGGCCCATGAGCCGCCAGGAGATCCGTTCACTTACCAGACTTTCCAATCTGACATTTATGGAGATGATTCTACAGGACTTTGAGTTTTCAAGTTCCGAAGCAGAAACCGAAAGGGCTTTGCAAAACATGAAAACCAATGCCGAAGATCGATTCCATCTGGCAATTGATGAATTGGACCAAAAGATTCAGGCTGCTTTTGGAGTAGATATGGATGACACCCTAAAAAACCTCCTTAGAAGAAATGGTAATGGCATAGACCTGCACAGCATCCAGGATGCTGTCAACGAACACCAGTCAGTATTGCCAAAGTTTGTCAGGAAAAACAGGGTAAAAAAATCCCTTGAGACCTGGGAGGATCGGCTCAGAAGCAGAAGGGCTTAAGAAGCAAGAATAGACCTCAATCACATTGATATTAGGTCTTGATTTTTTTTAACTTGAAAACACAATCAGCCGAGTTTCTATAGAAAAGATTCCCCTTGAAAAGCCCATCTTGAATCCTTCTCAGGAAGAAACTGATTCTGTATAAAATAATGCGTACGGTTTTTATGAAAAAATTAGCGATAGCCTTGGTCCTCTTTCTAGGGACCAACCTTGTAGTTGCCCAGGTATCCCAGGAGGTAAAGCTGGCAGAAAGGTATTATGAAGATGGTGAATTTGAATCCGCACTGGATTTATACCTAAAACTGAATCGAAGAGGCATAAATGAAGATTACATCAAAAAAATTGCCAGTTGCTACGAAAACCTCAATCAGTATGATGAGGCCATTAAGTTTCTGACTAAGACTTCCAAGAAGTCCGACCGCCCCATTTTCCCTGTTCTCAAGGCAAGTATCCTTGAAAAAACAGGTGACCTAAAAGGAGCTGACAAAATTTATGAGGAAGTCATCAATAAGAAATTAAGGAATGATGGAGACTTTATTCAGATAGGTTCCTTTCTCTACCAGGCGGGAAAACTGGAATGGGCATTACAGACTTACCTCAAAGCAAGGCGCAAAGGCCGAGACGAATACGCCTTCGCCAATGAAATTGCCAATATCTATGCCCAGCAAGGGGAGTTTGGCAAAGCCACCACCGAATACCTAAACCTATACTTCCAGGACAAGCGGGGCAACTACAACACATCCAACCTATCCATCCTGAACATGGCCAGTCCAAGCAATCAGGATGAAATCGAAACAGCCCTTCTACGAGCTGTAGACCGTGAGCCTTCCGAAAAAGGACTTCGAAATATACTTTATGAGTTCTACGTCTTGACCGAAAATTTCATGGAGGCCTTCATACAGGTGAAATCCATTGACAAACTCTACCGTGAAGACGGTTTGCGTGTGTTCCAGTTTGGGGAAACCATGCGCAACAACAAAAACTACGACCTTTCTGATAAGGCTTTTGACTACATCATTCAGAAGTTGAAAGATAACTCTCAGTTTTTTTTCCAGGCACATTTTCAGAAAGCGATAAATGCTGAATTGAAGGCCTTCGACAACATACCTGTCGACTTGGAGTCAATCCAGGCAGCAGTAGAAGCATATGAGGATCTATTAAAAGAATTTGGGCGAAAGCCAGCCTTCTATGAGCCCATCTACCGCATGTCCAAACTGATGGTGTTTTACCTGGACCAACTGGATGGAGCAAAGCAGGAGCTTGAGCTCCTCACTGCGAGCAGGCAAAGCCTAACGGATGAAAATTGGGCAGAAGCCCGTATCCTTTTGGGAGACATACACCTGATTCAGCAGGAATTCAACAAGGCGAAATTAATTTTCACAGAGGTCAGTGATCTCTTCCAGGATCGCCAGTTGGGAGCCTTGGCAAAGTATAAATTGGCCCAATTGGCCTATTATAAAGGCGAGTTCAACCTGTCTCAGGCACTTCTTTCTGCCATCAAGGACAATACTTCCAATGACATCTCCAATGATGCCATCAAGCTCAACCTGACCATCCTGGACAATACAGGCCTAGATACCACCACCACTGCCCTGGAAATGTTTGCTACTGCCCAATTGCTTACCTATCAGCGCAAATATGACAGTTCCCTCAACATGCTTGATTCTCTGGCATTGAAGTTCAGTGATCATCCCCTGGCTGATGAAATTCTTTGGGAGAAGGCCACCATCTTCCTGAAGCAAAACGACCTTGACAGAGCTATGGGTTATATCGACCGCATTTTGGAACTGTTTCCTTATGATATTTATGGAGACGACGCCCTTTACACCAAGGCACGGATTTATGACTTCACCTTGAAAGATAAAGACCAGGCGATGAAGTATTATTTGCAGTTTTTATCGACCTATCCTGGCAGCCTCTTCTCGGTAGAAGTAAGAAAACGGATTCGTAAATTGAGAGAAGGATAAACAAGATAAAATCAATCCTCAATTAGAACCTGAAGGAATTTTCGATCTGGAAATCCCTTCAGGTTTTTTATTTTCTATTCCAAATGAGAATTTTTTGATCTCATTTCTATCAAATTCCCCTAACCAGTATCAATTTGTCTTATGTAAAAGGAATGCTAAACATTTAGGTGAAATTGTTTCAATTTTTATGGAAATCCTGCATATTATGCTACTCAGAATTCCTACATTTGCCTCACCTCAATAGCTGCTTTTATGATTCAAATTACGGAATGCCCAAGGGATGCCATGCAAGGAATTACCCATCCCATCCCTACAGAGATGAAAATTGAGTATATCAATCAATTGTTAAAAGTAGGCTTTGATACGGTAGACTTTGGTAGTTTCGTTTCTCCCAAGGCGATTCCCCAAATGGCTGATACCAGAGAAGTATTGGAAGGCCTTGACCTGGAGATTACCCAAAGTAAGTTGCTGGCCATTGTTGCCAATAAGAGAGGAGCCGAAGATGCTTCCAAGCACTCAGAAATCACCTACCTAGGCTATCCTTTTTCGATATCCGAGACTTTTCAAATTCGAAATACAAGAAAAACCATTGCTCAATCCCTGGATCTGGTCAAAGAAATACAGGAAATCTGCCAAAAAAGTGGACAAGAACTGCTGGTCTACCTTTCTATGGCATTTGGAAATCCATATGGAGATCCATGGAGTGTAGAAGAAATTGAAAAATGGGCAAATGAAATGAAGGCATTGGGTATCAAAACGATAGCTCTTGCAGATACTGTTGGAAATGCTTCTGCCGAATTGATCACAGAAGTTTTTGGCAACCTATTGCCCAACTTGAGCGATTTGAGCATAGGTGCCCACTTTCATGCAGCTCCACATGAACGTCAAATTAAAATCAAGGCTGCATGGGCGGCTGGCTGTAGACGTTTCGATGTAGCGGTGAATGGATTCGGAGGCTGCCCTTTTGCCAAAGATGAGTTGGTAGGAAACATATCTACCGAGTCCTTGCTTGAATTTTGCCACGAAAACCAAATACAAACAGGATTAAATCCTGAAGCTTTGCAAAGCGCCCTTTCAATGGCGCCAAATGTATTTTCCTGACTAAAAAATATTCCTTGAAGATTTATATGAAAAAAATTCCTCAAATCGTAAAGAGCTATTATTCTCAACTGACATGGTCAATGCCTACCAACGAGAAAATAGTCTACCTTACATTTGATGATGGTCCTGATCCCGAAGTAAGCAATTGGGTAATGGATCTTCTGGAAACTTTTGATGCGACGGGTACATTTTTCCTATTGGGGCAAAATGTTGAAAAATATCCTGAGACTGTCCACAGGATGATTGATGGTGGACATGTCATTGGAAACCATGGCTACAAGCACCTTGATGGCTGGAAAACTCCTCTTAGAACCTACCTGAGAGACTTTCTAAAAGGTCAGCAAAGCATTTTTGAGTATACAGGAAAACACGCGCGCCTTTTTCGCCCCCCATACATCCACATTACGCAGACCAAGGCAAGGTATATCAAGAGAACCCATAAAATTGTGATGATGAGTTTTATGAGTGGCGATTTTGATGAAAAACTAAGCGCTCAGGAGATCAGCAAAGGAGTCATTGATCACATCACTCCAGGAGCAATTATTGGCTTTCATGATACCAAACAGGCCTTCCCACGTTTGGAAAAGGCCTTACCCGAAATCTTGATGCAATTGGAAAGCATGGGCTATGAGTTCATGGGAATCCCTATCGCCCAAAGGGCTTATCAGGGTTAGACTTCTTACCTCATCAGGGCTAGCAATTCATTGAGCATCATTGCTGTAGCTCCCCAGACTACTTCGCCATTAACGACAAAGGCAGGGACTTCCATATGAAGGCCTCGGCTATTGACTACCTCGGCATAAGTCCTGCTGGCAGGGGAAAGGAGATAGCTCAAGGGAGCTTCAATAACCGCGGATACTTCAGAGGCATTCGGAACAAATCGAGGTGCTTTTCCTGCAATCCCAAGCGTAGGAACTACCAGGTAGTTACTGATCGGGATATACAATTCCGTCAGCTGCCCCATGACTTCTACCTCCGATGGTACGATTCCCAATTCTTCCCAACTCTCTCTCAATGCAGTAAAAGAAATATTTGAATCACCCTTCTCCATGCGCCCACCTGGAAAGCAAATCTGTCCACTATGAGCACCGCCGTCTTCAGTTCGTTTCATCAACAAAATATACCATTGACCCAACTTGGGATAAAGCAAGATCAAAACTCCTCCCATTTTGTGATCGGGACGAACTACCCAATGACTCCCTCTACCTGAGGTTGCCAATTCCAGTTGTGCCTGCAGGCCGGGAAGGGGATCTGATAGCCTGCTTCTGAGTAACTTAATCAACTATTAAATTTATTTTTCACAAAAATAACTACGAATTTTTAAGGGGTGATTAACATATACGCAGTTATTGATAAATATTTTCAAAGATTGCTAAAAATTCAGCTAACATCATGGAAGTTCCACCCCATATAATTGTATCTGAATTCACATAAAAAGAAGGCACCTCAATCTCATGGCCAGTATGCAACTTCTTCTTTACAAGTTGACGCGTACTTTTTTCCAACAATACCCCCAATTCAACCTCAATAATCTCTGCGACTTCTTCTTCATTCGGAATGAAATTAGGCTTCTCGTTCAAAAAGGCCACCCTGGGGTGAACGATGAAGTTGCTCGGTACAATGTATAATTGACTCATGGCACCAACCATATCAAGTGATTCAGACTTAATGCCAAACTCTTCTTCTGCCTCTCTTATGGCAGTGAAAGTGTAGTCCGGATCCGATTCCTCCACCCTGCCACCTGGAAAACTAATCTGCCCCCCATGGACACGCCCATCCTCAGTACGCCTCATAAAAGGAATGTAGAGCTTTCCATTATCCACGTAGAGCAAGAGCAAGACTGCGGCTTCCCTTGCATTCTCCGGGATTTTCATGGTCTTGGTAAACTTATGAAAAAGAGGAGGAGCCATCTCAAGATGTGCATCAAGCCCTGGGAGGGGATTTTCAAATGATCTTTTGAGCTTGTCTATTATATCTGGTTGAAATACCATGTGGAATCGATAATTAAAAACGGGGGTAGTGTATCCAAACGCATAAAATAATGCGCCTCTATCAAAAAACAGAGGCGCATCCCAAAAAATATTTAACAATCTCAGGCAGAACCTGAAAAAGTATTTTATCTGTTGTAACAACGAGAGAATCTGGAAACTTTCTCGAAGAAATAAACGGCTTTCACACTGACAAAGATATAAGAATCTACCAATCTTGGATTGCCCCTTGGCGACCCATCAGTAAATAAGTCAAAGTTCCCAGAGGGATTGGCGAAGTATGCTGCCACAGGATTTGCATTTCTCATCGCCTCCTGGTCAGGAAATACAGTACTGATATCGTCCAAATAATCTGTAAAGAGGTATCTATAACTGGCTTCTATCTGCATTCCCCAGTTTTTTCCAAATCTATATTCGATTCCTCCACCAAAGGGTATATTTAGCTGAAATCTGGAATAAGGAGAAGTTGTAGAGCCAATCAGAAATTGTCCTTCGGTACCCAGAGACTGAAGGTCGTAATATTCACCCTGGAAAAGACCCATAGGTCGGAACGCAAAACCGCCTATACCTCCAAAGACATATGGCGTAAAATGAACAGACTTGCCAAAAGCCTTACCTATACTCCTGTCTTCGAGCAATTCAATCACCAATTGAACCGAAAAGTCGGTTACGGCAGATCGAAAGTGCAGGTTCCTTTGTGATCTAATGGGATCAGTAACCAATGAATCAGCAGCGCCAATCCAGGCCTGGTTTACTTCTCCGCGAATGGATACCCACGGATTTACATAGTATGAAAGGCCTACTGAGATGGTAGGTCGGTATAAATTATTCAGGAAACCATCGGTAAGGTCTCCATTGTAGTAGGTAGTACCTGATCCAAGGGAAATTTTTGCGGAGCGCTGTGCGAATAAACTATTTCCGAAGAAGATGGCGAAGCAGAGAAAACCTAAGACAATAAGATTGTTTCTGAGTGGTGTGGATTGATTCATTTTATCGAAAATGATATGCCTGAAAGAGAGATAGTTTAAAAATAATTCTTTTTTAGAATCCTGTTTTTTTGACAATACAGAAATATGAAATTTAACTCTAATAACGATTGAAAGTTAATGAAATTTCTTTCTTCTGTGTCATTTCATCAAAAAATGAACTGTAGGACAAAAAGAAATGGGAACCAATGAATGGTTCCCATATTATTTATGTGCAAGTCAGGAGATTTCCCTATCCTGCCGCCACTTTCTCTTTACTATTTTTATCTTTTCGTTTATATGGTCGAATAATTAACCTGGTTCCTTTGTCATAAGTAAAATAACTCCATACCCAATTGACAAAAACGACTACTTTATTCCTGAATCCAATCAGGTAAAAAATATGAACGAACATCCACCCGAGCCACGCTACGATTCCTCTCAGGTGCAACTTACCCAAGTCTAGCACGGCTTTGTTTCTACCGATGGTTGCCATAGATCCTTTGTCGAAGTATCTAAAAGGCTTCAGTGGAGCACCTTTAAACATTTGAGCAAGGTTTTTACCCAAATGCTCTCCCATCTGCATAGCCACAGGAGCCACCATGGGATGTCCCCGCTCGTACTCTTCGGTTTGCATCAAGGCAATGTCTCCGACGGCGAAGACATCTTCATAGCCCTCTACGCGGTTATACTTATCTACTTTAAGCCTGTTTGGCCTTTGCTCGATGGCTTCTTCCAAGCCGTCAATGGCTGCGCCTTGAACCCCTGCCGCCCAAATCACGGTAGAGGCGTCGATCTTTTCACCGCTTTTGGTTTCAACCACACTTCCGTCGAAGCTGGTTACGAGGGTGTTCAGGTGAACGCTAACCCCTAATTTCTCAAGTGATCTCAAGGCATCTTGGCTTGAGTTTTCGGACATCCCTTTCAGGATTCGTCCGCCTGCCTCGATGAGGTGAATGTCCATTAGATCCAAATCAAGGTCTGGATAATCGCTTGGAAGAACGTGAGCTTTCAACTCTGCCAGGGCTCCAGCGGTCTCGACTCCCGTAGGTCCACCACCCACTACTACAAAACCCATCAATCTGTCCTGTACCTCCGTACTCTGATGATCATGAGCTTCTTCAAAATTCTGTAAGATAAGGCTCCTCAAATCCAAAGATTCAGGGATGCTCTTCATGCCGAGGGCATTGGTTTCGATTTCTTTATTTCCAAAGAAATTCGTTTTACTTCCTGTCGCAATGACAAGGTAGTCGTAATTGATGGTACCAATGCTGGTTTCTATGCACTTTTTATCCGGGTGCACCCTGTCAACTTCTGCCCAGCGGAACGTAAAGTTCTTCTGTTTGGCAAACATTTTCCTTAGGGGAAACGCAATCGAGTCCGGCTCTAAGCCACCGGAAGCAACTTGATAGAGTAAGGGTTGGAAGGTATGATAATTGTTCTTATCGATCATCACCACCTGCACAGGTGCTTTTCTTAAGGCTTGTGCTACAGTGATGCCTCCATATCCTCCTCCTATAACTACCACTCTGGGTAAATCTGTGTTGGGAAGGTTTGCTTTCATAATTTTCAATTTTTTCTGGAAGCTATTTATTGTACGCCCTACTAAAAAAGAAGTTGGCTTAAATTCACCTTATTTAAAACATTAACCTTTGGCTAATTCTTTCTTAATTGCGTGGCAATCTACATTGAGAAAAATGGGAATGAATCGTTTGGAACTGAGGGTAAGTAGAATCAAGGAGGAGACAGCTGATGCCTATACCCTCTTTCTTGAAAATACGGAAAATGAAGCAATCAACTACCTTCCAGGTCAATATATAACACTTATTTTAACTATTGATAACGAGGAACACAGACGTGCTTACTCCTTGTCATCATATCCAGGTGAAAGCCATCAACTCGCCATTACCATCAAGCGGGTAGAAGGCGGCTTGGTATCCAACTACCTTAAAGACAGCATCAAGGAAGGGGATTTCTTGAAAGTCCTTAAGCCCATGGGCAATTTTCGGGTAGAGCCTATTCTTGACCGTAGCAGGCATTATTTATGTTTTGCTGCCGGGAGTGGAATAACACCCATTATGTCGATGACCAAGGCAGTGCTGGAGGAAGAACCTTTAAGCAAGCTGAGTCTTTGGTATGGGAATAGGGATGAAGCTTCGATAATCTTTGAGCAAGAGCTGAAAACCCTCAAGAAAAAATACCCAGACCGATTTGAGGTTAAGTATTACCTTTCCAGGCCTTCCGCCACTTGGAAGGGCAACATAGGCTGGGTCAACTTTGACACCGTATACCAGGAAATCCTGGAGTTATTCATGGTAGATGAATACCGCAAGCAGTACTTCATCTGTGGACCGTCTCCTATGATGACTGAGGTATTTGATGCACTTGAAAAGCATGCGATTCATCCATCAGATATCCATTCTGAATACTTTAGCATTCCTTTACATGAAGCTGAGGAAGAAGCTGAAGAGGAAGAGTCCTTTTTTGCTGAGTTGCCAGAGTTCGAAGACCGGAAGGTAGAAATTGTCCTGGAAGGCAAAGCTCAGACCGTTCAGGTGAAGGCAAATACAGACATTCTTACTGCTGTCATTGAGGCAGGTTTAGACCCAGCCTATGCGTGTCGCTCTGGACTCTGTGTTAGTTGTAAGGCAAAAAAAGTTTCTGGAGAGGTGTATATGAACGAATGGGTAAGTCTTTCGGAGGAAGAGCTAGCCAATGGAGAGATTTTAACCTGTCAAGCGAAGCCCCTTTCAGATGATGTTAGCATTGACTTCGATGCCTTTACCTGATTTCCCAGTCCATGCTAAGGCCAAGCCTTAAAAGTTTGTCATTGTCGTAACTCGATTGGACACTTGTCCCAAAGCCTTCCCATTGTTGTCCGTCAAGCAGGTCGCTTCCAACGAAATTATACTCTGCAAGAAAGCCCAGGGCCATGCACTTGCTGACTTTACATCTCAAGCCAAAACCTGTTGAAATTTGCGAGTTGATGACCATACCCCTGAAGGTGGTTGAATTGATGTGATCGAACTCTGCCCGGCTTTCATAGGTACCGTCCTGAACTTCCATGAGTCTTGCGACAATAGCATCCCTGTCTGTCTGGTCAATAGCTAAATCAGAATAGTCATAGACCTGGCTATTTCCAGAATTAAACGCATCCATGAAAGTTTGGGAAGCTATCGCTCCTGCTCCCATTAGAATAAAGGCATCCCAATCCTCATGCCCATATTCAGCAAACATGCGATTGAAGTTCAACTTAAGTTGTATACAAGCATCCAGCCACTTCATCTGGTAGTTTTGGAAATACAAGTCATCCTCCTGATAGGCCAATTCGGGATTGTTCCCGCCATTCAATACCGGGTTTGCAAGAAATCCCCTGCTAGAAGAAAAATCCTGTCCTGAATAAATTCCTGCATTCGCTGAAAACCTAACATCTAACGAACGCGCCAGGTATTTTTGCCCATATATTCCAAGGTCATAGTTTGGCAACTGTGGCGAAACATCTCCTTCGATCCATCCATTCCCAAAACGAAGCCCCACAGACCATAAACCATCTACCCTGGAAGTCGCCCCATAATATTGTGCGAACGAACTCGTCGATAAAAAGAGTAGAGAAGTACAAATAACAATTTTAACCAGGAAATAATTCAGGACACGCATAAGTCTGTGGTGTTTCATTTATATAATCTACAAATTACCCAGCCAAAACTTAATATTTAGACAAAAAACACAGCCAGACTTTCTTAACAAAAAAAGCTATCCGTTTTAGCGGATAGCTTTCTTATTTAAAAATTCTCCAAAATAATGGGAATTTTATATGTAAGTTTTAAATAAAAAACTTAATTATTTCCCTTCGTCAGGAAGTTCAATTCCAAGACGCTTTGCCAGTTCCTTGGTTACGTTATCACCTTCGGGACCGTGAAGGATGATAGAAGTTCCGGCACCATCTACAGCGTTGAAAATGTAGGTATATTTCTGCTCATTGGCTAGCTTCTCAAGCTCACCTCTTACCTGATCAAGGATAGGTTCCATGAGGTCTTGACGCTTGGTAACAAGTTTTTGCTGAGCCTCCTGAGTTTTAGTTTGAAGGGTCTTTTCAAGACCTACAATCTCTTCTTGCTTAGCTTGAATCTGTGATTCAGTAATGGTCTTGTCTCCAGATTGGAATTTCTGAACCATTTCCTGGTACTCAGCATATAGCTGCTGAAGCATAGTCTGACGAGGCTGAAGGCCTTCTGCCAGCTTTTTCTCATATGTTGCAAGCTCCTGGTTCATGGACTTAGTGGCTGGCATGTATGCAATCAGCCCTTCGATATTCGCGTACCCAATCTTCAATTCTTGGGCAGATGCTGACGTGATTAAGCCTAAGCCCAACACGCATGCCATCAGTACAGTTTTAAGGTTCATTGTTTTTAAATTGCTCATTCGTTAGTTTGTAAAAGCCGCTGCAAATTACAAAAATAAATCCTACTCAGCATTACCTATTCTCTTAACAAACTCTTAAAGCTTGTTATTGAAAGCCTAATGGTAGGATGCGGGCTTTTGGTTAATTTTTATTTTCATCCTTTATCCCAAGCTCTTCCAAAACCTCCTCTGTAAGGTCATAGTTGGGGTTTACATAAAGCCAGGTTACTTCGCCTGCCTTATCAAAGATATAAGAGAACCTTTTGCGCTCAGCAATGGCCTCCACAGCTTTGAATACCTTTTCCTGGATAGGTTTCACCTTGGCTTCCTGAAGCTGAAAAAGCTCCCCATTGTAGCCAAACTTCTTCTCGCGGTATTCTTTGGCTTCCCTTTCTGCCTTGAAAATTTCATCCTGACGCTGTCTTTTCACGTCTTCAGAAAGTAGTACCTCCTGAGCCTGATAATTGGCATATAGAGTTTCGATCTCTGAGTATTGCTTCTCAAGATCCTTTTGCCATTGTTCTGTAATTCTTTCAATCTCCTGCTGGGCTACGCCGTACTGAGGAATTTTTTCTAAAATGGCCTCTGTATCTACATATCCTATCTTTTGGCTTTGTCCGAAAGAAACAGAAAATGCCAAAAGTGAGAAGAGGAAAAATGCTGTTGAAAATTTCATTGTTATTTAGGTCGTTATCTATAAATAATATTCAATGCTTTGAATCGTCCCTATCTTAAGGAAAATAATTCAGAATGCAGATTTACTGGAAAAATATTCCTACACGCTTGCTCATTTTGGGACATGCTCTGATAATGAGCCCAAAAGCAAAAAAAAGAACGATCCTCTAAATTAAGAAGATCGTTCTTGAAAAAAGTATCAATTTTTTTTCTTAGAACTGCTGTCCAATGATGAAGTGGAACTGGCTACCAGAAATATTTGTGGTTCCAGGAAGGTCATTCGCAGTGTCAAAGCCCCAAGCCCAGTCAAGTCCAAGCAGCCCCACCATTGGAAGCATTGCCCTAAGACCTACACCTGCAGATCTTCTGATTTTGAATGGGTTATACTCTCTGAAGTTTTCATAACCGTTTCCACCTTCGAGGAAGGCCTGTACCCATACTGGCGCAGATTGGTTCAAGCTGATTGGATAGCGGAACTCAAGGATCATTCTGTTGTAGATCGGATATCCAGCTCCCTGGTTGTCATTTGCATTGGCTGCATTGATCAAACTCTGGTTTTCATATCCGCGTAAGGCGATGAATTCCCTTCCATCAAATCCTCCGAATCCAAGGTTACCTAAACCAGCACCTCCAAGGAAGAATCTTTCAAAAGGAGGAATTCCGACGTCTTTGTTGTAGATCCCAAGGTATCCTGCCTCCACCTTCGCACTCAGTACCAGATTGTCTACAAGTCTAAAGAACCAGTTTGTAGAGAATCTCCACTTGTGGTATTCAAGGAATCTGTACCTGGTTGCATCAGGTAAATCATCATAATTATTGGTCTGACTGAATAGAGAGTAGGGCGGAGTTGCTTCTACCGATAGCGACATGATAGAACCTGACCTTGGATAGATCGGTGCGTCTACACTACTTCTGTCAAAGGATTGTCTCAGGGTAAAGATATTGATGAATGCTTGTGGTTCCCCTTCGAATCCGTTGAAGATCCTCTCCGGAGTCAAGATATCATAGAATTTAAAACCTAGAGAAGTCCTTGAAGTAAAGAAGTCATCCGGCCACTTTAGCCTACGGCCGTAGTCGACAGAGGCCTGGAAAATCGAGTTTCTAAAGTTTGTCGCCACACTCTGGGTAACAAAGTAAGAAGCATTCACACCCAAAGAATTGGGCTTCTTACCTCCAAGCCATGGCTCCAGGAAGGAAGCAGAAAACTGCTTGTAGGTGGCGCCATTCATCTGGAATGAAAGGCTCACGCGCTGACCATCTCCGGAAGGAACGGGTCTCCACTGATCTGCCTGTAGCATGCGCTTGGCCGAGAAGTTGTTGAAGGCCAACTGAACTGTTCCTACAAAACCACCAAAGAGGATGTCTCCGTTGGAGTTTCTTACAGGCTGTCCCCAGCCCCCTTGAAGCTGAAGCTGGTCAGAAGGACGTTCTTCAACCGCATAATTGATATCAACAGTTCCTGTAGTCTGGTTGGGGATTGGATTCACACCCAGTTTTTCCTGGTCAAAGTAATTCAAGGCCAGGACCTGGCGCTGTGAACGGATAATGTCCGCACGGCTGAAGTTGGAACCTGGATTTGTATACAATTCCCTTCTTACTACAAAATCACTTGTCTTGGTATTGCCTGCGATCGCAACCTTACGGATACTTGCCTGGGGTCCTTCGCGCACACGCATTTCGAGGTCGATAGAGTCTCCAATGATGGCAACCTCTACAGGTTCCAGGTTGAAGAAGAGGTAACCATTGTCAAGGTAAAGGGAGCTAACATCTCCTCCTTGTGGATCACCAAACAATCTTTGCTCAACCTTGTCTTTGGAGTAAATGTCGCCCTCTCTCAGACCAAGGACCTGCTCAAGCACATCGGCTCCATAACGGTAGTTTCCCGACCATTCAATATTTCTATGAAAGTATTGCTTTCCTTCACTTACCTGGATTTCAACCCTTAATAAGCCCTCTTCGGTTTTATAAACCGTGTCTCTTTCGATCAAGGCATCTCTATACCCAAGGGAACGATAAGCAGTAATCAGTTCTCCCTTTGCCTCGCGGTATTGTTTAGGGACGAATTTGGACCGTGCCCAAAATCTCCACCATTTCTTTTCATTGAACTTCTTGAGCTTACGCTTAAATTTTTCATCTGTGAATTGGGTATTTCCAATCGGTACGATTTCAGCGATCCCTACTCGGTTGTTTTTACTAACCTTGATGTTAACTACTACCCCGTTTTTGATGATTTTATCAGGCTCTTCTAAAATTTCTACTGTGGTATTGTAGAATCCCTTTTCTACGTAGAAGTTTCTGATTACCCTTTGTGCGGTTTGCTTTTTGGAGTCGGTAAGGATGGTTCCACGGATGAAGTTGATTTTTTCTCTCAATTCATCTGCCTGTGATTTGTTGATTCCCTGGAAGGAGAATTGTGAAATACGGGGTCTTTCTCTTACGACGATCACCAGGAAGACCTTTTCTCCTACGATTTTATCTGCACGAATAGAGATATCGGAGAAAATATTTTCTTTCCACAATCGCTTGATGGCATCGGAGATTTGGATACCGGGGATGGTTACAGGCTCTCCGATTTCAAGGCCACTAAGGCTGACAACCAGGGATTTGTCAGAATACTTGGCGCCTTCTACTTCTAGACCTGAAAGCAAGTAGGTTTTTCCTTCGTTGCCGGGGTTGGTCTGAGCCCATGCGGTGCACGAGATCAGCAGGAAAAACATCATTAGTTTCAAACTCCTTTTCATCTGCTTTTTATTTGTTCACTTATCTTCCCAAAGCGTCTTTCTCTGCCCTGGAAATCTATGATGGCCTCATAAAGATCGTCTCTTCTAAAATCTGGCCATAATTTTGGGGTAAAATATATTTCTGCGTAGGCGATTTCCCACAAGAGGAAATTGCTGATTCGATGTTCTCCAGAAGTCCTGATCAATAGCTCAGGTTCTGCTGCAAAAGCTGTGCTCAACTCATTTGAAAAAACATCTTCATTGATGTCATTCACATCCAGTTCTCCATCTTTGACTTTTTGTGCCAGTTTTTGACTTGCCGTGATCATATCAGCCCTTGCCCCATAGGATAACGCAAGTGTAAGTGTCATCCGTTGGTTGTTTTCAGTCATTTTCATGGATTCTTCCAGCCTTGATTGGCAATTACCGGGAAGTTTATCCAAATGTCCGATGGCTTTCAGCCTGATGTCGTTGTCCATGAGGGTGGCAGTTTCCTTGCGAATGGTATCCACCAAAAGCATCATTAATGCATTTACTTCAGCCTTTGGCCGACGCCAGTTTTCTGTAGAAAATGCATATAAGGTTAGAAACTCTACCCCTAATTCAGCCGCTCCCTCCGTAGCATCACGCACCGCTTTGATGGCCGAACGGTGTCCAAAGACCCTGTCGTTGCCTTTCTTTTTGGCCCATCTTCCATTACCATCCATGATAATGGCGATGTGACGAGGAAGTTTCTGGACATCAATTTGTTCCCTAAGGTTCATCAGCACTGATTCTTCTTATTGTGGCCACCAAAACTAATAAAATGATGCCTGCCTTAAAAGGGATTTTTAATACTTACATATGGATGAGGCAATTTATTGATGAAAGGTTGCATGGGGGACAGGGGAAAATTATCTCAAAAACAATTATTGGAGGAACTCACCATTAACTACAAAAATATCCCTTTTTTCAGTTTTTCGGCAGCACTTGAGTCAATAGTTGCGTCTATTAAGAAAACCAACAAGCATGAAATATTTACTCCTTATACTTCCATTGGCCATCCTATTTTGGAGCTGTGATCAGGAACCCGAGCCCATTCGTCCACATTCCTTTAATAAATCCAACACCATAGACCTTGGGAATCCTACAGTAGGCCAAAAGACATACTATCAATTGTATGAGTCTAACTGTGGCTCCCTCAACAAAGATTTCAATTACGTCGGCGATACCTTGATCGTAGAGATTACCAAGCAAGATGATCACTGGATCATGCTGGAGTACCTGACAGAACATTCTGTGAACTACAGTCCACTTGACACCATTTATAATCCCTTTTACCCAGACAAACAAAATACCCTGATTCCCAACAGATTCGTGTCAAGGCTCTTTTTCTTTTACGGGAATGATACCTTGAGGCTACAACCTGACAATAGAACAAAGCTCATCCAGAAGCAGTGCAGACTAGAGATTAATGGAGATGTATTTGTGGGAAATGAAGTTGGCCAACTCAACAGCTTTGAATTACCGGACATGGAGGTCAAAGATAAAACCGCTGTATCCTGTGTACCATTGGTTTTGAGCCTGGAAGGCTATCTTATTTATGATGAGTCAGAGCTTTATGTAAGCCATACCATCTTGAGTAGCGACAGGATTACTGGATGGGTTAGACTCTAGATTAATATTAAAAAGATCTTTTTCTTCTTGTGTTATATATATGTGAGAATGCTCCAAAGTGACTTTGGGGCATTTTTTTTAATGTGCTTTTATCATATTTGCCCTAGACAGAACTTTGCCCCCTCTCATTCGTTAGCAAACAGGGTATAAGGAGAACTTCTCCTTTTGCATAGCAAGCATATCAATGACAAGTACGGAAAAAATCGCTCATCTTCAGGAGTTGCTCAAAATTGAGCGTGCTGAAGACCTTAGAATATATCAAAATACAGTTCTTAAAAGAAGCCTTAAGGAGCGCATCAAAAAAGGCGTTACCTGGTACCCGGTCATGATCAAGAAAATGTACTTTGGCCTTGGAGAAAGGCTTACCATTGAACTTGACCGGGCTGATGGAGGGACAAAGACCGGAAGTTTCCAGACAGGAAGTGTCGTTTCCTTGTTTGGTAATGCAGAAGACCAACCCATAGGTAAGCTCACGGGAGTAATCTCCATGTTGAAACCCAAGGAGATGAAGATTTCCCTCTCCATCGACAATGCTCCCGACTGGCTTTCTCATACAAAATTGGGGGTTGACCTGGATTTTGATGACAAGACCTATCAGGAGATGAATCAAGCACTGGGGAAGGTCAAGGATCCACAAAAAAATGAGCGTTTAAAGGAATTGAGAGAGGTTCTCATTGGAGACAGCAAGCCTAACTTCTTCAATGAATGGAATGTATTTTACCACAATCCAGATTTGAACCCTAGCCAAAACAAAGCTGTACAGCAGGTGCTGGAAGCAAAGGATGTCGCCATCATCCACGGCCCTCCAGGCACAGGAAAAACAACAACTTTGGTTCAGGCGATCAAGGAGACCATCCTTCGGGAACATCAGGTACTCGTATGTGCCCCAAGTAATACAGCGGTAGACCTGCTTACTCTAAAATGCCTGGAGCAAGGCATGGATGTGGTGCGCCTGGGTAACCCTGCCAGGGTAGATGAAACCCTGCTGAGCCATACCCTGGATGGAGCGATCACCAATCACCATGATTATCCTTCCCTCAAAAAATTGCGGAAGGACGCTGAACAAGCCAGGAAAAAGGCTGCAAAATACAAAAGGAAATTTGGGAACCAGGAGTATCAGAAGAGGAAAGAACTTTTCCGAGAGGCTCGTGAGTTGAGGGCCATGGCCAATCAATGGGAAGGCCATATCCTCCACCAGATCATCAACAATACACAGGTTATAACGGCAACACTTACTGGAGCTGCGGCATCGGTACTGGGTAGCAAGCGTTTCCATACTCTTTTTATTGATGAAGCTGGGCAAGCGTTAGAACCCTCTTGCTGGATTCCAATTTTGAGAGCGAATAGAGTCATCATGGCAGGCGACCATTGTCAATTGCCCCCTACAGTAAAATCAAGGGAGGCAGACAAAGGTGGACTTAGCCGTACCCTCTTTGAGCAAGTCATAGAGGAAAAAGAAGGCGTTGCCGTCATGCTTGACCAGCAGTATCGCATGAATGAAAAGATCATGGCATTTAGCGGCAGGAAGTTTTATGACAATAAGCTCATTGCAGATAAAAGCGTCAAACATCACCTGGTAGGAGAAAACTTTACTCCTGTAGAGTTCATAGATACAGCAGGTTGTGGTTTTGATGAGAAAAAAAATCCAGAGACCCTTTCAACTGGCAATCCCGATGAGGCCAATTTGATTCTAAAGCACCTTGCCTTGATGTGCAACCAGATTGAAAAGGAATGTCCAGAGGTATTTGAAGATGAATTCAAAATTGGTATCATAGCACCTTACAAAGAGCAGGTAAAAATCATCAAAGCCCAATTGGATCAGATCCCGATGCTGCATCAATATTCAAAGCGCATCACAGTCAATACCGTAGACGGTTTTCAAGGACAGGAAAGGGATGTGATTTACATTAGCCTGGTGCGATCTAACCAGAAAGGCGAAATAGGATTTCTTCAAGACATCCGTCGAATGAACGTAGCCCTTACGAGGGCAAAGAAGAAGCTGGTGCTGGTTGGAGATTCAGCAACTTTGGGGAATCACCCATTCTACGAGGACTTTTTGAACTATGTAGAGGGACTTGAGGCGTATAAAACTGCCTGGGAATATATGGAGGTGTAGGAATATGAAGAAAAATCCTTTTAGAATAGGCCTGACTCTTTTTTTCCCCAGGCTGTAAGGGTTGACCTCTTCCCTTGTCTTCCGACTGTGTAGTTGTAAGGCCGAAAGGCCAATCAAAAACAACATAACAATACATAGTCATGAGAAAATTCGTCCAACTTTGTGTAACTACCTTTTCCTTACTGTTCGTTCTTGGCCTTCAAAGCACCCAAGCCCAATTGCAATTTGGGCCACATCTGGGCTTCAACTACGCCAATGTCATTAGCCAATCTGAAGGAGGATTTGGAATATTTGAACCAAAATTGGGAATCAGAATTGGAGGGAGTGCTCGATATACCATTTCTGAGCGTACGGAAGTGAGTGGCAGTCTTATCTATTCTGTAAAAGGCTATACGCGCGAAAATACCCTGATCAATTATTACCACATCAATTACATCGAGCTTCCCGTACAGGTAGCCTTGAAAAAATCTCTGACAGACAAAGTCAAACTCATGGGATTTGCGGGGAGTTACCTGGGGGTGGGCATTTCGGGTGTATTTGACCCATTCAAAAGCGACGGACTGGGCTACAGCCCCATTGACCTTGGCTTTATCCTTGGAGCAGGAGTGGAGTTTTTTGACAAGTTGCAGGCCAGGCTGTCATTCGAACCCGGCATCATAGATTTGGCCATGTCTGACCCTGAGTTTACCTTGGTCAACCAGGCCATCACATTGGATTTCGTCTACTTCTTTGGTAATAGATAAACAAGAGAGGGCCTTTCGGCCCTCCAACTTATTCTGCTTTGATAAGCAGTTCGTAATTGCCCAGCTTTTTAGCCTTTACCTTCAGCATGATATTTCCGGGGGTATTATCCGACTTGATTATCAGCATTGCTTTACCGTAAAATAAAGGCACTTCATTGCCCTTGAAATCATGGAATGATTGAGGGTTTCCGTTTCCAACCCCCACAAGACTTCCCCTTCCCTCCACTTCTACCTGGAGTTCAAGATCTGCTATTGGTACTACGAGTCCATCCTTGTCGATGGCCTCCACCAGGATGTAACTGAGATCCGAGCCATCAGCCTTGATTGTTTTTCTGTCTGCCTCTAGCCTTAATTCCTTTACTTTTCCAGTGGTTTGGAGGGTCTTACTTCCAAGTTCAAGACCATCTTTGTATGCAACTACTTTCAATTCCCCAGGTTGATAAACGACTTCATTCCACATGAGACGAAAACGCTCAGTCGAATTTTCCGATTTGGGCTTTTTATAACGCATTCCCATTGATTTTCCATTCAAAAACAGCTCTGCGTGATCTCCATTGGTATAGACAAATACAGGGATGGTGTCGCCTACTTTCTCAGGCCAGTTCCAATGAGGTAAAATGTGAATTGTAGTCTCTTCAGCTTTCCAATAGCTTTTGTATAAATAATATCGGTCTTTAGGGATGCCCACCAAATCAACAATCCCAAAATAAGAGCTCCGAGAAGCCGCCCTATCCGCCATACCCATTTCCTTCACTGAGGCATTGTCATAAGGGGTAGGTTCTCCCAGGTAATCAAAGCCTGTCCAGACAAATTCACCTGCGATATAGGCTTCCTCCTGCTGCCACATAAAGTCATCATCAGCGATTTCAGCCCAATAGGGTGCATGGAGGTCGTAAGAACTGACTTGTAGAGAGGAAGTAAAATCCGTTTTCTTCATAGGTAATGGAAATTCATAAAAACCTCTTGTACTAAGGGTTGAAGCGGATTCAGAAATGATTACCGACTTATTCGGCTCGATTTGCCTGGCCAGGCGATACCTGCGATCATAGTTCCAGCTGTGCACATCGTAATAATCGAAATGCCTGAGCTTTGCACTCTTCAAGTTATCGCAAACCAGGGTAGTGGGTCTCCAGGGGTCATACTTATTGACATAATTCAGCATGGTATGCAGCCGGTAATGGCCCCGTTCGAGGTTCCATTGGACATCGCCGATTTCATTGCCCACACTCCAAAGGATTACGCTTGGATGATTTCTATCCCTGATGATGAAGTTTTTAATATTGCGATGGGCAAATTCCTCAAAATCAGTTTGCTCAGTAATACCTGCCTTACCATCATACTTGTCAAAGATTTCATTGATGACCAGCAATCCCATCTCATCACACATTTCGAGTAATTCAGGAGCTGCGACATTATGGCTATTTCTAATGGCATTGGCTCCCATTTCCTTCATAATTTCCAATTGACGCCTCATCGCCCTCGGATAAAATGCCCCTCCCAATGGTCCATGGTCATGATGGAGGTTGACACCTTTTAATTGTACCCGACGACCATTCAGAAAAAAACCATGATCAGGATCAAAACGAATATCTCTTACACCAAACTCATTTGACACCTCATCTACAAGCTCTTTTCCAAGCATGAGCTTACTTGATACAGAGTATAAATGTGGATGCTCGATGTCCCATAATTTGGGGTTAATCAGTGTTAAACCCGCTTCGATGGTGGTCTTTTCTCCTGCTTTAAGAAATTCTTTCAGAGATGCTTGAGCTACGACAGCTCCATTAGGAGCCGTGATTTCATGAAAAAGATGGAGGGTATCCCCATTTCCAGTATGATTCATAAGCTCAGTGGCAATTTGAAGCTCTGCGTAATGAGGTTTGATGATAGGGGTAGTGATCCATGTTCCCCAAATATTGATATGGACAGGGGCTGTAACCAGCAATTGCACCTTCCTGTAAATGCCAGCACCCGGATACCAACGGCTGTCATGTTCTCGGGTATCTGCATGTACAGCAAGGACATTCCTTTGCCCGGGTTGTACCAATGAACTTATGTCCACATAGAATGAATTATAGCCATAATCCCATGAGCCTGCCATTTGTCCATTGACAAAAACTTCAGGGAAGGCCATCACCCCATCAAAAATGAGATAGATTTGTTTGCCATCGTATGAGTCGGGAATATCGAGTTCCTTGCGGTACCAGCCCTCACCCTTCCAAGGCAACTTGGCTGTGCTGCCATTTCCTTCCATTTCGTACGGGCCTGATATTGCCCAGTCATGTGGGATAGATACGTTCTCCCATCCATCTGTATTTACATTTGGATCTTCCCCTTTTTCAAGAACTCCTTTAAAAAATTCCCAATCCGTGCCAAGGATACGTCTAGTTCGATTCTGTCCAAATGCAGCAGCGCTTCCTAAAATCAGCAGGAAGCAAAAGAAGCAGTAAAGTCCTTTCATATGTATTCTGTTTTGCCCTCATAAGCTCGGAACATTCTTCAAAAAATTCCATAAAAATGGGGAATTATGGCAATCCCCTTTAAGCATGATTCATTTGAATGAGCTTTTCTCCTATTTGGGGTCAATGATTTATTAGACTTTAGAAAACATAGACTTGAGTATTTCAAGTGAAGAATAGTAAGCAGGCTTCAGCTAGTCTGATAGTTAGGTGTAAAGCTGAGTTTTGTGGGTAGTGCATGGGAGTTAGCTGTGAGAGCTAACTCCCTTTTTTTGCTTATAGCTATAATAACTACAGCCTGTTTGGCAAAATTTGCTGAATCTTTACCAAAGCCTGCTAGAGGTTTTCCCATTTTGGGATTCTTCGAGTTTTTTGAATTACATCTCTTTAAAAAGCGATTATCTTGCAATGAAAGCATCCCTTAATTTTAAGCTGTTAAAACAAGCAATCGTTATGAAAGCTACCTATCAAAAAATCAT
Source organism: Bacteroidia bacterium (assembly GCA_022760475.1). Lineage (GTDB taxonomy): Bacteria > Bacteroidota > Bacteroidia > J057 > J057 > JALEFZ01. Next base: position 183,827 of record JALEFZ010000006.1, on the reverse strand, counting down.
TTTCCTACTCACGGCATTCCTGTTGCTGTTTTCACTTTCCTTTGCTCAAGAAGATTTCACTGGAAAGATTGTCAAAATTACCAAACAAGATGGCTCTTATATCATCGGAGAACTCATTCAGGATGATGGGCGTGAACTTCTGATCATCAATGCTGACCTTGGAAAAATTTATATCCCAAAACATGAGGTCAAGCAGATTGCACCTGTCACCAAAAGCGACAATAGAAATGGGCGATATGTAGGAGATGACCGATTTGCTACAAGATATTCAATCACTACCAATGGACTTCCCATAAAAAAGGGAGAGCATTATGCGATGCTTAATATTTTTGGGCCTGAGGTACATTTTGCTGTGGCCGATAACTTATCTGTGGGTTTTTTGACCACATGGGTGGCTTCGCCAATCGTGGGTTCTCTCAAACTCTCCTTGAATCCGAATCCTGACTCAAAGATCAACATGAGTGTAGGTGTCCTGGCTGGCGGCTTGCCATTCTTCGGCAGGGGCTATGGAGCTTTGGGATACGGAGCATTGACAATCGGAGACAGGAAAAGCAATTTCACAGTATCTGCAGGTTATGCCGGAGTAACCGATGGACAGGGTTCAGGTGGCACAGCACCCTTGATGTCAATCGCAGGGCTTGTCAAAACAAATGAGAACTTTTCCATTGTGCTAGACTCATTCATCTACCTGGGCAATATTGGAGAAAATAATGGAGGCGTATGGGCTTTGATCCTCCCTGGCGTCAGGTACAACAGAAACAATCAATTCGCCATTCAGGTGGGAATAGGATCTTTGGTTACTTCAACAGCAGATGTCCCTCCCATTCCTTTTCCACAAGGGAACCTGTTTTTTTCCCTCAATTAAGAAATTAAGGCTTAACGGTGATGGTAGTTTTGTTGAGGAAGCCCTGTTTAGGTAGGCGCTTCCTCTGTCTTGTTACTCAACATAACTACTTCGTCAGAAAGATGAATTTTCCCTCCACGAATAACCTTTGCGGTGAGGCCGCCATGGCCTCTCATGGCATTATAGCCTCCTGGGCCTAGATTTTCTTCCATTCTTGAGCAAGGATGGCAAAGGCCTGTACCTTCCAGGATAACCTCCCCTATTTGGAATTGCTTGTCCTTTAAAGCAAGGAGGTTAATCCCTTTGATGACCAAATTTCTCCGGGTGAGCTGGGGGTCAACCACATCACGCCCCAACATGGAAGCCACCGCCAACAAATGTTCCTGTTGAATTAGGGTAATTTGTCTGTTTACATTCCTTTTTCCAGTGTAGTGATCCCCAATTAGCCCATCCTCGATGCTGATATTTGCAGTTTCAACGGCTTCGAGTACGGCTCTTCGTTCAGGCCTAAGCCCGATCCAAAGCAATTCTCCCTTTTGTGGCAGGGTATCCATCAATTCTTGTATGCTAGGTTTCATGGAAGGAAATTAAGGAATTAATTCACAAAAATTAATGTGCTTTGGCAGTACCAAATTCCATAGGACTTTTTCATTTTGGGCCATTTTTAGGATGTATCTAAACCCATCTAAGATATTTGGGACTCCTTTTATGCCTACTTCAACCATATTTTATAATCAATGTCAGAAGGAAAATTTGGGTGAATGGGTGCATGAATGGTCAAATCAGCCATAAAATGGAGGATTATTAAAATTTCCCAATCGAGTCGAATTGTTATAAATTCTGAATTTTGGTACAAATTCAAATTGTCAAAAAGACAAAAAGCATCTCTAAATCTCATTTTGGGCATATTCCCATGGTAAAAGCCAATGCCAACTTTGACACAACATATAATCCAATTGTATAAATTTATTAAAAATCGTAATTGTCAGAATAACAATAATTAAGATATTTGAACAGTTAATCAATTTTTGTTTTTTTCATTATCCAACCAAAGATTTTATAATTCATGACAGGAATCCTTGTCCCCAAAAGATTCCTTAGCTTCTTAGTTCTTGCATTGGCATTTTTCGCACTCCAATCATTTAGCCTTAAGGAAGGCAACTCTAACGAAATCCTCCGTGGTGTCATTATCGAAGTAGAAGAGATATTTTTCAGTTATGAACCTGAAGAAGATGAACATGTATGGGTTGCGGGCAATCCTGCTACCAATGGACAATGGATTAAAGTAATTGGAGATGATGTCATCACTGATTTCACCTTGATAGATGATACTGGGAGTGTGATAGCTGATGAGAAAATACTCTCAGACAAATTCAAATTCAAAACTGATGGCCTTGACGCAGGAATTTATTATATGCAATTCCTTATCTCAGGTACTTGGTATAGTAAAACACTGGTACTGGAATAACAATTTTGCAGCTTGATTAGGTAAGTTTATCAAGCAGCCATGTTTTGTTGGGAAAAGGTTGGGTTTCCAAAATTTGGAGCCTGACTTTTTCCTTTTTTGATACACTATTGCTTTGAACCAACAATTTGAAATACCTCAAAAAAGTTAGTCTCTGCTTTTTTATTAGAGGCAAAAGGCCTTTCCTGTTTCGGATAAGTTTTTGAATGTTGCTAATCTGGGCAAGCAGCCAGATATCGTCCATAGGATCTATTTCGTAATTTGCCTGAATGATCCTTATCCTCGCGTCTACATCATACCTTGGATTAGAAAAACTCCTCCCTATCAAAAATCGAATCAATTCCCCAGGTTTATCCATCGCGGTAAGATACCCAGCCATGGCCATCGCATAAGCCTCTTCCCTTTCATTAATACTCAATAATGGTTTGAGCTCTTCAAGGTATCTTTTTGCCATATCAAACTTCCTCGCTCTAAGGCAGAGGTTGATGAAGTTGTTATAATTAAAGGCTCGTAGTATTCCATTGTTCAGCAATGGGCCTTCACTAATTCCCCAAATCAGGATCTCAAGCAACAAGGATACGACTTTTTTGTCCCCTGTTTTCCTAAGTTGAATGGAAAGGAAGTTCACAATTATGGAAGTAGCAATCTGCAGATCTTCCATTGAGAACTTGTCTGAATTATCTCTTAGCAAGGAAAAGTTAGTTTCAAATGCCTCTAATGATCTCTCTGCGGGAAATAAGATTTGCTGAAAAAGTTGTATTTGAAATGACTCACCAGAAAAACTCCTCTCTTGGAGTAAGTTGAGACCTTCCTTGAAAAAAATTATCCTTGGATCTGTTTGCTTATACGTGCTAATACTTCGATCTACTCCCAGGATAAATGATTGAATGGTCCAGTAATCTGTAAACGCCTTTGTCACCTCCAGCAGATTTTCATTTTCCTGAATGTATGCCTGTTTGCTAAACCCCTTGAGAATTGCAGGGTTAAGCCTGTTTTTGGCTACAAAATTTTGCTTCTCAATCTCTAATTGGAACTTTCGGTAGTATTGGTCGGTAAGATTCACTATCGAAAAATCTCTCTCCCATCTCTTCTCAGCCTTATTAAAAGCCTTCACAAATTCCTCCCCAGCTTGCCGATCAGCTAATTCTCTAAGCAAAACGAGGCTTTTCAGTCCGTTGTTCTTTCGGAATCCTTGAATTGCAAGGTAATCTTCGAGCCAACTGGTTAAATCACCACAGAGCTTTCTCAATCGACCATCATCATAGGGAATATCAGGGTACAATGCAGTCCAGACTTCCATATCAGTCAGTTCTGAATCAGACTCTCTGGGTAGAGTTTCAGCCAGATTTTGAAGGTAGCCGTGCTTTCCTTCCAATTCTGAGCGAAGAAATCGAATAAAATGATTCCTCTCATTTAAGGAAAGAATATTCCAAAGGCGCCATATTTTTCTTTTCACCATAATTGAGCCAGGTACAAAATGCACAATTTTCTCAAAAAATATGGCCCAAAAAGAAAAACAAGTACACAAAACCCAAATTTTACGTGGTACAAAGTCGAATTTTAACCCTTTCCACCTGTCTCTTCAACTCCTAGATTTGTCATGTAAACGTTTTTATCCCCCTAAACCCAAACTTATGTCAAATACTAAGACCTCCCAACACCTTGCCTTGGTGGATCAGACCCTTTCCTATGCCATAGCTTCAAATATCATCCATCTGTATTCCGAAGATCAAAAGCTGGATGGAAGAATTATCACAACAAATGGGAAAGAACTCATAAATTTCGGATCTTGTAGTTATCTCGGACTTGAAACAGATGAACGCCTTAAGGCAGGTGCCATTGACGCCATCAACAGATATGGTACTCAGTTTTCATCTTCAAGGGCATATATGTCTTTGAGTCTTTATAAAGACCTTGAGATTGAGTTAGAAAATATATTCGCTGGCTCTGTCATGGTTTCCCCCACCACGACCCTTGGACATCTCGCAGCCATCCCTGTAATTGTAGGGGACAATGATGCGATAATCCTCGATCATCAAGTCCATGCAAGTGTGCAGATGGCTACTCAACTTTTGAGGCCCCGTGGAATCAAAGTTGACCTGATCAGGCACAATAGAATGGATCAGTTGGAGCATAAGATCAAAAAGCTCCAAAAGAAGCACGATAAGGTGTGGTATTTTGCCGATGGAATTTACTCTATGTTCGGTGACTATGCCCCAATCGAAGAACTCAACGAATTGCTGAATAGATACCCGTCCTTCCATCTTTACATTGACGACGCCCACGGCATTGGATGGTGTGGACAAAAAGGACAGGGCGTGGCAAATACCTTTATGGGGGGACAAGAAAAGGTATATATTGCCGCGTCCTTCGCTAAAAGCTTCGGTACCGGTGGAGGTGCCATTATATTCCCCAACAAGAAAATCCACCAAACTGTCCGCAAATGTGGATCAACTATTACATTCTCTGGCCCTATTCAGCCCCCGACCCTTGGAGCTACCATTGCATCTGCCAAGCTGCATCAATCTTCAGCCCTGGAACCACTTCAGGAGTCTCTTCGAGATAAAATTGCCCTCTTCAATCGTGAAGCAGCTATCAAAGGGCTGGAGCAGCCAGTCCCTACTGATACACCGATCTGCTACATTAGAATCGGAGATACCTCCACAACCTTTGAAGTAATCCAGCGAGTCATGGCTCATGGCTACTATGTCAATACAGCCATCTATCCCAGTGTTCCTTACAAAGACGCTGGCATCAGAATCACGATAAATAATCATCTCAGAAACGAAGATATAACAGGCTTACTGAGCTGTATCAGACATGAGATAGATATGGTTAGCAAAGAAATGAAAAGCGAAAAGGAATCTCTCTTCGACTCTAAAAAATTCATCATTTAAGAAATACCAGGAATCCCTTTCTTGCTTTGAACCTGCCCCTTGGGCAGGTTTTTTATTTTTAAATGATACCCATAAACTATGTTTGTCCTAAGAAATATTACATGTATAAAAATTTATACAGTTAGCTTTTTACAGAATATGCGCTCAAACTACTTTATGCATTCGCTATTTTGACTTAAATCTAAGTAGAGGATGAAGAAGATTTTTGCGTTTTGGAGGAGCTTATCCAATATCGGTATGAAGCCCTCGCTCTCTTATAGTGAAGACAAAAACCTAAGGTTACTTAATAGGATCATTTTTCTGGGAGTACTTCCAATGCTCCCCTATGTTTTTGATTATTTTGCTATCGGTGCCAATGTAGCAGGCATCATTCAAATATTTACCATTCTCACACTTGCTACTGGATGGTTCTTCAACCACAAGGGCAAATATGACATTGCCAAGTTCATCCTACTCATCTCGGTTACTGCAAATATATTTGTCCTGAACTCGGTTTTTACGTTTGGAAGTGGGGAGCATCTGGCAAGTCTGATCATGTCCATGGTGACCTTCATGATTTTTGATGTCAAGGATAGATTAAAGCTGGGCCTTGGACTATTGATATGTATCTCTCCCTTATTTTTACAAGGTATTGGTGACAGTCTTTTTCACAGCATTGCCCACCCACCTGAAGACCTTCAGGGAACCTACCTGAAGAATCTATCCATGACCTTCTTTTTTATCCTAATCATCTCATTTTACTTCAAAAACATCTCTAATGGACAACTGCTAGATGTCATTACCAGAGGTAAAAAGGAACTGGAGAGCATATTCGAAAACGCGTATGATGCGAATTTTTTCATAGATGCAGAAAGCCTTGAAATAGTCAATGTCAATGAACAGGCACGTCAACTATTCGAAGCCCCAAGTCAAAAACTAGAAAACACCAATATCAAGGATCTTTTTGGAGAAAGAATCATGGACTTGGCAAGAAGCGCAAGTCATGGTGAAAAAAAATGGAGCATCGAGGCACAAATACCAAGATTTGATGGAAAAATGGTTTGGACAAACATGGCCTTTTCCAAGGTTACTGTTGTCCAAACCCCTTATTTACTGTTGAGGATTTCAGATATCACTGATCGAAAAGAAGCAGAGCAGCAACTCATCAAGGCCAAGGAAAAGGCTGAAGAAGCTGCCTTGTTGAAATCTCAGTTCCTCTCCACCATGAGCCATGAGCTCCGCACACCCATGAATGCGGTTATAGGAATGACTGGTCTGATGCTTGATACTGAACTCTCCCATGAACAACGAGACTTCACGGAAACCATTCGGAGAAGTGGAGATAGTTTGCTGAATATCATTAACGATATCCTGGACTTCTCTCAAATGGAATCAGGCAATTTGAGCCTTGAGAAACAAGACTTCAGCTTGGAAACCATCATTGAGGAAGTCATGGACATCCACTCTCCTCAAGCATTAGAAAAGAAGATCGAGTTGATCTATTGGATTGACCCTCAAATTCCCAAAGCATTGTTTGGAGATGAAAAAAGAATTCGCCAGATCATTTTCAACCTCCTTTCGAATGCGGTGAAGTTTACTTACCAGGGTGAAATCTACCTTAAGATAGCCTGGGTAGCCAGTGAAGGTAAAAATAACACCCTTGAAATTGCGGTGAGTGATACCGGAATTGGCATTCCCAAGGGCAAACTGAACAGACTATTTGAAAAATTTTCTCAGGTAGATGGTACAGACACCAGAAAATATGGAGGTACCGGTCTGGGATTAGCTATCACAAACAACCTTGTCAAACTGATGGCAGGAGAAATCTTTGTCGAAAGTGAACTCAATAAAGGCTCAACCTTCTATGTTGTTCTTACCCTTCCCAAAGGAGATGAAAGCAAAATCAGTACCTCTCATAAGGAAAACCTGACTTTCGATGCAAAGGGATGCAAGGCCATCGTGGTAGATGATAACCTGACCAATCTCAAGATAATTGAGTATCAATGCAAAAGGATGGGGCTTGAAGTCACGCGATTCGATAAGCCCAAGGAAGCCCTCGAACACCTCAAAAAGGAAAGGTATGACATCGGGATACTTGATATGCAAATGCCGGAGATGAATGGGCAGGAACTGGCAGCTGAGATCAGGAAATTACATTCTAAGGAGGAATTCCCATTGGTACTTTTAAGCTCCATTGCAGAAATCTACAACCCTGAGATCAGGGAGGTATTCAACATTGCCTTGTATAAGCCAACCAGGGAAAATATCCTATACAGGAGCGTCAGCAGGCTATTGACGAACAGGAAACCTATAGAGCCTAAAAATGAAATGGCTTTACCAGTCCTGAAGTCAACACCAAAAGTAAAGGAGGTCACCACTCCACCTATCCAGGAAAAGGCAGTCAAAGAAGAACAAGGCTTAAACATTCTCCTGGTAGAAGATAACATTGTGAATCAAAAAGTCGCCTCCAGAATCCTCAAGAAGATGGGATATATCTGCGACATTGCCAACAATGGCATCGAGGCACTGGACATGCTGAGGACCAACCCATACGATCTGATTTTCATGGATGTCATGATGCCTGAAATGGATGGCATTACAGCAACAAAAGAAATCAGAAAAGATTTTACGGATATTCAACCACGCCCAACCATTATTGCTCTGACAGCAAATGTCCTTGAGGAGGATAAAAAGCGATGTATGGACGCAGGAATGGACGACTTTCTCCCCAAGCCAGTCAAAAAAGACCAGATCAAGGAGAAAATCGAAAAATGGTTCACAGTTAAGATCTAAATAACTGATTCAAGCTGCTTGATAGCTAGCCATGCCATAAGGCCAGTACTGGTTCTGAGAGCATCCTCATCGATATCAAATAGGGGAGTATGGAGCCCATGCACTATGCCTTTGGCTTCATTCCGTGTTCCAAGGCGATAGAAGCAGCCCGGAACTTCATGGGTGTAATAGGCAAAGTCTTCGGCTGCCATCCATAGATCCATGTCAACGATGTTTTCTTCTCCAACATAATCTGCTATGTATCCCCTGGAGGACATGGTCAGTTTTTCGTCGTTGAATAAAACAGGGTAGCCCTTCCTAAGATCAATCTCAGCAGTACCCCCTAGTGCAGCTGTGGTATGCTGAATGATTGATTTGATTTTTTCATGCGCTTCCATTCGCCAGGTCTCATTCATTGTCCTGAAAGTCCCTTCAATGTAAACTTCATCAGGTATTACATTGGTAGCACCTTCGGCGATCACTTTCCCAAAAGATAGCACAGAAGGAATCCTTGGGTTTGATCTACTCACAACTTGTTGCAAGGTACTGAGAACCTGTACCGCAATCATTACAGGATCAATAAACTTACTTGGAATGGCGGCATGCCCCCCTTTCCCTTTGATACGGATATAAATTTCATCCGCTGAAGCCATGTACTTCCCAGGTCTAACTCCAATCTTTCCTTGATCTATGAATGGCTGGACGTGTTGGCCAAGAATCGCCTGGACAGAAGGATTCTGAAGTACTCCTTCTTTGATCATGATGGAAGCCCCACCTGGAAATCTTTCTTCTGCAGGCTGAAAAATCAATTTTACCTTGCCTGAAAATTGCTCGCTTAACCCATTTAGGATTCGAGCAGTTCCCAGCAGAGAGGATGTATGGACATCATGCCCACAAGCATGCATGACTCCGGGATTCTTTGATTTATAACTGACGTCATTGGCCTCCTTGATGGGCAGAGCATCCATATCAGCCCTAAGAGCAAGGGTTTTGCCTTCACCTTCTCTTTTTCCCTCAATGATACCTACTACTCCATGGCCACCTACATCTCTTGTAAATGGTATTCCCATTTTTCCAAGTTCAGCCTGGACATAAGCTGCCGTCTCTTTCTCATGGAAAGAAAGCTCAGGATGGCTATGTATGTGTCTCCGTTTTTCGAGAACTTCTTCAAAGATATCCTCAGCTTGTTGTTTGATTTGTTGTAAAAGACTCATAGGTTAAAATTAAGCAAAATTCCATGTATTATCTGCCAGTCTTCAGGTTGGGATTCAAATCCTATATACGTAGTTTTGTTAGGAGAAAATTTTTTTAAGATGAAAAACTTTGGTTACCTGATCTTGGGATTGATGCTGTGTTCATTAGCAGCTTGCGAGGTGAATAAGTACGAGTCCGGGCCAAATGTTTCCGTTTTGACTCCCAGAGAGCGTGTAACCAATACATGGAGATGGAAATTGGCGCTAAATGGAGGTGAGAACCAGACTGGAGCCCTCAAGGACTCAACCATTGCATTTACAAAGGATCAAGTTGTTAAAATTTGCGGCCCTGAAGGAGGCTGTCGTGAGGGGACTTGGGATCTTGTAAGAAAAAATACCAAAGTCAACATTATTTTCGGTAAATCTGCCCTTGCTTATGACATCGAATTGTTGAAATTCAACGAGATGTGGCTAAGGGCCGAGGACAGCATCACAGGAGGGGCAATCGAGTGGGACCTCGTTCCTTTTTCTGAAGACTAAAGTTGATCTCTCCTTTGAAGTCTGGGCACCAATAACCAACGCAAGGATACATTCCTTGGGCTAAAGTATTGCCAATTATTGGACATAGACTCAATACAGGCCATTGCGGAGGTAGGCATTTCGAAAGGTGCATCCATTTGTAACAAGAATCTCACCATATTTTCCATGGTTGGATTATGTCCAAATACCATCACTTTCGAGATTTCATCAGGCAATTCCTGAATCATGGACATCATGGCTCCCACTTCTTCATAGTAAATTGACCTTTCTGTCCTAATCTCCCCTTTATAAGCCAATCGATCTACCATGATATCGGCTGTCTGCCGCGCTCGTGTGGCAGGCGAACTAATGATCAAATCAGGCTCGAACCTTTGATTCCCCAACAGCTGGCCCAGATAATTTGCATCAATGATTCCTCTTTCCTTCAAAGGCCTGTGAAGGTCCATTGTATCGTCTGGCCAAGCCGACTTTGCGTGTCTACAAAAAACTACCGTTTTCATCCCCAATACTTTGCTTCATAATATAAAAAAGGAGCTATCCCTTAAGATAGCTCCTTTTTTGAAATGTTTTTACATTAAAGATTTGCCCATTTGTGAATTACTGTTTCAGATAGACCTTCTCCCTTTGCCTGAACTTCTACCATATAAAGGCCTTCAGCAAGATTTGCTGCTGGAAGCTCAATCTTCTGTACACCTTCGGATACTAGCAGATTTTCCTGGAAGTATACCCTCCCACTGATATCCATGATTCTAACCCTTAGGTCTGCTTTCCCTGGTACATTCACCTGAAGAATCGCAGCACCCTGACTCGGATTTGGATACAGTTTCGTAAAGAAGTTGCTGATGATCTCGCCTCCGGGCTTTTCTTCTCCGCTTGACTTCCTAGGAGCAGCAAAGTCAGAAGAAGTCCATACTCCTTGTCCATAACTTGCAAGGAAAGTAGTGTAATCCTTGGAAATATTGATAAAGTCTCCATTTTCAACCCATGAATACTTCCTAACGCCAATATCCATGACCGGAGTAGTAGCCAACTCAGGAATTTCATCTACAATTGGATTAGAAAGATTTGGTAGATAGACCCTTGGAATGAATGGGAATCCTTGGTCTTCAATATTTCTCAGTGCTTTCACCCCAGTTTCAGTACCAATCAATAATACACTCTCATTATTGGACGGGTCAACAACCCACTTGGAGGTGTAGATTGGGTTAGAGAATGGCAAGCCCCTGACTTCTCCAAATACAGGAACAGAATCTCTTGCATTATCGGTAATCCACAACCAAGTGCTGATTCCTTGGCTAAGTGCTCCATAACCTGCATATGTAATGATCAGGCGATCAGGGTTTTGTGGATCAATATCCAAGGAAGAAATCCAGTTTCCGATCAAGCTCAATCCTGAAGAGGAAAGCGACTCATTCATTTTTACTACATTCTTAGCAGCATCGAAATTGGACAAGTCATTGGCATTATCGATTCTGTAGATATTTCCAAGGCTGGTAGCTACGTATAATGTATGGTTTCCATCATTGGAAATGGTCATGGCAGTAAATACCTCGTCGTTTCCATCAACCAGTTCGGATGTCAACCTATTCCAGCGAGCCTGTAATACATCTCCGAAGGCTCCTTTAGCGATCCAGACATATTTTTGTGAGCAGAAGAACACATTACTTTCCAATTGTGCCTGAAGCTCCTCTTCAATGTTAAGGTCCTTACCAATCATGTCTTCAGGAATATACTCATCCAGCAACCAGATGGCCTGTGCAGGTGTAGGAGCATCCAATAGGTCTCCTGCTGCAGAACTTCCATCAGTCTGGTTGATAATGGTATCAGAGTTCGCTGGAACAAGATTTGGGACCTGTGGGCTGGTAGGGATCTGATAAAATGGTTCAAATGTCAGTCCAAAGTCCAATGACCTAACCAATCCACCATCAGGGCCCTGGCGAATCATGCCGCCTGGATTGATCACAGAGTATTCAAGTTTGGTATAGCCAATGCTAGCGATTGAACCGAAAGAATTCTTACTAGGAAGATCTGTATTGAAAAGGTGATTTACTAAAACCTGGTTCCTGCTACCTGCAACAACTGCTTCATAAAGCGTACTTTCGCCGTCTTCGATTACTTCAGACTTAACACTTGCTACTGAAATCAAAGGATGAGTGCCATAACCTCTGTTTCTGCTGGCAAATGTTTCACCTCTATCTCTTGAAACGAAAATATTGCTGGAAGTCCCTAAGGCAATGATAGAAGGGTCAGTAGGGTGAAAGGCAAGCGAATACATGGGTGCCTCTCTGTATGTCTCCAAAGAAGGAATGAAAGATTGTCCAATCAATTGCCAGCCATTTTCTTGAGTCAAGGTATACCAACTTGATCCCGCAACTACCAATTCATCTGGATTGTCGGGATATACACTCAGGATGAATGCGTCCTGTCCACCGATACCCAAGGGTTCGAAAGTTGGTCCGGCTACCCCTACGGTAGACCACTTATTTTCGGAAATATTTAGCTTGAAGATACTTCCGATTCCTCCACTGGCCTCAGTGGTTGCCAGGTAAAGGATATTGTTGTCGGAAGGAGAAACAGCCAGTTCAGAGCGAACAAAGCCTACCCTACCACTCACAAAGATCTCAGGATCAGTAATTGCGGTGAAGGTAGCGCCATTGTCTCTCGAGACAAAAAGGCTATCAGTTGTTTCAGGATTAACAAAGCTATGAGCAATCACATAGATGCTATTGTTACTTGCAACCTCAATATCAAAAATGGTGTTGTTTTTCAAGAAATCAGACCCCTCAGACTTTGTAACAGTATTTAGCTGATTATCTGAGAAAAAAACGCCCTCATGGGTCCCGATAATTACCCTGCCATTTGAAACAATCACTTTTTGGATATCAGTAAATGGCCCTTGATACTGAAGGGTACTGGCAAATGCACCTGAGTTGGTGGCATTAGAATCTTGCCAAGTGACACCATTATCAGTGGAGACATAAACGCCACCACCAGGTAGCCCATCCAAATATCCTATGAATCCAGACTTCTCAGCTCTGTAGTCATATCCTGGAGTACCACCAAGGTCGCTCTCTATAAAAGGGGGAGTAAATTGGGTAGCACCCGTTGCTACATAAATTGTGCTTCCATCGATAGCGATAGAGGTAATGTTAGGGTTACAACCAGCACTTTCGTAGGAATCCAACTTTGACCATGAATCACCAAGGTCAACCGAACGCCACAAGCCACCTCCTTGTGCCCCAGCGTAAAGATTAGCACTCTGGTCAAAAGCCAACGCCCTTGTAATGCTGCTGACATTGTCTGGTCCCAGGCTTCGCCACTGGTATTGTGCACTCAGCTGCCCAAGCATTAACGAAAAAGCCGTTAATAAAAGAAAGGAGTATAAATTTTGTCTCATAGAGTAATATGTAAGAAGGGTCGATTGGTAAAATAACATTTTTCGATAAAACAAAACAAAATTTATGGCTCATGAAACTCGCTCATCTTGCCAAATTTCCCATTCTGTCGTGTCCTTACCTACCAAACGTAGATTTTTGGCATTAAGAAGTCTCCCAAATTGAAAAAGGGAATAAGACTAACTTTCTTATTCCCTTTTTTTTATCATCCTGATTATCAAAGCCCTAGGCTTCAAAAGATTAGAGATGTCTCTCTGAGTGGTAGCTAGACCTTACCAAAGGTCCACTTTCAACATAACTAAAACCCATTTCGAGGCCTACTTCCTTATAATGGTTGAATAAATCAGGGTGGATAAACTCATGGACAGGAAGGTGCATTTTTGTAGGTTGCAGGTATTGGCCAATGGTCAATACATCACAACCATGATCATTCAGGTCTCTCATCAGCTCATATACTTCCTCTACAGTCTCTCCCAAACCGACCATAAAGCCAGATTTGGTACGGCATCCCGCATCCTTGGTACGCTGGATTTGTTCCAGACTCCTGTCATATTTGGCCTGAGGCCTTACCCTTCTGTACAGTCTTTTAACCGTTTCCATATTATGAGAAACGATCTCGGGATTTACTTTGGTGATAAGTTCTAAAGAGTCCCAATTGGCTTTTACGTCAGGAATCAGGGTCTCAAGTGTAGTTTCAGGGGAATGTTTTCTGGTCAATCTGACAGTTTCAGCCCAGATGTTCATCCCACGATCCTTTTGCTCATCGCGGTTGACTGAAGTGATAACGGCATGCTTGACTCCCATCTTTTTGATGGCTTTGGCGACGCGATAAGGCTCCATGATGTCCAGAGAGTCGGGTTTTCCTGTGGCTACTGCACAGAAAGAACAAGACCTGGTACAGGTATTACCAAGGATCATAAAGGTTGCAGTTCCTGCCCCCCAGCACTCACCCATATTTGGGCAACGCGCGCTCTCACACACCGTGTGTAAGTTGTTGTTATCTATGATTGATCTTACCTCGGTATAGTTTTTCCCATAGGGAAGTTTAACCCTCAGCCACTTAGGCCTGGGACCGTTGCCAGGTAGATTTTTTGATGTAAGGTCTGTAGTAACCACCACTGACATATATTCCTCCGATTAAATTTAATTCTCCGTCAAATATAAGAGAATTGCTTTGTTTTCCTTAAACGATCTGTGCGAACGAATTGTTCCTTGGGATTACCAGTTGCCTCCAAAAATCAGGCCTACACTTGCAGAGAAGAAGGTTGATTGGTTGTTGAGATCATCGTTTTCAAGCATGATGGGAATTTCATTTGGGAAAATGTCTGCGTTTAACCCAAAGCGGAGGCCTGAAATGGTCCCTGCCCGGGAGTTGAAATCGAGTGAACTGTAGGCTTTTAAACTAATTCCCAACCTGAAAGTAGGGTCTACTCGGTTATTGAGGAGGTTAGCCCTTCCAGAAATGGTTTGGTAAGAATGGATATCGGGATTGAATGGGGTTTCAACGCAGCTACCATTGACACCACAGAGTTTTATGAAATAAGGATTGGTGATTCCGATTGCAGGGCCTAATTTCGCCCCAAGGCGCATATCCACCAGGTTAAAGGAGGAGTTTTGCCCCAAGTGGTATTGCATACCAAAGGAAGGAGTAAGCACCCAAAAGTTGTTCACCTTTCCAAAAACATACTTCCTGTCAGGGAAGGGGTAAGGCTCTACTTTTACCTCATGAAGGCTCCTTACAAAGAAAAAATCAAGGTTAAATGTCTTCTGCCATTTCCCTGCCCCCGCTTGATAACCCAACTCGAGTCCTGCTCCACGATTAGAAGTCATCAATCCTGCAGTAAAAGATTGTGAATAGGTTTTCTCTTCCTCTTGACCATAGAGTAGGAATGGGATGGAATTAATTAGGAAAAACCCTGCTAGAATCAAGCTGAATTTCATACGGCTAAGTTCTTGATGTTTGTTCTTGGACGGGGCTTGAGAAATATAGAGGTTTTTTTATTTGAAAGTGATAACAAAACTCACCTTAAATAAAATACCTATTTAAATATCTATTCATCTAAATATAGATTAATCCCACCTGAAAATCCAGTCTCAAGAAAGACTTATTCTGCAGTTAACATTTCTTTTTCAGACTCTAGAAGTTCCAAAAACTTCTGTTCTGCATCTTCGATCTTTCCAACGATTTTGGCTCCGGCGGCATAGAAATGGCCTCCACCGCCAAACTTTTGCGCGAGCTGGCTTGCAGAGACATTATGCTTGCTTCGCAGGCTAAACTTCACCAAGTCATCCTGGGTACTGATGAGGGCTCCTAATTTTACCCCATCTATGGACAAGGCATAATTGACAAGTCCCTCAGTGTCTCCTGATTTGAGGTTATAGTTCTTAAACACCTCTTTATTTAGAAGAATGTATGCAGCATTCAACTCAGGCTTGACATGAAGGCAATTCAAGAGGGCATGGCCAAGAAATTTTAACCTGTCCTCTGAATAATTACTAAAAATGGCCTCATGAATGGCGAAATTATCCGCACCTGCTTCCATCAGGTGGCTGATGATCTTATGCACCCTGGGAGAAGTATTGGTAAACCTGAATGAACCTGTATCGGTGAGTATGCCGGTGTAAAGGCACTGAGCTATATCAGCATTTACCTTATCAGCCTCCCCCAGATCTTCGATCAATCTGTAAATCAACTCTGCTGTGGAAGATGCTTCATCATCCCAATAGGCAAGTTGGTAAAATGCCTCAGGGTCAAGGTGATGATCAATCATCACCTTAGTTGCCATTGAGTCTTCTACGACCTTGGCAAAGTCATTTAACCTGTGAAGGGAATTAAAATCAAGGCAAAAAATAACATCTGCTCCCTCAAAAATCCATGAAGCTCTGTCGGCATCTGTGGGTCCAACCATTACATCCTGGGTTCCTACCAACCACTTGAGGTTTTCAGGATAATCTGTTGGGCTAACGATCTCTACCCTGTGTCCTGCCCCTTTTAAATAGTGGTACCAACCGAGTGAAGATCCGATGGCATCTCCATCGGCCTTTGCATGCATGGTTATAGCAATTCTTTTGGGTGTGCTAAGTAATTCTTTGAGTTCTGTAACTTGAAAGGTATTCATGGGATCTAAAGTCCTGTAGAATTTGTTGTTGTTGTTAATAGTGCGCGAAAATAGGCAAAGGAACAGGAGGAAAAAAAGCCTTTTTTGCCTTATTAGTTCATTATACGAAATAGTGGCAAGCAAGTGGGATGGTCCAGCGATAAAAAGTTGCAATCTCTGATGTAGTGAGCTATGTTTGCGCCTATTAAACAGAAATCTGTAGAATTTGTTTTACAGGTTGGCGGTTGCAGTTCAGGCATTAGAAAACATTGAATTTACACCAAACTTTTGCCACTGGTTCCTCCTTGATATTCTGTACTTTTTAACGTTTCACTTTCAACTTGAAAAAATCCCATGGCTGGTAACAGAACATTGACCATCATCAAGCCAGATGCAGTATCCAAAGGATTTACTGGAAAAATCATTGCTCAAATCATGGAAGCTGGATTCGCAGTAAAAGCGATGAAGCTGATGCACCTTACTGAAAAGGAAGCTGGAATCTTCTACGAAGTTCACAAAGAGCGTCCGTTCTATGGAGAGCTGGTAGAATTCATGTCTAGCGGCCCATGTGTCCCAATGATCCTTGAAAAGGATAATGCAGTGGCAGACTTCAGAAAGTTGATCGGTGCTACTAACCCTGCCGAAGCTGAAGAAGGTACTATTCGTGCCCTTTATGCAGAAAACGTAGGTAAAAATGCTGTTCACGGTTCTGATTCTGATGAAAATGCCCACATCGAAGGAAACTTTTTCTTCAACATCACTGAAATGGTGGGATAAGGATAGAGAATAAAATGAAAGGCCATCTCATCAGGGATGGCCTTTTTTTATGTAATAGACTATTCATAAATGCCAAAACCAGATGATAGTCAGGGCAGTTATTCTTGACAATTTGGTATATTAGAATCCATATAAACTGATATTCCTTTACTACAAATACATATCCCAATGAAACATTTCTACACGGTATTTTTCTCATTTCTCCTATCAGTCTCTTTTACGATTGGAGCGATGGCACAAGGCATCCTCCAACAGGGAGGAGGACCTGCACCATCAATCAGTCAAAAAGCTCCTTGCATCTCTCCTGAAGAACGGGTAGCAGAATGGGATCGATTGCAGATTCAGCGTCAACGGCTTATTGCAGAAGGAAAACTTAGCTCACCCCAGGGAAGAACAAGCCAAAATATTCAATTCAGAATTCCCTTAAAGCAATCCATCAATTCTCCATATACAGGTTATTATGGCATTACCAATTATGTCGACCACGATGGAAGTTCAGGACTGGAAGACTATATCTGTGAGGAAGTTACCTACGATGGACATAGAGGGACAGACTATGCTACATGGCCCTTTCCTTGGGAAATGATGGACAACAATGATGTGGAAGTGGTAGCAGCAGCCAAGGGTGTCATTATCGAAAAGCGTGATGGGAATTTTGATCAAAGCTGCGATTGGAACAACAAACCCTGGAATGCGGTCTATGTGGAGCATGCCGATGGTTCAGTTGCATGGTATGGACATTTGAAAAAAAATACCCTTACAGCAAAGGCCATAGGGGATACAGTCTACCCAGGGGATTTTTTAGGATATATTGGAAGTTCCGGGATTTCGACTGGACCTCACTTACATTTTGAGTTATTTGACACAGACGGGAGTATGTTGGATCCTTATATAGGAACATGCAACCCTACATCCAGCATTAGTCGATGGGAAAACCAGGACCCGCATAAAACACCTTCTGTCATCCACCATCAGACGGGAAATCGTGCACCTGATTATGGCAACTTCTGTTATGGTCAGGAGGCTTCAAACGAGGCAAATGTTTTCGACCCTGGAGATGTCATATACCTCTCTATCTACATGAGAGATTATGTTACGAGTACAAGTTCAACTTTGAAGTTAATTAGTCCGGATGGCTTTATTTATGACAGTTGGTCGAATACCCCCAGCCAGTTTTACCCCCTATCATACTGGTGGTGGTCATACCAAACCAATAATTCATTCCCTCAGGGGATGTGGCGTTTCGACCTTGAATATGATGGCAAGACCTATTCGTATCCATTTCAGTTAGGAATGGCTACGAGTAATGATTTGAAGGATGAACTTGAAATTAACATTGGCCCGAATCCTGTACGTGACTTTGTGAATATTGAAGGACTTGAAAACTTGAGGCTTTCTTATGAAATGCTAGATATTCAGGGACGTTTGTTGCAAGAAGGTTTATTGGAAAATAACAGGATTGACATGACTTCTTTTGCAGAAGGGCTTTACCTTTTGAGGATTAGGAATTTGGAAAATGGCCAAAGTTTGGTTACAAAGGTTGTACGGAAGTGAAACCTTAACCCTGTCAGGCTTATAACCCTGACAGGGCTTTATGGATGAAAGCCTCATGTCTTCCATTTTTATTATGTTAGGGGAAAGCCAATTACCATGACAAAAGCACTTTTCCTTCTTATACTGGTTCTCTATCTCATTCCTCAAAGCCTTTTATGCCAAAATATTTCTGAGATAAGGTATTATGGATTTGAAAACCCTTCTCTGAATCCAAATGCAAATTATTCATCTGTCAAGAGTAAGGAACTCAAGCATTTTGCACTCCCTATCTCTACCATTGGAAGCATGTATCAACCCACTGAGCTTGCCCCAGAACTACTAAGAACATCCCCAAAACTATACTATGAAGTCTTCTTCACTGATCAAACAAAAGAGGAGCTAGTCATTTACCTGGTGGATATCTTTCAGGAAAGCCTTATCCTTTTCATGGGAAAGTTATATTCCACTGTTGACAGTGTTTATACTATCGAACAAAATCAGACATTTCAGCAACTCCTTATGCTCAATAAGAGGCTAAAAGTCGATGGCCGTTATTATGGTCATGAGCAGATTTTTGCCAGCGAATTGAAGGCAGATAGTATCACGGAGGAATACCGCCCAATCCTGGCAAAACTGCGGTTCAGGCCAGAACTGGTGATAGAGGATAATGATTTTTTGAAGAGATATGCTGCAAGTCTCTTGAAGGATCATGTAAAATACTATGCCATGCTTTACAACTTTCCGGAATTGCGATCTGAGTTAGAAGCAAGTACACGTATGCTGGCACGTGAGTTTACCGAATATGGCTGGCAAATAGATTTTCGGGTAGTTAGCGGGATAGTCTGCGATTTGAGTTCCATTGACCAAAGTTTGAAAAAAGTTGAGGGGGGATATCGTTTTTATTACAGTTCAGATTACCGTTCTTCGGTTGTAAAGGATGTAGAACTCATTTTTAGAAGGGAAATGGGGCATTAGGGGATAGTCCCAAATAAGGATAGTGAGACCAGAATTTTAGAAAATGATTAATGTTTAGCTAGGAAGAATGGGAAGGAATTCTATTTTAGCCCTGTCAGGGTTATAACCCTGACAGGGCTAAAATATCACAACAAACCACATCCCCCATATCACACAGAAAATAAATCATGAACCCGAACCTAATTAAAATTACCCTATTCCTGACCCTGACAGCTTGCTTCGGAAGCCTCCACGCTCAGGATGACCCCTCCATGCTTAACCTGGACAGGATATATGCCTCAGGCGAATTTCGTCAGCAATACCTCCCTCCTTCCAAGTGGGTCCAAAACGGAGAGTTTTATACCAAACTGGAATATAGCCGCAGTGGGCCATCAATTGTTAAATATAACACAGCCACCAATGAAGCTGAGGTTATCGCCTCCACAGACAACCTGACACCCCAAAGTACAAAGAGCCCCCTACGTGTAGAAAGCTACACCTTCTCCAAAGACGAATCCAAAATCCTGATCTTCACCAACTCTTCCAGGGTTTGGAGAGCTAATACCAAAGGGGATTACTGGATTTATGATACTTCAACCAAACTACTTAAACAAGTTGGAAAGAAGTTTCCTGCCTCAAGCCTCATGTTTGCCAAACTATCCGATGATAACTCTTCAGTCGGCTATGTGCAGGAATTCAACCTCTATGTAGAAGACCTTGGGTCGGGTGCAATTACTCAGTTGACAACAGATGGAGGAAACGGCACTATCAACGGAACCTTTGACTGGGTATATGAAGAAGAATTCGGCATGAGAGATGGTTTCAGGTGGAACCAGGACGGTAAGCACATAGCTTACTGGAAGCTGGATGCCTCTGAGACAGGCACTTTCTACATGATCAATA
This sequence comes from Bacteroidia bacterium, assembly GCA_022760475.1. Classification (GTDB taxonomy): domain Bacteria; phylum Bacteroidota; class Bacteroidia; order J057; family J057; genus JALEFZ01. The sequence goes on along the minus strand of JALEFZ010000006.1, from coordinate 163,477 downwards.
ATACAGACTCCATTTACTCTGAACCCATCCCCATTCAATATCCCAAAGTTGGCCAAAATCCATCTTCATGTAAGGTAGGAATCGTGCCTATCGGCAGCAAAAAAACCAAGTGGGTTGACCTGGGAGGCTCCACAATCCAAAATTACGTCCCTGCCATGCAATGGGTAAACGAAAACACCCTCCTCATTCAGCAATTGAATCGCCATCAAAATCACCTAAAGATCTATAGATACAGCCTGGATTCCGAGGAACTAAAAGTCATTTATGAAGAAGAGGACAAGAACAGATGGATCGACATCCAATATCCGGATGCCACAAGTTCAACTTGGGGAGAGAATAGCCTCAAAATTGTGGATGAAGGCCAAGCATTTCTAAGGGTTAGCGAAAAATACCCATGGAGATCTATCGTCAAGGTGGGAATCTATGAAGAAGGCATTACCAAACTTAAAACAGGAGACTTCGACATGGCCTCAGTAGCAAGGGTTACTGACAAATATGTTTACTACCACGCTTCTCCTGACAACAGTACCCAAAGATACCTTTACAGAGCCAAATTGAATGGCAAAGGCAAACCTGAACTGATTACCCCTGAGGGAAATGCAGGCATGAATAGCTACAACATTTCTCCAAATGGAGCCTATGCCATCCATACTTCCCAATCAGCTTTGAGCCCAAGAGTTGTACAAATTGTTTCCCTCCCAGATCATAAAAATATCCAAAACCTGGTTGAGAATAAGGGCTTCTACGGAAAATTAGAAGGCTTGAAAATGCCTACAGTTGAGTTTCAACAGGTCAAGCTGGATGAGTATGACGCAGATGTACGAATCATCAAACCCATCAACTTCGACCCTGCCCAAAAATATCCCGTTCTCTTCCACGTCTATGCTGAACCCTGGGGACAGGTTGCCAAGGATGATTTCGTAGGAATGTGGAATATTTTCCTCGCTCAGCAAGGCTATGTCATCGTGGACATGGACCCTCGTGGAACTCCTTGCTTGAAAGGAACCGAATGGAGAAAGAGTATTTATAGAAAAATTGGTCGCCTCAACATCCAGGATCTGGGCCATATTGCCAAGGAAGTCCTGAAAACTCCATACATGGACAATGAAAGAACCGCAGTATGGGGATGGTCTGGCGGAGGTTCCAGCACCTTGAACCTGATGTTCCAATTCCCTGAGGTCTTCGGGACAGGTATGTCAGTAGCTCCAGTGGCCAATCAATTGCTCTATGACAACATTTACCAGGAAAGATACATGGGGCTTCCACAAGAAAACAAGGAGGACTTCGTGAATGGATCCCCCATAACCTATGCTAAAAACCTGGAAGGAAATCTTCTGGTGGTTCATGGCACTGGAGATGACAATGTCCACTACCAAAATACCGAGCAATTGGTAAATGAACTGATCAAAAACAATAAGAAGTTTCAAATGATGGCCTATCCCAACCGTTCGCATGGGATATATGAAGGCAGAAATACCAGAAGACACCTGTATACCTTGCTGACAGACTACCTGATGGAACACTGTCCCGTAAACGAATAAAGCTGAATTAGCAATCATTTAAAGGGATCTACCTGAAACATTTCGGGTAGATCCTTCTTATTTCAAATGTAATGGCTTCTCACATAGATTCACATACCCTATTTACCCAATTGGGATACCAAACGAAGTATCTGCCAGACAGGGAAAAACAGCTCATGATCATCCAATGCTTCGACCAGAACCAACAAGCTGTACTGGAAATTCATCTTCCTGAAAATTCGGAAGAAGCCCCATTTGTACGAGACCTGGTAGAAGTAGATCAAAGAAAATTTTCAAGGCTTGGCTGTGAAATTCAGTTTTTTGAACCAGCCTACTATCAGATTGCAATGGGTCCAGACCTCATTGAGACCTTGTTGGACATGCATGAAATTGAAACGAACTATAAACTCATGTGGATGATAGCAAAGCTGGGCTTCAAAAATCAGAAGAGGAATTTCTTCCTGATAGATGCCGTCTTTGAACTGTTTGATTCTCTGTTACCTGATGATGAAGTAGAGGAAATCTTGAGGCACCCATTCTTCTTTCACAGGGGGCAAAAGATCTATTTCGTAGACAATACCATGGACTACCTTCTTTTTAAAGAGCTTTCAAGAAAGGAGGGAGAACAAGTAGAATTACGGCAGTTTATCCGATGGGAAGGCCTTAGGTTCTTCAAGGAACAACCTGGAGAGTCCATTCAAATCATTCAAAATAAACTCAAACAAACCAAAGAGAAGGCCGTCAGGAATCAGATGTATGAACGGGCAGCCCAAATCACCAAGCTGGAAAGAGATTTTCTTCTGGAAATCTACCGAAGGCATTGGCCTAATTTTGAAGAGGCAGATGGAGAAGATATCTTGAGAGACTTAATTTAACCAACACACAAAACCCATATTTTTATGCAGGCCACTATTGAGATTAGCATGTATCCCCTTTCAGAGCAATACAGAGAAAGGGTGCTGGCATTTCTGGAAAAAATCAAAACCTACCCCAACACCACAATAGAAACCAATGGGATAAGTACACAGGTCTTTGGAGACTTTGATGTATTGATGCAGATGCTTCAAAAAGAGATCAAAGAGGTCTTCGAAGAGCAAACGGCCATGTTTGTCCTCAAGATCGGAAAAGGAGAACTTCGCTATAAAGGAGAATAAATCTTAAACAATTTCCATGCTGAATCACTGACGCCAGCCGTCATCTTCCTTGGGAGGAATGCCTGAACTGGCGGGCTGGACTTTTTCCTTGAAAATAAAGGTAACCATCTCAATGGTGATTCGACCTCCTCTTTCACTGTCCTTATCTATTCGGCAAATGAAATTTCTGGTGCCCAATGGGAAGTTAAATTGTTTCCCAAGCCCATACATGGCAAATTTCTCAGTGAACTTTTCATTAAAAGCCATTCCAAATTGGCTGTAATCTGGATTCTCCCAATAGACCTTGTGCAGGAGGTTTTCGGCTTCCTTGATCCAAAATGTATTTCCTTCTTTTAACTCTGAAGCATCAATTAACAAAGAAAAACGGGTGTGATGCCGCTTACATCCGTCTTGAGTAATCAATATCAGACGCTTTTCCCCCATTTGGGCCATTTCTATCTGCCCCTTATTGTCCCAGGTATGATTGGCAAAGAATGGATTGAGTCTCTGAATAATGGGTTTCAAGTCCTCAACCTTTAACCTACATTCTTCTTTTTCCTGGGCAAAGGCATTCATAAGCCCCATACAGGTCATAAGTACCAATAGTATTACTTTTTTCATATTGAGGGAATCTTCTAATATAACGAGCCCTAAAGTTAGGAAATACGGCGCCATGAGCGAAGTAAAATTTCCAGATCCATCTGCCAACTGTAATTTTTAGCATAAAATCTGTCCAATGAATCCGGCTTGCTATGCTCCATTTTGTCATTGGCACGGTGAGAAAGATTCAGGTAGGCCTCCTTCAATTGAGGAAGTTCGGAGTCCTTGCCATGGATATAGCCTATCAGGTTTCTTTGCCCAATTAGAACAGAAAAATATGCCCGAATAGCCTTCCCTGCTTGTTTATACGCCCAAAATGAAAAGGGAAATGTCAGAAGCCCTACCGCCGAAGCCAAAAACTCAAGTGCTCGTTTGGATTTTTTAGCAGCCTCAGTCTGAATGGCCCATTTACCTGAAAATTGCCCCCCCTCTACCAATGTCTCCTGAGGACCAATGATAAATCCCAAACCAGGAGGTACAATTTTAAAACTTACCCCTGTATCTTTCTGCTTGATCATCTCATCAAATATCGTTTGGGTAGCAACAGAAGCATTTTCGAAAATGACCTCATCTACGCCAAATACTTTGATCAGATTTCCCAGTTCTCCTATTTCTCCTACAAAACCTTTCTCCCCAGACCTCTTATCCACGGAAACCCCACCAATGACCTCCACTGGATAATCAAGACCTGTTCTGATGAGCTTATGGGTTTTCTTTAATCCATCATCATCTCCTACAATCAATACCTTCTTTCGATTTTGCTCTGTGAAGAAGAAATTCCCTTTTTCCCTCCGGTTCAACAAACCCCTCGTTCCGATGGTGAGCAGGGTTGTAAAAATTGCTGAAAGCCCCACAATCGCCCTAGAGAAGTTTTTGATGAAGGTGAACATGTATGTCCCTGTGGCAATCGTCAAAAAACCTACAAAGGGCGCTACAATCAAAGGCCTTATCCTAAATGGCTTTTTGTAAGCCCCCATGAACCATAGCAAGAGCACAAATACGAGGGTATAGGCAGGCATGTAATAGAGGGGAAACTCTACCGGATAGCGCCCCCCATCGATGTATTTGATGTAATGTTCCCAATAAGCCTTGATGCCAAACATGGTTCCATAGATCATCAAGGCCTCCAGAAAGGCAAAACCAAAACGCTGGATCAAGCGATAGCCTACGGCCAAAATGGCTCTGAAGTAAACTGCCAGGTTGATGGCTGCGATAAATAAGCTCTTCTTCGCGCCCCCAAAGTGTTTTTTGGCGAAGATGATCATGGCTTGGTAGAATACCCTGACGTAGTTTAAGCTCCCTTTTTTGGTACTTTCTCCCTTGTAGTGGATAATTTTGGGATCCGCCAAATAGTAATTTTTCATCCCACCAAGGATCACCCGATAAGAAAGGTCTATGTCTTCCCCGTACATGAAAAAAGTCTCGTCCAGGTAGCCAATATCCTCCAACAAGGATTTTCGCATCCACATAAATGCACCTGAAAGGATCTCTATTTCATGATCTTGGTCTTTGTCCAGGTAGCTCAAATGATACTTCCCAAAACGGCTGGACATTGGGAAAAGCGCTGCCAAACCAAAAATTTTATAAAAGGAAACCCAGGGAGTGGGCAGGGCCCGTTTGGATTCAGGTAAGAAGTGCCCATCCCCATCCAGCATATAAATCCCCAAAGCACCACAATCTGCAGTTGAATTTGAAAATTTCAGGCATTTATGAAAAGTATCCTCAGCCACTACCGTATCGGGATTCAATAAAAGAACCCACTTGCCTTTGGCGATGGCAATGCCCTGATTATTGGCCTTGGAAAAACCGGGATTGTCTTTATTCTCAATAAAAATCACCCTATCGCCAAACTTCTCTCGAATCATCTGCTGGGATCCATCCCTAGAATTATTGTCGACAACAATGACTTCTGCTTCCATTCCCTGAATAGCCCTTTCTACCGAAAGCAGGCACTGCTCCAGGAAATACTTTACATTGTAATTGACGATGATGATAGAAAGGTCGATGGCAATATTGTTAAGGCTCGCGCAAATTTAAGGGAAGTTGCGGAATAATGGCACCTTCCCTCAAATTAGCTTGTCTGCCATTATCGAATAATGAATTCACTCGTTTCCACTGACTTCCATTTGCCATCCTTGGTCCTACGGATCACTTCTAATCTGCCCCCAGCAGCATTTCCTTGACTTTTGCTTCTGAGCATATTGCTTTTGCTTTCTCCGACTGTCAGGTCAATCAAAGACTTACTTTGCTGCAAGTACACCCGGAAATCGTCGATCTCCACTGCGGCATTGCCAGTTCTGAGTGAAACAAAAGATCCTTTGCGGTGAGGAGTTTTGCTATCAATCCAACTGATCACTTCACGATTATTCAAGTAGGCTTTTATTTGTCCTTTCTCTGGATCGTAGACAATCTTCACATCATACTCCAGGTTCTTTTGGAACCTGATGGTCTCTGCTTCAAGTATACCAGGCATATCATTTTTCTCAGACCTGTAAATCTCGACCTTCCCTTGATCACCCCCTTGATTTCTGAACCACAAGAGGTAAGCTGTTCCACGATTTCTTTCGCTGCCCGCAGATGAAAAGAAGTGAAGGCCAAATCTTTGGTTGCTCCCAGAGGAAGTCAGCTTCGCCTTGAATTGGTAAAGATATGTCTGCTTATCATTTTGCTTTAAAGGCAGATAAAGGTTTGAATTGGTAGAATTGATATCAGTTTGAACCAGCTTCCCTTTACTTGGGTCGACCTTCCAGTTGCCCCCTTTCACAATCCAACCCGAAGTAAACCTGGAGGAAACAAAATCATCGCGTAAAAAGCCCAGATCGGGATTGGCTTTCCAAATAGAACCATCCTTATAACTTGCTAAAACAAATACTTCCTCATCATTCCCTTTTATGAGATCAAACTCAAAATCTCGGTTAAAAGTCGGCAGGTCTTTGCCTGGGTCAGGATCAGTCGGATCACCTTTGGGATCTCCCGGATCTGTACCCAAGGATTCACCAAGTACAGAAGTCTGTGAGACTGCCTTAGACCAGTGGATAAATCCATCAATTACCAAGGACTCCACCAAAAACTCTCCCTTTCTATCTACAGGCGCATTCGCCTTAAGGGTAGGAACTTTCACACTACCTACTCTATTCTTGTAAACCCTGAGGTCGTCATATACCGTAACGCTATTTCCTGTTCTGAGACTTATCCCCTTACCGCTTTTCAGTGGATTGCTATCCTGCCAGGAGGCTGCAAAACGGTTGTCCATGTACACCTCAATTTTTCCTCGGACTGGGTTATAAATGACCTTATAGTTATGAGCCTTGTTGATTCCTAATTTGATCTCCTTCCTTTCTTTTCTGTCGAATTGATCAAAGGCTGATTTATAGATCTCTATATAATCCGCTTCGTCTGTTTTCCTGATCCAAATGAAATATGAATTGCCCCTATTAGGTTTTTCAGGTTCACTACAGAAGAAATGCATTCCATACCTAGTGTTATCTTTGGTTCCCTTCATAAGAGAAGTCCAACTGTAAACATACGTTGCATCATCATCCTGTTTCAATTCGGCATATAGGTTGGAGTTGCCTTCTGCTGCGTCAGATTGGACCAATTTACCGTCCTGAACGAACCATGTGCCTGATTTTGCTGTCCAGCCTGGATTGAGTCTCCCAGAAAAATCATCGTAGAAAAATCCTGACTTTCCATTTGCCCAAAATCCGTCTGATGATTTTGTAGCAACTGTATAGAATCGATTGGCAAACCCCCTCCCACTTCTATCTCTGTCTTTGAAATTCACAGTAAGGCTGGATTCGTATTTGGCATTAAGATTAGGGTTCGTTTCGGGCGCGTACTTATGGATGTAAATGTTGGGGTCAAATGTCCCTATGTCAATTTTTGTAGGGGGCTTAGGATCACTTCCTGTACCAGGGTCAGTCGTGCCTGGGTCTCCTGTGCCAGGATCATTGGTGCTGAGCTTACTCGAACGCCAGGTGGCTATCCAGCCCTCGTCCACTACCCTCGGGTCAGATTCAAAAAGAATGGTCATTCCATTTCCGGTAGAAGAAACAGGATCAGGTAGCTTACTCCCAGAAAATGATCCGATCTTCTTAGCAGGGTCTGTGCTAAGGCCATCAAAAATCGTTAGGAAGTCTTCCTTGTCTTCTGTTTTAAAACTGGTGAAACTCAACTCGACCTTTCCACCATCTGGTGGAATGATTCGGTAAATATATTTTTCCTTATCCTTATAAGGACCAAGGCCTCCACCTGAGTCAAGGAATTTCCCGCTATTTGCCCTGATTGTATACACTTTAGGAGAATCAGTCGGGGGCAGATTGGGTGTAATAAAGGTTTGGCCAACCCATGCGGAAGACTCATCGCTACATGCTGCACGTACTTGCCATTCATACACCCCGTTCGTCATCAATCCCGAAACCAACAATTGATTCGTTTTTGTGCTATACTCTTGCCAATTGGTTTCGTTCCTCTGTTTGATTTGAATGACATAAGCTTCAGCATCTCCTCCCCACTTTAGTGTAGCTCCAAAAGGAAATACATCTGTAGCAATCAAACTCTTGGGGGCAGCACAAGAGCCACTTTCTGTTTGTGCCCTGTATTTTAGATGAAAACCCTTTTTCTCAACCCTACAATCTGACCTAAACTCCAAGTAAAAAGCCCCACTGTTTGAAATCAAACTTCCTGGGCTTCGGGTACCAGTAAAGCGACCCAAAAATCTTCCATTCGGCCCCTCCCCATCATAAATGTCCAAATAGTCAAAAGGATTTTTTGCTGTTCCCTCCAACTCAAACTCAAGAAAATCCAGGGTAATAGAAACAGCATCTTTGGGCTTTATCAGATAAGCCCTTCTTTCCTGGCTTTTGTAGGGCTTGGATTTTTTCCCACTGTCATAAATGTTGCCATTCTTTGAGGTAAAAACCTGGGGGTTTATCTTTCCATTGATCAGACGATAATACCTTTCCCAATCCCAAAATGGGCCTGGGTCAATGTGGTTGTTACCTCTGAAATGCTGATGTCCTTTGATGTGGTAGCAGCTATTGCTAAGTACATCTACGCCCGTAGTAGATGGCCCGGCAAAGGTCTTTAGGGGATCAATCCCATGTCTTTGACAGATATCACGTACCAATTCAGCAGATGCTTCATACATCTCCTGGGTGTACCATGCAATTCCATCATCAATAAATCCCTCATGCTCAATACCAATTGCTTCAGCATTATCCGTTTTCACATGAAATGCCTTGTCCTTTTCGCATACCATCTGAGTAACTTGCCCATCCGAACTTCGAATGATGTAATGTGCAGATACACGTGCATTTTGGTTTCGAAACCATGAAATAGCTCCTGCATAAGATCCCTGTATCGTGTGAATGGTAATGTATTTTACATCCGACCCATTTCTTGAACCATAATTTCTACTATTGGCCTTCTTCCATACTGCCCCCTTGAAATCCGGTTTTGGACTATTGGTCGTACAAGTGGTTCCTCCCTCTACACGAAAATCCTCGCCATTCTCTGTAGAAACCCTCTGGGCAGATACGGTAACCTTGGGAGAACTTAACACCCTGTAATTTTCTGCACCAAAGACATCCTTCACATCAAAACTTCTCTGTAAACGATGTCCCGTTTTGGTATGTGGCTGCTGCATCTCACGCAGAATACCATAAAATTGCTGATCATTGGCATAGCGATTCTTCAACTCTCCATCTTGAGGAATCTCACTGAGTTCTTTTACGATCACCTGATGAGTCTCTACCCGCTGATTTTCCAGGCGATAACTTTGCTGCAGCTTGGAATAGGCAGCAGCGTATGCCAAAATATTGATTCTAGGGTCCTCCTTTATCTCCTCTTTGCTGTAGCCAGAAAGCTGAGCAACCTTCTCCAGGGTACTTGTGAAATATCCTTGTCCATTATCAACCAATCCCATTACCCCAAAATAAGTTGGTATATCCTGACAACTGACCTGGCCATTGAGGTGGGTAAGGCGGGTATTGGTGTAGGCTACGGCTTCTAACAAGCCTTGCGGAACAAGGGGATACTTCTCATACGCCTCATCAAAATAGGCTTTGTACTTTCCTTGCTGTCCATGAACATTGGAGAGATTTCCTACTAATAAAAATAAAAACAAGACCAAAAACGGGGCGAAGTTGTGTTTGCTGAACATGTTTAGGAGATTTTGGGGCAAATGGGTAAAAATGACTTGATTTGACAGACATTTTCACGGCACATGCCTAATATAGGCCTTTAGTAAAAACCTCCCAAAAAGGGAGTCGTATAAAAAAAATACGATGTGCTTCTTTTTATTTTTATACTTTCAATAAAAATTAGAACTTTGTAATGCACATCCTTCAAATGTAATGAATAGTACGCATGCCAGATCCAATTGATATAAAAAAACGTACAGAATTTTTCATTCGTGATCTCCACGCTCGTGAAAATATGCGTTTGGGTTGGTACCGACAGTTCGGTTTTGGGGAGAAAAAGACCAGATACCTGAGAGAAAGAAAAGCGCATCACATTGCTTTTTTAAGGGATTTGCTTCGAAAAAGAGGTCTCGGCCCTGTATGGTACGCCAGAATGTTTTACCTGCTAGGACACGGTTTTGGAATCTTTTCTCGTGTCCTTCCTCAAAGGTTTTTAGGAAAAATTGAAGATGTGCTGGAATCCTGGATTCTATTGCGTTACAGAAAATATCTGAAGCAAATGAAACTGGATTCCACCCTCAGATCAATGATTGAGTCTCTCCGTCTGAAGAGGTTCTCCCACAACGAACCCTCACCGGAAGTCTTAAATCTAATTGAATTTTATATTGGTGAGCAAGAGCAAGTATTAGGAGAGGACAATCAGCTCAACCCAATCAGAAGGATGGAAATGACTGCCTAAAGCAGTTTTTTCAGGTCATCCCAAAATGCCAGCATGCTTTCTGAATCCGAACTTCCCATGTGAGAAATTCGAAGGATTTTTCCTTTGAGATGGCCTTGTCCAGAAGAAATTACCCATCCAAACCTCGCTTCGAGCTCTTTCTTCAAACTTTCCATGTCTTTATCCCTAAATGAAAAAGCTGTTAGTGATTCGGATTGATCTTCGCCAAAGAGTTCTCCTCCACTTTCATTCAATTCTCCCCTGAAAGTTTTACAAGACTGATGGCATTTGTTCCAAATTGCTGGCAATCCTTCCATTTCAATCTTTTCCAATGCTGCATTTACTCCAAACAACAACTGTACAGGCGCAGTATAGGGATAGGTCAATTTTTTTACTGACTCCATGTAGTTCCAAATATTCTTGAAATCTCCAGCATGTGTAGGTCTTATTTTGTCTAATGCCCTTTCGGACAAGGCAAAAGCTACCAGACCTGCGGGATTCATAAGTGCCTTTTGGGAGGCTGAAATTGTAGCATCAATCCCCCAAGCGTCGTGGTAATAAGGCATAGCCCCCACACTGGTTATTCCATCCACCATTAGCATGATCTCAGGAAAATCTTCTCTGATTTGAAAGGCAAGCTCTTCAAGATCGACGAGGCAAGAGGTGGATGTTTCACTATGGGTAACAATAAGTCCATCCAGGTTTCCTATGTCTTTTGCCCTTTGGATGACTTCCTTCACATCAAAGGCCTTCCCCCATTCTATTTGATAAGAGCTAACCTCCAAGCCCAGGTAATTTCCTTCATCAACCCAGCGCTCACTGAATTTTCCATTGCTTAAAACCATGACTTTATCACCCTTCTGAAAAAGGCTATACATCATGCTCGCGACCCCATAAGTTCCACTCCCGATCATGCTTCCTACCTGCTCCGCCTGGAACAAATATTTCAAGCGCTCCAGCATGCCTTCATAAAACTGGGCAAATTCCTTGCTTCTGTGGTGAATGACTGGCTTATTGAAAGCCTCAAGTACAAAACTTGGTACATAGACAGGCCCGGGAGTAAGGAGTTTATTCATATTCGAGATGACTTTTGTAGGGAACCTTTCGGGCTAAGATAGGTTAAATGGGAAAAAAAATTTTATGAATATCCTGATAACAGGAGGAACTGGCTACATTGGAGGATTCCTGATCCTTAAATTACTTGAAAAAGGACACCAAGTCAGCATTTTGACAAGGTCTGCCAAGAAGTCAACAACCCATGGCATGGCCTACTTGCAATGGGATGGCAAAGAAATGCCCTTTGGCATGGGTATATATGATGCTGTCATCAACCTAGCAGGTGCCAACATAGGAAAATTATCCTGGACGGAGGAGAACAAAAAACTCTTTAGAGACAGCAGAATCAATGCCACCAAGGCATGTGTAAACTACATCAACAGGAGCCCCAATCCACCCTCAGTCTTCGTTTCAGGTTCTGCGGTAGGATTTTATGGAATAGATAGAGAGGAAGTGGTAGATGAGTCTTCCAGTTATAAGGAAGATTTTCTGGGCATTCTAAGCAAAGAATGGGAGGAAGAAGCACTGAAGGCAAAATGTAGGACAGTAATCCTTCGTACTGGAGTTGTGATTGGAAAAGGTAGCGAGGTTACGGAGCGATTGAAGCCGCTGTATCAGTTTCATCTGGGAGGAAAAATAGGAACAGGCAAACAAGGTTTTCCATGGATTCATATAGAGGACGAAGTAAAGGCCATTATCTTTGCCCTTGAAAATGATGATTTGGATGGCCCCATTAATTTAGTAGGGCCTGAATTGCTTACTCAAAAGGAATTTTCTAATGCCTTTGCCAAAGCTCTGGGTGTTACAGATATCTGGACGATTCCAGGCTTTGCCATGTCGCTGGCACTTGGAAAGGAAAAATCAGGCATCGTGACGGGAGGGCAGCACGTTGTCCCTAAGAAGTTGACAGAATCAGGATTTGAATTCGAGTATAAAACTGCCCTTGAGGCCCTTATTGAGATTCTTGGCTAGAAAATTAGCTCTGGCAGGAAACTGCCTGCCAGAGCTGTGATATTCTAATATATAATTGTCTGCATTGCCCTTGCTGGTATTTCCATTTCTGTAGATGCATCACCACCTGCAAAAAGGAAGTATTTAACGGCTTCATCGGTATGATTCATTACAATGCTGACCATTGAACCATCCTCGTTTTCAAAGGACGTAGATAGCAAAGCACTTCTACTACTTGAGGTACTTACCCTTTTGGCTCCTGGACGAACAAACTTGGAAAAGTGTCCAATGTAGTAATAGGTAGGTGTAAAGATTAGAGAATCGTCCTCAGTAGCATGCACAGGAGCAAAGCAGAAGTTTCCTACATGATTAGGTCCCCCTTTATCATTCAAGAGAATGTTCCAATCTGTCCATGCAACCACTCCTTCGTTAAAATCATTGATCATTGACCTACCATAGCGCTCAGCATTCGGCCAATACTCATATTTTTCAGAATCGAATCGCTCATTACATCCCTCGGTAAATACCAGGTTTTTGTCTGCAAAGGCTTCCTTTATATCACCCAGGTTGTTAAACATGGGATCTCCTCCTGTCCAGTTTTCATACCAGTGGAATCCAATCCCCCAAGCATATTTCGCTGCAGCAGGATCAGAAAAAATAGTATTGGCCCTGTGGTTGATCAGGTCACGGTTGTGGTCCCAAACGATGATTTTCTTATCTCCGAGACCTTCTCGCTGTAAAGTCGGCCCCAGGTGGTTTTTCAAAAAGTCCCTTTCCTGCTCCGCTGTATAGATACATGATTCCCAACGCTGAACAGCCATGGGCTCATTTTGGATGGTCAATCCCCAGATAGGGATACCTTCTTTTTCATAGGCCTTGATAAATTTAGAATAATACAAGGCCCAGGCACCAGCATACTCTGGCAATAAACTTCCTCCGCGCAACATGTGTTTGTTGGTCTTCATAAAAGGCGGAGGACTCCATGGACTTGCATAGAACATCATACTTCCACCTGCTGCTGCGATTGCCCTCTTGATCATTGGAATCCTGAAAGTCCTGTCATGATCAATATTGAAGGTATTCAAATCTTTTGCGGAATCTGATACATAAGTAAAGCTGCCAGAACTGAAATCGCAGCTATGGATAGAGGTTCGGCCAAGTGTATAGCCAATACCTTCTTCTTTATCATAGTAGGACTTCAAAAAATTTTCCTGCTGAGCTTTAGATAGTTTGGCAAAGACCTCTGCGGAGGCATCAGTGATGGCACCTCCAATCCCCAGAACCTTTTGAAAGGTCTTAGCTGGATTGACAAATACAGCCACCTCAGTTTCCAGGGGCTGTCGAGCTTTCTTAAATTCCTGTTCGCCGGTCATACTGAGCCTTAGCTCAGTTTCAGAAGCTGTTGTATACACCTTTAGGGGTTTATCCAAAAAGGACTTTACTTCCATTGTAGTTTTCTTTTCCTCTACTGGCGGAGTATGGCATGAAAAAAAGCATCCCAAAAGGATGATTGATAAGGCAAGATATTTCATTTGCAGTAGTAATTTTGAAGAAAATAGCCATTTTCTTCAAATAATAGTAAGATTTGATATATGATTTTTGAAATAGGTAAAAAACTGCCTTTCTACCTTGATTAAAACCCTAGAAAGTCTGGCCTTATGCTGTCGAAGGGCAACAAATCCTCGTACTCTGCTACGATTTTCTTGATGTATTGACGCTTGTCAAAAATCAGCTTGGCTAGATAGGTTCCCGAAGACTTGCCCCCATAAATGTACATGTACATGTAGTCCCCATTCATTGAGGTATACACTGCCAGGGGTCTTTTGAAGTAACCTCCATCGCAGAGGTTTGGGTCATACAGGTCTTCATATGCTTCTGCAGGTATCTTTATTTTTTTCTTGCCAATGGTCATTGAGATCGAATCCACCTGAGTTTCGGGAAGTTTGTCTACTGCACCATAGACTTTTCGGCCATCAACGGCTTTTATCAAAGAATCTTTGCCTTCATAAAAGCTGATCTCATGACTTTCTGCTTCAAAAGCTCGCGTATAGACTTTGATATTTACTTCCTTCCTACGCTTAAGGGTATCATGAATAGACAGGCTATTTTCTGAGCAATCACTCAGACACAATGAATTCAGCAATTGCCTATTAGAGATAAACATGACATCCTCAGGCGCTTCCAAAATATACTCAAGAACATACTCTATAAAAGCGCTGTCCCCCTGGATTCCTCTAGTGCTTATTTTCTTATACCTGGATGCACGAATAGTCGATAAGTGGATTTCATGTTCTGCCTGAGCAAATCCAAATTCAGGAATAATAAAAATCGCGATAAAGAGAATGGCTAAATAACGCATAGGTACAGAGTTTCGTTTGTTAAGCTACAAAAGCTATTCGGTGAGATCAACAATGGATTGCTCATGATCATCAAGCATTGCCTCATAAATGGCCTCATGTATCCGTTGACGTATCCTGAGTTCGTTTAGTTTCCAGTTGGAAGCCCGTGGATGAACCCTATTTGAAAGGAAAATATAAATCAGCTCATTTTGCGGATCCACCCATACACAGGTGCCTGTAAAGCCAGTATGCCCAAATGTCCCCATAGGTGCTTTATAAGCAGCGAAGCCATTGCCACCTCTGCCTACCATATCAAAACCGTATCCTCGGTCTCCTTTTTGAATTCGCGTAAATAAAAATATGGTCTCTTTCTTCAAATGGCGCTCATCTCCATACCATCCTCCTTGCAGAAGCATTTGAAAGAGGTGAGCCATATCTTCTGCATTCGAAAATAAACCTGCATTACCTGAAACTCCCCCAAGTAATGCGGCAGTGGGATCATGGACATGACCTTTCAATAATTGCCCCCTCCATCTGTCCCTTTCTGTTGGAATGATTTGCACATCCCTGAATCGTTTTTTGGGTTTATAGCCCAGGTATTGGAGCCCCATAGGCTTATAGATTTTTTCGCTCAGAAAAGAATCTATTGGGTATCTGTTGATCGAATCAATGGCCTGTTGAAGTAGCACAAAGTTCGCGTCACTGTATTTGTAATTCGCAAATGGATCAAGCTCAATAGCCTTTGTTTTCTCCCAAAGAGAATCCAGGTAGTCATTCCGGAGAAAAAGCCTGGAGGCGACTTCTATTTGATGCTCGTCATCTTTCCTTGGACTGAAGTACTTGCTATATTTTCCATAACCCCTTCTCCTATATGTAACAAAATCTCTAATGGGAAGACCAGCTGGAAGTCCGGAATGATGGGTCAATAAGTCTTTGATCCTAATGTTGAAAATTCTGGATCTTTGGACTGATTTACCTCCTATCAATGTTTTTATTACCAAGGTAGTGTCAGAACCAAATTTTACAGAATCAATGATCACATTGGGTTGAGAACGAAAAACTACAGGGACAATAGCAACGGCAGCTTGACTATCTATAGCTGTACTATCAATTACAGGAGTGCGATAAACCCATAAAGAATCTATCCCAGCGATGGAATCAAGGACAACCTCATGGTTCCTGAAATACCTACCCAACTTATCGCTCAACCTTAATTTTCGATAATCGACCATCTTCATGCTGGCAACTGTGGTGGCTGCAACTTTGGTTATGGAGGCGATATCGTAAAGATCTGTTTTCAGCACCCTTCTCCTCCTTGCATATGTGTGGTATCCAAATGCACGGTCGTAAACAATCTCTCCTCCCTTTACAACCATTACCTGACAACCAGGCATGGCAAGATTTCCCATACCTTCATAAACAATCGTATCTATTCGTGCCAACTTTAGTGGGTCAAGTCCTGCTTCCTCAGGAGTAGAAAAAGCCAAGCGTGATTTTCGGGTCTTCGTTCCAAATCCATATACCAACTCTTCACTAACTTCAATGGGAAGGTAAGCATCCATCGCAAACCCACCATAGAGCCCTTGTCCCAGAAGTTTTTGAGAAAATTCATGTTTGTGATACACCTGCATCAAGTTCCCAAAAAAGGAGAATGCCTTCAGTTTTTCCAGCTTTCCAAAATTGACAATCAGTACCTTTTCCTTTTCCGCCAAGGTTCTAAGGGACTTGAAAAAGCTTTTATGCTGGATCGAATCAAAGGCCTCTACATTTAGAGCAATGACAATAGGGTCATACCTTCTGTACTTCCTTATTTTAATTTCAGGAAGGGTATCGGCGGAGCCCATGTCAAGGTGAGAATTGCTCACGGGCCCATAAAATCTCATTTGAGCAAGTAATTCCGGCATGGGATCGCCAATTGTAAGCAAATGCACTGCTGCTCTTTTGAGGTCCCGAAGTGGTACCAATTTGTCCTGGTTCCTGATCAGGGTAATGCTAGCCCTTTCAAGCCGCTGATTAAGCGATTGTGCCGTAGGAACATCAGGCTTCAAGGTGAATGTAGGCTCAGTTTCTCTAGGCATCTCCTCCCTGGTCCACTCTTTGGCTAGTAATACTCTCCTCAAACGATCATTTAGATCGGAGTATGTCCACTTACCACTTTCCAAGGCGAAGCGCAAAGCCTCTCTGATATCCTTGACTTGATTCGGTCGTGCGAAAAGCCCATCTGCACCTGACTTGATAAACAGTTCGACCCAGTTGGAGTAGTTTTCAATACTATCCTTTAAGGGGGCAAAGATTAAGCCTTCAAACGCCAAATTTTTCTTAGTAGCTATTTTGATCAAGGAGTTCCTGTAAGAGCCTGGATGCACTTTCTCCAATTCATCCTGATTCAATAGTAGGCCATCTAATCCTTTTCGAGCACTTTTTTTATAAATGGCGGTCAAACTATCTCTCCTAAGGGTATCCCTCATCCTTGGATAGTAAACATTCACATCACCAAGCATAAATAGAACTTTCTGCTCTTGTACAGCCTCAGAAATCCTGTGTAATCTTTTATGAAATGCTTCGAGGTTATCTTCGGAAAATTGAGCTGCCGGTGCAGGTTGGATAAGGTAGTTTCCTCCCCATCGTCTCAGTTGGGTGGCAGCAACATGGGCCACCAAGTGCAACAAAGAATCTGACTTGAGCTGGCCATAGCCCGGGTGAGAGGGGAGGTAATATTGATCAGGGGAAAACCTAGATTCTGTAATTCCAATCAATGGTGGAAGAGAAAAAGTGCTGTCCCAGCTTGAGATCTCGGTAGAAAGGCTGTCGGTATCAAAACCCTTGAATAGGGCACCACCAAGGTAGGAAAGCTCTCCTCTCAGATCCTCCTTACCTGGCTCAATGAGTAAGTTGATTAGCTGATCGATCTTTTGATCGGGAGTCAGCTCCGCTAGTTTCTGATTCACCCATGAGGGATCTGCATCCAAAAAAGCGACTCGCTTCGCCTTTTCGATCGCTTCCTTTTGAGGAAGCAATGTGTAAGTCACCGTAGACAAACACAAAAAGAATGCTATACCCATTTGGCTTCTTAAGCGCATAATGTACCAAGGGTGATTAATATTTCTTTACACCAATAATTCCACGAAAGTAAAAAATCGCAGAAAAAAGATTCGGGCGCGATTTAGATTACTCCACTAAAATTATCCAAAATAAAATTAGAATCAGAATACTTCTCCTAGATTTATTACGACCTAACAAGGGCTATCGTTTCTATTTTTATTTACATTTTTAATAAAAAAGCGACCCTTTTGAGGATCGCTTTTTTTATTTCCTGTTTAAATTAACATCTACATTCGATAGGCCATTTTTTTGTCATTATCCTTAACTTTCATATAACATCAAGGTTTATTCTTTGTCTTTTAGGCGGCTAACTCAACCTCATCTTTCTCAACACGAAGGTTATTGATAATAAATTTTTGCCTGTCTGGAGAGTTTTTACCCATGAAATAAGCCAATAATTTCTTGAGCTCTGTGTCTTTCTGAAGGGTAACGGGCTGAAGGCGGATATCATCTCCGATGAATCTTTCAAATTCATTTGGACTGATCTCACCTAGTCCTTTGAATCGGGTAATCTCGGGATTGCCTTTCAACTCAGCAATGGCAGCCTGCTTCTCTTCTGCAGTGTAACAGTAGATGGTTTTCTTTTTATTTCTGACCCTGAATAGTGGCGTATCCAGGATGTAAAGGTGGCCTCCACGAACCAGATCAGGGAAGAATTGCAGGAAGAAAGTCAGCAGTAGTAAACGAATGTGCATGCCATCCACATCCGCATCTGTTGCGATGACAACATTGTTATACCTGAGGTTTTCTACCCCAGACTCGATGTTCAAGGCATGTTGAAGGAGATTGAACTCTTCATTCTCATACACCACCTTTTTGGTCAGGCCGAAGCAGTTGAGCGGCTTTCCTCTTAGGGAGAATACGGCCTGTGTCTCTACATCCCTTGCCTTGGTGATAGACCCACTCGCAGAGTCACCCTCCGTAATGAATAGGGTAGAACCTAATTTTTTTTCCTCTTTGCCCTTTCTCTTGTCATTGAGGTGAACCCTACAATCTCTTAGTTTTTTGTTGTGAAGGTTGGCCTTTTTAGCTCGGGTATTTGCCAGTTTTTTAATTCCGGCGATCTCTTTCCTTTCCTTTTCGGATTGCTCAATTCGCTTCTTGATGGCCTCAGCTACATCTTTGTTTTTGTGCAGGTAATTGTCGACCTCCTTCTCTACAAACTTCGTAACGAAGGTTCTCATGGTCTCTCCACCTGGTGCTACATGGGTAGACCCCAGTTTGGTTTTGGTCTGCGACTCAAATACTGGTTCCTGTACACGGACACTCACAGCAGCGATGATAGAAGAACGGATGTCCGAAACGTCGTAGTTTTTGCTAAAATGGGTACGAACTGCGTTGACGACTCCTTCTCTAAATGCCTGAAGATGAGTCCCTCCCTGAGAGGTATATTGCCCATTGACAAAGGAGTAATACTCCTCACCGTAATTGTTGCCATGCGTTAGGGCAATTTCAATGTCATAACCTTTAAGGTGAATAATCGGATAGCGAATAGCTTCCGGATCGGTCTTGTGATTCAGCAGGTCAAGAAGTCCATTCTTGGAGTAGTACCTTTCGCCATTGAGATAGATTGATAGACCTGCATTCAGGTAGGTATAGTTCCGAACCTGATTGACCACATAATCCAGGATGAAGCGGTAATTCTTAAAAATTCCAGAATCAGGCCTAAAAATCGTCGTAGTTCCATCCTCTTCTGAGGTTTTCTGAATCTTATGATCCTTGGTAATGATTCCCTGTTCAAACTCTGCCACCTTTTTCTTCCCTGCACGAACAGATTCCACACGAAAATAATTGGAAAGGGCGTTTACGGCTTTGGTACCGACCCCATTCAAACCAACAGCTTTCTTAAAGGCATCCGAATCATACTTACCTCCTGTATTGATCTTGGACACACAGTCAATTACCTTTCCCAAAGGAATGCCACGGCCATAGTCTCTGACTTTCACCTCCCCCTCTTTGATGCTGACATCGATCTTTTTGCCATTGCCCATGACATATTCATCGATGGAATTATCAATGATCTCTTTTACTAATATATATATCCCGTCATCCTGAGAAGACCCATCTCCCAATTTTCCGATATACATACCAGGACGCAAGCGAATATGTTCTTTCCAGTCTAAGGACTTGATACTGTCCTCATTATATACTACCGATTTAGCCATAATTGAATTGAAGTGCTTTTGTTTTGACAAAAATCATGTCAAAAGATTTAGCAAATAGCTTTGAGAATTTAATAGAAGAAATTTATGCTAAAAAATAAATCCCAATCAAATCTAAGGAATATAACGTGCAATTAAAATTAGTAATTGTCTACAGTTGTGGATAAAGGCTTTTAGGTATCGTTAGAGGTCCTTTTTGGGGGTTGAATGATTCTACAAGTATTGCCTTTGCATCACTGGGGGCATTTCTTAACCTAAGGTAGTATAAAGCTTTTTCCTACCTATCCTTGATAATCCTATTATATTTCAAAACAGTATGAGGCCTTTGAATAGGGATTCAAAAAAACTATCTTGATTTCACTATACATAAATGTCCAATTCCCGACTAAAAACCATATCCCCCTTTCATTCGTTAAAATATTTCAGGAAATTTGTCCTAATAAGATAGATACATATGCAAGACTCAATGATAAAAGTTTCTGATGCTGCTTTCGATCACATCAAAAGACTACGTGTGCAGGAAGGCCTGGATGATACCTATGGCCTAAGGGTGAGTGTGGATGGCGGAGGTTGCAGCGGATTGTTGTACAAACTTGACTTTGACAACCAGGAAAAACCTGGAGATCAAGTAATTGAAGACAAAGGTGTAAAGATTTTTGTGGCCATGAAAAGCCTGCTTTACCTCGTCGGAACTGAACTTGATTACACAGGTGGACTGAGTGGGAAAGGCTTTCACTTCGCCAACCCCAATGCTTCAAGAACTTGTGCCTGTGGTGAGAGCTTCTCTGTTTAATGGGACTCTTCAGTCATAAAATAAAATCAAAGGCGGTCTCCCGCCTTTTTTCTTTCCTATTTATTTGGAGCTTTGGGATCAACCATTTACAAAGCCAAAACACATCTTCTATCTCTCCCCCACCAAATGCTTTTGGGAAGTTTGTTAAAAATATCAGTTCCAACTCATTCCTTTTTACTACACAAACCTATCTGGAGGAACTCTACCTTCTTGCTTTTTCAGACATGGGATTAAGGCACTTTCTCACCATCATCGAAACGGATGGAGATGGATATCCAGATATAGAAGTCGATGGTTTAGGTATAATGCTGGATGAAAATAACAACGCTATACCTGATTGCCTGGAAATTAGAATCTCATCAACAATAGTTGACTCAACAAAGTCTTACCTCCACACTCAAAGCTGTAACCTTCCTAGCATCCATTTTGATGAAGGATCTGCACAACTCAAACCCGAATACTATCCTGAGCTATATTACATTGCTCAAGTCATGAAAAATGACCCGAAACTGAAGGTCAAAGTAACGGGCTATGCGAACATTGATAGCCTGGGTAGGGAAAATCGAGAGCTGCCACTTGAACGAGCAGAAAGCGCGGTAAACTTCCTTTGCCAGACATATGGGATAGAAAATATCCGATTTATCTTCAATATAGAAGGTCCACTCATTGACCCCAGGAAGGATTTGGATGATGACGAGAATCACTTGCCAAATTCTATTCTCCCTGTGAACAGAAAGGTTGATTTTGACTGTGTTCGGGAATAAGGTCAAATTTCGTTTTTTTGAAGATTTGGCTACCCGATTTTCCCCTACAACAATCCCTTTTCTTTGAATTGATTCAACGAATGGTTAATATGGGAAGAAAATCCCTTCATACATGCGCTGGGTAAAATTCTTCTTCTCTCTACTCCTAACACTCCTGGTTGGAGCTGTTCTCCTGTTCCCTTTTGGAAGTACTCCATTTGCCTTTGGAACATTCTTCGATCCCTTTGTTGGTTTTTGGTCAAATGCTGAATCCAATGACGCCAAAGCAGACTTAACCCTCTCTCTGGCTGAATTGAAAGGCGAGGTCGTGGTCAAATATGACAAAAGGGGCGTACCACATATTTTTGCAGGTAATTCCGAAGACCTTTTCTTTGTCCAGGGTTATATAACTGCCAAGGACAGGCTTTGGCAAATGGAATTTCAGACCATGGCCGCTGGGGGACGCTTGACCGAAATTGTCGGAATCGGAAAAGACAGCGTCGTCCTGAACCTGGACCGCTCTGCCCGTCGCAAAGGGATGGTCTTCGGAGCCGAAAACTCTGTCGAAAAGATGAAGGCCGATGATGCCTCTTACAAAGCCCTTCAGGCTTATACCAAGGGGGTGAATACCTATATCGAATCCCTAAGCCCAGGAGATCTACCCATTGAATACAAACTATTAGGTTATCAACCTGAACAGTGGACCATCCTTAAGTCCGCCCTTCTGCAAAAGTACATGGCCAGTACCCTTTCTTGGAGGTCAAATGATATTCCCTACACCCATGCAGTTCAACTATGGGGAGAAAAAGTATTCAATACGCTCTACCCAGAATACCACAGAGAAGATGAACCC
The DNA here is from genome assembly GCA_022760475.1 of Bacteroidia bacterium. Lineage (GTDB taxonomy): Bacteria > Bacteroidota > Bacteroidia > J057 > J057 > JALEFZ01. The sequence continues at coordinate 141,364 of JALEFZ010000006.1, read as the reverse complement.
ATCGTACCCAAAGAAACTCGTTGGAGAAGGAGAGAGGTATTGCCAGCCATGCCTATTCCCACAGCATATCATCCTGACTCCATGTTGATTGCAGGAGATTTTGCTCCACCTTCCAGAGATGAACAAATTGTGGGTTCAAATAACTGGGCAGTTAGCCCTTCTAAGTCCAAGTCTGGCCATGCATTGCTTGCAAATGATCCCCACTTGTCCCTGAACCTTCCTTCTATATGGTACGAACTACAACTTCAAGCTCCTGGCATCAATGTCTATGGGGTAAGCCTTCCAGGTTCACCTGCTGTCATCATCGGTTTCAATGATTCCATCGCCTGGGGCGTTACCAATGGTAGCAGGGATGTACTTGACCATTACACCATTACCTACAAAAACGACAAGAAAAAAGAATACCTGCATGATGGTCAATGGCACCTGATTGAAGAAAGAATTGAGGAGCACCTGATCAAAGGTGGAGAGATTTATTATGATACCGTCCGCTATACCCATATTGGTCCAGTCATGTATGAGGATGGCTTTGCACCCAAAGGGAAACCTCTGGCAGTCAGATGGATGGCACACGACCCTTCCAATGAATTGGAAACCTTCATGAAACTCAACGTAGCAAACAACTACGAGGAATATGTAGATGCCATTTCTACTTTTGTCTGCCCGGCGCAAAACTTCGTTTTTGCCTCCGTAAGCGGAGACATTGCCATATGGCAGCAGGGCAAAATTCCTCACAAATGGAAGGACCAGGGGAAATTTATCCTCGATGGAAGTCGCAGAGATCATATTTGGGAAAAGTTTATTCCTCAAAAAGACAACCCACATGCCTTCAATCCTCCACAAGGTTTCGTCCAATCTGCCAATCAGCATCCCACTACTGCACGCTACCCATATGAGACACAGGGCAGGTATGAGGATTTCAGGGGCAGGAGGCTGTTTTCCCTTCTTAGTGAGAAGGATAGCATGACCCTTGAAGACATGCAGGCCATACAATTGGACAATTATTATCAGGGAGCTGCGGACATTCTTCCTTTTATGCTTTCTGAACTAGATACCCTTCAGTTGAATGCTGTCCAAAGGAAGGCCTATGACGCCCTCAAACAGTGGAATTATCAATATACCACTGATAAATTCGAGCCCAGTATTTACCAGAAGTGGTGGGGTGAATTGTATAGGAGCGTTTGGGATGATGAGTATAAAAACAGCCCTCTTGCTTTGGCTTATGTCAAGAATAGAACCTTTATGCAGCTCCTTCAGGATAGCTTGGATTTGAGCTATTACAGGATTATCGGAGACAGCACAGATTACAGCCGAGCTTACCACATCAATACCAGCTTCAAAAAAGCTCTTTCCAAACTGAAGGAAGAACGAGAAAGTGATAACTTTGAAGATTGGACATGGTCGGAGCAAAAGAAAACTTCGATCAACCACCTCTCCAGGACCCTCACACCTTTCAGCAGGCTTCAAATCCCAACCAATGGGAATGGAGGGATCTTGAATGCAACCGGAACACAAACTGGGCCTTCATGGAGAATGGTTGTAGAATTAGGGCCAGAAATCAAAGCCTATGCGATTTATCCCGGAGGGCAAAGTGGCAATCCCGGCTCGCCATCTTATGACAGTTTTATAAACGATTGGGTAGATGGGAAATATTACAAGCTAGATTTCATGAAAGGGCCAGAGGTAGATGGAGATTACCATACATTGAAAATCAAAAAGAAGAATTCAAAGGAATAAAGCTATGCGCTTTGTACTCAGATTTATATTTGTTGGCCTGATAGGCTTTTTATGTGGATCATACCTTCCACAATTTCCCCTCTGGCCTTCCATGGCAGGAGCATTTCTTGTGGGGCTTTTATTGAGCAGGAAGAAGAAAAAGTGGGTATTTGGTAAGAAACAAAAGCCTACCTATGCTTTTTTAGCTGGATTTCTAGCACTCCTGATTGTATGGGGGTTGGTGGCTTTCACCAAAGACTCAGCAAATGCCTCCCTCCTAAGTGAAAAAATTGGAGGGGTCTTTGATGTATTTCTGGGAATGGAAGGTGAATGGTTAATTCCAAAACCTAATATGCTCGTCCTCATCACTGCCTTGATCGGTGGCCTTGCAGGAGGCCTAAGCATCATGACAGGTAACCTCTTGGGGGAGGCGATCAAATCTTGAGTGTATCATACCGATTGGCGGACTTTTGAATAAGTTCTGACCACCTCATCAATGGGTCTTGTGTTGTCAAAGAAGTCCAACAACCTCAGCAATACCCTTTCTACAATGGCATCTGGGCAAGATGCCCCACTTGTGAGTAGGAAGGTCACCTTATCCTTTTTAGGGATAAAGTTAAAAATGTGTCTTTCTTCGTTTCGATGAAAATCGTAGTGAAGGATTTGGTCTGAATTCTTAATATCTCTTTCCGAGGCGATGAAGTATGTGGTCAATTTCTGCTCACACAGTTCTACCAGGTGGGAGGTGTTTGAAGAATTTCTTCCCCCAATTACAATGGCCATGTCTGCAAATTCCTCTAATAACCTCAGGGTTGCACTCTGATTATTTTTGGTAGCATAACATAGGGTATCTCGTGTATTTGCGATGCGAAATTCTATATTCTCCAAGCCATACTTTTGAAGCATAACCGACTTAAAATAATCGGAGATTTCAGCCGTTTCAGAAGCCAGCATGGTGGTTTGGTTTACTACTGCCAGCCTTTCCAGGTCAACGAGGGGATTGAAATCTTCTGAGCACTTATTTCCAAATAATTTCCCAAACTCACTTACAGGCCTTTTACCAAGGATTATCTCTCCCAACATGATGGCTTCTTTCATATTTTTCACCACCAAAGTTGGGGCTGATTGCCTTGAGTGAGAAAGGGTACCTTGGGTTTCTTCATGCTTAAATTTTCCATGAATGATAATGGAATAGCCCTTGCTACCCAATTCCTGTGCCCTGAACCAGACATTCTCCACAAACCTACAGGTGGCATTCCATTTTTGAATCTGAACCCCACGAGAAATCAGTTCTTGCTGGTCTTCGATGGTTGCTCCAAAAGCGGGTGTGATGACAATATCGTCCTCCTTGATAACGTCCCATGGAATGAGTTGCTCACCCTTTGCGGTTTTGATAAATCGCAATCCCCGCTGCTTCAGGTCTTCATTTACGAATGAGTTATGGATCAATTCGCTGATCATGAAGACCCGGCTGTCAGGATGAGTGGCAAGGGTCTCATAGGCCACTTCAATGGCATTCTCCACTCCTTTGCAAAAGCCAAAATGCCGCGCAACTTTGAATTCTACAGGGCCAAAGTCCAAAACAAAAGGCAGCATTCGTTCCTCTGGGGGACGGGTATTCTTAAGCCTGGAGAAGATATTATTTTGGTACAATGGAGCGTAACGGCCCAAGTCGTATTCTTTCTTGAAGTTCCTGGAAGTATACTTGCGCATTGCCTGGAGTTTGTTGAAGGTAGCTTTTTGAAAGTTTTCAATCGATTAACACAGGGCAGGTCAAACTTGTTTTCTTATGAATAAAATCCTATTTGTTTAACTTCAGTAAAAAACAGGATTACGACTTTGTGAAGAGATCAAATTTGGACCATTTTTCCATTGTTCTATCTTTCCTTTGAAGAATATAAAAACTCATCCATATGTTATTCAGAAATAGTAGGCGTGAAGTTTGGAGACAACTCGCAGCAGAATTAGATGGCAAGTTTGTGCAGGGAAATTTGACTGTCAGGGATCAAATTGTCGTGCATCATGAGAAATGGACAATTGTATTTGACACCTTTTCTAAATCCAGAGGGAATTCGAGGGTACCTTACACCCGGATTCGAGCGCCCTATGTCTACAGGGATGATTTTGTATTTGAAGTATCAAGGAAGGATGCCATAAAAAGCATCGGTTTACTCCTGGGTGGGGAGGATATCCATGTAGGTGATCCCGAGTTTGACAGGCATTTTGTGGTAAGGGGAAATGATCAGTGGAAAGTAAGGTCATTTTTCAACAATTCTATGATCAGGCAATTCATTGCTTACCAGCCTGAAATCACCTTGAAAATAAGAGAAGACCGTGATCATATCTTTGCTCAGAAGTTTCCCAAGGGAGTGAATGAGGTCTACTTTGAAGCCAGCGGAAAAATTCGAAACCTGGATCGTTTACTGGATCTTTATGAGCTATTTGCAGCTTGTCTTGATCAGTTACACCACATTGGTACAGCTGATCCGGATAGGCCTGAGATGACGTTTTGATTTATGAAGAATGAAATGGAGAATGGTAATTGCTCCATTTCATACCTAGGATTTACTCACATTCTTTTCTGCATTTTTTCTGTACTTCCACATTTGAAAAATAAACAACCCTACAAAGAAAATCGTGATCCCGACCCAAACATATGGAAGATAAACTGCACCTGAGTCAAAGTAGTCACGGGCTGCTATTGCGGCGGCCACAATATTCAAAAATGAAATCAGCAGGTCGGTTCTATCATCCAAAAAAGAGAATTTTTCTTTGAATAAGGCCGCCAGGTTTATCAAACCTACCATTAAAAAAATTATTCCAAAAAGTATCTTCCCGTTTTGAAGGAAACTTGAAGCTCCAGAAAGAAACGGAATCACAGTTGCAATAACTCCAACTCGTTCCAGGCGTTTTTTTCGTTCCATTTGACATGCTTTATTCCCCCTCTACAATTTCCATCAACTCAAGGTAACGATCGGTTTTTTCTTCAAGGGTTTGATTCAGGCTTTCCAATTCCTTCGCCCATTCCGTCAATTTCTCATAATCGGTGCTGCCACTGTTGATCAACTCGTCCAATTCGATTTTCCGGTTTTCCATGTCGTCAATCTCACCTTCGAGCTGTTCGTACTCCCGTTTCTCTTTGTAGGAGAGTTTTCTGGTTCTATTTTTATTCTTTTGAGGGTTGGGATTTTCCTCTTCAACCACCTTGGCAGGAGGGTTTTGTTCTGTTTCAGTCAGGAGCTTTTCTGCTTCTTGAGCGTCCAGCCATTCTCTGTAATTGCTATATGAACCAGGAAAATCCTTGATTTTACCTTCTCCCTGAAATACAAACATATGTTCCACCAATCGATCCATGAAGAATCGATCGTGGCTCACGACGACCAAACAGCCGTCGAAGTCAGCCAGGAATTCTTCCAGGCGTCTCAGGGTAATCAGGTCCAGGTCATTTGTAGGCTCATCCAGGATCAGGAAATTGGGATTGGTCATGAGTACCCTGAGGAGGTGTAGCCTACGCTTCTCTCCTCCAGATAGTGTCTCAACGAGGTTGTAGTGCATATTCCTCGGAAAAAGAAAATGCTCCAAAAGCGTTGAGGCTGATACCCGTTGACTTTTGCTCAATTCAATTTCTTCTGCAGCTTCTGTAACAACCTCTATGACCCGGGCATTGTCCTTGAAATTGAAGCCCTCCTGGCGGTAATAGCCGTAGAATATCGTCTCACCTGTTCGGATTTTTCCTGAGTCAGCTTGTTCTTCTCCGACGATCATGTTGAGAAAGGTACTTTTCCCCACCCCATTTGGCCCCACGATCCCGATGCGATCTCTTTTATTAAAGGTATAGGAAAAGCCATCCAGAATGGTCAGGTCGCCATAGGCCTTGCGGACGTGCTTCATCTCGAGGGTGGTTGAACCGATCCTTCTGCCTTTGACTTGCAACTTTACGTCCAGGTCCTGGGCTTTATAGGTCGACTTCTCCTTGGTCTTCATAGCAGAATCTATTCTGGACTTGGATTTGGTAGTCCTTGCCTTTGGAGACCTTCGCAACCATTCCAATTCTTTTTTGAAGAGGGATTTGGCTCGATCTGCTTCGGTGAGTTTGACCATCTCTCTTTCGGCTTTTTTCTCAAGGAAATAAGCATAGTTGCCCTTATAGGAATAGATTCCTCCGCGATCCAATTCGTAGATCTCATTGGTGATGGAATCCAGGAAATAGCGGTCATGGGTAACCAGGATGAGGCTTTGCTTGGAGGTTGCCAGGAACTTTTCCAGCCATTCGATGCTATCCAGGTCAAGGTGGTTGGTAGGCTCATCCATGATCAATAGATCCGGGTCGTAGATCAAGGCTTGAGCCATGGCTACACGTTTGCGTTGGCCTCCAGACAAGACAGAAATCTTGCGATCAAGGAAGTAAACATCCAGTTTGGAGAGAATTTGATTGATTTTCACCTCATATTCCCAGGCATTTCTTGCATCGATTTCAGCCATGAGTTCATTGAGGCGATCCTGAAACTCAGGCTTTTCGGAGATTTGTTGGGTCAGCCTTTCGTACTCTTCAATCAGGCGTAGCTCTGGTAAGTCAGAATTGAAAACTACCTCTCCAACAGTTTTGTCAAGTGGGAGATCAGGTTCTTGCGGCAGGTATGCGATGCGAATTCCCTTGCGGGTAGTTACCTTTCCGCTGTCTGGGCTATCTATGCCTGCAAGGATTTTCAATAGGGTAGATTTCCCCGATCCATTGATGCCAATCAAAGCGATTTTTTGGCCTTGGTCTATGCCAAAGCTCAGGTCTTCAAACAGCACCTTGATCCCAAAGGATTTGGATATATTTTCTACGGAAAGGTAGTTCATTGCCTTATTGATTTTGATGACCACACAGACAGGTATATAAGCCTGTCAGGCTGTCTGATTAACTCTGCTCAAATATCCGCTGCAATTCCGGCAATACATTGCCCCAAATTCGCTCATCAATATCGGTGGTATCAGCAGGCTTAAATGTTTGACCAGTTATTTTTTCATATAGCTCTACATACCTGGCAGTAACCAGATTCATAAAATCATCTGGCATTTCTGGCATTTCTTGGCCATCCTTCCCCTGAAAACCATTCTCCATCAACCATTCCCTTACAAACTCCTTGGACAATTGACGCTGTGCTTCTCCATTTGCCTGGCGTTCCTCATAACCTTCCGCATAATAATACCTGGAAGAATCAGGGGTATGCACCTCATCAATCAGGTATATGTCGTCTCGGTAATATCCAAATTCGTACTTGGTATCTACCAGGATAAGCCCTTGTTCAGCTGCCATTTCTGTTCCTTTCTTAAACAAGGCCAGGGCGTAATGCTTGATACGTCCCCATTCTTCCTGCTCGAGCAAACCCGATTGCAGGATCTCCCTTTCAGAGATGTCCTCATCATGGCCAATGGTGGACTTCGTGGCTGGTGTAATGATGGGTTCTGGTAATTTGTCAGCTTCCTTCAGGCCATCCGGAAGAGGAACTCCGCATATTTCTCTTTTCCCTGAATTGTATTCCCTCCATGCATGTCCTGCAAGGTATCCCCTGACAACAACTTCTATGGGAATAGAGTTACAGTTCAGACCAATGGTAACATTTGGGTCAGGAGTAGACACAACATGAACCGGCACAATGTCTTTAACTGCATCGAAAAAAAAAGCTGCGGTCTGATTTAGGACCTGTCCTTTATGTGGAATAGGTCTCGGTAGGATATGGTCAAATGCAGAAATTCGATCACTTGCAACGATGACCAGGTATTCCTCTGCGATGTTGTACACATCCCTTACCTTGCCTTGGTAACGGTCACGTTGCCCTGGAAAATCAAAGCTTGTATTCGAAATGGCTTTTTGCATGAGATTTAATTTGAAGGGTAAATGTATAAAAAAGGGGCTGGATTTTTAGGATTTATGAAAGCCTTGCAACCGCCATGTCAAAAAATTCCATTTTAACTTTAATTCCATTAATTCATAGTGCCTTTTTTTCTAATTTTACAACATGGCAGACTTACCCATACCCCAGCGTATTCGGGCGCTTTTGGATCGCCTGAACCACCAAATGTATGAAAAGGAATATATTGTTAGCATGGTGCTACTATCAGCCCTTGCAGGAGAATCGATATTCCTACTTGGCCCTCCAGGTGTTGCAAAATCCATGATGGCTCGAAGGTTGAAGCACGTTTTTAAAAATGCCAAAACCTTTGAATACCTGATGGGTAAGTTTTCGACTCCGGACGAGATATTTGGCCCTGTATCCATTTCCAAACTGAAGGATGAGGACAAATATGAGCGGATGACCAAGAATTACCTTCCTGGATCTAATATTGTCTTTCTAGATGAGATTTGGAAGGCTTCTCCTCCTATTCAAAATGCCTTACTTACGGTATTGAATGAAAAAATCTTCAGAAATGGAGAAAAGGAAATTAAGGTAGATTTGCGAGCCCTGATTTCGGCTTCAAATGAACTCCCCTTAAAAGGAGAAGGTCTTGAAGCACTCTGGGACCGTTTTCTTATACGTATCCTGGTCGAAAATATTGAAGGTGATCAGGGTTTTGAAGAAATGATCGGCCTGCCGGGAGGGCAAAGTGAAGAGGAGCTAGTTCCAGAGGATATCCAAATTTCACCTAAAGAATATAACCTTTGGCGAGAACAAATTGACAATGTCAAACTCCCTCCTCATATCCTGGGGCTGATGACTTTCCTTCGCAACAGCATTCGCCAGCGAAACTCGACCCTTGAGCCTGAAGAAGCCATATATGTGTCGGATAGGAGGTGGCGCAAAATTGTCCAACTCCTCCGTGCCTCAGCCTTCCTGAACGGAAGGGATGAAGTCCATGTCATGGATGTATTCCTCGCCTCTGATTGTATCTGGAGTCAGTTGGAGCATAAGGAAGAGTCCCATGCGCTGGTTCTTGGAGCTATCACTGGGGCAGGATACCGAAAATTGGTGAATGTACAGCCCATCCGAGATGAGATGAACATCCTTCGAAAAGAAATCGATGAAGCCATTCACGTCAAGCATATTGACAAGGTAGAGGAGGCTAGAACCTTCAAGGATGAGAAAGGTACAAGTTTTGTGAAAGCTCAGAGATTTTGGGGGGACAGCGATGCCTTTATCCAAAAAGAAAAATGGCATGAATTAACGGAAGGAAATGAGGAAATGACCTACATGCCTATATTTGAAAAAAATGAAGGGCATTATCGCCCCTTCCAGACCATGGGAGTAAAGAAAAAAGGGGCATTTCTCATTGAAAATAAAGGAAAGGAGTACAAAATAGAAGCTGAGTGGGTGGATAAGGAGCGCATTGAGAAACAGGCTCCTTCGGATGGTTTGATTAAGATTTGGAACAGTCAAATCAAACTCTTGCTTGAAATTTGTGAAGAAGGAATCAAAAGCATAGAGAAAAGGCAAGACCTGGATGAGCCCCACCTGAAAACTCACCTATTTGTCCCCAAGGAGCATGCTGAACATGTCGCTGCCAGTTTGACCTCCACCACCAACGATCTCTTGAACCTTAAACTTGAGGTTCAAAAAACCCGCTATATGTATGAATCAATTACGCAGGGTACAGCAGGAGCTAGCTAGTTTCATCCTTTTTGGAGGGATGATGAGCAAGCAGGCTCGCCAGGAAGTGGCGGAGCTGCTCTACCTGCATTTGGTGGACCCTGCATATGATTCCATGAAGCAGTTGGGAAAAAGCATCATTTCCAAGGACTATCCAAAATGGAATAGACTGATATCAAGGGTTTTACAGCAGCGAGAATTGAGAAGGCTCACTCAGAACAATGAAGATTTTGCATTAAGTGTTGCCAGAGAAACCCTGCATTGGTGCAAGAAAATCAACAACCAGTTTGAGAATAAAAATATCCATTCGGAAGATGAAGCCCAGTTGAAAAAGATGCGCGGGCTCACTGATGAACTGACAGACGATCGCTGGAAAGCCCTCCTTGATTTCCTTATTGACATCTATCCAGAAAGAAAAGAAGATTGGGTTTTTTGGAAAGAAACCCACTACAAAGAATTTCAGGATGTAGTCAACACCACCGCCGGAACTACTGATTATCAAAGAGAGCTAAAAGAACTACGTGTAATAAGAAATTCGATCTTAAATGAGTGGGACAGGCTACTTAGTTCAGAGAAGTCTCAATTACAAGAGGTTTTCATGGAGCAGGCCTTTTCCCAGTACTATGGTGAACTGAACCGCAAGGTTGCCAAACTTCAGGAATTGGGAGACTTAATGGCTCCTTTTTTTAATTTTCTCGGCCATGTCTGGAATGATGCCATTGGAAACTGGAACAAGATCAATTGGAAGGATCTGGAGAATTATTCTCATCAATTACGTCGAGACAGGCACCTCCGAGAATTGGCTTATATGCTAGGACGGTGGAACTCTACGAGGCATTCCCTTGTGGAAGAACAGCTTCAAAAACTTGTCCCACAAAAGCAATGGAAACCCAATCCCTACGGCAAATCAGAAATCATTGGTATACACTACAGCAACCAGTTGAGCTCAATGCTTCCTTCAGAAACCTCTCTTTTGAGTTCGCCGGAAACTGAAATCATCCTGGCAAAAAAGTATGTCGAAAAAAAGCTGCTAACATTTCAGTACAGGTCGCAGGATTTTTCTATTAAACCAAAGAAAAAAGACGAGAAAGCACTCATCAAAAAAGAAAATCCAGGGCCATTTGTCATGGTGATAGATACCTCCGGATCGATGTTTGGAGACCCTGAGCGGGTAGCAAAGGCCTTGGCTTTGGCCATTTTGGAGATTGCGCTTCGTCAAAAGCGAATGGCATATTTGATTTCCTTTTCGACCGGGATTCAGACTACGGAAATGACAGGTATGGAGGAAAACCTAGCTGAAATGATCGAATTTCTCAAGATGAGTTTCCATGGTGGTACGGACATCCAGCCTGCTTTGAAAGAGACCTTGCGGATGCTAAAGGAAAAAAATTACAAGAAAGCAGATGTGCTTGTCATATCCGACTTCGTCATTCCGAGACTTGATAGGCAGTTGTATGAGCAGGTCATGGAAATTCGCCGAGAACAGGGAGTCCAGTTCCACTCCATGTACATCACCAGGAGGCATGATCCCAATCAGTTTCCCTTGCCAATCTTTGATCACCACTGGGTCTATGACATGGAAGACCCCCAGGTTTTGAGACAAACTATAGATCACTTCAGGACATTCGAAGATGAGGAAATTGAAGAGATGAAGAGCCCAGAGAATGATGGAAAATAGTTGAGAGGCTTCACTTTTTCCATCTACTATTTCCTACATTTACTGCTGTGAAGTATTCCTCAAAGTTTGTTGGAGCCTTAATGGTCTTCGCAGGTGCCATTGGTTCTTCTTCCAAAGCCATCCTTGCCAAACTCGCTTACCCTTACGGAGTTGATCCTCTTTCTCTATTGGCCATCAGGATGTCAATGGTATTTCCTGTTTTTTTAGTCATCTTCTTCATTTCCAAAAGCCCTCATCAACACAAGCTGACCCTCATCGACTATCTGAAAGTTATTCCCTTTGCATTGATGGGATACTACCTGGCAAGTTTCCTGGACTTCTATGGTTTACAATTTGTACCTGCCAGTGTAGAAAGGCTGATTCTATTTACTTATCCTACCTTGGTCGTTTTGCTTTCATGGGGATTTTTAAAAAAGAAAATAAATTCCCGTCAAGGCCTGGCACTGATTCTTGCTTACTCAGGCATTCTTCTTGTGCTATTCGGAGACATCCAACTGCCCGATAAATCATTGTTGTGGAAAGGAGGATTCTGGATCTTCCTATCAGCACTTGCCTACGCCACATACCTGATAGGGAGTGGAGAGTTCATCCCTCGTTTTGGAGTTATTCGATTTACTGCCTTTGTCATGTGTGTTGCATCCATTGGGGTATTTATCCATGCCATGCTCGGAAGGCCTGAAGGCAGTATTTCCCTTTTGGAATATCCAAAAACTGTCTACTACTACATTGGACTGATCGGAATATTCGCGACAATTTTTCCCTCTTTTTTAATTTCTGGAGGAATTGCCAGAATTGGGGCGAGCAACACCGCAATTATTGGCAGCATTGGCCCAGTTTCAACCATCGTTTTGGCATACATTTTTCTGCATGAAAGATTGAGTTGGGTACAAGTTGCGGGCACCCTGGTTGTGATGACTGGTGTGCTGTTAATTTCAGTCCGAAAATCCTCTGGATAGAAATTTCATACCCATTTTCCAAGGACAAAGCCAAGCAAATCTCAGCTTAGGATGTGTAAAAACAGACAATCTTTCTTATATTATTCCAAAAAAGGAAAATTTTGAAACTAAAAGATCCCCAACACATTCCTGGTTTGGCTAATACCATCCTCAACAATATTTCGGACGAAATAGTCATTGTTGACCTGGAAGGGATTATCATTTACAGGAACCCTGCAGCAGTAAAAACTTTCTCTAAATCTGCTGAGGATATGCTGGGGAAGCATATTTCTGAATTTAACCCTGATTTTGATCCCAAAATAATCCTCCCTGAATTTGACAAAAATGGATACCAGCCTATCAACAAAGACTGGCACTTTACACATGCAGAAAATAAAAGCAGTTGGCTTGACTCAAGCCTTTCTCCATTTTATGATGATTCAGGAGAATTGATAGGCATTCTGGCTGTCATTAAAGACATTACACAAAAAAAGCAGGTAGAATTAGAGCTCAACCAAAATAGAAAATGGCTTTCCAGGGCATTGGAACTGGGGCAAACAGGAATTTGGGACTGGAACCTGCATACTGAGAAGCCCTTTTGGTCTCAAAAAATGCTCGAAATCTATGGTTATGAAAGCCTTGAAGATATTCCATCTTTCAAAACCTGGGAGAAAACCATTTATCCAGATGACAAGGAGTTTGTGATGAGGCATATCATGGAAGCCTTGGAAGAAAACAAAAAGTATAACATTATTTTCAGGATATGGAATGGGACAGAAAAAAGCATAAAATATCTCCATGCCATCGGAGAGGTTATAATAGATGAGCTGGATAAAGTGCCGCACCTAAGAGGTGTAGCCAGAGATGTAAGCAGTTGGAAGACCACGGAGAATCAACTGATTGAGTCTCTTAGATTCAACTCAAACATCATCAAATACGCCCTGGAAGGCATCTTTGTACTTGATCCTGAATTGACCTGTCTAATTTGGAACCCCAAATTGGAAAAGTTATTAGGAAAAAAAGCTGGGCATGTTTTGGGAAAAAATATCATGGAAGGGCTGGAAATTCAGGGACACAAAAAAGAAGCCTATCAGCGAATATTTCGCAAGGTACTCAGAGGCAGTTCTGAAACTTTTGAGGATGTATTTTTTGTTGAGAATGAGGAAGGGAAACAAAAACTATGGCTAAAAATTTTGCTCAGCCCCAACCTCAAGGAGGATGGAAAAGGCAATGAAATCATTGGTATCATCAGTGATATCACAGAAAGCCGCGAACGGGAAGAAGTCCTCGCTGAGACAAGCGAAAGGTTGAGGCTGGCAACAGAGACTGCCAGAATTGGCATTTGGAAACATGACTTCGAGAGCAATACCAGCCAATGGAATGACCAACTGTTTCAAATGTTGGGGATTGATCCTGATTTGTTAGAAGCCAGTCCAGAGATCTGGCAAGAGCTGTTTCATCCCGATGATCGTGCAGATGCGATAAATAACCTTCAGCGCCTGGCAAACGGGGAAGAAGTACTTAATATAGAATTCAGGATAATCAGACCGGATGGAGAAATCAGGTATATCAATGCTTCAGGGAAGGGAATTTCGGACAGCAAAGGGAATATTCTCCAGGGAATTGGGGTAAATGTAGATGTCTCCCACTTGAAGAAACACGAAAGATCCCTTCGTCAGAAAAATGAGGAGCTGGAAAAAATAAACAAAGCCCTTGATACCTTTGTATATCACACCTCACATAACTTAAGGGCTCCCCTGGCAAATATTCAAGGAATTCTGGAAATCTTGTCCAACAATCCTACAGAAGCAGAAAAAGACCGTTTCCTAAATTATGCTACGGAAAATGTAGAAAATATGGATCGAACCATCCAAACGATCATAGATTATAGCTACAATTCCAGAATTGAACTTTCCAGAGAGCATGTAAAGGTATCCAAACTTGTAAACTCTGTGGTAAATAGCCTATCCTTCATGGATCATCGCCAGAAAGTAAACATCATCAATGCAATCCCTGGAGAACTTACCGTTTTCACAGATGTAGATAGGCTACGCATGGTTTTCCTGAATCTTCTCTCTAATTCGTTGAAATACTTTGACCGCTCAAAGCCACTGCCGTATGTAAAAATCACCTACAAAAGTAATGAAGATATCGCTCGCTTTATCATTGAGGATAATGGAATAGGGATAGCAGAAGCACATCAAAATAGTATTTTTCAAATGTTTGTAAGGGCTACAGACCAGGGTAAGGGTTCCGGGCTGGGTTTATACATTGTCAAGGAAGTCATGACAAATCTGGGTGGAAACATCCGTTTTGAATCTACAGATGGAAAAGGCACATGCTTTTACATAGAGATACCTAGGTAAAACCATATTAGTCCATTTCACAAAATTCGCTAATTTTGACAGATACCTGATTAGCCGGGAAATTTATGGGTGATTGGTCAAATGTATTGCTTATTGGCATGATGCTATTTTCGATTGGCTGTGTGCTTGTGCTCACCAGGCGAAATGTGATCATGGCCTTGATGGGAATTGAACTGATGCTGAATGCTGCGAACCTCAACTTTGTTGCCTTTTCCAAGTTTGATCCGATAGACCTGGATGGACAAATGGCCACCCTTTTTGTTATGGTACTGGCAGCTGCGGAAGTCGCTGTAGCATTGGCAATCATATTGCTGGTTTACAAAAAATACCTGAGCATCAGACTGGATAAATTAAACGAGCTCCCTTAACATACTTTCCTTGCATACAATCCTTCAAATAGCTCCTCAAATTCCTGACTGGAAAATTTATCCAGGTTTAATCGCCTTTTTTCTCCCCTTTCTTTCCTTTATAGCTGCCTTCATTCTCGGCAAAAAATATATTCGACCAGCTTCACAGCTTGCCTTAATATTAATGGTTTTGGCCTTTGGCATGGCCATACTCCAATGTCTTTGGGGATGGGAAAGCCCAATTCATAAACAATTCACCTGGCTAGAATTTAGTCATGGAGAATTTCCACTCAAACTCACAGGAGGAATCTATCTGGATAAATTAAGTTTGGCTTTACTGGCTCTGGTTACTGGGATTTCCAGTCTTGTCCTGCTTTTTTCCCAGGTCTACATGGATGGAGAAAGGCATCTGGATCGATATTGGGCCTACCTGAGTTTCTTCGTATTCTCCATGTTGGGGATTGTCCTCTCAGACAACCTGCTTTTTGTCTTCATTTTCTGGGAACTTGTAGGATTGAGTTCTTATTTACTCATTGGATTTTGGTTTGAAAAGGAAGCTGCATCAAAGGCCAGTCAAAAAGCCTTTGTTCTGAATAGAATCGGAGATGTACTGTTTTTATCCGGCATGTTGATTATACATTCTCAATGCCATACCCTTGATATTGAAGAACTTATCACATTTGCTGGGAATGCAGAGAGCCTTAGCGAATCTTCCCAAGATCTATTGAGCCTCGGCGGCTTACTTCTCATAGGTGGTGCCATCGGCAAATCAGCTCAATTTCCCTTACAGGTCTGGCTTCCCGATGCCATGGAAGGCCCTACACCAGTTTCTTCCCTGATTCATGCGGCGACTATGGTTGCTGCTGGGGTGTACCTCTTGGCCAGGTATCATTTCTTACTCGGCCTGGAGGCGCAAATGGTCATTTTGGTCATTGGAGCATTGACAAGCATCATGGCTGCACTTGCTGCCGCAGCACAATGGGACATCAAAAAGGTCCTGGCTTATTCAACCCTTTCACAATTGGGCTATATGATGATTGGGCTTGGATTGGGCGCATGGAGCATGGCACTTTTTCACTTATTCACACATGCATTTTTCAAGTGCGCCTTGTTTTTAGTAGCCGGCGTGATCATTCATGAAAATCATACTGGCCATCCAGATTCTAAGCAAGACATTCCACCAGAAAATGACATGCGATTGATGGGCAACCTACGCAGAAAATTTCCCTGGCTTTTTCGCCTATACCTCCCACCTATGCTTGCCCTCGCTGGCTTACCCCTTTTTTCTGGCTTCTTATCCAAGGATGGAATCATTTTGGCCAGCTTTGAATGGGCTTCAAATATGAAAGGAAATGCGTGGCTGATTCCTACTACTGCCTTGATCACCTCTTACCTGACTGCTTTTTATATAGGTAGACAAGCCATGCTTGTTTTTGGAGGACCAGACAGGGATATGGCAGAAAAGCATCCTTTATCCTGGAAAATGCTTTTGCCTATAGGAATACTAAGCATATTTTCCCTCTCTTTTATCTTTAGCATCAACCCTTTGGATGGGGAACATAGCTGGTTGTTGGAATCATTTTCTACACTATTTGGTGATGCAGGTCATCGTGAACCCCCTTTTTTCGAGCTAATTTTAGCTGCTTCCATATTGCTCCCGTTTCTGGGTCTTGGTCGAGCTTACTTTTTATATCGAAATGGGTTTTCAGAAAGATCTTTTCCTGGATTTAATCTCTTATCGACACATTTTTTTCAGGATTGGGTCTATGAAAATATCTTTGCTAAAATAATCCTCTTTCTCTCCAACCTACTTGATTGGTTGGATAGGAATATCGTAGAGGGATTTTTCACCTTATTTTCGAGGATCACAGTCAATAAAAGCCCTGAAACGGACTCATTGGGTGAATTATCAGAGCTTTCAGATAAAGGAATAGATCAAGGCCTGGACAAGCTAGGCCACTTGCTTGGCCCCTCTCTTGCAACTTTATCTTCAAGGATTGACCATTCATTTATAGATGGGCTGGTAAATGGACTGGTAGGCCTTTTCAGGGGAGCGGGAAAGCGAACAGATCAAAGCCAAAAAAATGGTATCCAGGCTTATTTGACAGGAATTGTTCTATCGCTTTTGTTCATGTTGGGATTCATATTTTGGATAATATTTAAGTAAATGCCGCATCTTTCCATACTTATTTGGTTGCCCCTGGTGGCATTGCTAGTCATGGCTTTTGGCCCGCGAAAAGGCAAAGAACTTTATCGTTGGAGCGCCCTGGTTGTCAGCTTACTACAATTGATATGGGTACTCGTGGCTGCCCTCCCACAATACCTGACAGAACAGGCAGAAGGAGGAAAATACTTCCTTCAAGAAAAATTCAATTGGATAGGTTTTTCCCTGGGCGACCTTGGACGGGTCCAGATAGACTATTTCCTGGCTGTTGATGGCCTTGGCATGTCGCTGATCTTGCTCACGACGATCATCATGCCCATTGCGGTAATCTCTTCCTGGAAACTCGGCCACAATGTCAAAGGTTACTTTATGCTTTTCATGCTGCTGGACTTGTGCATGATAGGGGTATTTTGTGCCTTGGACTTCTTCCTTTTTTATCTCTTCTACGAATTCATGCTCCTTCCCATGTTTTTCCTAATAGGACTTTGGGGAGGTCCGAGGAGAGAATACGCCTCTTTGAAATTTTTCATTTATACCCTGGTTGGCTCGGTTTTCATGCTGCTAATCATGATCGGGCTACTTTTCAGTTTTACCGATCCTGAGCTCAACACAGATGAACTCAGGGTTTACACCCTGAACATGACCCATATGATGGCCAGTTCTGGAGGCGAGCTCCTCAATGTGGTCGATGGTAGTATTTTTGATCTGGGATCGACCCTTTTGGGGGTAAATGCGAGGCTATTGGCCTTCGTGGTATTGTTTGTTGGATTCGCCATCAAGCTACCCATGATTCCTGTTCATACCTGGCTGCCTGACGCACACGTAGAAGCGCCTACGCCTATTTCAGTGCTGTTGGCTGGTATATTGTTAAAGGTAGGGGGATATGGGATGCTAAGGATTTGCTTTGGCATATTCCCAGATGGAGCCATTCATTTTCAATGGTATGTAGGCCTTATGGGAGTCATATCTATTATCTACGGGGCAATGGTCGCTATGGCGCAAAAGGATTTGAAACGCCTTGTGGCATATTCATCTATCTCTCACATGGGCTTTCACATGCTGGGGATCAGTTCCCTGACTGTGGTAGGAATGACGGGAGCGGTCTACCAACTATTCACCCATGGCATCATTTCGGCCATGCTCTTCCTGGTGGTGGGAGTGATCTATGACAGGGTTCATGATCGTACAATTGAAAATTTCCGTGGCTTGTGGAACCTCATGCCTCGCTTTGCCTTTTTTACCCTGATCGGATTTTTTGCCTCACTTGGAATGCCCGGCTTTGCGGCCTTCGTTTCAGAACTGTTGGTATTCATGGGGGCTTTTCAATCTGCCATAGAAGGTGGTTTACCATTGTGGATGCCAGCAGTAGGAACTTTGGGAATCATATTGGGTGCGGTCTATTATCTAAGGACTTTCAGGCAAATGTTTTTTGGCAAGTTTGACCCACACAATACCTCAAGCTGGAAAGAAAAATTGACTGATCTGAATTTGCGAGAATATGTGATGCTCCTGCCCTTAGCCGCCTTGATCGTTTTACTTGGTGTCTGGCCTTCCCTGATCTTGGATCTCTTTGAAGGGAGCATGGGTGCCTATGCTGCGGAATTGGTTGAGAAAGGCAGGGAGTTGCTCAATCACTGAAATGACATTATAGAATAAGTCAAAACCATCATTTGGTGAACAATTTCAAATTAAGGACATTCATTCAAAAATCCGTTACTTCATTTCATAAAAATATTCTAGTGCATAAACTTCTGAAAACCAAGAACAAAAGCAAATATTTTTCGACGCATTCCATTTTTATTGCAAATATTTTTAGACTTTTTGAAACCTTTTCCAAATAATCCAGTCCATTTAAATACTAAAGCTCTTAATTCAGAGAACATCGTCCTAAAGTATTAACCCTAAAATGAGAAGGAAATGAGCAGAGGAAAGTACGACCCTCTGCGTCACCCGGCACGGCCGTTGGTGATGCACCCCCCTAAGCTTAATTGGAAAAATTGGGGATTGATTGCAGCTATGGTTGTAGGAAGTAATTTTGCGACCCACTTGGTATTCAATAAGGATAGCCATGTGGAAGCAAACATCCTCAACAGAAGTGAAATCAATTATGCACCGGTTGGAAAGAGTAATGGGGCAAATTTTTACATGGCAGATAAGGCCAGCAAGTACATTTATGACCTGAAGGGATTTAACAAAAAAGCTGATGAAGTTTCGAACAGGCTAGGCATTCCAAGCGAATGGCTCATGGCAGTGATTTATCAGGAATCCCAGTTTAATCCCGGAGTAGCCAATTTTCAGGGCAGTGGGGCCGTAGGCTTGATTCAGTTTATGCCAGGCACCGCTTCGGAGATGGGTACTACGACCTACGCATTGGGGAGTATGACTGCTACCGACCAGATGGACTACGTGTACCACTATCTGAACAATGTCCGCATGCGCTATGGAAACTACCAGAGTCTGACGGACTTGTACCTTGGCATCCTCTACCCCAAAGCAAGGGGAGCAGACTACTGCTTTACGCTATTTGCAAATCCTGCAAGAGCTTATAAGCAGAATTCAGGGCTGGATGAGGACAAGGATGGCCGAGTTACTGTCAGCGACATTGACAAGCACTTAAAAAGGAAGTATCCAGAGGCTTACATCGCCAAACTGGATCATTGATTCACTTAATAAACGATCTATGAAAAGTATTTTTGTTTTGAACAATTTCCCTCCCTTTGGAGGGATTTTTTTTTAAAACCCTGACAGGGTTATAACCCTGTCAGGGTTCATCTGCAATACATAAACAGTCGCCCAGATCTACTTCCGAATTTGCAGAGATAAAATGTTCTTACTCACCGCAAATACTCCCTCGCGATCTACGACCTCTTGCACAGCCATTAGGATCTTATCATCATGGCCACTGCGATAAAACAGTGAATTACTAAGGTAATTCATGAAGGCATCTGCAGATGGGAAAAATACCTTGTTGCGCAGCATCGAAGGCCTAACCGAAGAAAAACCTGTTTCCTTGCTCAACTCTATCACCTCAGGCATGAAATCATCAAATACATAATCCATGAAGGGCTCAACCTCATGCAAGGGCCTCAATATTTTCAAAAATTCATCATTGGTACCTGAATTCGGCCCAATGACCCAAAATATCCCCCCTGTTTTCAAAGAATTATATGCGTTTTTGATCAAGTTTTTTAAATTTTTTGTGTAGTAAAGCGCATATGCAGCATAGACTAGATCAAGTTTTTGAGAAGAAAAGGCCGAATAGCTTTCCTCTTTATCGAAACTACCTTCGATCAATTCCAATTTTGGCCTGGAAGTGTAAGTTTTTGCTACATCATCAAGACTTTCGCGCGAAATGTCCATCCCCCAAAAACCAGACTTCGAAGAAAAAGCCCTACTAAACAAATGTAATTGTTTCCCATTTCCGCAACCCAAGTCAAGCACCTTTGCATCAAGCGGAATCTCAGGAATCTGCTGAAAACACCACTCATCGAAGTCTTTGGAGGAATTTTTGTTAGAATTCACTCGGGTTTTAAGCATTGAGGTCGATTTTACATCTTCTTCTGAAGCATTCGTTTTCATAAATGAGCTATTTTTATACAATTAACATAGATCAGAAACATAACTAATGTAAGGATTCCGTAATTCATGTCGAAAAAATTACCATTCTTACAAGTTTCATGACCATTCATACATTTGAGTATCCAAAAAACATGAATTTTCCCCACCTTTGAATCAACAGGTTAAAGTAAAGAATGAGCAAGGGTTAGGGTTGACTCACACGAGAGTGTTTGAGTCCCCTAATTTTTTTATACCCACCCTATTCCTTACCTTCTTTTTCATCTCCCTTTTCATTTAGAATTTTACCCAATTCTGTGCTTTTGATATGCAAGTCTCGTTGTGGGAAAGGAATGTTGATGTTATTTTTCCTGAATTCAGAATCTACCTTAAAATGAAGATCACTCAAGATATCTTCATACATCACAGGAAAACGAGTCCAAAACAGCAATTCAAAATTGAGGGAAGAATCCCCAAACTCTACAAATCGCACCTTCGGAGGAGGACTCTTCAACACACGTTGATGGGCAGAGGCACAATCCTTCAATACCGTCCTTACCTTACTCACATCAGAACCGTAAGCCACCCCCACTTTTAGCCTAAAACGTGTATCGTCTGTAGAATATGACCAGTTGACTACATTGGTATTGGTAAACTGGGAGTTGGGGACAATCACAGACATATTATCCAGCGTCTCGACGATGGTCGTCCTAAGGCGAATATCTGTAACCTTTCCTTCCAGGCTAAGTGAATCAATGAAGATCATATCGCCAACTTCAATCGTTCCTTCAAACAATATGATGATGCCACTCGCAATGTCAGAAAAGGTTCCCTGTAGGGCCAAACCCACACCTACAAATAAAGCCGCAGAAGAGGCCAGGAGGAAATTCAGGTTCAATTGTAAATTGGTAAGAATCAGAATCGCAACCGTAACGTAGACCACATACCTCAGGATCTGAAAAACCGCCATCTTCCTGCGAATCTTCCTCTTGTCTTCTACCCCTTGCGGAATGGTTCCTTTTTCCTTTGTAAGATTGATTTTCGCATAGATCAGAACCACCCTCCCAGCCAGAAGGATCAATAAACTCATTACCAAATCTGCCCCTCTAATATCTACTGTACCTTCGCCCCTTTTCATGGTAATCAAAGGAATGGAAAGGATGTCGAGCCCAATCAAACGAAAAGCCAGATATAGACCTCCCAAATACATCCCATACCGAAAAATAGAAAGCCACAAATTGGCTACCCCTGCTTCCTTCATCAATTTCTGAAAGCGTTCCCTCCTCTTCAACAGCCTCCGGCCAATCCACTCGAAAAGCAGCGCCGCCAGTACGACCCCGACAAAAATGACCAATCGGCCTACAGTCATGGTGTAACCCAAAACCTCAAAGAGAATTGTATCCCAAAATTCCAGCAACATGAAATTCTATTATTTTGCTTTCAAATATATATTTTCTTCCGAATCATTGAGCTTCAATTTGCACTAGTTTTTCATTATCCCTAAACTTGGATTCAACTATCAATATGGGAATGTTATACCTGCTTACCGATACCGTCAGTGAAGTTTCTCAGGGAGTAACCCTGCTTCACCTTGGGATTCTCATACTCATGGTGCTTGCCTTGGCCTTCGAAGAAAAAATCCATGCCAACAAATCCCTCATCACAGGAATTGCTGCAATTCTTGCCCTGATTGTAGGGGAGTTGACCGGAGTACTTTCTATACTCAATGGAAAAGAGGGACATGTTCCTTTCTACATAGAGTTTATCGACTGGGGTGTAATTGCGATCATCCTTGGGTCTAGCCTTTTTGTAGAAGTAACCTCCAAAAGTGGAATATTCTCCTGGCTGGCGATACGCCTGACCAAACTAACCAAGGGTGATCCCTACCGACTCTTGGTCGCCTATAGCTGGATGACGGTATTGTTTTCAGCCTTCCTGAATAATGTAACCGCCATGATCATCGTCGGATCCCTGACGGTTGTTTCATTAGAAAAGCTAGGAAAAAGAGAGATGCTACTGGGTTTCCTCCTCACCGAAGGCCTTTTGACCAATATCGGTGGCCTGCTTACCCTGATCTCATCCGTTCCAAACATAATCCTGGGTAATGCTGCTAGCATTTCCTTTATTACATTCCTCTACATCTCGGCACCTTATGTTATTATTGCTACCCTGCTTACGATATTCATTGCCAGGAGAAACTTCGGAATCAAAAAGCTGGAAACAGAGGAGGAGAAACTAACCGCAGCAACCCTCATAGAGGATTTTGATGAAAATGATGGAATAGAATCAAGGCCTTTCTTCATCCTCTCATGGGGAATTTTTATCGCCTTCATCATAGTATTGGCAACTACAGACGTCATTCCTTATATCAAAGAATTGGGCATTGGTTTCGTGGCTATGGCATTTGGAGTATCCATGTTGCTCAAAGTTAAGTCAAATACACAAAGCATATATGGAAAGACCGATTGGGATTTGATCCTGTTTTTTGCCTTTCTCTTCATCGTCATTGGGGTCATGGAATATGCCCAGGTACTACATTTGATCGGAGGCTTTGTGGCAGGACTGCTAGACCTAGGTGAGACAGGAGGTCCCCAAGCCTTGCTTTGGGCTTCGGCCATCGCGTCATCTGTAACAGACAATATCCCTTTGGCAGCGATGCTGGCAAAAACCCTTGAACCCATGGCTGGAGAGTTACAAGCCAATGTATGGTGGTCAATCATCTATGGATGTAACCTTGGAGGAAATATTACCCCTATTGGTTCTGCCTCCACAGTTGTGGCAGTAACAGTGATCGCCCGTCAAAAACTCAAACTGGGATTTATTGGCTTCATCAAGAAGGCCATTCCATTTGCCTTGGCCCACCTTCTTTTGGCAAGTATCTATGTATTTATACTGGGACAATTCCTATAGCGCCTAACTATAGCTGTAATGGCCCTTTATCTAAAAATTATTACACTATAAATTCCGGCGTTCAGCCATGAAAGTTTGTTAATATTTAGTTAGATTTATTTCAATTCCTGTACTATATATGGAATGACCCTTCTATTACTATCTCTAAGTAGGCATTAAAGGATAAATTGAAGGCACTGCCCTCCGATTTATATTTGAATAATACCATTAGCTAATTATAAACTTCGTCCTAGACATGAAACTCTGCACAATCTCTAAATGGAAAACACCGTTTTTCTTTATCACATTATTTTTTATCACACTCCATACTTGCCTTGTTGCACAAGAAGCCTCATGGCCTGAACCCGACCCTCTAAAGGCGATGAAAATGGGGAAGCTAAAGCCTAAATGGCTTACTTTTGACAAGTTTGAGCCTGATACATCAGCTGACGCTATCCTACTGGCTGATATTGGAGATTCTGAAATTCAGTTTGCTGGAAACCAGATTTCCACCTTATTAACCATCCATAAAAGGTACAAGGTACTCAGCGATCTTGGAGTAGAAGCGGGGGATTTTAATATCTATTACCCTGCAAATGGAGGTTCCATCAGCAATATTGATGGCTATACCTATAACATGCTTGAAGATGGCGAAGTAGAAAAAGTAAGGCTGAATAAAAAAGATATTTTCTCTGAGGATGTAAATGAAAACACCAAGTCGAAAAAATGGGCCATGCCTAAGCTGAGAGCAGGATCTGTTTTTGAAATCACTTATACCTTGCGTTTTCCTGGGGCAAGGGTTCTGGATTGGTCTTTTGAGAGCAAGTATCCAAGTTTGATGAGCCAGTACGAAATTTCCCACCCCAAATTCATAGTCCTGGCATTGGTAGGTCGTGGGAATTTACTCGAAATGAAAAAAAAGACAGATACCTATACCAACAATGTTTTATTGGGAGGTGGGGAGAGAAGCACCATAGATTTCGAAAGAAAGACCTACACGCTATACAATATATTGCCTCTGAAAAAAGAGCCTTTTTCTACGGCACTAAGTGATTATCAAGCCTCCTTGACCTTTATTTTAAAGGGATATGACTGGCCCAATGGCGCTTATGAGTCCGCCCTGCCTAGTTGGGAAAAACTGGCTGAAGACATGCTCAGCGATGATGATTTTGGTAAGGTGATCACTGCTAATGCCAGATACAAAAAATGGATCAAAGATAAAGCCCTCGATCTGAGTGGCAACAAAGACCTGGCTCACGCCATGAAGATATACCACACCGTTCAAAAAGAATTCGAATGGGATGGCAGGTACAGACGCTATAAGAGACGCTCTTTTTCTGAATTGTTCAATGAGGGAAAGGCCTCATCCGGAGAGATCAACCTTATTCTTACGGGACTTTACAGACATTTAGGATTTGAGGCTCACCCCGCCATTCTTTCTACCCGATCCAATGGTGAGGTTTTTGGTACCTATCCTTTGTTCAACCAATTCAACCATAACATATGCCTCGTCAAGGTGGGCGATCAATATATCAACCTGGACGCTTCAGATAAGTATTGCCGTTTCGGAATGTTGCCCTACGAATCACTCAATGGCTCAGCCTTCCTTCTCATCGAGGAAAATCCCCAATGGATCAAGCTTGCAGCTAATTTCCCACAGATAGAAAGCACCATGGGATCAGTTGGAATAAATGATGAAGGAATGTTGAACCTTTCCCTTTCCTGCTATTACAAATCAGCAGAAAGTTGTAGGATGAGAGAGGCATACGAGGAGAAAAAGACCAATGACAACACCTTCGTAAAAAGGGCATTCTTCGGAAAAAAATCAGATGAAATAAGCCTGGATGAAGCGAAAGTAAATGGTACAAATCCTGAAAAGCCTTTTAAAATTGACTGTAAATTGGAGACAGATGCCTTCATTGATCAGGTTGGAGAATTTATATACCTCGAACCCATGTTGGGAACCGGTTTTAACCAAAATCCTCTCAGCCTGTCAGAAAGGACTTATCCTGTAGACTTTGCCAGACCCATGCAATGGGAGCATAGCATCAGTTTTCAGGTCCCCAGTGGCTATGAAATCGAAAGCCTGCCAGAAACTGTCCAAATGGCCTTACCTAATAAGGGAGGAAGTTTCGTTTTCCAAAGCATGCAATCTGGTCCATTTATTCAGTTAAAAAGTGTGGTAATCATAAAGCAGACCAAGTTTGAGCCCAATGAGTATGGCAATATCAAAACCTTCTTCGATCACATAACCGCCAAACATGGTGAACAAATTGTTCTAAAAAAATCAACCAAATGATGAGAAGGATATATTTAACTTTTTTAATCACCATCTTTGGAATCCTTTCCTGCTGGGCTCAGCCCAAATCCATGCCTGAATTTGGAGTGGGGAATATTTCCGAGGACATGCTAGAGGGAGTCAACGCAGTAGTTCGCATGGAGGAACAAAGACTCGAAGTCTTCAATACCGAAGATGCCGAGCTTACCGTCAAACGAGCTGTAACGATCTTTGATGAAAAGGCAGCTGAGAGCGAGGGTATTCTCACTGTATTTTATGATAACTTTTACTATAAATTGGGAGAACTGAATGCGGCTGTTTATGATCGCTCAGGTAACCTCATTCAAAGAATGAAAAAGAAAGACTTCGCAGATGTCAGTCTAGGGAGTTTTGAGGTTACAGATAACCGCTATAAGGCATTTCAGGTAAATGTAAAATCCTACCCTTATACCATTTACCTTGAATATACCCAAAGACTATCGGGGCTGGTTTTCCTCCCCCCTTGGCATCCACTGGAAAGAAGCGGGAAGTCCCTTGAGACTGGTTCATTCGAAGTGATAGCTCCTTCCGAGATGAACATCAGGTACAAACTGGTGGGAGGCATGGAGGAAGGAGAGGTAAAAGAGAATGGCGGAAAGCGTGTCTACACATGGAAAGCCAAAGACCTCTCTCCATTGGAATATGAGCCCTATAGCTCTGTGATACAAACTCCCGGCGTACTCTTAGGCCCTTCAGAGTTTGAAGTGGAAGGCAAAAAAGGGAATTCAAGTACCTGGAAAGATTACGGCCTTTTTCATTATAAATTAAACCAAGGCAGAGAACAATTGAGTCCTGAGATGGCTCAGAAGGTAAAAGACATGACCTCTGAAGCCAGTAACTCCTACGAAAAGGTAAACATCCTCTACAAATACCTTCAGAAAAATACAAGGTATATGAGCATTCAGCTTGGACTAGGAGGCTTCAGAACCATGACTGCCCAAAGTGTGGTGGAGAAGGGTTACGGGGATTGTAAAGCATTGACCTATTATATGAAGGGAATGCTCCAGGAAATTGACATTCCTTCCCATGCCTGCCTGATCTATCGTGGAGCAAATCCACCTTACTTTCACACAGATTTTGCCATGTCGCAATTCAACCACGTGCTTCTCTGTGTACCACTGGAAAAAGATACCCTTTGGGTAGAGTGTACCAATGATGACATACCCGCAGGTTACCTAAGCGATGATGACAACGATAGACCTCTTCTGATCCTGACTGAAAAGGGAGGTTTACTTAGAAAAACACCTACCCCAGATCCCGAGGATAATGTACAATCCAGAACTGCCAGGATAACCATAGAAGAAAATGGTGCTGCAAAGGCTGACGTCCAGGTGGTGTATACCGGAGAAAGGCAGGACGTTCCAAGGCTACTTACCACATACCTTGACCAAAAGGAGCGTGAAAACTGGGTATTAAAGAGGCTTAACCTTTCCAGTGTAAAAATGGAACGATTAGAAATCAAAAAGAGCGAGGAAAAGCCCAAAGTTCAAATGGAATATGGTTTTTCGACCTTTAAATGGGCAAAAAGCTCCGGAAATAGATTATTCCTGAAGTTACATCTACTTGACAAGCCCAATAATGTCCCACCCAAGGATAGCGAGCGCAAGAAACCTGTGGTTTGGAAGGAAACCTTCCTCTACAAGGATAGCATCTTTTTTGATCTTCCAGATGGATATGTCATCGAGGCAATGGGAGATAAGGAGAAAATCATTGACCGACCTTATGGCTCTTACCATTCCAGCATCGAAGTTACCGAACAAGGGGATTTGATATTTATCAGGGAATGGAGACAGGATAAATGTTTTCTTGAACCTCAAGAATATGAAGACTTTAGGAAGTTTTTCCTAGAAGTACGGAAGGCAGATCAAAAGCAAGTAGTACTTAACAAACGCTCATAAGTCAATGCAAGAGGTAAGCCTGTCCGCTTGGATGAGCTTACCTTTTGTACAAAGAGATCCCCCACTCGATGAGATTCCAGGGGCTATCTGGTTGGTTCAACAAATCTTTATAGGCCTTTTGGTACATGTTGCCATCACGGTTCATCTCTACAGCAGACCAAAATTCTCTTGCGTACAAAAAATGTTGCCCCATGTCTCTCCAAGATTCATAACGTGCCTGTAATACCTGGGCAGCTGAAATAATCCTGTCCCAGGCATCTTTTTCTTTAATGAAACCAGCTACAAACCCCTGTCTCGTCAGGTCTATCAAGCGCAGATAATCCCAGGCCAAAAAGCTGAGGTATCGAACGTTGTATCTATTTTCACTGATCATGGCGACCCTGTTCCTTTCCTCTTCTTGTTCTTCGGCAGTATCAAGTCCATATTTCCCTTCGGCAATCTCTTCAAGATATTTCTCAACGTCTTCTCCATCCATCTGCCCAATCCGTTGGATGACCTCATGAAATTCATGCCTATGCCCATTATCCATCAGCCACTGAAGGGTATTCTCAAGGTCTTCTTCATCTTCAATCTCCCACTCACGCTTTAACTTTCGTTTGGCTGCCTTGCTTACCAATGGATTGATTCCCTTGCCCCCCAGGGTCTCATGATCCAGGCCTTTGCACTGGGATAGCATGCCAACAGTAGCAAGTGCCCAGGTATAGGCATTGGCCTGAATGACTGGCTCTTCCTGCTTTTCGAAGGGTTTCTTTAGGTATGACACCATGGCATTTTTAAGCCTATTTGCCTGAAAAAAGAGTATAATAAGAAGTATCGCAGCGGAAATCGCAATTGCTGGTCCTTGCCAGCCATAGACCTGGTGAAAAAGAAAAAGGCCTACAACCAACAGGCTTATCCCTACCAAAATATACCCAGTGATAATCCCATAGAATTCCACTGTCTTGGTATCCTTGACATTACCCTTGCCCCCAACTACCTTTTTCTTGACAATACCTCTCCAGGCCAGCCACAAAAACAGCAGCCCCCCCAAGGTCACGAGCAAGGATGTTCCATCAATCTTCATCTTAAGCCAAAAAATAAAAAAAAGCCTTATCCCAAAAGAATAAGGCCCAAATTATTTCGAAGTTCTATTATCTCAGTTCATTAATTCGAAGATAGTCAACCTTCATGCTGGTCTGACTCCCTACAAAAAATCCAATCAGATTCCCTGGCAATTCTTCTACTTCATAGATTTCGGCAAAGGTCTCATTCGCATAGATGTAGTAAAACTGTCCAATCTTTCTGATGGTAAGTTTATTGAATCCGTCTGGATCAAAATCGGGCAATTCTAGTGTACTTGCGCTACCTATTCCCCATTGCCCACCGAAAAAGAAGCCATCTCTGGAGAATCCTGCAAAGAAGAAATCTCCGGCTTCTCGAGTTCCTCCCCATTGGAAGAGGGCAAGATTTTCCCCTGACTCAATCTTGATGTCTAACTCAATTTCGTAATCTAAACCCTGGTCCAGCGCCAGTTGTATAGCAGTACTAAGTGCCTGATCAGGGATATCGGAGGCAAATTGAAACTGCCCATCCGCAATGCTTCCCTTTGTTTCTCCACCGAAATTGAAGGGCCAGGAAAAGCGGTTGTCGTCAAACTCGTCTATAAACTTGCGAACCTTGGCAGCAGTCAAGTCTTCATAAGCAGGAATATCTTTCGCCCAATCCGGCTCAGGAGTATTGATATCAAATAGCTCATCGATGTAATACTCTCTTTTAAAATTATTCAGCTTGGGGCCATATAGGTTATTGGAAGAGGTCAGCATCAGACTGGCAAAGTTCCCGTTAGATAGCCTATCATCTCGATGGTCCAACCTATCCAGGATACAATGTCCCAGTTCGTGGAACATGAGTAATTCTCTAGAAAATTCATTTTGCTTCCAGGCAAAAGAGGCAGTATCGATTACAATCCTTGGAATGGGGTTTCTTGAGTTCGGGACGAAGCATTGGCCAATGGCTTCTCCTCCTGACGAGCTTTCAAGCTCAGTACCATACTCAACAATTAATTCGTCTATGACCAGCGACACACCCCTTTTGGCAGCTTCCTCCTCAAACGATTCCACAAAAGGAAGAACCTCATCGGGAATCGAAAAAGGGTTTACAGGATCTGGATTACAGCCTATAAGTACTAGAAAAAGAAGAATATTGGATATGATTATGGCCCGAATCATTGTCAAATTTATTTGCTGAATATTATACCAAAATTCTATTAAAAAGAGAATAGAGAAATAGATCCCTTTCTTTGAGACGTAATTTCCACAAGGAAGTTTAAGCAAAAACCTCTGCAAAAACCTTCATGGTCTGGGGGTACTGGAAGCCATCAATATGCCATTGATAGTATACAAACAATTCTTTAATCAGTTCTCGCTTTTCTTCAGAGTTAAAAAGAATTTGTTGAACAGAATCTTCATCTGGTAAAAGACTTCCCTTTGCATAGATAAATTGCCTCAACAAGAGAGCAATTCGATCACTTTTTGCCGAAGCTGACAGGATGCCAGACTTGGGATCAAATGAACATGCCTTTTGTCCCTCAGTCTGATCACTAGGGAAAAAGCCAAGGTATTTCGTGAGATGGACAAGAAAATATATAAAAAAATGTATCAATCTTTTGTCGGCCAGGTCAAGGGTCAGGATTAGTCTTTTTAAAAATTGGTACAACTCTTCATCAGGTCCAGCTTCTTTCACGGTATCATAAAAGATCTCCATCATCGCCAAACCTAATGAGAGTTTTACAGGCTCGGTTTGCACGGTGTGTAATAGATGGACGAGTCGGCCTTCCCTTATGCTGTGAAGGTCTCGATTGGGACGTTCCTGATAGACAAGATCTACAATAGAAAGTGGCTGAAAATAGCTAAATTTCTGTCTTCCTCGGGCAGTTCGGAATCCCTTGAGGATAAAGCTCATTCTTCCAAAATCACGTGTAAAAACGGTTGTGATCAGGTTAGAATCCTGGTGCTTAAGGGTTCGCAATATGATGCCTTCGGTTTTGTGTATCACTTGGATTCAGGATTCAGGTATTGGGGCAAAATGATCCTCGCAGGACGGTGCTTCAGCGCCCTTTTCAGGCTATCTTCTTCCTCTTCAAAGACTTTTGCAAGGGCATTGTACCCTTCCTCATCTTCGATCACGGCTGCCTTAGGCCCTAAAGGAGAAAGGGGGTTATCAGGAAATAAGAACAACTCAGAAATCTCCATCTCAGATCGAATTGCAGCAAGGAGTTCTTCGCTTTCAAGCAACACGGCCTTTCCATCTTCCATGATCAATGGCCCGAGGATAATCAACTGTATGGGGGCGATCAATCTTTCCAACCTGTCCTTATCCACACGCAAGACACCCTTCTCATCCCTGAAGCAGAAATTTCTCTGATCTCCAGAAAAGGCATTGTTATAAACCATCGCCTCACTGAAGAGACTGGAAAGACGCTTGGTTACAAAACGGGTATCCCTCAAGGTGCCATTGAAGCTAGAATGAACCAATAGTGCCTTTTCCTTTATTTTCAAATTAAACACCAAGTCCCTGATCAACAGGCGATCCTGGAGGTTGGCTTCAGACAGATAAATTAATTTCACAGAAGGTCTTTTGTTATTCACTGGGCAACAGCAATGAGCATAAACCCAATCCTTAACAAAGCTAACAAAAAAGGCATGAAGCTGTTTGCTACCTCCCTATTAAAGTGAATTTTCCGATGCAGGCATTTTCCCCATTATCATCGGAGATCAAGGCCATATAAACACCCGATTTAACTCGATTCCCCCTCACATCCCGTCCATCCCAAACTGCAGTTCCCCCCTGAGCTGTGAGTTTCCTGACCAATGTCCCGGATACAGTAACAATGTTCACGGTAGAATTCCTGGATGAGCCTTGGATGATGATATCACCATCGTGATCAGGGGTAACCGGATTGGGGTATACAAGCACATCTTCACACTCTCTGCTTCCTTCCGTCGCATCTCCCCAATAACTTACCAGTCCTTTATCAGTAGCGATGAATACCTCTCCAGTACTTTGATCTATGGTAATGTCAATGATTTCATTGGATGGCAAAGGGCTATTTTCGGTGGTGAATTGTTGTATTTGTTCGTCGCCATCTTCACTAATCAGGAATACCCCTTCATTGGTACCAAACCATTTCCTATTTCCTCCATCAACCGCTACGGCAAATACGGAGGTCAATGCTAATAAGCGCCTTCCATCCAGGATGGTCTGTGTTGCATCTACGATGACTCCCTGAGAAATGCTGAATGGATCGAAGAAAACTGCCGCACCTTTTGAAGTTCCTACCCAAATGAAACCGTCCTGGTCCTTGGCGAGGTCAAATATCTGGTTACTTGGCAACCCTCCCTGTCCGGTAGAGTTTCTGAGGAAAAGCACTTCTCCGTCCAGGGGATCATCAGGGGTATTGTTTTCTGTATATACCAGTATCCCCTTATCCTTGATGACCATCCATTTGCTACTCCAGTCATCTATGATCATATTGGTCGCCCTGAAATCCGTAGGAAAAAGATTCGGAGGTGGAGTCGCCCAACTACCATCTTCATTCCGCACCGCTAGGGGGGGTCTGGCATCATCAAAACAGGCCCAAAGTTTTCCATTGGGATCTACAGCCAATCCACTGGTGCGGGTATTGAAATTCACTTTCTCAATAGCACAAACCCCATCAATCGTGGGAAGGCCTTCTTCACATGTGTAGAAATCAGTAACGGTAGTATCTTCCAACTCGATCACTCCTTGTCCCCAACTCCCGGCATAGGTCTTACCACTGTTTTGGTCATATACAATTCTTGCAATTCCATAACCCACAATGCTGGGTAAGCTTCCTTTGATCGTATCCAAAATCGTCCAGCTTTGCGAAGCATTGCTATAGGAATATA
Organism: Bacteroidia bacterium; assembly: GCA_022760475.1. Taxonomy (GTDB): domain Bacteria; phylum Bacteroidota; class Bacteroidia; order J057; family J057; genus JALEFZ01. The sequence continues at coordinate 109,021 of JALEFZ010000006.1, read as the reverse complement.
TTCCTGCTGAGCTCCCCGTAGGTACGAAATTAGGCCCAAAGCCCTTTGGTGCAATATACATTCTGCCATTCCCTGCTGTAATCTCTGCTGTTTCATTCGTTTTGGGTCCTTCTGGAAGCACCTGCTTACGTTGGAAGGCATCAAAAATGTCAAGCCCATTGCTAATGGTGACATTGAAGTACAGTCGGCTTGTGGTTAGGACTACATCAGCTACATTCGTAGCCAGGCTGTAAATATCCAAGGTCCCCACAGCATTTCTCACCATCACTTGGCTACCACCTGAGACACCTACCTGATCAAAACCCACATGAAGTTTTTCCCAACTCCTTTCCAGATTGGAGTCTGTGCTCTCCCAACTAAACCCATCTGTCGAAGCATAAAAACTAATTGGATTGATGACATAGATTCCCTTGTTGTTAGATGCAACTTCAGTAACCAACTCCGGTTCTGTGAGGTTCGAATTAGCGGTATAAGCTGTCCAGGCTGAAGGATCACGGAGGTTCGGAAAATTTTTATCAACAAAGTATAAGCCACCATTTTCAAGGGTAATCCAAATTCGGTCTCCAAAAACAGTTACTGAGTTTACAGACTGGTTAGCAGCATTGTCTGCAAACTGAGCTATGTCAGTAACCGGTAGTCCAGTTTCCTGATTGAAAACGACCAGACCAAATCCGGTAGCTACATAGAGGAAGCCATCCGCTTCGAAAAAGTCATTGATTACCTTATTAGGGAAAGTTTGATTTCTTCGAATGTCTGTCAAAAACTTCAACTCGCCAGGATCCTCAAAGAAGTTAATGGTTCCATCCGTAAAGCCCAGATAAATTCTATCGGTCTCAGGAGCATAATAAATAGCGGTACCGTTCAGGCTGCTCAAGCCCTCAACCGTAGAATAAGAATTTATTTCTTCTGATATTTTATTGTAGGAATAAAGCCCTCCAGTTGTGAGAACAAATATTTCATCTCCTTTTTCTGCTCCAGCCCTTCCTTCTCTCAAACTCAGGTAAGATTTCCAACTTCCTATAGGTCTTGTTTGGGAGATGACATTAGCTTCGAAGAAGAGAACCGAAATTAGGATAAGTAGCAAATACTTAATAATATTCATATAAGATGTACCTTGATTCTTGGGTAAAAATAAGGGGCATTCTTCTACAATCATAGGAAAATACACTTGCCCTATTGTCGTAAACACTACGGTTAAAACATCCTGCTTGTCAACTGACTCGCAAAATATCCTTGTTAGGCATGCAATTCAGATAAACATTGAAATGATGGATTGAATTTTGCCAACTAAGTATCATACCACAAAAAAATCACCTACTACTAATATTGATCACAATGAATTACTTCGAAGAGGCTCTTAATTTACATAAGAAATACAAGGGCAAAATCTCGGTTGAAGCAAAAATGGAAATCCTTTCCAAGGATGACCTGGCAACAGTTTACTCCCCCGGAGTAGCTGAGCCTTGCCTCGAAATTCACAAAAATCCAGAGGATGTCTACACCTATACTGCCAAAAGCAATACGGTGGCAGTAGTCAGTGATGGTTCAGCGGTCCTTGGTTTGGGTAACATTGGTGCTGAAGCATCTATCCCCGTAATGGAGGGGAAAGCCATGCTTTTCAAAAAATTTGCCAACATAGATGCATTCCCAATCTGCCTGAATACGCAGGATACAGAAGAAATCATCGAGACTGTACGAAGGATAGCTCCTGTATTTGGAGGTATCAATCTGGAAGATATATCTGCTCCCAGGTGTTTTGAAATTGAGGATCGTCTCCAGGATCTTGGAATTCCAGTATTTCATGATGACCAGCATGGGACAGCCATTGTCACACTGGCAGGGCTGATCAATGCAGCCAAACTGACCAATAGAAAGCTGGAGGATATGAAAGTCGTCATCAACGGAGCAGGCTCGGCAGGTATTGCCATTGCAAAGTTGCTTAAAGGGGTGGGCTTCGAAGGGACTGACTGTAAGCCGGTAGCGGACGTCATTATCTGCGATAGCAAAGGGATCATCCACAGCGGCAGAGATAACCTGAATCCCGTCAAAGAAGCCAGTCTCCAGTATTCAAACATAGAAGATAGAGCGGGTAGCGTACTGGATGCCATAAAGGGCGCAGATGTTTTTATTGGTGTTAGCAAAGGAGACCTACTCCACGCGGAAGACATTCGCACCATGGCAACAGATCCCATCATATTCCCAATGGCCAATCCCATTCCCGAAATTATGCCCGAAGAGGCCTACAAAGGTGGAGCAGCAGTGGTGGGTACGGGTAGATCAGACCTCCCCAACCAGATCAACAATGTGCTTGGATTTCCTGGTATATTCCGTGGAGCTCTGGATGCCCGAGCACCCAGGATCAGCCCAGGGATGAAGGTTGCAGCAGCCTTTGCAATTGCTGAAATGGTACCTCATCCTGTAAAGGAATGTATCATTCCCCCTTCTTTAGACCTGGAAGTAGGCCATGCTGTAGCTCAGGCTGTTTATGCCGCAGCCATGAAGGAAAGAGTTGTATCCTGATAAGATAAATGAAAAGACAGGCAGCAAGGGCTGAACAATTTTTCGCCTTTAGCTGCCTGTCTTCCAAAAATTAGCTGTCTTAGCCCTGCTTAATCCCTCTGGAAAGTGCCCTTACCATAAAGCCCACCACCAAACAAGCAATTCCTAGGTAGAATTTCCACATGTTATCCTGCTTTCTTCTTCGATTAGTTAGGGTAACACATGGGTCAATGATGGTGCCATTTGCAGGCTCACTTTCCAGGTAATATATCTTATATTCTCTTGGAGGCCCACTCTGTCCTTCCCTGCTTGCAAAAGAGACATTTTGCACCTGGTAGGTATTTCCATCTACCTCATAAAAATAATTATAAGATTCTGAGCTGTTTTGCTTGAACTGGAACACAGTAAGGGTATCGCTCAAGCTACCCATCACCTCTTTTTTGTTTTCACAAAAGAATTCATCCTTTTCGAACGCTTCTTCAGAATAACCGGGACTGTAATTATTCAAAGCCATAAATCCTCCAAAAACCATCAGGGCAATTCCTGTGAGGTTTAAAATCTGCTGGGGTAACTTCATAGTATTAGGATTAGTCGGATAATTATTAAGTTAATATATTTCCGAAACTATCCCCTGCGCTTAAGTCAAAATCTAAAAGATTGTCGACCACCTTTGAAATATTTCCTTTTAACTTCAATGAATTGGAGATTTCGTTACCAGGAGATTCTTTCGAGTTAATCCTTCAACATCAGTTTTCGAGTCATTATTTCCCGCCCTGACTGAATCCTTAGGATATACATTCCTCTTGCCTGGCTTAGGAGAAGTCTATTCTTTAAGGCTCTTTCTTTCTGAATTAATAAGCGTCCTTCTATAGAAAATAGCTCCATTCTATCTACTTGAAAATCATCATCCCACTCTATGACAGTTTGATTATTAGAGGAATAAATTCTCAGTTTATCCGTTAGAGATCCACTCAATTCCTGCTTGGAGGTTCCAAGTCTGGCTGCTGGTAGAAATTCAGGAAAGTTGTAGGAAAAAACATTGGGAATCGAAATCACCGAATCCTGGTAGATCTGTCCGGGAGTAGAAAGAGCTGAAATAGCGGTATCAGGATAAATAATCCGTCCAATTCTCATATATCCCCTTTGTTGAAAATCAAGACCATGACCTATGTGATAAATAAATCCATCAGCAGCCAGCTTCAGACCACCTCCACGGATACCTCCATAAGATTTAATTAGCATAGGCGATGGATTTGCCAGTTGCCATTCGATCTGATAAAGCCTCAAGTTTAGAAAGGTGGAATAATAAATATACTTCCCATTCGGAGAAAACTCGATATCATAAAGTATGTCCTGATTCCCCAATTGAATCAATTTGGGATTGATATCAAGAGAGCCATTTTCTGCATCAAAGGAGCTTATCAATAAACTGTTCTGGAGATTTACTGCTGTATTTCTTGAAAAACTGAAACAGATATACCCCTTTCCACCTTCGACTTTTCTAAAAGCGAGGTTACTGATCGGAACTCTTTTTGAAGAGTTTGTAGGAATGGCAGGACTTAAGTCAGGAGCCTGATGTAGGCCAATTCCAAATTGGTCAATCAAATAAATGGGGTACTTGGTCGTAGATATATCCGGAGTCCTAAGCCGAGTAATCAGCCAATACTTATCCTCGTCAGGATGAGGGACAATTAGCATTCCCTCCCCAACATCTTGACTTTTATAATTTCCTGGTAAAGAGTCTGGACCAATCAAGGAACCATTGCTCGGATTATATTCCCAATAAGTAATGGGCCCAGATCCAATTCCGCTTGCATCAACTCCTGATGGATTGACAAATATAAAATAGGAATCTCCAAGAGGATAGAAACTACTTATTTTTGGCCTTGGACAAATGACGACGGCCTGGCTGGATGAAATGTTGCCCCCAAGTCTGAAACCCTTATTGACCACATTATGCCCTGAATCGTATAAGTCTACACCATCGGTATAAAACAACAATTGACCATTAAGGGGATCAGTAGCTACCGCCCAGCCTTCTACACCTGAGTCGATACTGATATTCACAGGGGTATTGGAATTAGACAAGGCAAGGGGAACCACTGTAGGTAGGGGGTTGGAAGAATTGGTATAGATCATTCCTCCAGGAAAAAAATCAATGCCTGCGTTTACAGGCTGTGCCTGTGTAGGCCGCCCAAAGATCCAATACCTGGCTTCGAATTGAGCATAGGATTGACTCCCTAAGCCCAGGACAAAAAGGAAGAAAATTACCTGCTTCATAGCTAGCTGTTTTAAGTATAAAAAGAGAGAATTAATAAAACTTAACTCCCTATAATTCACCTTTATTGATTTCCCTTGACAATGATTTTCTTTAAGTATGGACCTTCTGTTGAACTTATTTTCAACAAATAAACTCCCTTGGGAAAGTTCAAACTCGTCCTGATCCTATTTGTGGTAATATTTTGCTGAACCTTAAGGCTTTTTCCACTTATGTCTAGCAACTCGATTTCATCTACCCTAACATCCTCATCCCAACTTGTTAATATCCAGTTTTCTCCTTGCTGGAACCTGATCCAGTCCTCCAGGATTGCCTCTTCCTTAATGGAAGTCCCAAGCTGATTCGAAGGCAAAAACTCTGGAAAATTGTAGATGAATGTATTGTTAACGCTCATCACACTGGATTGATAAAAGCTACTCATATTGACAGGCCTTGGAATATCCGGCTGGATTATCCTTGAAATCGTTGCTGCCCCTGCAGTGTTGAAATTGAGTCCATTGGTAATGCAATAGATATACCCATCAGGTCCCAATTTCAGTCCACCACCTCTTAGATGACCGAGGTTGGTAATGATTTGGGGAGTCGGATTGGTAGCCTGAAGATCTAATTGATAAATCGCAAGAGGAAAATAAGAAGAGTAATAGGCAAAACGGGCATTGGGGGAAAGTTCTACATCATAAAAAATGCCATTGGTCCCGAAAGTAAAAACCCTGGGTGATGTATTGAGATTTCCAGTGATGGGGTCAAAATCGGCTATTATCAGGGTATTAGGAGTCTGGGTGGCAAAGCGGGAAATCGCTACTCCCAATTTTACCATATTACTTTCAGGGACTTTTCTGTAAGTAAAATTCCCAATAGGGGACTTTCTATCAGAACCAACAGGAGTCGAGGGTCCCATGACAAAGCTATTGTGAAAGGATACCCCTCTGAAATCAATTTTATAAACCGTATACACAGAATTGTTTCCCTGGGCATGAGCAAGGCGCTGAATCAGCCAATAAGAATTTTCTCCTGGATTGGGTACGATGATCATCCCTTCAGCAGTCTCGGAATTAGAAAAACTTCCGGGCATGACAAAAGGTCCGTTCAAAACTCCCGTAGCCGGACTGTATTTCCAGTAACTAGGCTTTTCAAGTGTGATGTTATTGGAATTTACTCCCGTCGGATTTATAAAAATCAGGTATTCATTTAACTGGGGAGAAAAACTCTGAGAGTTAGGCAATTGGCATATGGCTACTGGCTGGGCAGCAGAAGGATTGGCGCCTAGAAAGAATCCAGAGTTCACCCTTGAATGGCTTGAGCTGAATAAGTCGACCCCATCGGTGTAGAACAACAAATCCCCCGAGTTTGGCTCTGTAGCAATTGCCCAGGATTCAAAGCCATTTAAGCTGGAAACAGTGTTTGGTTGAAGGGGAACAGAAATTACAGGGGGGACAGTGGAGGAAGATGGATTAGGAGAAGTTGAGTAAATGCTGCCTCCGGGATAGAAGTCAAAATTCGCATTGGTAGAATTGCTTAAGGTTGGTCTCCCAAAGATCCAATAGCGGCTTTCATATTGGCCGAATGTATTGACAACGCATGCCATTAGGCACAATACTAAAATTGTTCTCATGGTAATATGTTTTATGGTAAAAAGCTGTACTTGAATCTACCTAATTTGCTGGAGAAAAATCACTTCAAAAGAAGTTTTCTTACGATTTTTTCGTTTAGCCCTTCTACAGAAAGAATATAAAACCCTCTATCCAGATGAACATTCACCTTAAGCTTTTTAACATATCTTCTGGGATATTCTTTTAAAATCTCTCTACCTGAAAGATCTACCAATCTAAATCTCCGAAGGAAGAATTCCTCGTCAAAGTTGACCACAAATTGATTGGGCTGATATTGGATATAGAGACCAGGGCTTATTTCATTTTTTGTATTGGTAGAAATATCTGCCGTATCTACAACTATAATAGCAGTATCTTTGGGTAATGGGGGCAGAAATTCAGGGAAATTATAGCCCATGACTTGCTCAAAAAGGATCAAGGAATCTTGATAATAGGGTTTTGGCCTTGGCAAAGACAAATATGATCTTTCAGGGTAAAGAATTCGTCCAATGCTCAAACTACCTTCTTGGCCATAAGACAATCCATCTTCAATGAAATAAATAAAACCATCAGCTCCGAGTTTAAGTCCTCCACCTTCCACAGAGCCAAAGTTCCTCAAACGGGTCCACCTGGGAGTTCTCCTTTGCCATTCCAATTGCCAAAGAGTTGAGGGCTGGGAGGTTGAGAAATAAAGAAACTTTCCAGTGGGAGAAAACTCAACATCATACATAACCCCCTGATAACCAAATTCAAATTGCTTTGAACTGAGGTCCAATTCTCCCAGCAAGGGATTAAATTCCGTGATCATTATCGAATTGGGGAAGGAGAAATTTGGCCATCGGGCAAAACTGACAGCGAAATAATAACTGTCAGGAGCTTTTTTTTGGAAGGCCATGCTACTTTGTGGAGTTCTCAAGCTACTGTCCGTAGGCACCGAGGGTCCAAGTCGATAAGCATTGGCATAGCTCACTCCTGTGCTATCTATCTTGTAAATGGGATAGGTCGAATTGCTGAAATTTGGGATTCTCAGACGTGTGATCAACCAATATATTTCCTTATATGGATGTGGGATGATAGTCATTCCTTCCCCGACATCCTTCAAGCCATGTGGGCCTGGCAAGCTATCTGGCCCTGAAAGTAAGCCAGTCTGAGGAGTAAATTTCCAATAAATGAGATGGCCTGTGGAGAAGCCACCTGTGTCAGAAGCTGAAGGATTAACAAAAATCAAATAGGAAGGATCTCCATTTATCGCAGGCTGCGGACAGATCACTACAGATTGCGTAGAGGCAGGATTGCCTCCGAGTGAGAATCCTTGATTTACCTGCTGATGTTGAGCATCGAACAGTTCATCACCGTTGGTGTAAAATAGTAACTCTCCACTTATGTAATCTGTGGCTATGGCACCACCTTCGGTACTGTAGAAAGAAGAAGAAGAGTAAGTTGACGACTGAATGCGTGGAGGCAGCTCCCCTCTCTGGGCAGGTATGCTTTTGGGGTAGAGGCTGTCCCCTGGAAAAAAGTCAAGATTCAGAATCGTAGGAAAAGAATCAAGCTGTTTACCAAGTATCCAGTATCTACTCTCAAATTGGCCAAACACTTGGCTAAAATAGAAAAGGGATAAGCAAAGCAAAATACTTCTCATGGTGGCTGGCCTTTATGCTCACTTTGCCCAAGTTAAGGGTAAAAAACTATTTGCCCTTAACTTGCCTTATCCAAACTATGCAGTCTTACTTCATCAGGCCCATCAGATAAGCTCCATAACCGCTCTTCAGAAGGGGCTTGGCAATTTTTTCGAGTTGTGCATCATCGATATAGCCTTGTCTGTAGGCAACTTCTTCGATACATCCAATCTTTAGGCCTTGTCTTTCCTCGATAATTTGCACAAAGTTTTGTGCCTGCATCAAGCTGTTGTGTGTACCAGTATCCAACCAGGCAGTACCTCTGTCCATGATGGAAACACGCAATTGGTTGCGCTCCAGGTAAACCTTGTTTACATCGGTAATTTCCAATTCGCCGCGCGGGGACGGCTTCAGGTCTCTGGCAATGCTTACAACTTCATTGTCATAGAAATAAACACCTGGAACTGCGAATGAAGATTTCGGCTGGGCAGGCTTTTCCTCTATGCTAATGGCCTTTCCATCCTTGTCAAACTCTACAACTCCGTACCTCTCTGGATCGGATACATGATAAGCGAATACCATTCCTCCGCCTTCTTGCCCTACTACCTGAGCTGCATCAGACATGGTTTTGGCCAATTGATAGCCATAGAATATGTTGTCACCCAGTATCAATGCGGCATCATCATTGCCAATGAAACCAGCACCGATCACAAAAGCCTGCGCCAGCCCCTCCGGTTTGGGCTGTACGGCATAATCAAAGCGCATACCCAGTCTTTCTCCATCACCCAGTAGGTGCTGAAAAAGAGGTAAATCCTTGGGTGTAGAAATGATTAGTACTTCCCTGATACCTGCCTCCATAAGGGTAGATAAGGGGTAGTAAATCATGGGCTTGTCGTAGACAGGCATCAATTGCTTACTGACGGTAATGGTAAGTGGATAAAGCCGGGTGCCTGAACCTCCTGCGAGGATGATTCCTTTCATGAATTAGGAATGTTAGGTTTGTTTATATTCTCTGAGATCTTACATCTACATGCATAACTTTTATAAGTCTCAGAAATTTTCCTGTAGCTCAATGCTAGACTTCTCCTAGCTCAAATGGGCTTTTCAGCTCATTTATAGTAGGATAATGCTTATCCTTTTCAGATAAGATTGGGGGAATATCTTCCCATGGGATATTCAACATGGGATCGTCCCATGCGAGCCCACCCTCAGAAGCCTTATTATATAGGTTGGTGCATTTATAAAGAAATAGGCAGGTATCAGACAATACCTGAAATCCATGAGCAAATCCAGGAGGGATATAGACCATTTCCTTTGTTTCCCCATTTATTTCCTTTACAAATACTTCTCCATAGGTATTCGCTCCTTTTCGAATATCCACAGCTACATCCAGGACCCGGCCTTCCAGCACAGTGATAAGTTTCCCTTGAGCATGTGGAGGTGCTTGAAAATGAAGTCCCCTGAGGGTGCCTTTGGAAGAATAAGAAAGATTGTCCTGGACAAAACTCAGATGGCCCAACCCGACCTTTTTGAAGTGGCTCTCATTGAAAAGTTCCATGAAGTAGCCCCTGGAGTCTCCAAAAACATCGGGTTGGAGGATTACCAAATCATCAAAATGAGTTTCGCTTTTACTGAACCCCATGTAATTCTTTTTTAAAGTATTCCAGTGTACGGGTCAGTCCTTCAGTCCTGGAAACCTGGGGTTCCCAACCAAGAATACTCTTGGCCCGAGTGATGTCCGGCTGTCTTACCTTTGGATCGTCTTTGGGGAGATCCTTATGAATGATTTTGCTGGAAGAAGCTGTCAGTTCAATGATTTCCTTGGCAAAATCATAGATTGAAATTTCGGATGGATTACCAATGTTCACGGGCATGGGTTCATCGCTCAGTAGAAGGCGATAAATCCCTTCGATCAAGTCATCCACATAGCAGAAACTACGGGTCTGGCTTCCATCACCGAATACCGTAATGTCCTGACCGGAAAGTGCCTGAGACATGAATGCAGGCAAAGCCCTTCCATCATCGACCCTCATCCTAGGGCCATAGGTATTGAAAATACGAACGATGCGGGTTTCAAGGCCATGATACCTGTGATAGGCCATGGTCATGGCTTCCATGAAACGCTTGGCTTCGTCGTAGACTCCACGAAATCCGATGGGATTCACATTCCCCCAGTAATCTTCAGTTTGGGGATGGATAAGGGGATCACCATATACCTCCGAAGTAGATGCGATGAGTACCCTTGCTTTTTTCTCTTTGGCCAAACCCAGGATTTTGTGGGTTCCCAATGCGCCTACCTTCAAGGTCTGGATAGGCAGCTTCAAGTAGTCGATGGGACTGGCTGGAGAGGCAAAATGGAGGATGTAATCCAGGTTTCCTTCTACGAAGGTGTAATTGGTTACATCATGTTTGACAAATTTAAACCCATCTTTTCCAAAAAGATGGGCTATATTTTTGGTGTTTCCTGTAATCAGGTTATCCATTGCTACAACTTCGTAGCCTTCTGCAAGGAAACGATCACACAGGTGAGAGCCGAGAAACCCGGCTCCTCCTGTGATCAATACTTTTTTTCTATTCATTACTCAGATACAGTTTCTTCTGCCTGGGTAATGGTTCCACGTCCTACAGAGTAGTAAGTGAAGCCATTTTCTTCGATGGTAGGTAGGTCATAGACGTTACGACCATCAAAGATCAACGGAGACTTCAAGCTAGCCTTGATGCGGCTGAAGTCTGGCGTACGGAACTCGTTCCATTCAGTAACAACAAGTAGTGCGTCTGCTCCACCTAGTACGTCATATTGGTTCGTACCGTATTCAATATCCACATTACCGTATTTTTGCACTGACTCCATAGCTTCTGGGTCATAGGCTTTTACCTTGGCACCCAACTCCTGGAGTTTCTTGATAATTACTAACGAAGGAGCTTCGCGAATATCATCAGTATTTGGCTTAAATGCCAATCCCCAAATAGCAAAAGTCTTACCTGTCAAATCTGAACTCTGGTAGTGAGAAACGATCTTATCTACCATGATTTCTTTCTGACGCTCGTTCACCTTCATTACCGAATCCAGGATCTGGAATTGGTAGTCATACTGGCTGGAAGTCTTGAAAAGAGCCGAGACATCCTTGGGGAAACAAGACCCACCATATCCCACACCTGGGAATAAGAATCTCTTTCCGATACGAGAGTCAGTTCCTACACCACGACGTACATTGTCAACATCTGCGCCAACTCTTTCACACAGGTTTGCAATTTCATTCATGAAAGTAATTTTGGTAGCAAGGAATGCATTTGCAGCATACTTGGTTACCTCAGCAGATCTCTCATCCATGAAAATTACAGGGTTACCAGACATTACGAATGGCTTGTACAGACGACGCATAACTTCGATGGCTCTATCAGAGCTTGCACCTACGACGATACGCTCAGGCTTCATGAAATCCTGAACTGCGTATCCTTCACGAAGGAACTCAGGGTTGGATACCACGTCAAATTCGACGTCAGTATGAGCAGCAACAGCAGCTCTAACTTTGTCTGCAGTTCCTACAGGTACAGTAGATTTATTTACAATTACCCTGTAGTCTTCCAAAAGGGTACCAATCTCATTAGCTACACCCAAAACGTATTTCAGGTCAGCTGATCCATCTTCAGTTGGAGGAGTCGGCAGTGCTAGGAAAATGATTTCGGCAAATTTAACCGCATCAGGCAAGGAGTCAGTGAAGGAAAGGCGGCCCTCTTTGGTGTTTCTTTCAAATAGGGTCTCCAATCCAGGTTCATAAATGGGTACCTGTCCAGCGCGAAGCATAGCAAGTTTCTCCTGGTTGTTGTCAACACAAAGTACATCGTTGCCCGCCTCAGCAAAGCAAGTTCCTGTAACCAGGCCCACATAACCTGTTCCGACTACAGCAATTTTCATGAGATTAACAGTTAATTGATTTTAGTCAACAATTCATTGAATATTTCCCTGAAATTCCCGCAAATAAATTCTTGTTGCTCACGGGTCAACTCAGAGTGCATAGGCAGGCTCAAAACCTGCTCTGTTAGCTTTTCGGACAAGGGGAAGTCTCCTTCCTTATATCCGTATTTTGTATATCCCCCCTGCATATGAATAGGTATGGGATAGTAAATCATGGAAGGGATGCCCCTTTCCTTTAATTTATCCTTGATCTCATCCCTTACAGCCCTACCAGCTTCTATTTTAAGGGTATATTGGTGGAATACATGGCTTCCATCATCCTCCCAAACCGGGGTTTTGACGCCTTGGATTCCAGAAAGTAATTCATCATAAACCTTCGCAGCAGCAATTCTGGAAGAGTTGTATCTGTTCAGGTGCTTCAGCTTGATGCTGAGGATCGCAGCTTGGATCGCATCCAGGCGGCTGTTCACACCAATGTTGTCGTGGTAATATTTTTTCTTCGCTCCATGGTTACATATCACCTGTAGGTAGTCGCCCAATTCTGCATTCCTCGAAAAAATAGCCCCTCCATCTCCATACGCACCAAGATTCTTACTTGGGTAGAATGAAGTGGTACCAATGTCACCTATGGTTCCTGCGCTCATTTCTCTGCCATCAGAAAATTTGTACTTGGCTCCAATCGCTTGCGCAGTGTCTTCCAATACAAAAAGATTATGCTTCTTGGCGATTGCCATGATGGCCTCCATTTCGGCAGCTTGTCCATAAAGGTGTACAGGCAAAATCACTTTGGTCTTCTCTGTAATCGCTTCCTCAATGCTAGATGGGTCCATGTTAAAAGTATCCGGATTTACCTCTACAAATACCGGTCTCAATTGTAGCAGAGAAATCACCTCCACTGTTGCGACATAAGTAAATGTTGGGGTAATGACCTCATCACCGGGCTCCAATCCCATCGCCATCAGGGCAACCTGAAGGGCATCGGTGCCATTGGCACAAGGAATAACATGTGGAACATCAAGGAACTCCGACATCTCTGCGGCAAATCCCCTTACTTTGGGGCCGTTTATAAAGATTCCAGATCTTACAACATCCAGCACAGCCTGATCAATTTGCTCCTGGACTTGCTGGTACTGGCTTATGGTATCTACCATTCTGATTTCCATACAGCTAGGATTTATTAAAGTGAGTAGCGTTTTTTGTAAATGCGTAGGGTAGAGAACTATTGCGAGAGGAGTATGTGGTCCAAATGTAGGAGCAGTTTGGCTACTGCACAAAGGTAAATATTAATGCCTACAGGCAAACCAACTTAACCCCAACAGATAGAGTTCAACTCTAAGTGGTCAAATAAGCAGCATAAGATGAACATTTGGGCATCCCAAATGATTCGATTTGCCGTTTATCCTAATAGAGGTAAAGGATTTATTTGTCCTGAACTTCTAAAAGAAGGATACTTCGAATTGGCAATAAACATTCCAAAAAATTGGCGAAATTACCAGATCTTATGCATCAAATTGATAGCACCAAAAGTATGTCATTCTCAGTTAAATACTCAATTATTTGTCTCAGTTTCTTTCATCTGTTCGCTTTTGGACTAAAAGCACAGGTAAGTATCAGGGACTCCGCCATTCGAATGGCTACCATCAACCTCGCATACAGGGGCTCTGTGGCCGGAGGTGCATGGACAGAGAGATGGAATTTTGTTTCAAATGTCGGGATCGATTTGGGGGTAAAGTTCAAATCCAACATTTACCTTCAAGGCGGAGCTTCATTCCTTTTTACTGACCGTACACAGGATGAGGGAGGCTTGGACGAATTGCTACGCGGAACGGGAGGTTTGATCATCACGGATGAGGGGTTTTTATCAGAGGTAAGCATCAGCGGAAGGGGTTTCATTGTACCTGTAAGCCTTGGATACATATTTCCCGTCCTTGGCCCTAACCCCAACTCAGGCATTTATGCAGAAATAGGCGGGCAATTTGCCATGCACCGTTTCAACTACCGAGTGGTTGACGGAGAATCTTCGGCCCTGGAAGGCGAATATGCCAAGGGATATGACAGAATGAGATACGGCATCGGACTTAGAGAGGGACTGGGCTATGTCTACTATGACAACAAGAACCAGGTCAACTTTGCCATTGGGCTTGATTTTGCCCAAGTACCTACACGTAGTGGAAGACAAGTCTTTTTTCCTACAGGCCCACTTGATACCAACGAGACAACACTGGACTTTTTCTGGGGAATCAAAGCCAGTTGGATATACACCATTTACAAAAGAGCCCCCTCTGAGGCTTATTTTTATTGACAAGACTCCACACATGCCCCCAATTGTATATACCCTGGGAATCCATCTTTATGGACTTGCTATCCGCTTGGCCAGTCCCTTTTCGCAGAAGGCCAGGAAATGGGTCGCTGGCAGGAAAGGATGGGAAGAAAATTGGCGAAAAATAGGCCATGATGGGCGTCCTATCTGTTGGATTCATTGTGCGTCCTTGGGTGAATTTGAAATGGCAAGGCCACTAATTCGTCAGATCAAAGCAGAATTCCCTCAAAACTTTCTTTTGGTGAGCTTTTTTTCACCTTCCGGATATGAGCAAATCAAAAATGACCCACTAGCTGATTCGGTTCAATACCTCCCCCTGGATACGCCCAGCAACATGAAGAAATTGATGAGCTCCCTTAAAGTTGAGTTGCTTATCCTGGTAAAAAATGAGCTGTGGCTAAACTGGCTCTCTTTACTCAAAAATCAGGAAGTACCCATAGTGATGATTGGCAGCAACCTGAGTGCGGAGAAATCAGCCATGAAGGGCATGATCAAGAAAGCCAACATAAATGCACTGCAATCTTTCCAACAAATCTTCACCCAAAGCGAAGGTACAACCCAATTTCTTAGCCAATATTTACCTGAAGAGAATTTATCAACCAGCAAGGACACCCGTTTTGATAGAGTAAGGGAAAGCAGAAATTCATCTACAAATCTGCCTGAGATAGCGCAACTAACCAAAGGAAAGAAAGTCTGGATTGGAGGGAGTACCTATTTGAAAGACGAAGAATTCATCTTTGAAGCCTTTGAGCAGCTTAGGCATCCAGAAAAACTATCACTGATCCTCGCTCCCCACGAAATAGACCAGGTCAGGATTGATAATTGGATAAAAAAATACCCGAAGGACTCTATTAAATACTCCGAATGGGACAAAATAACGCCTTATCAGATTTTGTGGGTAGATCACATCGGAATGCTTTCAAAATTGTATAAATATGCCGATTTGGCCTTCATTGGTGGGGGATGGAACCATGGCCTACATAACATTCTGGAAGCAGCAACCTTTGGTTGCCCAATATTCTTTGGCAGTAAGTATAAACACTTTCCTGAAGCCCTGGATTTGGTTGAATTGGGAACTGCATTCCCATACCACAAGAGCGAGGAATTAATTTCTCAAATCTTGAAACTATCCAATGAGCCTCAACTCATGGAGAAAATTTCCCGTACCAATATAACCTACATAGATGGCAAGGGAGGGGCTTCGCAACAAATTTTTGATTACCTCAAAGAAGCAAGACTCCTGGCCTGATAATTTTGAAAACAACACCTAAAATAATTAATTTGCGAGCTATGAAGCGTTTGATCACAGTACTTTTCCTGGCTGGTATGTTCCTATTCGGTAAGCAGGTTTTTGCTCAAGGAGAATTCCAGACAACGCCACTTAAATTAAAGATCAAAGATAAGGTGGATCGTGGGACCCACATTGACATCATCTATGAGATCACCATGCCCGGCTTCGTAGAATTGCACCTATTCAACTCCAAGGATGAAAAATTATACATCAAAGGGAAAGTAACGGACAGAATTGGATTGGATAAAATCCAAATTTCGACTAAACCTTTGACCCGTGGAAAGTTTTATCCTTTTATCCTTAAGTATAAAGGGAAGGAATACAAATCCACCATTTTCCTCTAAGGCTAAGTAGCTTTTCATTATAAATACTATCTACTCAAACATCTCAAATCATTGACACATGGATGTAGTAAGCGATTTCCTCAAAATTACTCAAGCCTCTGAAACCAGAATTTCAGAGATTGACATGAATAACATCCCCTTCGGAAGGGTTTTCAGCGATCATATGCTTGTCGCCCATTGTATTAACGGTGAGTGGCAGCAGGCTGAAATCAAACCTTATGCTCCACTAAACCTCACTCCTGCCAACTCTGCCCTGAACTATGGACAGTCGGTTTTTGAAGGAATGAAGGCACACAAAAGCCCCGAAGGAAGACCTGTGTTGTTCAGAGCGAGGGAAAACTGGCTTAGAATCAACTACTCTGCCCATAGAATGGCCATGCCTCCCATTCCTGAAGAAATTTTCATGGAAGGCATCAGAGAGCTGGTAAAACTGGACAGCAACTGGCTCCCAAATCCCGATCAAGGAGCCCTTTACCTGCGTCCCCTCTATTTCGCTGCGGATGAATACATTGGGGTGAAAGCATCAGACAACTATACTTTTGTGGTATTCACTTGTCCAGTTGGGCCTTATTACTCAGAGCCTGTAAATCTCCTGGTAAATAAAGATTATATCCGTGCGGCTATTGGCGGTACCGGAGCAGCAAAAGCTGCAGGCAACTATGCTTCAGCCATGCTTCCTGACAAGATGGCCAAAGCCAATGGTTATCATAATGTCATGTGGTTGGATGCTCGCCATGGTGAGTATGTAGAAGAATGTGGAACCATGAATATCTTCTTCGTCATTGACGGAGAAGTAGTAACCCCAAGGTTAACAGGAACCATCCTGCCAGGCATCACCCGCAACTCTTGTATCCAGCTCATGGAAGCCAATGGTTACAAAGTAACTGCACGTCAGGTATCGGTCTACGAACTACAACAGGCTTACCGCGAAGGCAAACTTGAAGAATGCTTTGGTACAGGTACAGCTGCGACTGTATCACACGTCGCCAAAATTGGCTTCGGAGGTGAAGAATGGGTACTACCAGCAGTTTCTGAGAGAAAAATTGGTCCTTGGTTGTACAACGCCCTGATGGACTACCGCCTGGGAGCTGTAGAAGATACCTTTGGCTGGGTCGAGCTGCTATAAGTAGCAGGAAATAAAGATATTAGGCTAAGCCTTCTCCGCTGGGGAAGGCTTAGCCTTTTTATATTCGCTGATGTGTTCGCAGCAGGAGATTATTACAAATCCTGAAGTTTTACGTAAATTGAAATCATACACGCACACAAAAACACCTATGACCCAATCTCAATCCACAGGATTCCTAGGCTATCTGCATTCTTTTCGCGGATTTGCCATCCTCAATATCGTAGCTATTCACGCCTTCATTCCGCCACTGATTGTCTCCAATAATATGCAAGGGCTTGACATGAGCAACCCCGTCGCCATAGCCAATGAAGTCCTTTTTCATGACAGTACCATTTATTTTGCTGTGATTTCTGGAATCCTATTTTCAGCCATACTGAGAACCAAAGGCTGGAGAAAGTTTTTTACCAGCAAAGTGAAAAATGTCCTCCTACCCTATATATTTTTCACCCTCCTTTTCTCCATAATGACCAGTACAGAATCCGAACCTGTGGCTTTGCACAGCGATCTGTTATCCTATTTGAAAACGGCGCTAAATAACTTTATCGTGGGAGCAGCACAAGGGACTTACTGGTACATGCCTGTTTTATTTTTCCTATACATCGTAACGCCCTTATTGGATTTCCTCCTCCATGCCAAAGAAGCTGGTAAAATTGCTTTAGGTATAATTATCCTTACGCCCTTAGCTATTTCTCGAATCCCCCTCGAGTTTGTAAATCCTAGCCTTCACATTGAAACGATGATCTATTTTACTGGGGCTTACGCAGCAGGCATGTGGGTAGGCAATGACCTGGAAAACTCGATCAAGCTGATAGAAAGGCTTAAATGGCCCCTAATTGCCACCGCTGTATTGCTATCAGGCTTATTGTGCTACTTCTATCTCGCTGAAATCAGAAAAATCGGTTTTGTCTCGGTACTGGAATCGGTATTCTATGTCCAGAAATTAGCCCTTTCGGCTCTATTTCTTTTCTATTTCTACAAACTCGAAGAAAATCAACCCAAATGGATGGCGGGCTTTGCAAGGGATTCCTTTGCGATTTATTTCCTTCACATGTTTTTTGTCTTGATGACTTTCGTCTTCTTAATGCCTTTGTTTCAGACCAGAATTTTGTTCCCAATCAATATCGTAGGCTACGCCTTCATTGTTTTTGTGTTTGCACTTACGATGAGCAGGTTGATTATTGCGGGAATCCGTTTACTGATGGGCAAGCGAAGCAGGATGCTGATTGGGAGTTAGGGGAGGATGGAAATTATTAAGATAATTTGGGTAGGAAGCTTGCGTGAGACTTATGGTAAGTTTGTATAAATAAATTCCGCACGATCAAAAAACACACAGAACATGAAGTTTTTTACCAGATTGATAATCCTGGGAGCTTTTTTCAAGTAGTTTCCTGTAATCTATTCTTTTCAAAATCACCTCCAAGGACAGACCTTTCTATCGACCAAAGAAATTACATCCAAGTAGAAGAGAATCCTTATTTAGTGGATGATAAAGCCTTTGATATTCCTCTTCACAATATTTTCTACCTGGAAAACACCACCAGTCATACTCTCGAAAAATCCATCAATGCCTTGAATCGATTCTGTGATGGGACATTCTTTTGGAGGTCAGATTAGCCAGAAAAAATTAAACCATTAATCTATGGAGTCTCAAGAGTAAGGCCAAGCCGCGGTTTTCACAAGGGTAATCCCAAAACCCAAGGTCTCATTTATCGCTAGGCTCAACCAATCTAAACCGAAAAAAGGTAAGTTTCCGTTATAACAATGATATTCCTAGCTATACGGCAAATGGATCTATTTTGGCGATTCACCTAGTAAAAAAGCAAAAAACGGCCTTCAGGTTATCTGAAGGCCGTTTCGTACCCAAGAGGGGACTCGAACCCCTACGGCCTTGCGGCCACTAGCCCCTCAAGCTAGCGCGTCTACCAATTCCGCCACCTGGGTATTTGCTATTCCTAGAGCCTTTCCCATTGAGGAGAAAATTTTTTCACCCCAACTATGCCCTATTTTGAAAATTGCCCTGACAATGCGACATTGCCAGGGCTAGTGATCTGGCTGGGGCTCGAACCCAGGACCCTTTGATTAAAAGTCAAATGCTCTACCAACTGAGCTACCAGATCATCCGTTCTAAGAACAATCCACACCTATTTTTCAGGAATGGAGTGCAAAGAAATATACTATTTTCACAAATGTCAAATATTCTGAGGCCTTTTTTTTGCCTACTAGGCTTTTTTATCATCCCCTTCCTTGCATTCGCCAAACTTTCATCGGCTCAAGCGGATAGTATAACGCAAAGAGCAGAATATTTGTTTCGATACGAAAAATTCGACGAAGGAATTTCTTCCTACGAAATCCTCTTCGAAGAAGATATATGGACAGAGGAAACCCTCTATCGCCTGGCATTCATGCACGAGCAAGAAGGAAATTTCTCCAAAGCCATATTTTTCCTAAGAAAGATCCAATGGGAATATGGAGGCAATAAAATAGATTCAAAAATCGCCCAACTACTTCAAAAGTTTCGCCAGGAAAGACAACCCCTCGGAAACATGTGGACCCTTGCACAGCAAATCGTCCATCGATACCTGGGCACCATCTCTATCATCCTCCTTTTGTCATCCATCACCGTTACCTCATTGACCATATTGATCAGAAAAAGAATAGCAAGGGCCATTGGTTTGATGCTCAGTACGGCGTTGCTTCTTTTTTGTCTCCTCACCCTCGCCAATCATTCCCTTGTCCCTAAAAAGGCTGTCATCATCAATGATTCGTCCTTCTTTGCCGGACCTGGCTATGCCTCCGAAGTCATTCATTTACCCATAGGGCCGGGCACCATGGTCGACATCAAAGACCAAAAGGATATTTGGACACAAATCCAGACCACCCGCTTTGTAGCCTGGGTACCTACATTTATTTTAAAGAAAATCTAATTTTTTCCACGTCTTTTTCCTAGATTAGCAGTCACATACCTCAAATACTTACTACAATCCACAATATCCTATGTATCAATACATTAGGATGTATTATTTTTTGCGAACATTCGCTATAGAATGATTTTTCTCTACAATTGCTTTATCTTATGGAAAGACAATTCAAAAGCTCCGTAATTACACTGGAGCAATTCATCATCCAAAAGGAACAAAATTTTCCTTATGCTACCGGTCAATTGTCAAAAATTATCCGTGACATCGTTCTAGCATCCAGAATCATCAACCGAGAAGTGAACAAAGCTGGATTGGTGGATATTTTAGGACTCACCGGAGAAACGAATATCCAGGGAGAAGAACAGCAAAAGCTGGATTTGTATGCCAATGACCAGATGATTGATGCCCTTTTCAAAGGAAGAATGGTATGTGCGGTAGGATCTGAGGAAGAGGACGATTTCATCATTAAAAATGGAAGTACCGGCAAGTACATCGTGCTTATGGACCCACTCGATGGTTCCTCCAACATTGATGTGAATGTCTCAATTGGTACTATTTTTTCTATTTATAGAAGGAAGCACCTGGAAGGAGAGCTGACACGCGAAGACCTCCTCCAAAAGGGCTCAGAACAGGTCGCTGCAGGTTACATCCTTTATGGATCGAGTACCATGCTCGTCTATACCACGGGGCATGGGGTGAATGGATTTACGCTGGACCCTTCTATTGGGGAATTCCTGCTCTCTCACCCCAACATGGAGTTTCCTGAGTATTGCAATACCTATTCAGTTAATGAAGGAAATTATCGCGATTTCTTTGAAGGAACCAAGCAATATCTCCGTCACATCAAAAGAGATTCTCCAAAGCCGTATAAGTTAAGATACATCGGTTCGATGGTAGCTGATTTCCACAGAAACCTGTTAAAAGGAGGAATTTTCATGTATCCCGGGACCATCCAAAGGCCAAAAGGGAAGCTCAGGCTGACATTTGAAGCCAACCCAATGGCCTTTATAGCGGAGCAGGCTGGAGGCATGGCCAGTAGCGGGCGCGATCGCATCTTGGACATTGATCCTCAAGAACTTCACGAACGTGTCCCTATCTTTGTGGGAAATAAGGAAGAAGTTCTTAAATTAGAGTCGTATATCAAGGCTTACGGAAAATATGGAAGAGAAGCCATTACGGTTTAACCTGATGCCATAATTGTACGTAGACCAAAAGACACGACGACATTTCAAAAAGCAAATCCTTATTTTCTTATGTGGAAAAGATTTATCCGTGCCATTCGCTCCCTATTCGGAGGGCTTATCAGTAGCATTGAAGACCCCAAATTAATCCTAGAGCAAAACATCAGGGAAATGAACGATCAGATCCCTCAGATGAATGAAAACATTGCTACGGTTAAGGCTAACATGACCCTCCTTGAAAAGGAACTGAATAAATACAAGGTAGAATACAAAGACCTCGTCGCTAAGATGAAGGCCGCCATCCAGGCTGGAAGAGACGACATTGCAGAAAATTATGCCATGAGACTGGAAAGTGTCAAGGGGCATATGATGCAAACTAAGAGTCAATTCGACGTTGCGTCCAAGGCCTACGAAAAATCGCTTGAGGTGAAAAAAGTTTTCATGCGTGAGCGTGAAAAGAAAATCGCTGAGGCAAAAGAAGCTCTCCGCGCAAACGAAAGAGCCAAGTGGCAATCTAAAATCGCCGATACCCTGGAGCAGTTTGAAGTTGCCGGTGTCGACGCTACCCATGATGAGATGATTAGCAAAATCAATGAAGAAACTGCTAAAAATGAAGCTCGCATGGAAATGGCCCTGGATTCTGTAGATACAGAGACCCTGAAAATTGAAGAAGAAGCGGAGAAGCTAAGAGCTGCAGATTTGGTAAAGCAATTTAAGATCGAAATGGGACTCGAAGATGACAGTCCAATTATTGACGATCTTGACCTTGATACACCAACCAAAGCTACTGAGTAAGAAAGATATTGACATACTTACAAAGCGCTTGTTCCTTGAATAAGCGCTTTTTTTGTAAATTTTGAATATCAATACAACTACAACCCTGGCTGTTCAAAAAATAAAAATCACATGACTCCTGAAGAAAAAAATCGCCTCGAAAGAGAAAAGCTAAAGGAGGCCTACAAAGCCGAACTGAAGAAAAGAAAAGAATTCCTGAATTCAGCTAAGCAATTGCAAACCTCCAGAAAACTCAATGACGCCATTTCAAAAATCACAGATGCACTCAATGACGACACCGATGAATGGGTTGAGAAATTGAACCGTGAATCTGCCGTTGGAGAAGCCAAAATGGATATGTTCCTGGAACAGGCCTCTCAAACCACCAATGAAATGGAGAAGCTAGCAAATGAGGCTGAACTTGCGAAGAATTCTGCTCAAGACCTTGTTTCCCAAATGAAAAAAGAAATGGGAATCCTGGATATTGACATAGAAGAGGATGAGAAAAAACTGGAGGAGATTCTAAAGGAAGACACTGATAAAGAGAAGAAGAAAGATACTCCGCCACCTAAAAAGAGTATGGGAGATATTTAAGACAGCACAATCCCTGACAGCAGCATAAACCTGTCAGGGGTATCCTCATTTCTGAGGGTATTATTTTTTCCTCGAACCAGCCCTCCTTTCCTTCCGTACGAAAAGTATAGTATTGGAACACCCCTTTCAACATTTTGTCTTCAACCCACACCCATATGAAGGATATCAGGTTCCTAACCCTATTCGTATTGATCATTGCGAGTTGCCTATCGACATTTGCCCAACCCTTTGAAGCATTTATCCCATTAGAAAATGAGCCCGGTGCTTCTGCCGAAATCTCCATGTTTACAGGTGCTTCGGGAGGACTTGTTTTTGTTAAAGAAGGGAACAATGGCCTCGTACTGAAACTAGATGAGGGCCTGAAGGTTGAAAAGCGTTTTGAAGTCTTTGATCTCCCCAAGGAAGAAACTCACCAAAGACTAGGCTTTACCTACAAAGATGGACTCCTATTTATAGCTTATCTCAATCAGGAGACGCAGGCTTATGAGGTTCTTTCAATTCTCTCAGACTCAGAAGGAACCAACTTCTCAAGTATAGACATGTCTAGGTTGAGCAGTGGTTCTGTTTTTTGGGGGACATTCACCTATGAAGGTATTCTGCACATCGTCCGTCTCCCGAAGGGGCAAAGCAGCATTCGACTCTGTAAATTCGAGGGTGGACAAGAATTCAGTGCAGAGGAATTCAACATCGAGAATGAACAATTTATCGAAAGACTAAGGGATAATCTCACCAGGATCGATCAGGAAAATCCCCCAAACATGGAACGAACTTACCTACCTGGCAAGCTCTACCATTTTGATGACCAACTGTACCTCACCCTGGATGAGGCCACTCAAACAAATATTGTCCATATAGACCTAAGAACCGGTATTAAGGAGGAGTTCAGCCTACCGATGAAAGCCTTTGCAGATAGCCTGAGTAAGACAAATTCTCTGATCATAGAGGGAAAGATATTCCAATTGGCCATGAGTAGGGACTCTCTGAACCTCAGTATCAAAGATATTTCAACGAGAAATGAGCTTCATACCTATACCTATACAAGTACTGAAGAGTGGGACATTCAATTGTGGAAGGCAGAAAAAGCACTTTCTGATGGAAAAATTATTCCCTTTACCTCTCACCAGGACTTTTTCGCGGATGTTTACGAAATGCCCTACCTCGCCATTGGAGCAAATATCCAGGCTGACTCTATGATTGAATTCAAACTCGGGGGAGTAAATCCACAAATAACCAAGGGAGTAACAGGAATCGTCCTTGATGAAGCCTATGACCTTGCCTACTTACCCTCATTCATAGAAACCCAAAAAGAAGAATTCCCACAGGCACTACCCAAACTACTGGCGAGCAACCGTTTTGGAGCTTCTGCTTTTGAAAACATGCCTCATTTCAAAAGTTTTTTTCTGAATGGAAAACCTTATATCGGTTATTATGATAAGGCCAAGGGTGGGTATTATATCTCAAGGTAATTGCGCAAAAGAACAACCTAAGGACCAAAGCAACTCACCAGTCAACCATATTCGAAAATATGCACCCGTATCCTTGGATACTGGCCAATATTCTCAATTGCCTCTTCAAGTGCTTTTCTCCGTTGAATAATAATCTCCTGCCAAGCCTCCAATTGAAATACACCTTCTTTGGTGAATTTCAACATATCTAAATGCATGTCTATAAATTCTTCTCCATTTAGAATAATCTCATAATCTCTAAAAGTCCAATCGCCAATAAAATCAAAGGGATATTGATCCAACAATAGGTCAATGTCCCACCATACAGGCTCCAATTCTAATTTGGGCCGCTTACTATTGCTTTCAAAAAATTGGACTTTTAATGCTAGAGCCATTTGTGGAGTTACCTGTTTTTGAGCTTAATATACCCTGCTAAATTACTTTTTCTGCTGAATTCTATACAAACGGTCAATAGTTTCAAATTTTTCTGAAACTTCTGTACGCGAATTTCAGTTTAAGGTAGTAGATTGCAGCCAAAATTGCTGCGGTTATAGATTCAACGAAATATGAACATCCAAGACCTGCTAAAAAGAGCACTCGAAAAGGAGTTTCTAAGCATAGAAGAGGGCGTTTTTCTGCATAACAATGCAGGTACCGACGAACTGGTATTCGTCGCCAATGAGCTTCGAAAAGAGGCGAAAAAAGATACCCTTGGCATCGTTACCTGGCAAATAGACAGAAATGTAAATACCACCAATGTCTGTGTTGCCAACTGTAAATTCTGCAATTTCTTTGTTCCACCAACAGAGAAGTTTAAAGACAAAGCCTACATCACAGATGATGAGACCTATAAAAGGAAGGCAGAAGAAACCATTGCACTTGGCGGCGATCAATTTCTGTTACAAGGCGGGCACCACCCCAAACTTGGGATTGAGTTTTACGAAGAAACCTTTAGTAAACTTAAGTCATGGTTCCCTGATTTGAGGCTACATGCCTTGGGGCCTCCGGAGATTGTTCACATTGCTGAATTATCGAAAATAAGCTATGAGGAAGTGCTCACACGCCTCATGAAGGCGGGTATGGACTCAATGCCGGGAGCAGGTGCAGAAATTCTGAACGACCGCGTAAGGCGCATCATTTCCAATGGGAAATGCTCTGGGCAAGAATGGCTTGATGTCATGCATGTCGCACACAAAGTTGGCTTGACGACCAGTGCCACCATGATGTTTGGCCACATCGAAACCATCGAGGAACGATACGAACATCTGGTTAGAATTCGTGAAGTGCAGGAAATGCGACCCGAAGGAGCCAATGGCTTCAAAGCCTTTATCCCATGGCCATACCAGGACGATGGTACCTTGCTCAACAAAACCAGAGGGGTGAGAAATACAGTCAGTCCTGACGAATATATACGCCAGATTGCCATGAGCCGAATCATGCTTCCCAATATTGAGAATATTCAGGCTTCATGGCTTACTGTCGGGCCAAAGGTAGCTCAAGTATGCCTCCATGCAGGAGCAAATGACCTTGGGTCCATCATGATTGAAGAAAATGTAGTTTCTGCTGCTGGAGCTCCTTACAGGCTAAGCGCAGAAGAAATACAAAAGGTAATTGCTGATGCAGGATTTACCCCGCGCCTGAGGACTCAACTCTATGACTTTAGGCCTACTCCTGAACCGTTAGAAGGAAAAATCCTGGTAGCCTAAGCCCTAAAGCAAAACATAAAAAAAGGCGGTAGTTTAACTACCGCCTTTTTTATTGGATGTATCCCTAATTAGAATCCATAGTTTCTGGACTCTGCTTTTGCTCTGTTGTCAACTACTCCGTTAAGATCACGAAGGGTATTGTCAAGTCTGGATCTGCGGGCATCACCATCAGTTTGCTCCATCACAGACCTACGCAAGTTATTTTCGAGGGTGGTCTTCAAAGATGCAATCTCTGCCTCATTTGGGTCAGCAGAGTCAGTGATTTGATCTACTTTAATAAGATGAACGCCTGAAGTACCAATGATAGGTGAACTGGCTTCGCCTTGAGCAAGCGAAAATGCTCTACCAACTACCTTAGGCTCAGTTCCAAGACCAGTTACACTGTTGCTAGTCATGGTAAGGTCTTTAGAAGATCCGGTTCTGGCTCCAGTGCCCATGTTGTTTTTAACTGTTTCGAAATCCTGCCCGCTCATTCCCTGAAGTTTATTAGCAAGGTATTCCCCTTTCTTTTCGTTGAGTACAGCTCTTTCTACTTCAGCTCTAATGTCATCAAGTGGCCTTAAGCCCGCACTGGTTTTCTTGAATACCTGAGCCAAGATGTAATCATCACCCACCCTGTAAACCTTGTTGGTGTAATCGCCTTCTCCAGCATTCACTGCCCAAAGAATCAACTCGCGCAGTTCGCGACCTGCTTGAAGCCCTTGAATTGTTCTTGACTCAGGAGTCAAAGGGTTACTGGAAAGCGCTGCGACATTCATTTCAGCAGCAGAGGCATTGATGTCCTGGCTGGTGAATAACTTTTGAGCGAAGCGGTTGGCTAGGCCATATACGCTATCTTTGGTAGCTGTAGAGTAGATGATCTGGTCTTCGATCTGAGCAATGTCGTAGTTGAAGTCAGTCTTATCAAGCACCTTCACGATGTGGTATCCACGGATTCCTTTGATAGGCCCAATAACAGAACCAACAGATGCTTTACTTACCCTTTCATCAAAATCTTCTCCATAAGATCCAGCACGATACCATCCTACTTCTCCACCTTTGATGCGAGAACCAAAATCCTGAGAGTTCTTCTCAGCAACATCGCCAAAGTTTCCAGTCCTCGCTTCGGCAAGAAGGCCTCTGGCTTTTTTCTCTGCTGCTGCGGTATCGTTAGAGAAATTAATCTGGATATGAGCGATTTTCCCGTATGCTTCTTCTGCCTTTTCTTTTCCTACCAGTTTGAAGAGTCTGTAAGAATCTCCCACCAGGATAGGACCAAATACTTCTTTATCGGCTGCTCCCTTGATGCTGTCTCTGATCGCCTCTGGAAGTCTCGCCAATGGATCGTATGATTTTCTATATGGCTGAGAAGAACGAGCCTGGGTATATAGCGAGTCATTTTTATACTTAGAGAAAAGAGGCTTATACTTCACCATCTTTTTTACAGAACTCATTGAGTCTCTTTTGTTCGCCAAAATTGGGAATTTACTGTAACGAATGACCGTTTCGTCTTTTTGCTCGTAGCGGTGCTTAAATCTGGTTATGTAGTTTTTCAGATCGCTCTCCGTAACAGTAACCGCAGAATCGGCAACGGCTGAAAAGGGAACTGTTACATAGGAAATGTTCACCTTTTTGTTTTGCTGCTTGTAAACAGCTTTGGCATATTCAGAAGGGGTAAAGAATGCACCCTGAATCATCGAATAGTATTTTTGGAACCTTCTGTTTAGCTCTAACCTTTCTTCCTGGGCAACCAAACCGTCAGGATCATTTTCTGCCATGTAAGTATACCATTGCTGAACGATCTGTGGGCTAAAGTTTCCAAGTGAATCTTTGAATATAGGAGCCTGAAGGAAGGTTGGATCTACGTGCTTTCCAATGAACATAGAAAGAAGCTCATCTTTGGTTACTTCAATCCCGATGTTTCCGAACTCTTTGTTGTACAACCTGCGCATCACCATATTATCCCAGACCTGGTCTCTAAGCTGGCCTTCTCTTACAGGATCAAGGGCACCTCCTTGACTTTGGAGGACACTGGAAACCTCATCCTGATACTCTCTCATGGAAATTGATTCCCCGGCAACTTCACCCGCTGCTGGTGGCTGTGAAAAGAAACCCTGCAAACTGGATGGGTCGATAATGAAAGCCAATAGAGCAAGAGAAATGATCCCCACAATAAGCCCTATATTTTGCCTTATTCGGCTTAGTACAGACATAATCTTTAACTAAAAAAGGATACAGTATGGTAAATTGAGATGCAAATTACGGGCTTTCTAGCCTAAAATCAAAGAGTTAAGGGAGTGTTTCACTCTAATTCAAATTCCAATCCAGCTTTTTCCTTCCCATTAACAAGAATTGCCAACCTATGCGTGCCCGGATAATGGACCCTGGTAGATAATTGCTTGAAAGAGTGTCTTTTCTGGAGTTCAAAAGAACCATTTGAATAGCTTTTCTCGCTTAACTGAAAGACCTTTCTGGAATGACTCCCATTTTTCTTCAGGTAATCCACAGCAAATTCAAGTCGGAGCAAGCATTCCTCCCCCTGATTCTCCAATTCAAATTGAAACTCTCCTTCTCCGCCGATTTTAATTTTCCTTGGATTTATTTCTAGCTGATTGATGAGAATGTGGGTAGGATCTCCAAAACCAAATAGCATCAATGCCCTGGTGTTTCCTTTCTTAAGGAGTGTTCGCAACGCATGCTTGACCATTCTTTTTCTCTCACCATTTTCCTTGAGCCATCTCTCAGCCAGGTCAAGAACCAGGTCAGGATGGTCTTTACTGATGTCATTCAGATTATTGGCTACAGATCGACGGACGTACTCTTCCTCATCATCTTTCAGGTTTTCCAATATTGGCCAAATAAGCGCTGGATCTTTTTGAAAATCCTTGAGAGCCATGCCCCATGGCAATCGAGGCCTACAGCCTTCAGAAGATAAGCGTCTGACATCCAGGTCTCCACTCTTTGACCAAGTCAGCATTTGTTCCATCATTTGCCCTGTATCTTTTAATATAAAAGGTCTCACGGCAAATTCTGCACTGGCAGAAGGAGTGATTTTTTCGAGGGCATACATGTTCACTTCCCATTTTTCTTCTAAACCAAACTTCTCCACAAAGTCAGGCAAGAAGAGGCCTTCAAGTCTTCCAGAGTCCGGCCCTATGGCAATCAGGAGTTCAATGGTCTCTTCATAGGATAAATGAATATGTTTGTATAAGGCATCGCTGATGTGATGCATCCTTCCCTTTAACTCAAGCTCGTCCCATTGGTCAGAGAATACTGAGGCTTTAAAGTCATTTTCTTCAAAATCAGGATATTGCTCTTTAATTTTTTGGGAAAGGTTGGAGATGTAATCCTCAGAATAGAGATTTTTGAGTAGTTCCGGCATTGATTTACTTGTATGCTTATCAGGTAAAAATGACGTTTGGCTATATGCAATAAATAAAAAAAACAGGTGCCTTTACAGACACCTGTCATTTATTATCAGTAACCTTCTTCGAATTAGTCAGGGCTTCCTACACGTACCATTGCACAACGGAATCCGATGGTAGCACTTGAAGAGTCAGCGGGGAAATATCTACGTACACCTGGAGACAGGTAGTAAGCGATGTCATTCCATGAACCTCCACGGTAAACTTTAACATTGTCAAAGAAATCAGAACCTAGAGCAGCGTTGTCATCCGGGTTGAAAAGAAGAGATTCTTTGTCTTTGTAGTTTACGTCATCCAACCAATCATCAGGACGGATGGTGGTTTTACCCTTGCGGCGGAATGGGTTGAAGTCATCTACGTCTTCTGGAGAAAGTAGACGGTAAGTATCCTGAGTCCACTCTGCAACGTTTCCAGACATGTTGAATAGACCGAAGTCATTTGGCCAGAACTCTTTAACTGGAGCAGTGATCATATAGCCATCAGTCATGTGGTGGCCATCTCCACCTCTCCATCCAGCGTAGTCTCCACGTCCACGCTTGAAGTTGGCGCGAAACTTACCCTTGGCGTTGCGAAGAGATTTTCCTTCCCATGAGTAAACCTCAGATTCCTGAAGACCACGGGCAGCGTATTCCCACTCTGCCTCAGTTGGAAGGCGGTAAGAAGGATATTTTGTAAATTTGGAAGAGTCCTTGCTTTCTTTCATGAGACGCTTGTTTACGATCTCAGTTCTCCACTTACAGTATTCGTTGGCCTGGTGCCAGGTAACTCCTACTACGGGATACATGTTGAAAGCAGGGTGCTGGTAATATGTCTCAGCGTAGGGGTCATTGAAGGCAAGGTCTCTCAACCAAACGCTGGTGTCTGGCATCAATTCCTCTTTCATCAAACCGCCAGTAGCGTCGTCGCGGGTAGAAAGGAAGACTTTCCAGTTCAGGTTTGAAACTTCTGCGATGTCCATATAGAAAGACTGCACAGTTACCTGACGCTGACGATTGTTCATGATCATCTCGATGTCCTTTTCTCCACCACCCATCATGAAGGTACCACCTTCAACTAGGGTCAATCCTGGAGCAGGATCATTCTGCTTGAACTTGATAGGTTCGTAGGTATCCTCGTCGAATTTGATACCTGTGTTGGCATCTACCTTTCCTACGCGGTTGATTTTTTCTTTGTGGCTGGCGCAGCTTGCCATGAATCCTGCAACCAGAAGAGCCGTTAATCCAAAAATGATACTTCTCATGTTCTTATGCCGGTTTTTCGAGACGATTATTTTGCGTCTTGACTTAACTAAAACAGAAGGTATATGTGATATTCAAAAACTATGCTTAATTGAAGTTCCCTGTTTGGGCGTTTCTGTACATTAATGTACCAAGTTTGCCATCACCCCACCAGTTAGAAGCGAGGACAAGGAAGTTTTCTGTGCTTAATCCCCTTAACTCGGTAAGCGGATTCAAATTCCATTACTACTGAGGCCTCAATAGATCCACCTGAATTGGCCTGACGCAGCTGCGAAGTGGTATAGTCATAAGAAATACCAAAGCTGATATTCTCATACCTGATGCCTACAAGACCGATAACAGCATCCTGGTGGCGATACCATACTCCAAATACCATAGGGTCAGCATTTACATAAAGACCTGCGTCTACCTGGAAGAAATCTCCCTGGAATTTGGTCAGGAATGCAGGAGTGATAGAGACATCTCTTCTGCTGTTCATGCTGCGAATGGGGATATTCAATCCACCTGTAAGGGTATATTTTCTTGGAAGGCGTGTATCTACACCACTTCCTCTTAGTGTAAAGATTTCATCTGGCTGGGTAATGTGGTTTACAGTAAACCCTAACCATGCGTACTCATTAAAGAAGGCGACACCTGCATTGACATCCTCTGTGATACGGTTCTGAGACCAATTACCCAAGGGTTCAAGGGTAGATCCTATACCGCCACCCAATGGATCCAACTGATCCGGGAAGGTCAACTTGAAGGGATCAATGCTTGCCTGGAAAATTCCACCGCTCAATCCAAAGCGCAGGAAGTTATCATCGGCAATCTCCAATTGATATGCGTAATTGAATGTGATGTTTAGTTTGGTCAGGTCTCCTTCACCCGCCCTGTCTGCACTGAAGTTTACCCCGAGTCCCTGAGTAGATCCCAAAAACTGAACAGGCATGTCAAATGATGCAGCAAATTGCTGGTAGAAGCCAGGAATTTTGATCCATTGTCCACGAGAGTTCAAAGCTACCCTGGGTCCAATCCCAGAACCGGTAAAGGCTGGATTGAGCATTACAAGGTTAGAATAAAACTGAGAATACTGAGGGTCCTGTGCGAATGACTGAGTCATAGTAGCCAGCATCACAACCAGGGTTACTAAGGCCTGAGCAAAAATTCTTTTCATGTCGCCAACACTTAAAGGGTATAGATGTGCCAATAATAATTGAATTCCAATCGAAAAATGTGAATGATAGGATAGTTTATGTAGTAGGAAGCACTTCTAAAAATACCAGATGCAATCTGCATGATTTTTTTCTGAAATTCTAATGAATTATCAGGACTCTCCTACATTCCACAAACCAATCTTTTTGAGTTTACAGATTCGTTAACGCTATTTATACAATTCTAAATTGAAATCCCCTACTGGGTTTTTATTTGAATTTTAATAATGCATCAACTCATAATATCATTAATCAGAAAACCAAAATCGGAATTGCTTTTAGAAAATGAAAAATTATCTCTAACGGGAGGAATTGGAGAAATATCTCTGCATTTTAGATAAATGCATTTGTTCACTACCATTTTTCCAATGTTCAATTTCCTTTTTTTCAAACGACATGGCAGAGAGAAGTAGTATATTTGATATGATCGGGCCTGT
Source organism: Bacteroidia bacterium (assembly GCA_022760475.1). Taxonomy (GTDB): domain Bacteria; phylum Bacteroidota; class Bacteroidia; order J057; family J057; genus JALEFZ01. Next base: position 77,149 of record JALEFZ010000006.1, on the reverse strand, counting down.
AATGATTGGTCCCTCGAGTTCGCATACTGCAGGTGTAGCCCGAATCGGTAGGGTCGCCCGAAAGATATTGGGAGAGACTCCCCAGGAGGTAGAAATTACTTTTTACAACTCATTTGCAAGGACTTATGAAGGTCACGGAAGCGATCGAGCCATCCTGGCAGGCCTAATGGGCATGGCTCCGGACGATGACCGCCTTAAGGATTCTCCTGAACTGGCAAAAAAGGAAGGCTTGAATTATAACTTTAAAACTTCTGCCAATGCCTCTGCCCTTCATCCCAACTCTATTAAAATCAAAGCTACAGGGGTACAAAATAAAACCAAGGTTCTCGGCATATCTCGAGGAGGGGGATTAATTTCTATAGTCGAAATTGATGGTTTTTCTTGCAATTTTACTTCACAAGTTCCGACTCTTATAGTAACAGCTCAGGATCAGGAAGGAAGTATTGCCTTTATTTCAAATGTACTACAGTATGAAAAGTGCAACATTGCAACCCTTACTGTGAACAGAAAAGGTAAAAAAGACCTGGCAAAACTGGTTTTTGAATTGGACTCGGAAATGAGAGAATTGAGCCTTACCTACTTGAGAAGTCTGGACTGGATCCATGAAGTTCAGTACCTGAACCCAACGGATTGAAAGGAATTCAGTGATATCTTTTTACAAAAATTGACTTTAGGTGAGGCCTTATTCTTGCGAAATCGCCTACCTTCGTTTGTCCATGGATTTACTAGTCCCTATTTTTAGCCACCTGTTTTCCTGACTATTATGTTTATACTCAAAAAAACAGCAACCATCATGAACAAGTACCTACCGATTTTATGGTTTAGTTTTTTACTGCTCCCGATGTGTGGACAGGCCCAGGATGGCAACATCTGGAGCCTCAAAAGATGTCTGGATCATGCCATGGAAAACAACCTTACGCTCCAACAGGCCAAACTGAACCAACAAAGCAGCAGTGTAAACTTGCTTACTTCCAAGGCTGCACGCTACCCGAACTTAAACATTGGGCCTCAATGGTCATCATCTTTTGGACGATCCATTGACCCTACTACCAACGAATTCATCGACCAGAGATTTGACGCTTTGAACATTAGTGGAAATTCGAACATCACTCTCTGGAACTATGGAAGATTAACCAAAACCATTGAAAAAAGGGAGCTTGACTTGGAAGCATCCAACAAAGATGTTACCCAGGCTGAGTATGACCTGGCACTCAATGTTACCCTTGCCTACCTCAACATCCTATTTCAGGCAGAGATCCTGGAAAGTGCTGAGTTGCAGGTTACCTCAACTGAGGAACAGCTTGAAAGGACACAAAAGCTTGTCAAAGCAGGTTCTCTTGCCCAGGCAGACCTCGCTCAGATCCAATCTCAGATTGCTACAGAGGAACTTCAAGTTGTAAATGCTCAAAATACCCTTGAATTGGCATATTTGAGTTTGCAGCAGCTGTTACGCCTTGATCCTGATCAACCCTTCGGAATCGAAAAGCCTGAGTTGGAAGATCCAAGCAAGTCATTTTCTTTGACTCCTACCAAGGAAATTTTTGCTTTTGCGGAGCAAGCCCAGCCAAGTATTACAGCAGCTGACCTCAGGGTTAAGAGTGCTGAAAAAGATATTAAAATCGCTGAAGCCAGCATGTATCCAAGCCTGACTTTAGGAGTGAGTGTTTTCACCGCATGGTCAGGGGGTCGTCTTCAGCAGGTAGGAGAACAAGAAGTTGCTTCTGTTTTAAAAACAGAAGTTGGAGGAATAGAACAAAACTTAACCATTTTTTCTAATCAACCCATTTTTGGAGACTATCCATTCTTCAACCAGTTATTGGACAACTACAATGTAGGGCTAGGGCTAAGGCTTGACATTCCCATCTACAACCGCAGAAGCGTGAAGTCCAACATGGAGCTGGCTTCGATCGGGGTAAAACAGGCTCAGTTGAGCGCAGAGCTTGCCAGACAAAGCCTGCAACAAGCAATTGAACAAGCCTATGTCGACGCGAGAAATGCTTACTCTACCTATACTTCTACCACCAAGCAGGTGGGTGCATTGGAACTCACTTACGATAACATTCAGCGTCAGTATGATCTTGGTGCGGCCAACTCTGTAGATTTTCTTGTTGCCAAAAACAACCTGAACAGGGCCAAGTTTGACCTTCTAAGGGCCAAGTACGATTACTTATTCCGAAGTAAGATCCTGGATTTCTATCAAGGCAAGGATATTTCTTTTGATTGATGATATAAAAGCAGGATACATAAATTCTATGCTGTGCCATTCTCTGATCAGAGAATGGCACATGCTTTTTGTGATTTTAGCTCAAATCATGGGGAGGGGAGGAAATCATTCAGGTTGATTTTATTTGACAAACAGGCCTTAGTCCTAGACCATTGCTTTCATTTTCTCTCCTTACTTAATTAATTTTACCAACCTAACGCAGAAAGAATGAAGTTTAGATTTCTTGTACTATTTCTTCCCGTGGTCTTTTTTTCATGTAAAAAAGGAGGCATGGAGGTTGAAACAGCCCTGGTAGAAGCACGCACCATTTACGCCAGGGTTGAAGAAACCGGTACGATACAGCCGACCATTGATGTTCCGGTAGCTCCTGATGTATCTGGAGAGGTGGTATCAATAGCTGTCAGAGAAGGGGAAAAGGTGAAAAAAGGAGAACTGCTTTTGACCATTCGCCCAGATGATCTACGTGCCCAATTGGAGCAAGCTGTGGCAGCCCTTAACCAAGCCAAGGCAGCCCACCTGCAAGCCAAAGCAGCCTTGAGTCAGGCAAAGGCAACATTGTTACAGGATTCCGTCTCCCTGGCAAGGACCAGCAAGCTCTTCAAAGATGGAGTGGTCTCTCAAGTAGAGCTTGAAAATGCTCAATTGAGCTTCAATGTCTCCAAATCGCAGTATCAATCTTCGAAATACAATGCCAATGCTGCATTCTACCAGATAAAAAGTGCTGAGGCAACGAAAAAGCAAGCCAGACAAAGCCTGGATCGAACCAATATTTATGCTTCAATGGATGGAACTGTAACACTTCTTACCGCTGAAGTTGGTCAACGTGTGGTGGGAACAGGGATGATGTCCGGATCTGAAATCCTGAAAATCGCAGATCTTTCCAGCATGGAAGTATTGGTACAAATCAATGAGAATAGCATCGTAGATATTGCACTCGGGCAACATGCTAATATTGAGGTTGATGCTTTCCCTAATCAAAAATTTACAGGAAGGGTAACAGAAATTGCCTATTCAGCTAATACAAGTGGTGTAGCGACAACAGACCAGGTAACAAATTTTGATGTCAAAGTTGCCTTGAATCCTGACTCTTACAAAGAGCTTGAAAGCAGAAAAGGAAAAAATCCATTCAGGCCAGGTATGACGGCGATTGTAGAAATCCTAACAGATACAGCCACTGACGTTACGGCTGTTCCAATCGAAGCAGTAGGTGTAAAAGATGGAAAAGAAGTGGTGTATAAATTCACTGGAGGCACTGCCCAGAAACAGGAAATCACCATTGGATTGACAGATAACAATTACATCGAGGTAACAGATGGACTCGAAAAAGGAGTTGAAATCGTAGTCGGACCTTCGACCTTGCTGAGAAGTGCTAAGCCTCTGGATGGCATGGAGGTGAGCAAAAAAGCAGCAAAGAAAGGCAAGGATGGCAAAGAGCGTGCTGATGGCCGCCAGTAATCAAGTCATTTCTCCAAGAATTCTTTAAACCAGGAACCCACCTCATTTTCATTTAGGATGAGGTGGGCTCTTTCATAATAAGCTTCTCTTTTTCCTAAAAGGTCTCTGATGAATTCCTCCAATTCATCTTGCTCATAGTTCGCAATTAAGGGTCTGTGTTCTTTACCCGGAAAAATCCTCCTGGCGAGTTCTTTGGGGGAAACTTTTAGGTAAATGGTCGTCCCTATGCTGTTGAGCAGATCCATGTTGCCTCCAAAACAGGGAGTGCCGCCTCCACAGGCTAGCAGCCAGTCTCCGCTGAGTTGGGATTGCAACTGATGTAACGCCTGATGCTCCATCTCTCTAAATGCCATCTCTCCCTCTTTAGCAAATATTTCTCTGATGCTCCTCCCCTGCCATTCCTCAATCCAGGTATCCAGGTCTACAAATTGAATGCCGGTAGCAGCATGAATCCTTCTTCCCAGGGTACTTTTGCCAGACCCCATGAAACCCAGCAAGATGACTTTTTTCATTTGGAACAAATCTTTATTGTCTTATCCCTCCGAAATTATGAAATTGAAAACATCTTTGTCGAACTGATTGGGATAATAATATAATGGGGATTCTCTCACCTGAAGCTAAATTTTGGAATTGGTTTCAACAGTCTCAGAACCAATACCTTGAACTCGAAAATCAAAATCTTGAGGAAAAGTTTTCTCAATTGGGTCAAAAGATAAAGGAGGTTGACGAAGACCTAACCTTTGCCATAAGTCCCCTTGACGATCAAGGTAAGCGGGAATTCATTATTTCTGCCGATGGAGTTTCAGATGCCTTTCCTGCAGTCATTAAGTTGGTGAGCCAAGCTCCCCCATTGCCTCTATGGACCATTACTCCTTTTCGTGCCAAGGTAGAAATGGACGAATACCACATCGACCTTGGCCACAGAACCATCAAGGCAGAGGAAGTACGTTTTGAATTCAGCATCATAGAGGCTCGCCTGGAACTTCACCTGTATATCCAGGGCTATCATCCCGAAGCTGAAGATATTTTAATCGCTTGTCAAATCCTGTTGGACAGCCTCCTTGGGGAATATGATGCAGCAACAAAAATTCGTTTTCTGGCCTTCCACGACCTCGCAGAGCTTGAGGCTCCGGATCAACTTCCTCAGTTGGAACTGCTTCCCATGCTGGTAGATGACCTGAATAGGGGAAGGTTAGATGGCAGTTTGCCCATTATTCCGGAAAACACTGAACTGCTGGAAGGGTATGAGGTGGAAGAGCTATATGCCCTGCTTCAAGGGATGTTCCACAATTTGCCCAATTTTGTCCTCATTAATCCAAACTTCTATCAGTTTGCCAAAAAGCGGGAATTTCCCTGGTTGCTGGGAATTACCATTCAGTTTGATTCAGAAGATCCGACGGGCTTGCCAGGGGACACAACAAATCAAATCCTGGATGTCATGGAGGGAGAAATTCTGGATTTACTGGCGTCAAAAAGCAAAACTTACCTGGTATATAAGATCACATGGAACCGGCAAAGGCAGGTCTATTTTCACCTAAAAGATTGGCTGATTACAGAAGAATCTGTGAAGGATTGGGTTAAACGCACAGCCTTGGAAAGCAGCTATGAAATAGCCTATGAGAGGGATTGGGAAAGTACACGAGCCATGCTGCTTGTTCTCTTCGAAGCACAAAAAGACTCATTGGAATAAATCAAGGTCATTCTATTCCATAAGTCCATCTCTAAATTTAAACACTTCCATCAAGCATTTAGCTGTCAGGACTGCGTCTTCGAGGGCGTTATGGTCGTCGCCTTCTCGCTCATAGCCAAAGAAATTTGAAATGGCCTCCAGGCTTCTTGAACGAGGTACATCCATTCCTTTCTTTTTCATAATTGGAAAGACGAAAAAGCTCAAGGTATGCAGGTCAACCAGGGTATTGGAAAAAGGCCATTTGAGGTGCTCGTCTCTGTAGGCGAACTTAAGAAAATTGATGTCATTTACCACACTCTGGCCACAAAGGAATACGGATCTCAATGCCTTGGATTTGTCCCGATTATCCATTTTTTCAGGCCAATTACCCATGGTTTTGAGAATCCAGTTCTCCATTTCAGGAATCACCTCGTTGATCATTGGGGCATCATTGAGGATTTCCATGGAAAGGCCGTGAACTTCCAGGGCTGGAAGGGAATAACTTTCCTCGTTTTCGGGATAAACATTGGTCAGGTACCTTCCCAGCTCCTTCCAATTTTCATCATAAAGAACTGCTCCAATTTGAATGATTTCATGCCATCCAGGCTCAGTTCCAGTCATTTCTAAGTCAAAAACGAGGTAGTGCATAGTTTACTTCTGATTCGGGCACAAGTATAACAAGTGCTTAAAATAAAACAAATAAAAGTATCAGAATGAAATAATGGCCTGCAACTGGAATATTTCTATTCTGTACAGGTCATGAGTCATTTTCCAGGTATGCCCACGCCAGTTCAAAGAAGTCAGCAACATAGGGATGAAGGCTTTTTATAAAGTCAGGTGTGTAGTCTTCTTTTTTAATGAAAGTGGGCTCCTCATGCAATTCATCCAGGCTAACTTCGCCTTTGGCTCTGGCAATCAATAATACGTTGAGGGTATCTGTGCCTTTGCCATGACCGAAGGGATCTGTCTGAAAAAAGGTGCGGGCATAGCCTACCTCCCTGATTTCGGTGATATCCAGTTTGGACTCCTCCTTGACTTTTTTAATGGCAGAATCTATGGTATTCATACCTCGAAGTATTCTCCCGCCAAGGGGCCAAAGGATATCTCTTGCGGGTTCATTTTTGCGAAGGATGAGCAACCATGCTTGCTGATCTTCCAGATAGACCATGATGTCATGGCAAGCGATTACAAGCTTTTGATGAGCCTCTACGTAGGTATTTCGAGGCATTAGGCCAGCCTTTAAAGGGGCAAGTTCTACTGGCTGGTGTTCCAGGAGATAGGTTTTCATAGGTTGACTCTTTCAAAAGAAATGCCAGAGCTGATTCTTTTCTCTGCCCTGGCATCCTGATTTATTTGACTTTACTTGAGTATTTCTTTCTGTCGGTTTCCTTGAGGTAAACTTTTCTCAACCTGAGCGCATTAGGTGTAATCTCAACGTATTCATCCTCCTGAATGTACTCAAGGGCTTCTTCCAACGAAAACTTAATCGGCGGAGCAATTTTATTTTTGTCGTCCGAACCAGCAGCCCTCATGTTGGTCAATTTTTTCCCTTTGATGAGGTTTACGACCAAATCAGCACCGCGGGCATTTTCTCCAACGATCTGACCTTCGTAGATCTTCTCACCTGGGCCAATGAAAAAACTCCCTCTATCTTGGAGGCGGTCTATGGCATAGGCAAGTGCTTGTCCCCCATCGTGAGCAATGAGCGATCCGTTGTTTCTCTTCTGGATTTCTCCTTTCCAGGGCTGGAACTCAAAGAAACGGTGAGACATGATGGCCTCTCCTGCTGTAGCGGTTAAAATTTCATTTCGGAGGCCGATAATCCCCCTTGAAGGGATGATGAAGCGAAGAATTGTCCTTTCTCCCCTTACTTCCATATTGGTCATCTCGCCCTTACGCTGTGTAACCAGGTTAATGGCTCTACCAGAAACATTTTCAGGCAGGTCGATGGTCAACTCCTCCACGGGTTCGTGCTTTTTCCCATCAATCTGCTTGATGATTACCCTTGGCTGGCCTACCTGCAATTCATAACCTTCACGCCTCATGGTCTCAATCAGAACCGAAAGGTGAAGAACACCACGTCCATAAACGATGAATATTTCAGGAGCCTCCGTTTGCTCTACCCTTAACGCAAGGTTACGTTCCAGCTCTGCATCCAACCTGTCTTTCAGGTGCCTTGAGGTAACAAATTTACCATCCTGCCCAAAGAAAGGTGAATTATTGATGGTGAATAGCATGCTCATGGTAGGCTCATCAATAGATATGGGAGGCATGGCTTCAGGATTCTCCGGATCTGTTACTGTATCGCCAATGTCGAAGCCCTCCAGTCCAGTCAGGGCACAAATATCGCCCGCCTGGACACTTTCTGCCTTTACTTTTCCAAGTCCCTCAAAGACAAACAATTCTTTTATTCTGGCTTTCTGTTCCTCACCATCGCGCTTGATCAGGGCTACAGGCGCATTAGGCTTCAGCTCTCCCCTGAACAATCTCCCGATAGCAATTCGACCTACATAGGATGAATAGTCCAATGAGGTAATTTGCATTTGAGAAGTACCTTCCTTAATCGTAGGTGGGGGAACATGCTCCAAAACCACGTCCATCAGGTAGGTAATGTCCTCGGTAGGTGCTTTCCAATCTTCACCCATCCAACCCATTTTCGCAGAGCCAAATACTGTCGGGAACTCCAATTGTTCTTCCGAAGCATCCAGTTCAAACATCAGGTCATATACAGATTCTTGTACCTCATCTGGTCTACAATTCGGTTTGTCAACCTTATTGATCACCAAAATCGGATTGAGGTTCAGCTCCAGGGCTTTCTGAAGTACAAATCGTGTTTGTGGCATTGGTCCTTCAAAGGCATCAACCAACAGAAGCACCCCATCAGCCATGTTTAATACGCGCTCCACCTCTCCTCCAAAGTCGGCGTGACCAGGGGTATCAAGGATATTTATTTTGGTATCCTTGTACCTCACGCTTGCATTCTTGGAAAGAATGGTGATCCCTCTTTCTTTTTCGAGATCATTGCTATCCATGATCAACTCACCTGGCGTCTGGTGATCCTTGAATAGTTTACCCAACTGCAAAATCCTGTCTACAAGGGTGGTCTTGCCATGGTCAACGTGTGCGATAATGGCAATGTTGCGGATATTCTGAGACATGTTATATCTTAAAGTTTGCCTGAAAGTCACAGGCTTCTTATTTCCGCCGCAAATATGAGGAGAAATAAGGACAATAGTTATTATCCTAAGAAAAATATCTGTTAAGATGTTTCGATCGGGTTAAAATTGTTTGAAATGCTATTTTTTTGAAACAAGCCAACTGATTTTGACCAACTTTTCGTTCTTAAAAGCGGTTAGGGCAATATTCCGAGGACAGTTAAACAAAATCCTTATTTTGCTCTTAATCAATAGTTTCTCAAAACCCCTATAATATGAGATCAATAACCATGGTCTGCTTGGTAGCATTAACCATTTCAGGCTGTACACAAAGGGACAATGTCAGGCCTATTGACCTGGACCCCACTTATGCATTCCCCATCATAAATACCACAGTAAGTTTGGATGAGTTGATGGACAACTTTAGTTCTACAGCTATACTTGAGGTGAATAATAATGGCTTATTGACTTACAAACTCGATACGACCATCAATATTTATGATGGAAATGATTTCGACGGAGTTGTAGATTTTGAATCCAATGTTTTGGATACCTTATCTAAGATTGACCTCACACCTCTCCTTTCTCAATCCATCACAGCCGCTACGCTCAAGGCAGGAAAGTTCACCTATTTTGTGGATGTGTTTAACCCTGGGAACTTTAGCCTGCTCATCGAAATACCTGATCTTGTAAAAAATGGCCAATCATTTCGTGTTGAAAGGACAGATTTTTACAGTACATCCATACTTGATGAGGTTTCAATTGAAGGTTATGAGATCGTTTCTCCCTCAGAAGAAGTAAGCCTTAGAATGGTGCTCAGGGAAAGAGATTCTCGCAATCTCGAGATTCCCCGTGAAGCAAAAATCGGCCTAGAAGAATTAAAATTCAGCTACCTACAAGGTCGTAGCATGTTTTATACCTTCTTGAACAAGATAGATAGCCTTCAGCCAAAGTTATTTCCCGATAATTTAGAAGCAGATATCTTTTTCTCTGATCCAAGTTTAAGACTAACTTTCAATAACTCATTTGGTGTCCCGCTAGAGTTTACGATTGATGAAATCTTGGCGAAAGGCATTAATGGTGATGTCCAAAGCCTCCAATCTCCTATCTTCAATCAGCCGATTGCGATCAATTACCCCTTAATTAGCGAGAAAGGAGAGTTTAAAAGTACGGTGGTAGACCTGGACATGAACAATTCCAATATAGTAGACTTCTTCAATATCCTTCCACAAGAGTTTAGGTACAATTTTGTTTCTTCCGCCATTTATAATGCCTCCAGTTCTTCAGATCCTGATATTTTCCTCATGGATACCAGCAGGCTGGATGTCGAACTTGATTTCAACTTGCCTTTAGACCTTAGAATCGAGGAACTGAGTTTCTTTGACACCCTGAATTACACACTTGAAATCAACCAGGTTTTATCCAGGTCAACAGCTGAGTTTAAATTGATCACAGAAAACGCCCTCCCACTCACCTTGAAGATGCAAGGCTATTTTCTCGATTTTGATGGGAATCCTATTGACTCATTGTTTGATTCATTTAGCGAAATTTTAGGCCCTGCTACTGTGGATGAAAATGGCAATGTCGTAGAAGCATCAACAAAGGAGTTTTTCTTCACCATGAATAGCGAAACCTTCCAACAGATTGCCTTTAGCGACAGACTGGCTATCAAGGCTTCCTTCGGTACCAGTCATCAAGTAGATAAAACTGTCAAACTATTCCCTGAATCCAGCCTTGGAATCAAATTAGGGGTAAAGTTAAGCCAGGAAGATTAGGAACATTAACCTTCAAAGTGAGAAAAATGAAAAACTTAAAATATATCAGCCTATTCTTCCTTGGCTCTATCTTGGGACTTGGGTTGTATGGTCAAATCAGAATTGGAACCCACTTCCAAAATGAACTTGTTCAGCGGTCCAGTTGGAACCCTGCTGCTATGCAGGATGTAGATATTCAAATTAGCTTGCTGGGTATTCAGCCCTTTATCGGCAACTCCGGCTTTAGCATTTCAGATGGTTATGTTGAAATCCCAGGTACAGATTCAGTCGAGTTTTCTGTCAATAAAGTCCTTGAGAGATTGGACGAAGAAAATGTGATTCGATCAGATGCAGAACTGGATTGGTTTGCAGTAAATATCAACCTGGAAGACAAAGGTATCCAACTGGGATTATCTTTTGGGAACAAGACGCACTCCCAATTTGTCTATAGCCCGGAGCTTATAGGTTTGTTAGCTCTTGGTAATGCCGAATTCATTGGAGAGACCATAGAGGTTGGACCACAAATATCAGCTTTCGCCTACTCCGACCTTGGGGTGAGCATTGCCAAAAAGTTTGGAGACAAGTTTCAGGTAGGAGGCAGGATTCATTACCTCAATGGATCATTTGCTTTAAACACCAATCGCCATCAGGTTGAACTACTTACTTCAGAAGAGATCTACCAGCTCGACATGAATATGGACTATGAATTGAATGCCTCCTTCCCCGGGGTGAATATCCTTGACTCTGTTCAATTTGGGGTTTTCGATGAAACTGATCTCAATCTCGGCATAGGTTTTTCGCAAAACCATGGGCTTGCTTTCGACCTTTCTGCCCTTTACAGACCCATCGAAAACATGGAAATAAGTGCAGGGATACAGGGTTTAGGATTTATCAATTGGCAAAACAATTCGAGTCTCTACTCAAGTAAAGGCCAATTTACTTTCAATGGATTGGAACCAAGAAATAGCAGCAACAGGCCGGTCTTTGAGCGATTGCTTGACCTGGACTTCTCTGGAGTCGGGGACAGTATCCTGACCACATTTTCTGTTGAGAGCGAGCAATCCAGTTTCTCAACCTCACTCCCACGAAGGGCTTTTTTAGCGGCATCTTATAGTCCTATGGAGAAAATTCAACTGGGTGTTACCTTCCAAAATGAGCAATTCCAGGAAGTTTCCAGAAATACCCTGGGGCTTTATGGAGGGCTTAAGATCAATCGATTCTTCTCGTTTGGCTTGAGCTATGCCAATGACTCAGAATTTGGTGGTTTTCTCGGGACACATTACCACCTAAATCTGGGGCCACTCCAGACTTATGCTTCTATTGATAACATAAGTACGCTTGTTGCTCCAAGCCAGTCAAGGGCAGTGGTATTTAGGCTTGGAACGAATCTCTTGATCGGAAAAAGATGGAATAGAAGCAGTAAGGACAAGATTCCAGAAACCATTCAAACAGATCTTTAGGAATCAATTTCTCATTGAAAAACAGGGGCCTGGGCAAACAATTGCTCAGGCTTTTCTTTTGATCGGTAGAAGTTGGGCTTCCTTGTCTATCAGTTTGTGGATACCATCGATTACCCTGAAGAAGGTATCAAGGTCTTTTTCAGGGAAGGCATTGTAGATTTTTTTGTTAAAATCAATAACTACATCTTTTACCAAGGCTTTGTAGTCGAGGCCTTCTTTGGTAAGGAAAATCCTTACCATGCGCCTGTCCTTCTCATCAGGCACACGGTAGATGAGGCCTCTTTCTTCAAGTTTGGCCAACATCCTGGTGAGGCTTCTGGCCTCCATACCCATGAGAGGGGCTATTTTTGTAGCAGGGGTACCCTGATTTTCATCTATATGCAGGAGAACAAATCCTATGTTGGTGGTAATTTCTGCCAGGGATGCCTTTTTGTTGTACATCCTTGCAATTGCCAGCCATGCAACCTTGATATCAAGGTCCACGGACCTCCGCTTATCCTTTGTCTTAACTTCCACAATGAACTATTTGGTAGGTGAAATAAATAGTATGCTTGCATACAATTTTACCCATGATTATGGAGAAAAGCAAGACGTGAATTCATCCTCCTTTACACTTACAGGATTTTCTCTCTAAATTCGGATTGACAACACAATTTTTTTAACCAAGTCTGGTAATCATGAAAACACATTTGCCCTTCATTTTTTTCGTCCTCTTTGCCCTTCCTTCCTATTCCCAATGGAAAGAAATCTCGGAAGAAGCCTTCAATATTGAGCAGGTAACTTATTCAAAATTTGACAATCCTGATGCAGTTTACCTTTTTCACAATGGAGGTATTGACTTTCCAACTCCCTTGATGCTGCAAAAAAGTCATTATTCTAGGGTCCACATTCTCAATGAAGTAGGGGTAGAAGCACTCTCCACCCTTGAAATCATCATTCCTGCTCAAAAAGGAAATTTCTTTTTCCGTGGGGGGAGAACCATTAACATGGAAGAGGGCAAAATAAAAACAACTTACCTCAAAGAAGATGGAATTTTCATAGATGAAATTATGGATGGAGTTTTAAGGATAAGACTCGTTTTCCCCAAGGTCAAACAAGGTTCCATAATTGAGTACAAGTATTCGATAAGTACGTCCAGGTTTTTATCTACCACCTGGACATTTCAAAAAGACTATCCTGTGCTAGAGTCAAACCTTAGGTTTAATCCATTCCAAGCGTACGAGTATCAAGTTGTTTTGAAAGGGGCAGAAGTCAGTAAGGTAGCGTCAAGGAATTACTTTGGGGGAGCCAATCTTGCTATCAAAGACGTTCCAGCTCTAAAGTCAGAAAGTTATGTTTCCAACCTGGACGATTATCGCACCAGAGCCATTTTTCAATTGGTAAAATATGTGAATCAAGACGTTTCTCAAGATTTCTTCGAATCATGGCCTGCACTCAGTGATGAACTTCTGAAGAGGCTGGAAGCCCCTGCTGTGAAGGCTACAAAAAAGATTAATAAAAAATACTATTCGGATATTCCACTAGAAATGCCCCCCAATGAAAAAATGGAAGCCATTTATACCAGGCTTACCAAGCAGATGGCATGGGACAGTACCTTCCGATCCTATTCTGTAGGGAAGAAGTTGGCCAAGACATACAAAAATGGCAAAGCGAATAGTGCTGAAATCAACCTAATCCTTACCTACCTACTGAGAAATCAAAATATCGAGGCCTATCCAGTGCTTATCAGCACCATCTATCATGGCAAAGCCATAAAGGTTTACCCAATTATTGATCAATTCAATCACCTTGTCTGTATGGTGATGATTGATGGAAAAAGGTATATCCTGGATGCTGCCAGTGGAAAAACAGATTATAGAAAGCCCCCTATGTATATCCTTGGCCAAGAGGGATTTATACTTAAAAAAGATAAAATCAGCTGGACAAGGGTATCTGTTCCGATAGCTAGCAGTAATGAAATTCATTCTGAGATTTACCTGGAAGAGGCCAGTATCCTGACGGGCAATGTCTTTCAAAAACTGGATGGTTACAATGCTTCGATTTTTAGGGAAAGCATGGAAAACGATGACGACGACTCAGAGGATGAGGAAGAAGTTGAAATCAGTAATTTCACCATAGATGGATTAAAGCAAAACCTACCTGAAATAACGATTGGCTACAATTTCGAGTCACTGGATTTGGCAAACCAAATCGGAGAGCTGGTAACTATTGATTTATTTAAACTTTGGCGAAGAAAAGCCAATCCTTTTACTGATGATGAGCGAATTTACCCGATTGACATGCTATTCCCTTCCAAGGAAAAGAAAATCATCAAGTTTTTCATTCCAGAGGGATATGATATTGAAAGCGGCCTCAAAGAAAAATTCATTTCCCTGAAGTATGGAGAATTGGTCTATTCGCTCAAAATAAGCCATAATGAGCAGGAAAGAACTTATCTCCTTGAGTCCCTTTTCCAAACAAATAATTACCAATTCCCAGCTGAAAAAAACCAGGAACTAAGGGATTTTTTCAATGAAATGATCTCCCTGGAAAGTGAATTGCTTGTTCTAAAAAAGTCATCAAACGAAAATGAATAGTGATTGAAAAATAAGCTAGGAAGCCCTTCTTGGGCAGGGATAATAACTCATCATTCGAAAATTCAAATTCCATCCTTTTACAAAAAAATATGAGAAGCACAATTCTGTTTTTTTTGTCCATTTTGGCAATGTCCCCTTTATTTGGCCAATGGGATCCGATCTCACCGGAAGATTTCACAACAGATGGCAGTCAAGCCTTTCCTGCTCAGTCAGTCTACCTTTTTCAAAAGGCCAAATATGAGGCTTCTGAAAGTGGAATTTTGGGGACGGTCTATTACCGTGCGCACATCCTCGATGAAAAAGGGGTCGAAGCACTTTCCAAATTCAGGATTCAGCATTATAAAAAAGATGTCATTGTCAAAGGGATCAAAGGCCGAAGTTTGAACCTGAACCAGGGAGAAATAGAGATATCCAAACTCAGCAATGAAGATGTATTTACAGAAAAACCTGGGCCTTATTTTAAAGAGAAAAAAATCATCCTACCTAAAGTCAAAGTGGGTTCGATTGTAGAATTTCGGTATACCTTTTTCGATAAAAACTCATTTTCAATAGCTTGGTTTTTTCAGGAAAATTTCCCCGTGCTTAAATCAGAAGTTTCTTTTTTATCTGATGGGAGTTCAAGTTACCAGCCTATTTTGCAGGTGCAAGACCTCTCCAGGGTTAAAAGCCATGTCAATGGCATGATGGCAAGCCTTTCGATGGAGAACATTCCTGGCCTGTCAAAGGAAGTTTTCGTAGATAACCTATCTGACTATCGTGCAAAAGTTCGCTTTCAGTTGGTTGGAGTTCGTTTTGGAGATGCGGGGGTCTCAGTTTTGAAGGACTGGGATGAATTAACAGAGCGAATGTTGCAGACCGACCTCATTGGGACACTCAATAAAGATTCCAAAAAACTGCACAAAATAGCCCTGCAAGAATTGCCCGAGTTTGAAAGTCCTGTCCAACAAATGCTGGGAATTTTCAACTTTGTTCATGAAAAAATAAGCTGGGATGAAACCTACAACTTCTTCCGCAAGAATGGGCGCTCCGTGGTAGATATTTTCAATTCGGGAGAAGGCAATTCAGGTGAAATCAATCTTGTATTGACATCCTTGCTCAAAAGCTCAGGGCTTGAAACCTACCCTGCATTGATCAGTACGAGAGATCATGGAGGTGCCATTAAAATTCACCCTGTATTCGACCAGTTTAACCACTTGCTTAGCCTGGTCAAGATCGATGGAAAAGAATATCTGCTGGATGCCAGTCAAAAATACCCCTTTACCCAACTTCCTCCTTCCAACCTACTCGGTCAGGAGGCCTGGGTTCTTGACCCTGACAATCCAAAGTGGTATCCCGTAGTCCCCAAAAACTTATCTCAAATCATCCTAATTGCTCAGTTGAGGCTTAGCTCCGATGGAGATGTAAATGGGGAAATTACTGAAATTCATCAGGGGTATACGGTAAGTAGTATTCTCGAAAATTATGAGGACGATAAAAAAGAATTTTGGGATGTTTACCTGGATAAAACCATAGAAATTTCAGAGCAGGAACTGATCAGAAAGAAGGATGTTGAAAAAGGCATGAGTCTGAAATACAAGCTTAATTCATCTATATGGGCAAATTCCCTTGGGGATTTCCTTGAGTTTGACCTGTTCAAGCTATGGAGGCTGGAGAAAAATCCATTTTCTGAGACCAAAAGACAGTTTCCCATCAACCTTCGCTATCCTTATTTATCCAGAGAAGTATTTACCATTGAGGCGCCGGAAGGCTATGTCTTTGAAAGCTTTCCCCAGAATATTTCTGTATCCCTTCCAAATAGAGACATAAGTGTAAAATTTAATAGCATGCTCTTAAATCAGGGGAAGACTTTGAAAATAGAAAATATGATGAAAGTCCAGCGGGTAAACTATCCCAAGGAGGATGCAGATATGCTCAGGCAAATCTTCGAGAAAAAGCTACAAAAGGAAAATGAGATCATTGTTTTGAAGAAGCAATAGAAATTCAGGTAACTTGAAGTATTAACATCTCAAAAGTTTAACCATCCTTATGTCTCTAAATCCCTCCTTACAGCTACCCATCCCATATGGTCGACAGGAAATCACCAAAGAGGATGAAGAGGCCGTATTGCAAAGCCTTCGGGGAGCCTACCTTACTGGCGGACCTACAGTCAAAAAGTTTGAGGAGGCTTTTGCCAGCTACATTGGCTCGCAATATGCAGTGGCCTGTTCCAGTGGTACTGCCGCCCTGCACCTTTGCAGTTTGGCGCTTCGGGTAAAACCCGGAGATAGGGTACTTTGCTCACCTTTGACCTTTGTAGCTTCCACCAATTGTATCCTGTATCAAGGAGGAAACATCGATTTTGTAGACATTGATCCTTCCACCAGGCTCATGGATCTTGACTTACTAGAAAAAAAGCTGGATCAAGCCCCATTAGGACATTATTCAGGAATTATTGCGGTTGATTTTGCGGGTCACCCCATCCGTATGGATCGGGTAAGAGAAATCGCTGATCGCTATGGCTGCTGGATCATCGAAGATTCTTGCCATGCACCTGGAGGCTCTTATCAGGATGCCGAAGACAAGCAACAACAGTGTGGCAACGGTGCCTATGCTGACTTGGCTATATTCTCATTTCACCCTGTAAAGCATTTTGCTACAGGTGAAGGGGGCATGGTTACGACCAATGACCCCACCTTATATGAAAGGTTGATCGACCTAAGAAACCATGGAATCACCCGAAACCGAAACAAACTGATCGAAGATCATGGAGGATGGTACTATGAAATGCAAGTCCTGGGCTACAATTACAGGCTCAGTGATATCCATGCAGCCTTGGGCATGAGTCAGCTCAATCGAGGAGCATCAGGTCTCGCCAAACGAACAGAAATAGCCAAAATCTATCTGGACGCCTTCAAAGATTTGCCAATGAAGCTGCCTCTCATAGAGGAAGGTCATGCATTTCACCTATTTGTGATAGAAGTCGACAATAGAAAAGATTTCTACAAATACTTACGCCAACATGAAATTCTATCTCAAATCCATTATATCCCGGTTCACTATCAACCTTTTTACCAAAAATTAGGCTGGAAAAAAGGAGATTTTCCACTCACGGAGGCTTACTACAACGCTTGTATCAGCCTCCCTATGTTTCCTACACTGAGCATTTCTCAGCAAAACTATGTGATTGATACGGTAAGAAAATATTTTATTTCTTGATTATTTCTGCATTTAATCTTTAAAATCGGGCTTTATTCGCAGCAGATCAAACATCTTATTCGCATAATGCGAACGGTCATATTTGCTGCTTGAATATCACGCTTTTGGCATGGTCATTGGATGTTTTTAAGCACAAGAATTCCCTTGGGTGGATATTTCCAGAACCATGTATCATGAGTGATTACAAAGCGTCCTCCCTTTACCTTGCATGTTTAAGCTCTTCAGTAAAAAAACGTTCAACCCGACAGCTCAAGGCTGTTCAGGATGGATTTGACAGGCTGGTACAACAGTACTCGCCCACAACCCTCATTCATAGAGAAGGGGCTAAGGATGTACCCTTTGCATGGGATGCTATCTCAGGGGATTTGGTGTATCAGCAAGTTCAGCTGGTTTATTTCTATTCGGACTCGGATGTAGGAGAGGAGCTTTTCCTTAGTCAAAAAATTGCCAAGCGCCATAAACTCGATTTTGAAGAATTCAACTGGAAGGCATTTCCAGACTTGAAGATCATCATCCTGGATGGAAATTATAGCCTGGATGTTGCAGAACAGTTTCTTTTTTCAGGCGCTCCTGCAGTGCTACTCCTTCCCAGAAACAACAATCCCGAAGCCTTTCGAAAATCCTTGTTTGCCAAACTTCTTAAAGGAGAGCGACTAAACAGGGCATTGGAATCTTCCTGTTCAGAAACAGGTATTAAAATGCCTTTGTATACCCTCCCATCAGATCCCTATGACTATTGGGCATGGAAAGAAAATCAGCAAAAGGCAGTTGAGGGGGATGGATGTCTTATCAACCTTACTGGTGGTGAACACATCCTGGCATGGGCATGGACTCCTTTTTCTTTTTATCAAAACGAAGCAGAAGAGTCGGATTGGATCGTTCAAGAGGAGCCAGAGGTGGAAGTATATGAGGCACCTGTCGAAGAGGAAGAACCCATGTTGTGGTTTGAGGAAACATCAAAATTTTCTACCTGGGAAGAAGGTCATCTTATTTCCTCCTATAGCGAAGTGAGGGAACGAGAATTTACTCATATTGCAGCCAAAACAGGGGATATTCACCCCAAACCCAATACTTCGGTCAAGGAAGAAACTGACAGGCAGACTTATGCCTTACCCCCGCGCAATGAGCCAAGTAGGATGTACGATCTTGTTCCCGTTGCCACCATGGAGGAAGTCAAAAAAAGAGAAGAGGGGCGAGAGTATCAAGAGGAATACAGCTACTACAATCAGGGACAGGGACAAAGACAGGAAGATGATGAACCACAAGCAGGTTCGACAAACTCATTGTTGTCATGGCCAGTATTGACCTGGGTGGGCTTGACCATTGCCCTGGTAACACTAAGTTCAATTGCCTATGTCATGCCTGGAAGGCAGACACCTAGGTTGAGCGACTTCAAATTCCTTTCCAATTTCTCTACTTCAGCAGAGCAATACAATGTATTGCTGTTGCCTTTCAGACCTGAATCGGCGGAGGGCGGATCATCATGGGCAGAAGAAACTGTACGAGATTGGGTAAATACCCTTCCTGAAAGTCAGGAACTTGGCATAAATGTCATTTATGCTGGAGGATCACAGCTTCCGGGTACGGCTGAAGAAGCCAAACGAATAGGTGAAATCTACAATGCGAACCTGGTAATCTGGGGAGATTATGGAAGTTATTCCACAGATACCAGCATACATAAGCTGAAGTACGTTTCTCCCAACTCTATCTACTCCAAAGCCTCACAAGATGAAGTCAAGCTGGGAGCTGCCGCCTTCAATGACGTATATGACCTTCAAGAAGGCTTCCTAACAGGCAACATTGAAGACATCAATTATTGGATACTGGCTACGGCCTACTTGAAAAAAGAGGACTACAGATCTGCTTACAGCAATCTTCAGCAAGTCCAGGCTAGCAGTGGAAGGGGAATGGCGGTGATCCACCAAATGATGGCCAAGTGTTACTTTGGACTTGAATACTTCAACGATTGTATCCAGGCCTACTCTCTAGCCATCCAGCAAGATCCTAATAATGCCAACTCTTATTTCCAGCGTGCAAATGTTTATCATTTAACAAAGATGAATAAAAAGGCAATTGAAGATTATGAGGAAACATTAAAAATCAACCCCAACCATCTGGAAGCAAAGGCAAAATTGAAGAAACTGATAGAAGAGTCAAACAAGGTAGAAGTAACTGTACCTGAAGGCAGTCCTAACAATAGCACGAGCTTTACCCTGCTTGAAGAAATGGAGGCATACTCAAAAGCCGAAAGTAGCAAGTAAGACATGAGTCATCTTTTCACAAGAATTTTTCACGGATATTCTTCGTAATTCCTTTTTTCTCTTTACCTTTGTTTGGCAAATATATTTTGGTATTTGCTTATGTCAGACCATTCTAAAATTGCCTACGAAGGACTTACTTTTGACGACGTCCTTCTCATTCCAAGGTACTCTGAAGTCCTCCCCAGATCGGTTGATACTTCAAGCCAACTTACCACGGACATTAAATTGAACCTTCCTTTTATCAGTGCTGCGATGGACACTGTGACAGAACACCGCATGGCTATTGCTATGGCTGCTGCAGGTGGTATTGGCATCATTCATAAGAATATGTCCGTCGAGAGTCAGGCCGAACAAGTAAGGAAGGTGAAGCGCTCGGAGAGCGGAATGATTGTAGATCCCATTACGCTCACACCTGAAGACACCTTAGAGACTGCCAATAAAATCATGGCAGAAAACAAGATCGGAGGAATCCCCATTGTGGATGAAGACCAAAAACTGGTCGGGATCATAACCAATAGGGATCTTAGATTCCAGCAGCCAGATGCACGAAAGGTGTATCAGCTTATGACCCGCGAAAACCTGATTACTGCTCCTGAGGGAACAACTCTTGAGGAAGCTGAAGAAATCATCAGGAAGCATAAAGTAGAAAAGTTACCTGTTGTGGATCAGGAATACCGCTTGGTAGGCCTGATCACGTATCGAGACATCATTAAGAAGCAGCGTTACCCAAATGCCTGTAAGGATTCCCTGGGAAGACTGAGGGTAGGTGCTGCAGTTGGTGTAAAAAGAGAAACTTACGACCGAATAGATGCACTAAAAGTAGCCGGTGTAGATGTAGTCGTGGTAGACACCGCTCATGGCCACTCCAGAGGTGTACTTGACATGGTCAAGGATTTAAGAAAGACCTACCCTGATTTGCAATTGATCGCTGGCAATGTTGCTACAAAAGAAGGCACTCAAGCCCTTATTGATTGTGGTGTAAATGCAGTGAAGGTGGGTGTAGGGCCTGGCTCTATTTGTACCACCCGTGTAATCGCAGGTGTAGGAGTAGCGCAGCTTTCGGCCATCATGGAAGCCAATAAAGCTGCCAAGCCGGCTGGTATTCCAATCATCGCGGATGGGGGGATCAAGTACTCGGGAGATATCGTAAAAGCCATTGTGGCTGGTGGTTCTACCATCATGGCCGGAGGCCTCTTCGCAGGTACAGATGAAAGCCCCGGCGAGACTGTGCTCTATGAAGGCCGTCGATTCAAGACTTATAGGGGAATGGGTTCTGTCGAAGCCATGAAGAAAGGCTCAAAAGATCGCTATTTCCAGGATGTAGAAGATGACATCAAAAAATTGGTGCCTGAAGGAATCGTGGGCCGTGTCGCTTATAAAGGTAAGGTAAATGAAACCATTTATCAGCTTGAAGGTGGCCTAAGGGCCGGGATGGGCTACTGCGGAGCAGCAAATATCGCAAACTTGCAGGAGTGTCAATTTAGCCGGATTACCAATGCCGGCTTGAGAGAATCTCATCCTCATGACATTACCATCACCAAGGAAGCCCCAAACTATTCGAAGCGATAAGCGTGATATAACCCAAAAGGGGGGAGCTCTTTCCAGGCTTCCCCTTTTATTTGTAGTCCCCTGATATTAAGAACCTTGTAAATGTATAATGGCTACCCTGCGAAAATTCAAATATTCCATAATCTCTCCCTGCCATTCATCAAAAATTCCACATTCCTGTTAACTTTATGACATAATTACATATGACATGAGGAAACTATTACTCCTTTGCCTATTTTTCCCTGTTCTGGCATTTTCTCAGGTTTTTACACAAGAAGAAATCCAACAAGGATATGCCAACAGAAATGACCAAACTTGGTTTTTATTTAGTGAGAAATTATATGGTATTTCGAAGCCACAAAAAGTCGTTCTAACCGGTTCGTTCAGGTCTTGGAGCGGAGACATGAATGACTCGAAATATCAACTCAAGCCTATGAAAAAGGATCTCTGGGTCCTTGAACTTAGCAATCCGGAATTTTCCAACATAGGTATCAGGTCTGAGTTTAAGTTTAGAATAAATGAAGGGGAATGGTTAAATCCCCCTGAAAATACCCCAAATGAAAAGGGCTCGAACTTCGTTTACATGCCAAATATGATAGCACCCAACTTAACTGCTGAAATGCTTAGTTCCGGAAGGATCTGGGTAGAATTTGAAGGTCTGTCAAGACCGCTTTCTGTAGATCGCTATAAACTCTTAGATGCGGAAAATAGAGAAATTCCAATTGCTGATGTGTTGCCCAATGAGTCCCATAGTGCCCTATTGATCCCCGAAGATCCGATTGACTATCGCAGGATTTATTTTGTAGAAGCAGAAGGACTCAGGGCATGGGCAAATTTTGACGGATGGTTCAGAGAGACCTATTCCCCTAAAGAATTGGGGGCCAACGTCTCAAAGGATGGATTGGAAACGGCATTTAGACTATTTGCCCCAAGGGCAGAAAAAGTATCTTTATACCTCTATGATGACAAGGGAGATGAAGCACCCAGCCAGGAGCTTCCCATGAATAGAGATGAGGATGGGGTATGGGAAATGATAATTGAACAAGACATCTCCGGTACCTGGTACGACTTTACCATCCATGGTGCAACCGATCCAGGCAATCATTTTTTTGAAAGTGTACGGGTTCACATCTCAGACCCTTATGCAAGGGTAAGCGATGATACATGGGGAAGATCAATGGTCGCCCCTCGTACCAAGCCTGCGACTCCACTTGCCGAAGGCAGACCTCCTATGCAAGATGTAATCGCATACGAAGTACATGTCCAGGACTTCACAGATCTCCTACCTGTGGCTGAGGAAATGAAGGGAACATTGCCTGCTTTCTTCGAGCCAGGGTTAAAAAATTCGAAGGGACAATCCATTGGCTTTGATTATCTGGTAGACTTGGGCATCAATACAGTCCACCTCATGCCCGTTCAAGAGTTCCTTCATTATCCTACGGAGGAATGGAGAAACTCTTTCGAGGATGACGAATTTATGAAGGAGGCAGGAATCAATACAGAAAACTACCAATGGGGTTACAGAACTTCTCATGCATTTGCAGTAGAAACACGTTTCCGCCAAAAAAATACCAAAGCAGGAGCCGAAAGAGAACAATTCAGGGATCTGGTTCAAGCTTTCCACGACAAGGGAATGGCTGTTATCATTGACATTGTACCCAACCATACGGCGGAAAACATGGATGATGACCGCAATGACAGGCGTCAATACCATTTCCACTGGAATGTCATGGATAAGTTGTATTACTACAGAACCAAGGACCTGGACCACATAGGCGAGTATGGCAATGAAGTAAAATTCGAAAATCGTCCCATGGTTCAACGCTGGTTGATTGACCAGTGTAAGCACTGGATCGAAGAGTTCGGAATAGATGGCTTTAGGATTGACCTCGCAGGCCAGGTAGACAGACAGACCCTGATCAAGTTGAGAGAAGCCCTGGGTGAGGATGTCATCATTTATGGAGAACCGTGGATCGGTTCCAGAGACCCTGAATTTGAGTCAAATCCTTCGTGGGATTGGTACAAGCATAATTCACCCATTACCTATTTCCATGATGACTCCCGAAATGCCTTCAAAGGCCCTACGGGCACTCCCTATGAAAAGGAAAGAGATCAAGGCTATGCTGGAGGGAATTTCAGAGAAAAAGAAAAGGTAAAGGCAGCCTTAACCAAAACATTCCCAACTGATAAAAATGCCCTAAGTGGGATCAACTACCTGGACATCCATGACAACTGGGCTTTGGCAGATCGCTTCGCCAAAAACAATTGGGATGGAAGATATGGGGTAGATGAAGATCGCTATAAAATAGCCGCTGTCCTGCTTTACACCTCCCTCGGCCCCATAGTTACCCATGGAGGATCTGAAATGATGAGATCCAAAGGAGCAGGTGAATTGAAGGAGACTGTAAAGGAAATGAACAATGGGACAAGGGTGTACATCCATGGCAAGCGAGATACCTACAACATGAGGATTCCCAACCAGTTTATTTGGGAGAATGTAGGTAAAAGCAACAACAGTCCTGCTGATTATGATGGAATGCATAAATTCTGGAGAGGGCTGAATCGCTTTAGAATGAGTGAAACCGGTGCATCTCTAAGAATCGTTGGCCCTGCTCCCATGGGGTATTATGAATGGTTGGATACCGAAAATCCTTATCAATTGGGATATATGATTGATGGAAAAATATTGGTACTCATCAATACTGGTTCTAATGAACATGGATGGAAAAACATCAGAATTCCTGAAGGGAACTGGAAACTGGTGGGCAACAACCAGGGCTTTGACCATGAAAATGGTGTCCAAGACAAAGACCATTGGCTGGAAAAGCTCGAAGGCAACAAATCTTATGATTTTGAAATGGATGGAAAGAATTTCAAAGTCTGGATCAAGAATTAAATTCCAGGCCTGAACTCCTAAAGTTTTGACTTATGAGGCGATTATTATTCGTGTTTGTATGGGCGATTAGCCTGGCAACCATCAGTTCCTGTAGTCAGAAAACAGGTGTTGAAATATCCTTTGAAGTAAAGGATATAGAAAATTCGGCTTCATTACCCAATGCAACCATTGAATTGTATCGTTTCTATGAGGGAGGCCAGCCAGTATTTGTCGATAGTTTCCAAACCAACGAAGCGGGAATTTACCCAGCTTTTAAGACTTCGGTAGAAAAGGGCTACAAGTTTAAAGTTGTGGCCTCCAAGCCATATTATGAGCCTGTCTTGTCTGGAAATGGGGCATACCTTAAAAATGAAAAAATCATTGACCCTGCAAATATTCCCAGAGATACCCTGACACTCTTTCTCAAATCCGCTGTATCACCAAACTCAGGCTCCCAAAGGAAGAAGATGGCCAAAAGCAATGTAAATGAATTGATAGGGAGCCTTAAGGCTGGTAACTGGGAAGGAAATTTTATTCCAAGATTGACATGGGGGGACATCCCTGGCTTGCTGGAGCATGGGGAAGATAGCGCAATCATCAAGCATTTCCCGATAAAGACAGGATCTAAACTTCAACCTGACAGCGCCAGAGTTGGTCAGGTAGCTCTATGGATGATAGAGGCCATCAGGAGAGATGTTTCAAGGAAAGTAGGAGATAAACCCATATTCCTGATGCCTCCTTCGAATGTCCCGGTTTTGGGAACCCGGAGAGGCAACCCCAGGCTATTCAATTCCAAAGGAGCTTTAAAAAAGGCACATGAGGCTTATATCAAGTGGTGGGAAAATGGCCCCATTAGCGATACATTAAAAAAAGCGAAAAGAAATCCCTTGAGAGGAACGGGACTGGGATGGATGTAGGATTCTTCACTTTGAGAAATCCTCTATAAGTCAATTTCCGTTATATTTACTTGACCAATATTAATTTTATCTATGCAATCATATACATGGTTTTTTTCCCTTAAGGATGAATTGGATGCCGAGCAGTTTGCCAAGCTCAAAGGCGACTTTGATCAATTTACTTCACAGTGGAAGACTCATGGAGCGCCAGTAGACGGGCTAATTCAAATTCGCCACAAAAGATTTGTAATCGCACAGTCCAATCCTGCTGATGACAGGCCTTCAGGCTGCTCTATTGATAGCCTCCGAAGAGGCGTAGAAGCGATTTTGCGACAGCACCAGCTCAAGACCTTCGACAATGGATACGTCTTCTTTGTTGACGCTGATGGTGAGATTCAGGAAGTGCACTTCAAGGAATTGCCTCAGTACATCGACGGGGGAAGATTGGACGCCAACACCCTTGTACTGGATCACTCTTTGAGCCATTCGGATGATCTTGAAAAGTGGGAAGTCCCCCTACAGAGTACCTGGCTAAAAAGGTATTTGAAATAAAATATTGTTTTTTTGAAAAAAGAAGGCAGTTGCATTTTGAAATGCTGGCTGCCTTTTTTCTATATTTGCAGTCGATGAACTACTTGGCTTTTCATATTGACTCCCTTTCAGCCAAAACTTCTTTTGATAAGAAGCGAAAACTTATGGCCTGATCCAGGCCCACCTCCCTTTCTATTGCTATACTCGTTTCATCCAATCAGAATATTAAATAAATCATTCATTCTAAATCCGTTATGGATATTGTATCACAATCTTCAAAACTTACCCTCACCGATGGGAATTATCACATTCAGGCTGTGAATGTGATGGAAATGTGTCAGGAATTTGGTTCTCCTCTATTCGTCTACGATGCCAACAAAATCAAGGAGAAATACAAACAGATGGCAAATGCCTTCGAAGGCCTCAATGCAAAGATTAAATATCCTGTAAAGGCCCTTTCCAACCTGAGCATCCTGAAACTTATCAAGTCATTGGGTGGAGGACTGGATACAGTATCTATACAGGAGGCAAGGCTAGGACTCATGGCAGGCTTTGAGCCAAAGGAGATAATTTTTACGCCAAACTGCGTTTCTTTTGAGGAAATCAAGAAGGCCGTCGAGCTTGGACTTACTGTCAACATCGACAATATTTCCATTCTGGAGCAATTTGGTCATGAGTATGGCAACAGCATTCCCTGTGCCATCCGCTTCAATCCACATATTTTTGCAGGAGGTAATACCAAAATTTCTGTAGGCCATATCGACTCCAAATTTGGTATTTCAGTCTACCAGCGCAGGCATGTACAGCGGATCATAAAGGCCCACGACATCCAGGTTATTGGTATCCATGTCCATACGGGATCTGATATTTTGGATGCAGCCTCATACCTCCAATCTGCCAACATCATGTTTGAATTGGCTTTCGAATTCGAAGGTCTTGAATTCATCGATTTTGGCAGTGGATTCAAAGTACCCTATAAAGACGACGATATCTTCACTGATGTCAATTCCATTGGAGACCAATTGCGTACTGCATACCTTGAATTCGTCAAAGAATACGGGAAGGAAGTTGAGCTATGGTTCGAGCCAGGCAAATACCTCGTCAGTGAATCAGGATACTTCTTTGTGAGGGCAAATGTGATCAAGCCTACCCCTTCTACGGTCTTTGTAGGTGTTGATTCAGGATTGAATCACTTCATCAGGCCTATGATGTATGGCTCCTTCCATGACATTGTCAATGTCAGCAATCCAGGAGGAATTCCCAGAATTTATACGATTGTAGGTTATATCTGTGAAACAGATACCTTCGGATGGGACCGCAAACTCAGCGAAGTTCGAGAAGGTGATATCCTTTGCCTCAAAAATGCAGGAGCCTATGGCTTCTCCATGAGTTCCAACTACAACTCAAGGTTGCGCCCTGCGGAAGTACTGGTTTTGGATGGCAAAGCCAAACTGATACGAGAAAGAGAAACTTTCGATGACCTCCTACGGGGACAGGTTGAAATAGATATCTAGGATAAAAGGGGGATTTTCCCCCTTTTATCTTTAGGCAAAGCCCAGATCGAAACCGAAATCATAGCTCTCTTCGAAATCCATGATTTCAAGATCTCCCGTGGGAATGTCCAACTCCTGTTCTAAAGCCAGTTCAAAAGAAAATGGCTTCATCTCAGCCAGTTCATTAAACTTAACCAATGCTCTGTTAGCTTTTGTTGGAAGGACTACATTCATGTCGTCGATGTAAACAGAAAATTTATCCTCAGAGACCTCTTTCAAAATGACTTCTTCAAACATTCCCAAATCAAGGATAGCCAACTCAATTGGGGTCATCTTTTCAGCATTTTCAAGGGCAGCTTTGATATTTAGTTTTGTTACAGAAATTTTCATCCTCTTGTCAATTAAAATAAATGGGTATTACCGCTTTATGAAGTTAAAGGTGCGCCAATCAGCCGCCTTGACCTAGTGGGATATTTGAAATTTCTTACAGTAAGATGAGTATTGTAATAATGAAATTTAATTTTTGTGTGAAATTTTGGCCTTCAACCGTGTTTTTGGGCTAACATTAGGCTCAAGGCCAGCTTGGAGGGGAGTAGGTCAAAGATTCAATTTTTATGTTACAGGTAACAATTTTCTCTTTTTAAAGTCTTTTCGTACCATCTGTGGCACTTTTGTCGTAAGTTAGGGTACACTGTCTAGATTTTTTTTCATCAAACTGTTCGCAGGCTGTTATGGGATTTACCGTTGAAATAGCGACGTTGATCTTGATGTTGGTAAACTTCATCTTTTCCTACCAGGGTTTTGTAAAAGAGTCCTGGATGTCCCGCTATCTTTTTCAGGTAGAAAAAGTAGCGATATGGAGGCAATACTATCGCCTTATTTCCTCTGGCTTCCTCCATGTTGACTGGATCCACCTGATCATGAACATGTATGTGCTATACGCATTTTCAGGAGTTATCTTTCACATGCCAGTCTGGTATTTCCTTCTTTTGTATACGTTGAGTTTAGTAGGAGGAAACCTGTTGGCCTTGTACCTCAATAGAAGAAACCCATCCTATACAGCGGTAGGTGCTTCAGGAGCCGTAAACGGAGTAATATTCGCCGGTGCAACTTTAGAACCAACCCTAAGATTTGACCTCTTTTTCTTTATCCCAATGATTTTTTGGGTCTTTGCGGTACTTTACCTCACCTATTCTATATGGGGGATCACTACAAAAAGAGACAACATTGGTCATGAAGCCCACCTTGGTGGGGCGATTGTGGGGATTGTGATGACCATCATTTTTGAGCCCTCAGTTCTTCAAACCAACGGCTGGGCCATTGGCCTGATGATGATTCCAATTCTGGGATTTGGTTATATTGTATTATTCCGCCCAGAAGTTCTTCTTGTGCCCTCCCTGCTTTTTAAGCGGAAACCACCCAAACAGCCCACTCACGTCAGCGAGGCAGTCATTAGACCTATGCGCAGCAAGAACTCAGGCCCCAACTTCAAATCTGTTGAAGAAGAAATAGATTACTTATTGGATAAAGGAGTTGACAACCTTACTCCAAAAGAAAAAAGACGACTAGATGAACTTTCAGGTAACATTTAACTCCCCAAATAGCTCCCTGGTTCCATACTCATCTGCCCTGCTTATTTTACTCATTTTACTTCTTCCTTGCCAATCCATAGGCCAGGATGTC
Source organism: Bacteroidia bacterium (assembly GCA_022760475.1). Taxonomy (GTDB): domain Bacteria; phylum Bacteroidota; class Bacteroidia; order J057; family J057; genus JALEFZ01. The sequence goes on along the minus strand of JALEFZ010000006.1, from coordinate 48,374 downwards.
ATTACTTATACCAAAAATAAATGGCACAAAACCGATAGAGGCCTTGAGATAAAAAACATGGGCATCTATTCGGACTATGAGAACAGATTTTTTCTAAAAAAAGCCCAAAAAGCACCTTCTCAAAAAGAGTTCTGGGTCATTTTTGGTGGCGAAGGTGGAGAGTTTAGCCTGGAAAGGGACGATCAATTCAACTATTCAAAGGGGGCATTCATTTACGCACAGGATGAAATTTCCATCTCTTCGGAAGTTGGAACCAGCCCCAAATGGAAGTTGACTTCACGCTCTGATACCCTATTTTTATGTATAAAGGGAGACGATTCTAATGTGTCTAAGGGCACGAAATATTGTCTCTTATACAAGACAATTCAAGTCCCGAGCAAATCCGGTGAAAGTGGTCCATTGGCAAGCACCGAAAAAACTGTAGAAATCATGTCTTTCACAGCTGATAATGAGGGTGTTAAAAAGGTGAAGATCGATGACTCAAGCCCACAAAATGAACGATTAACTGGCTTTAAGATAATCGCAACTTTCCTATCCACTTATACTTTTGGACAAACATTGAAGTAGGGACGATTTTTGCTTATATTATTATAAATGTCGGGCTTTAAGACCTGCACAGATGAAAAAAGTTCGGTTACTTCTAATCCTTGCTATCATATTCGGGCTTCTGACCCCCTCACTCCTTGTGGGTCAGGTAGATGTCTTCGTTGAAAACTTCGAGGATAAGTCCAACGCCAATAGCTGGGCCCTTGTCCAGGGAAGAAAGATTTCTTCTTCCATTGAGGAGAGTAGGCTAGTCATCAGAACAAGCTCAAAATCTGCCGGTAATTTCATTCTCTTACCCATGCCTGTGAATAATTCTCAGGACTATGACATTGAAATGACCCTTACCCAAACCAAAGGAGCCAAAAACATGGCATATGGCCTTTGCTGGGCTGCTAAAGATGAGCAGAGTGATTATATGGGTTTCTTCTTGAGCAGTAATGGAAAATACACCCTGCTAGCAAGGAAAAGAGGTCTGTTTAACGAAATCAAAAGATGGACTGATAGCCGACTGGTCAACAAAGTAAGAAGACCTAATCACCTTAAGGTCAGCAAAAGAGGGGATAAATACATCTATTACCTCAATGGTCAACGCATTTTTGCCAGCCGTGCTGAAAGGATGGTAGGCAAAGATATGGGCATCGCACTCTACGGAAAAATGACACTCGAAGTCAATAGCTTCAAAGTAAGCCAACCAATGCCTGAGGGAGCAGCCAACATGAACCTCAGGGTTAAGGCAAATAAGGATGAGTAATTCCACCTTAACGCTTCATTAACAAACATTAACTCCCCATTAACCACATAGAAAGGCATATTCGTCTACCTTTGAATTAAGCACTAAGGCAGATGAATACGAGCAATAAAATGGCAAACAGGAAGAAGGCATGGGGGATAGGAATCGCCATTTTGATCCTGATTGTAACCCTTGGTTCCTTAATTCTGCCGGATTTTAACACAAGTCGGTTTGAGAAGATTCTTGAAAACCCCAAAAGGGGCTGGATCTCAGTACAAGAGGCTTTGTTTGCGGCATCACCCGAAGAGTTAGTTTGAGTTCAAAATAGTACTAGTTTTAGTTTGGTTACAAAATACCTGTCTTTTGGCAGGTATTTTTTTTATGAATATCCAGAAAACAATATATTAGATTTATAAGTTAAAATAATGTATCCGGTTTCAAACTGGCATACCACATTGCAAAAACAGTTAAAATTGGATCTTTTGATTAACATACTTCTCGGCTTAGGAATCGGCACTGCCATGGCTGCCTGGAACAGAAGCAGACCAGCACAGCAGGTAAAGCTGATGGCCATCGGAGCCCTTGGAGCATGCTTTGCCAGCCTTGACGAGATCACGCTCTGGTCCAGATTTGATGACACACTTGGCACTTGGCTAGGCCTGGAAGAATCAGGAGTAGAAATTTTTATGGGTACCCACTGGTACTCGCACCAAGCATTCATGCACTCTATCCTTGCCAATGTGCTTTTTTCCACCCTCCTGCTATTAGGAATGGGCTTAGTCTACTACAAAATCCTGAAAGGTGCACCCTCCCTTTCTTCTGCTATCAATTATGTCTCTGTATACGCACTCACTTTCGGTCTGAGCTATTTCGTTCACTTGTTGGGTGACCTTGCTGCTCCCTCCGGCCCATGGCATGGGATACAACTATTTTTTCCCATGGAGGTTCATGTAGGTGGATGGGGCATGACGTGGTGGTGGAACAATTACGACCTCAGCCTTGTATTAGGCGTAGTATTAATACTCAACCTTGCCCTCATCAAATGGATTCCTCCACTAAAAAAAGGGATGAGATATCTTCCTGCATGTGTTTGTGGCTTTGCCTTGTTGCTAATTTCATGGCAACTTTCTACTAGAGGATATGACTTCAACAAAGAAGGATATGCCACGAGGGAAAAAGCTTCCCACCACATTCAGGAAGAAATACTTGGCCATAAAATCCATACCATGATGGCCAAGTTTGATGAGAAAATGCCTTTCTACTATTAAATCTTCCAAATCCCTGATTATCTCCCTATTTTTAGGGGATGTTTCAATTGCTTAGCATACCTGCAAACTGGCTGATTCAGGCTGGACTTAGTCTTGGACTTGTAGCTGTCTACACCCTGCTGGCAGTTTATGCAGAAAGGAAAGTATCTGCCTTTATCCAGGACCGCCTTGGGCCTATGGAGACAGGACCATTCGGTATTTTCCAAACTTTTGCAGATGTGTTGAAGCTGGTGGTCAAAGAACTGATTGTTCCATCGGCCGCCAATCGAGTCATGTTTGTTCTGGCGCCAGCCATCATTTTCATTTCGGTATTTGCAGCTTTTGGAGCCTTACCTCTCTCCGCAGAGCCCGCTGAAACTGCCATGAATGTCGGCTTACTCTACATCCTGGCAGTTTTATCTATCGATATCATGGGGCTTTTGATGGCAGGCTGGGGATCAAATAACAAATACGCACTTCTAGGGTCGGCCAGGTCAGTCGCCCAAATCATTTCTTATGAGGTTCCCACTAGCCTGGCACTTCTATCTGCCATTATGATGTTTGGCACACTTAATATGCAGGAAATTGCCATCGATCAGGGAATTTACAGTTCGGAAAAGCTGCAATTGCTCGGAATTTGGGACACAGCAGCCATAGGAGGCCTTACCTCCTGGGCAATAGTCAGATACCCCCATTTGTTAATTGCTTTCCTTGTATACCTGATTGCCGGGCTCGCAGAGTGTAACAGAGCCCCTTTCGACCTACCAGAAGCAGAATCTGAATTGGTTTCGGGTTACCATGTCGAATATGGAGGATTTCGTTTTGCCCTCATGATGCTATCGGAGTATGGAAAGATGCTCATTGTAGGGATCATAGCCAGCATCATTTTCCTTGGTGCGTGGAATACTCCCTTACCCAACATAGGCGCAGCTGAGCTTGCCACATGGACATCAGGTGCTCCTGGAACGATTGCAGGAACCCTTTGGGGTAGTTTTTGGTTATTGTTCAAAAGCCTGTTCATCGTATTTATCTTTATTTGGGTGAGGTGGGCTTACCCAAGGATCAGGGTAGACCAGTTGATGACCCTCTGTTGGAAATACCTTACCCCCGCGGGATTTGCCTTATTCCTGATCAGTGGGGTATGGAAGTTGATTGAAGTTTACTTAATGCTAAATGTGTAAAATGGCTGAAGAAGGATATTTCAAACAAATTGGGAAAAGTTTTACCAGCCTTTGGGAAGGTCTAAAGGTTACAGCACCACATTTTTTCAAATTTGGAAAAAGCAGGCAACATAGAGGCATTGATGAGGACGAGTATTTTTCTGATGCCGATAAAGCTGTTACCATTCAGTATCCGATGGAAAGGATTCCTCTACCTGACAATGGCAGATACAGGCTGCATATGGAAGGCGAAGACTGTATTGCCTGTGATAAATGTGCCCGTATTTGCCCCGTAGACTGCATTACCATTGAAAGTTTCAAGGCAACTGAAGATTTGGGTTACACATCAGATGGCTCCAGAAAGAGGCTTGAGCTACCTGTTTTTGACATAGACATGGCCAAGTGTTGCTATTGTGGTCTGTGTACAACAGTATGTCCTACCGAATGCCTTACCATGACCAAGGTATATGATTACAGTGAGTTTAACAGGGACAATTTCATCTACCACTTTGGGATGTTAAGCCCTGAAGAAGAGGCGATTAAACGGGCAGAATTGGAAAAAACCAAAACAGCGAAAAAGCCTCTTGGCTCAGGTCCCAAAAAGCCCTTGCTGAAGACCAAGCCCAAAGCCTAGCCTCGACTGCCTATTTCTTCTTTGCCAGTATTCTCAATACCTGTCCTGGTTGAATGTTGTCATTAGGGAGTTTGTTGATCATTTTGATGATTTCTACTTTCGTATTGTACTTCTGAGAAATCCCCCACAAAGTCTCCCCTTCAGCAACCTTGTGTTCAACCCAGGTTGCCTCAACTTCATCTTTTCCTTCAGAGCCCTTGCTAGTCGCTGGGTCAGTTTTGGTGGGCGTATCCTTTTTTATCTCAATGACCTTATCTTCTTCAATTTTATCATTGACCAGGATGATCATGCGTTCTCCCTTGGGCTTCTTCTTTTTCAAATACAACTTCTGGCCAATATAGATCTGAAGATTTTCTTTCCCCATGCGGTTTTTCTTCCTGATCTTATTGACAGAACTTTTATGCCTACTGGCAATTTCCCCAAGGTCTTCTCCTTCCTGAACTACATGGAATTCGCTCTTCTTAGGTTTTTTCAGGTAAAGCACCTGGCCTTTTGCAGGCTCTTTGCCTGGGATCAATCCGTTCCACACCAGCAAATCTGCCAGAGAAATCTTCAACTTCATGGCCATCATACTCAAAGGCATTTCCGATTCATGTCGGATAAATTCAACCCCATAATGTAGATCCTTATCCAAGGGAAAAGACGCATACTGGGAAGGCAATAAAATAGTTCTTGAAATGGCCTGAGGATACAATGAAGTAAGCACCGGCTCTACCTTTGAACGGCTATCGCTTTCCTTTTCGGCAGGCACATCTTTATTTGCCGTTTGTTTCCCCTGATTTTCAACAAGTTTGGCTACATTCTGGGCCGGGAGATTATAGGTCGGCAGAAACACAAAATAACTTTTCTTTGGTGGAAAACTTCCGAACTTTAACATCCAGGGATTGTAGATCAGGAAATCCTCTTTGGTCAGTTTGTTATCCTTCATGATGTGGCCCAACTTCCTTCCATCTATCAATTCGAGCATCTCAAGCCCTTCTTTGAGCGGTTTATTTTCTTGCTGCGCCTTGTCCACGGCTTCTGCATAAGCCAATTTATGTGCAATGGCCTTGATGGCGTACCAATGCAAATCTTTGTCAATCTTCATTGATTTTACAGCAAAATAGTCAGGGTTGGTATGCTTGACAGCACCTGTTGGACCTTCATAATAGGATATAACAGCATAAACCCAGTTGGTAAAATCAAAATTTGCTTTACTCAGATAGATGGCTGCTCCTTCCGAGCTTCTGAAAATATGTCTTCTTTCGTCTACCTTTTCGTTGACCTCCAGCCCGACCTCGATAGCAGTGGGGGCTTTGAATTGCCAAAAACCAACAGCTTTGGAAGATGAAACAGCATTAGGTCTGAGGGAGCTTTCCTGAATGGCCAGGTATTTCAAGTCATGAGGGACATTGTGCTTGGTGAATGCCGCCTCTATGTATGGAAAGTATTTTTGAGCACGTAACACCATGCGGTCAAAGTAGACCTTGGAGGACTGGATAGACTTAATTTGATCAGACAAGGCCTTTTTTGCTCCTGGTCCAATTTCCAACTCCATCCCACAATATTCGATTTTGTCCGGAATCTCGGTCGCAATCGTGCTTATGGGTAGCAAGAGTGAAAGGAAACAGAATCCGATGAGGAAACTTCTTTGCAAAGAATTCATTGGTAGCTTTCTTTAACCAAAATGAGGTAGGCTAAAAATAAGGTAGGTAATAAGGGAATTTCGATGACCTTATTATTCGCCTGTACTTTTATACTAAATAAACGAATTGAGCTGAAATTTGGTTGAGAAATGAAGCTAGCTGTAAGCTTAGGCTAAAAAGTGTTTCAAATTTTGAAATTTACACTTAAAACCAAAGAATCATTTCTTTCTCAAGACAAACAATCCATCTCTTATTGGCAAAAATACCCGTTCTACTCGCTCATCATTTGAGACAAACTCATTGAATGTCCTGATTCCATTGGTTTCCTTGTCCTGATATGCCTCCCCAACGACCTTTCCATCCCAAAGTACATTATCAGCAAGAATCAGGCCTCCTGAGGGTACCCAGTCAAAAATAGTGTGGTAATAAGGCAAGTAGTTGGACTTATCTGCATCAATAAAAACCATATCGAAGGGGCCGGACAAATTTTTCAGGCTATCTATGGCCATTCCGTAGTGTACATGCACCTGCTCCTCAATGCCAGCTCTCTTCAAGAATGGCCGGATTATAAAATCCAATTCGGCATTCATTTCCAGTGTATGAATTTCTCCTCCCTCTGCGAGACCTTCTGCAAGACAAATACAGGAATAGCCTGTAAAGGTTCCAATTTCCAAAATCCTTCTGGGCCTATGGATTTTAGCAAGCATGGACAAGAACCTGCCTTGGTAATGGTCAGATAGCATCCTTGGGTAGAGCACCTTCATGTGGGTCTCTCTGTGCAAGTCCTGAAGCAATTCTGGTTCCGGGCTGCTCATTTTTTCTGAGTAAAAAATTATCTCTTCTTGTGTAGCTTCCATGTATTTTTTTTGCAAAAAAAATATTTTATCATTTTAGCCCAAAGATTATTAATTTTGATCTTACGCCAAGCAGTATTCAAAACTGTTGTCGCTACCCCTTTTCATCTCATAATATTTCTGTCATATGAATTTTATTGTGTCGTCGACTGCCTTGTCGCGGCAGTTGGGTAAAATAGCAGGTGCTATTCCTTCTCGATCGGTGCTACCTATCATCGAGAACTTCCTTTTTGAATTAGAAGGAAATAACCTGACGATCTCCACTACCAACCTGGAAACTTCCATGCAGACAAAACTGCTGGTTGAAAGCCGTGGAGAATCTATCAAGGTGGCCATCCCGGCTAAAATTCTGATGGATATTTTAAAAGCCCTACCTGAGCAACCAGTTACTTTTATCATAGATGAAAAGAGCTTTGGGGTAGAAATCAGCTCAGAAAACGGGAAATACAAAATCAGTGGAGAAAATGGGGAAGACTTCCCACTTATTCCACAGCCCGAGGCTACGGAATCCATCCAAATGCCCATGCCTATCCTGCTGAAGGCTGTAAACAAGACCCTTTTCGCTGCTTCCAGTGATGAGGATAAGGCTGCATTAAATGGTATTTTCTTCGACCTAGGAGAAAATGGTGCAACCTTCGTTTCGACCGATGCGCATAGATTGGTTCGCTATAGAAGGGTAGACGTTACGGTAGCCAATCCTACCTCCTTCATTGTACCTCAGAAAGCCTTGAATCTTCTCAAAGGTTCCCTTGATCCGAATGACAACAGAGATGTCGTCATTTATTACAATGACAACAATGCCTTCTTCCGTACTGATGATTTGCTGTTGGTTTGTAGGCTTATTGATCAAAAATACCCTGACTACGAAAATGTAATTCCTCCAAACAGTCCAAACAAACTATTCATTGCCAAAGCTGATCTTCTGGGGACATTAAAAAGGGTAAATATTTTTGCAAATAAATCGACGCACCAAGTACGCTTCTCAATTAAAGGAAGTGAAATGGAGATCTCCTCAGAAGATCCCGATTTCGCAAACGAAGCAAAGGAAACCTTGAAGTGTCATTATGAAGGAATTGACATTGAAATAGGTTTCAATGCAGCCCTTCTTCTGGATGTCATCACCAATGTGGATACAGCAGAGGTAATTGTAGAACTTTCCGAACCCAACCGTGCAGGGATCATCCTTCCTAACGTCCAGGAAGATGGAGAGAATATCCTGATGCTCATCATGCCTATCATGCTAAATAGCTACGTAGGGACCTGATAAGCTTCATAAAAAAATTGAGCCGTAGATACCCAATGGGAATATCTACGGCTATTTTTATTTCCTAAGGAGTAATTCTAGTACTCAACTGTTTCCTCACCTACGATTGTCAGGCGATTTTTTTCGGCTTTTTCACAACGACCGACAACTTTCGCTTCAATCTTGAAAGATTCAGCTTCCTTCATGATAGCTTCTGCCGTGCCTTCATCTGTATAAATCTCCATTCGATGCCCCATATTGAAGACTTTGTACATTTCCTCCCATGAAGCTCCTGAGTTTTGTTGGATGAGTTTAAATAGCGGAGGTGTATCAAAGAGCTTGTCTTTGATGATGTGTAAGCCATTGACAAACTTCATACATTTGGTTTGCCCCCCTCCTGTACAGTGGATCAAGCCATGAATTTTATCCCGATAAATAGGCAAGATTTTTTTGAAGAGCGGCAAATAGGTTCTGGTTGGACTTAGCAAGGCTTGGCCTACATTCACTTCCGTTCCTTCCAAGGGATCAGTAAGCAGGCTTTTTCCTGAATAAACCAGGTCTTTGGGTACATCGGGAGAATAAGATTCCGGATATTTGGAGGCATATACATTAGCGAGGACATCATGACGGGCATTTGTAAGCCCGTTAGAGCCTGTTCCTGCGTTGTAGCTGTTTTCGTATATCGTTTGTCCAAAACTGGCCAGACCGAGGATTACATCCCCCTCACGGATGTCCTCGTTGGTGATTACACTTCTCTTAGGTATCCTGGAGAATGCAGTGGCATCGAAGATCATGGTTCGGACAAGGTCTGCAACGTCAGCCGTCTCTCCACCTGTATTGTGAACCGTTACCCCATACTCCCTTAGCATCTGAAAAAACTCCTCCATGCCATTCAGCATGGTCGCCAGGACATCTCGGGTAATGTAAAATGGATTCCTGCCAATGGTATTGGAAAACAAAAACGAATCGGTAGCACCTACACAAATCATGTCGTCGATGTTCATGACAATTGCATCCTGTGCTATTCCTTTCCAGACCGAAAGGTCTCCGGTTTCTTTCCAATAGAGGTATGCCAGCGAAGATTTTGTCCCTGCCCCGTCTGCATGCATAATATTTACGAAATCATCATCTCCTGCGACCATGTCAGGCATTACTTTGCAAAAGGCATTTGGGAAAAGCCCCTTATCAAGGTTTTTGATGGCAAAGTGGACATCTTCTTTATCGGCGGAAACGCCGCGCTTGGCATAATTGCTACTCATACTGCTTTATTTCAATGGGGCAAAATTGGCTTTTTTTAGTTTTCAAAAAAAATCAATTCTCCCCCAATAAAGCTCCTAAACAAAAAAGGCTGACCAAATTGTGGCCAGCCCAATTATTATACACTCTAGTTAATCTTATTCAAAGTCAATAGACTTGATTTTAAGCTCTGTACGACGGTTGGTTTGTTCATCTTCGTCGCTTAATTCTGGGAAAATCAAGGGTTCTCTTTCACCATAACCGAACCATGAGAGACGCTGGGGGTTGATTCCATTGTCTACCAGGAAGGCGACTACCGCCTTAGCACGGTTGTCAGAAAGGTTATCGTTATATGGATCAGAACCGTTGGTATCCGTGTGAGAACCCATCTGTACGATGATGTTTTGGTTCTGATTCAAGAGGGTGATCAATTTCTGCAGCTCGGAAATCGCATCTGGGCGCAGGTAATACTTGTCGAAATCGTAGTAGATGTTATCCAGATAGATCGCAGAGTCAATGATGATTGGCTCCAACTCAATGTCAATGTTTTTGATAATCGTTCTATCTTCTCGGATGTCCTGGGTGTCAAATTCCTCTTCATTGGCGAGGTACTCGCGGGCATTACCCAGCACTTTGTACTTTCTATCCACTTTCAATTTGAACTCGTATCTGGCATCTTCGGTCGTGTTGAATGTTCCCAACTCGGTGATCGAGCCATCTTTTTCAAACTCGTACAATGTCGCAGTTGCGAATGGAATGGGGTCTTTGGTTCGCTTGTCTCTGATCACACCTTTTACAGCCACATTCAGCTTTGAAAGGTCGACAGGAATAGCCATTCCCCAATAGACGTCGTATGAACCGTTTCCTCCAGGTCTGTCCGAAGAGAAATAAGCCAAAGAATCCTCGTCCATCCAGATTCCGCCGAAATCATCATAAGACGAGTTCAAAGGAATGCCCATATTTTCAGGCTCCGACCAGTTTCCGATGCTTCCCGCAGACTTGAAAAGGTCGGTCCCACCAAGGCTTGGGTGGCCATCAGAGGAGAAATATAAAGCATTACCTGCCTCGTTGAAATAAGGAGAATATTCGTTGTATGGAGAGTTGATGTTTGCACCGAGATTCTCAGGAGCAGACCATCCTGCGCCTACACGACGAGAGTACCAAATGTCAAATGCACCTTCACCGCCTGGACGGTCAGAAACAAAGAATAGGGTTCTTCCATCTCTGGTAATGAATGGCTGACGGTCATCAGTTGGCGCTTCTTTAGTTTTGCCCTTGGCATTTACGATCACAGTCTTTTCGCCATTGATGCCTTCAAGAAAGCTTGGCTTACCCCATCTTTTCTTTACGGGATCGTACTTAGATTCATAAATACTACAACCATCGCGGTTTTGCTTGGTGTTACAGATTGTAAAGTACATGGTCAACCCATCACCTGTAAACGAAGCAGGACCGTTGTTGGTCTTGGTATTGATTTTTTTGTAGTTGATTCTTTCTACATCCGCGCTGAAGGTAGTATCATTCTCCTTAATAACGAAGTAGATATCCTCGTCCTTAGGCTCACCCGTAACACTATTTCTTTTGTTACGCTTGTTAGGCAAAGGTCTGGATGAAGAAAAGGCAAGGAATACATCTTCTTGACGCTGATCCAGGTAAGCAGGGAAACGATCACCAGCAGCAGAGTTGAAGCTGGCTGACTTGACGCGCCAGTTCGGCTTTTTGTTGATCAAGGACTCTGCAAGTTCACATCCTGCAATCTCCAGTTCAGCACGCTTGTATTCTTCAGATTCGGGGTCTTTGTTTCTCTTTTTAAAATCTTCGAAAGCTTCTTTGGCTTTCCTGTAATTCCCCAGAATTTTATAGGTAAGTCCAATTTCAAGCCAGATAGAAGGATCTTTATTGGGATCAATTTCACTGGCTTTGCGAAAATATCGAGAGGCTTCACGATAGTTCTTAAAGAAGCGGTTGATTTTACCAAGCTGATAAGAAGCGCGATAATTGCTCTCGTCCAATTCCAGGACCTCAAGGTAGAGCTCCTGTGAACGGAGTTTATCATTGGCCTGATAATAGAGATCTGCCTTACTCAACAGCTTCTCCGCTTTAGGATTTTGGGCCAACATGGCTACTGGAATTGCCAGCATCATTATGAATAGGCTTAACCTGGGCCACGTGTTGTATGATGTCGTCATAGGAGTGAATGTTTTACTTCACAAAGTTGGAATTTATAGAGCGAGGTTCAAACGATAAACAAAACTAGAAAAAATCCTGCTTTGTCTCAATGAATTAGAACAAAATAATCCATAGGAAAAAGTCTCCGGCCAAAATTCCTACCGCCGAATTAACAAAAGAGGCAATAGTTGACTCACCCAATCCCCTCGAACCCCCTTGAGCCTGGAATCCTTTGTACACACCAATAAGGGAAATGATCATGCCGAAGATGGCTCCTTTGACCAGGCCACCGAAAAGATCCCAAATGCTAAAAAAATCCCTTATTGAAGCAAAAAAAACTTGTTGCGTAATATCCAAAAAGTAGGTTGAAACCACAAATGCCCCCAGGACAGAAATAATTACAGAAAACAAAGTTAGAAAGGGCATCATCAAAGTTAAGCCCAAAAAGCGCGGCATAGCAATAAATCGTACCGGATCAATGGCCATGGTCTTTAACGCATTGATCTGATCTGTGAGCTTCATTGAACCGATTTCTGCCGTCATCGAGGCGCCAATCCTACCACTGATGACCAAGGCAGTCAATACAGGCGCCATTTCCATTTGTACTACCCGCATTACTTGCCCTCCAAGGACACTCAGCGATACCATGCCCTTGAACTGATAGGCTGCCTGCCAAGCAATGATTGCCCCTGCAAATATCCCTATGAGAAGCACCAGAGGGATAGATCGTACCCCCACATAATCCAATTGGTAACTGATCCTTCTCCTATCCTTCCAGGCAAATCGCAAGTTGGTAAGAATACGCCAAATCAGGTAACCAAATTCTCCATAGGGCGCAAGTTTGTTCATTTGAGTTTGAGAGAGGTTAATTTTCCTCCTTGTTTCAATCTGCTTAAAAAATTGAATAAACAAAAAGAGGCAATTGTTAAAAACAACTGCCTCTGCAGATATATTGTTGTTCTGAATGATCAATCTTTGGGCTCTCCCTGCGCAAAGGGTGTATTTTTCAGAATTTGGGATAGCATGTAAACATCTCTGATCTGCTGCTTGTAAAAGTCATCCAGTACAATGTCTTTGTAATACTTCCCACCTGCCTTGAATCTGACCCTGATTTTGCGATGTGTGTTATAAGCAATCGTCTTCAACAGGGCTTGATCGCGGGCTTTGTCAAAGTCGATTTCTTCAACGATCGAATCGCCTGTATAGGTTCGAGCACTGTTTCGATTGCGTGTAGACACCCTCGAAGATTCTAGCGAATCTCTCCTATTGCCTTTAAAAATCAGGATTCGGTTGTGGTAAAGACCATCTTGAGAAGCAAAATGCGAGGTTAAACGCACGCTACCCTCGAAGTCTGTATTCGCGAAAAGATAGTTTTCATAGTTTATTTCATTGTCCAAAAGCACATATTGATAACTGCTTTTATGTCTTTTTGAAGGCAGTAACCAAAACCTCTTGAACAAGGTCTCTTTTACCCAGGGATCTTTAACCCACTCTTCAACCGAAGAATATTTCAATGCTTTCCTAAGGCCTTCGTTGTCTTCCTCAAAACTCTCCATCAAGCGCTCAGCATAAGAGGTTTGTTGACCAAGCACACAGGTCTTATCTAGTATGACGAATTTACTTTCATCATTAATTTTAATAGAATCGTCCTCTGTAAAAAGTGTAGTCTGAAGTTGATCCACCTTCGTTTTGGTGAAATTTAGTTCGATCAATGGTGCCAGAAAAAATAAATCCTGCGGAGCGGTTAGGCCAGTTTCCGCAGAGCGAAACGTAGGAGTCTCTTCATGCTGAATGAACCACTCTTTGCCTAGCAGCCTGCTTGCATGCTCTGCCTTGGCAGAAATACTGGCTTTGATTTCTTCAGTCTCAAAGACATCTTCCATTTTTGGATAGTCGATGAAGTAGACCAATTGCTGCTTATCAACCTCCAACAGCAGATAATCTGTTTTCTTTTCGATGATCCAGAACTTTTTCCCGGCAAAGAGAAGTACATCGAAAGGCTTCAAGCCCATAGGAACCACCAGGTTGGGATCGTTCCACGAGGGGCGGTAATTTCCTTTGAAGATTTTGGTGGGCTTGAAAAAATGATAGTGCCCTGAGAGGCTTTTAGGAATATATATCTTACCATCAGAAGCAATCTTCTCCCTTCCAGGGTTTTCGATCTTTTGCGTCTTCAACTCCTTTTTAGAAGCTGGCCTTACATATTCGTAGTATATCAAGTTTGAAGCCTGGGTACCATATACCCCTTCCTTCAGGGCTTTCACATAGCTCTCTGAAAGGAAGATGGCCTTATCGGGACTAACCTGATCTGGTTCAAGGTAAACAGCTTTTTTGAGGGCTTCATAGTTGTATGCACAATCCTCAATGTGCTGCGCCTGAAGTATTGCGGTTGTCAACGATACCAGAAGTAGGGGAACTAGGAATGTTTTCATATTGGACCTCCTGCACAATTAACGACAATTCCGACACATTCATTACACCCGCAATTAGTTTGCCAAAGTTCAGTTTAGCAACAGAGGTAGTCGAGAACGGGTCAAATTGAAGGGGGAATGGGCCATTCTCATGATCAAGTCATGAAAGGTCTGAAGGTAATAGTCATCTCCCATGATTTTTTGCGCATCGGACTGAAGTTCAAGCAGATCTAAATAGCCAATCCATGGAGCACAATTTTTACCAGGATAAATAATTGCTTCATCTACCAGCCTGACTGCCTCTCTTTGGCTAAGAGAAATTTTATTTACTAAAAAATCCACAGCCTCATCTCGGGACCAATTTTCGAGCTGGATTCCGGTATCTACAATCAAAGCTGCCAATGCCAGCAGTTTTCCTTGTGAATACTCTGCATAGGCCGTTTTATCCGATTGCAGAAGCCCCATTACATTGACCACAAGATCCCCAGAAAAGACTTTCCACCCCTGGTCATTTCCTTCGAACCTCAAAAATTTTAAAAAATCACCTAATGTAGCCTGTCCATAATTGCCAGATTTTATCAAATGAAGACCAGGAATCCCATTTTGATAAATTTGTGCCTGGTGAGTAAGGATTCCCTGATAATCCGGATGGCTCATGTCAACAAGTAAAATTCCCCTTCTTTTACCGCTGAGAGATCCTGTATAATATTTGAAGTTAGGGGTGTATTCCATTGCCCAGTCTGGCATTTCGTTGATGTAGATTCCCGCTTGGGGCATATTGTCCATCAAGCCGCTAGCGTTTCGCTTCATCCGCTGGGTAAAGGCTCTTGCTGAGTCCAAACTGGACATTCGAATCCTTGTTCTCAAAATCCCTTTGACCAAAGAATCGCTTTTCTTAAGGTCTGTCAGTGGATAAATTGCTAAGAGGCTATCCAATTGAGCCAAAGCCGATGCATGCAATGAAGCAGTGTTTACAGATCTACCTGTATATTTTTTTAACTGGTAGTTATAGAATTCTTTCCCATCCTCGAATCTATTTATGCTGATTTCTTCCTTACTATTTTTGATCAATACCTCAATCATTCCCAACAACTCCTTGTAAGCAGGTACGACATACTCCTCAATGGTTCTCGCTGAGGTAATCATGTAATCCGTGGCCTCAAGCTCATTGATCATCACAGGATCGGCATTCCCCAACTGGCGGGCGATGCCCTTGTAAATGGGATGCTCCTTGACGGGAATCTCTGCAAGATTTTTGGCTTGTCTGGCTACTGCTTCCAGCAAAGGCCTTGGAGGTAGGGTTCCCCTTTGAGAACATTCATTGAGATAGGATTTTAATGCCTCGATTTTCTGAGGATAGGAACGAACCTTAGCCAAATAATAATCCCCATCATTTTTGGCTTTCATGCTGTAGGAGAAGGCAAGGTCTTCAAACTGAGAAAAATGGATGCCATCGACAGGATTGATTAGACATTCATGATAGGCATACTTTTCTCCTTCTACCAAAGTCTCAAAAAAGAAGTTGGCCGCTTCTACATCCAGTTTTCCTTCTGCACTTAGCTTTGAGGTATCAATTCGTTGAACAATACTCAGGCCTTCTTTGGCTCCCTGATACTTTTTTGCAATTCCTTCTCTGGAAATATCAGCCAGTTCCTTTTCTGAATTGGAATAATTCGAAGCAAAGGAAGGCTGGTAGAAATCCATCAACTCATTGTCGTACTTGGCCCAAGCCTCAAAAGCCTGATCCAGCTTTTTTGCGTAGGATTCTTTGACTTCCCCCTTCTCGCAGGCAGAAAGTAAAATGACCAATGGAAAAATTAAGGATAAGCGAAATATCAATCTTGCATTATTCATGCTGGTAAATCTCGCCAAAATTTAGTTTGAGGAAAACATTTTCCATCAAAATTAGGCCGCTACTGAATCTTTCATCCCATTAAGGTTACGGATAATGATTCTCTTTCGGTCAAAATCGATAAGTCTCTCATCTCTCAATTGATTGAGGACTGTGGTTACCGTCTGTCTTGAAGTGCCCGTAAAGTTTGCTATCTCCTGGTGAGTGAGGTAGTTACGAATTTTTACAGCCCCATCTGCAAGGGTCTTCCCATAACGCCTGGCCTGATCAAGCACATATTCCGAAATTCTTGTTTTGGCATCCTTGAATAGCAAGGATTCAAGCCTTTTTTGGGTATATATGATGCGCTGGCCCATTAGCCTTTGGAGAAAAAGTGCAAACCCCTTGATGTCCTTCATCAAGTCCTCGATTGTCTCCCTCTCCTGAACACAAAGCTCAGTATCCTCCATAGCCAGGGCAAAATCTGCTCTTTTTTCTTCTCCAAATAAAGCCAACTCCCCAAAGACTTCACCAGGATGAAGAACGGTTTTGATCATCTCCTCCCCTGTATTTGTATAACTTCCAATCTTGACAGCACCTGAATGGATAAAGAAAACCTTGTCAGATGTATCCTCTGAAAAATATACAAACTCACCTTTTTTATAGCTTCTCTTGGGCAGTTTGTCATACTTCTCCTGACCGCCAGTAACTGGGCAGAAATACTCAAATAAGTTAACTTCTTCTAGGTACCAGATGTTTCCGGAATCTTTCATATTGGGTATTGGTTACGGATAGTTGCGAATAGATTTATGTGTTTAAACGTGTAAAATTGAAAATGGATTAACAGATCCAAAAATGAATATGTGATTGTCGCCCATTTTGCAAAACGCCCTAAATTTAAAGGCAAAAGTATTCTTCAAATGTTACAAATGTGTCACAACAAAAAAGAATTATAAAAAGAAGTAATCAATCTCTAACGTTGAGAGGGGAAAAATGTGGCAGGAAAGCAAAATAATTAGACCATTCAATGTGATTCATTTTTGGAAATATCATTTTTTTAGCAGGATTGACTTAAGTCCCAAAAAGAATACAGGCGATAATTTCATTTATCACCATTGGGGTTTATTTTTAAAGCCTACCTTATAAACAAGCATTGAACCTGTGAGAACTTCCATACTCATACTGATTTCTCTTCTGGCCATCCTCCTTTCCTCCTATACTAACAGTTCCTTAGAGGATAGCGAGAGTGATCTGATGGATGGTAGGTCATTGTTATTCCAACAAACCTAACTTCTGGAAGTCCATTATTCATAAGCAAAAAGCATTTTCATGAAAAATAAAAACACACTGGTCTGGATAATCATTGTAGTCATTGCATTGACCTTCCTTGTATATTCATTCTTTAGTTCTACTTTCTTCTCTGTCAACTATTCGTCCACCAAGGAAAGTAGCAGAATGACCAAGATCATCGAGGAAAGAATGTCCTACAACAAAATGGACAAGATCATATCCGAGTTTTATGACGAATCGGAAAAAGATTTCTCCCTGAAAATTTCCTTTGGCGATTCCATCATTAAAAATGATCCCAGCCTGAACCATACGGAAGTCGCCCTTCTAAATTTTCTGGTAGGAAAGGAGTATTACAATGCAGGTCTTTCTGAAGAGGCAATCATCATGTTTGATAAGTCTTACTCCTTGGAACCATCGCCTCCAGTACAAGCTTATAAAGCTGCTGCCCTGGCCAAAATGAGAGACTTTGATCAAGCAGAGAAGATCCTCCGGGAACTGGCTCTGGAGCATAAGTATTATTTTTGGCATCTCGGAAATCTGTATGAAATGATCGGAGATCTGGAAAACGCAAGCAAATACTACAAGTATTTTTCTGAATCTGATTTCAGATTAGCCGATCCTGCCTTTCGGGAAAAAGCTCTGAATAGAATAGCTGAGCTAAGCAAAGAGGCCCCCCAATTATTGGATGAGGTTGTATTCCTTTGAAAACCATACCCGCTCAATGGGTGTACAAAAACTCATTGCTAGAACTCTTTTTCTTCAAACTAAATTAATCCCTCCCCCCAACTTATGGATAAAGGGTCGCAGAGCCTTCTTCTTAAAAAAAGAGGTATGATCCATCAAGCCATTTTAAAACTTTTTACCCTATTCTTTTTAGGTTTCATTCTTGGGAGGGAAAGCGAGGCATGTATATGTCCTGAAAGGAATCAGGAAGAAACATGCGAACGAGCTGCTTTTATTTTTCAAGGTACCTTGGTAAATGTAATAGACTCAGTTTTTCCTGCGCCTGTATGCTACACAAGGCCAAATGGAGAATCTTTCGAAAGGCAGTTGAGTGCCATCATTTACGAATTTCAAGTGAATGTAACATTCAAAGGAAAGCCTGTCTCGAAGGCCTACATACAAGGGGGAAACGGCTGGGCTGACTGTGGGATATTTGGTTCTAAAGGTGATGACATGCTCATTTTTGCTCAGACCTATCTGGCAGATAATCCCGAAAATTATCCAGATAGTAGCCATGTCCCTGTTTACCAATATTCTCAATTCTGCGATGGTTCTGGCTTCATCGAATGGTTTTCGCAGGAAGATATCCATTACCTCAACCAAAAGTACAATCAGTCCTATCTCCAAACGGCTTCATTGATGCAGGTTAGAGCCCAGGGCCAAAGGATTTTGCTGATCTTTATATGGCCAATGTTGGTGGGGGCAGCTATACTTCTACTTCGATTAGGAAAGAATAAAAACTCAAGGCGGATCATGAAATCGGGGCTATTTTTTCTTATAAAAATCCAAAAACGGACTTCAAGAACATTCTTTTTAAGAGAACCTGCCTTTCTCACCGCCTATGTGAAGAAAGGCTTGTTGGTTTCTATCATTTATCAAAAGAAATCTCACTAAGCTCAAGTTTATGTAGCTCAATTTTTTGAGCACTTGAGTCTATCAAGGCAAATTCAATCTTAACTGCATTTTCGGATTTTAGAATTTCTATTGTCCCAATGTTATTTTGAGCAACTGGATTGCCGATGCGGTTATTATTGGGTTCGATGATGTCCCATGTCTGGGTAATGCCACTTGAAGTAACATCATAGACAGGGTATGCCCCTTCATTTTTCATCTTTGAGATCTCCCCCCAGTGGACATCTCCCGAGATGAAAATTACCCCATTGGCCTGGGTGGACTTGATGAGTTCTAACATGCGCTTTTGCTGGTGGGGGACATTGGTCCAGGACTCCCAGCCATTATACTCATGAGAAAACTGATTGCTTGAGGCAATGATTCTGACGTCAGCAGGGGCTTTAAAAATTGTTTCTAACCAAGCCCACTGAGCTTCCCCCAAAAATGTACTATCTGGATTCTGATTGGGAATGTAGTCGTTTTTGTGTCCGTTGAGGGTATCCTCTTTTCGCCTGAAAATCAAGTCATCACGGAATGTCCTCGTATCCAGGAGGATCAATTGGACGATCAAGTCTCCTTTTTTCAGGTACTCCACCCCATAAATCCCATCATGGGTTCTTCGATCAGAATTTTCCGGTACCTCCCAGAATTCCATAAAGATTTCTTTTGACTCTTTTTTGTAAGGGTAATGGCGTCCTGAATCATTCTCACCATAATCATGGTCATCCCAAACCGCATAGATGTCAGCCTTGGCTTTGAGGTTCTGAAAGGAACTTTTCGAAGCCAATCTCCTATATTTTGCCTTTAGGGTGTCCATCACTCTGGAATCTCCATAGATGTTGTCCCCCAGAAACACAAAGGCATCCAGTCCTTGGGATGCAGCGATGTCCAGCATAGGTTGGGGTTTATCCTGGTTTGCGCAAGAGCCAAAGGCAATTTTGATGGAAGTAATTTCCCTTTGCTGGGTAGTACTACATGCAAAAAAGAAAAGAAGACTGATTATAAGGAGGGAGGAAAGTAATCTCATGAACTAATAGCTTAGTCACACATTATTGTGATGTTGCAAAAAAGTGAATGGACTTTAGTTGAATTTGAAGTGAACGTTTTTTTAGTTGAAAAAATAAAAGGCATCACGATTAGTCATGATGCCTTTTATTATCCAGAAAAAAGATTTAGCCCTCTGCCTGGGTATATTTTCCATAATACCTGATGATTACAAACAAAGCCGCTACTCCAAAAAGGAAGCAAATCCAGGTAGGAATTCCGAATGCACTTGGGATGGTTCCTACAAGAATGGCAATTACGCCTACCACCAAGGCATAGGGCAGCTGCGTTCTTACGTGGTCAATGTGGTTCACATCGCAAGCCAACGAACTCAAGATCGTAGTGTCAGAGATAGGCGAACAATGGTCTCCAAGAACCGAACCTGCGAGGATACTGGCAACTACATTCGCAAAAATAGCCATGGCATTGTCCACAGGAAGCCCATAATCCAAACAAATTTTCCATGCCAAGGGTATCACCAATGGATAAAGAATCGCCATGGTCCCCCATGAAGAACCTGTCGAGAAGGACACCATCGCTCCAAGTACGAATGCAATTACAGGCAGCCATACTGGTGAGAGGTTGTCGCTCAACAAGTCCGTCAAAAAGTCCGCAGTATATACATCTGAGGTTACTCCCTGTAATCCCCATGCCAATGTCAGAATAATCAAGGCTGGCAACATCGCTTTGAAGCCTCCTGTCATGACCGAAATGGAATCTACCAGAGACATCATCCTCTGAGACAGGGTAAGTATAAGGGCGACAACTACGGCTGAAAGTGATGCCCACATCAATGCCAAATAGGAATTTGACTTACCAATAATGGCAGAAATTTTTGCCGCAAAGCCCATATCTGTAGCTTCCCATATCTCCTGGTCCCAGCCTGTGAACAACAGCCCAATCAATACCCCTACCACCAAAACAGATACAGGTATAACAGCATTAAAGGCCTTCGGCTTGATCCCCTCAATAGGCTCAAAATGAGAAACCTCTTCGCTTACCTTTGAATTCTCATTCTCTCTCTTGACCACACCCGTAGTACGAGCTCGCTGCTCAGCTTTCAACATGGGTCCAAAATCCTTACCTGTAAAAATCAGCAAAAGGATAAACACAAGCGTCAAAATGGGATAGAAAGAATAAGGCAGTGACATCAAGAATACCCGGTATGGACTCAGTCCTTCTGGCAGCCCACTTAACTGAACCATGCCATCCTCAATATAGCTCAGTTCGGCAGCAATCCAGGTAGAAATGAAGGCAAGTGCAGATACGGGAGCTGCGGTAGAGTCTACGATATAACTCAGCTTTTCCCTTGAAATTTTAAGCTTATCTGTGATGTTTCGCATCGTATTTCCTACCACAAGTGAATTGGCATAGTCGTCAAAGAAAATCACTACTCCCAACAACCAGGTTGCGATCTGGCCTGAGCGGGCGGTTTTGGCAATGCGGGAAATTCGATTTACGATGCCCAGCATACCTCCATTTTTGGATATGATGGCCACCATCCCCCCTATCAATAAAGAGAATAGTATGATTGAGACATGATCTTCATCTACCAGCGCGTCTACGAGATAATGGTCAAGGCTAGTCAAAAAAGCAGAAAACAGACTGGTAGAATCATTGGCATCCGAGAGGGCAAGAATTCCAGCTCCCAGGAAGATCCCTGTAAAAAGAGAAACAACTACCTCCCTAAAAACCAGGGCCAAAAGTATGGCAATTAATGGAGGAAGGAGAGAGAGCCAGGGAGCATAATTTACCCTATGAACATCTATGCTGGCAACTTCTACATTGTTATAAGTAAAGACATTGGTATCCTCAAGATCTTCACTCGCTACAGTAATTGTGCCCTTGCCTTCTTTGAGTTGAACCTTCACAGGCACTCCATTTACTTCAAGGTCAAGTTGCCCGTTTGGATTGGTTTCATTTTTCCAGCTAAGGACGAATTTTCCGTCATCTTTAACATTAAAAAGGCTTTTTTCAGCCTCGATTTCGATCAACTCGCTTAGGTCAAGTTGTTCTTCAACGGGGCTGACCTCCGTACTGTCATTGTTTCTGACATCAGTTAGGCTGTCAGTTTGTTGGGCAATTAATGGACAATACATCAAACCCCAAATAATTATGAGGATCCCGAAAAGCCTATAATTCATAGCAGAGAATTAAGAAGAGTAGGTTGATAATTTGGCAAACTAATAAAAAAAGATAGTAAATTATTCATTTGATAAAGTGCTTTTTGATGGAATACTTATGATTTCTTTGCCATTTTTTCAAAATCCTTATCAAAATCCCAATAGTTTCGTTCTATTATTCAAATAAGCTGGCAATGATATTCCGATTATCCCTGTTCCTTTTTCTATCGATTTTTACGCTGAAACTTGGCGCACAGACAGATAGCATAAAATGGCAAAACTACGTTCATCCTTTG
This sequence comes from Bacteroidia bacterium, assembly GCA_022760475.1. Lineage (GTDB taxonomy): Bacteria > Bacteroidota > Bacteroidia > J057 > J057 > JALEFZ01. The sequence goes on along the minus strand of JALEFZ010000006.1, from coordinate 26,321 downwards.
GTAATCAAGGGAGATAGCAATTTTATCTCTTTCGAACCCCTTGACGAAGTTGTACCCAAGTATTCTTTTTTCTTCACTGGCGAGGAACACAGAAAAAAGATCAACACCCAGCTCCAATTGAACTTCCTCCTTTACCTGCATCAGACTGCCGGGGTCAAAAATCTGATTGTAGAAGGGGGATACAGCTATGGCTTTCTTCTAAATAGCTACGTAAAAAGTGGGAACGAAAGAATTTTAGACAAGGCACTTGCTGTGGCACCTATCTGTCCAGATAACATGCGGACGATGTACCGCAGAATCCATCAATACAATAAAAATCTGCCTGAAAAAGATCAAATAAGGGTTCTTGGCATTGACCTGGAGCACTCACCTGAACTGGCCTTGCAAGTCCTGAATTTACAGATCCCCAATAAAGAATTTCCTAAGGCCATAAAAAAACGCTTAAAGGCTGTGAAGGAGCTTCACAAGTCTCCCTACATTGATGACAAGCAAGTCTCCAGGATGTTCAAACGCCTGAAAAAAGACATGGAAAAGAAAGAAGGTGAGTATAAGGCCTTCCTCGATAACAACTTCTCAATTTTCGAAATGATTGTAGACAATACGGTCGCAGGGTATAACTTCAACTGGTTAAATATAGCCCTTTCGACCAAAAGCTGGAAAGTCAGAGAAGATCAGATGTATCTCAACTTCCTGACCATTCAGCGCGAATTGCAGGATGGGGGCTGTTATGCACAATTTGGTGCTTTGCATACACAACTTGCCAAGGGGCTGAGTTGGGATTTCCCAACCATTGCGAGACAGCTCAATGAAAAGGGAAATTCTCCAGTGAAAGGCGAGGTTATGGCCATCACCAGATACCTCAGAAATTTTCAGGATGAGTATGCCAAATGGAAAGAGAATGATGCGCTAAAGGACATGATCAATTATGTAGAAAAGGCTTACCCTGACAGGGTTGTGCTTTGTAGATTGACCGGCGAGAACTCACCTTTTAAGAATATCAGCAAGGCTTTTCAATACATGATATATATCGATGAAGACCTCGAAGAAATCAGGTGTAAATAATTAATTAAGCCATTGTCAAGATCTCTCTTTCAAGGAATTTGAAGGAGAGTTTTTTATAATCGTTCAATTCTTAAACATTTTACCTTCAGAAGCCAAATTCTATCTCCAAGGCTTTACTACCTCAACTTGTTTTAATACCTTTATAACGTAATACAAAATTACATTTCATTTTTTGTTTCATTATTAACTTTTCAACCATGAAAGTATTAAGCAAGATCTGCTTATTGGCAGGATTTGCAGTAGTTCTGCTATCGACTCCAATGATTGCAGACACTGTAAGCGAGGCTGACGGTAAAGACATTCTCAAAGAAGAATTCTACTTCCCAGAATTTGATGACACAATGGAGAGCTTCTGGCAAAGCATGGAACCCCTTCACAACTCCTGTTCGGCGCGTTCTTGGCTAGGTGGCTACGCATCCTCGACCTGTCTGAGCAGACAAAACTGTGTGTGTACGACGACTTTTGTCAGTGCAGAATGTCATTGCGAAAACGTCTGACCTTCCCCCTCTAACATTATTTAACAATAAATGCTATTTCCATGAAAACTTTGATCAAGGCAAGTTTGCTATTCGTATTTGCTATTTTCCTCTCTCTACCGACCCTCGTAGCTGATGAAGCAGAGGGAATCAACACAGCCAGGCTGTCAACAGAGACCTTTTACTTCCCTGAATTTGATTCCAGTATGGAGCAATTTTGGGGCGATATGGGAATCTTGAATCACACTTGCTCTGCAACGAGTTGGTTGGGCCACTATGCAAGTGCTTCATGCGCAGAAACTCAAATGTGCGAGTGTAGCTCCAACTTTATGTTTGCTGCCTGTAGCTGTAATTCTCCTGGGAATTAAGCTCGACCCGAGACAAACTTCCCTTTCAGGGAGGTTTGTCATTCATCTTTTAAGCTATCAACCATGAAAAATCATAAATATACATGCGTTGCCATAATCTTTATGGCATTAGTCGGCCTTTGGTCTTGTCAAGACAATTCCAGTTTGAGCCGGGACAGTCATTCTCAAGCAAGCCTAAGCTGGATGCAGGACTCTATCAAGCGGAGCAAAAGTCAAAGCTACGAGTACTATCAAAATTGGAAAAACATTGCCCGAATACTGTATGAAGATTCTGATCCTGAGGCTAGGAAAATCTACAAGAAGATGGTCAGCTATCTGGAGAAGGTCAAAAGTCAGGAAATGGAAATGAGTCCTGAAAAAGTGTTCATAGACCTTGCCAACTCGCTCAGGAAACTTCAAAGCCCATTGGCTCGCCATAGAATTGATAGCCTCCTGATTGATTCAGGACAGCCACCCTTTTATACCATTACCTCAAATACCACCCAACCATGAAAAACATCTTCATTTGCATTCTGATCCTGTTTTCCTTTTTCACAGGAATTGCTCAGGATATTTCTGGTAACGTAACCTATACCTTTACGACAAACTTCGATGGATTTAAACTTCCGCGCGAAGCCAAGCTCTCCTTCCAAAAAAATAGATCTATTTTCTCATATGGAAAGGGAAACGGCATTAGAATTTTCGACCGAAATGGTCAGGAAATTAGCATGGAGGATGCCCAAAAAGTTGATCCTACCAACAAAGGCCAGTTATTCACCGCTTTTATGCTAGATCCATTTGGGAATGAATTTTTTACTGATTTTCAGGCGAAAAAAATAATCTTTAGGGAGATTGTAGTCAATAAAGCTTTCCTTGTCCAGGAGCCTGTTTGGATTGATTTCAAGTGGAAACTCCTCAACGGCATCAAGAAAATTGGAAAATTCACCTGTCATAAAGCTGAAACAAGTTTCAGGGGTCGAACCTATACAGCCTGGTATACAAAAGATATCCCGGTTCCATATGGGCCCTGGAAATTCAATGGTCTTCCAGGCCTGATACTGGAGGTCGAAGATGCAAAGTCTGAGGTTAGCTTCGCATATAAATCCATTAAAATCCCTTCAGCCAAGCCAGAAAAAATAACCCCTCCAATAAATGGAGAGAAGATTAGCATTCAGGCTTTTATGGAAGCAGAATATAACATCCGCAAAGCAATCGTAGATGCTCAACGGGCGTCAGCAGAGCGCAAAGCAGGTCAAAAACAAGAGTTTGACATTGGCAAGATAAATCGAGTCGAAATCACCCTGAAGTAGGCTTGATGATGAAAAGAATTTTATTGCTAGGGGTTTTCACGATTCTTGGGTTGGCATTTATTGCTGCCCAGGAGTCTATTTCCCTTGAAGGAAAGGTGCTCAACAAGTACAGCCTGAATCCCATTCCTAATGCAGTCATTAGCCTTGTCAATGAAGAATCTAGCCTTGTTAATGCCTACGCCTTTTCTAATAAAGAAGGGTTCTTCATCATTGAGATTCCAGATTCAGCCCAGTCCAAACACTTCCTTCTAATTATTGAGTCTCTTGCTTACGAGGCTAGAAGTATTCGCTTGGATAGCCTGAATCCTGATATGGTCATATTTCTTGAAGAAAAGTCTTTTCAACTTAATGAAGTAGTTATTTCTGAGATGCCATCTGTAAAGCAGTCTGTAGATACCATTGCCTACGATCCAAAGGCTTATATGGACTCGACGGAGAGAACACTTGAAGATGTGCTAAGGAAGATTCCTGGAGTTGAAATAGCCCAAAACGGGAAAATCAGCTTTGGCAATCAGGAGATAAAAAGTATCCTTCTGGACGGGGATGACCTGAGTGGAAACGATTATCGGTTGATTTCTCAAAATCTTCCGATTGAAATGGTAAAACGATTGGAGTTTGTGAGTAATTATGTGGAAAATAGCCTATTAGTAGGCTTTGATGTACCCGAAAGTCTAATTCTAAATGTAGAATTGAATCCGGAAAAAGGTAGAAAACCCAGCTTTAACCTTGAATTAGGACTCGGAAACGCACAATCGAGAATCGCTTCCCTTAACGCACTCCTTTTCTTGAAAAATTTGAAGCTCATACAGATCGCTCAACACCAATCTATCGGGAAATCAAGAGCAACGCCCATCAGCAATCCCTGGGAAGGCCTTCAAGGGATCGTTACAGCTCATCCTTTGCTTGGTGGCATGAATAAGGTTCCTTCCTTTGAGAACCCTGAAATCAACTTACCCTCCGATTTTATCCCATTCCGATTCAACTCTAATACTTGGAATGTATCCCGATTTCACCTGAAACCCTCTCAGAAGTTTACTTCCTTCCTTGAAATAGGACTTGATCAGTATGAAGAACAACAATTCATGGAGATTAGGAGGCTATTCTCAGGAACTCAAAATCAATTGCTATTTCAAGAGGATTATAGGTTATCAAATCAGAACCGAGGCCTACACCTCCAACTAAAAAACAGGCTCAATACAGGAAAGAAGTCTAATCTAACGGTTCTTAATAGAATCTCAAGAAATACCGAAAATTCCCTCTCACAATTGGAACTTGGGGTTGACACATACCGCATTTCCTTTTCCAAGCCTGATTCAAGGCAGGATCATCACTTGGCATGGCTATTCCGGCTTGATAGAAAAAACCTTTTTATTCTGGATGGAGGCTATGCAGATTTAATCTCAACTCAAACACTTGGTATTCAAACTGATCATTTGAGGAAAATTTTAAATGAAGAAGCAGATAGCCTTCAGTATCAAAATTTATCCCTGAAAATGGATCACTGGAATGGCAATATCAGATGGATGCACAGGCTGAGTCCGGGAATAAATTTTGTGGTGGCGGCTAGAGGTTCGAGCCAGGAGGAAATGTTTAATCAAACCAGATATGAAAAATTCGTGGCAAATGGAGAGCTAAAAATAAAATATACAAAGCCCCGCAGACCTACAGCATTTTTAGAACTCCATTATGGTCGTTTGGCACTCAACCTACGTGAGGCAAATAGCATAGGAAAAAACCTAATTCGACCCTATTTTTTTACGCAGTTTTTCATTGGGAGAAAGCAAATCAACGGGAGCTGGAATATCAGCTATGTCTTCCATCAGGTCTTACCACAAATTGATCAAATCGCATCAGATCCCTTCCTGCTTACCTATAGGAATTACCAGCAAGGCATATCAGAACTTAGGCTTGGAAATAAGCATAAAATAAGCGCGAATTTTATTTCGCATCCCAACCTTAGCAATTTCAATAGATCTGTCAAAATGCTAAAAATTGAACTCTCAAAAGGTAGTTTTGATTATCAGAATGAATTTCGAATAGATTCTGCATTTCAAATATCAAACTGGATTATCCGAGAAAATGACTTCCACCGGGTAGAAATCTGGGGCGGAGTGGAAAGGTATTTTGCAAAATTTAAAACTGCCATTAAAATTCGACCTCAACTAAGTTCTTCTATCTACAACAATAGCCTCGATATGGAAGCCAGGACGATCTACCAGGTTAATTATGCCCTACAACTTTTTGCCCGAACAGCAACTTCTTCACCATTCGACTTTATCCTTGGGGGTCGTCCTAGTTTAAATCATTTCTTTCTTCTACAAAGCGGTAATTATTCTAATGCACATTCATTTTCTGGATCTGCTTATGCAGACTTACTGATACACCTACCCTTTAAACTGGAACTCGTTGGGCGAAATGAATTTATCATACTAGCAAATCAGGGACAGGAAAGACAAGGCTTTAATTTCCAGGAATTTGAGCTTGAATTTCCTTCGCTCGAGAACCAAAAATTAAAGTTTGAATTTATCCTAAAGGGGATGAATCTGGCCAATGTTCAATTCTATGGAAACAATCAATTGACAGATATTTATACATTGGAACAGAGAATCAGGTTGAGGCCTCGAACTTTTATTCTCAAGGCTAACTTAAGTTTCTAGCGAGGAGATTTAAGATACATTCTAGTCATAGAATTTTTCCAGCCTTACTTTTACCACACGGTTTTGCATGGCTTCAAGTACGGTGATATGATAAGGGGCGATTTCAACGATCTCCCCTTCTTCAGGAATATCTTCATTTACATATAAAATCCATCCCCCCAGTGTGGTATAATACTCTTCTTCAGGTATGCTTAGCTCTGGATATTCTTCGTTGAGGTCGTCGATCTCCAATCTTGCTCCAAGCGTAAAACTACCGTCCTCATTTTTGATGTTCACCATGTCATCTTCAACGACCTTCTCCTTTTCATTGTCATGTTCGTCTTCGATCTCTCCGAAGACTTCTTCCACTAGATCTTCGACTGTGATCATACCACTCGTCCCACCAAATTCATCTACTACGATGGCAACCGAGCGATTAGATTTTGTCAAATCAAAAAGGATTTCGTTTGCGGGCATGGTTTCAGGAACTACAATTACTGGCTGAATCAAGCCCCTGATGCTTGAAGGTTTTTGAAACATGCTACTGGAATGAATCATTCCCTTAACATTGTCCAAACTTTCTTCATAGATGATAATTTTGGATAATTGGGTTTCCAGAAACCTATCAAGGAGTTCATCCACAGAAATATCGGTTGCAGCAGCCTCAATTTCAGTCCTTGGAATCATGCATTCCCTTGCTTTTGTGTTTCGGAAAGCCAATGCATTAGAAAGCATTTCTGTATCCAGATCCTCCAAGGGAGCATTGTCGCTATCCGCCATTACCTCTTGCAGGTAATTATCAAGATCTCTATGGTCAAGTGGAATGACCCGTTCATCCATAGGTACCCTGAATATATTGGTAAGCAAAAATTTGGAGATCACATTAACCAACCATACGGGGCCATACAAAATGACATAGAAAAAATTGAGGATGTATGAACTCGGATAAACCACAAACTCTGTATTGGCCCGAAAAAATGCTTTTGGAATGTACTCCGCCATTACCAGCACGATCAGCGTAGTGATAATGGTTTGAACCAGGGTGTATAGCAAGTATTGGGATTCCGGGTCTATTCCAAGTGAGCTCCCTGTGAGGCTGTCCATGGTATTGGCAAAAATTACCAAGGCCAGGTTATTACCGATGAGGATGGTGATAAGAATTTGGGAAGTCCTTTTCCTAAAATTTGAGAGGAGTTTTGCAGCCCTGCTTCCCTTTCGAGCTCGAAGCTCAATTCGAAGCCTGTTGGCAGACAGGAAGGCTATTTCCATTCCTGAAAAGAAAAAAGACAACGCCAACATTAAAATAGCAAGACCTAACTCCATTTGTCAAGATTCACTTATTAGGTACCCTTTTCCTCCGAGTTTTCATTTTCCTCCTCCATTTCACTAAATCTCTTTTCCATATTTATCCTGGAATTTCGACGAAATGAATACATGAATGCCATAATGGCTATGCCAACCATGGAAAGGATTCTGGTTTGGTTGCTTAGCTCATCAAATTCCGTAGCTAGAAAGAAAATGCCAATCGCGACCAAGCCCAGATATACGTACTCTATTTGTTTCATGAAAAATGAATGCTTTGGGTCATGACGCCCTTAAGTAACAAATATTTTCCCAATGCCATTAAAATAATAAAAATGTCTATCAATCAATCCATTTGGCATTTATTGCATCAAATATCATCCTCCGTTTCGATTTCTCCTTCAATCCCGTAAATGATATAGTTCGTAAACTCCTTATTCGACCTAAAACCTCGCTTCCCGATAATTATCTTATCAGAAGTTTCTATTCGGACTTTCTGATCTGTAAAAATAGAATCTTTCTTTTCATTCCAATGAAGAACTTCTGTTTCAAGTGACTCCCCTTTGCTATTGAGCATTTTCACGTTACCAAAAAGGGAGCCCTTTCGATCCTTTATATAAAATCGTCCTGAATCCGCTTCAATGAATGAGTGAGCTTTCCCCCTTGAGTTCAAAAAGTTTAGACGAAGCCCTTGGTCAATGATGTGGATGACCTCAACTTTGGGCTCCTTGTACTCTTTCTCAATAATGTGCTTTGCTTTTAACTCAGCCGTCACCCGAGCAGAATCAGAGAAGTAATAAGTAACACCAAAAGACTCTGATTTCACTCCGTCATATTTTTTCAACAAGGAATTTGCATCCTGGCTATTTTCATCATCACAGGAAATAAACAGCGTCAATATGAGCAGGAGATAGATTGATTTCATTCTGTAAAATTAATATTTATCTAAATATTTAGTGTATATTTATTAGTTAAAGCGATTAATCTGGACAACTAATACTACTTCTATAAAAAAGGAGCAGGCATTCTGTTTCCTTCCTAATGAGTTGTTCACCCAAGAAAGAGTTGGTTCTACCTGGGCTCTTTTTGAGAAAGAATGAACGGTGCGTATGTCGGTAAATCTAAAACATCCCAAATATTACTTTAATAGAGAACTTAGTTGGTTAAAATTCAATGATAGGGTACTCGAGGAAGCTGCAGATCCTTTTCACCCTCTTTTGGAGCGACTTAAGTTTTTGGCGATTTATAGTTCAAACCTGGATGAATTCTACATGATCAGGGTTGGCGGGCTTATGGAGCAGATTGCTGCAGGGATTCAGGATGCTCCAGCAGATGGACTCATACCTGAAGTTCAGGCAGACCTGGTGGCAGAGCATGTACACAAGGCCGTTGATTATCAATATGCACTTTTGGATGAGGACATTCTTCCAAAGCTCAAAAAGAAAGGTATCAGGATCAGAAAGTTGAATACGCTCAGAAAACGAGAGCAAACCTACATTGAGGAGTATTTTGAAAAGCAGATCTATCCCATTCTTACCCCTCTTGCTATTGATCCAACCCACCCTTTTCCCAAACTAAAGAGCTTGGGATTGAGCCTGTTGCTTGAATTAAGAGCTCCTTACAAAAATGAGCGCAAAAAAGCAGTAATCCATATTCCATCTACCTTACCACGATTTATTGAGATTCCTCAAGAGGGAAAGAATAAGGATTTCATCGCCATTGAAGACATCATCCAGAAATTTGCAGGACTGCTCTTCCCCCAAATGAAGATCTTGTCTATTTTTCCTTTCCGTATCACTAGAAATGCAGATATAGATCTGGCAGAAGCAGAGGCTGACGACCTGCTCAAACATATTGAGAGGGAACTTAGAAAAAGGAGAATCGGAACTGTAATTCGGATGGAGGTGAGTAAAGAAATGAGCATCGAAAACAGGAATTTCCTGCAAGAGATGACAGGAATTGAAGAACGGGGAATTTTTGATATTCCCTCCTATCTCGACCTGACCTCATTCTTCCAATTTTTAGGTTTAAATTTTCCAGAGATAAAAGATATACCTTTTACCCCGGTTCCCAATTCAAGCTTGGTGAGCAAAAAAAGTATTTTTGAAACCATCTCAGAGGGTGATATACTCCTTCACCATCCATATGAAAGTTTTAACCACGTCTCTGAACTGCTTAAGGAAGCCTCTGAAGACCCTCAAGTATTGGCGATAAAGATTACGCTCTATCGCACCACTGGACAATCTCCCATAGTTGCAGCCTTGAAGCAAGCCGTAGAAAATGGCAAACAAGTTACCGCTCTCATTGAGTTAAAAGCACGCTTCGATGAAGAGAATAACATTGTCTGGGCAAAGGAATTGGATAATGCAGGAGTAAACGTAGTTTATGGGATTCTTGGCTTAAAAACGCACTGCAAGATCACCATGATTGTCCGAAAAGAGCACAATCAGATCAAGAGATACCTTCACCTAAGTACAGGAAATTACAACGAAAAAACCGCCAGAATATATACCGACATAGGCTTGATGACTACCAACCCGGAAATGGGCGAGGATGCGAGTGCATTGTTCAACCTACTTACTGGATATTCATTACAGAAAGACTGGAAAAAATTCCTCATCGCTCCCAATGCCTTGAGGAAAAGCCTGAAAAAACTGGCTGAATTATGCATTCAAAATCATAGCAAAAACAACCCATCTTCGATTAAAATTGTGGTAAACTCACTGGTTGACCCCGAATTTATTCGCCTTCTATACAAGGCTTCTATGGCTGGAATTCATGTTGAGTTAATCGTAAGGGGGATTTGTTGCCTAAGACCGGGAGTCCCGGGAATCAGTCAAAATATTCGAGTCAAATCTATTGTAGGTCGATTCCTGGAGCATAGCAGGATTTTTTGGTTCAATTTTAATGGGCAATCTCACATCTACATGGGAAGTGCAGACCTGATGCAGCGCAACCTCGATCGCAGGGTAGAACTTGTATTTCCAATCGAAGACATTCGAATCAAGCGCAGGGTTAAAACCATCATTCAAAGCATGTGGGATGACGAGCGAAATAGCCGTTGGCTCAAGCAGGATGGAACCTATGAAAAGGTTATTGTGAAGAATGGCTTTGACGTGCAGCAATTCTTGATATCGGAGGCTCTTTCCAGACAAGAAGGTATAGATACCATTCAGCCAGTCTGAATTCAACCTATGTGAATAACCCAAGAGGTGTAAGGGTAGGTGCTGAAAGCACAGATTGACTACAAGCGCAGCCTACCATCCTGAGTGTACGAAGAATCTTCTGTCCATTTAAAGGATGTGACTCCCTTTCTCTGACAAATTCACTCACAAAAAACTTAAGCCAAATAAAAAAATCCCAGCGCAGTTGCACTGGGATTTCCTTTTGGCATTCTTTCCAATTAGTTCAACAAGAGTTTCTTACTTGCTGTTCCATTTTTTGTCTTGATCTGTGCCATATATAGGCCTCTCGCCCAATTTTGGCGGTTGATTCTCACAAGATTGGTTTGTCCAACATTGCTGCGGTAGATCACACGTCCCTGAGGGTCAAGTAGCGTAACCTCAGTGATTGGGTTACCTGCGTCGCTATTAGAAATAGTGATCACATCTGAAGCAGGGTTTGGATACAGGCTGATTTCGCTGGCAATTGGGCTTTCATTCTTGGTAACAAAAGACACAATACGCTCCAATCTTGGCGCCATGTATCCGATCAAAGTATCGATATACAGGTTTGCTTTTGCTTTGCTTGCATCAGGTCCATTGGCTCTTTGGTTACAGTTGGCAGCAACACCAGAGACGCCAAAGGCCACATCAAAGCCCCCGCCATCCCAGTCTGCGATGAACTGAGCATCGTCCCACCAGTACCATGGGCTTGACTGTGGGATCAATGGAAGTGGAGTACCAAAGCAATCATAGGTTCCACCGGTATCAGGCAAAATGAACGGCATGAAACCTTCCCATCCGTTATTTCTTGCATTAGCTGCGGTAGTGAAGGCATCACTGTATCCCTGCTTGAATACATCATTATTTCCAAGACGATCCTGGATCTTGGATACCAGGAAGCTACCCGCTGCTCCGTCAATTACAACATTGTTTGTGGTAGGTACGATTACGTTACCGATGTTGTAAGGGGCGAATGGGTCTTCATTACAGTGGAATGAAATAGAAGGAGCCTCGCCTGGATTCACCCAGCTAGAATCACCCAATGCACCACCTACGTTGATTACAACCTGGAAATCAGAGCTATAACCTACGTGGTTTGCGATGTTCAAGGGAGTGTTGGTCGTACCATAAAGGTTACTTTGAGCCAAGGTATCTACCAAGGGAGCACCCGTACCTGGGTCTTGAAACTTAATCAAGTTCAGCTCACCGTTGAAATCATTCAGATATCCACAAGCATATGCGACGTATCCACCTGTACCTACTCCCATGATACCGATTGCATCAGGATTGATACCATAAGGGTTGCTCATCATATCCTCAGTCATGCGAAACCATCTCGCACAGGTTCTGGCATCCTGGATACCTCTATAGGTAGCCTGAAGCAGGGTACGAGTCTGAGTAACAATGTCAGGGTTTGCAGCATCCCATCCCTGGCGATAATAGAAGTTTGCCACTACAAATCCTCTTTTTGCGAGTCTGGTAGCAATTTCAACATTGGCACTGTCCTTAATGGTACCGAAAGGTCCCCCATTGAATAATCTTGGAAGGAAGTTTCCAGTAGAAGCTAATAGAATTACCATTCTATCTGAAGCAGTATCACCCACAGGCTGATAGATGTCACAAATCAAGGGAATGGTATCAGGAGAACCAGTCAGAATTGAAATATTCTGTCCATAAACTACCGTATCCGTTCTTGTTACCTCTGTGAAAATTTCATCAAGATAACGAGACTGTCCATTCGCGTTGAAACAAGTCAGCATGGCAAGAAGACATGCGACTGCTGTCATAAGTAACTGTTTAACCATTTGTATTAAATTTGAGGTTTTGAAAGTTCTATAATTTGTCTAGCTCTGTCAGTACCGAGAAATATACCAATCGTCCTACCCTTGGGCCTCCATAAACCTGGAAGGTAAAGTTGTTGAGCAGGTTAGCCCCCCCCAACTTAAAGGTAGAATTCAGCTTAGGTACCTTTTGAGAGATCTGAGCGTCAAGCATGTAATAAGTGGGGATATTCCCTGTAAACTGGGGAGAACCTTCGAAGAAGAATCCCTGTATCCATTTATAGTTCACAGCAAAGCCCCAATTCTTCCATGGTCCTATCTCCATATCCCTACCAGTAATCCCTATATTGAACTTATGCTCAGGAGTATTGTAGGCTGGAATGATCGGATCATCTGACTGAGAATTCAATCTATTCCAGGAGTAGTTCCCGTTGAAGGAAATCTGATCGTTCACAAAGTAGTTTGCACCCAGTGAAGCACCTGCGGTGGTTACAATATCGGTTGCATTAGCTGCCACCCTGAATGCCTGGGGAATAATGAATGTGGTCGAGAAGAATGTCAGATCCAAACCAAGATTATATCCGATGAAGTCCTGATAACGACTGAAATAAGCACTTGCGTCCAGGTAAAGGTGGTCATCAAAAAGTGAAGTTCTGTACCCTACCTCAACTGTCTGTACCCTTTCCGGTTGGATAGGAGCAACATTAAAGTATTGGATTTGGCTTGTATCTCTGCTTGAGAATGGCTGTCTAAGGAATTCAGCATATGAAGCTGTATCTGCCAGATTATTAAAGCCATTCCTGTTGCCCACCAAAATTGCTGGCCCAACATTATAATAGAGATATTGGTCTGCAAGGGTTGGGTTTCTTGTGGCGGCAGAAAAACTTATCCTGTAAATGTCCCTGTCATTAGGGCTGTAAACAAATGACACAGCCGCTGAAGGTACATAGTTAAAGTTCTGATTCTTATCAATCCTCAATGTTGCATCAAACTTGAGTTTATCATTGTTGAATAGCTTCCTGATCCCGGCATAAACGCCATATTCATAGTTCAAAATGGGGTTAAACGAGGAATCAACATTCCTTAAAATACCATCAGGTCCTTCTTCTCTTACAAATGATAAGGTGTCCTCAAAGATGCTTCCTTCCGAAACAGGCCTATAAATACGGCCATTGGCACCTACCCTGATTTCATCCATCCAATCAGGCTTGAATTGCCATTCTCCATGCAAATGATACAAGGCGGATCTATCAACAAGCCTTGTTCCCCCCCTTGAAAGCGGGCGCTGGGTAATATCATCGAATGCAGCCTGATATGCTGGAGTTCCGGGGATCAACCTGGAACCTACACCCGCAGAGTCAGCATAAGCCCTCGCCCTGTTGTGAAGACTTTGTACAATGTCTGAATTGGCATTTAAGAAAGCCTGTAAATCAGCCTGTTGCTCTTCGTCAAAAGGCAATCTAGGCGTTGGATAGCCTTCAACATTTCTCAAATAACCCCTCGCACCTATACTTCTCAAAGAATCCCCGGGAGCCAGATTGGCAGAACCAGCCCAAAAATTCCTATAATCTGTAATCCATTCTGTATCTCCTTTATGATCATCCTGGAGTCGGTAGGCAGTAAATACGGCATCATAGGAATCTCCTGCATTTTCATTCGTAGAATATGCCCTAAAGAAGAATTTACCTTGCTGGCGTAGTTCAATTCTATTCTGTAAGAAAAGGATATTATTCAGGCTGTACCTGTTATCTCCCTGCAAAACCGTAGTACCATTTCCAAGGCTACTGGAAGCTATCAGTTCTACTTTCTTTGTAAGCATGAAATGCAGGGCAGCAGCCAGCTTCAGGTTTCGGGTATCGTAATTCACGATATCTTCTTCATTATATCCCGTTCTGACAAAGTCTCCCAAACCTGGATTCAATACCAGGTCAGTCAGCCCTGTTCCGTCAAAGACGTTTTCTTCACCATACCTGTTAACTGCGTCATATCCGCCTGGATTAGAGGGAGTAAGTGAGGTCCCATCTACTGGGTCATAGTTGTCTGCTACCCAATCGTCTGCACGGAGGTAGTAAGCATTCAATTTGAATGCAAAAATATCACGTCCACTTTTATTGGTAAAGGAGCGGGCATATCTCATGGCAAATTCACCTAGGGTTCTTTCGCCTCCTTTGGCCATAAATGACAAACCTTTATGAACGAATGGACTTTTGGTTTTCATGCTGATTACCCCGTTGAAGGCATTCGGGCCATAGTATGCCGAGGAGGCTCCGATGATCAGATCGACCAACTCTACATCTAATTCGGAAGCTCCCAGGAAATTTCCCAGGGAAAAGTTCAAGCCTGGGGCCTGGTTGTCTACTCCATCAATGATTTGCAACGAGCGTACCGGCGCGGCGCTGTTAAAGCCACGGGTGTTGATCACTTTGAATCCAATACTTGCAGCATTCAAGTCTACTTCTTTCATCGCTCCCAATCCGTCATAAAAGTTCGCCGCAGGTGTTTCCTTGATGGCATTCAGGGTCATGGATTCTATGGAGAGGGGGGATTGTTTTTTTCTTTCTGCAGCAGCTGAGGCCGTAATTTCTACCTGAGCAATGCCATAATCTGCTTGACTCAGGCCAAAAACCAATTCCTGAGAAGCAGAGGCAACCTCAATTTTAACAGTGTCGTATCCAAAAAAAGTTGCTTCAATGGTAATCGGAAAGTCACCTGGATAAATGATGGTAAAACTTCCATCTCCCTGCGTTAGGGCACCTCGTTGTGTCCCGGAAATCAGAACGCTAGCTCCCACCAGTGGTTGGCCTGAACTCTTTTGCTCGACTTTTCCTTTAATCCGATTTTGAGCGTGAATAGACTGGAAGCTAAACAAGCATAGAAGCGTTAAGACCAGTCCTGTAGGCGCAGATATCTTTCCAAGGAAAGACTCTCCCGGTTGAGGTGTTAGAAATCGCATTTTGATAAGTAGTAGAAGTAGAAATTAATGAGAGCAAGGACAAAAGAATTGGCGTATTAATTCTTTTTCTATGTCTATGTTATCTCACTGTAAATTGAAATTAATCAGAAGGGGGCAATTAATCAAATTGGTTTTTTAAAGCTTAGGCAGGATTAATGCCATTTATTACCAATATATCAAAAATCCAACAATTAATTTCGGTTTTTTCAATAATCACATTGAATAAATATTGAATTTTAGCTTTTATTCAAATCTTTTTTATCGCTGTTATCAAAATTTTCCAAAAGAATACTGATCAAACTTTCCGGGGTATCCTGAACAAAATAATAATTTGAATTTGGTTGTCTGATAAAGCCCTTGTTTCGCATGGAAGCAAATAATTCAAGAAGGTCATCATAGTAGGACTTCGTATTCAGAATTCCAATAGGACAACTGTGAAGTCCAAGCTGTTTCCATGTTAGGATTTCACACAATTCATCCATCGTACCCAACCCACCTGCCAAAATCAAGAAGGCGTCCGAAAGTTCGGCCATTTTTTGTTTCCGCAGGTGCATGTTGTCAACCACAATCATTTCTGTAAGTCCTTTATGGCCGACCTCTCTTTCCATCAAAAATCCTGGAATTACACCCGTTGCCTTGCCACCGTTTTCCAGCACAGCGTCAGCTATCACCCCCATCAGCCCAACTTTGCCTCCACCAAAAACCAGTTCAAGCCCTTGCTTAGCCATCAATGCTCCCAACTGTTGGGCATGGGCGGCATAGATCGGCAAATCCCCTTTGGCCGATCCACAAAATACAGCAACCTTCTTCATAGAATTAGTTAAAAATTATTTCGTATCCACACTGATGTACCTGATTTGGAGCCAGAATCATAATTCCTTTTTTCTTGAATAAATCTCCATCAGAATCGGTATAGTCCGCCAATCCCTGCCAAGGCTCAATGCAAACAAAGGGCGCGCCAGGCTTTGCCCAGATTCCCAGATATGGAAAACCCCTAAGGCTCATTCTGACCGAATGATCATGTTTTTCTGACCTCAAAACTACATAGCTGGATTCGGGATGATGAAATACCAAGGCATCCAGGTCAAACATCCCCTTGGTCAAAGGTAAGACCTGCTCAGCTGTCATGGCAGGGGAGGTTTCACCCGAAAACAAGCCCCCTTCAAGCAGGTAACGATCGAGGCTTTCTTTATTCGAAAAGAAAATTTCGTAATCTTCCAATTCGCCATTTCCGCCCATCGGAACCGCAAAACCAGGATGTGCGCCTATGGAAAACGGCATGTCTACATTTCCTTTGTTCAATACTCCATATTGGACGACCAGCTGGTTGTCCAGAAGTTGGTATTCGATTTCGAATGAAAACTCAAAAGGATAGGCAGCCAGGCTTTCTTCAGAGGACTCAAGCCTAAAAAGCATATGGGTTTCGCTCCCCTCCACCAACATAAATTCCATGTTTCTGGCAAGGCCGTGCTGCTTCATGCAATAGCTATTGCCATCAACCTGGTAACTATCGTTCTTAAGCCTCCCTACAATCGGGAAAAGAACAGGCGCATGGCGGCCCCAAATATCAGGATTTGCTTGCCAAATGTATTCAATCCCCGTTTTAGGAGACTTAACGGAGCTCAGCTCAGCTCCCTTCATGTTGACATGAATAGCAAGGTGGTCATTGGATAATGTAGGCATAGAAATGGTTTCTGAAAGGGAAGTTAACAATTCCTTTTCATTGTCCTAGGCCAGCTGTTTCAATGGAGAATTAAATTTCCTGCTCGATGAGAAATTTGGTTTTGATGACCTCATCTAAGCGCCTGACCTTCAGCCTGACGGCCTTGCCATTTTTACGAATGAGACTTCCGTATAATTCTTCTATGGTCATTCCCTTTACAGTACTTCCATTGACGCTTACCAATAAATCATTGATTTTAATTCCTGCATCTGCTGCTGGTGAGTTTGGGCGAACATAGGTAACAAGGAACTCATCAAAATCAGAGCCTACGCCTATTACCTCAAGGCCCGAATTGTTGTAATCAAAGGGTTTTTTATAGTCGGAATTCTTCTTGAGGTAAATTTTCTTATGGAAATAATCGAATACAACCCTGAAGCGGGAAAGCACATCCGAACCAATGTTGCCGTACCATTCAAGATCCTCGGGAAACATCGCCAAAGATGCCTTATCCGGATAACCCGTAATTATTTCTTCAAACTTAAATTGTCCAATACTGAATGAAGGGTTTCTTCCAAGGTGCCCATGGACCTCCCCAGTCAATCCCTTACCCAAAAATGCAGTAATAGAATTTTGTGGAACGGGTAACTCATCCTTAAAAAGAGAAAGGGCAGAACTTGCACCTGTATCAATCAACCAGGCGTCTTCGATGCTTTCCCCACGATGATCGTTAAGGCTGGCATGAATGTATGGCTTGGAGTTTTTGATATCTAGTGGAAGGCATTCCCAGTTTTTGCCTTTTTTTCCTTTGAAGAAAAAAGGATTGTGCAAGGTAATGTACTCTTGCTGATAATTGATTTCAATCGCAAACTGACCGAATAAGTCATAGCCGATAATGCCATATACGGGCTTTCCAAACATCCCTGAGTAAGAAATGATGTCCTCAGGCATCACTACCATATTGATTCCTCTTCCTTCAGCACCAGGAATGGAGATTTTTACATCCCTAGCCAATTTTGCATTGATCTCCTCACCTCGACCCAATCCTTTCACCTTGATATCAGACAATGAATCCAAACGAATGAAGGGCATGATACTCGGTTCAGTCAGGATGGTCGTTTTTACCCCGGTATCAAGGATAAAATTCATTTCAAAGGAATTATTGACCCTGACGGGCAAAAGAATCACATTATTCTGGACATCCACAGTTATACGGACTCTTTTCACATCTCCCTCAAGGAAAAAGCCAGAGGTCTTTGCCATTAGCTGGTTGAAAGCCAAGGCCCAGAGAAGAAAGGCTGCAAGGATCAATTTGATTTCAATACTGACCTTCATAATCATCAACACTTAGGACCAACTTCAAGGCAAATAACTTCAGGGGTACAGTACTGTTTTATTTTGCCTGAAAAGAAATTTACATAAATCATACCTTTCTTTCAAGCTGTAAGGGAGCAGAAAAAATAAAAGGCAAAATTCCCCAAATCGGAGAATTTTGCCCTGATATTCAAACCCTAAAGGTCAGTTTACTTCATAATTAACTTTCCGTGATGCGTACGTCCGTTTTGACTTCGCAATTTGTATAAATATATCCCTTCAGGAAGGTCTCCTTTTTCGATTACGAAATTTTCTCCATTCGTAGGTTCGAATTTAAATACTTCACGGCCACGGGTATCCAGGACGATCAGACTGACTTCATCCCTTGACGGGTTATCAAATTGAAGGGTAGAAATATCTTGTACAGGATGAGGCATGATTTTCACCTCTCCAAATTCAGATTTGGGCTCCAGTCCAGTCAACAAGACTACTGCGCTCGAAGTATCACTTCCACAATCATTGGAGGCGATGAGGAGCACTGTCAGGCCAGGTAAGCCCGAAACATCTACCTGCGGTTCGGCTTCGTTAGAAGTAGTTCCATTGCCAAATACCCAGTTGTAGTTATTCAAGCTAGGATCTCCCGCACTGAAGCTGACCTCATTGTTACCTATCGTCCAGCTCAGATCAATACTTGGTTTGGGTGTAACCCCGACTTCCACACTATCAACAGTTGTAATTCCAAATGAATCCACAACAGTAATGTAGTACCAACCACTGGAATCAAGTTGAGAGGTGCTTTGAAGATCAAAGATCCTGCTATCAATGTCTCCGGTGCTCCAGGTATAGGTATATGGCTCCATCCCTTCAGTTGCAAGCAAGGCGGTGATTTCATCTCCCTCACAGTTGATCCCAGAAAGATCTGTAGGAATTTCAACCTTGGGTTGGATGTAGAAGGTATTGAGCGCTTCATTGGTAATGATGGGATCATTGAAATCAAAGTAGATACCGGCCTTGTTTCGGATTTGAGTTCCCTTAGGCAAATCAGGCTTACTTTGAATGGTAAATTGAATCTCACCTATACTGCCCTCTGGATCGCTCAAAGAGTCAGGTAGGAAGATGTCTTCGAAGAGAAACTCCACGATCCTTCCTGGTTTGATGTTGACTACATAGTCATCAGAAGCAAATAGAGGCCTCAGGCTTGTCAACTCCAGGTTTTCATCAATGGTATCCCTGATAAGTACATTTTGGGCAGGATAATTCCCAATATTTTGGAAACGGATTCGATAGCTATGGTCTTTTTCATCCATTTTGATGAGGCCTAGTTCACCCAATCCTACAGGACTCACCTGCTTATCATTGGGGTCGAAGGATGCTCTCAAAAAAGTGATTACGGTATCAACGTTATTATTGGGAGTTACATCTCCACTATCTGGAAAGACCCTTACATAATTGGTCAATTGATCACCTAAAAGCAAGGTAGAATCAACTATAAAGTTTGCATAGTGGAAATTGGTCTGATATGGGAGTAGGCCTGCAAAATCCCACCTGATGATTCTGTTTATGGAATCAATAAAATTCACGTTTGGCATGCTGCCATAGTAACGAAGCCCTGGATCGTACTCCAATTCGACATAACCACTCATAGGAATGTTTCCCTGGTTAAATACGCTCGCATAAACAGTCGTAATTCGCCCTGGGGTCGCTACTGCATGCCCTCCCAAGGCGACAAGGTCTTGCGTTGGAGGTACAAACCAGGGGAAATCTACATCCATGGTATCATCTCCCAAAGAGAGATTCAAAAATTTCGTTTGTTGTGCACAGCTAAAGCTGTTGCTCATTACACTGGCTCCAAGGGCAAATACTCCGGGGTCAACCCTGAGCCTGTAATAGCCCTGACTGTTGGTGAAGGTCCCATATCCCTGGCTACTGTAAACAAGAATTCCGGCTGTAGCTGTATCTCCGACTCCATATACGCAGTTGGTATCTGCGTCAAAGTAGACACGACCATTGACAAACGTACCACATGAGTCATCAAAATCCAGGTAAACACTCTCTAGCTGGTAACAATTTTGCGAATCGGTAATTACAACTGAATATCCACCCACGGGAAGGTTGTTGATGCTATTGCTTGTGGCTCCTGTGTTCCATGTTATGCTGTAGGGAGGGATTCCGCCACTGGGAGCTACTGATAGGCTTCCATCGTTTTGGCCACAAGTTGGGGTAGATATAGTCAAATTAGATTGCAGGGTACCTGCATTGACAACAAAACTCTCTGAATAGCTAAAGCCCGAGCTATTTGTTATCACTACGGTATAAGTTCCAGGTCCAAGGCCGGTAATTGCGGATGTAGTGTCTCCTGTACTCCAAAGAAAATCAAAAGCACCTTGTGTACCTTGAATAGTGATGTCAATTGCACCATTATTAACATTACAATCGCTATTGGTTACAATAGCATCATAAGTCAAGGGAACTACATTGAATTGGATTGGACGGTAAGTACTGTTGGCAATGGGGCAATTGTCGTCAATCACTGTAGGCCCTGCAAAGAAGGTAAGGCCTTCAAATGTAGAATCAGGAGTCCATTTGATATTGAGGGTAAATGGATTTGAACCTGTGCCTGTAATCACAGCTCCAGGTATCTGGGAACCCAAGCCTGCATCCAGGATCATTTGGAGGGCACTGTCATCAGTGAAAGTAATTTCAAATTCTAATGGAACCCCCACATAGGCCTGCAATTCATATGGCCCTGTCTTGATGCCACCATTGATCAAATTTAGCGGGCCAGCAGAAGGCGCATCATCGGGAGGACAGCTGTTTCCTACAATCTGAAAATCCATTTGCACCGAACCCAGGAGTTGTCCGTTCCTGTATTCTTCAACTTCCAGACCAATTACTCCAATTTCCGGGGCAGCGCCATTTCCTGCAACCTTTAACTCACCACTTTGGGAGTTTAGGTTGACATACCAGTTTGGTCCCAAAACTACGTTTGAACTATACCCAGGAAGATAATTTAACAGGGTTGTAGAGTTTGAACCTGGAACATAAAACTTGTAAAACAATGAGTCCCCATCCGGATCGAAAGCAGATAGATTTAGGACCGTTGTGTCATTGTTACATACAAAAATTCTTGGTTCACTGAGAAATTGTGGAGAGTTGTTGTTACAGCCTGTTGGAGATACCGGAATATCAATCTGCTGATACAAACCATTTCCACTTGGTTGAGAGATAGATGTAATCAGGGCATTTCTGCAGCAAGTCGTTGCACTCAAAACAGCCGTACTACAAGGAGCTACGGCGACATTGTAAGTCCTTGTCATGGTCAACTCAGCATAACCATAATAAGGAGGATTGGGAATATTTGCATTACAGGGAGATACTACGCCAGGACAGAGCCTACTTATATCTGTAAATGACTCCGCAACCCAGGAGCCTACTGGATTTATGACTCCCCCTGGGCAAGACATTTGAAAATTGATGGAGGTAAAAGGTTGATTTGGAGCATTTGCCAAACCTACTGGCACATAGGTAGCAGCAGCAGATCCAGTACAATCTACATAATTGGTTACGGTGATTTTGTAATCGCCATTACCAAGACATTCGTAGGTCATCTTGCTGCCCACAATATGGGTGGCCTTAATTTGACCTATCACGCATAAAAAAGATAAAACAAACAGTAAAGTTTTTCTCATGGCATCGTTAGTTAGATTGAAGAAAAGTGCTGTAAACGGTAAAGGAAGGATATACGTGTGCTTGCTTATCAATAAATTTCCTGAACGGGAACAAACCCTACAAAACTCTGAAATATATGACTAACGAAATCTTACAATTCCGTAATCGAAGGATTTTCCCTATACCTATATTGTGATGAAGCCAGGACCCTATGAATGCTTGGGCCTGGCTTCAATTCAAAACTTTGGTCTATTCAATAACGATTTTCCCATATTGGGTCTTGCCGGAATCACTGCTGAGGAGGTAAGTATAAATTCCCGTGGGCAGGGCATTTTTGTGGATCAGGAAAGTATTACCTCTACTACGACTTAGATTTAACATTTTTCTCCCTCTGATATCCAATATGGTTAGGCTCATCTCTTCCTGAAGTGGATTTTCGAACTTAAAAGTAGAGATGTCTTTAACCGGATGAGGGAGGATGCTAATTTTTCCAAATACCGCTGTCCTTTGTATACCTGTAAAGGTGAGTACCGTTTCTGCTGTATCAGTTCCACAATCATTGCTAGCAATGAGTCGAACGCTTAGGGAACTCAGGCCACTTACATCAAGTCTTGGTTCTGCAGCCGAAGAAGTATTCCCATTGCCGAACTCCCATTGATAGGAACTGATCGCAGGATTACCGGCATTGAGGACAAGTCCATCCTGCCCTACTGACCAAGTTAAGTCTATTTCAGGAGATACCGTTACATTCACTTCTACACTATCAATGGTGGTAATTCCAAAAGAATCCTCCACCCGGACAGTATACCACCCACTTTGAGTCAAGTGGGTATTACTTTGCAGATCCAATACCTTGCTATCTACATCACCTGTACTCCAGCTATAGGTATAAGGCTCCATGCCCTCACCAGACAAAAGAGCATTTAATTCATCCCCTTCACAATATACATCGGAAGGGTTGCTCATTATTTTCACATCGGGCTGGGTATAGAGGGTATTCAGTACCTCATTGGTAATGATAGGTTCGTTGAAATCAAAGTAAATGGCGGCCTTATTTCTAATTTGACTGCCCTTGGGAATGGAGGCTACATGCTGGATCGAAAAGTTAATTTCTCCTATGCTCCCGATGGGATCACTCACCGAATCTGGAAGGTAAATGTCTTCAAAGAAAAACTCTAGCACCCTCCCGGGCTTAACAGAAGCTACAAAATCATCTGTAGCAAAAAGTGGATTTAAAGTAGTGATGTCCAGATTCGGATCCAGGGTATCCCGAATCAACACATTCTTTGCTGGATAATTTCCAACATTTTGGAAGCGGATCTTGTATTCATGATCCCTTTCATCCAGCCTTACCAATCCCAACTCTCCCATGCCAGCTGGGCTAACCTGCTTGTCATTAGGATCGTACGGCCCCACAACAAGCGTGTATATCGTGTCAATATTGTCTCCAGGGGTAGCGTCAAGGCTGTCAGGTAATACCTGAACTATACTTACCAGGGTATCCCCAATATTTACATTATTTTTTGGACGAATAACCCCAGCTATGTAAAAATTCATTCGCGGCAATAAGCCCCTGAAATTCCACCTGAATTCATTGGTTGCATAATTGATATAATCAGGAGGTTTACGGTAAAATGAAGCCCGTAAACGAGGGTCAAGTAACATTCGAAAAGTACCATCCATAGGATAGTTACCTACATTTCTTGCAGCTGCCCCCCCCAATCTCCCCATGGGACTAGCGATGGAATCCATTGACATACTAGCCACAAGGTCCCTGTATGGTGTAACATACCATGGAAAATCTATCCCGCTGGTATCCTGCCCCGGTACCAAGTTCAGGTATTGGACATTGATACCGCAAGCAGTATTGGCATGAATCAGCGACATGGCTATACTCAAATTCCCAGGATCAACCCTAAGCCTGTAATTGCCCAGGTTGTCCGTGAATGTACCGTGTCCCTGGCTCGTATAAATGAAGATGTTCGGTGTTTCAAGATCATTAAGGCCATATACACAATTGGAATCGGCATCAAAGAAGACCCGTCCACTGACGAAAGTTCCACAACTGTCTCCAAAATTCAAGCTTACACTTTCATTTCTATAGCAACCCAGGGCATCGGTGATTAGCACAGAATATCCCCCTGGGCTTAAATTTGAAAGGTTATTTGTAGTAGCGCCCGTATTCCACAAATACGTATAAGGCCCTGAACCTCCGGTAGGAGAAACAGAAATAGTTCCATTGCTTAAACTGCAAGTGGGTTGCACGACATTCAGATTGGTTTGAATATCTCCTGCATAGACCATGAAAGTTTCTTCATAGTAAAAGCCAAAGGGATTGGTAATTTGGACTGTGTATGCACCAGGTGCCAGACCTGAAAGGTCTTCGGTTGTTGCCCCATTGCTCCAGAAATAATCATAACTCCCCTGATTCCCTTGAATCGTCAAATCAATGCTGCCTGTATTTGAGCTGCAGCTACTGTTGGTTACCACGGCATCAAAGACCAAAGGAGCCACGGTAATTTTAACAGGTTGGTATGTATAGTTGGTTACCTCACATTTATCATCAAGGGTAGTAGGACCCGAGATAAATGTTTTACCTTCGAATGAAGAATCTGGTGTCCATTCAACCTTGACCAGTATTGGGTTTGAGCCTTGATAAGAGAAGGTAGCTCCTGGCAATTGACGTTCATATTCTTTTTCAATCGTCAATATCTTAGCACTGTCATCCTCAAACACCAATTCAAAAGTAATTGGGATTCCCTTAAAGGCTTGTAAATCATAAAGTCCTGTCTGGATACCACCATTTATGAGCTTCAGTTGTTGTGCGGCAGGTGCATCATCAGGTAAGCAGTTGAGCCCTTGCAATACCCATGTTACCGTAGAAGATCCCACAAAGACTCCGTTTCGGTAAGACCTTGCCTCTACGCTCATAAGTCCAACTTCAGGTGCTGCTCCATTTCCTGCGATGGAAAGTTTGCCTGAGAAAGAATCCAGCTTCACATACCAATTGGGTCCCATAGGCGCTAAGGGTGAATAGCTAGGGAGATAAGGCAATGGGCTTCCTTGCATTGAAATGGGGGTATCCAATCTGTAAACCAAAGAATCTCCGTCAGGGTCGAAAGCGGATAGGTTCATGGATAAGGTATCTGTATTGCACACAAATACCATAGGATCTGACAGAAATTGCGGGGAACTGTTTGTACATCCATTCGAAGTTAAATTCAGTTTAATGCTCTGATAATTACTTGAATATGCCCCCATAGACGTAACTAATGGGTTCCACGCAGCAAAATTAGAAGAAATTGTTCCCGAATTACATGGGGGATTGGGAATGTTGTAATCTCTGTAAATGGTGACCTCGGCATAGCCTCCTACTCCAGTAGGAAAAATGGAGTTACAGGGAGAAACTACTCCCGGGCAAAGTCGACTGATGTCAGTGATTTTTTCAGTAGTCCATTGGCTTAGGGCAATTAAAGTTGCTCCCGGGCAGTCCAAATCAATTGCTATGGATTGGCCTAGGCTATTAGCGGAATAACCCTGGCTTATCGTAAATGAATTTTGACAATCGACATAATGGGTGCTGCGAATCCTGTAATCTCCATTGCCCAAACATTCATAGGAAAGTTTAATTCCCATGTTGTGCGTGGCATGGGCGGGTATGAGAAAGGTCAGGATTAAAAAAAAGAGTGGTAAAGTTTTTCTCATGGTTAGTTAGTTAGGTTGAAAGCTGTAATGGTGCTGCTACTCCAAAAAAATTTCTTGGAGTTATTTATTATTTTGTTTCCAATTGACGCACAAACCCTACGCTATTATGAAATATCAATTATTTATAATCTTCCTTCTGGGAAATTATGGGATCTTTTTTGCACAAACTCCTCTTTTCCAGGATGATAGTCCATTAGAATTAACGCTCACAGCAGATTTAAATGCCTTCACCCAGGATCGAAGCCTCAAAGCTGAATATTATCCTGCCGAACTTTCTTATACCCACAATGGCGAATCGGTGAATATCCCCATGAAAATCAAAGTCAGGGGTCGATTCAGAAGAGATTCGCTGGTTTGTAATTTCCCTCCGGTCAGGTTCAACTTTAAGAAAGGAGAACTCCCAAGTCCATTTGAAAAGCAGGACAAACTCAAGGTGGTAACCCATTGCCAGGACGATGAGACCATTCTCAAAGAATATTATATATATAAAGCCTATAATTTATTCACTCCTGAGAGCTTCCTCGTCCGCCTGGCAAAAATCACTTATGTAGATAAGGCGGGGATTCTTCCTTCAGAAACTCATTTTGCCTTCCTGATAGAATCAGAAGAACATATGGCCAAAAGAAATAAGGCCAAGCCCGTAGATGAAAAAAAGAGAGTCTACAAAGAAGACGTCAATAGGCTGAAACTTGGAAGGGTCTATATGTTCAATTACATGATTTCAAATTACGACTTTGAGGTGGCGGTAAGGCAAAACATGAAAATTATGGCTCGAAAAACAGGTTTACCAATAGTCGTACCCTATGACTTCGACTGGGCAGGTATCGTCGGAGCCCAGTATACACTTGAAGGAAATGAAAGGAAGCACCCTTACTTTTTGAGGAGAAAGTTCAAACGATTTTGTATGAGTGAAGAGGAATGGACAGGCATCATTGACAGCTT
>JALEFZ010000072.1 GCA_022760475.1 Bacteroidia bacterium | reverse complement strand
CTCCTCGTACAGAATTGTCTGACAATGAAACCCTTCTTGGTGCAGGTATCCGTTACAGGTTCAAAGAAGGAATTTACCTGAGTATCCAGTGGGATCGCTTCTCTTATTCTAGAGATAGCAATCCTGAAATGGGTTACCGCGTAGACCAGCCATTTATTCTTTACAACATGAACTTTTAAGATTCAGTACTCATGAACACTGGAAAGAAGACATATTTAGCAGCATTGATATTACTGGTAGCTCTGTTTTTGGCCAGCTGCCAGCATGACACCGATGTATTTGACGGGCCGTCTTTGAATGACCGCTTTGGTGAGTTTGAACTGAGAGATTCCCTCGAAGCTAGCCAGCCTAGTGTAGACTTTTCCACTGGGGAGACTGTATTCTTTACAGCTTCCTTCAGCAAGAGAATTGCCTGGGTCCTAAGGATCACAGGTAAGGAAAGTGGAGCTGTAAAGTTGATCGAAGGCTTCGAAAATGAGTTGAATACAGATAACTCACTCTGGAATGGAACAACCACCGAGCTCCCTCTGTTTAGGCTAGAAGACTGCCTGGTAGAGTTGATCATTCCTGAAGAAGATTCCCTTACCCTGACTACCGAAGTTTCATTGACAGGAAACAGGGTTTACGAAGGTAATCTCGTTACAGACTTTGAAGAGAACCTGGGCTCAAGGCTATTCTTTGGAAACTTCGAATTTGAATTGACTGGAGAGACGGGCATCCGAAATGACATCCCTGCTGGGCAGGGTGAGAATTTCTTCTTCTTTGAGGGAACTGACAATGTAGTTGCGAATTTCTTTACAGGTCTTATCAGAATTTTCCCTGAAAGCGGACAGACGTATTTTAACTTGCCTACAACTGTTCCAGAAAATGCGTATTTTAATTTCTTCCTGTACGGAGATTTGACGCCACACACCATTGCCGTAGTACAATTGTTTACCGATACCAATGGCAATGGGCGCTTTGACGATGGAGCTGACAGAAGTTTCCAGTTGTCTGGAGACTTTCCTGTAGACTTCGAAGGTTGGAAGCAGGTGAGCTTTACCATGGAAGATATTGGAATGTCTGAGCAAGAAGCGAGTGAATTGGTGGGTATTCAAGTTCTATTGATCTCCAACATGAATGCCCAGCCTAATCCTCCAACTGCGGTACGGTTCGGAATTGACTATTTGGTATTTACTGCCAATCAACCCCTTCAACTATAAAAGCTGAATGCATATGTTGACAAAAAAATATAGCTGGATTGCGATAGGATTGTTGTTGGCGATATCCTTTAGCGGTTGTATTGAGCTAAGAAAAATAAGCCTCTATGACGGGCAAGTGCAAGATGTAGCGCTTCCCAAGCCAGAGAAGATCTCCAAAGTGGTTGCTCCCATTCTTTTCGAAGAGGACACCGTTGATATGTGGGGAATTGTTGATGACAGTTGTAAGAGCTTTTCATTGACGAATGAAACAGCTTACAAAGGTGAAACCAGTTTGAAACTCAGCTGGGAGAGACAAGGCTGTAAGTGGGTAGGTTTTGGCATGGGCTGGGATGGCTGGTCTGGCAAAGATCTTACGCCAATAATGAAGTACGCTGCCTTTGAGATGTATGTAAAAGCCCAAAAAGGCAAAATGTATGGCCTTCCAATGGTATTTACACTTGAGGATTATAGTGGGGTAATGGCATTCTGCTATACAGCCAATAAGTACTTCGAGAGAACTGCCATTGACAACGAATGGCAGCGTGTGGTAGTTCCGCTGAAAGCATTTAACGATGAAGGAGAGGGAATTGACTATACGAACATCAAACAGCTTCAAGTTGAAATGCAGCAATCAGGTTCTGTATTTGTAGACGACATCAAACTGGTATTCTACGAAGAAGAGCCACAAAAGCCTTGGTTTGTCGAGGCGACTTTGCCCAATCCGGTAAAGCTCCCTCAGGTCCTCTTTGACGACAACTTTGCGAATAAAAATGGTTGGGGACTGTTCTCCGACGATTGCCAGCAAATTGAGATCAGCAATGAAGAGAAATACGACGGCAACTCTTCTTTGCATGTAAAGTGGAACAATACCGAAGAATGTCATTTGGTGGCTTTTGGTTCTAACTGGAACAAATGGAAACCCATCGACATATCCCCGATCAGAAATACGGCTACCCTGAAGTTTTTCATGAAAGCAGACGCCCCCAAGGATCTTGATTTCACCATTGCCTTTGAAGAATTTGATGCGCCTGGAAAAATTACCCTCAAGTGGGATGCTGCTTATGCGAAGCCTGCAAAAGAAGGATGGAAGCGTGTTGAAATACCTCTCAAGGACTTCAAGGGGCAGATGAACGAAACAAAAACCCAGCACCTGGCTTTTAGGTTAATGGGTAGAGGAGACTTTTACATAGACAACATCACATTAGAAAATTAATTTTTTGAACAATGGGACTACGAAAGCATATTTTGATTTTGAGTTCATGTGTCTTGGCAGTGTTTGCTTTGACAGCATGTTTGGAAGACAAGGTACTGGATAGCAACCCCTGTGATTTTCCTTCTATCGAGGGGTACTCACTGATGTGGAGCGATGAATTCGAAGGTTCTGAAATTAATCCGGACATCTGGACCCATGAATTGGGAGATGGATGTCAAAATGGCCCTGACCTTTGTGGATGGGGAAACAACGAGCTGGAGTGGTATACAGATGAGAAGAAAAATTCTCAGGTTAAGGACGGAAATTTGATCATCAGGGCACTGAGAGAATCTACTCCTGTAAATGGGTACGATTATACATCTGCAAGGATGATCACCAAAAACAAGGCTGACTTCAAGTTTGGAAGGATGGACATCCGTGCAAAACTTCCAAAGGGCAAG
Organism: Bacteroidia bacterium; assembly: GCA_022760475.1. Taxonomy (GTDB): domain Bacteria; phylum Bacteroidota; class Bacteroidia; order J057; family J057; genus JALEFZ01. The sequence goes on along the minus strand of JALEFZ010000072.1, from coordinate 6,144 downwards.
GGGCTTTGGCCCGCAATCTGGATGCTTCCTACAGAAAACAAGTTTGGAACTTGGCCAAGAAGTGGAGAGATTGACATCATGGAGCTGATTGGCGATAAGCCTGCTGAAGTTCTGGGAACCGTTCATTATGGATTGGATTTCTGGAGATTCAAGTCTGCTTATTACGAATTGGAGGAGGGAGACTTTTCTGATGACTTCCATACATTCACCCTTCTTTGGAGGGATGACTGCCTGCGATTCATGGTAGATGGTGTAATGTATGGCAACGCCATTACTCCTTCTGTTACCCTGCCAACCGGTTATCCATTCAACGAGAAATTTCACTTTATCCTAAACGTAGCTGTCGGAGGAAACCTACCTGGCAATCCTGATGCTACCACCACTTTCCCACAAGAAATGGTAATTGACTACGTGAGGGTATATCAGGAAAATTGATTTTCAACACAAGCGTCCTCGGGAGCCTATCGATAAGCTTTCGAGGACTTACAAAAATTATTACCAAAACCATAAATCTTAATTTTATGAGAAACATTTTACTAACAATGGCCTTCGTTGCGACATCCATGATGTGCTTCGGACAGGCGTTACTAGAGGATTTTGAGGGGAACCGCAGGTTTTTCTATGATTTTACTAGTGGAGTATTTGTACCTTATACAGGTAATCCAGACATGATGGTGAACAGCAGTGCAGTTGTTGGATCTTACAATAGAAACCCTGCTGAGCTGTTTGATGTATTGGTAATGGATGCTGATACACTATTTGAAAACCTGGCAGACTATGTTTCTGGAACCAAGACCTTGAGCATTGACGTTTGGAGCCCTGCTGTTGGTAAAACGGTTCAGATCACACTGGAGGACAGCTCTTTAGCTGGGTCTACAAACTTTCCTACAGGAAGACATTCTGTGTACTTGGCTACCACCACAGTGGCCAATGCATGGGAAACATTGACCTTCTCTTTTGATAACCGTCCTGACGCAACTGTGTCCGATGACAATGTCGGGAGAATGATTCTATTGTTCGACCCCAATACCAACAACGATGGTCAATACTACTTTGACAACCTGAACGCACCTGCCTTGGTAACTGATGAGTGTGCTGGTGTTTCCAGCGACAGCATTTTCAATGACTTCAATTGTAACCAAAACGTAAACATTACCTTTAACCACGGTCAGAACCTACGTCGTATTCCAAATCCTGACAAGTCAGGTTTGAATACCACCGATTATGTGGCAAGCTACACCAGAAATGCTGGTGAAGAGTTTGACGTAATCGTAGGCCAGTTCCCTACTGCTCCTAACTTCTCAGCTGACTCTAACGTGATCACACTGAAAGTTTGGGATGCCAATCCAAATACGATCGTACGCCTTGCCCTACAGACTGATGACGGAATGAATCCTGCGGTAGAGGTTGTTGCTGTAAATGACAGCACCACTGCTGGTTCTCAGTGGCAAGAATTGGCTTTCCGTTATGGAGATTTGACCGGTCAGAATATCAACGCTTGGGTGCTGCTATTCGATCCAGGAAACTTCACTGCAGATCAGTATTTCTTCGATGAAATGACCTTGGTTACGAGTGGACCCTTGTTGAACAACGAAACTGTTTTGGCGAATGGTTCTCTGACTGTGTACCCTAACCCATCTCAGGGTATGACTCAGTTTGCTTATGATCTGACCAAAACAAGTGAGGTAGTGCTTTCTATATATGATATGGCAGGAAAAGAAGTAGCCAGAATCAATGAAGGCCTCAAAGTTGAAGGATCACATAGCCTGAACTGGGATGCCACGAACTTGAACAATGGCATCTACTTCTACCAATTCAAAGCTGCCAATCAGGTAGTTAGTGGTAAGGTAGTATTGAACAAGTAATACATAGGTTTAGTGGTCAGGCAAATTGTCGGGCCACTAGACTTTTCTAACTACCAACATTATGAATAACCGAAGTTATATAACCCTGACAGCACTGATTGTTGCTTTGGGTGGATTTCTCATGGGTTTCGATGCCTCTGTGATTTCCGGAGTAAACGACTTTATCAAGCAGGAATTTAAACTTTCTGATTTTCAATTGGGTTGGGCGGTGGCTTCTCTGACGCTGGTGTCCTCATTGGCGATGCTTTTCGCAGGGCCTGTCAGTGACCATTTTGGTCGTAAGCAGGTGCTCAGATGGGCCGCAGTACTTTATGCCATTTCGGCCGTCTGCTCAGCACTTGCGCCTAACTACACCATGCTGGTAATCGCCAGGATGATTGGTGGACTGGGTGTGGGGGCCTCCCTGATTATTGCGCCTATCTACATCGCTGAAATTGCTCCTCCAAACTTGAGGGGACAAATGGTGTCATTCAACCAGTTGAATATTGTAGTAGGTATTTCTGCAGCCTTCTTTTCAAACTATTTTATCCTGAAATTGGGAGAATCTGATGCGGCCTGGGTTACGAACCTTGGAATAAAGGGGAATCAGTGGAGATGGATGCTTGGACTGGAGACCGTACCTGCAATCATGTATTTCCTTGGGCTGTTCTTTGTACCAAGAAGCCCAAGATGGTTGGCGATGAAGGGAGAATTTGATGAAGCTCTTGAGGTCATGAGGAAAGCAGCAGGTGAAAAGGCTGAGCAGATCATGACTGAAGTTCGTGCTGCCATTAATTCTGGAGGTGAAAAGAATAAAGGTTCAGCAGGAGATCTATTTGCAAAATCCATGAGACTGGTATTGATCATCGGTGTGGTGGTCGGTGTACTTCAGCAGATCACAGGTATCAATTCAGTATTCTTCTATGCACCTATGATTTTCAAGCAGTCAGGAATCGGACAGGATGCATCATTTACTCAGGCGATTTACGTAGGCTTGATCAACCTTGTCTTTACGATTCTGGCCATCGCATTGATTGACAGCCTTGGACGTAAGCCGCTATTGTCTTTTGGTGTGGCAGGTATTGCCATATTCATGTTCTTGCTGGCTTATGGCTTTAACTCCGCTACCTACCAACTTTCTGCCGAAGGCATCGCTAATCTTCCTGCAGAGGTGAAAACAGAGCAGTTGCTGGCCATGGAAGGTCAATCCTTTGACAATGATGTACAGTTTAAAAAGGCCATGAAGGATACCCTGGGCGATGAAATGGCAGGGAAATATGAGTCAGACCTGATTTCAGCTGCCATTAACATGAACCCATGGTTGATTTTGATCGGTATCCTTGGCTTTGTGGCATCTTTTGCCTTCTCTATTGGACCTGTAATGTGGGTGCTCTTCTCGGAGCTATTCCCGCAAAAAGTGCGGGGGATTGCCATATCGGCAGTAGGACTGATCAACTCCGCAGTCAGCTTCCTGGTGCAATTGATATTCCCATGGGAGCTTGCAAATCTGGGTAGCTCGATGACCTTCCTGATTTATGGAATATTTGCAGCCCTTGGATTCCTGTTCATCATCTTTGTAATCCCTGAAACCAAGGGACGATCATTGGAAGAACTTGAAAAAATCCTTATCAAAGAATAAGAACAGATGCTATAAATGGATTGAAGGCCTAAGGGAATGTTCCTCTTAGGCCTTTCTTTTATGCTTAAAGCTAAAGTTAGTTTAACAAAAGAAATTACCCATAAATCAAAGTAATTATCTATCTTTCAATATACCCTCCTTAGAATTTCCTTATTCACCTTTTATCTGGCAAGCTATGAGGAAAATCTATGCACAACTTTTATTTTTAATCCTCCCCTTTTCCCTCTTTTCACAGATTCAATTGGGTCCCAACCTGGAAGGAGATACCTATGAAGACCTTTTTGGTAACACCGTGGCTATTTCAGGTGATGGAAATCGAATCATAGCCAGTGGGCCTGGAAATTCGGTTGCCGCTCATCGGGCAGGTATGGCCAAGGTAATGGAATGGGATGGCAACAACTGGAATCAACTGGGAAGTAATTTTCTGGGAATACTTTCTCAGGACCAAATGAATGGCGTGGCCATCTCTGGGAATGGAAATACAGTGGCAGTTTCTGCAAGTTTTGGGGGGCAAAATGAGGAAGGCTACTTCAGGGCATATAATTGGGATGGTACAAACTGGAACCTCCAAGGGGGAATTGTATATGGTGATACCCTTATTGAAGGACTTGGCTCAAAAATAGAGTTGTCAGAAGATGGGACAAGATTGGTCGTTGCTGCTCTCTCTTACCGACAGAGTAGAGGAAGGGTAAAAGTTTTTGAGTGGAATGGAAGCAACTGGACTGCCATTGGAAACTCAATTGTTGGTTCACGTAGCCACCAATTATTAGGCTATGATGTTGCGATTTCGGGAGATGGCCAGCGGATAGCCGTAGGTTTGCCCAGCTTCCAATTGGGAGGTGGCATGGGAAGGGTAGATCTATATCAGTGGGATAGTGGTTCCTGGCTCCCAATGGGTAATGGGATTGCTTTCGACGGCATTGGAACCAGTATCGACCTATCACATGATGGCTCAAGTGTCATTGTGGGAGATCCCAGGAATCAGGGAAATGGAGGCATTGAAGGGGCTGCCAAGGTCTATCAATGGGACGGGACCTCCTGGCTTCCCCGCGGGACCACCATAGTTGGAGACTCACCCTTTGACCTCTTTGGTTACGATGTAGCTATCAACGGCGACGGGGATCGAATAGCTGTTTCCGCCATTAACCACGACCTTAATTCCCAAGCCCTTGCATTTGAAACAGGGCAGGTGAAGGTATATGATTGGAGTGGACTGGACTGGATTCATATTGGTCAGGATATAGAAGGGGAAAGTTTTAATGATTCATTAGGATTTTCTCTAGGCCTATCTAAATCCGGTACAAGAATGGTTGCCGGTGCGCCAAGTCATGACCATTTCAACATCAACCAGGCGAGGGGGATGACTAAGGTCTTTTATGTGGGTAATTTTGTCCAGCATGGCACTGTAAGGCTTGACGAAAACAACAACTGCATAGCGGATAGTACTGAAAATACGCAAGCAGGGGTCTCTATTTCTGTTGAAGGCAATAATTTTCAATGGACAACAAATACAGATTTTTGGGGGAGGTATGCGGTGCTCCTGGACACGGGACTTTTTAAGATCAAGGTAAACCCTTCTGGCTATCCTTATAGTTTTCCTTGTCCTGATTCTCAGTTGATTAGCATTGATAGCAGCACAACGAATTTAGCAGACATTGATTTTGTGCTTCAGGATAGCATTTCTTGTCCTTACCTAACAGTTGAAATTGCTTCTCCATTTATAAGGCGATGTTTTCCTGGCTTTTACAATTTGGAATACTGCAACCTGGGCTCCCAGGATGCACCAGGGGCTTATGTGGACGTTGAGTTGGATTCCAACCTGACCTTTATAAGTTCGAATGGAACACTTTTATCTCAAAATGGCCAATGGTTAAGGTTTGATCTCGATACCCTTAAGGCGGGTGAATGTGGCAGGATCAGGGTTAGTTTTGAAGAAAATTGTCAGGCTGTCCCTGATCAGATGGTTTGTTCCAGGGCAAATATTTATCCCGATTCCCTTTGTACGGCCTCCATTCCTAATGTTGAAATTGAAAAATCCTGTAGACCAGATTCCGTCGTTTTTGAGATCAAAAACCTGGCAAATGCCTTTGGCGCCCCGCAGGCATATTTTATCCTGAACCAGGCGGGAATCGTAGATTCGGGCAGCATCCAACTGGGGATGAGTGATTCTACATTCATTGCGGTGAATGATACAGGTACAAGCCAGGCTTATCAGTTTGTACTTTCACCCAATGACCCTACTCATTACCACAATCCCGGCTGGTTTACCTGCGATACCCATGCCTTGATAACTTCCATGCTATTCCCCACAGAAACTGTCCAGGCTTTTTCAGATGTAGATTGCCAGTCCAATATTGGCTCCTATGACCCCAATGATAAAACTGCCATCCCTCCTGCGGGTGATATACTCCCCGCTTCTCCATTGACTTACACCATTCGCTTCCAAAATACAGGGACAGATACGGCATTCTTCATCAATATACTGGATACCCTTTCTCAAAACCTGGACATCAATACCCTGGAAGTTCAAGTGGCTAGTCATCCCTATGTATTTGAAGTGATCTCTCAAAATCCTGCAGTAGTTCGATTCAGGTTTGATCCGATATTTCTGCCGGATAGCACCACCGACCTGGAAGGCTCCAATGGCTTTGTGAAATTCGG
>JALEFZ010000071.1 GCA_022760475.1 Bacteroidia bacterium | reverse complement strand
TGGAAAGAAAAACCTTCAACGAAGATCTGGTTCAGATCAGTTGGCATCCCAATAGCCAAACCTTGGTGGCCCTTGACCGCTTTGAAAACTTACGTTACGCCCTAGAAACTCCTGATGAAACCAAATTCCGAAAGCCATTTTTTTTGACGGATTATAACATCAGACAAAGGTTCAGTGTGCTGGGTTTTGCCTTTGGAAGAGAAGATCCAGCCAGCAAGGAGGTAGAAGTTTATTATGCCTATAACTATCTGGATGGGCAAATCTGGAAAACCTCCATTGCAAAAATAGGTCTGTCAGATGAAGATATCCTATTAGTGGAGAATAATGGCAACTTCTATGGAGACGTGAGGCTTAGGTTGGGAGAGAACTCCGGTGAGGTGGTTTGGTTACCTACCTTTGCAAATACAGGCTTTTTTGAGAGCCTATTTTATGCTAATATTCGAAATAGCCAGAATTTTGACTTGAGGTTTATCCCAGCCAACTTAGGAAAAATCAAGTATAACCTCTCCAATGATGGTAAATTTCTGGTCTATCTTGGTTTCAATCCTGCCCTCAATAAGCAGGTATTGATTAAAAGAAATATTCTGAATGAAGAGGAGGAAATTATCACCTTCCCAACCAACAACCAAATTGAAGTAAGGGACTTTGACTGGTCTAATTAAGCAGCATTACATGAAAACAAATTACCACATTTATCTTTTGCTGGGTATAATTTTAATTTTCCCCCTTGGGCTGAGTGCCCAGTTTGAGGGAAGCTATATGCCCATAAAGTTTGAGGGACCTATTCCGGAAGATATTCTCCAAAGAACAGAAGCAAAAACACTCTCTGAAATAAGCCAAAACGAAGGAGACTTATCTGAAAATGAAGCCAGGGAGTTTTTCACCATTTCCAATTACGCTTTGAGACAAGCCTTCCTGACTGGGAATGTCTTCTTCAATGATGAGATCTCTGAATACCTCAACAACATTGTTGACCATCTTCTTTTTCAGGAACCTGAACTCCGATCTCAAATCAAGGTCTATGCCACGCGCTTCAGTACACCAAATGCAGCCTGCTGGAGAAACGGGACCATCTTCTTTAACATCAGCCTCTTCCCATACCTGGATAATGAAGCTGAAGTCGCTTATGTCTTGGCACATGAGATTACTCATTTTAAGAAAAAACATTCCCTCCAACAATTCAAAAGAAGCTCAAGGCGTCAGGCAGGTTTATTCGCCAAAGGCCAGGAACTGGACAGGCTGTTTGAGGAGTTGAAGTTTAGCCGCTCCAATGAGTTGGAAGCTGACTTGGCTGGCCTAGAATTACTCAAAGGAAGTGCGTTTGATATCAGAGCTGCCGAAGGTGCCCTGCTTTCGCTTCGTGAGATCGATGTGCGCCCAAGCAAAGAACCTACACTGGATTTGAGGGCATTATTCGGAGTAGAAAACCTCAAGATAGACAGTGCGGACATTGTTACCTATGAAGAGTTGGAGGAAGAATTAGAGGAGGAGTTGAAGAAGAGAGATAAGGAAAAAGAAGGTGAGAAAAAAGAAAAGTCCAAAAAGGAAGATAGCAAATACAAGGATGAGGATTTTGCCACCCACCCCAGCATTGAAGACCGCCTCAATGCAATCAAGGAGGAGCTTTCAAGTCCTGATATGAAGATTGACACCACGGGTAAGTTGTTGTTCCTACAAGGCGAAGATCGTTTTCGGTATATGAGAGACCTCACTCGCTTTGAGAACATCAAAAAATATTACGAAAATTATCGATACGCACATTGCCTTTACCTTTCCCTATTGATGCTGAAGAAGTATCCTGACAATTCATTCCTGACCCTCATGGCCATGAAGAGTTTCTACTGGATATCTTATCATGGAAAGCATTATGTGAAAAATGACATCATTCCTGATGCCTACAGGTATTCAAAGTATTCCTTTGGACTTTTTCTGGGATACATGGAAAAGTCTTCTTCTCTGGATGTAAGGAAGATGGCAAACCAATATTCCAAGGCCAAAATGGAGAATGAGGCATTTGCAAAGAACGACAAGATTATTTTTTGGAGAGCCAAGATCCTGGAAATCAACCGCGAAGAAGAAGAAGCGGAAGAACTATTCCAGAAAATCGCTGACCAATATCCCCAAAGTGATTATTACCTGCACGTCAAAAACTTACTAGAAAAGGAATGAAATTCTTAATACAAAAATTAACATATAGCTTGCTGCTGCTTTGGGGCATAGCATTGCTTTCCAGTTGTAGTTCGGGAGAACTCTTTGTGGAGAAAAGCATAAGGCATCCCAAGGAATCCTCTAAAATTACCAAGGTAGTTAGCATAGACCCTCAATTCGAAGTCATAGACCAGCGCGAAGAGGCCGAAGAGAGATACTTAGCTGCCGCCAACCGAGAAGATCAATTCAATGAAATCCTCAAGGAGAATGCGAAAATGAACGAGGTTGAGCTACAAATCATTGACAGTGATAACCTATCCAGTTCGGATTTGGTCTACTTCAATGAGCTTATGCCTTTGAGGAAACAAATCTGGAATGCGAACTGGTTTCAGGATGTCGCAGTCATGGGTGTTACGTACGGTTCTAATTATGTCCCGAATACCGGAGAATTTCGAAGAGGACTTGTCATGGATGCCCAATTTTCAAATTTATCCAAGGCATATAATACGCCTTACTTCGCTCTTAATGGAGTGATTGCCAGCGTGGTAAAGCGAAAGGGCTTAGGGACGATATTGGGCAAACCCAAGAGTAAAATGCTGTATTACTTCATCCTTGTGAATGTAGAAAGCAGTGAAGTCCTCTATAGAGAGGTTCGTAGCTTGAACAAGCCAGCCTCGAAACTCAACTTACACAGCATTACCTACGATAGTTTTAGAATCCTTAGAAAGTAGATTGAAGCCATGAGACCCAAAAATATTTTTATCTTTTCCATTTTAATGATACTCCTTTTAGCTGATGTCCATGCTCAAGTCAGTGGATTCAGGGGCAAAAGGTGGATGCTATTTACAGATCTGGCAACTCCTGCCCTGGAAAGGGGATATACTATTGGTATAGGACTCGCAAGGTCTCGACGACATACCGTTACGGTCAGCTTCGCTGATTGGGGCCGAAAAACCACTGTGGCCAGCTTTGTGAGGCCCAATGTCGAAGTTCCCCTGGAATATCACTTTCAGACAATTGAAATTGGCCTCAATAAGTTTTACAACAAGGCCATGCCAGCGCCAAGAGGATGGTACAGAATGTTATCATACAGGTATGGCAAAGGAAACTTTTCTTATACAGATGAGATTTCCCGAAGAGACCCGGATACGGGCAATTCTCTGACTGGACTCAATACCTATGAACTGACCAATATCAATAGACACGAAATCAACTGGGGCTATGGCTATTTTCATCTTTTTCCCAATCGCCTGTTCGTTGACATTAGCCTGAATACAAACTTTGGTTGGCTCATTAATGGTGCCTTATATGAGTATACATCTACTTATGACGGTTTTATTGGACCAAACTTGACGATCCTTGAGCGAACCGTCCCATTAGATGCAGACCTGTCTATTGGACTTTCCACCAAAATCAGGTTAGGAGTGTTGTTTTAACTTGATTTTATCAGCAAAACCAGCGTTTGTAGGATAAAAAAATAGGGGATATCAAATCAATGATATCCCCTATTTTTCATTCTAAGCTGTTATTATTGAACCAATATCTTCTTATTCTGTGTCCATCCATTTCCTGATACCCTCAGAATATATACCCCTGAAGGCCATTCATAAACAGACAATTTCATACTTTGGAGATTGGCATCTTTCAACTCTGACCTGCTCATGATCAACTGGCCTGAAGTATTGAATACCTGTAGTTGAACCTTCTGCGCCTCAGGTAATCCAAGTTCTACTTTCAGCATTTGATCTCTGGATACTGGATTAGGCATGGCTTTCACCATGACCTCATTGAACTGTGGTTCAAGCTGTGCAGGGCTTGCCTCTCGGGCAAGAACTGGGAATCCAGTCCATGGAGCAAGTGAAGCACCGCCTATAGGCCTTTCCAGGCTACCATCAGGGAGTGTCCATCCAACCGCAAGGTTGTCCCCTCCGCCTTGTTCTTTCATGATGGCCTCCACATAGTAGGCCTTTCCGGCTTCAAGCAAAATTGGCGAAGACTGCTGTTCTGGATACTTGGTCCACAACCTGGAAGATGTCCAGCCCGGCACATGGCAAACCCTACTTATATTCAGTGGGTTTTCATCTGTGCTTAGCCAAAATTCTCCAAAGTCATCACTTGAAATCCAGAAGGTGTAACTTCCTGTTTGTGGAGGGCAAATGTAACCTCTCATTCTGGCCCCATAGTTATCAGCCACATTTAAAGGGATCTCAAAAATATTCAACATTTGGGTCGAGCTTGGAGCCGTATTCAATGGCACTAGGTCAACTGTCAAACCCGTAGGTAAGTTGTCCCAGCGCTCCATGAGGATCTCTCCAGTAGCGATACATGGGTTAGGAGCTTCATTGCTGCTGGTATCTTCAACCAAAATGAGTCCAGGTTCGCCAAAAATGAGGTAGCTCACATCTTCAGTTGTGTGGTTTAATTCTGTATCCCCACATTTTTCCTCCTCAATCTTGACCTCTGCAGAAGTACCATTCAGGTTTCTATACCTTACTGCACTGGCATCTCCACCATATTCACTTGCCATTTCAGAAATAAATACTGCATTAGGTCCATAGCTTTGGGCAAAATTGATGGTATACCAATTGTGTTTAACAATTCTGCTGGTATTTCCAGCTTCAAATTGACTGTCTTCGCTGTAGCTTCCAGCTTCAAGGGCTATCCAGGAAACCCTTTCGAAGGCATGTCCACCAACTGCTTTGTCCTGTTCCTTCAATTTGATTCTGAATTGAACGCTATCAACATTCTTCTCATCAATTCTCACATTTACCGCCTCAGCCTCATTTTCAGTTACACATTGAGCAAATAAAATCGGAGGCGTGTCAAAGGTATCCGGGAAGGAATGGGTTGACCATGAATCGTTGACCTGTTCAATATTTCCTGCCATGATGGTCTTGCCATTTGAAAGGGTATAAACCCCAGCTTCCATGACCATGTATGGGATGGTTTCATTTGTATGCCATTCATCCCAACATTCCCATTCATCTATCCTGACCTGAAAACTGTTAGGTGTTACATTTTGAATCCTTACAGTCGAGTGATGACTTCCATTGAAAGAAGGTGCTCCTGCTATTACCACCGGATTCACATAGGTGCGCTGAAGGTTCACCGTAGTCCAGTTATGGTCTGTCACCACTGCTCCTTGTTCACCCATGGCGATTCTGTCCAGGCTATCCAGGCTCAAAATCCATTCGGCAATCATGGCAGAACCTTCCTCATCAATTTCATTTTTTGCCAGAGGTGGCATCATGATACTTGGGTCAGTCGAGTGAATCCTTTTGTATAGTACTGATGCTGCAGTATCTCCTTTTTTGATTATATGTTCATTTGGAATGCCAAGGCTTTCGTTCAATAGGTTGGTAAAAAAGTTGGAGTAAGCAAGGGGCGTACTTAATCTGGCATCAAAAATTGCTCGGTTACCTGTACCTGGGCGGTGGCAGTAGCCACAGTTCAAGTCCAGATAAGACCTTGCCTTATCTTCCAGGCTAGCACTGGCATCATCCTGGGCAACGGAGGTAAGGAAGGTGGCTGCATCTGCTTCGCTGATGATCTCGTCGAGGATTCCAAGGTGACTCAGGGTAACCAACTGATTGGAACTGATGCCTGTAGATGGATAAGTAAAGTCCTTGTTGAGGTAACGAGTCTTTGGTCCAAGGATTCCATTAACTGCTTCATTGTGGCAAGTCAGACATTCGGATCTGGACGGATAATGCCAAATCTGATCTCTAGTCCCTGTTGCAGTTTGGATGCTAAGCCACTCATCCAATGAGCCTTCCAAAAGATCCGCGTCTGAAAGGTCAGCTCTCCATTTGTAGGTCAAGCCATAGGGATTGCCATTTTCGTCAATGATGGTAAATCTCGTTTCCAACCTTTTGGTAATGGTCGGGTTGGTGTCATCTACCGGAAGTTCAAAATGTTTGATGAAGACAGTGCCACTTGGAGCGTCCCACTCTCCCTCTTCTGAAAAGGAGATCTGCTCCGCAGGAGTATCGTAAATTCCGTCATTGGGGACTACCATCCAGCGCTTTTTCAAAGCATTGTCTGACCAGAATGACTCAATCATGTCATAGGGTACCAGTCCGGGTGCAGGAGTCATGCTGGTCAGGTTGGTAAAGGCTCCAGTTTGGGACAGGGTGGCAGGTAGGCTGGGTTGACCGCTTGATGGGGTACTCAGGGTGTAGAGGGTAGTATTGTTGCCCTGCTTCAGTAAGTAAACCTCTCCTTCATGATCCTGTCCAAACGAAATGATATTGTTGGGTTGGAAGGCAAAAAGCAACTCATAAGTTCCTGTTTGGGTATCAATTGACCATACCTCCTCGCCATTTCCGTAGTCTGCTGCAAGGTATTTACCGTAAAGGCTCTGAATTTTACTTCCTCGGTATACATAACCTCCAGTAATGGAATTGGCTTCACTCCTTGGCCAGTAGGTCAGTGGCAATTCATGATTAGGCTCCAATGGGTTTAAAGTATTGGTACAGACATTATGGCTTGCAGTGGCTTCCCAAACAGGCCAACCGTAATTTTTCCCTTTTCTGACAACATTGATTTCTTCATGTTTGCTGGAACCAATCTCTCCAATGTACATCAATCCTGTAACAGGGTCCATGGTCATTCTGTGTGGGTTTCTGTGCCCCAGGGTATAATATTCCTCAAAGGTATTCGCAACACCTACAAAGGGATTGTCATTTGGAATCCAATATCCCACACCGCTGACCTCATCGGGACTACGGACATCCTTCGGCATGAGATACGTAGGAGCGTGACTCCTGCTCGCATCCATGTCTACATCCAATCTCAAGACCCCTCCATCAAGGTTGTTGTCCATCGTCTGTGCAGTTCTGTGTTGTGCCTGATCTCCTATGGTCAAGTATAGCAGGCCATCAAGCCCGAATAGAAGGCCTCCACCGCGGTGGGTGGTATTATAAAGGCGAATTTTAATCATGTCCAATTGTGAATTGGGCATAACATTTAGGGTGCCTTCCTGAACCTCAAACCTTGAGAGGTAGAGATAAGAACCATCAAATACAGAATTTTCAGGACATGGCTGAGGACCTGGGCTGTCATTCCTTCCATTGATGTCAGGGCTGGAATAGTAGACATAAAAGTAATTGCGACCCTGAGCCCCTGCCTTCCCAAAGTTGGGGTGCATGGCCATGCCCAGGAAACCTCCATCCCATACTACCCCAACCTGGGCAGACAAGTCGAGAAAAAGATTTTTTGTAGTCGTCTGGTTGTCCTTCTCAAACCAATAAATCACCCCATCACGCTGTCCTACGAAAACAGTGTCCTGTGAGGGGTGCATGGTCCAGGTCAATGGACTATTAAATGTAAGGTTTGGAAAAGCAGGCTCGTAGATGACTTCGTCAGAAGGAGCCAAACTTGGAAAGACCCCATTCATATATGCCCCTACAGCTTCGGCAGAAGTGAGGCCTGGAGGAGCAGTAACAAGTGGGATAAAGGCTGCAAGGATAAAGCCTAGAAAGACTATGGGGATTAATTTTTGTTTACTAATCCTTGTTTTTGGGGTAGATGGTGGTTTCATATATAGAAATATCAAAAATGATACATGTTTCATATAAAAAACACAATTTTTTCAAATTTTCGTTTAGTTAAACGTTAAGTTTTTTCGTTTTTTTCTGTGGAGGCTTATTTTTTTATCTTAAATAAAATCAGCCCCCGGCTCTATTCAAGCAGGAGGCTGATTTAGAATTACTCTTTATTGTTGTTTGGGTTAATTATCTGCTTTCCACAGCTTCATTTTGAATATTGAAAGCATGGGAATTCTCAGTACTATTTTTTCTCTTGTCTTCCAATGTATCGCCCAAGGAAAAAGTACCCACCTGTGATTAAAATAAAAAAGGAAAGGGTATAGTATTTAGAGCTAAGTATGCCATTTTCCTCCTGGTATAGCCAATGAATCAACTGATTCTCAAAACTTATAAATAAAATGGGAACCACCAGAATCAGTAAGTATTGGAGTGCTTTCGAGAGGTTGGTCTTGTTGCTGTTCATATTTGTAAATACGGATCCCAAGCTGCCTGGGTTTAGTCTGTTGCTGGCATATGACAGATTTTTGCTAATGAATGGGGTTTGTGTTTTTGATAAATATCCCAACTATTTACCACTCCTGCTTTGGGAGTTCTTCCTTAGAAACTGGAGTTCCAATAACAATTTCATAAACTCAAAAAATTGTCCTTTTCAAAGCAATTTCCTAGCTTTTCGGAACAATCCTTGATCTTGTACCGTCGTCCAACTTTCTAATTATGAAAAGCCTTTACACACTCCTTGTCTTCTCTGTTTGTCTATGTTTAGGGTGGAATATTTTTGCCCAGAATGTCAATCGATCCATGCTTGAGGATGCCATTTTCCTCTATGAAAACTACTATGACGACGATAGTGGTAAGCTAAATCCAGCAAAAGGAGATAAAGAGGCCTTTGTGGAGGTGATCCGTAGGAACTATACCGGAACGGATGAGGTGAGCC
>JALEFZ010000070.1 GCA_022760475.1 Bacteroidia bacterium | reverse complement strand
TTCGACCCCTTCGAAAAAGCCTAAAAGTTCCTGTAACTCACCCTCTTGGGCGAAGGCTACACCTACTCCTTCTTCTTTGATAAAACGGTAATTGTCTCCCTTCGGACCGAGGTAAAAGTATGGCCTACCAGAAGGAAGGTATGCGTAAAATTTGGTAGAGCGGAAATTCTTGCTGTATTCCGTATAGAGCATCATTACGTAGTCGGCTTTGAAGACTTCCTCCATGATGGCTTTTCCGATGGGCTCAAAGAACGAAACGATTTCTCGATGCTCCTCAAAAAGTGGAACGAACTCTCGTTCATGAGCATAAATTGCAAAATCTAATTTTTGGTAAATATTCAGATTTCGCTTTTTTAATACATCCAATGCATCCCTCAAAAGCTCCAGTGCAGGAGCCAAATCCGGGTAAAGTGTCCCTCCATAAACAAAGCGTATTTTTTCAGTTCGCTGATAGCTAACCACTTGTTGTACTTCCGCTATTTGGACAGGATCATAAGGATGAAGTACCTCTACAGCTTTCGACTGAGAAGGGAGGTAATCCCGAAACTCGTCCAAGACAAATTCGCTCGGTGCGATGATCGCATCCGTCTGCCCAATGGTATACTTGATGATTTCCTGTTCTGCCTGCCTTTGGGAGGGGCTCATGGCCGGAATCCCATAATTGGTCATGCTTAGCCAGGGATCTCTGAAATCAATGATAAAATTCAATTCAGGGCATTCTTCTTCCTTGAATTTGGCAGTAAACCACGTATAGTAATGAGGTGTAACAGATACAAGCACATTATCAATCTCTTCCTTGGAAATAAGTTCCCTCAGCATCGCCCGATAAGGCTCCTCCATTTTAAAGGTAGGATCGTAATAGCGGAGTTTCTGGCTATTTTTATAATAGAGAACATTAAGCCTGAATGCCAATTTATTTACCACTGAATCATCCCTCAAGTCCCGGTCATCAGGAGCCAGTAGCACCTTAGGATAGCGTGTCTCCACAGGATGGTAGGAGATATTGGGATGCCGCGCTTCCTCCGTCCAGATTGACTCCTTGGAAAAAGGATTTTTCGCTCCGACCACATAAATCCTGTGGCCTTGTTTGGCCAATTCCATGGCAAACTTGGCGGTTCTTCTGCCTCCAATGCCTGGGTAGGGAGGGTAATAATAGCAAGCAATCAGGAGTTTTTTACTCATCCAAGTGATGCTTTAAGCTCAGTAACAACGTAATTTATGATCTCTTCTGTCATTTCAGGGTAAATGGGCATGGACAAGATTCGGGGCAAATAATCCACTGCCTTGGGTGTATCCTCTTTCTTATAACCCAAATGGGCGTAAGCAGGTACAAGGCTCAATGGGTGTGGATAATGAATGCCTGTTGAGATGTCTTTTCCCTTCAATTTTTCCTTTATTTCATCTCTTTTTTCATGCTGGATTACATACAAATGCCATACATGGGTACAATCTTTGGCCACTTCCGGAAGTTTCAGTCCGGGAATGCCAGAAAGGAGTTCCGTATAGCTTTGGGCATGCTGCTGACGCAGGGCGATCCAGCGATCCAGGTAAGGCAATTTTGCCTTGAGGATGGCACCTTGCATGCCATCAAGGCGGCTGTTTCTTCCGATCATTTGATGGTCATGCTTACTCAACTGCCCATGGTTGGCAATCATTCTGCATCGCCTTGCGATTTCATCGTCATTGGTAAGGATACCTCCAGCATCGCCATAAGCTCCAAGATTTTTCCCAGGATAAAAACTAAAGGATACTGCATGGCCGAAGTTTCCAACCTTTTTACCTTTATAGGTAGCTCCGTGGGCCTGGGCTGCATCTTCAATCACAATGAGCTTATGCTTTTTCGCCAACTCCATGATGGGGTCCATGTCAGCCGGCATACCAAAGAGATGAACAGGCATGATCGCCTTTGTTCTTTCATTGATTTTGGCCTCGATTTCATCCACCCTTATGGTATAATGATCAGGATCGGTGTCAACGAATACCGGGATTGCCCCAGCTGAGGAAACAACTTCTGCCGTCGAAATCCAGGTATGTACCGGAACAATCACCTCATCTCCCGGACCAATTTCGTAGGCCTGAAGGAGAATTTCCAGGGAATCCGTCCCGTTACCTACCGCAATACAATGCTTCTGGCCTACATAATCGGCAAACTGCGCTTCAAACTCACGGGCATCTTTTCCCCCAATGAAAGAGGTGTTCTTTATGGTTTGGGCAATCGCCTGATCTATTTCCTCCTTGATGCTTAGGTACTGGGCATAAAGGTCTACAAAGGGTACCTTCATAATTCTCTGAGTTTTTTAGCCGGGTTTCCAACATAAATCCCGGGTTCTGTAATTGATTTTGTAACAACTGATCCTGCGCCAACCACCACATGATCACAAATATCCACAGGAAGGATCGTCGCATTCGAACCGATAGAAACATTGTTCCCAATATGGGTTTCCTTCCAAAGTTCCTTTTTCCCCTGGGCAGGTCCTCCAGTAGCAAAAAGGTCATTGATGAACATGACTCCGTGGCCGATAAAGCAATCATCTCCTATGGTAACCAGCTCGCAGACGAAAGCATGGGATTGAACCTTGGTTCTTTTGCCAATGACTGCTGTTTTTTGAACCTCCACGAAGGGACCGATGAAACATCCATCTCCAATTTTACATTCGTAGAGGTTGACAGGTTCAACAACTGTGACTCCTTCACCAAAATCTACATCCCTGATGGTGGCCTGGTATATTTTAGGCTGATTCATTGTTTCTCAATTGATTGTAAATCATTTCGATCGCAGCAACAGACTTCATTCCCTCAAAACCATCCACGGTATCCTTGCGCTCGCGATTGACCTGACCTATGATGGCTTTGACCACCTTGTCATGATTGGATGAGGTTCCCTGGTATTTGCCGTAGGCATTTGGCTTATCGGAAAACTCAATTCCCTCCTGCAAGGGAAATCCTTCCACCTCCCAAAACTCAATCTTATTGAGGTACTTCCCTCCTATTTTGATGGTTCCGCGCTCTCCTACAATAGTGATGCTGCCTTCGTAGTTCTTGTTAAAAACACAGGTGGTCCAAACCAATGAACCCAATGCGCCTGAATTGAACTTAAGGGTTACGATTCCAGAATCTTCCGTTTCAATGTTGTGATTTTGGGTCTCCATTTTACCTTTGGCTTCAATCACATCTCCACACCACCAAATAAGCAGGTCTATGAAGTGACTGGCCTGGGTAAATAAGGCTCCTCCTTCCTTTTCTATGCTTCCCCTCCAAACCGAGTCGTCATAATAACCCTGGTATCTGTTCCAAAGGATGTCACATTTGATCATGAAAATTTTCCCCAAACGGCCCTGATCAATGGCTTCCTTGGTCAATTTTACGGGCACATTGTACCTATTCTGCTTGACCACCCACAACTTTACTTCGTTTTTGTAGGCTGCCTCGTTCATGGCGTGGCAATCCTGGAGGCTCAAAGCCATGGGTTTTTCGACCAAAACATTGAACTTTTTATTTGCTGCCTGAATCGCCATAGGAGCATGCAGGGCATGGGGAGTTGCGATGACGATGATATCTGCCTCAACTTCATCCAGCATTTGCTCATAGGAAGTGTAGTAAGGCAAGGTGTCATATAGCTCTGACAAGGCAGCTACCTTGGCTTCGTCCTGATCACAGATGGCGACAACTTCCGCCTGCTCCTCTGCATCAAGGACAGCCACATGCCTTTTCCCAATACTTCCACATCCCACGAGGGCAAATTTTAATTTTTCCATTTGTTGCTCAATAGCTAAAATTTTCAATTCAAACGCGCATTTGAGAGATATTCTTTCCCCCCAAACTAGCAGGTGATGAAGTTAAACAACTCCTTTTTGCTGAAAAGACTTTTCACAAAAAAAATTCTCTTCTATGCTTTCCATCAATCAGGATTATCCATTTGCTTTATTTTTACAGCAAGGCTTTTTGACATGGCCTCTACTCCACTTTGGTTCAAATGGGTATTATCCTTGAAATAAAGTTTATTTGTGTTCAAAGAATCCTCACCTACAAAATCCAACCACTTGAGTTTTTCTCCCTTCAAAATGGCTTGATACTCCTCCAATACTTCTGATCGGTTCTTCTGCCGCTTTACATAATCCACATACTCAGGTGCTTGATAGAGTACTACCTCAATCCCATTTTGCTTACAATAATCAATCAAATCTACTAGACTCTTAACATCCGTAGCATTCACCCCAAACTTTAATCGAGCTTCTTCATTTTCTTCGAACCCATTGTCTGTATGAATCTCTGAACCCAAAGCGCCATCAAATTCGGACTCCGTACAATTGTAGCCTCCACGGATCATTTTATAGAATGAATACCTGTCATTGAATTCCATGTATTTCAGGAAGGGGATGTACCTCCACATCAGGTATTTGTAGCTGGGGACTTCTCTCTTGTAAAGTTGATCTACCAGGCTGTCTCCCAGGTATGGCAGGTAAACATAGTCGTGGAAGGGGTATGAATAAGAGTTTTTCGAATCCAGGCCATAAACATCTGCCTGAATAAATACCCTTTCCAGTTGGTTGCCATTTTGCAGGAAAAGATGGAGCAAAAGCAGGTTTTCGGAGAAATTTGATCCGGAGGTAGCCAGGTTTATCGTTTTCCTCCCTAATTCTTTGGAAAGGATGTTCATGTCGAGCATGTTGAATGCCCTGGAAGATCCAATAAATCCATCCTGGAAGGATTCTCCTTGTTTGGACAATACCCACTCCTGCTTATCACAGAGATCAAAATTCCCTTTTTGATGCTTATCCACCCACAACTGTAGGGGATAGAAAATGATCAGATAAATGATCATGAGGGCAAAAATCTTGAGGTATAATTTTTCCATAATGATCAAAACTGAAAATAGATAAACTCACTTTGGTTGTGATAAATACCGAAAAGCACCATACTGACCATTAAGAACGTATAAAAAGCCCATCTCAATAAAAGCGGATGTTCTCCAAAGAAATAAGACGAACCCTTTTTTCTTTGGAAAAGGTGCACAAACTCCATCGCTCCCAGGAAAAAGAAGGACAGCAGCAAGGACTCCGAACCCTGGCCAAGAAAAAGATGCTTCACGGGTTCTTGTTGAATCAATGAAATACTCTTTCCAAGGCCTGTGATGCTATGTTGGCAAATGTATAGGGCGTCAGCAAGCGAATTGGCCCTGAAGAATATCCAGCCCAGGCAAACCAGGCCAAACACCCAAATGACTTTGAATGGATCTTGCCACCTTGGGCCTTTCCGTGGATATTTAACCACCAATTCCAGAATCAGATAAAGGCCATGTAAGGCTCCCCAAATCAGGAAAGTCCAATTTGCACCATGCCAAAGGCCACTGATGGCAAAGGTGATAAAAAGGTTGTAATACCAACGCCACTTTAGCACCCGGTTACCACCAAGTGGGATGTACACATAATCCCTGAACCAGGTAGAAAGTGAAATGTGCCACCTCCGCCAAAACTCAGCTATAGATTTGCTATAATATGGCCTGCGGAAGTTTTCCATCAGGTCAATGCCCAGCATCTTTGCCGTCCCTATGGCGATATCCGAATATCCTGAGAAGTCACAGAAGATCTGGAAGGCGAAGAAAAAGGTCGCCAGAAGCAATGAAATGCCCTCAAATTCTGTAGGACTGTTGTAAACATGGTCTACCATGACTGCCAGCCTGTCGGCAATGACCACCTTTTTGAACATCCCCCAGGCAGCCTGTCTAAGACCAGTAACTATGTTCTCGTAGGAGAAGTTCACCTTCATTTTGAATTGCCCGAGGAGATTCTGTGCCCTTTCGATAGGTCCCGCTACCAACTGCGGAAAGAAACTTACGAAGAGGGCGAAAATTCCCAGGTGTTTTTCTGCCTTTGCCCTTCCATGAAAAATATCTATGCTATAACTCATGGTCTGGAAAGTGTAGAATGATATACCCATCGGAAGGATCAGGCCATGGACCACTCCTGTATATTCAGGATTGACAGTAGACTGGATCAGATCTGTTACCGCCCCACTGAAAAAGTTGAAGTATTTGAAGGTAATGAGAATCCCCAGGTTGGATAACAGGCTCAGATAAAGCCATGGTCTCCGTTGCTCTTTGCTTTCGAGTTGAGACATTTGCCTACCTGCTACAAAATCAATCAGGGTAGAAATGACGATCAACAGGATATAGGGAGGATTCCACGACATGTAGAAATAATAACTCGCTACCAGCAGGAGCGGCCACCTGAACCGATGTGGAAGCAGGTAGTATAGCAGCAGGACTACTGGAAAAAAGACAAGAAATTCGAGCGAGTTAAACAGCATGCTTATTTGTCAGAATTAGGGTTTGGGCAATCAGTTCTTCAAAAAATTTATGATTCTGTTCTGGTTTCATTTAGAATGTTTTCCATTTGATCTATATAACCTTGGGCCTTCCACCAATCCAGCATTTGGCTATGGGTGGAAATGTAAGCCTCCTGCCTAGTCAAAAAATCCAGGACTTTGAGGTAGAACGCTCCCCATTCTCCTGTGAGGTAGTTGTTGTGCCAAAGGATACTGAATACCCCATTTTGTGCCTTCACCTTGTGGGCGAAGCTTCTAACAACTTCAAAGGCTGCATCAGGAGCCAGCCCGAGGTAATTAAACAGGCTAACATCCATTACATGGAGGGGAAACTCCACGATATCCAGATATTTTGAAGTTTTGGGATCGAAAGGCCTGAATGGATGGCACATGCCATTGCGAAAGCCAGGAAATCCAGCAAAACCAAAGGTTGCGTCATATTCAAACCCTGCCTCAGCCAGTAGATTCCAGCTTTGATGGATGTCAAAACGCAGGTAATGGTTGCGGTATCCCCTCAGTTCCGGGACATGAGGACGAATTCTATTCAACTCTCTAGAGAGGATCTCAACAGAATTATAGGCAGCATGCCCTCCGTGAAGCCCTGCTTCGCTGCCTGCTTCAAGGACCATCTTTACATCCCCCTGAGCATCTTCGATGAGATAGTTAAAGTCTTCATCTCCTGCTTCCAAAGCCAGGAAAAAATAGCTGGAATGGATATTCCTTTTCTCATGGGCTTCCAGAAGTAGTTCCAATCTATATTCGGCTGCCCTGCGATTTTTTCCTTCCACCCACCCCTTCAAAAAATCAGAAACCTGCCCCTTCAATAACCTTTTTGCCTGTCTGACCATGAGGTTTCTTCCTGACAAACCAACATAGTTTAGCCAATCTACATCATGAGAGAGCAATACCCCCCACTCTTTCCCTTCGGGATACTCAGGTTTAAAGCCTTGCTGAGTCAGGTAATTAGAAACAGATGGGATCGCAGGCGAGTGATTTGCCAGCAGGTGTGGACTACGTCCATATTGATCCCTGACCGAACTGGAACGCTCTCCCTCGGCAGTGAATATGGACCAGATGTCCATTTTGATTTGTGTATGTTCCTTGCTAATCATTCCCATACCATTTGTTCATTCCTTCCCTACACCACTTTTCAAACACCCTTTTCTGTTCCTCAGACCAGCTTTCAGATTTCACTTTTTTATGCGATGCCCGATTGAAGACCCCTGACTGAATTGGGGCTTCTTTGACTCCCAACCATTCCAGGATAGCTGGCAATTGCTCTTCGATTTCTTCAAGTCTCAGGAAAAAATACTGCCTGGGTCTTAGCTCTATCAGTTGCTTTTCGATCATTTGGTTCCAATAGCCCCAATACCAACAGCAACGCTCAAAAGCACCCATTTTTTCCCAGGTTTCCTTTTCAAGGCCCTCGGTTTTCCCTCCATTTACCCGATGCCTGGCATATTCCCAACGGTACATGTTCATATCATTCTCCGAAATCATGCTATCAGGAGAGAATGTCTTCTCCTCACCGTAACAATATTCTCGTTGGTCGAACCATCCCCTGCCATAGGCAGAGGCCACAAAGTCTTCTGCTTTTCTGATGAGCCAAATGAACTTTGCCTCAGGTAATATTTTATGCAGGCCTGGAATCAGGCTTGAATTCTTCAAGTCAGATTCACCATATACTTTTTTAGTGGTCTTGATATTTGCCGATTGGAGGTACATCACTTTCAGGGCTGCCTCCACTAATTCTGAACTTTCTCCTTCAGCCATGAGGGTTGAGAGATTGTTCAGGGCGAATTGAGCTTCATGTCTGCAATCAATGTCGGGATGCTGAGAAAGAAGCGCTGAAATGGTCTTGGTTCCAGATCGGCCTGTAGAGGCTACAAAAAACAGTTTATCTCCAAAACCAAGTGCATTTTTCCCTTTAGAATTGCTTGATGTGGTTTTTCTCTTCGGAAAGTTATGAGTCCCACTCAGCACGCTTCCAGCCTGAACCAGGCTTCCACCTGGAATAATACTTCCGGGCATGATGGTGGTATTTCTTCCAATATAAGCCCCTTCACCGATGACCACAGGCTTCATAAAATCAGGATGGACAATATCAAATGAAGGGATATCCCTTTCTTTTTCTATGCTTTCGATGCAAACGCCATCCTCCAATTGTACATGATCACCCAGGATAATTCCTCCTTCAGATTCCAGGTTAATTCTTCGACCCATTTTTACTCCCTCCCCCAGCGCTAACATTCGGGGCATACTTACTGAAGGGATTTCTTCCATTTCCAGGTCTGGCCCTACATTTTCTACCAATTTTTCGAAGCTCTCCTTTTCCACCGCCTTCCGAACTTCTTCCCAATGCGGCTGAAGTCGGCTGAAAAAGACAGCAGAGATTTTTCGAATCAGAGATTTGAGCAAGTTTTTCAAGTTAGAGCTGCTTTAGGGTTTGAATGAAATTTTTAAAATTTTCTTCTGCATTGAAGTTCTCTTTCCAGAAGATCCTGGTGCTTTCCCTGTACCATGGATTTCGCCAGATTTCTATTTTTTCAAGGATTTGATTGGCAACTTCCTTGTCATCAAAATCAGCAGGGATCAGCAAACCCGTATCTGAGCGAACGATCTCTCTGGTACCTCCTACATCGGTTGCTACCGAAGGAATCCCCATACTTATGGCCTCCATAATGGAAACAGGGAGTCCTTCGGACTCGCTCACATTGATCAGAAAATCGATATGATTATCCCTATACCAGGCCAATAACTCATCATTGGGCAGCCTTCCCGGAAACTCCCAACTGATGTGCTCAGGAAGTTCGCTTGCCTGCTGCCTCAGTTCTTCCTCCAAAGCACCACTTCCAAAATGCACCCAATGGACAGGCCTATCCAGTTCCTTCAGGATAGCCATAATCCGATGAATTCGTTTAAGGGGAATCATATTGGAACAGGAAAGAACCCTGATTTCCTCAGGATCACGCAAGATGGACAATCCCCTGTCAAAGACTCCCAGGTATGATCGGCTGATTTTATCCTTGAATGCAGGATAATTCTCCTGTAAAAAATCCATACCTGCTTGCGAAATACAAATTACCCGATCTACCATTCTCAAATGGAAAGGCCTGAAGAAAATATATCCCCATGGACGTCTTTGTGGATAAAGGTCGTAACCATGTGCACGACAAAGGAAGGAGTCTATCACACCACTTGCCTTCATCAGGGAAAGGCTATCTGCCCAGCCTACAAACCAGTTGGAATAGAGGCTCAGATTTCTAAAGTCAAAGCCATGTTCGATGGCCCACTTCTCTAGTCGGATGGCTCGCCTGGCGGCATCTACAATCCAACTCAATTCCTCGCGAAAGCGACTCAATTTAGATCCCAGATTTCCTCTACTAGCAAGGCCAGCGGCCATTGCACTCAATATTTGGCTGCCGTACTTCCCCCAAACTTCACTTTTTGAAACCGGGCTATCCTTTTCAATCTTGACAACTTCAATATTCTCGGGCAATTCCCATTTCTCTCCTTTACTAGAATCAGCAGGAAAAATGTAAATCTTAAGGAAATTTTTGGACAGGATCTGCAATTCATTTTTGATGTATACCTCATACCTTCCAAATGGAGCATAACCCGTGAAAAGGAAAAGGACATCTCTCTTCGCTTGGGTTCCTGAAGCATGTTTTTGCATGACCTCTATATGTTCAAGTTTTTCTTTCATTCATTAATGATTACAAACCAACCTTGATTCTCAATCCCTTCATATCCTTGATGAAATTCCATTTTCTTCCTTCATAAAAGCCAAGCAGCCTTTCTCTCAAAGCATTCCAAAACGGCATAGGACATAAAGACTGTAATTGTTCCAATTGAAGGATTTGAAAACGCATATATTCTTCTGTGATAGGGACATAGCGTACCCGATCGTATAATAGCCACCAACCCAGGTCGTAATATTTGTATGAGAAAATCAGGCTCTCTACTGCAGGAAGTACCTTTGAAATCACTTCCTCTTCCAAAAGCAGTGGCCTCATTTCCAATAAGGCGATGACTGTAGAGACAAAACCATTCAATACCAGGGAAGGATTTTCGCTGGGATACTCCTCTAGCCACAGCCTTCCCTCAGGAGTGGCTTGCCTTAAACCTCCTTCATTTACCGAAACAAAAAGGAACCCTAAAGCCTCTCTGGCCTGAACCAAGTAAGTTTCGTCCTGATATTCCTGATGCCCCCTCAATAAAAGTGAAACAACCTGAGCCTGAGCCAAGGCTGAATACCAGGGAGCTTTCAGGTCAAAAGCAGGCCAATCAAAATGGAAGGGATATCTTCTTTTGCCATCCTTCAACTCACCTTCATCGAGTAGAAACTTCAGAACATTCTTGAATTTTTCTTCACCCTCACTTCCGGCTTTCCAGGCGTCATAGCAGGAAAGGCCATATTGAGCTGTCGTAACAATATTAGTTTTCGGCTGCTCCTCTCCCTTATAGGGTACCAATGGCAATCCGGCATCTGACATTTGATAGGTACGCTCCCAAAAGGATGGTGAACGATAGGAGACGGAGAGGTAGGGAAATTGAGTAAAATCCAGGCTAGCTGTCGTGGGAATGTTAAGATTTGCTGGATAAATAGAATCGTAAAAAGCGTCGATCCTGGACTGATGCTGTTGCTCTTTTCGCGTAGAAATGCCTGTCGCCTGACCCAGTCGGTCACCGATTTTCAGTACATTCCTTACAGCAAATTTCCAGCTTCTATCCCACATTTAATTTTCCTTTATCACTTTGAGCAATTGTTCCATTTTGATTTTGGCATCCAGAAACTTGCTTGCCAATGCCCTTATTTCTTCCTCAAGCCTGTCCATTTTCTGCAAGCCTTCAACAAACTTGATGAGCGATTCCATATCAATCGGACTTTCATTCGCGGGCAGGTGCAAAACATAGGGTTCAAATTCTTCATTAAAAGAAAGGTCAACATCCTTAAAGGCAATGGCCACAGGTAATCCCCTTCCTGCATACTCCTTCACCTTGAGCACCGCCCCCTCACTTAGTCCAATTCGATGCATTCCCAAAGAACCAATACCCAAATGACATTTTTCAATGACTTCATCCAGTTCTTTACCACTTTTGTATCCCGTAAAGTGAACCTTGTCGCTAATGCCCAACTCATTGACCAAGTTGACATCAACCTCCATTTTTTTACCTACCATCCAGAGATGGATATTTGTTTTTCCCTTGTAGGCGGCAATTCCATCAAAGAGGCGTTCAATGCCATACCAGGGAGCCACTCCCCCGCCTCGTAAAAAAAGTAAATCAAGCCTATGGCCATTAAATCCGAGTCTTGGCTTTAGTGGAATACTATCTACATCCAGCCCATTCGAAACTGTGTGAACTTTATACTCGAAAGGCAGTGCCTTTTGCCTTTCGTTTTCTCCGATCTCGTAGGTAACTGCTATGCCATTACGGGCGTACTTATAAACCTTTTTTGCAAATCGCTTGTCTGCCGCCAGGGGATATCTCCTGTCCAAGAAATAATGCAGGAAGTGCGAAGGGCGCCACAGGCTCAAATCATTAAAATGGTCTTCCCGCTTGAGTTCCTCCCTCATTTTGCTGTTATGTTCCAAAATGAAGGTATCCGGATAATCTCTCACCAATTCGTAAAACCATTTATTGGCAGGAATGGCCCTCATCATGACCAAATCACCCTTTTCCCATTCCTTTTCCAACACCTCTCTAAATGCCTGAATATGCAGGGCATGGTTGTCGAATTGATGGAAATACCTCCTGGAGGATTTTGGCACCTCTATGATATTGACATGGTTGGGAAGCTCAAAACTGCTTGCCTGATGCCTTGTCAGGAAGAATACCCTGGTATCCAGGCCCAGTTTATTGAGCTTGTCCACCTTGGCGAGGATTTTTTTGAGGACACCAAGGCTTTTGGGATTCGCATTCAGGTAGCAGTAAAGCAATTTCATATCAGAAAGGGCTTTGAATTAAGTGGGCATTAAGCGTTCTCCAGAATAATTTTGCATGCTTGCCTTGCCAGGCTCCATTTTCAAAAGCAGCCATTTTCCAAAATGGGCTTTCCTGAAAATCCTGGCTATGCAGGACATCTTGTGCCATCTCTTTCATGGGACCAGACAACCAGTTGACGATGGGAGCCCCTACCCCCAGCTTATAGGTTCGTGTTCGAATCTCCTCAGGCATGATTCCCTTCATGGAATCCCTGAGTATTCTTTTGGTAAATCCACCTCCAAGTTTGCTCTCCATTGGAAGGGAAAAAGCGTATTCTACCAGGCGATAATCCATGAATGGCATTCGGATTTCAAGGCCAGAAAACATGGAGGCTCTGTCAAAATTTCTCAAAAGTGCTGGAAGTGTAGTCTGAAAAAATTCTGTGTACACCAATTGGTCCAGGCTATTTTTAGATGAAAAATTGTATAGATCTGCCTTTGGAATTTTAGATTCAATGTAGTCCCAATCAATGCTCTCAGACCAAATGGGGCTTTCAACAGGTGCTTCAACATTTTTATTCCCTCCAAAAGAAAGAATTCGCTGCTTTACCTTACCCAACACAGCACTTAGCCTCCCTCCCTTCAGGTATTGTTGTTCGAAGTTGTTCCAATAATCCGCTCGTTTTTCCTCAGCCTCCAACTGAGTCAGGACTTTACCAATTTCA
Source organism: Bacteroidia bacterium (assembly GCA_022760475.1). Classification (GTDB taxonomy): domain Bacteria; phylum Bacteroidota; class Bacteroidia; order J057; family J057; genus JALEFZ01. The sequence goes on along the minus strand of JALEFZ010000070.1, from coordinate 78,826 downwards.
CCTACCTGATCTTTTCTCCCCAAGGCATTGTAATAGCTCAAGGCATCATACACCATTTGGCGATAACCATATAGCATTTCATCTACTCCATGCCCATCCAGTGATACAGCTATGCCTTGCTCGCGCATGGCAGCATAAACCGGAGTAATAGATAGTATGGGGGTAGAGCTGATCGCATCAAATAACTTCGTGGTAGAAACGATTTTTGATGGCAGTTCCTGATGATTGGGGACCAGGTATTCTGCTTGTGAATTGAAATGAGCAACAACCTTTTCTGCAAAACGCTTCTCATCTACGGGGGTCCCTGGAAAGGTAGCCACAAAGGCCTTTTGCCAATCCTCTGGCAACCTGTCCAGACCAACTTTACCCTTTCCCAGCTTGTGTACCATCGAAAACACAGCCGTCGAATCGACCCCTCCACTCAGGGCAGTGGCAAGATTCACATCAGCACGCAAGCGGATTCTGCAAGCATCTTCAAATAGTTCTCTGAATTTTTCCTGCTGCTCTGGGTAGTTTTCATTCACCTCTATTCTTTCTTCCAGAATGTTGTACCAGCGTTTTTGGACCATTCTTTCTCCAGGGCGGAGAAGGGCGAAATGTCCTGGAAGCAGTTGAAATATATCTTCAAAAATCGTCAATCCCCTCCCATCAAGCTCATTGGGACGCTGGAGGGCAAAGTTCAACAACTTCTCATCTATTTTCCTAGGAATACCACCCATCCGCCAAAAGGCCTGGCTCTCGGAAGCAAACAGCAGCCGAGCATCATCCTGATAGTAGTACAAGGGTTTGATTCCAAACCTGTCTCTTGCCAGAAAAAGGCTTTTTTCATCTTCATCCCAGATGGCTAAAGCCCACATGCCATTGAATTTCTTAAGGCAATCGATGCCCCAATACTCATAGGCGGCCAGGATGACCTCAGAGTCGGTATTTGTCGAAAAGGAAAAGCCTTTCTGCTCCAATTGAGCTTTCAACTCGACAAAGTTGAAAACCTCCCCATTGAACACCATGGTGAGCTTCTTCCTGGGAGAAGTCATCGGCTGACGACCAGCTTCTGACAGATCCAGGATCGAAAGACGGCGATGCCCCAGTCCCAATTTCCCCTCATCTCCAGAAAAGAAGTTGTATTGGTCAGGCCCACGATGGGCAAGGGCATGGGTCAATTTTTCAAGCAATTGTTGCTCAAAGCCTCCCTGGTTCCATATTCCTGCGATTCCACACATAGATTTTAGGCTTTTTCAAGAATTACTGATTTCTGTGAACCTGCCAGTTCATGGGCAAAATCCCTGTAGACAAACTCAGCATTGAATTCACTGTTCCAATATGCTTTTACCCCTTTTCTAAAGGCCGTCTTATCTCCCTTATCTTCATGATAATCCCTGATGATTTTGGCTACCTCTTTGGGATCAAAATCCTTGGGAATCAGCCAGCCTGTCTGCTCATTCACAATTTCCGGTGTGCCATCTGCATCTGCTCCAATGGCGGGAACCCCAAAGCTACAGGCCTCCTGGATGGCAACCGGAGCGCCCCCCTCCATCTCACTGAGATGGATAAAGAGATCAACAGGATTTTCCTTGTAAAAGCGGATCACATCCTTATTGGGGGTATATCCTTTGTAATCAAAGGTGATATTTACGGGCAATTCAGAGGCTTTTTGACGGATCATTTCCTCTTCGGGTCCGTTTCCAAAATGTGTCCACACCACCTTGAAATCCAGATGCTTCAGGATCTCTGGCATAAGTCCCATTCTTTTTAGAGGAACTAGAAAACCACAGCTGCAAATTTGGAAATAGTCTTTTTGCCTTGATTCATTCCAGCCATGGTCATATACACTCAAGTGGCTGACTTTCAAGCCTCCCTTATAGGCAGGATAATGTTTTTTGATGTAGTTTTTCCCATAGTTTGTAATGGGGTAAATCCTGCTCACCTCATTCATTTCAAATGACCTGAATGGAAAGTAGCCCAGTGGATTTTGTTTCACATCAAAGTCATAGCCCAAGATCCGGGTGATCAACTCAAACTTCAGGTTTTTCCTGTGTTTGATGATGGCCAATTTGCTTGCCCAATCCTTGAACCAATAGGAATAGACCACCGTCGAAGCCATATCATACTGTTCCAGCACCTTTTCAAGCTCCAACGCAGTGTGGTAATTTCCAATCAGGAGATTCATGTTCCAGGCGGGCTGCTTCAAATACCTTCCCCTTTCCTTGCTATTCAAGATTTCGTAGGAAAAAATACCCAATAGATCCATGCCATGCTTCATGACCAATGGCCGTACCTGAGTCAATGGGGCAGGCTCGAACGCTATCACCTTTACATTGGAAGGCAAAGGTCTTGCTTCCCCGCTGATTTTTTCTGGAAATATGTGAATATCCTTAAAGACCCTGGACAAGAAGTGTATTTCAGTTTCGATAAACTGCTCACCCTTTCCGTATGGGAATCCTGTCGTGAAGAGAAGTAGTGTTTTTTCAGGCTTAGGACTCATGGAGTTTTCAGGATTTTATTTGTTCTGCAAATACCTCCTCGTAAGACTTTATACTTTTAACCCTTCCGTTTTCAAGTTCAATGATCTTGTTACAGTATTTGAGGGTAGTAATTCTGTGGGCGATGACCATGAGGGTCAGGTTTTCGTCAGAAAGCTGGTAAATCGACTCGGTGATCTCTGATTCTGTTTTCGAATCCAGCGCAGAGGTGGCTTCGTCAAGCATCAAGACCTTCGCCCCTGAGTACAGGGCCCTGGCAATTCCAATTCGCTGACGCTGGCCGCCCGAAAGCTGAGCGCCTCGCTCCCCTACGATGGTATCGACCCCTTCTGGCAAATCGTCTACAAATTCCTTTAAACTGGCCTTTTCAATGACTTCCCACATCTTCGCTTCGTCAATCTCTTCTTCCTTGATACCAAAGGCGATATTGGCTTTCAGGCTGCTATCTAGTAGGTAAATATCCTGCTTTACATAGCCCAGGTGCTTCCTCCAGGCTCTGTGGGTAGTTTCATCCAACTCAAGGCCATCTACCAGGATCTTTCCTCCTCCCGGTTCAAAAAATTGCAGAAATAGGTTGACCAGGGTAGTTTTTCCAGAACCAGATTTGCCGATGATTCCAACCTTATCCCCTTTTTCTATCTTAAATGAGATGTTGTCCAATACCAATTGATCCTTACCAGGATACTTGTAACTCAGGTTAGCTACCTCAATTTCCTTTTCGAAAGACATCTCAGGAATATACTTCCCATAGTCTGGTGGCGCTGTATTCGCCTCTTCCAGAATGTCAATCGTAAAGAGGTTACCCTTGATGCTGATGATGGCATTCATGATTCTGGAAAATGAGGGCATCGTCCTGTAGGCAGCCAAGGCAAATAAGGATAGGATTACCAACAATTCTTCTCTGGAACCCAACAAATATAGCCCATACAAGACCATGATGATCACTCCCAGGAAGATGGAAATTTCCAGGACTTTGGCGGAAGAGTTATTGAAAATGTGCTTGTTCACCCTCAATTTGACAAACTTGTCAATGTTCTTTTTGTGGGTAGCAAAAAAGTTCTCCTCTGTGTTGGTGAGCTTTACATCGGTATAGCCAAAGATGATTTCAAAAAGTGTATTCCACGTAATTGGGGATAATTCGTGTAGGGAAAGGTTCAAATGTAAAATCCTGTTTCGTACATACCTGTAAAAGAGGATAAAAACCGGACCCACTACCGCTGCGAGAATCAAGAATATCTTGAATTTGTAAATCATGATGCTGACGACAATCAGGAAAATCATCACAATTTCGTTGAACAAACTCATCATCGGTAAGACCAATTCCCCTGCAAACTGATTGGGAATGGTGTAAAAGTCCCGGATGATTTTGTGAGAATTGGTATTGAGGAAAAAAGTATAATTCCTTTCATAAAAAATCCTCATCATCTTGTTGTTAAAATACTGAAAAAGATCCAGGGAGTAGCGAGCCTGCATCCTGATAATCAACAAGCTGACTACATTCTTTACGATGATGATGCTCATCACCCCAATGCAGATGGCAGTGATGAAGGCCGTAGGACTCTGGAATCCAAAAAAGTCATAGATGGACCTTATTACCTCAGAATTCTCAATGATGTTTTCGTCAAGCACCAGCAGGATCAGTGGCAACAATGCTCCTAAGCCCATCAATTCCAATACAGAATTGACAAAAGAGAAAATCACGACTATGATTCCTCGTCTCCTGAAATAACTGTCCAGGAGGGCAAAGATCCTTCTTATGCTTTGGACAATGAAGTTATTTTTAAACATCCTGCTTATTTAATCAGTACAAAGCGTTTGTTATAAATTGTTCTTTGATTCAAATCCTTGATTCTCAACAGGTAGATACCTTCAGGCAACAATTCAAGGGAAATTTTATCAACTCGACCTTCATTGGCGAGGGTCTGTTCTGTAAATACTTTTTTACCTCTTGAGTCCAGGACTTCCATGTCCACTTCTCCCGATATTCCGATCCACTCAATAGAAACCTGGTTTCTGGCAGGGATAGGATATAGCCTAAAGGCTCCAAGGCTTGCATCCTCCACTGATACACTCGGATCAATGATCCTGATTTCCTGGCTAGATGTATCAGAACCACACTCATTCGTAGTGATTAATCTTACCACAAATACCCCGGTATCCTGGTACACATGGAAAGGCGCGACGGAATTGCTTGTCTGGCCATCTCCAAAATCCCATTCGTAGGTCCCAAAGGTAGATTGATTGATAAAGAAGACATTGAAGCCTGTAATGGAAGGTGAAAATTGCGCCAGGGGAGCTGGATTGATAAGCACCCCAATGGTATCGGCACCCGAACATCCATTCGGATTGATTACCTCTACGGTGTAGACCCCACTTGAAAATACTTCGATTTGTTCTGTGCTGTCGCCATTGCTCCAGACATAAGTTGCATTTGGGAAATTGGCGTTCAAGCTAGCCGATACGCAAGAAGCGAAATCTGGCCCCAGGTTAATCTGCGGGAAGGAATCGAATCCTGTAACAAAGATGGTATCGGTCAATACACAGCCCCTTGGTTCGAAAACTGTAACGGAGATCGTATCCGGCATAGTAAGGGTCAATGTGGGGGTAGTGTCTCCTGTACTCCACAAAAACTCAGATTCGTTGCCATAGTTTGTTGTCAAAACAGATCCGCACAAAATGCCATCATTTGGCAAGCCCGCCGTACGAGGAATTTCAACCCTCAGGGTGTCTTCGTAAATACAAGTTGGATCGGCGGTAATTTTAAGGATATAATTTCCCGTTTCAGGGATAAATAGTGAATCTAAACTACTAACCAGGCTGTCATTTCCAGGCGATTTGATCAAAGACCATTCGTGATCCAGTAAGGAAAGCCCTGTCGAAAGGGTGAAGGATTCACAAGCATATTGATCCAGCTCTATGTCTAATGGAATTTTTACACTTACGGTGTAGGGCTGAGGGTCTGAAAGACAAGCCACCTGGCTGATATGCCAATCATACAATGGAGAGGAAAATGTCGTAACGGTATTCGTTCCATTGGTGGTATAGCGGTTGATCGCAATCAAACCATCTATGGTAAATGGGTAAGGATACGCATCATTCCCATTTCTAAATACCCTTCCCGGGGAGGCTATATTTACCATCATCAGTTTATAGTCCAGCCCAGCCGGAACATAAAATGCCAATGGGACATAATTGTCTCCAATCCTGTCTGCCCTCACCACTCGCTCCTGTATGGGCACATTGTTGGCATCCCAAAGTTGCAGGCTAATGTCAGTAGGGTTATTTACATTGACAAGGATCGAGTCAATAATAAGATCTTCGAAAGCATCAAAAGCATTGCCCGACACCAGATTGGTCAAACCTCCAGCCGTATAAATAGTGGTATTCTCAATGCCTACACGTCCTATATTCGCAGCATTCAGGGTTCGGGTAAGGTAAGTCAATGAAGTACTGACATCTACCGTCAAGTCCTGGGTTGCAAAGGGCATGGTACTGGACGAATCCACATACCACAACAACACATCAGAGTTTGTCTGAGGAGAAAGCGTTACCTCTTGCGGGTTACAAACCTCCAAAAGAGAGTCTGAAGGTGGCAAAGCCGCATCCAAAAGGAATACCTGAATGGAATCCTCCACAGGACATTGAGAGACGATGAAGGCGCTGAGCTTATAGATTCCAGTGCTATCCACCGTAATCACTTCAGTCGTATCACCTGTGCTCCAGCTATAGCTTGCAGCAGGATTATTACCTGCAATGAGGTTAATTGAAGGGAATCCACAGACAAGGGTATCTTCGTTTAGGGTAATTTCAGGAATATCTGCTACAAAAATGTTGACCTCCTCGATTCCTGACTCACAAAGTGGCAGACTCACATGCCAGTCATAAAAAACTGATGAAAAGCTGGTTACGGTATTGTTTCCATTGGTGGTATGCCTGGTAATGGACATGACATCCGGCAGCACAAAAGGATAGGGATAGGCATCATTTCCATTTCGGAAGAGGCGTCCTGGTGTCATGGCCGTCAACATCAACTTATAATTGTTTCCCTTCGGAATGAAGAATGTCAAATCCAGAAATTGCTTTCCAGTACCGGGCACGATCAAATCCCTTTGTCCAAGCACCACATTGTTGCTGTCCCAGAGTTGTATGGTCAATGGGCTTGATACATTTGCATACACAGCCACCGAATCCAAAACCATGTCCTGAAAAACGTCAAAGGCATAACCTGTCCTGATGTTGGTAAATCCGCCTGTAACAAAGATAGAATCGTTTTCTATTCCGACCCTCCCAGCACTGAGGGCATTGTAACCTCTGATATAAAAAGTAGTGTCTCCAGAAACATCAGCATTGATACTCCTGGCATCTAAAAATTCCGTTGCCATACTATCTCTGTAGATCAAGACCAGTTCGTCCAGGCTGTCGAAATTTACAGGTACTACCTGCGGTCCACAAATGGCTATTTGCTGTTCATCCAGATTGACATCTGCCAGGAGGGTAAGCTGAATGGAATCCTCTATAGGACAAGCGGGATTCAATGCTACGCTTACCTTGTAGTTGCCATCTTGCCTTGCGATGATGGATTCTGTAGTATCTCCCGTACTCCATAAATATGAGGCTCCAGGATTATTGCCAGAGACCAGTTCGACCGAATCAAGGCCGCAGGCCACCGTATCCGACTTCAGAGTAAGGCTTGGAATCGGTAGGATTTGAAAGTCCTGGGTAAACCAGGGTGACTCGCAGGCAAGGGTACTGATGTGCCAATCATAAAAAACCGACGAAAAGGTCGAAACTGTATTGTTTCCATTGGTGGTGTGCCTATTGATCGAAAGGCTAGCTGGAATTTGGAATGGATAAGGATATGCTGCATTTCCATTCCTCAGAACCAAACCTCCACTAATAGAAATCAGCATGAGCTTATAGTTGTTCCCTGCTGGTACAAATATGGAAAGGTCAACAAAATACTTATCCGGGGCTTGAACCTGGACAATTCTTTCTACCAATACATTGTTTTGATCATCCCAAAGCTGAATCTGTAAGGTAGCATTGGTATTAACATACACAGCTACCGAATCTATGATCAGATCCTGTAGGGCATCAAAGGCATAGCCCGATCGGATGCTCGTAAAACCTCCTGAAGCAAAGATATCCTTGTTTTCAATGCCGCCATTTCCTCCAAATTGAACCACATAATTTTTAGCAAAAAAACTGGTGTCAGAATTTATATCTACAGAAGGAGCAATCACATCAATAACATTTCCAGAGACGGAATCATCAAACCAGATAACATAATCTCCCAAAGAATCTGGATTCAATTGGGCTGACTGAGGTCCACAAAGGTCTACGGAAGGAAGAGTGAGAGGCGAAGGAGGGCTTTGAATTTCGACCAAAATGCTGTCTCTGCTTGTTCCGCTAACATCAGTTACATCCACCCAGTAAATGCCTGTCTGATTTACCGTAATGGCTTGAGAGCTTGCTCCCGTTGACCAAAGGTAGCTCGCTCCAGCGTTACCTGCATCCAGCATGACTGAATCGCAGCTCAAAAGGTCAGGGCCAAGGTTGACAGTAGGCTGAGCCAGGGCAAATCCTGCTGTCCCCATCAGAGAAAAGATGATCCAAAAGCTAATGAGATAAGTCCTGTATGGTTTCATCTGCGTTGAAAAATGTTTGTTTGGTAAAGGTTTATTTTTGTCGACTCCAAAGTAGCAGCGGTTCGGGTTTATAAGATTTCAGCAAATCTTCATCAAACTCCTGCTCTTCGTAGATGAGGTATCGTATTTTTCTTTTGATCAATGGTTCTGCCTTCTCCACCAGCGATGCCAGATAGGACCTGTCTATGTTTCCAACAATCAGCAAGTCAATCACGGGACTATCCAATCCCTTGGAAACCTCTCCGGTCAAGAAGACCTTATTTACATCGCCCAATCGTTCGACGACATTCTCAACGATTTTGTCCAGGCCTACATATTTCATCACAATGCTATGGATCTCCTGGAAAAATGGGTGCTGCGTATTGGCACGAAACATTTTTTTGTTCCCGTCCAGAAAGGATTGGAGCATCCCTGCCTTTTCAAACTTGTTCAACTCCAGCCTGATGGCGTTGGTGGATTCTCCGAATTCAGATTCCAGGTTACGTAGATAACCAGTTGTGTTGCTGTTTAAAAAGAATTTTACCAGCAGTTTGATTCGGGTTTTAGATGAAATGAGTGCTTCTACCATAGCATTAACGAGTAGCAAAACTACTCGTTTTGTATTAAGAAACTATGAAAGAATATGGGGATGTTAGTTATTTGAGGGAATTGTCTGCAGCGAAGTCATCAGGGCATTAGCCTTCTTATACTGGGATAGCATAGGCTGAAAATCAGACATTTAAAAGACCTAAGAAGGGGATTTGGTTTCATGCAAGATTTTTTCTCCCCATGAAGAAATCGTTTGTTCAAGTACAGTGAGTTTGAAGGGCTTTGAGATATAATCATCCATGCCAGCTTCGAGAAGTTCTTCTTTCACTCCCGACATGGCATTGGCAGTCATGGCGATGATGATCGGCCTTTTCTTGCCCTGATAGGCCTCAAAAATATGCCTACTGGCTGTCAAGCCATCCATTTCAGGCATTTGGATATCCATGAAAATCAGGTCGTAGAATTCACGGGTTCCTTCTTCCACAGCCTCTTTTCCATCTTCTACCAGGGTAGGCTCAAATCCCATTTTTTCCAGAATGCCTTCGATTACCGTTTGGTTGATCAAATTGTCTTCGGCAACCAAAATCTTAAGTGGGAATTTTTCTCCCAACTTGTGGTTGATGTTATGCTCGGAGACATCTCCTTTCTTCTTGTACTTTTCTGCCTCACGGTCTACGGTGGTGGTTACGAAAAAGCTGAAAGTAGACCCTTTGTTCAACTCACTTTCTACCCAGATATCTCCTTCCATCAATTCTACCAGCCTCTTTGAGATGGCCAATCCTAATCCCACACCACCAAATCTCCTCGAAACAGAGTTATCTACCTGCTGGAAAGAGTCAAAAATAGCTTCTTTTTTATCCCTTGGAATCCCGATTCCTGAATCTTTAACACTGAATGTTACCTGCATCCTGTCCCCATGCAATAGCGGGGCCTCTGGCTGTTCATGAAACTTGGCATGAATTCGAATATGTCCCAGGGAGGTAAATTTCAGGGCATTCGATACCAAATTGACCAAAACCTGCCTCAACCTAGTCGAATCACTGACAATGTATTTGGGCAAGCCGGGATCGAGGGTATAACTCAGTTCGAGATTCTTTTCCTCAGCCATTTTTGTGAACAAGGCCATGACCTCATCCAGCATCTCTCCGATTGACAGGGTCCTGAACTCCAGTTCAAGTTTTCCTGCTTCTACACGTGAGTAATCCAGGATATCATTCAGGATAGAAAGCAGGTTCTGACTAGAGGTTGAAATGTTGCGGACATATTTCAATTGTTGTCCATTGAGGTTGGTATCTCTAAGCAGGGAAATCATACCCAAAATACCATTCATGGGCGTCCGAATCTCATGGCTCATTGTTGCCAGGAAGTTGGACTTAGCGATGGAGGCAGCTTCAGCTGCTTGCTTTGCCTCATCAAGGCGTTGATTTACCTTGAGCAACTGCCTGTTTTGGGTATTGATGACCTTGTTTTGAAAGGCCAACTGGTCATTTACCCTTTGCTTACGCTTCGTTTGGCGGAAGAGCAGGATAGCCACCACAATCACGATGGCAAGCAAAAAGCCCCCTGCATAAAATAAAATACGCTCTCGCTGAGATTCGAGGTCTTTTACCTGTAGGTTTTTCTGGAATATTTCCAACTGCCTGTCTCTGATGAAATCATAGTTCTGGCGTTTGATCTCCTGAATCTCCTTTTCATGTTCGGCATTGAATAAGGAGTCGTTCAAACCCGTATACGCCTGATAGGAATCTAGAGCCTCCTGCAGGTTTCCAAGTTTCTTATAAATGTCAAACAAGAGGAAATAGGTTTTCCTGTCCAGGGTATCCTGGCTATTTCCAGCAGCCAGTGGCAATAAAGCCTCTAGGTAATTGATGGCTTCCTTGTATTCTGCGAGTTCAAAATGGGACAAGCCAATTTTGTAAAGGGTCAGTGGCACGGTGTCCTTTTGTGCGCTTTGGCTTCTGAGAGCCAGCTTATAACTAGCCAATGCCTTCTCCTGATTGCCCTCCATGGCATAGGAGTCTCCAATTAATTGATAGGTCTCAATTACCCCGTCAATGTCATCCAGATCTTGAAGGGTAGTTAGGGCATAATCAAGGTAATAGCGTGAGTCTTTGGCACTGTCTTGGAAAAGGTATGTCTTTCCCAGTAGAATCTGGGCATCTGCTTCGCCAGGAAAATTCTGACGAGAAGAAAAGTTTTGCAGGGCTCGAAATAGGTTTGCCTTGGCAGATCTGACATCTCCCTGCTGGAGTTCAATTCTACCCAAGTCAAGCAAAACAGCCGCAATGCTATCCGAACCTTCAGCTGCACCGATGGCTTTAAAATCACTTAAGGATGACTCATACAATTTATATGCCTCGTCAATTTTACCCCTTCTTTCCTCAATTCTACCCTGGGCTCTATCTACAAAACCCATGGTTTTAAAATCATTCAGAAGCCCAGCAAGGTCGTCCACCTCTTCGTAGAAGGCCAGTGCATCTTCGTAATTTTCTTTTATGACCTGGATCTTGGCGATTTTAATTCGAAGATCCTTTCTCAGGATTATATTTTCCCGCTCACGATTGATTTTATTTTCTACATCATACAGCGGTAGCTCTTGTTCTGCACTCGCTAGTGCCTGATAATAAGCGACCTCAGCCCCTTGGTACTCCTTGGCCCGCATATAGATCTCAGCCTGGTTCATGATCATATCACAATAAAGGCGGATATTCTCCCAGGTAGGCTTTCTTTGTTTTACCTTTTCAATGCGTTGCTCTGCCAGGTCAGCCAATGAAATGGCCACGTCATACTGTCCCTTGGCCATCAAGTCAAGAGATGCATGTTTCAGTACATCCGCCTGTTCGTATGGAGAATTATTTTCTAGAGTTTTGAGGAGACTATCAGGGTCGAAATTTGATTGGGCAATGGAAAATGGCATTACCCATGTAATTAATGTAATTGATATCAGGCCTCTAAGAAGCAGATGCTTCATCATCTATGAGCTACTTTATTGTAAGGGTTCATTTCAAATATAAGGAATTTTCATAATAGAATTTACAAAAGGAGACCTTTACCCTAATTCAAAAATAGCCAGACTGGTATTTCCCTAGTTTGGAGTAAACCCAGATGTAGGATCTTTCACCTTTGTGGAACTATCTACTCCGGTCAGGACTTCAGACTGAATGCCGTCTGACAAACCCAGTTTTACAGGAACTTTTTCGAACTGCTGACTCCCTTTTTCGATTTCAATATAAGGTGAGTCCTTTTCAAAAATAACCCAGCTTTCAGAAATAGCCAAAACATTCTCCCTGCTTTCCAATACGATATCCCCATTGGCACTATAACCTGAGCGAATAAACTGCCCATCTTTGAGCTTCACTCTTGCACGAATCTCAAACTGGATAGCACCGTTTTCCTCAACGCCTTTGGGTGAAATATATTCTAATTCAGCATCAAATTTTTCGGTTTCAAGGGCTCCAATGGTCAGTACCAAGGGCATTCCTACCTTAAGCCTACCGACATCTGACTCATCCACATTGCCTTTGAAGATCATTTCATCCATATTGGCAATGGTTGCGATGGTTGTACCTTCGTTGAAGGTGTTGGCTTCAATTACCGAATTTCCTTCTTCAACAGGTACGTCAAGGATCATTCCATTTATGGTAGCTCTTACATTGGTGTTCGCAATTCGTCCAGAACTTTTTGTAGAACCCTTCTTGATCAACTGAAGGTTATCAGCAGCGGCGCGGTTTTCTTCCTGTGCATTTTCGTAGTCAATTTCAAATTGTCTAAAAGTAGCTTCAGAAATTACCCCATCTTTGAACAAGCCCTGATTCCTTTCGAATTCCCTTTTGGTATTGGTAAGGTTAATCTTAGCTCTTCTTACGCGGTTTTCGGCATTATTCAGGGAAACCATGTCAGGTATGATTCTGATGGTCGCAATAAGATCCCCTTTTTTTACTATTTCCCCTGCCTCAATGTAGAGTTTGGAGATCAAGCCAGAAACCTGAGGTTTGATTTCAATTTCTTTTCGGGGTACAACAGAACCTGTTGCAACGGTCTTCTTGATGATAGTAGTTGTGAAAGGTTTCACAGTCTTATACATCACAGGGGGCTCCTGATTTTTGTTGTACAAATAGAAGCCGGTCCCTCCAATAACTGCCAATAAGGCAAGTAAAACGATGATAACAGCTGTACGGCTCATAGGTGGTATGGATATTGTTTTGGGTGCTTAATTAAATGGTGGAATTTTGTTCCATAGGATTGGCTATAAGCCCATCCTTTAGACGAATTGTCCGCTGCGTCATTTCAGCAATGTCTTGTTCGTGCGTAACAATGACGACAGTATTTCCCTGGTTATGGATTTCCTTAAGAAGGTCCATCACCTCATAAGAAGTCTTTGAATCAAGGGCTCCTGTAGGTTCATCCGCAAGTATCATCTTGGGTTCAGATATCAGCGCCCTCGCTATGGCTACACGTTGTTTTTGTCCACCCGAAAGTTCATTGGGCATGTGGGTTGCCCAATCCTTTAATCCAACCATTTCAAGGTATTCCAAGGCCTTATTGATGCGCTTTTTCCTGCTAACCCCTTTATAGTAAAGGGGCAACGCAACGTTTTCCTGGGCATTTTTAAAGGAGATCAGGTTGAAGGACTGAAAGACAAAACCAATCAATTGATTTCTCAACCTGGCAGACTTGGCTTCTGACATTTTTTTGATCAATTGCCCATCCAGAAGGTATTGCCCCTCATCATAATTGTCCAGAATACCTAGTATGTTGAGCAGGGTGGATTTTCCCGATCCGGAAGAACCCATAATAGAGACCAGCTCTCCTTCTCGTATTTCAAGGTCAATGCCCTTGAGTACGTGGAGTTTTCTTTTTCCTACCGGATAGGATTTGTTAATATTTTCAAGGCGTATCATAAGTGTGTGGCTGCTAAGCTCCTACAAGGATATGAAGGCAATATGGGGATAGCCTCATGTTTTCCCAAGTAAAAAAATGTAAATGGTGTAAAGAATTCACTTACAATTCTAACTTCAGGAGATTTTCGCAACAATAACTTATGAAGCAGAAAAGTTCGATCTATTGAAAATACTTTTCCTGGATTCGCTTTAGGTTTTCCTTGCTCAGTGGTTTGATGATATAATCCGTTACCATCTCATAATGAGAGGATTTCTCGATGTCCTTGCGGTATACTGAGGAGGAGAGTATAAATAGTTTAACCTCTTTTGGGAATTCTTTCTGAATCAATTCGTACTGCTCCAGGAATTCCCAGGCATTCATCAAAGGCATATTGATGTCCAAAAAAATCACATCCGGTAAATCCTCCGGGCGATGCTTAATGGCATCGGTCAATTCGTCGAGACCTTCTTTTCCACGCAGGCAGTACGTGGCATGCTCCACAAAATTGGAGTCCTTCATGTTTTTGATGCAGATGAAATTATTTATTTCATCATCGTCAATAATTAGTGCCCGCTTAATGACCATTAATTAACTATTAGGAAAATCTTAGCACCAATATAATAAGAAAAAGTTGATCCTTTTTTCTAAAATACCCTCCATCCTTGATGCTAAATCAAAAAGTGTCTTTACCGTTCTTAATTCGTAGGGTATCTATCTGCAAACATAATCCCTAAATATTGCAAATTCATGACAATTATAGAAATAATACGAGAAACCACACTTTTTTCCTGTAAGAATGGCTATAAAATTGATTTAGAGCCGCCAATTATTATGAATATTTTTATGTAAATAATATTCAATAGATGAAACAAGGCTTTCGGTTACATACCCGAACTCAACTGAGGCAACGACTCAAAACAGCTTTTTTTCTCGCAGGCATATCTCTTTTTGTTGCCGCATTACTCATTACCTTTCCCTTTCTCCCACATAATCAGGAGAATACAAAAATCCATACTTTCTATTTCTCCCCCAAAGAAGATAACAACTACGCCAATCCTGGAAATTGGTCTCCTTTTTATCCTGGCACCATCATCTTCCCTGATCAAAAAGTAATCCTTCAAGGCCATGCAGACCTGCCTTTCTTCGACCTGTTTGTAGAAGGCCAACTTGAATTGGAACTTGATGCAATGGTTTTTAGTCCACAAAATGGTATCACCATTAAAGAATCAGGTGAACTGGAGAATCACGGGGAGATTGTTGTGGATCACATCAATCAGTATGGCCTGTTGAATAATAACTTTACCGGTAAGGTAAACACATACAACATGGCCACTGGAAAACATTCCAAAACCTTTAACCTGTTAGGAGCTGAGATTATCGTGAAAGAATCTCTCCTAAACGAGGGGCTGTTCAACAACTATGGACAGGTCTTTGCCGAACAGGAGTTTACCAACTCATCCAAATTTTATCACATGGGCAGCTCAAGTCTTTTGGTAAAAGGCAAAGCCTACACGGCCGTTTCCGGGCAGTTACTTCCTTAAATTATGTCGGACTTTCTTAACGGCTGTTGTTAAGCAATTCCTTAATTTTTTTATAGGAGGGAATTTTACTTCCAGCGTATGCTTGCTGGCCATTTTTATCATATAGAAGCAGATAAGGACTTTTTTTAAATTTATGGCCAAGTACTTCTGCATTATCTGGCATGGGAGGATAATGGATATGAAGTCCCAGGTAAAGTCCATATCTCCTAATAGTCTTCATCATCTTTTCCCTGTCCTTATCAAGATTTATCCACATCAACTCCACTGGTAATTGGTCAAATTCCTTGTTCAACTTTCTTAAAGTTAGGAGTTCCCCAGGGCCGGGTTTGTTAGAACTCTCCCAAAAACAAATCAATATGGGCTGTTCCCCATGCTCGGCCAGAAATTTATTGTAGGACTTCCTAGCCAAATCTCTTTGTAAGTCCTTATTCCCAAGTAGGGACTCGCCTGCCTTAAACTGTTTTTCGAGTTGAAGTCGTTGGCTGAGATCCCTTCTGATCCGCTTTTCCAGTGGAGTTGCCAGCAGGGGAGAATAGCTATTCCAGAAGTGCTCATCAAAGGGAATGGAAGCCAGTTCTTCTCTACCAGGCTCTTTGCCCTTCCAGGGCTGAATACCCTCAGTCAGGATGTCATGTACCACCCAGGAAATCTTATGCGTATGGTCTGTCTGAGTTTCGAATGAAGATTCATTGTCTTTTCTCCATGACTGCACATGTCCTTCATTGATCACATGACTCAGGTAATATTTACCTTGGTAGGACTTATACCTTACGACAAAATGGTTCCTTCTTAAGGATCGATAATCTTTATTGAAAAATGAACGACTGGCATGTTCTTCCATCTTAATCAGGGCCAATAAGTCTAGATTGATATAAAAATCTGTGGTGTAATGGGTTCCCTGCCAAAGGGTCTGGGCTTGTACCACCAGGATTGTACCTTCAGAATCAAAAATAGTATCAGCAAAGGAAAAACTGGCTTGCTCGATATACATTCCACTGAGGTAAGGCACTTCAAAGCTGGCATAATCATGCCTAATACTCCTGTTGAGCGCAATGGGGACATGATTGAAATAGGAGAATTCTGTAAAATCAAGGCTTTTTCTCAATTGGCTTACCCGGAGATTGTACTTTTTCGCTACACTTTTGTACCTGCGCCCAAATCCTTTTTCATCATAAATATCTACCGATGCCTCGATCAAGCGTCCGTAAGTCCCATTTTCCACACAGTAATGCCGGTAAAAACTCTTGAGCTGATAAGGATTGGTGGGAAAATTAGAAGAGATCTCACTCATGCACCTACGGTAAAGCTCTTTGGGACTCAGCTTAACAGATAATATCTCAACCGTTCCCAGAGTCAATGGATTGGGCATCAACAGAATGTTTAGAACCTGATCTCCATCTGTGAGTCCGACTTCCTGGACAGCCTCGCCATACCCCAGGGAAGCAAACCTCAGCTTTAGCTTCTCTCCTGGCCCAACGATTTCCTTCAAATTTGAGATACTGAACTCGAACTCTCCAAACTCGTTGCTAAGGCTTCCTTTAGAGCTCCCAATTACCTCTACTGTGGCAAAAGCGATGGGCTGTTGAGATTGTGCATCCAGAATTTTTCCCTTTATAGATTGAGGGAAAAGCTGTCCAGCACTGAGGCTAAAACAGAGAAAAAACAAGGGCAAGAGCTTTCCACAAAATCGGTTCATGGCTTGTTGGCAATTTAATTTAGCCTACAAATAAAATGGAAAAAGGTTGCAGCTAAGGATCTCTCTCACAAATAATTAGCCTAATCCAAACAAAAAGCCAAAAATATGTGGATAAGTCGCGTATTTTATCCACAAAAACTAAAATTATTAATATTTAAGCTAATAATTCTCGATATTGCTATAACAATTAACAAACATAACTAATTATGAAAGATAAAAGTCCTTCAATCATATCTCAGAATGTAAAACATTTGCGAAAATTATTGGGACACACACAAGCTACCTTCGCAGATGAAATTGGTGCAAGCAGGGCTCAGATAGGATCATATGAAGAAGGCAGGGCAACCCCTCCAATTAATGTATTGATTGAAATCCAAAAACTCTGTTCACTTTCGCTAGACCAATTGATACAAAAAGACCTAAGTTTCCTAACGAAAGAAGACCTGAGACAAACATCAGAAAGCATAAAACAAAGCCCGGAAAAGACGATTCCGATGATACCACAAAAGGCTGCTGCGGGATATATGCAAGGATTTGCAGACCCTGAGTACCTGGACCAGCTTCCCCAAATCCATTTCCCAATGCTTCGCCAAGGAGATCATCTGGCGTTTGAAATTGATGGAGATTCCATGCTTCCCCTCCCTTCAGGCACCATCATCATTGCTCAAAAAGTAGAAAAAATTACCGACATAAAGGATGGGCATACCTATATTGTGGCCTCGAGTGAAGAAGGATTGGTGTATAAAAGGGTATACCTAAAGGCACAGATTGGACAGAGTCCACTGCTTCACCTTGTATCAGACAACCCAAGTTATGCTCCTTTCGATCTTGCCATTTCTGATATTCAACAACTTTGGAAGGCAGTGATGTTTGTGAGTCAGGAGTTTCCTAGCCCACAAAACATGAATTGATGTTTCTTCACCGGCTTGTTGGGTTTTCAATCACATAAATTTTATGCGGAAGCTAAAACTGGAAGAGCTTGGTAGAGTAAGTCTTGAAGAGTTCAAACAGCAAAGCAAAGCACCTGTTGTTGTGATCTTGGACAATGTGAGATCCATGCACAATGTAGGAGCTGTTTTGAGAAGTTCTGATGCCTTTGGGGTAGAAAAGGTATGGATGTGTGGCATAACCCCTACCCCACCCCATAGAGAAATACGGAAAACAGCCATAGGGGCTGAGGAAAGTGTAGATTGGGAAAAGCATCCCGATGCCAGTCAACTATGCCTCCAGCTTCAAAAAGAAGGATACAAAATATTGGCCATAGAGCAGACTGACGAAAGTCTGGATCTCGCTGACTACAAGCCTAATCCAACAGATAAATATGCCTTGGTACTAGGCCATGAAGTCCACGGCGTCAGCGAAGGAGTGATAAATGCCTGCGACCAAGCCCTTGAGATTCCCCAATTTGGGACTAAGCACAGCCTGAATATTTCTGTGGCAGCAGGAATAGTATTGTACAAGGTGATTGTAGAAGGGCAGTTAACGAACTAAGCTAAAAACCTTGCTCTTTCTTCAGGAGTAGGAACCCTGCATGTATCTCTCTTCCCAAACCATCTATATCGATTTTTTGCTATAAAGCTGTAAATCCCATCTCTTATAAATTTGGGGACTACCATGAACACATAAGCAAGGGGAAAAGGAAAAGGAAGTTGCCTTGCAATCTTTAGAATTGCTGTAGACTTGGTATACATCTGTCCATCTTCATAATAGTAGATGGTTTCAACCTGGGTACTATCAAAACCGGCCTCCTCTAGCAATGTCTTACCAGATTCATTCTGATTCGCAGTAAACCTAAACCTCTTGTTCTTATCCCAGCGCATCAGTAGGTCTACAGAAGCATTACAAAATGAGCAAATTCCATCAAATATGATTACCCGCATCAATTAGCTTTTTTGTTTCAAACGTCCACGGGAAGAATTAGTTATATCTATTACAGCTTAAGTTTGACACAATACATATTAAACCTACTTAATTTTCAATTAGGCAAGTTTCGCTAAGCCATTAAAAGTTGAAATACCCTGATGACCCTAATTGCCCCTACGGCATAGATCTCTCCCTAACGTTCAAAAGAGTTTCCTCAGTACTGCAGCAAACATCGAAGGGAACAAAGACATCAATTCTCTGGAAAACTTGCCAATTCTAACTAGATGAGTATTCGAGGAGGAATTTGGCTGTGACTTGATTTATGCCAGGTGCCTCTTGAATTCTTTGAATTCATTGTGTCAGGTGATGGAAGTATGTATTCAGACCACCGCTTCATTACAGTTCCAAACCCAATCTTTCTTCCAAGAACTCCCTTACGCAGCCCTCTCCTCCTTTTTTACTGAGGACCATATCAACAGCCCGCTTTACTGCTGAGACTGCGTCCGCAGGACAAGCAGAGATTCCCACCTTTTTGATCAAGGCAATATCATTCAAATCATCCCCGATAAAGGCTACCTGATCAAAATTGCAGCCAATATCCTTCATCCAAGCCTCTGCAACTGCCACCTTGGAACCTTTGCCTGCCTTGACTCTTTTGATCCCAAGATCCATGGCCCTCTTGCCAATCAAACCCAGATTTCCTGAACCTGATATCAAGCCTACTTCCAGGTTGTGAAATTTCATTGATCTATTAAGGGCCATCCCATCCTTCACAGAAAAGCGTTTCATCTCATCTCCCTTTTCAGAGTAATATAGCCCTCCATCGGTGAGCGTCCCATCCACGTCCAATAGTAATAGCCTGGGCTTCTTTGCAGAAATTTTCTTTTCAAGCCAATCAAGGTCTTTACAAAGCAAATGATCTATGGGTAAATCCAGTTTATCCGCTATTCGAATCAATTGATCCAGGTCAGGTTCTGCCTTGTCCCTTTCAAAGCGTCGAAGGCTCTCATCATAGATTTCCAACAGTTCTGCAAAATCTGGAACTTCCATTCCCCTTTGGAGACGTAGAAACCGGAGGTTTTTGGCAAAGAATGACATAAGATTGGAGTGAAATAGAATTCTTTGCCAAAAATATGGCATCATTAGTAGATAACAACAAGATTTTTGTGTCTTAATTTTCGAGGATTTAGAGCTTTTAGGTAAATTAAAGCCCCCATTATTTCTTGTTTCTCCAAAAACTCAATTCAATGATAAAAAAGTCCTTCCTCCTACTTTGTCTGAGCTTGCCATTCTGGCTTGTTGAGGCACAGGTAAATGACACTCAACCCATTAAGGTCAGCAACATTTGGGTGACCTACGATTATTACTCCATCCTGCCTGACGGCTTCCGATGGATGAATGATGATAACTTTTATACCGAACTGGAATCTGGCAAGGGCATAGCCAAGTTCAGTGTGGAAGACGAGAAAAAGCTTGGTCAGATACTGAACTTCAGAAATATTGACCTCGGATTACCTGCCAGATCAATTCAGGGATATGAATTCAGTGCGGATGAGAAGTTGGTTCTGCTAAAGGCCAATCAAGAGAGCATCTACAGACGTTCCAAACGTCAAAGCTGTTTCGTGGTAAACCTTGAGACCAACAAAGTCATAAAGATTCACAGTGGGAAGAAAATCATCAATCCGAGTCTTTCTCCTGACAATCAAAACATCGCATATGTTTATGACAACAACATTTACTATACAGACCTAAATACTGGCAAGGAAGTCATGGTTACCAATGACGGAAAATACAATGAGGTCATCAACGGATTGACGGATTGGGTTTATGAAGAAGAGTTTGCATTTGTAGATGCTTTAAAATGGTCTCCGGATGGCAAAAAGATTGGCTTCTATCGTTTTGACGAATCTGAGGTAAAAATGTGGACCATGCCTCTATATGGCCAACTCTATCCTGAACAATACACTTTCAAATATCCCAAGGCAGGCGAAGCCAATTCGAAAGTAAGCATTCACATTTTTGACGTGGCAAGTGGGAAGACTACAGAAGCAGACCTGGGTCCTGAATCCGACCAGTATGTCCCCCGCATCAAATGGAACCGCGATGGCAGCAATTTGGCAGTGATGGTGCTGAACAGATTACAAAATAAGCTCGACCTGGTGATGGTCAATCCTGAAAATGGAGCAGCTAAAACCATCCTTACTGAAAATAGCAATACCTATATCACTGAAGTCAGCGATGACAAATGGCACTTTTTAGAAGATGGTAAAGGCTTCTTGTGGATGAGTGAGGACAGTGGTTACATGCACATTTTCCACCACGATATGGAAGGCAAGCGCAGAGCCATGCTTACCTCCGGAGAATGGGAGGTAGATAAGCTCATAGGAGTAGATGAGGACAATAAAACCATCTACTATACATCAACTGAAGTATCTCCCCTGGAAAGACACCTATACAAGATCAATTTCAAGGGGAAAGCAAAAAAACGCCTGACCGAAGTTGAAGGTACCCATAGCATTACAAAAAGCTCGAACTTTACCTATTTCCTGGATACCTACAGCAATACGAAGAATCCACCAGTTTCCATTCTGATGGATGCCAAGGGTAAGGAGGTTAAGAAATTGCGAGAAAATGAGCAAGTCAGAGAAAAGGTGGCTCGACATGGATTGAGAGATCCCGAATTCTTTAATTTCACCTACACACCTTCCTACCGGGGTGAAAAACAAGAAGATGTCAACTTGAATGGATTCATGATCAAGCCTGCAGATTTTGATGAAAGTAAAAAGTATCCTGTACTAATGTTTGTATATGGTGGACCTGGTTCTCAAGAGGTTCTTAACAAATGGGCACATGGAGATGATTTCAATTACATGTGGTTTCAAATGCTAGCTCAAAAAGGCTACATAGTCGCCTGTGTGGACAATAGGGGTACAGGAGGACGTGGGAAAAAATTTAGAGATTGCACATACGCAAATTTAGGTCGACTGGAAACCCTGGACCAAATCAATGCTGCAAGGTACCTCAGCGACCTACCTTATGTGGATTCTGATAGAATTGGTATTTGGGGTTGGTCGTATGGAGGGTACATGACCTCTCTTTGCATGACCAAAGGTCAAGGACTTTTCAAGGCAGGAATTGCTATAGCTCCGGTTACAAACTGGCGCTTTTACGATACGATATATACCGAGAGGTTCCTGAAACGCCCCCAGGACAATCAGAGAGGCTATGACGAAAACTCTCCGATAAACTTTGCCGATCAGTTGAAGGGCAACTTCTTGGTTGTGCATGGCACAGGGGACGACAATGTACATTTTCAGAATACCATAGAGTTTACCAATGCACTGATTTCCTATAACAAGCAATTTGAACTGTTTTTCTATCCAAACAGGACCCACGGCATCTTTGGAGGAAATACCAGGTACCACCTCTATACCAAAATGACCAACTTTATCCTTGATAATCTTTAACTGAATCCTATTTAGCGAAAAAAGGAAGTGGAACAATCTGCTTCCTTTTTTTATTTGAGAATTTAATCCCATGGCTGGAACTTTACTCAATAATTGATTAGTTTATTTTCATTGGCCTACTGATAAGCCACCTTAAGGTGAAATCAAAAAGTACCCAAGGCGACTTTATCTTGGCCAATACAGGCAAGGAAAATCTCGAATTGAGGAGGTGATCTTAGGTTAAGTCCTAACAAGCCCTCAAGGATTTAAACTTGTAAACCATGAATATCTAAAGATTACTCCTTAACCCCTAGCTTAAGGACGGAAGGGCTTGACAATGCAGCATTGTCAGCCTTTTTTTTCATCCAGCCGAATATTTCAGCCCAAATTGAATATATTTATATACACTTTTGCGCGAATTGTCTAATTTTATTCATAACTGTCCTTGTTTTAGGTTAATCTAGCAATTAGATTTGTAGCATAAACAATACAATATTAATGGCTAAAATATTAATCATTGATGATGAGGAAGTAATCCGCTCTACACTCCAGGAAATTCTGGAATACGAGGATTACGATACAGATCTTGCTGCGGATGGAAAAGAAGGTCTTGACATGTTGCTCAACCAGAGTTATGATGCAGTGATCTGTGACATCAAAATGCCCAAACTCAACGGGATGGAGGTTTTGGCCAAGGCAGTTGAACAAAAACCAGAGACTCCGGTAGTCATGATTTCCGGTCATGGTGATATAGAAACTGCGGTAGAGGCAACCAAAAAAGGAGCCTACGACTTCCTCCAGAAACCACCTGACCTGAACAGACTTTTATTGACCGTAAGAAATGCGATTGAAAAAAAGGATCTGGTGGTTGAAACTAAAAAACTCAAGAGAAAAATCACCAAGGTAAGGCCCATCATTGGCAGGTCTTCGGTCATGGAGAAAGTGCAGGAAACGATTAGCAGGGTCGCTCCAACTGATGCCAGGGTTTTAATCACCGGATCTAATGGAACGGGTAAAGAGTTGGTTGCCAGATGGATTCATGAAAAAAGTAGTAGGGCAAACGGCCCACTGATTGAAGTAAACTGTGCGGCTATTCCTTCAGAATTAATAGAAAGTGAGCTTTTCGGCCATGAAAAGGGTTCTTTCACTGGAGCTTATAAACAGCGAATAGGGAAATTCGAGCAGGCAAATGGAGGAAGTTTATTCCTTGACGAGATTGGAGATATGAGCCTGTCAGCACAGGCAAAGGTTCTTCGTGCCCTTCAAGAAAACCGAATTAGCAGAATCGGATCAGATAAGCAGATTAATGTAGATGTGCGCATCATTGCTGCGACCAATAAAGACCTTCTCCTGGAAATTGAACAAGGAAACTTCAGGGAAGACCTTTATCACCGCTTGAGCGTAATCCTAATACATGTTCCTCCACTGAGAGACCGTAGGGAAGATATCCCCTTGATTGCACAATCATTCCTGTCTGAAATCGCAGGTGAATATGGTATGAATGACCTTGACATCGCGCCTGATGCTATGGATGAACTTCAGAAGCTGGATTGGACAGGTAATGTAAGGGAGTTGAGGAATGTCGTGGAGAGATTGGCAATTCTAAGCAATGGCCAGATTTCACCTACCGATGTCCATGATTACGCCATTCCAAGAAGAAGAAAGGCTCAGGCTACCTCAATATTTGATGATTATGACAAGTTCCAGGAGTTTAAAGACCATGTAGAAAAGCAGTTTATTTTGAAAAAACTGGAAAACAACAGCTGGAACATTTCAAAAACCGCAGAAGTCCTGGATATCCAAAGAAGCCACCTTTACAACAAGATGGAAAAATTTGGAATCAAAAGGGACAGTTAATTCGGATACGTTGATTATAAATAGTTGTAGTTGCGGAAGTTTCCGCTAAAGCAGATAGGAGCATATTGATATGCTCCTATTTCTATTTTGTACTTAAACCTAAGCCTCTTCTTTACTGAAAATCTTTTTATCGGCAATGAAAGTACCAAAAGGAATGATCGAAGCCAACAAAGACCAGAAGATGGTGCTCAACTTCCATTTTCTCTTGTACCCAACAAAAAGCACCAAGCCTACATAAGTCATAAATAAAATTCCGTGGAAAAGGCCAACCACATAATTGGGACCATGGATATCAAGGCCATATTTCAAAGGCATCGTAATGCCAAAAGCCAAGTAAGAACATCCTTCCAAAAAAGCTGCAATCCTTAATCTGCCCATCAGGCTTTGAAACATTTCTTTCATCTATCTTGATTAATGTCTGTTTCTACAAAGATCAGAACTTTCCTGAAATTATTTCCCCATTTCAGCCCTATTCTTCATAATATCCAGGTGATGGTAGGTATGATAGAGGGTAAAAAATAGCATCTCTCTCACAATCATCTTTCCCAAGAGTGGATGAGGCATCAAAAACTTATCAAGTTCATCCTCTTTCCATGCGGCTATCGCATCGAAATATTGAGCCCCTGTCTCTTCCCACAACTTTACTCGGTCTTCAATGCTATCCTCAAGATTTACTTTAGGGCCAAAGTTTGACTGGCGTATATCACCAGCAGCAGCTAATTTCTCTCGATAACGGCCTGCCACTTCCTGGAAATCTCTCAGCTGGCGATTTGGTTTTCCCATTGCCCTCAGCATGAGTTTAGGTACCTTCAATCCGTCTGTGAGGGGCTTTGTAGAAAGGATCAAATGCTCAAGGTTTTCAGCCACCGACCAGACTTCATCATTGACCTTTTTATAAAAATCCATTCTCTCCAGTTGGCTCAGGTAGCCAGCCAGCTCTTGCCAAACCTTCTTTGTTTCTGCGATAATTTCCCCTTGGCTTTGGGGGTGGATATTTGGTATTTCCATAAGTGTAGTAGTAGCGCTAAATAGACATTAGAATTGAGAATTTACACAAGCACCTGATTCAAAAGGAATACATGCCTAGCTATCCCCATAAATTTTCAAAATTGGCGACCTCAGTGCGCTTCCCTTTTCAGAGGCGTAGAAATAGGTTGCTTCAGCAATTTGCTCAGGAGTGACCCACTTGGAGAAATCTGCATCAGGCATTCCTTCTCTGTTGCGGGCAGTGTCTATGATAGAGGGGACAATCACGGAGCTTACTATGCCATGGGCTTTGCCTTCCTCATTTAGGATCTCAGCCAAATTCGGAATCAAGGATTTGGAAAGGGTATATGCCACCATCGCTGTTCCACTGGCAGGGTTCAAGGCAGGCTTGGCCCCTACCAGAAAAATCCGGCCTCCTTTGCCATGCTTTTTCATGTGTCTAAAGGCAGCCTTGGCAGAAAAATAGCTGATGTAAAAATTAAGGGAAATCATCTGCTCCAGTTCTTCTTTGCCTGTCTCTTCCAGGCTTCCCATTGCGAAACCTCCCACTGTAAATATTGCTACATCAAGATCCCTTTTGTATTGGTGGCAATGGTCTATGGCTAGCTCGACCCCCTTTTCCTCAGAAAGGTCAATGTCGAGGCATTCAAAATTTTCATGATTTTGAAAATCAGATATTCGCTCCGCAGGGAGTTTCGTTCCTACCACATGATATCCCTCTTCGAGGAACTTTTTCACCATGGCAAGCCCCATATTTCCTGATGCACCGGTGATCAATACATTTTTATTCATCTCAGATATTTTTGGCTAATGAATGGGATTTCAAATGATCTCAAGCCCTTCCAACTATGTTTTTTATCTGTTCGAGTTGAGTCAACATAGCAGAAGGATCTTCCTTTTTACCGGGAGCCAAATTGATGGGCTTGTCTACTCGTTTGTCCAAAGTCAAGCCCAATACTTCCTCCATCCTTTCTACAAAGTGAATGTGCAAGCCCTTCAAATAGTCTTCTTTGATCTCACTTACATCTTTTTGATTATCCTTACAAAGAATCAGGGTATCAATCCCGGCTCTTTTGGCCGCCAATACTTTTTCCTTGATCCCTCCTACGGGAAGCACCTTACCTCTCAGGGTGATTTCTCCTGTCATCGCCATTGATGGCTTTACAAGTCGCTGGGTAAATAACGAAGCCAGGCAAGTCAGCATGGTAATCCCGGCAGAGGGACCATCTTTAGGAATAGCTCCAGCGGGAACGTGAAGGTGGACGTCCCAATTTTTGAATGCCTCCCTTGGAATCCCCCATTTTTCGGCATGGGCCTTCAAAAATGTGAAAGCAAGAGTGGCAGACTCCTTCATCACATCACCCAGTTGCCCTGTAAGGTTCAACCTGCCCGATCCAGGAAACATAGTTGATTCGATGAATAGGATCTCCCCTCCTACCGCTGTCCAGGCCAAGCCCACTGCTACGCCTGGATTCAACTGTTTTTGATAGGCTTCATTTTCAAATTTCTTAACTCCGAGAAAATCATTGAGGTTTTTCTCACTGACCCTGATCTTCTCTTTCCCATCCATGACGATCATTTTGGCGGCGACCCTGCAAATGGTTGACACTTGTTGAGCAAGGGATCTGACTCCAGATTCACGGGTATAATTTTCAATGACCTGACGCAGTGCCTTCGCACTGATGTTCAGGTTAACAGCCTTTAATCCATGTTCTTTTCTCAATCTTGGGATCAAATGCCTTTTGGCTATTTCCTGCTTCTCTTCCTGAGAATATCCATTTATTTCGATGATCTCCATCCTGTCTCGCAAGGCAGGGTGGATGGTATTGAGGGAGTTGGCTGTACAGATGAACATTACCTTGGAAAGGTCATACTCCACTTCAAGGTAGTTGTCCCTAAATGTATTATTTTGTTCTGGATCGAGTACTTCCAGCAAGGCTGAGGAAGGATCTCCACGAAAGTCATTTCCGACCTTGTCAATTTCATCCAGCATAATAACAGGATTGCTGGTACTGGCCTTTTTGAGGCCTTGGACAATCCTGCCTGGCAGTGCGCCGATATATGTCCTTCGGTGACCTCTGATCTCTGCTTCGTCCTTAGCTCCTCCCAATGAAATTCTGATGAATTCCTTCTTCATCGCCCTGGCAATCGATTTGCCTAAAGAAGTTTTACCAACTCCTGGAGGGCCATAAAAACAGATGATTGGGGCTTTTTTATCTTCTTTTAGCTTAAGAACGGCCAAATGTTCCAGGATTCGGGCTTTCACCTTCTCAAGACCAAAGTGATCATCGTCCAGGATTTTTTGAACCTCAGAAAACTCAAAGTTCTCATCGTTATATTTTTGCCAAGGAAGGTCTAAAAGCCATTCGATATAATTGATCACAACTGCATAATCGGGCATGGCAGGCGATAGCCTAGAAAGCCTGTTAATTTCTTTATCAAATACTTTTTGAACCTCATCAGGCCATTCCTTCTCATCTGCCCTTGCCTTCAGTTCGTCTATATCTGACTCAAATCCCTGATCCCCCAGTTCATCCTGAATGGTTCTGATTTGCTGGCGAAGGATATATTCTCTCTGCTGCTTATCGAGGTCAAGTTTAACCTTTGACTGGATTTCCTCAGTTAACTCAAGAACCTGAAGCTCATTGGTCAAATATCCCAGCACCCTCTCTGCCTTATCGAGCAAATAATCCAACTCAAGGACTTCCTGCTTCTCATCTACCTCAAGACTAAGGTTAGAAGCAATAAAATGCGTAAGAAAGCTAAGGCTGCTAATATTTTCCAGTGCGATTTTGGCCTCTGTAGGCAGATTGGGGGAGAGGTCAATGATTCTATTGGCTTCTTCCTTAAGGCTATTCATCAAAGCTTTGATCTCTTCGACAGAAGGAGCGATTTCCTCTACGCCGTATATGGTTGCTTTAAAGAATGGCTCCACAGCAGTAAACTGCCTTATTCTGATTTTTTTTCTTCCTTGAATGACAATAGTAACCGATCCGTCTGGCATCTTTATCATCCGAAGGATCTTGGCAAGTGTCCCGGTGGTGAAAAGATCTTCCTGCCTTGGATCTTCAATCTCAATATTTTTTTGGGATACAACAGCCAAAAGTCGATCTTTTGTGTTGTATGCCTCTCTGACCAACTGGATGGATTTGTCCCTTCCTACAGTAATAGGAATGACAACCCCGGGAAAAAGAACAGTATTCTTTAGTGTGAGAACGCCAACTTCTTCAGGAATTTCATCATCTTCCCAATAATCTTCTTCTAAAGAAGTCATCATAGGAAAATCATCATCTAAAAATTCCTCTGCTTCGAAATGAAATAATGGCATATAAGTATGAAAAAATGTAAGTATGTCTGCCATTTTGCCATAAAGACAACCTGACAATTGGCAATTAAAGTTATTTATATAACAAGTCAAATGTCATGCCCTTCATCCAATGGTAAATTGCTATCAGAAGCGAAAAAAATGACACTTTGTGGAAAACTATCTAAAAACTGCTAAGTTTGCACCTTACTTAAACGCTAATTTATAGCAACACCTTTCCAACAACTCTCAGTATTTACATATGAAATTCAAGGATATTGTAGCCGTTACCGGTGCTCCAGGATTGTATCAAGTAATCAAGGCAGATGACAGAGCCATCGTGGTAGAATCATTGGACGATAAAAAGAAACGCCAGTTAATCAAGGGCAACATGGTAGTCTCCAAACTGGTGGATGTATCCATATATACAAAGTCCGACAGTGAACCCCTGGTGAATATCCTAAAATCCATCCAGGAAAAGTATGGCAAAGAATTGCCTGTTACCAAAAAAAGCAAAAAGGATGAATTGATGGATTTCCTTAGAGAAGTTCTTCCTGACCTCGATGATGAGCGTGTATACCCATCCAATGTCAAAAAACTCATCAGTTGGTATGAAATCATGTCAGGATACGAACTGGAATACGTGGTGGAAGAAGAAAATAAGGAAGAAGAAGGTAAGGAGGAAGAAGCTCCCGCTACTGAAGAATAAGAACTTGTAAGCCATGAACTTTTTTTCCCATCCTCAATTTGTTCACTTCCCGATAGCCTTGAGCATAGTTGCAGGCATTTTTTATACTGTTGCATTGTTTAGGGAAAGGGAATTCTTCTTGAGGATGGGATTTTTTCTTCATCTGGGAGGTCTCCTTGGCAGCATACTAAGCATCTTATCAGGCAGAAGTGCTGATGCTGAGGTAATACATACACAAGATATCCATGACCTTTTGATCCTCCACGAACGAATCGCTTACCTAGTTACCTGGCTATTCGCTATGTTTGCCATTTGGATGTTCATTCGCCAAAAACGTATCCGAGGCGTTGAAATGGCTGCGTTTCTGATTTTATTTTGGGGAACAATCATTACCTTAGGTTATATGTCCCACTTGGGAGGTGAAATGGTTTATGAAAAAGGAGCTGGGGTGGAACCCATGGAGGAAAGCCTGAAACAAGAAAGAAGTCTAGAAAATAATAAAAATGAAGCTGACTCGCATTAGTCTTTTTTTATTGATAGGATTGTTCCTTTTCAGTTCCTGTACTGATCATAGGATAAAAACCAAGTTCTTCACCCAAGGAGGTTGTGAAGAGTGTCAGGCAATCATAGAAGAAGCGCTAAAAAAAACCAAGGGGGTTGATTCCGTAAGTTGGGACTTTGAAACCAGTCTTACAACGATAGTCTTTGACACCACAAAAACCAATGAAAGCAAGCTCCAACAATTAGTTGCAAAAAAAGGGTTTAATACTACTTACTTCGACGCAGATGTTGAGGCAGCCAAGGCACTCCCTGAATGTTGTACGAAAGTAATTGAAAGGAGCTTGATTCCTAAGGGCATTCATGGTCATTAAGCATCTCCCATAATTGCACTTGACAATACCCTTATTCCTGACAGGCTTGAATAGACTTAAAGTAGTCTGCCATGCGCTCTTCCCTGGAGGTAGTCTTTATCCATGATTTGACATCCTGGTCAAAATTATGAGCCATTTCTCGACCGATGCAGTTACACATAGCCTGATCCCAATTCACCTTTCCTTCTTCTTTAGAGGCTTTGTGGTCTTTTTTGCAAGTGTTCCTTAGCTTTCTCACGTCCTCTTGCTGATTTACAATAGATGCCATAGGAATCAGCTTCTTATACACAAAGAGGGATACACTGGCAAGGAGTGCAACAATAGCGATAAAAAGAATCTGACCTGCAAATTTGGGTAGTTTAGGTAGTTGATCCTCGTGATCGTGGTGATGGTGATGGCCCATGAAAGGAATTTTTAGGTAAAAACCCGTCTTTAATAATTTTGTTAAAAAAGGGGCGAGAATTATCTCGCCCCTAATTTTTATCTGAAGGCAGAAAGTTTTGTAATGTCGTAGCCTGTAATTAGTAAATGAATATCATGGGTCCCTTCATAGGTAACTACTGACTCAAGATTCATCATGTGTCGCATTATTGGATAATCACCTGTAATGCCCATTCCTCCAAGGATTTGACGTGCCTCCCTGGCGATCTTCAATGCAGAATCTACATTGTTTCTCTTAGCCATGGATATCTGAGCCGTGGTAGCCTTTCCTTCATTCAGCAATGCCCCCAGTCTCCAGTTTAGCAATTGCATCTTAGTGATTTCGGTAAGCATTTCAGCCAGTTTCTTTTGCTGAAGCTGAAATCCCCCGATCGGTTTTCCAAACTGCTCTCTCTCAAGAGAATACTTCAAGGCAGTATAGTAACAATCCATAGCTGCTCCGGTAGCACCCCAAGCAATGCCATACCTTGCCTTATCCAGGCAACCCAATGGCCCACGAAGTCCTTCTACCCCCGGCAAAAGGTTTTCCTTTGGGACTCGAACATTATCAAAAACTAACTCTCCTGTATCCGAAGCCCGAAGAGACCATTTATTCTCGATTTTAGGAGTGGTGAATCCTTCCATTCCCCTTTCCACGATCAAAGCCTGAATCCTTCCATTGTCATTCTTACCCCACACGACAGCAATATCGGCAAAGGGTGAATTTGAGATCCACGTTTTTGCCCCATTGAGTAAGTAATGATCTCCCATATCCTTAAAATGAGTAGTCATGCCACCAGGATTGGAACCATGATCTGGCTCTGTCAACCCAAAACATCCCATCATTTCTCCACTGGCTAATTTGGGGAGGTATTTGTGCTTTTGTTCTTCAGAACCATACTTATAGATGGGGTACATTACAAGGCTGCCCTGAACACTACACATCGAGCGAATACCCGAATCAACCCTTTCAATTTCCTGCATGATTACCCCATAGGCAATTTCATCCAGGCCTGGACATCCATACTTTTCAGGCAAAGAAGGACCGAAAAGTCCCATTTCTCCCATCCCCCCAACAAGGTCTTTGGGACAGTGGTTGTTTTGTGCCCACTCATTAATGTAAGGGCTGATGTGAAGGTTGAGCCAGTTTCGAACACTGGAACGAATTACTTTATGCTCATCGGTCAACAAGTCGTCTACCCCATAATAGTCCGGCGCCTCGTAAGCATGAGCCACTCCTTGGTTTTTCTGCTCCTTGATCATTGCGGTTAGTATTTAGTATTGAAAGCAATTAATGTCACAAAGCTAAAAAAACAGCTTTGTCTACCATGCAATATCAGCTAAATTTCTAATATAAGATGAAGGAATAGTAAAAATCAGGATAGGCAAAGAGCCTTTTCTAAAACTTGGCACAATACAATTCTGCCCTGGATTGCCTGACACTTCTGAGAAATTCAGAAGGATTGCACCCCATTTCTCTTTTGAAAGACCTTGAAAAGGTAGAAACTGATCCGAAGCCACAATGGCCAGCTATGACCGCAATATTTAGACAAGATCCCCCATCATTTCTAATTACCCTCACAAATTCTTTGATTCTAAATGAATTAATGTATTGAGATACATTTTTACCGGTAACCTCGTTGATGACCTGAGAAGTATAACTTGTATTTGAACAAATTTCTCTCGCAAGATCTTTCAGTCCCAGTTGGTTGTCCAAATAAGCCTTTTGGGAGTTCATCCATGTCTCAAGCTCCTCAAAAAGCTCAAGAGCCTTCATGATACTAAGTCGGCTTGTCTGATACTTCATTTTTCGAGGAGGAATTTGGTGCAAAAGTTTGTCACAATTTTCCGATTGGCTAGAAAATCTCATGGTGGTGGTATTTGTTAGGTTAAAAAATAAATTCACATATACTGAGCTTGTTTATAGAAACAATTTATGGTTAATTTTTTTACATACAAATTTTTAACTCGTATCATACACACATATTTATTTATTGACAAGTATGTTTAGTGAATTTTGACACAAGCCCTTCAGACTTACTTACAAAGACTCCTTCTTTTTATATACATTAGCAGAAGTAATTGTAATTTTGAGGCGAAGAGAATAGGAGTAAAAAGGAATGCGAAATTCAGTTGCCATATTTTTCCGCAGGAAATTGAGAGAGAGGTCATACCTGTACAGGTATGGAATAATCATATCCTACTTGATACTGATGACCTTAATGATGCCTCGGGCATTCAGGTTGGACTATCAGTATGAGGTAGGAAAGAAGTGGGAGGCAAGCTCACTGCGGGCTCCTTTTGATTTTGCCATCTTGAAGTCAAGCGATAGCCTGGAAATTGAGCAGAATCGATTTGCAGCCCAGGTACTTGATATTTACAAACTGGATACCAGCATCGTAAGGAAGGTTAAAGGGCAGAATTCTACCTTCATTTCAGAAATAGAGACAGCTGTAAAAGCCTACCAAAGGGCCATTTCTCAAAAAGATTCAGCTGTTATAACCTCTGTAGCTCAGGCTTTTAGGCAACTAAATCTAAAGTCTATTCAAATTGACCAGTTGAGAGAGGTAGATTTTCAAATACTTAAAAGCAGGATAAATAAAATCTCCTCTGATATATACCGGAAAGGCTTTGTAGATCTTGATCAGCCCAACGATTCGTCCTTATTGATGATTTCCTTGAGGTACAAAACCGGTGGAGAAAAATATACCCCTGTAAAGAACCTGATCTCATCTGAAGCTGAACTTGAGGAGTTTATCGTTCAAAGGTCAGCAGCAATTAATCCCGAATTGAAAAATTTTCTATTGGAGATTCTTCTTTCCAGCGCAAGGCCCAATATCAAATTTGATCCTCAGGAAACAGAGCTTGCCAGAGATAGAAAACGAGCCCTGGCTTCACCTGTGCAGGCAAAAATCAAAGCTGGAAGCCCAATCATAGAAAAGGGAACCTACGTGACGGAAGAGGATGCCGCCAAGATTGAATCCCTGATCAATGAACTGAAAAAACAGAATGGTAATGAAAACTTTTTCATGACTTTCTTCAGCCAGTTCCTGATTATTCTGATGATTACAGGGCTGATCCTTGTGTACCTTTGGTTCAATAAGCCCAGGCTATACTTTGATTACAAAAAGCTAGCGCTCTTGTTGTTTACCTTTTTGCTCGCAACGGGAGCCATGGTGGTCTCAACCAAATTAACAGTCTTGGCAGAAAAGCTTGGCGATACCAGCCCAGCGATCAACCTATCCTATATTTATCTCGCTCCAGCTTGTATCGTCCCAATTTTCATAAGCAGCTTCTTCGATTACAGGCTGGCAATTCAGGCCAATATCCTCGTGGCCCTCTACGGCTCTGTCCTGGTTCAGCAGGGTTTGGAGTTTGCTTTCGTCCAGATCATTGCCGGCTCAGTTGCGGTCTACAGCCTCCGAAAACTGCGAAAAAGAGATACATTCTTTATTACCCTTGGCTACATCTTCCTTGCATACAGCCTAGCCTATGTGGCATTTAACCTCCTTAGTAAAGGCTCATTTATAGAAATTAATTATCGAACACTCCTAATATTTGGCATAAATGTAGTTTTGACGGTCATTACCTATAACCTCATCTATCTGATGGAGAGAATTTTCGGAGTAACTTCAGACCTGACATATCTTGAACTCCTGGATACCAATTACCCATTGTTACAGGAATTGTCGCGAAAAGCTCCAGGTACTTTTCAGCACAGCTTACAGGTTGCTAATATTGCGGAAGCTACGATCAAGGAAATTGGTGGAAATGCCTTGTTAACGCATGTTGGAGCGCTCTATCATGACATTGGTAAAATGGCACATCCTTCATATTTCATTGAAAATATGTCGGAGGAAGACAAGGAAGATAATCCGCATTCCAAGATCAACTGTGAAGAAAGTGCAGAAATAATCATAGGCCACGTAAAAGCCGGAGCTGAAATGGCTCAGAAGTACCACTTGCCAAATGAGATCATTGATTTTATAAGGATGCACCACGGGACTACCCGTGTGGAGTATTTCTATCGCCAGTACCTGGCAGAAAATCAGTGTGAAGCCCCCGAAGCTGAAGAACTTTTCAGGTATCCAGGTCCCTTACCAAATTCCAAGGAAACAGCAGTCCTGATGATCTCTGATTCAATTGAGGCGGCTTCCCGCTCCTTGAAGAATCCAACACCCGAAAAACTCAAGGAATTGGTGGATTCTATCCTCAATCACAAGATAAGGGACCATCAATTGGAAGAATCGAACCTGACTTTCAAGGATATCTCAATCATCAGGTCTGTAATAAAAAAGCAGTTGCTAAGCATTTACCACGGAAGGATCGAGTATCCAAAAGAAAGGGCCTAACCAGCTCTGCCAAGTAAGAATTTGAGATTGGATTTCATTTTAGCCCACTTGACCCTGTTCATGGCAGTCTTTTTGGTCAGTTTTTTAAATGCTTTTTCATCAATCTCCTCCCACTCATCAGCGTCTAACTTGATGTGATCCATGGCACGGAATTCTTCTCCTGGATGAGGTTGAGAAAAGCGGTTCCAGGGGCAAACTTCCTGGCAAATGTCGCAGCCATATGCCCAACCCTCCATTTTGTCTTGAAACTCCGCTGAAATCTCCTCTCTCAGTTCAATGGTGAGATAAGAAATACATTTTTGAGCCTCGATCTCGTAGGGTTTCAAGGCATCTGTGGGGCAAGCATCAATACATCTGGTACAAGTACCACAATAATCCTTAATAGGGCCGTCATACTCCATTTCAAGGTCCAGGATGATTTCGCCTATAAAAAAGTACGATCCTTTACGAGGAGAAATTAGGTTGGTATGTTTTCCAATCCATCCCAATCCACTTTTTTTTGCCCAGGCCTTGTCCATTACCGGTGCTGAGTCAACGAAAACCCTTCCATGTATCCCTTCCCCAAATTCGTCCAGGATAAATTGGAATAATTGATAGAGTTTTTTTTTAAGTACCTTGTGATAATCCCGTCCCCAGGCATAACGAGAGATTTTGGGTGAGTCAGAAGAAGGATGATCAGATTCGTAGGGAAAATAATTGTGAATGACACTTATAACTGAGCGGGCTCCATCAACCAGGAGCCTCGGATCAATTCTTTTGTCGAAATAATTCTCCATGTAAGACATTTTCCCATGCAAGCCCAACTTAAGCCACTTTTCAAGATCTCTAGCTTCTTCCTCCAACTTCTCAGCCTTGGAAGCTCCAATCAGATCAAAGCCAAGATTCCTTCCCTTTTCTTTGATCATTTGGGTAATTTGTCTAGGATCTTTTTTCATAAACATGGATTTTCTTTGTACTTCGCAGCCCTATGATTGATCCCAAAGGCTCCAGAAATATTTCGATTCTGCTTGCTATACTTTTTCTTTTCCCAAAGTTATCCCTGAAAGCACAAACCCCCGTTTTCAATAAGGGAGAAGGTGGATTGAAAAACATGTGTGAATACGTCTTGAATTCAAGCTACAAAGATCGGAAAAAGTTGACTACTACCCTCATCCCCGATTTTGAGGACTGTCAGGCTGCTTTTTCTGCAGAAAAAGCCAAGGACATCTATAAGTTCATTCGAAGAATAAACCAAAGACATGTCCTTATTCTGACTCCTGAATATCCTCAACAGACTCAGATTGCCGTTTGGGGAGCTCAAAAAATAGACTTCGAAACGTACCAAGGCATGGCCAAGTTATTTCCTGGAGGTTATAAGGAAATGGCCAAGTACCTCAAACCTGAGATCACTTATTACCTTGTTCGATTTTCTGAGCCCGGCCATAGCAATGGTGCAACTTTCGATCTTCTGGCATATGTCAATGACCACTGGTGCCTCTTCCTGAGTCCCTGGGTACCTTGCATGGACTGATCAAAAGCCAATTACTTCAATTCTGTTTCTTTAATAATTGCCGTATAGACGCTTGTCTTGCCATTATCCATACGGGTCCAGATAGGGCATATGGTTCCCTGGTAAGCATCAATGTCATTGTAATCACCAAAAAATGTTCCTACCGTCGGGCTGAATGGCTTTTCGCTGATTTTCACATTGGTAAAACTTTCACCACCATCCTTGCTATATGCGAGGTAAACATCAGTCTGATTGTCGTCGTAAGCCCTGCGGTCATAGAAAACGAAGTACAAATAGCCTGTCGCAGGGTCAATGCTCATCCAGGTGAGAAACTGGTGCTTCCCAGAATTATCATCGTTGACTCGCTTGGGTTTTGACCAAGTCATGCCCCCATCCGTGGACTTTGCCAGCCAGACATCTGTATCATCCTCTCCATTGCGCTGATCCGCCCAATTGATGTAGACAGTCCCTCTGTTTGGTCCTTTGCTAATGTCAACCCCTGTAATTGGCATGCCATTGCTTCTATTCAAGCCAGGAATATTGATGCTCCATCCACCCGGTTGATCGGTTACCAGGACATCCTTGTCCATCCAGCTTTTCCCCCCATCTAGACTCCGGTCAAAATAGATTTTCTCATTTACAGACCAGGAAACATAAATTTCGCCCTTTGGCCCTACACAGGGCACAGCACCCTCTACAGTTTCATCGTCGTCAATGCAATCTCCTGGGATTTCGTTGATCCTAATTGATTCGCTCCAACTTTTTCCCTTGTTTTTGGTGTAGGCAAAAAGAATGTTGGATTTATCGCTTTCTGATTTAGACCCGTATTTGTCAAATTGAGTCCAGGTAGCATAGACCCTGTTTTTTTTGGGGTGAGCTACAGCCCATTCCTTATCCTGATCTTTGGGTGGGTAATGGCCCATGAAGCTGCCATCACTCCAGCTCTTTCCCTGATCATTAGATACTTGACAAACTATCCTGTCCAGCCATGCATCATCGCCCCTTGCCCCTCCAGGATTGGCCAGGTGGAAATAATAGATATTTCCCTTTCTGTCAGATACCAAACAGGGATCCCCAAATACCCCATAAGAAGACTTTAGTCTTGAAGTTTCCCAGGTTTTTCCTCCATCCTGGGATACATAAGCCTTGTCCAGGACTGCCGCACCGATTATGTTATCAGGATTTTTGTAATTGATAGTAATAGAAGGCTCACAGGGATTGTAGCCAATACGCTTGTCATCCAGAAGGATGTTTTTGAATTGCGCAAAGGAAGAAATGCTGATGAAAACCAGCATCACAAAAGAAAACAATGACTTCATGGGATTGTATCTTTATATTGTATGTTGTTTTAACTAAAGGGCTTCGAAGCCAATCAAAATATTCGGCTTCGTTGTCCGTCAATTAAATCTAAACAATCAATTCAAATATTGGCTATGCTATCGATCATAAACAAGATCTTCTCGACAATTTTCATTGGATTGATCAGGTTTTACCAAAAACAGATTTCGCCTATGACTCCTCCAAGTTGTAGGTATACCCCAACTTGTTCACATTATGCAGCTGAGGCCATCCAAAAGCATGGGGCTTTCAGAGGGGGTTGGCTGGCAATCAAACGAATAGCAAGCTGCCATCCCTGGGGAGGGAGTGGATATGATCCTGTACCAGAAAAGAAGAGCAACAAAGTCTCAAAAGAAGATCAATCGTGATTCCAGATCTTGAATTTCATAACCTGATCCACAGTATCTTCCCAATCTCCCCGGAACCCAATCGCTCGATCATCAATAAAAATATCTGCCATCGGTTTTCCGAATGTCCAAATCTTATCAAAAGGAATCTCATGTTTCTCTAGCCACTCTTTCATGGCCTTATTGTGATCGACGGGATCTTTTTTCCTAAAAATTTTGTTGCTGCGGGTAGAAAAAATGTAGATGGTATGTCCTTCTTCCTTTAATTTCTCCATGGCTTCTTTAGCCCCTGGGACGGGAGGATCATAAATTTCCCCTCCATTCCATCCCTTGGAATACATGTGCAGCACTCCGTCAAAATCTACAGCTATCTTCATTTATTTCAGCTTAATTCTTGTCATCTTAAAAACTTTCCAGCAATATTAGGTAGTCCTCCAAAATCGCCATAGAGTCCAATAAACTGGAGTATTCTTCATGAAATACCTTGATTTTTGCTAAATACTCCTTCTGGTATGCCATTACTTGAGGCCCTTTGAGATCCTTGATCAGGCTTGGTCCATGCTGAATGTCTTCATGGTGATTTGTATAATCCTGAATCCCCGGGATTTCAGTGAATGACTCCATCCAGGAAACAAACAGGCTATCCCTTTCATGTTGATTGAATTCAGTAAATTTCTCCATAAAGGAGTCCTCAATTTCCTGATAAGCCTTGCCAGTGGAGCTCTTAAATGCCTGTTTCTGACTTTCAGAAAGTTTGCTCCAGTGGTAATGAAGGGGCTTCAACAGGGCCAAATAATGATTTGCTGAATCTCTCAAGGCCGAGACCTCCTTATGGAGTTTTACGCTTTCCTTGTGTATTTCAAATGCCTCTAAAAATAATGGGTCAGACTTGGCCTTGGCCTTTGGTTGGCATGCAAAGAAAGTACAGCCAGCCAACAAACATAAAAACCAAGGTAAAATTGCCCTAATCTTCATCAATCCTTATTTGCTTCTTCCTTTTTCTTGGCATCTTCCATCTCTTGCTTCACATGATCGGTAAATACGATTCCATTTAAATGGTCAATCTCATGCTGAAAAATCACTGCAGTAAAGTCTTCGACCATTTCAATGTGATGCCCGCCATTGGGATCATCATATTCAATCAAGATGGCGTAAGCCCTTGAAACAGTATCACGTGTAACCGGAATGGACAAACAACCCTCTCGGCCCTCTCTCGGAAGTTTGGAGTATTGTCTAATAACAGGATTGAGATAAACTTCAAACGGAAACCCCTCCTTGTCAAAGCGTTGAACCCAAATGATGTTTCGGAGCAAGCCCACCTGCGGGGCTGCGATTCCCACCCCAAGACTCGCAGAGTCTGTAACGGTGGCATATAGCCTGTCGATAAACAGTTTCAGCATTGGATCGTCAGGTGTGGGCACCACATACCCGCTTTGTTTCCTCAACAACAAGGAGTCATTGTAACGGGTGATAAGAAAAACCCTCATGGGATCCTTGGGCTCTCCCTTTATGAGGGCAGAATCTTCTTCCGACCAATAGTTGGTATAGGGAATGTTGGGCTTATTCAAGTCGAATCCTCCCTGGGCAAAGATTCCTCCCCCACACAACAATAAGATTCCAAGAATTATCTTCTTCATGTTTGAGTTTATTTTAATCCCAATTTTTCAGCAATCTGAGAAGGAATGGCATCCTTATGAACCATGATGTGTACAGTCTTGTACCTGGCATAGGCCTCAGACATATACAAGTATCCCCCACAGAAGTTGGACTTATCTCCCCAGCTATTTTTGGTTAGGTAGAATAATTTACCTGATTCATCCTTGGCCATACCTGTAATGTGCATCAAGTGATCATCGGTGGTTTTATAGTTATCAAAGGCTTCCTGACGGATTTCAGGAGTAATCTCCATTTCTTCAAGTACTTCCGCACCGAGCTTGGCATTCGGATCTTTGGGCACTATCGCAATGCTTTTGCCATGCATAAAGCCTTTTTCGCTCACGTCGCCATCCCATGCTACTGAATATCCATTGACCAGGGCATTGTTCATAACTGCCATCAACTCGTCCAACGGCAGGTTATAGACTTGATTCCAATCCCAGTTGTCAGGGATTTCCAGGACAAATTTATCATAGTAAGGATGGTGGGTAAATGAACTCAATTCGATGTAATCTTCTTTTTTGATGCCAAAATCCTCTGCAAAAGTCTTGGGGGTGTACATCACATCTCCCTTGGTAATGGTCTCTGGAAGGGTTCCTAAGTAGGTATCCAATACAGCCTCCACAGCAGGCTTCCACTTATCGGTTAAGGTTCTTCTTTTTACCAGCGCTTTCAACATTCCTTCCAGCAC
Source organism: Bacteroidia bacterium (assembly GCA_022760475.1). Classification (GTDB taxonomy): domain Bacteria; phylum Bacteroidota; class Bacteroidia; order J057; family J057; genus JALEFZ01. Next base: position 38,742 of record JALEFZ010000070.1, on the reverse strand, counting down.
AGCATCCATCTCTCCGTGGTTATGCGCTTCACTGTCTTTTCTTCTACCAGAATAGACCTTTTCAGGCACCATGCCATATTTCTCCATGACATTCATTACATCATGAAAGGTTCCTCCTGGACTAAATTGTCCTTTCCCCTGCATGCGTACATAAAGAGCAGCCTTTTCCCTATAAATATTTCTGACTACAAACATCTCGGATAAATCCATGGGGTCGTTCCCTTTTCGGATCAACTCAGACTCCAGGAAGGAAGTAGTGGAAAAGCTCCAACAGGTACCTGTTCTCCCTTGGCTTTTTACTGGGGTGGCTGCAACCTCATGTTCGATGGTGAACTCATAAGGACCATCCAATGTGTTTTTACGGGTTTCTTCCTGCGCCATCAGGCTGGATACCCCCAACATCAATGCAAGTAGGACAATATTTTTCATAGGTTTAGGATAATGGTTCTAGGACAGTTTTTTAACTTTTTGATGGGTGGTTGCGGCATCTACCATGTACCAACAGGAGACCACCTTGCCAGTGGTTTCAGATTTGTATGCCAGACCGTCTTCATTTTTGATTACTGTACAAAATCCCATGTCATACCTCAGAACCTCAACCTCATCGCCTTCGGCCAGGGACTTGCCATCTATGTCTACCCACTGGGGGGAACGCTTGGCATCTGTATTCTCTTTCTTGCGTCGAAACCACTTCATAATAAAAAGAAAAGGACCTTAAAATAGGCCCTTTTCTCAATAATTCATAACTCAGAAGTGCGATTAGTCCAAAAATGGAATAGTCAACTCCTGACCTGGGTGTATCACGTTTGGATCCTTCAAAATGTCTTTGTTTGCTTCGAAGATCGCAGTGTATTTCATTGGGTCGCCACTGTATTTTTTGGCGATAAGGCTCAAAGACTCTCCAGACTCAACTACGTGCTTGGTATAATAGTCAGTGTTTTCAACTACGATATCAGCCATAAGGTCAGCAGGCTCATCTTCGCCTGAAACTTCTTTGATTTTGTTCCAGATCTGGTCTTTCTGATACTGGGTAGCAGCTTTTCCTCTGATTTCCAGTCTTCCGTCAACTTCCTGAATGTCTCCATCTTTGATCCCCAGTTCAACACCTAGATCCAGTACAGGTTGGTATTTTGATTGTAATGCCATTTTTATTGTGATTAATGATTGATGAAAAAATTGTTTAGGTCGAAAGATCTTATTCGAATAATATTTACTCGCAATCTACCATTTTCTGTTGATAAGACATTGAGAATATTTTAAAGTCACCAACCGGCATTAATTTTTTTTCATCGCCAACCAGGTTTCACCATCCTTAAGCCTTTCCAGTTTTCTGGTCATTTTGGCTACATACTCCATATAGGTTGCTTGAAACTCTTCTTTGATTGGTTTGGCTGATTTGGGTTTGACTTTCAATGGGTCAACGGGAACACCGTTTTTGTAAAACCTAAAATCAAGGTGTGGCCCAGTAGAAAGTCCCGTACTCCCTACAAAACCAATTAAATCCCCTTGTTTTACCTTGACACCCGGAGCGATTCCTTTGGCAAAGCCAGCCAAATGGAGGTATGCAGTGGTATAGTTTCCATTGTGCTTGAGTTTCAGCATATTCCCTGCTCCACGCGAGTAGTTTTTCTGAATTATGGTTCCATCTCCTACTGCATATACAGGAGTCCCTTTGGGTGCGGCATAATCAACCCCTAGATGTGGACGTCTTATTTTCAATATAGGATGTAGTCTGCTGTATGAAAACCTGGAGCTTATTCTGGAATACCTCAAAGGGGCTTTCAGGAAATTTTTTTGTAGGCTGTTTCCTTTTTCATCAAAATACTCTTTCCCCTCCCCTTGGTCATATACAAATGCATATAATTCTTCACCAGCATGGGTAAATATGGCTGATACTATTTCTCCAAAACCTGCATCCTTCCCTTCTACTTCGTAGGTCGAGTACAGAACTTTAAAACAATCTCCTGCCTGCAAGCCAAAAAAGTCTATCGCCCATGCATAAACGTCCGCAAGTTCCATGACAAGCGTTGGGCTTCCACCACTCTCAACTATGGCCATGTACAGGGAAGAATTGATCGTCCCACTTAGGGTATGCATCACGGTATCCACGTGGTTTCTTCCTTGCTCTACACTTACCGAATCTCCAAAGTGCACCGTGACGTAGTCTATGGGGTTGGGATGGTAAACGAAGGCTTTTGCGGTTCTTTCGCTGTCAGGTTGATGAATGATCGTATAGGGTTTATTCACCTGAAGTTTACGGGCATCAAATACTTCTGACGGAAGGGTTGCCACCTCGTGGATTTGTGCGCCTGAAACATTGTATCTAGAGAGGATCTCCCCAAGGTTTTCGTTGCTCTGGATTTCTGCTCTGTGTACTTCGAAACTACTCACATCAATTCCATAAAGATCTATTGATTCTTTAATTGATTTATCAGAAATTTGCTGGATAGATGCACCTGCATGTTCAGATACCTTTTCAGGTTGACAAGCTATCAGAAATAGCAAGGTGAAGATTAAGGTAGGAAAAAGTTGTTTCATGGGGATTTTCCAAAATTTGTGGCAATAGGTACTAAATTATTGTACAAATAACAACAACGGGGATAATTATTGTTCAACAATATATTCACAGGCAAATTTTTAGCCAGACATGTTTAGATATTGCCATGTGCTGAGCTTTGTCATTATATTTTGTGATAATAAAAAACGACATTTGGGTCATGGCATTGCATAATAAGGAGAATAGAGACGTATTGAAGGCCAGAATGGCCGAGAGCAAAGAGGACAGAATGACCATTTCCTTCTACCGATACCATCAGTTGGAGGACCCGCAGGCATTCAGAGATCGGTTATTTGCCGATTGGGAGGCATTGGGCGTCATGGGACGGACCTATATCGCTTCTGAAGGAATTAATGCCCAGATAAGCGTCCCGGTGAAGAGCATGGAAGCCTTCCATGCCAACCTCAAAAGCCATGGCTGGCTGGATAATCTCCGCCTCAACATCGCAGTTGACGATGATGGCAAATCCTTTTACAAACTAAAAATCAAGGTAAGGCCAAAAATTCTGGCCGATGGACTGGATGATTCTACCTTTAACCCCAGCAATACAGGCATTCACCTGGATGCTGAATCTTTCAATGAGCTGACCTCCAGAGAGGACACCGTCGTCATTGATATGAGGAATCACTATGAAAGTGAAGTTGGGCACTTTGAAGGAGCCATTACCCCGGATGTAGATACTTTCAGGGATTCTTTGCCCGTCATTGAGGATATGCTACAAGAGCATTCCGAAAAACACATTGTCATGTATTGTACCGGGGGCATCCGATGCGAAAAAGCCTCTGCCTACTTCAAACACAAGGGTTTTGAGAAGGTTTACCAACTGGAAGGAGGCATCATTAAGTACGCCCGAGATGTGAAAGCCCATGGGCTTGACAACAAATTCATCGGTAAAAACTTCGTTTTTGACGAGCGAATGGGAGAGCGAATCTCTGAGAAGGTCATAGCCCACTGCCACCAATGCGGAAAAGCCTGCGATACCCACACCAATTGTAAGAGCGAAATTTGCAACCTTCTTTTCATCCAGTGTGAGGAATGTGCCCAAAAATACGAAGGTTGCTGTAGCAATGACTGTAAAGATTTCACCCACCTTCCTGAAGAAGAAAGAAGAGAGATCCGAAAGGGAATAGACAAGGGAATAAGGATCTTCTCTAAAGGAAGATTTGACTATAAAAAAATCATTCCCAACACCCATATTGAGGTTGAATACGAAGAAGTAACACCTACAGAAAGCCTACATGAATCCTGATCTTATTCCTTTTTATTTTAGTGAAGAAGAACTCCTCAAACTCAAGGGAGTAGAGGGCAGATCTTTATCAGGGGTAATTTACACCGTCTGGCGGAACGTCGCCAAAAAGGCGGAGATCTATGAAGCCCTGGACTGGATCAGTCTCTTTTTCGAAGAAAAACGCCTGGACTTCACCATAAGGGAGGACCAACAAGGAATGGAATTGAAAGAGCTGAACTTTTCTTTGGAACAAACTCGGGTGGCCCAACAATTCAATGGACAGGTGGAACTAAAGCAGGTAGATATGTCAGAAAGCCCTGTGTGGGGAAAAGCCATAGGCCTCCCTCTGAACTCTGTGGGGCTTAGCTCTCCAATTGATGGATATTTTCAATCTAATCTTCTTCAATTAGAGTTTACCCAAGCCACCATGGAGATTGCCCTAGGACAAGAGGGATTAATCGCTTACCAACTTTAAAGTATTTATAAAGTAAATGGATTGTTTCGGCGGTTTTGACATTTATTTCCCAATTGGTAGAGAGCATATTCTGGACATACAAGGCTATGACCACATCCTGTTTGTGATTGCCTTGACCATCATGTACCAACTAAAAGAGTGGCGAAAAGTCTTGCTAATGGTTACAGCTTTCACCATTGGACACTCCATTACACTGGCCATGTCAGTTTTTGAAATTATCCTTATCCCCTCCCCTATTGTGGAATTTCTGATTCCAATTACCATTCTTTTAACAGCTGTTTTTAATATCTATCAAGCCTGGAAAAACAAAGCAAAAGGTACATCTATGCTTATGGGGTTTGGAATTGCCATGGCTTTTGGTTTCATCCATGGAATGGGATTTTCAAATTTTTTGAAGGCCATGCTAGGGCAAGAAATGTGCATTACAGGTCCCCTTCTCTACTTTAACCTGGGTCTGGAATTCGGCCAAATAATCATCGTGGTCATTGTTCTTGCGCTAACTTTCCTCGCCACAGGACTATTACCCTTGAAGCACAGGTATTGGAAGATGGGTGTATCAATTCTGGTAGGTGTAGTTTCTATTTACCTCATTTCACAGACTTGGGAAGGCCTTTCAGAATATTTATTTACTACAAAAAATCTATAAATCTGTAACCAACTCAGTTAGACGCATTAGGAAAGATACAAAAGCGTACGTACCTAAAATAGCACATCCTTTCAACATTTTTCTCCTGTAATTAGCCGCCCAAATCATGAAAACCCATGCGTCGAACAACCCAAAAGCCCATTGTCACCTGCCTATTTTTATTTTTCTTAATCTTTCCCTTTACAAGTCTTCTCGCTCAGGTAGAAGTTAAGGGAATGGTAACTGATTCAACCACAAAAGGTATTCAGGAGGCAACGGTTGTCCTATTCTTTCGCCATGATACCTCTTATGTAACCCATACCCTTTCGAATTCTTCGGGAGAGTATCAGTTTAAGAGATTAAGCCTGGGTAAATATTGGATTAGGATTATGAAACCTGGTTTCCAAATATTTACCGATACCTTATCCATTCGTAGTTTGGAGTCCATCCAACTCTCTGTCGTTCAACTATCTGTTCAAAACTATGTACTAGATGAAGTTGATATCCTTGGAGAACTAAGTCCTGTACTGGTAAACGGAGATACCGTTTCATTCAATGCTTCCTCATTTGGCACACGCAAGAATGCCATGCTTGACCAACTTATCGAACAGTTGCCCGGGATGGAAATTGATGATAACGGAGATGTTATGGCTCAAGGACAAAAGGTGGGGAACATCAAGCTCAACGGGAAAACCTTCTTTGGCCAGAATACCGAAATTGCCCTTAAGAATATTCCAGCTGACCTGATTGATAAGGTCGAAATCATTAGTACAAAAATTGAACAAACAGACGGAACCATTACCTATGAACCCGTCATCAATATTAAATTAAAAAAAGAAAGTAGGCGGGGATATTTTGGCAACCTAGAGGGGGGCTATGGATTTGGAGATGGACTTGACAATCGTTTTGTAGCAAAGGCAGGTATCCATAGGTTTTCTTCCAACAGCCAATTATCTATCTTGGCTATGGGAAATAATATCAATGCGAAGGGCTTTTCCTGGAACGAAATGGAAGAATTTATGGGGGGCTGGAATTATATGATGCCTGCTCTTAATAATGGGGAAATGTTCTGGTATTATTCTGAGGAAGGTGCCTTGAGCAGACAATTTGGAAGCAACTCAGGATTTACTACCACATACGGATTTGGGAGCAACCTCAATCTTGACCTTAGCAAAAAGACCAGCTTAAATTTCAATTATATTTTCGGAGATGCCAATCAAATCCGGCGACAAGTTGGAGAGACCTCCACTATTTTGGAAGAAAATACCCTGACAAACTCCTATAGTAACACCGCCTTGGACAACAAGCAGACACATGCATTGACCTTGCATGTGAACCATAAAATTGACAGCCTCAGTAGTTTTAATTTTGCTTTCAAGGCTGGAATGGACTTCAATGCCAACACGGAAGAACGAAATTCTTCACAGGAAAATTCCGAGAGAATATTGATCAACCAACAAGAAGGAGAACTCACAAAAGACCAACTCAATTATATGGGTACCAGTACCCTTACTTACTCAAGAGATTTTGCCAGGTCAGATGTTAACTTCTATTTATCTCTAGCGTTGTCCGGAAATATGAGTGATTGGAATTCAAACTCAACCAACCTACTTACATACCTCGACTCAACTCAAGACGAAAATATCGTTCAAAATGACCTCAAAGAAGAATTGAATGGAGCTTCCATGCTAAGGGCAGGACTCAGATTACCATTAGGAAAAGGCAGTGACCTCAAACTCAATTTAGGATACGCATTCTACCTTCAATCTAACCAAAGCAGTAGAAATCTTTTTCAGAATGAAGATATACTAAGTGGAGAATTGGTATTTAACCCTGACTTGAGCGCTAATTTTGATCAAAAAACGAATATACATACACCCAGGATTGGCTTTTATTATTCTAAGAAGGACAAAGCAAATGGTTGGCGGATAGGTATGGCGGCTGAGTTAAAGCAGCTCAACCTCACTTCGGTTTACGTTACTGGCAATGCATCTCTGAATAGAGACTTTACCTACATTTTACCAAATGGAAGACTTAATTACAGGGGTAAAAATGGATTTTACTTTTCCTTAAACAACTTTTCCAGAATAGAAATTCCTACAATATCCCAACTACAACCCTTTATTTTCAACGCAAGTCCATTGAATGTAAGACAGGGAAATCCCAACCTGACCCCAGCTATCTCTCACAATATCATGACAAGATCAGGCTTTAGACCCAAGGGTAAAAGTTGGAGTTTTAACTTCTATGTCAATTCCTACCTGACCCAAAATAACATCATCACCATGATGGAGATAGACTCTTTGGGAAGGACCAGCAGGATGCCAATCAACCAAGGCAGTGCCCTTAGCAATTGGGGATATCTGGGTATAAACAGTACGGCCAATAAAATTGACTTAAATGTAAATCCCTACCTCAGATTCAACACTTCCCAACGTCTAATCTTCATTAATTCCAGTCTGGATAATATTGCCAGCATAAACCCTGAGTTTGGCATGAATCTGTCTAACAGAAAAAATAAAAAAATCAGATGGAAACTCGGAGCCTCATTCGATTTGACCCAAACTCTATTTGAGGTGAACACAGAAAGGAATTGGGTACAATTCAAACAGAGCTACCTTGCTTCGGTCAATTTGACTCCAAATGACTATTTCGCCATAGGAACACGCTTAAATTATGAGATATATGCTGGTTCAGCCTTTCCTGATGAACAACGAGTCCCCATTTGGAGCTTCGATTTTTCATACTTCCCAAGAGCCAACAGCCGTTGGGAAATCAAGTTGGTTGGGCAAGACCTGTTGAACCGTAACCTTGGGGTAAACAGGCAGATCAACAACAATGTCGTTACAGAAACCATATCTGAAACGATTGGCAGATATTTCCTCCTTACAGCGGTATATAGGCTATCTAAGCTGAGTGTGTCAGAAGGAAAATCCAGGTATAGAAAATAAAAGAGGGGACATGTCCCCCTCTCTCTTTATCCTTTTAAATTTATTTTACTCTTCTATGCTGAAGGTCAAACCTGCGTTTGCGATCAACCTGCCTAGCAATAAGTCCCCCATGGCAGTCGAGGGAGTCAACACTCCTGCTGTATCAGGGGTCTGATCCTTGGCAAGGCACACGCCACATTCAGCCAGCATTTTGGAGGTAGAACCGTAGCCAGGGTCTCTGTCTCCTGTAACTTTCGCTACACTTTTAGTTCCATCATCATGGGTTATGAAGAATCTCCAATCATAATAGCCAGCTTCTCTTTGCTCTTTGGAAGGGCCTTCGCCTGGCTTGGGCATACGCTTGGCCATGGCTTCTTGCTGTGGGGTGCCTGGCCTGGCCATAATCGCTGCCATGATGCCAGCTTCCTTCATGGCTTTGGCTTTGCCTTCATCTCCCTCACCAGCCATATTGGCTTCGCTGTATTCAAAGTCCTCGCCGTAAGCAAAATCAATCAGCGCATGGCTCCTGCGGACGATGCGTGTGTTGATACTTGCCATGATAAATGGATAGATCCAACTTTGTGTTTCTTCTTCAAAAAGAACTTCTCTCAGGTCTGCCTTATCTGGTCCACTTTGCTTTCCTTCAGGATTTAAGCCATAAGGATTGATGAGCTTAAAAAATAAGGATTGATCCTTGGCTGCCTGTTCCATGGTATCCATCATAGAGGCATAGGTACCTCCACTTAGGCTGCCAGAAGAGTCTTTGACCCGCATTTTTATGGCTTTTGCGGGAGATCCCTTGCTAGCTTTGGCTTCTTTCTGAATGAAATATACCCCCATATCAGATGGGATAGAATCATAACCACAGCTATGTACAATCTTTGTCCCGTCTGCCTTTGCCTGCTCGTGGTGCTTATCAACACTTTCTCTGATAAATAATACTTCCCCGGCCAGGTCACAATAATGCGTTTTGTGGGCAACGCAAGCATCTACCAGTTTGCTTCCATATTTGCCATAAGGGCCCACTGTGGTGCATATGACCTTCGTTTTTGAAGCCATTTCACCAAGACTGGCCTCGTCCAGGCTATCTGCAATGATCAATGGGACGCTTGAATCAGCCACTTCAGCCCTTACTTTTTCAAGTTTTTCTGCATTTCTGCCAGCCATTGCCCATTTCAATTCCTGGTTTACACCATACTTTTCAAAAAGGTATTCGGCCACCAATCTCCCCGTAAAACCTGAAGCTCCCCAAATAACGAGGTCAAATTCTCTTGTATCGCTCATGTAATGATGTTAGTAGTAGTAAAGCATTTCAAAATACATGAATGGTCAGCTTAATCCCTAATTTTATTTTTTTTTACCCTGCTCATTGACCTATTACGAAACATCTATGTATCATTCCCCCCCATTCCTTCACTTTTCTAGTCTCGCAATGAGTGAGAAATATTTGCGTTTTGAGCTATCATTTCGCATTTGGTAAATTTTTCAAAGAATAATTCCCCATAAGCTCTGCTATTATAACCGTTGAGACCAATCCTTTAGAATTAAGAGGCTTCCATTTCTTAAGTTTCTGAAAGGTCCAATTCATGTATGATTTCTCTTTGTTTTAGATATAAGCCAGAGGTAATATTTCATATTTTGAATAAAATTTCCCCACCTAAATTTTGAAGCCTGACCGTAATCATGAGGGTAAGAAACTCTATATTATATTTTGGGATCTACCTAACTCCCCTTTTCATTCTACAGTTTGTTGTGGGAGGCTCTATATACGCCAATAATGCAGGATATCCTCATCTTCACTTCCAGCAGATCCAGGATGGATTATCAAGAAGTGGGATTAGAACATTAATCGAAGACTCAAAAGGCTTCCTTTGGGTAGGTACTCGCGGAGGGCTCAACAGGTTCGATGGAGTAAATTTCAAAATATTTGAGATGGATGAGTCAGATTCCACTGCCATTCCCGACAACCGAATTAACGACTTGTGCATAGACTCTGAGGAAAGATTATGGATAGCGACTTATCATGGCTTGGTGAGGTATGTAGAAGAGACGGAGGATTTTTCGACCATTTACAAAGAGGCTAAAGAGGGAGAAGAAAAAAATCTGGATGCCCTAAAGTTATTTGAAGATAGAAACAACAAACTTTGGATTGGAACCCAATCAGGTCTTTTTATTTTGAATTCTGAAAATAAAAAACTTGTCCGATCCGACATTGCCTCCCTTGGTCTATTGGAAAGGCGTACCATTTTCTCAATTGAAGAGGCTGGAAATCTGATGTATTTTGGTACGGATAAGGGACTTTATTTCCTAAATAAATCCACTCAACAACTAAAAAGGGTGGTAGGAAGAAATGGGGACAAAATCCCTGTTGAAATTCATGACATCGTCATAGATAGCGAAAATCGGATTTGGGTTGCAACCAATGGCAGAGGCTTACTAAGGATTAACCAGGAAATATCTGGGGATTGGCTTGTTCATAGTTATTTCAAAGGAACTCACCCCAAATTAAATTCCCGCTGGGTATTCAAACTGTATGAAGATTCAAGAGGAAGGGTTTGGGCTGGTTCAGAAAGCTCTGCGCTTAATTTATACATCCCCGAACAGGATTCCTTCATTACCTTTTCAAAAGATCTTTCGCAAGAATCAGCCCTGAAAGCAAAAACCGTTTGGGAAATTTATGAAGATGCTTCGGGCAGGCTGTATGCAGGAACAAATGACCAGGGAATCTTCTTCCATGATCCCTTTGCCATCAACTTCAATCCCGTAGACCCCCGATATGGCTTGAGGCTAAAAGCCAGTACCGTAACGTCCTTCCTTGAGGTTGGAACAGATATTTGGGTAGGGACAGATGGAGGGGGAATTTCAATTTGGAACAGAAAAAACAACGATTTCTCCTTCCTGGGTGAGGAACAAGGGCTGGGAAGCATGGGTGTCATGACCATGTTTAAAGATTCAAGGGGAGTCATATGGACGGGAAACTGGAATGGAGGCCTGAATCGATACAACCCTTCTACAGGTCGCTTTAAAACGTATAAGCATACTTCCTCCCAACATTCCATTGGAAGCAATCATATTCGAGCCATAGATGAAGACAGAGATGGAAACCTATGGATCACAAGTTGGGAATATGGAGTTTCCAGATATGATCGAATCAAAGACGAGTTTTTCAATATAGGCTATGTCAGGTATAACGATGATTTCCTGGCACATAAAATGACCTACGACCTTGAAATAGACGATCTGAATGGAGATATCTGGGTTGCGACAGTATTAGGAATAGACAGGATTACTATGCTGGATGACTCCAGTTTTGCCATCAAGCACTTTCGATACAACAAGGATAAGCCCAATAGCCTGAGTGGCATCAATGCCTTATGTATTTTCGAAGACCACAAAAACAGAATATGGGTGGGGACAAATAATGGACTGAATTTATTTGATAGAAAAACTGAGACTTTTAAGCGCTTTAGTTCAAAAGATGGTTTGCCAGGTAGTGATATAAAGGAAATTATTCAGGACAATCAGCACACCATTTGGATTGGAACTACCAAAGGCCTGGCGAAAATGATTGAAACCAAAGCTGGTTTTATCATTGAATCCTATTTCAAAACAGATGGCTTGCTATCAAATGAATTTGCAGAAAATGGTGCTTTCAAAGCAGCAAGTGGAGAGATTTTTTTCGGTGGAATAAATGGATTTAACTACTTCGATCCCAGAGGTTTTCAACCTAATCCTTACCCTCCCAAGATTCAGTTTACCGGCCTAAAAATACTCAACAAGGAAGTAAAGATCGGCAAAAAGAACTCCCCACTAAATAAAAGCCTGAACTCCATAGAGCATTTACATTTGAACCAAGTAAACTCCGCCTTTACGATCAGTTACATTGGTATTAACATGACCAGGCCGGAGGAAAATAAATATGCATATAAGTTGGAAGGCTTTGATAAGAACTGGAACCATGTAGGGGATAAATTGGAGGCTAAATATACCAATCTTGATCCAGGAGAATACAGGCTATTAATCAGGGCAGAAAACAGGGACGGCATTGACAGTCCCGAACCCAGGAGTCTAAAAATTACCGTTTCCCCCCCTTGGTGGGAGAGCATATGGGCAAAATTCATTTTTATCTTTGGCCCTTTAGCTTTGACCATTGCCTTTATCCAAATCAGGTTTTCCATTATTCAAGCTCAAAAAAGAAACCTGGCAAGACAGGTTGAGCAACAGACAGCCGAACTTCTGAGTCAGAAAAATGAAATTGAGGTTCAAGCTGCCATGCTTGAAAAGATAAACAAGCAAAAAAATAAGCTCTTTTCGATTATCGCCCACGACTTGAGAAGTCCTATTTCTGCATTGAAAGGTATTACCAGCCTGTTAAATCCTGATATTCTGGATGCAGAAGACCTAGGGAGCTTCCAGAAGGAGCTCAAATCCAAGGTAGACAACATCGGAAAGGTCATGCTGAACCTCCTGGATTGGTCAAAAAGCCAGTTGGAAGGTGAGCGCCTGAATGTTCAGAACTTTGACTTATCCATCATTTGCGATGAGATCTGCCAGATGTACCAATCGGCAGCTTTTGAAAAAGGCGTTTCATTGATCAACTGCATTTCCTTACCCCTTATGGTCCATGCAGATCAAAATCAAATCAGAATCATCTTCCAAAATCTCGTCGGCAATGCCCTGAAATTTACAAGAGCAGAGGATGAAATCAGGATTGATTTTGAAGTAAAATCAGAAGAGGAAGTAGAAATCCTGGTTTCTGATACAGGTTTGGGAATGAGCGAAGAACAAAAAGGAATGCTGTTTGATATCAAAAAGAGGGTTTCCTCTGTAGGGACCCATGGCGAGACCGGTATAGGACTCGGGTTACTTTTGGTCAAAGAGTTTGTAGAGAAGAATGGTGGGCAGATCAGGGTGGAGAGCCAGCAGGGTGTTGGAAGTTGCTTCCACTTTGGATTAAAAAGAGCTCAAAAAACCTGTAATGCTTAGGAGGCTAAGATTCAACCTCCCATTTGTCAATCCGGTCTACAAATAGATTGGCTTGCTGATCCAAAAACTTGAATTCTCCGAATAGTGCATAACTCGCAATTACACTATCTCCTTCCTCATAGCTGTCAAATAGTTCTTGGGAAACTTCAATGTACCGAGATGGAGTAAAATAAATCTTGGGAAAACTGTTCGCTTTTTCAGGATCAGGGGGGAGCTTAGACGATATGACCCCACGTACCCCCCTCTTTTGGCCTGATTCGAGTAATTTTTGATAAAACTCACCTCCTTTGCTAATTGCTAGAAACAGATAAAGCCCAAAAAGGGCAGCAATCCCTGAAAGGATCGAGCCTATACGGACTATATTCATGGGAAGGATGTCAAAAAAGTACAGGCCCCAAAATCCTGCTACCATCAAGAGTGAACAAAAACTGAATATCTTGATGGAAGCCATTGGCTTTGAGTTTCTCTCAACAAGGATCTTTAGGTGCTTCCTATCCACCTCATCAATAGGGAGTTTTATTTCTTCAAACATACTACTTTACTAAAATGCCCTGCCAGGCGTGTATTCCTGACAGGGCTAGAATAGTAAATTCTTATCAATATCTCTCCAAATCCATTACTTTATATCCATTGGGAGCATCGTAGCGATACTTATAAAGCAGGTCACAGTATCTGTATCCATAATAAAAACCCTCACCCTGGCTACTTCTTTCCCAAATTCCTGCCCACTTACGGGTACTGCCATCCATGTAAGTCTCTACATCCACCAATTTATATCCAGCATCCCTTCTCTTTCTTCTCAGAGCTTTGAAATCCTCCGTCTTATAGTTTCTGTTTAACAATTCACCACTTCCCTGCCTCCATACACCTGCCCATTTCCGCTTTCCTCCATCCACATAGGTCTCCACATCGATCAACTTCATTCCCTGCTTACTCATTTCTTTTCGCTTCTTCCCGAAGTCATCCGTACTAAAATTCCTCCACATGGCATACTTACCCGATCCCTTCATGAATAAGCCAGCCCATTTCCGACTGCTACCATCCTTATATGTTTCCAGATCAATGAGCCTATAGCCTTTTTTATTCATTTCGTCCCACTTCTTTTTAAATCCGTTCTGGTCAAAGCCTCTCCACATAGCCGCAGCTGTGGAACTTTTTTCAAATACACCATCCCAACGGCGGGTCGAACCATCTTTGTAAGTATCAAAATCTACACATTTATATCCCTGGTCATAAAGCTGTTTCCAGGTATCATAAAATTCATTCGTGCTATAACCTCTCCTTACGATACTTTGGGTTCCTGACTTTCTCCATGCACCGGTATAATAACCTCCACAAGGATTAGAGGGTTCACTCTTCTTTCTAGACTTGTTGTATTTATCGGGGCATTCGTAGGTGGGAAGGTTGACGGTAGTTACGGACAGACCAGCCGCTTTGTAGACATGCCAAGCAAGTCTATTAACATCTACATAGGAAGCTCCATTGATGAAAATACAGACTCCTATTTTTCTTTGGGTATAAAAGTGCATGATACTCCTCAAGTCGTCATGGGCTCCAGAGTGCCATACACGGTGATTGCTCCCTGATCCATTCTGATAGATGCCGTATTTGTAATTTTCCTCTGCCTTGGGAGGATTGGCCCACATGGCAGATGTGTTTTTCAGCAATTTTCCATTCATCAAGGCCTCCATGAACCTGGTTAGGTCTACAATGTTGGATGACCAACCTCCTCCTGGTAGTTTCCAGGTCGTACTTCCTTCATTCTTTGCTACCAATTTCCCTTTGCAATCTTTGGCAAATCCTCTGGGGCTACCTGCCGTAGAACTCAGTGAAGTCATACTGGCCTTTTTAGCGATTTTATTGTTGACCCAACTGACATATCCACCGGGAGCAACCTTGTCCAGAGCTGCTCCTGCCAGGTTATGGCCGAAGGTCGAGTACTCATAGTCAGATCCAGGCTTGAAATTAAGTGGGGCAGATTTGAAAACCTCTACCGTAGCTTTGGAATCATACTTACTATTCTTTGAAGAGGGGTATTTATTCCTGCTATAATTGTCATAATGATTCACCCCCGCAGTATTGGAAAGGGTATGACCAAGAGTTACCAATCCTTTATTCCCACTGCTTGGCCAGTTGGATACCTTGGTGTGGACTCGGGTATTCAAGCTGATTTTATTGTCTTCTATCAATTGGAAGGCTGCAACAGCATTCAAGGTCTTGGAAATCGATGCCCAGCGAAACCTGGTTGACTTCGTAACAGCCTTCGTTCGGTTCAGATCAAGGTGCCCATGACCTTTGGTGTAAATGATTTTTCCCCCTTTGACCACGCCTACCGCTACACCTATAATTTCTTGTCGGGCCATTTCGTCCTTAATGGCTTTGTCAATGGCAGCAGTAAGCAGTTCAGTTTCATTTTCAGGCTGTGGTTTTGAACCTGTCAGAAGTAAGGGAATCCATCCTAGGAGGATCAAAAAGGTCAAAAATAGAATTTTGGGATTTTTCATACGGGTAATTGGTTTACTGATGTGTCGAGAAGTTTTGCTACTCCATCAACATTATAAGACCAAAATTCTAATTCTTCTTAAATCTGTCATTGTATGGAAGAAATTCGTCATCGTTTGTAGAAGACTGCACAGCTTACAAAAGAATATTTTTCACGGCCTGTGCAGCTAAACTTCCCCGAAGGTCGTCAAAGAAACAAATACAATCTCAAATCCATGATCTCACAAGACTATCTTAAAATCATTATTTTCCTAATTTTTGGAATTTCCATAAATTACAGTTTTTGTCAAAACTACCAGCCATTTTACCCAGACAACTATGCCTATTTTCAGGATTTGTCCAGTCCAAGCTCTGTCGATGCTTATAAGCTGGTAGTAGCCATAGACGAGACCATGGCAGTCCCACACGGGTCTTTTTACACCAACTACTCACCTATTTTACACTGTCAGGATGGACAACTGGGAATAAAGGCACTTGGAAATGGATTGTTGCAGGACACGCTTCACAAACACTGGGTTATTTGTCAATCAAGTGGAGACAGCATTTATCTGAACAATAAAAGCTCTGTTGGAGATTCATGGCTCATGTATGAAAACGATAGCCTTAGGGCCTATGCTTCTCATGACTCTACCATTATTTTTATCATTGATGGAGCTCAGGATAGCCTCAAGATATATAACATCGAATGGCGTGATTCTCTAGACCAGCTTATAAGCCTTCAAGGAATCATAAACTTCAGCATTTCACAGAATTACGGCATGGTCGACTACTTTGACCCCGATGAATTTCCTTTCACCCCAGGCAGAAAACTCCAGGGAGTTGCCAGACCTGATGGAGAACTCGGAGCCCAATGGCTTGACGAGTGGCAGATTTACCAATACGAAATAGGTGATGAGTTTCATATTAGAGACCATAAGTGGGATATTTTTGTAGGTACCAATGATTTTACAAGTAAAGATGTTTGCACACGGACACGGGTACTGGAAAGGGTAGATGATCCCAACGGTCTTATGATTAGCTATCTATTGGAGGAAACAAGGATTGATGAAAGGATCAGCGGTATTACCCCAAGCAGTCTTGACACGACCATAAGTGTGCATACAGACACTGTTTCTAAAGTCATTAGCTACGAAATGCCGGGCAACTTCCCATATCAAATCAATACTGATTCCTTCCAATATCATTATTACAGTCGCCCTCAGCCTTTTGGACCTAATTTTGGAGATGCATTGGTCCGCAGTGAATACCCCACTCAGTTCAACTATAACAACGGATGTTTTGATGACATTGCCTTTGATTTTGACCTGACAATTGCCATTGAAGGCATAGGAGAGTCTTTTTTTAGGGGAAGTCCAGCCCCTACTTTTTTCGCAGAAAACTGGCCGTATTATGTTAATAATCGATTTGGTGAATTTGGAGACCCTGCCTTCTTTGAGGATAAACTAAGTATGCTCCTTGCCAGCAATTCCCCAAATATACAGATCCAGCACCAAGCATATCCCAACCCTACAAGGGATCGGTTTACCCTGGAATTCCAGGTAAATAGCCAGGAAATGATTGAAATAATGGTTCAAGACCTTGGTGGAAGGAGGGTAATAAATCTTCAAAAAGAGTCTCCAAAGGCTGGAAAGCTTACAGAAACCCTAAACTTGCAGGATTTACCCAAAGGGATCTATATGTATTCACTCAAAATTGGAGAAAAAATTTCAAGTGGGAAGCTAATCAAACAGTAAGCAAAGGATAATTTCCTTAATTTTGCTTCATGCTTAGTTTGGAAAATATAGGAATGGAGTATGCCGGGCGTTGGTTGTTTAGAAACATCAGCTACCAGTTTATCCCCAAAGAAACTGTAGGATTGATCGGAAGAAATGGGGCAGGAAAATCTACCCTACTGAAGATAATCGCAGATCAGGTAAGTCCTAGTGAGGGGAAGGTCCATAAGGCAGGAAAACTGAAAGTTGCCTTCTTCAACCAGGACTTACTGTCTTACCAAACAGATCGAAGCATTTTTGAGGTAGCGCGTGATGCCTTTGCCCCTTTGTTAGAACTGAAGGAAGAAATAGATGGCCTACTCAAACGCATGGAAGATGGGGAGACAGGCAATGAACTGTGGGATGCATTAGATGCAAAACAAGGAGAGTTTGAAAATCGAGGAGGGCCACAAATGGAGGCCAGGGTGCGTTCAGTACTGGACGGGCTGGGTTTCAAAGCCTTTGAGCAAGACATGGCCTATGCGACTTTCTCCGGAGGCTGGAGAATGAGGGTCCAATTGGCTCGCCTGCTCTTGATGGAACCGGAAATTCTTCTCCTGGATGAGCCGACGAACCACCTGGACTTACCATCTATCCAATGGCTGGAATCCTACTTAAAATCCTTCTCAGGCTCAACGATCATCGTTTCGCACGACCGATTTTTCCTGGATCGCGTATCCGAAAAGATATTGGAAATCAGCCTGAGGCAAATGCACATTTATGCAGGGAATTACACCTTCTATATGAAGGAAAAAGAGCTGAGAAAAGACCTGCAACAAAAGGCATTTGAAAACCAGCAAAAACAAATTGCGGATCAGGAAAAGTTTATCAACCGATTTCGCGCCAAAGCCACCAAGGCCAAAGCCGTCCAATCCAAGATTAAACAACTCGATAAAATTGATAGGATCGAAGCTCCTGAGGAAGAGGTTGTAGATTTCCATATCCGCTTCACCATGAAAGTCCGTTCGGGCAAGGAAGTTCTTCGACTCAAAGAAATCAACAAGGCATATGGCCCAAAAACCATCATTGAAAATGGTGAAGCAACAGTCTTAAGAGGAGATAAAATAGCCCTTATCGGAGCCAATGGAACTGGAAAATCTACCCTGCTCAGAATTCTTGCCGATTCAGAGAAGTATCAAGGGCAGCGTGAGGAAGGTTACCAGGTACAATCTTCATTTTTCGCGCAGCACCAACTAGAAGCCCTCGACCTGAAAAGGAGCATATTCGAAGAATTGTCCTATCACTCAGCGGAAAAGACGGAGCTGGAAGTTAGGTCTACCCTGGGTGCATTTATGTTTTCGGGAGAAGAAGTTGAAAAGAAAATTCAGGTCTTGTCTGGTGGGGAAAAATCACGGGTAGCTCTGGCTAAAACCCTGATGTCAGAAGCAAACTTCCTGCTGCTTGACGAGCCCACAAACCACCTTGATATCCCTAGCATTCATATACTTAGTCAAGCCTTGAATAACTATGAAGGCACCTATGTGGTCGTATCCCACGACCGTTTTTTCCTATCCAAAATTGCCAACAAAATCTGGTACATAGAGGATCATAGCATCAAGGAATATCCAGGCAGCTATGAAGAATTTGTCAATTGGAAGCAAAAGCAGGAACAGAAAGCCCAAGAGGCAAAAATTATCCAAACAAATTCCTCCAAGGCAAGCTCAGTGGATAAAACGGAGGACTTCCAGGCGAAAAAACAAAAGAAAAACCGTCTGAAAAAACTGGAAAGGGAACAGGAAAAGATTGAAGGCTCCATCATGGATTTGGAGGAGAAGCTGGAATCCAAGGAGGCAGAGATGGCCAGTCCCGAAGTTGCCTCTGACTTTGAAAGGTTAAGCCAAATCCAGCAGGATCATCAGGAAATCCAAAAGAAACTGGAAAACTTGAATCAAGAATGGGAAAAGATAGTGGAAGAGGTTGAAGAATTGACAGAAAATTAGTTTTTCATCTCAAAATGTCAGTAAGTGAAAAATAAAAATTTCAGGCTTAGGGCCTAGGCCCCAAGGCTGAGTACTTACACACTTTTCAGGAGGCTACCTAAAAAATAAAGATTCCAGAAAGACTAATGCAAAAGGGGGTTCTCAAAGTGAGAAACCCCCTGCATCGCTACATCAATGTGTTATCAAACCGCTATTTGTCATCCTCATCGGAGGATCCTTCATCCTTCCCCTCTTCCTCATCCTCAGAAGGTTCGTCTTCTACATCTACCACATTCACGTCAAATTTTCCATCTTTCTGGAAGCCCTCTTTGTACTCCTCATTTTCGCGATTTGCTTCTTCCTCAGCCTGCCTTTCGGCCTCCATATCTGCTTCATGTTGCTCATGATCCTGCTCCATCTCCTTCCATTTGGCATCAAAATGGTTTTTCCAATCGTTTTGATCGCAACTTCCCCATTTTTCTTTCCATTCTTTCTTGTCCCAGTCGTAACTGCCTTTGCAGCTCCCTTGCCAGTTCATCCCTCCCGTAATCAATCTCTTGATCAGGATGATCAGAACAGCCTGTATATAGCTAAGGACAGGGCCGTTAAATAGCTCAGGAACCAATGCATTCCAAATCAGTTGCAGGATAAATGCAGTGATCAATAAACTGAGCAGGCCTTTGCCCCTTTTAGGGTACTTGGATTTATGTTGTCCCATTGTTTGTTCTAATTATAATTCCTGATAAATGTTTTCCATCGACTTCCTCAAAGCAAGGATGGCATAACGTTTTCTTGACAAGAGGGTGTTCACACCTACTCCGGTCATTTTTGAAATTTCTTTGAAACTTTTGTTTTCAAATTCATGAAGTACAAATACTTCACGTTGGTCTTCCGGAAGTTTTTCCAGGGCTACTCCCAAAGCCTCCAAGATCCGATTTCTTAGATAGGACCTTTCGGGTCCTGTACTCAAGTCGGGCAGGATGTCTAACAAAGAAAGTGGGGCCTCATCCTTTTCTCCCTGATATTTTTCCAGTTGGGAAAAGTTGGTGGGCTTCTTTTTGCGATAACTGTCTGTAATCTTATTGCGCGCCACTGAAAACAGCCAGCTACTTACCCTTTCTATAGACTCAATGGTATCATAACGATCCACCAACTGTGTGAAAACATCCTGAAGGATATCCTCTGCATCCTCTACAGTTGGAACACGCTGCCTGATAAAGGCAAGCAGTCTGTCCCTTTCATTTTCGAAGGTGTTGTTAATGATTTGTCTCTGTCCGAGCGGTACTTCAGCTCCTAATTCCATTGTTGTAATTGTCTTCAACTGTTAAGTCGAATGAGATAAATAAATATTTTGAGTGTATGACTTTTTTACGAAAAAATAGGCAGAAAGATTGGAAAGGCCGTTTTTGTAGACTGATTCGCAATATAGGCCTATCGCAGTACCAGCCTGATCCATCTGTCCTCCAATACAAATCCATCTGATGCAAGCGGTCTCGCACGTACAAAGTACATTCCAATGGGGAGCTTCTCCTTATTAAGTACTATGGGTTGAATCCTCAGGGGCGAATTCAGAAATTCATAATTGGCAGTTTGAGTTACCCTGTTTCCCAATGCATCGAAAACATCCAGTTCTACCCGATCCAGGTCATTCGAGGCTGACCAATCCAACCATACTTGTACATTTCCATTGAAAGAGGGGTTGGGGACAGCGGTAATCAACGGACGGTCAGGTGGATCTTGTGCAAAGAATGAAGAGGGATTGGACCATGCACTGGTATCTCCATTTTGGTAGATAACCCTGGTAATCCAATAATAAGACCAGTCCTCTGTCAAGCCAAAACCAATGGCGAAGGTATCTTCGACTATACCAGCCCGAATGGGACAACCAAAATTACTGAAGCAAAAGGGATTATCAGTAAGGATATATTCGTAGGATTGAGCACCTTCTACTGATCTCCAGCCAAAAACAAAGGATCGAGGCTCCTGGCCCGGAATTCCACGGGCTTCATTTTTGGGATAATCATGAATTTGGGCATGACCAAATTCACAGTTCCCGATAGATATTAGAAAAAGCAAGGGAAGCAACAGTTTTCTCTCAAAAACCATATTAACCGGTACTCATTTGATACAGATCATGAATATGCATCAAAATAATAGAAATATTTGTATGGGGTAAGACAAAGAAAAAAACCGCCCCGAAAAAGGGGCGGCCACATTAACTTAACAGATTACAGCTTAACTACCTTTTGATCACTCTTATAGATTTTCTGAATTGATTATGGTTTAATTCAAGCACATACATGCCAGCAGGAAGCCCTTGCAAGCTGATTTCATTTTTTCCAGAAATTTGGAATGAAGACACCAAAACCTGCTTTCCAAATGTATCCAATACCTTAACTGTAACTTTTCCAGTTAAGTCTCCACCCTGGATAAATATCCTGTCATGGGTTGGATTTGGCCCAACTTGTACTTGTTCAGCGATCGCATCATCGATATTGGTAGGGTTCAACACAATGTTGACTATGCCTGCCAATTGTCCCTTGAACATAGCAGGGCTTGCAAAGGGAGCAACAGGTGCTACGACCCTATTTGCCGTTGAACATGCCTCGCTCAGATCAATGACTTCATTTCCTCTGTCTCCAAATACATCAAATGGCTGATCTGGCGTAAGGTTTTCATCAATCCACCAGATGCCTGTAGTATTGTCATCGAAAGGAGTAAAAGGATCTTGGGTCGTTAGGTTGGTTACAAAACTTGAAGCACCAGGCGTTGCAATCAAGGTATCCTGTTGCCTGGGATTATTTGACCATGTGGCATATATGTAGAATACGTTTATACTGTTAGGGTTGAATACTTCCCAAGTCAAGGTCTGTGCATTCGCATCATAACAGGAGAAGTCCAGTTCAAGGTCTTCAATCTGTGATGGTTGTTGGAAAGTAGCTTTATTCGAGAAATCGGAAACTATATTAGCGTTAAATGCCCTTACACGATAGGAAATATCCGTTCCAAAAAAGGCATAGAAATAAGGCTCTGGGTAAATCCAATTTCTTTAACTAAGCCCCAATACATACCGTAAGTAATGGCTGAAGCCCGAATTTTACGAGTCTTTAGCCATTTTGTATTTTTCTTTTTAATGAAATTTTGCTTGAAATTACCTTAATATTTTAGAGCAAGGGCACCGAAAGTAAGTCCACTACCTGAGCCTATCAGAAAGCAGGTATCTCCACGGGATAGTTTTCCTTTTTCAATCGCATCATTGATTGTGATGGGTATACAAGCAGAACCAGTATATCCATATTTCTGCATGGTGGTATGCCCTCTTTCTGTAGGAACCTTCAGCTTTTTCAATGCCCCTTCAATGCTATTGATGTTGATCTGGGTGAGGAAATAATGCTCGACATCACAGGCTTGAAGTTCATTTCTGGTCAAGAGCTTTTTGGACATGCTCGTCCACATCTGTATGTTCAACTCAGGCGGGAGGCGGTATTTTATCTTTAGGGTATGATCTTTGGAGTCCATCATGTTGACATCAAAGGGATTCTTGGCACCTCCGCCATAAATGCCCATCCCATCATGATATTGTCCCAAGGTGACCAACTCAGAATCAAGAATCCCGCTTGGCTCTTCCTCGCTGTCTTGCCTGCTCAAGATTATGGCACCTGCTCCATCTGCAAATAGGGTCACTGTTTTTTTATCTTTCAAATCCAGGAAAGAGCTGATGGCATATGCCCCGATTACGAGTACATGTTGGTAACGGTCATCAGTTTTGATGTACTTTCCTGCTACATCCATGCTGGTAACAAAGCCTGCGCAAGCAGCATTTAGGTCGAAAGTTCCAGCATGTCCTGCCCCAAGTTTGTATTGAACCACCGAGGCAGTCGACGGGGTCAGGTACTCGGGGGTATCAGTGGCAACGATGATCAGGTCAAGGTCTCTGGGAGATAGACCTGCACGCTGAAGCGCTTGATTCGCGGAATGGACGCATAGGTCTACGGTGGACTCTCCTTCTCCACACCAGTGTCTTTGATAAATTGACATCCTTTCTTCAAGCCAGGATGAAACATCCAACCCCAACAACTCATCGAAGTAGGCATTATCCAACACCTTTTTCGGCAAATACGCACCCGTGGAAGTTATAACGGCATTTCTCATACAACTATTACTCTCTTGCCTTCGCACTATTTTGAAGGATCCTAAGTCAATTTCAAACTAAATTTAACTTTTTTTTGTGTATTGAATATAAATAAATGTATAAATATTTGAGCTAGCTTTTCCTCCAAATTAAGCTTGCCCCTCCTTGCTATATTTGATAGAAATCATATTGTCAGAACCAAATAATCTTATCTGTAAACTCAATAATCTCAATTTAAACAGCTTCTGAAAATAAAAGTCCGGAAATCCATTTAGCGTAATGAATTTCCGGAATAGCAGTTATTGAAAGCAGTAATCCTGATTTAAATGGTCAATTAGACTTTCTCAATTACCATTGCAGATGCTCCTCCACCACCATTGCAAATGGCTGCCAAACCAAGGCTTCCTTGCTTGGCGTCAAGGACACCATTGAGGGTGGTCAGGATTCTGGCACCTGAAGCTCCAAGTGGGTGTCCCAGCGAAACAGCGCCACCATGCAGGTTAACTTTTTCGGGATTAAGTCCCATGGTTTCGTTGAAGGCCATTACTACCACAGAGAAGGCTTCATTGACCTCAACATAGTCTATGTCATCCAGGGTAAGTCCTGCACGCTGAAGGGCGATAGGCGCTGCCTTTGTAGGGGCAGTTGTGAACCACTGTGGTTCGTGGGCAGCGTCAGCGAAAGACCTGATCTTTGCTACAGGTGTTAATCCCAATTCTTCGACCTTTTCCTTGCTGGCAAGAATCAAAGCAGAAGCGCCATCATTGATAGTAGAGGCATTAGCAGCGGTTACGGTACCATCCTTGTTAAAGGCAGGGCGTAGTTTTGGGATTTTCTCAAATTTCACTTTCCTAAACTCCTCATCCTCATCCATGATCAAAGGTTCCCCTTTGCGCTGAGGAATAGATACTGGAATGATTTCATTTTTGAGGTCGCCAGATTCTGTAGCTGCAGCAGCTTTTTTGTAGGAACCAATGGCAAACTCATCTTGCTGTTCACGGGTGAAATTGTATTTCTCAGCAGTTTTATCTGCACTGTCTCCCATTGCCAGGTGGCTGTAAGCATCCATCAAGCCATCTTTGGCGAGGCCATCTATCAACTCTCCATGTCCATATTTATATCCAAACCTTGCCTTAGGGATGTAGAAGGGAATATTACTCATGGACTCCATACCACCTGCAACAACGATGTCGTTGAGGCCAAGCATGATGCTTTGGGCACCAAACATGACTGACTTCATTCCTGAAGAGCATACCTTATTGACAGTGGTAGCCGGAACGTTCAATGGTATCCCCGCAGCAATGGCGGCCTGTCTCGCAGGGGCTTGTCCCAAATTACCAGAGACTACATTCCCCATGAATACCTCTTTGACTTCTTCAGGTTGTACACCTGCTCTTTCCAAGGCTCCCTTGATGGCAAAAGCCCCCAGGTCAATAGCCGAGAATCCTGATAACATTCCTCCAAAACTTCCTATTGGAGTTCTAACAGCTGATACGATAAAAACTTCTTTCATGAAACTTTATAGTTAGCAGGTCGGGAAAAGTTAAACAAACAATGAAATTTGAGGAAAAGATTACTTTAACCCGACAATTATTTATTAGGCAAAATCGGGATATTATTTTACAAACAATAGCAGATGAGGGACAAAATTTTCAAATGCCTTATTCAGCTGTAAAATTCTCCTGATATTTGACAGCTAAATTCGGTTTCCAATTCTCTTTTATCTACAGAAGTAGTTTTCTTTTGGTGGTAAAGGTCGAGTCTGAGGGGTAATAGATCCATCTGATTTCTCCTGAGCTTACATCTTTGAAAAAGAAGCGATATTGCCTTGGAATGCTGCAATCAAGTTTGAATTTACACAGGCAGTTTTCAGGAGCCTTTTTGAGTTCAGCTTTCCAACTTTTGATGTCACAAAGTGGCTGGCCCATCACATCGTAATAGATGCTATTCCACTTTCCGTATTCCATTCTGACTTCTGATTTGGACAACTGAAGAGACCAGGTTTTACCCATTTTTTCAGTTGCCTGAATTTCTATTTGACAAAATCCGACTTCCGAAAGGTCTGCAACCGTATAACTTGATGCATCTTCTGAAGGCAGGTACCACAAACAGCTCATGGCACAGAGCAGAAAGATGACTGGGATCAGGATTCTTTTCATTCTGTGAGGTATGGATGATTACTTGCTTATTGGTCGCATTCAGGAGCTGGTTTGTAACTTTTAATCAAAAGCCTGTGCATGAGTGAAATCAATTGCTAATTTTGGTTCAAAGCATTTCTAAATGAGTGTAATTCGCCGTTTGGCATCTCAAACCCTTATTTTCGGCCTTGGCCATATCCTTGCCAAAGTCCTCAACCTTTTCTTAACGCCCTGGATTACAGGGGTTGAGCACATTTCAAAGGCTGATTTTGGGGTCTTCAGTAAATTTTATGCCTACGTTTCCTTTATCAATATTATCATAACCTTCGGCATGGAGACTACCTTTTTCAGGTTTATCCAGGACGAAGATGATCCCAAAAAGATTTATTCACAGGCATTTATTTGGGTGAGCATCATGGCAAGCCTCTTCCTGGCTATCATACTAGGATTTCATGATGACATTGCCAGCCTGATGGGCTACCCAGGTCAAGGGCTATGGGTCTTGTTGCTCGGTTCGGTGATATTCCTGGATGGGATCGCAGCCCTTCCCATGGCAAAACTAAGGCAAGAGGAAAAAGCGGGACGCTTCTCAGGGATTCTTCTTGCAAACGTGATCGTTAACCTGGTTTTGAATTATGTCCTGATTGTCATTCTTAAAAAGGACCTTACCTATATTTTCATTGCAAATCTGGCTGCTTCTGCCGTAAAACTGGCCTTGGCTCTGATTGGGAACTTACCACATACCATCCGCCCAGAAATGTCAAGCCTTCGGCCCATGTTGGGGTATGCATTTTTCATCATGATTGCAGGTTTTGCAGGGATTATGAATGAAACATTTGACCGAGCGACCATTCCGGATCTTTGGCCTGATGGGAAACTGTTTGCAGGCGAGCCTAGAACCGGCGAAGAGATGAATGGAATTTACGGAGCAGTCTACAAGGTTGCCATGCTCATTAACCTGGCTATTCAGGCCTTTAGGTATGCAGCAGAACCATTCTTCTTCAACCGTGCCAAGGAAAAAGATTCTCCCCAAACTTTCGCCAAGGTTTTCCATTATTTCATCATATCAGCCTTGATTGGTTTCCTTTTTATTGGTTCATTTTCTCAGGAGATTGTCAGCTTCAATTTCTGGGGCTTGACCAAGTTTTCTTTCATCGGAAAAAGTTACTGGATAGGCTTGCCTGTTGTTCCCATCCTTTTGATGGCCTATGTTTTTAGCGGGGCTTACCTGAACATGTCGATTTGGTTTAAAATCACCAAGCAGGTGCGGTTTGCCTTGCTGTTTACCGGAACAGGCGCCTTAATTACCATCCTGGGTAACTATCTTTTTGTACCTACTTATGGTTATTTTGCTTCAGCCTGGGCTACGCTGGTCTGTTATGTAGTCATGACCATCTTGGTTTACTTTGTGGGGCAAAGATACTACCCGATTCCCTACAAACTGGGCAGAATCAGCATCTATGGACTTGTTTTTGTAGCTGCATTCTTTTTAAACAGAAGCATCGGTCCAACTGATGGATTTATACTGGCTTTCATCGCGAAGTTGGCTGTTTGCCTTATTTGTACCGGAGCCTTATTTGTGCTCGAAAAATGGAAATCACCCTTTGAAACAGAATCTAAAGCCTAATGAAAACAGAAGTATTCGGATCGCTGCCCAATGGTAAGGAGGCACATTTATTTACCTTGTCTAATGACTGGATGGAGGTCAAAATCACCAACTATGGTGGGACAATCTGTAGCATCGAAGTGCCTGACCGAGAAGGCAGGTTGGCTGATGTCATCTTTGGCTTTGATAGCCTTGAGGGTTGCTTATCCGACCATCCCTTCATGAATACCCTGATTGGCAGATTTGGGAACCGAGTTGCAAAAGGTCAATTCTCTATTGGCAATGAAAGTTTTCAACTCCCCGTCAATTTGCCTCCACATCATTTACATGGAGGAGATAAAGGCTTTGACAAGGTACTTTGGGAGGCACAGGATGTTTCAGAAGGGACTCAAGACAAGCTCAAACTCTCATATTTGAGTCCGGATGGAGAAATGGGATATCCTGGCAAGCTGCAAGTTGAGGTGGTTTACAGCTTAACTCCCGAAAATGAACTTGTAATAGCATACAAAGCAAATACCGACGCGCCAACCCATGTCAACCTGACACACCATGCCTATTTCAATCTAAAAGGTAGTGGAGACATCAGAGATCATGAACTTCAGATCGATGCGTCGCAAATAGTTGCCGCTGATGGGGAAGGTATACCGCTTCAGGACGCGCTGATGAAAGTGGATAGCACTCCCTTTGATTTCAGGTCTTTGGCATCACTTGGTAAAAGGCTTTCACAGCCTCATGAACAGCTTAGCCTGGGTGGTGGATTTGACCGCTCATTTGTTTTTGATGATTGGGATGGCTCTTACCAAAAAGTAGCAGAGGTTCAGCATTTGGATTCCGGCAGAAAAATGGAAGTCTTTACCACTGAACCGGCAGTTCAGCTTTACACTGCAAACTTCCTGGATGGTGTGATTGGAAAAGGTGGTCAGGTTTACAAACCCTATTCGGCTTTCTGTCTGGAGACTCAGCATTTTCCGGATTCTCCCAACAGAGATGAGTTTCCGACGACTCTATTACGCCCTGATCAGGTATACTTGCAGAAAACTGCCTACAAATTCGATACCCTGGATTGACAAGAGTTCATTAGGATAAATGGAACCAGAAATAAAAAAGAGGCTGTCTCTATGAGACAGCCTCGCCCTTTTTTCCCTAATTTAGAACTATTTACTTGATCTTTAACTCAAAGCTGATGCTTAGCGACTGGGCAAATTCATGCTCTCCGACTTTCAAGCCCAGCTTATCATCTGATTTCGTCATCATGACCTTCACCTTTTTTTCTTCAGAACCTGCTTCATCCTGATAGGCTTTCAAACCTGAAGCCATGAACAAAACACCCGTGTCTTTTTTATTTACAAATGCATCCTCAAGCAGGTGGATTTGATTGATATCCCCTCCTGGGTACACTGTGAATTCATACTTTACCATCTGGTTTCCTAGAGGCGTAATTACAAGGTCAATGTTGTTGTAAATGTGCTCGAAAACCAGGATTTGCCCATTCAATCCTTCAGAACCTCTGTAGTTTTGGAAAGGAATGTAATTAAACTCCTCATCCAATTTGTAGACTGCCATTTCTGAGTTGATGCTGCTCCAATCGATGGCCATTTTGATGTCATCAAAGGAAATTACCCTAACAGAATCCTTGCCAAATGAAACATTCGATGCAAGAACAAGGCAAATCAGACTAATCAGTAGGTTTTTCATTTTTTGGTTATTAGGATCGGGAAATGTTTGTGTACTATCGTTTGGATGATTCAAAGGTGGTAAAAGTAACACTTGAAAACACCTTATTTGGGATGAATGGAAGTTATTGGGAAATGGATGGGCTATATCATTCCTGAGTGGAAATTCACATATAGACACTGATAATCAAACATTTGACCAATTGTACATTGCTTCAAAAAACGAAATATAACTGCTTGAATAATATATTTTCACGGATGATTAGTTCCTGAGAAAGTTTAAATTGTCAATTTGCTGAAGTTAACGATCCAGGTTCCAGGAAAGCCCTACCGTTACTCCATTTCCGTCATATCCCGGATTTCTTGCCAAAAGATTATTATTGGACTGGTGGATATGTCCATAGGCAAGCCTCAGCTTATTCATTTGCCCATTTGAGGCACTTTCGAAATTCCACTCCAGACCTACCTTATAAGTTAGTCGAAATGTAAAGGTGGTTCCATCCTCCGGAAAACGCCTCATTCCATTGTGAACACCTGCTCCATACTCGAAGTAAGGACTTAGTTGCTTTTTCCCGAAGGCATGCCAACGATAATAAGTCATCAGGCTCGCTCCTACATTGGCATAGTTTCTCCTGAATACCTCCTGAATTTGAAATTCTACCGAAGTGGCAAACCAGGGTACCAATCGCTTTTCCAGCCCCACTGCCTGAAATACTATTTGTTCATTTTCATCCAGGTTAAAGCCATCATTGTAGAAACCGAGCTGGTTAGAAAAATAATTTTCAGTTCTGTGGGAAGAAAATTGAGAGGCAAGGAAGGAAGTTAGGGCCAAACCACCCATGATAAAAAAGCCCCTTTGGCCATCGAGTTGAAGAGGGCTCTCAGATCCTAGCGGATTAAACTGAGCCTGAGCAGGTTGAACAAGACTCATGACTAACAAACTACAAGCAAGGATGATTTTTAAGGCTAAGGACTTATTCATTAAATGGAATTTTATATGCGCAAATTAAATGATTTTTTGAGTCAAAACATTAGAAAAAATTCTACCAAACTGTAAGAAATGATTTTTGCCATGATCTAAAGAGTAAAACAAAAAAGACATGACTAGATCAATCTGTATTTTATTCCTTAGCTTTTTGTTTGGATTTGTGAGTGCCCAGACATCCAAAAGACCAATTCCAGAGTTTAATGTTGAGATCAGCGGCCAGGGGCCTGCCATGATCCTGATTCCAGGTTTGGCCTCATCTTCGGAGGTTTGGGATGATGCGGTTGATAGCCTCGAGAAATTTTACACTTGTCATAGACTTACCCTCGCAGGCTTTGCAGGACAAGAAGCTATCCAAGTCGACGGAGGCTTTTTGCCTAGGGTTAAAACTGCATTAATTAAGTACATCAAGGAAAACAAACTTCAAAAGCTTGTATTGATGGGTCATAGCCTGGGTGGCTTCCTCTCCATGGGGGTTTCCAGTGAAGCACCTGAACTGGTAGAGAAGGTAATCATTGTAGATTCTTATCCATTTTACTCTGCTGCGATGAATCCAATGGCTACAGAAGAAAGTTCCAAGGCAGCTGCCGAGCAATTCAAAACTTCCATGCTGGCGATGGATGACAGCCTCTTCGAGCAACAGCAACGGATGACCATGCCAGTATTGCTGGCAGCAGAGGACAAACTGGAAACCGCCGTTCAATGGTCATTGAGTTCAGATAGGAAAACTGTAGGACAAGCGATGTATGAAATCATGACCACAGATCTGCGAGAAGAAGTAGGCAACATCCAATGTCCGGTACTGGTGATGGGCAGTTGGGCTGCAGGAAAGAATTATGGAATTACCAAGGAAATGGTAAAAAGGAACTATGAAAGTCAGTTTTCCAAGACCTCTGACTTAACAGTTGTCATGGCAGAAAGCGGGAGGCATTTCATTATGTGGGATGAGCCTGAGTGGTTTTTGGAGCAGCTTATTAAATTCGTGAAATGAACCTATATCGGGAAGAACAATTCAGGGAGCTATATGAGGCATACAAGGACAAGGTGTTCAGGCTTTGTCTAGGCTTCCTGGCCAATGAAGCCCAAGCGGACGACCTCTTCCAGGATATCATGTTAAAGATCTGGAATAAGCTGGATAGCTTCAGGGAGGAAAGCCAAATTGGTACATGGGTTTACAGGATCGCTACCAATACAGCCCTTCAAAGCATACATAAGCAGAAAAAGGCAAAAGAAACTTCCGCTCCTCTACCTGCTGAAATGGCTGAGATACCTCAGACTTCTGTGGATGAAGGAGATCCAAGGTTAACCATGCTCAAGAAGCAAATGGCCACATTAAAGGAAATTGACAGGTTGATTCTCAGCCTTTTATTAGAAGGATGTTCATATCAGGAGATCGCAGAGATTACGGGTCTGAGCATGTCAAATGTAGGTGTAAAAATCAAGCGAATTAAAGAAAGACTAAGAAAAAAACTGACCCATCATGAATGACGACTTAAGAGATCTTCAAGAGCTTTGGCAGGGCCAGGAATCCCATACAAAGGATGTTTCAGAGATGATCCAAAGCCTGAATGCCTTTGAGGCTAAATTAAAGAAAGAAAAAAGGAGGTTACAGGTTCTCTTTCCTGGGACAATGTTGTTCCTGCTCGCACTCACCTTTCTTTTTCCCATGTCCATATATTACCTGATTGGAATTGGGTTAATAGGGATAGCAATGATGATGATTTTGCTTCTTGTGTATAGGAATTCCTATCCTAATGTGTCTCCTGATCAGGATTTAAGTAATAAGGAATTCCTTCAGGATACCATCGATAAGCTCAAAGGTAGGAAGCTCATTACTTCCAGGTATATGTACATTTACACCTTTTTATTGGTATTGGGAATCAACCTGGCTTATGTGGAAGTGCTTCAGGAAGCGGGCATGATCTTCAGGATCTTCAGCCATGGATTTGTAACTGTGATCCTTCCCATCGCAAATATCATCGCCATCAGGAAGCGTGAAGGCAAAAACAACAAAGAGCTAGACCCATTGATTGATCAATTGGAGAGATTAAAACTGGCAGAATGAAAGATAGAGCTATAAAAATATCAAATTACTTCATTAACATATATGATAATGAGTCTTGGTAAAACCAAATTAGGAGATTGACAGTTAAGTATGTGCCTTTTCTATAAGAATTAAGTTGATTGAGTAGGCTACCCTCCGAATTGCATGGAGGGTAGCTTTTTTTATGTCTAAAATCATTGCTTTACCAGCTTTCGTGTATACAGCTTATTGGCTATTTCAAGTTGTAGGATGTAATTGCCCGGAGGTACTCCTTGACCAAAACTCAATTGGTGCATAGCCTTCCCGGCTGGAAGCATGGTTTCAATTATCATTTGTCCATTCAAGCTAAAAATCCTCAACTTTGAAGTTTGTTGAACTTCATCCATCTTGAGGTAAAGGGTCTCGAAAAAGGGGTTTGGAAAGAGCACAAATGGATCCATCACTTCTTGTTCGGAAGATAAGACCAACGGCAGGCTGTAATAATTTCGCTGCATTTCCTTTAGAACTTTTACCTCCTTATCAATCTCATATCTGTAAAAATGAGTTTGAAGTCCTAGTTGGTTATATGTAAAAAGGTCTTGTCGGTAAGGGAAATAGGTCATTGAGTCGGAATTCCAGCTTGCAAACCAATCTTCCAACATATTTTCAGTTCCTGCTTGCATGATGGTAGTCCGCTGACTATTGGCAAGCCATGTGCCTAAGGATGTATAAAAGAAATCCCTTTTGATGATACTATCGCCAGAAAATCTTTGAAAAATTCTTTTTTTTGCTTGCCATCCACCCTCTCCATTTTTCAAGGACTCTTCCCAATGAAATTTAAATGTACTGTCATAAGCCCCTATATCTGTGGCCAATTTGGGGTCTGAATAAAAAGTAATTTGGGAATCCGTTTTTGAGATGGGTTGAGGATTAGGGCTAAAAATATCAAGGCTTTCGCCTACAGAGACCACTTGCTTGCCCCCATTGATGTATTGCTTACTTAGGCGAGTTACGACAATGCTGTCTCTTATACTCAATTGATTAAAAATCTCTCGTCCAAGGCTATCGTATTCAATTTGCCTGTCGTTATTTACAAACCAATTGGTCCCGACCAGTCGATTTTCTTCTTCAAGGGATCGAATTCTCTTATCAGGATCAGCCGGAAACCTGGGATCATAGATATAGGTCCACCTTCGATTTGGAACCCAATTTTGCAGAATTCCAACCCAGACGTCATTCAGGACAAAGGTATCCCTACCATATTGATCACGGTAAGTGATTTCTCTAGCCTTGTTTTCCCATTGTTCAAAACCTGATTCCCATGTCCAATGAAAAAAATATTGAACATTTGTAGACTGATCCAGGTAAACCATTTCCCGCCTGTTGTTTTCCCATTTTGAGTCATCGGTATACCAATTGACCCAGGTTTTTATTACCGTATCTCGCCTGTATTCAAATAAAGTTTTGAAGAGGGGAGTATAGCTTGATTGATTGGCTTCTTTCTGGTAGTAGTAAATAGAATCAGGCATGGAATTATTGTTGTAAAAATACCTTGACGAGTCTATCCTGTAGTAGGGACTCCCAATATTATGCCGATAGGATGAAGCAAAAAGCAGGCTATCTGTCTGAGAAAGTGCAGGAAGGCAGTAGGCTATTGCCAGGATGAAGGGTAAAAGTTTTTTCATGGTGTTGTTGTAAAGGTTTTTGCTTCATCAAACTACCCATTCAAATAAGAAAATCCTACCCCTTATTTGGGTAATTAGGTATATCAACATTTGAAGGAGACTAGAGGCTCATCCCAAGAAGGGATAAGCCTTGGATATTGTTGTTTTACAGTCGGTATGAATTTAGTGTTTTTGGATTTTTTGTTGGTACAAGCTGTCCTTACCCTCAAGTAGGAGGATATAAGTTCCTGTCGGGATACTTCCCAGATTGATGGCCAGCACTTGAAGAGTTTCCCGATCCTGCAAATCTCCTTGAAGAAGCGTTTGCCCCCTTAGGTCCAGCAGCCTAAAGCCTGATATATGTTCTCCATTAGGAATTTTCACCTGAATCATTTGTGAAGCAGGATTGGGATATACACGCAAGGACGATTCCTCGTCGGGATCTACGGGAAGCAATATTTGAGTCCTGTAGTACCATCGCCAACGTCTATCCAATGTCCTTTCTCCATCCCGGAAGTAATAGGTATAGTCATGGGTGCGATCGCCATTGATGTTGTATAGGTTTAGCCGCTGAATCACAGGAATATAGCTTGAGAAATCTGCATTCCAGTCGCTGATCATAGACTCCAAAACCTGTCCATGAACAGGAGAATAAACATCCACTTTCAAGCTGAATTTTTGCCATCCCACAGAATCAATAAAGATCTCCGTGTAGCTATACAAGCTGTCTTGGGAGCGCCTGCGTATTTCCCTACGTATGGGGCTCCATGGTCCAGCTCCTGAATTGCCACCTGGATCAAATGTAAACCTGTACAGGGAGTCATAATCCATAATCCTCTCATCTGAGACAGCAAAACCATAACCGTAAACGAGTGAATCCCTTTTCACCAGGGGATAGGGAGCTTGCCCAGTTGCCAGGGCACTTTCTACCAATTGGACCATTTTCATGCCCCCATTAGAAAAAAATCTGGACTCTTTTCTTGTAGGCCCAAATTCTTCGTCCCACCTCTCATACAATACCTGCCTAGCCTGATTGTCGTATTCGTAGACCCTTTTGCTCACAAATTGAAATTGAACCCCAGGTCCATAATTGAATTCACTTAGGGAAAAGGTGAGTTTCTCATCATCTCCAGGAAAATTAGGATCCCATTTCTGCCGAATCCTCCTGCTAGGAACCCAAGTATTGTCGGAGTTGCTCCAACCATACTGGATCCGAAAGGTATCCTGAAAATATTGGTTCAAATACGTGAACTCCTTGGTGCCAGAATCCCATTTACTAATGGATTCATTCCATAAAAACTTGTAGTTATGGCTTACAAAATTCGCACTATCTGTATACGACTTTAGCAGAAAGTCATTGTTCCAGACCTGCCCTGTAGGATTCCATTTCTGTTCGATGGTTTCCAAAGTATCGGCCACATAAGCGGTGAAGACCCTTCTGGTAGAGTCGTAGCTGGATGAATCCTTATCCCAGGAGAAAAATGTTTCGGTAGAAATTCTTTGCTGGCTGTCGTAGAGAAATCTTGCGGAATCCAGTCTAAAATTAGCTGTTCCAGGAGTTCTCATTAAAGATCTTGCCAGGAGCAGGGTATCTGTTTGTGCCCAGATACTAGAAAGGCATAGGAATGCCAGGAGAAAAATACTTGTTCTCTTCATGGTTGTTTGCTTCTATGTGAATAAAATCCCTCCAAGAGGGACAGAAAATCTGGGTGAATATTACTAATAATTATTGGAACTAGTTGCCCCTATCTTGAATATTCACCCAGATACCGCTCATCAAAATCTCTACTTCCAGTATGGAGGAGTTCTATGAGGCCTTTTCAAAATTTATAGATTTTTTTGCTAAATATTCCCCCAGCTCCCTCTAGCTGAAGGATATAAGTGCCAGTAGGAATTCCAGATACATCCATTCTAAATCCTGTTGAGCTTGGAACTACGGGCCTGTTGATAAGCCTGCCAGTCATATCCATTAGCCTGACTTGGAATAGTTTGGGGTCATAATTGCTTTCAATTCTGATTTCGTTAGATGCTGGATTGGGATAAATGTCCCATTTCAAGGAGCTAAGGCCTTTATTGGAAAGGATGGAAGATAGGTTGTAATAAAAGGCAAACCGGCTCATTAAGCTAAAATTACCAGCATTGTCTACAGTATAGTTAAACCTTTTTTCCAGGTAATTTCTGGCATTGTAAAATAGATCCTCTTGTGCAGTTAGTATCCAATTTGAGCTGTTGGAGTCCCATGCATAGGAAATTTTCTTTCTTGCTAGATTAGTATCTGGAAGAAAGAGGATAAGCCTATAACTTAACACCTCCCATCCTGAACCTGCACGCCAAACTGATCTATATTCTTTCAAACTATCTGGTGAATACTCCCTAATAGTTCGTAGACTCGGCTCCCAAGCTGTGTTTGTTGCGTTTTGTTTGTAGGTAATAGTTGAATCATACCCATCAACTGGCCCTTCCACAGCTTCTTCAATAAAACTTGCATCTGGATAATAGTATTCGTTTCGCTGGGTAGGTACAAGTCCTCCCACTCCGCTCGTTGGGATGGAGGCACTCACCCGGATGATCTTCTTAGCTGCTTCATCATATTCATAGGCAAGCCTATTTTCCACTGCTCCTGTTTGATTGATTCTATCTCGTTGGGTTAGTCTCTCTGATAAATCATATTCGTAGGTAGTTTCGGCATCAAATTCCCAACCAAAAAAGCTGCTGTACCTTTCTCTTCTCTCTCTCTTAGGGGTATTGGGGTTTCCAGGAAATTCAGGTGCCCATTCTGTAAATGCCCTTAAATCAACTTCCCAAATCTCATCATTCTTATCCCATTTGAACCTTTTAGAACTCACCGATCTACCAAATGAATCAGACTCACTGGTATACCGACTCCACAAATCTATTGTCCATTCACCAATGGATTCATTCCAGTCGTCATACCTGATAGAGAAGGTATCCTCTTTACCAAATTCCCATCTCTCTCGGATATGGAGAAAGTGTTTGCTGCTGTCAAAGTCATACTGATAGCCGATTCGGTCTACCATTCGATAGAGGCTGTCGTACTCCAACCTGGACGAGTCCATATAAGGCCGGCTGAAGTTGGTGTAGCTTGCCCTTGCAAGCATTAAGAGGGTATCTGTCTGTGTCCAAGCAAGCTTGGTCAGCAAAATTGCCAAGGCAAAAAATAAGACTTTTTTCATGATAGTGTCATTTATGTTTCCAAAAGTGCTGTGAAATGTAAAAAGAAGAACAGGCCTTATTTACCCCTTCCTTCAATGATGACGATAATGGTATACATTAAAATCTTCAAATCAAGGAGGAGCGAAACATTTTCAATGTATAAAATATCGAACTTAAGTCGCTCCACCATTTCTTCTACCGAAGAGGCATAGCCAAACTTTACCTGTCCCCATGAGGTAATGCCCGGTTTTACTTTGTGCAAATGCCTATAATGCGGAGCTATTTTTACAATCTGGTCTATGTAATGCTGCCTTTCTGGTCTGGGGCCGACCACGGACATCTCTCCACGTAACACATTCCAGAACTGGGGAAGTTCATCCAGACGCAATTTCCGCAACCATAGCCCGATGGGGGTAATTCTGCTATCCTTATCGCTGGATAATGCAGGTCCCTTGGATTCGGCATCGGTATACATTGACCTGAATTTGATGATCTTGAAAGGCTTACCTTTTTTTCCGATTCGTTCTTGTCGAAAAAATACAGGCCCTTTGGAATCCAGCTTTACCAGGGAGGCAATGATGAGGTAAAGCGGGGCGAGGAATACCAGGGCAAAAATGGAGATGATTACGTCAAAAATTCTCTTCCCTACCCTTTGCCATGGGTTCATCACCTGGGGAAAGATCTCTACCAATGGCTCACCGAGGATATGAGAGACCTTTACACTTCCATAAATGAAGTCATACACACCAGGTACGACCTTCAGTTGGACAGATGTGTCCTCACATTGGTCTATAATCTTGCCTACCTGATTGATTTCATCTTTTTCGAGGGCTACGATCACCTCTTCAATTTTTTCTTTCTTAATTATTTCCTCCAAATGATCAATTTCTCCATAATGGGGCAAAAGGCCGTTGAAGTTGTGCTTTGGGGGTAGTCCATTTGGAGAAATAAATCCCTTGAAATCATATCCTAATGATCTTCTTGACTTGTCCAGTTCGTCAAAAATACGAAGGGCAGAGTCTCGAAATCCCACGATCAGGGTTGGGAAACCAAATTTCCTTTTCCTGATTCTGATATTGGTAATGGTGGTTAAGCCAAATCGAATAAGTGCGACACTGCCAAATTGCAAGGCGGTATAAATCAGCAATAGCAGGCGTTGGCGGGTAGGTTTTTGTTTTGGGTTAATGGGTGGAGTGGGATCATCAAGGAAAATGAGGAAAAATATAATCACGACCCCCACGAGGGAATATTTGAATACCTGAACAAACTCTTGTAGCCTTGACCTTCTAAACGGATTGGAATACAGGCCTCCAGTAGCATACAAGATCATCCAATAGATGGCAATAACGGTTGCATTGATGAATTGCTGGACGTCAAGATAGCCATGGCCTTCCAGGCTTTCCCTTCTGAAATAGGCAAATGCAAGCCATACGATGTAGGAAACTACAAAGTCTGCAAATAGGTATATTAGGCTTTGGACCTGCTTACGATTCATTAGCGGAAGTGCAGGATACGCACATTATCAACAAAAATACTTCCCACTCCAATGGAATCAGAATTGGGAAACTGACTCGTGGCACGAATATAAGGGATGAAAAGGGCAGTCCCAATAACAGACCTCACTTGTTGATTGACATGAATGTAGGATGTGGTCCATTCCCCATTGGAATCGAAGAAAACGCCAGAGTTTAAATCGCCCGTTTCGCCCGTTCCAGGGACGGTATAAAATAATCCAGGCGTAAATGGAACCGTATTTTTATAGGTAATTTCCATCCAGACATCGTTTCCTCCTACCTGAGGCAACAATACGGACTTATTGCCAAGGGCTTCCAGTTGGTAATTGGTCTGGCTAAAATCTGCGCGCGCGCCCAGGTCTCCTTGGAAGGCAGCGGTAGTCGACTTAAGTATTTGGGTGCTATTGTTCCCTTGAGAAAAATTTGAGAAGGAATCATCTGTTCCGGGTTCAAAGCTCGCATCAAAGGCGATTCGAATGACTGTATCAGTTGACAGGTATTCTATGGTAGGGTTGACCTTAACCGTATCCAGTGATTCTGCATTGATATCAATGGCTACAGCCCTCCAAAAAGGATAGGGCACTCGAAAACCTGAAAGGCCATTTTCAAAAACTCCTCCATTGATGAAAATGGTATTCCGTCCTTCTTCTGGCACCATGGGCACTATCCTGGGTATCCGGTGAACGCCAAAGTTATTGGCATTATGACTCATCCAAAAGTCCTTCACCGCAATTTGAGAAGTGAAACTACCTTCACCTACTTTCACCTTTGCGCCTTCCAGGTGAAGATATACAGGCAGTTCCGGACTATCCTGATTCAAACAGGCCGAAAAAAGGATTATAATG
Source organism: Bacteroidia bacterium (assembly GCA_022760475.1). Lineage (GTDB taxonomy): Bacteria > Bacteroidota > Bacteroidia > J057 > J057 > JALEFZ01. The sequence continues at coordinate 15 of JALEFZ010000070.1, read as the reverse complement.
GGTACGAAAAGGGTA